>JBFXAH010000010.1:0-229184 GCA_050184475.1 Pirellulales bacterium | reverse complement strand
GGTTTTGCAGCGCGACACTTCCTCAAAAGGAAGCATCCGAGGCAAACGACTCCAAGCCGGCTGGAACGAAGACTTCTTGGAACGCATTCTGTGCGGTTTTTCCGGAGATTAAGATACGATTGCCCTGGCCTGCCAGATCAGCGGCACCGCGAGTCCGAGCGAAATACAAAGACAAGAGAGACCTTTAAAGCACCGCTTCCTCATCAGTTTTCCCTCTGGGTCCAATGAATTTGTCCGAGAAGCTGCCCTGCAACTAATCGAAGATTTTACAATCGTTGACCACGATAGGCACCTCCGTTCTATTTGTTGATCCAAAACTTGCGACTACGGCGACACCAACCAGGCAGATTGTAACCGTCCAACCGGACGGCCGCGATTTTCGCCTGCCGGCAACCCATTTTCAAGCTACGCGGCCCGTTTTCTGGCCGCAGTGGGGTGGGTCTGGAACCAGGGACAATTAAAAGGGACGGGAGGACGGGGATCATTTCGAACGCGGATGCGCCGCACGCATCAATCGCGCCCTTGTGAGACAATTCACCTTCCATTGCACGCCAGCCGTTTTCCCGACGGGTTGGACATCATCGGCATACCAACGGAATCGCACGCGGTGATGATGCGCGCGGCCGCCGCGTTGGAAGCTGTCAAATCCCGCCGCCCGCTTCGACCGAGTACGGGAACGTCGCGTCCATCTCCAGCGCCGGTTCGGCCACCGTGCAGCGACCCACCACTCGCGCCGGAATGCCTGCCACCGTCGTGCCCGCGGGCACGTCGCGCAACACCACGCTGCCGGCGGCCACTTTGGCGCCAGCCCCCACTTCGATGTTCCCCAGGATCTTGGCCCCGGCGCCGATCAGCACGCCGCGGCGCACCTTGGGGTGCCGGTCGCCCATTTCCTTGCCGGTGCCGCCGAGGGTGACTTCGTGCAGCAGCGAGACATTGTCTTCGACCACCGCGGTCTCGCCGATCACGACGCTGGTGCCGTGGTCGATGATGATGCCCGAGCCAATCCGCGCGGCCGGGTGGACATCGACGCCGAACGCCTCGGAGATGCGGTTTTGCAGATGCGCGGCCAGGCCGTGCCGCTTGCTGGCCCACAACCAGTGGGCGACCCGGTGCGCCTGCAGCGCATGAAAGCCCTTGAAATACAAAAACGGCTGCGAGTAGCCGCGCGCCGCGGGGTCGCGCGTGCGGGCGGCCAACAGATCGGCCCGAACTGCGGCCCGGATCGACCGTTCGTCGGCTAGCGCCTCGTGAATCAAGTCGCGCAGCGAGATCGCCGGCACCTCGGGCGTTTGCAGCTTGCTGGCCAGGATCACGCTGAGACCATCTTCCAGCGTGGCGTGGCGGAGCACGGTCGCGAACAAGAAGCTCGCCAGCACCGGCTCGCGATGCGCTTCTTGCCGGGCTTCGGTTTGAATCTGCTCCCAGAAGCCATCTTCACGGCTGTCGTGCAGATATTCGGTGAGCTCGTCCACTGCGGCGCTCCGCCAGTTGCCGATCGGTCGCGTTGCTGCAAAGAATGTGCTGCCGACCGGTCGAGGCGACCGCCAGTCTAGCAGCAGGGGACCGTCTGGCAGCAAGCTCGTGGGCGGTTGCAGTCACCTCGACGCGCGCGGCGCGCGACCCGGCGGCCGAACAACGGGAGTTGAAATACGCGAGCAGTTCTTGGCGTACGCCGCGTCGCTTCGAATTTGGCCACGAGCCGCGGGCGACGAGCCCCCCGCCGCCACCCGGACGCAAAATTGCCCGGTGCTACCTGGCCCCAAGCTGTGCCCTCTAATTGATTTACGGTCCAATATCAAAACACCCGGACGCAAGAACGTCGACGCGTTACATGCCCCAAGTTGTGGTGTCCATTCGAGTTCGGGTGCAATACCAAGGCACCCGGCGCAACTGCCAGGTGTTACAGGACCCAAGCTGTGCGCTCGATTCGATTTACGGTCCAATATCAAAACACCCGGACGCAAATGGGGCACCCGGACGCAAACCGGACGATGACCCGGACGCAGAAACGTCGACGTGTTACACGCTGTAAGTTGTGTCCTCTAATCAAGTTCGGGTCCAATAGCAAGACACCCGGACGCACCCGGACGCAAAATTACGGACTCTCTTATGTCCTGGGGGGGGGGGGTGTTAGAGGGGAGTGAGTGGAGAGGAGAGAGGAGAGCAGCAGTGGCTATGCTCGATCCCGCCCTCGACGGCCTGCCGTCCTGACCACTAGCCCCTGACCACTAGCCGCTGTTCACTGACGTTGACCCACGGGGTCGAACCACTAAAATGCTGCGTTCTTTCGAGTTATAGCCGCCCGCCGGACGCGACTGGCCCGCGGTGGCCCGATTCCCGTATCGCCTGCGGCGCTCGTTCCCATGGCCGGCACCATGACCAATGCCCCTGACCCGCCACTCCCCGCCGACTCGGGCGGCGCTTCGTCGGCCAGCGCGCTGGAGGCCGCTCGCCGCGAGAAGCTCCGCAAGCTGCAAGAGTTGGGGCTCGATCCTTGGGGTCAGCGGTTCGACGATCACCAGCCGATCGGCGATATCCGTGCCCGCCTGGGGGAAGTGGTGCTCGTCCACCAGGGCAGCGGCGAGCGGATCGCCTTTCCGACCGATGGCAGCGATCTGAAGACCTTCATCGCCGAGCGTGGCCCCGGCGAGACCGACGGCCCGCGGGTGCGGGCGGCCGGCCGCATCGTGCTGCAGCGCTCCAGCGGCAAGGCGACGTTCCTCGATATCCGCGACTGGACCGGCCAGATCCAGGTGCACATCGGCAAGAAGCAGGTGGGGGACGACAATTGGGCCGTTTCGCAGTGCTTCGACCTGGGGGACGTGATCGGCGTCGACGGGCGGCTGGGCGTCACCCGCACCGGCGAGCCGACGATCTTCGCCGAGAGCCTGACGTTTCTGACCAAGTCGATCGAGACGCCGCCCGACAAGCACAAGGGATTGACCAATCCCGAGCTGCGGCAGCGGATGCGGTATCTCGACCTGATCCACGGCGACGGCGTGCTCGAGCGGTTCTTGAACCGCACGAAGATCGTCAACTCGATCCGGGCTACGCTGGCGGCCGACCGCTTTGTCGAGGTCGAAGGCCCGACCTTGCACTCGATTGCCGGTGGGGCCGCGGCGCGGCCGTTCAAGACACATCACAACGCGCTCGACATTCCGCTCTATCTGCGGATCGCGCTGGAGCTGCACCTCAAGCGGCTGCTGGTTGGCGGCGTTGAGCGGGTCTACGAGTTGGGGCGCGTCTATCGCAACGAAGGGATCAGCCCGCGGCACAATCCCGAGTTCACGATGCTCGAGGCCTATCAGGCTTACGGCGACTATCGCACGATGATGGACCTCACCGAGCGGCTGATCGTCGACGCGGTGCGGGCGACCGGCCAGGCCGAGCCGCTGCGTTGGGGTGACCAGGAGATCGACTTCACGCCGCCGTTCGCTCGGCGGACGTACGACGAGCTGTTCGCCGAGCACACCGGCGTCGACCCAGCCGATGCAGCGGCCATGCAGCAACTGGCTGCCAGCCATAACATCGAGACGGCCGGGCGCCACGCCGACGTGATCAAGGGAGAGCTGTTCGAGGAACTGGTCGAGGATCGCTTGAAGGGCCCGATCTTCGTGCTCGATTATCCGGCCACGCTCTGCCCGCTGACCAAGCGTTGTCGCAACAACCCGGCCGTGGCCGAGCGGTTCGAGCTGTTCGTCGAAGGCATGGAGATCGCCAACGCCTACACGGAGCTCAACGACCCCGACTTGCAGGAGCAGCTCTTCCGCACGCAGTTGGCCGGCCAGAAGGAAGAAGACTCGATGGCCAAGATGGATCACGACTTCATCCGCGCGCTGCGGCACGGCATGCCGCCGGCGGGCGGACTGGGAATCGGCATCGACCGCCTCGTGATGCTGCTGACCAACGCCACGTCGATTCGCGAGGTGATTTTGTTCCCGCTGTTGCGGCCCGAAGAGGAATAAGCGGCGCTCGACTGGATCTGCACACCCGCCAAGGATGGTGAACGTGTACAAGCTTGTGCTCTGCTGGCGCTATCTGCGCACGCGTTGGATCGCGTTGGCCTCGATCGTGAGCGTCACGCTCGGCGTGGCGACGATGATCGTCGTCAATGCGGTGATGGATGGCTTCACCACCGAGATGCAGAATCGCATCCACGGCATCCTCTCCGACGTCGTGGTCGAAAGCCGGAACATGGAGGGCTTCTACGACGCCGACTGGCATCTCGCGCAGATCCGCCAGGCGGTCGGCGACCAGGTCGAAGCCACGACGGTCACCGTCACGGTGCCGGCCATGCTCAACTTCCAGTATCGCGGCACCTGGGTGACGCGCCCCGTGCAGTTGATCGGCATCGACGAAACGGCCGGCGGCATGGCCAGCGACTTCGCCAAATATCTGCAGCATCCCGAGAATCGCCAGCAGATGAGTTTTGCCCTGCACGAATCGGGCTACGACGTCAAAGATCCGACTGGCGGCGAAGATGCCCTCGTCCGCCCGCAACTGGCCGATGCCGGTTGGCGTCATCGTCGCCGCTGGGGCTCGCTCTTCAACCATCAGCACTACGTCGAGCAACAGCAGCAGTTGCAGTTGCAGCAACAACAACGCGTCGAACCGCCGCCGATGCCGCAGCCGCCAGGCGAACAGTCGGCACCGCCAACCGAGCTGCAGAACGAAGGGTCGATTGACGGACCTGCCAGCGAGGCGTCGGCCGAAGGCACTGCAACAGACGCGTCATTGGCCGACGAGCGGCCAATAGACGACGCCACGCCTACGGCCGCGGAAATCGCCGCCGAACCTGGCGCCGAGCCCGAGACCACGACAGCGCAAACCGCCGAGCCCGCGTCCGATCCCTTCGGCGCGCCGGCTGCCTCGCCACACAGGTTCGATCCCGAGACCGAGCAAGCGACCGGCTGCGTGCTCGGCATGGGACTGAGCAGCTACCGCGTCGAGAACGGTCGAGAGCATTTCCTCGTCGTGCCGGGGGATGATATCAAGCTCACCTTTCCGACAACTGGCCAACCCCCCAAGGCGATCAGCGATGTCTTCACGGTCGTCGATTTCTACCAGAGCAAGATGAGCGAATACGACCAAAGCTTCGTCTTCGTTCCCTTGCGCAAGCTGCAAGAGCTGCGCGGCATGATCGAGCCTCGCACTGGTGTCGGCTTTGCGAGTTCCATTCAGATCAAGCTCAAGAACGAGGCCGACGGCGACCTGGTGCGCGACAAGTTGCAGGCCACCTTTCCGCCCGAGCTCTATGTCATCTCGACCTGGCGCGACAAACAGGGCCCGCTGCTGGCCGCCGTGGCCATGGAAACCGCCATCCTCAACGTGCTGTTGTTCATGATCATCGCCGTGGCTGGCTTCGGCATCCTGGCGATCTTCTTCATGATCGTCGTCGAGAAGACGCGCGACATCGGCATTCTCAAATCGCTCGGCGCGTCGGGCCGCGGCATCTTGGGGATCTTCCTCGGCTACGGATTGTCGCTAGGCATCGTCGGCTCGGGCGTGGGCCTGATCATCGGGCTGCTGTTCGTCATCTACATCAACGAGATCGCCGCGGCGCTGGGCAAAGTCACCGGCCGCGAGGTCTTCGATCCGCAGATTTACTACTTCAGCCGCATTCCCACGATCATCGAACCGTTGACCATCGCCTGGATCGTGCTCGGCGCGATCGCGATCGCCGTGATGGCCAGCGTGTTGCCGGCGCGTCGGGCGTCGCGGCTGCATCCCGTCGAGGCGCTGCGCTATGAGTAACAAGCACGCTCCCATTTCGCGACCGCATTTGCCCGTCGATAGTCCAGCCGTCGCGGGCGGCATGGCCACGCTGACCGCGGTTCCGCGCGACGCCGACCTCGAGCGCCCGACGCGCCGCACGGCGGGCGAGGTTCATCTGGCCGCCATCAATCTACAGAAGACCTATCACAAGGGGCGCACGGCCATCCCTGTGCTGCGCGGCGCCGACATCCGCGTGCGCCGCGGCGAGTTTCTGGCGATTGTCGGCCAAAGCGGGTCGGGCAAGACCACGCTGTTGCACCTGATGGGGCTGCTCGACGAGCCCGCGGCCGGCGAAGTGCGCTTCGCGGGGCAGCGCGTCGACAACCTGCCGAGCCGGCAGCGCGATCGGTTGCGCAATAGCAAGATCAGCATGATCTTTCAGTTCTATCACCTGCTGCCAGAGCTGACGACGCTCGAAAACGTGCTCTCGCCGCGGATGATTCGCGACGGCGTCTTGAGCTACTGGCGCCATCGACGTCAGCACCGCGCGGCCGCCGCGCGACTGGTTGAACTGGTCGGCCTGAAGCCGCGCAGCGATCATCGCCCACGCGAACTCTCGGGCGGCGAAATGCAGCGCGCGGCCATCGCCCGCGCGCTAGTCAACGAGCCCGAAGTGCTGTTGGCCGACGAGCCCACGGGCAATCTCGATCGCGGCACGGGGACCGAGATTCTCAAACTGCTGCGAACCTTGAACCGCCAGAAGGGTCTCACTATAGTCATGGTCACGCACGACGACTCGATCGCCGCGCAGGCCGATCGCATCGTGCGGTTGGCCGACGGTCGCGTCGTGGCCGCCTAATCGAGTTGCCGCGCCATTTCGTGCCATCGAACCGCTGAGCCCGGGGACCATCCTCCCTGGGCTTCTCTTTCAAGGAAGCGTAGAATTGCTTAGCAACGTTTCCGCGCCGCGCACCTCCACCGCCTCGCCAAGTATGACGCTCAAGGTCTCTATCAACGGACGGTTGATCGACAAAGAAGACGCCAAGATCAGTGTCTACGATCACGGCTTGCTCTATGGCGACGGCGTCTTCGAAGGCCTGCGCAGCTATGGCGGCAAGGTCTTTCGTCTCGAACGGCATCTCGATCGCTTGTACGAATCGGCCCGCGCGATCTGGCTCGAGATCCCGATCAAGCCGGCGGAGCTCGCCAAGGCGGTGAACGAGACGCTCCGCGCCAACGCGCTCGAAGATGCCTACATTCGGTTGATCGTCACGCGCGGCGCCGGCAGCCTGGGGCTCGACCCCAACCGCACCAGCGATCCGCAGGTGATCATCATCACCGATAAGATCGCGCTCTACCCGGCCGAACTCTACGAGCGCGGGCTGGAGATCATTACCGCCAGCACGATCCGCAATCATCCGGCGGCGCTCAGCCCGCGAATCAAGTCGCTCAACTACCTCAACAACATCCTGGCCAAGATCGAAGGCTTGCAGGCTGGCTGCATCGAGGCCTTGATGCTCAACACCAAGGGGGAAGTGGCCGAATGCACCGGCGACAATATCTTCCTGGTGCGCGGCGGCGCGCTGCTGACGCCGCCGTTGGACGCCGGCATTCTGGAAGGGATCACGCGCGACGCGGTGATCGAATTGGCGCGCGAGTCGGGCGTTGAGGTGCGCGAGATGCCGTTGACCAGGCACGACGTGTACGTCGCCGAAGAATGCTTTTTGACCGGCACCGCGGCCGAGGTTATTCCGGTCGTCAAGGTCGACGGTCGCGCCATCGGTTCCGGAACGCCAGGCCCCGTCACCCGCGATCTACGCGAGAGGTTTCATAAGCTGGCTAGGGCATAAGATCGGTTCGTCGCCGAATCACCCGCCTTCTCGGTAAGTACCTCTGTTTGGTGACCTTAGGGAAAGCCGCTGGCAAGATTCGCTTTGCACGACTCTAGCGATTAGCTAAGCTTTGCGGGTGAAACGGCCGATCTATGGACCGGCGCACATCCCCCGATCGGATGTGCGGCTTCAAGGCCCATCGGCAGCTAGGAAATAACGTGGTCGCAAACCGACTTGTAACACGCACGCTACGGTCTGTGCTGGCGGTTTGCGTGGCCATGTCGGGGACGATTCCTGGCTCGGACCGGGTGGCAAAATGCCAGGCCTGCTGCGGGGCCTCGGGCGATCGGTGCTGTGGCTGCTGCCAGCGATCCGAGGCTTCGGTGGCCGGCAGCTGCTGCAAACGCCACACGGACAGGTCGACAGCATCGGATCGTACGCCAGCGTGTTGCCATCGCAGCAAAGAGGCGGAACGCTCGGCCGTTCAAGGTCCTGCCGCAGTTTGCTCCGCGAGCGAAGCTGCCGAATCCGCGACCTTGGGGTTCTGTTCGTGCTGCTTGGCACCGCGCCCAGCCCAACCTGCACCGCTGCCGGAGCGGGACTTGCAGTGGCGGATCCAATCCTCGCCCGTCGAGGTGGATCATTTGTGCGACGAACTACTCGCGGATATGGGCCTGCTGGGCGCGTCACTGGAAAGCCACCCTTGCGCTCCCCAATTCTCTGGGCGAACTCGCCTGCTGTGGTTTTGCGTCTGGCGCCCCTGACCACCTGCCAGGCGCCCCGTCTGCGCCCCAACGGGGGCTATGTCGTCAAGAATCCTGCGAGTCTTTGCGCCCGGCCGCCTTTTTGTTTGGCAAAGCAGATAAAAAGCCGGTAGATTCTGGGGCAGATCGCAGCCGACGTTCCGGATCGTCGCGGGCCAGGCGACCCCGACCAGGGTCAGGCGCAAGCGAAGCGATCCCTTTCGTCACCTGTTAAGCGGCTGAATATTCGGTTTGACATTGCCTTTTTAAAGGAGCGTCACGATGAAGACGCGTTTCATGGCAGTCGTGGTCGGTTGCTTCGCGCTGGTGTTAACGACAGCGCTAGTGGCCGACGAGGCCAAAGAAAAGGAATTCAAGGCGATCTGCCCCGTGTCGGGCGGACCGGCCAAGGAAGTCAACTCCGTTGATTACCACGGCAAGAAGGTTTACTTCTGCTGCAAGAACTGCCCCAAGGCCTTCCAGGCCGACACGAAGAAGTACGCCGCCAAGGCGAACTATCAACTTGCCGAAACGGACCAGATCGTGCAGGTCGCTTGCCCGATCAGCGGCAAGCCCTGCAACCCGGACGTGAGCAGTGACATCGGCGGCGTGAGCGTCGGTTTCTGCTGCAACGGCTGCAAAGGCAAGGCCGACAAAGCGGGGGACGATGTGCTCGCCCTGTTGTTCGGCGATTTGGCCAAAGGCTACACCTTGCAGACCACCTGCCCGGTGAGCGGCAAGGCGATCAATACCGAGAAGTTCGTCGAGCACGACGGCAAGAAGGTTTACTTCTGCTGCGGTGGCTGCCCGGCGGCGTTCACGGCTGATCCCGACAAGTTCGTCGGCAAATTGCCGCAATTTGAAGACGCTGAAGAATAGTTGGCGGAGTGCAGGTGCGCCGTCGCGACGCCTGTCGCGATTGGGCAACTCCTCTGGCTGATCGGGAGATTTCTATCCTGTCAGACCGGGGGCAGCCCTACGGCGTCTGTCACCCTAAAACCTCGTCAAGCGATGGGGGCGCGCGAGGCGGCTCGCGCGCCCCCTTTTTCTTTTCCTTTCGAGCCCGCACGATCGCTCCACGCGGAAGTCCATTTCGCTCGGAGTGGGCCAGTGAGTCGAAAATCGACGACGTCGATTTCTGGTTTCGGCCTGACTTTTGCGAACCTCTAGATCGGTTTTGTGCAAGGTACTTCGTTCAACCCCCCTCGATGAATCGGCTGGACGCTCAACATCCGTAATTCGACTGGTGGGAACGATTGCGGCGTACGGCACGGCTGTCCTCAGCGGGTAAGCCGGACGGAATCGTCCTGCAAGGGCCCCCGGAGTGCTAGCATCTCGATTTGCTTGGTAACGCTAGCCGATAGGGAGGCGAGCCGCCGCGATGTGTTACCGGTACTGGGCCAAAAGAATTACCAATCACTCCAAGAATCGCCCTCGAGACAGGCGTAACAGTTCGTAGGAACCTGCGCCAGAGCATCTTAAGAGCGAGACATGCCAAGAGGGGAACGCAGAGAATCGCAAGGACGGGTTTGCAAGATGCCCGCACTTCCTATACTACCTATCTGGTCAATTGCAAAGTGCGAGACCTTGCAGGTAGTAGGAGCCTTGTGGCTCGGCGTTTCGGCAACTTGAGCATGTTTGGTAAAAGTTGTTTGAAAGGACGCCTTGGGCGTGGTAGGCTTTCCGGGATGGCTGTCGTGGATCGGACCCGCACCTCGCGGGGACGTTTTACGGCGACTCACCGTTTGGACCGCCAGCCCGGAGAGTCCCGAAAGCTGGCAGACGGTCTACGTGCAATCCCACCTTACTGCCTGCCAGCCGACTTCCCACCTCGACGGCACCGCTGACAAGCCAGCAACAACCCAAGTCCAAAGACGGCGAGGGGTATTGTCGTTGGTGCAAATTCGATCGCTCGAACAGCAAATGGAATCCGAGCTTTTCCAGCCGGGCGCTGTCACTGCGCCTGCACGCTTAACGGCATTGACTGCCGGACAATCGTGTAGCGCGGCCGACCGACTAGCAAAGCTCCAGCGGTGGGCGCCAAGGTCCGTGCGAAGTACCGAGCTACGGACCGTCAGGATGAATCGAGAAAACGCTCGGTAGGAGGTAAACAAGCCGTGGGTTTCGATCGACGACCCGGCTCATTCTACGGGCCCGCCACGCTGGTCGAGATGCTCCGCCATCGGGCAGAGCACCAACCGCACGATCTGGCTTTCACCTACCTGGTGGATGGTGAAACCGATGAGTTGCGATACACCTTCGCCGAGCTCGATCGCCGCGCTCGTGTGATCGCCGGCTGGCTGCAATCGCAGGGTTTGGAAGGGGAGCGCGCTTTGCTCCTTTATCCGCCCGGTCTCGATTTCATCGCCGGCTATTTCGGCTGCTTGTATGCCGGGGTGATGGCCGTCACGGCTTATCCGCCGCGCATGAACCGGTCGCTGGGGCGCATTCAAGCGATTGCGGCCGATGCCGGCGCGCGGATCGCGTTGACGACTCAAAGCGTTTATGAGCGCGTCGCCCCCTGGCTTTCCGAAACGCCCGATCTGATGAAAGTTGAGTGGGTGCCGACCGATCGACTGCCCGAAGCAGCCGAATCTTATTGGACCGATCCGGCCATCACCCCCGATACCTTGGCTTTCTTGCAATATACGTCGGGCTCGACGGGGACTCCCAAGGGAGTGATGCTGAGCCACGCCAACTTGCTGCATAACTGTGCGCTGATCGCCTATAGCTTCGAGCACACGCGTTCGACCTCCGGGGTATTCTGGCTTCCGAGCTACCACGACATGGGGCTCGTCGGCGGCATCCTGCAGCCGCTGTTCCTGGGTCGTTCGAACGTAATCATGTCGCCGATGGCGTTCCTGCAGAAGCCGATCCGCTGGTTGCAGGCGATCTCCCGCTACGGCGCGACGACGAGCGGTGGGCCGAACTTCGCCTACGACCTCTGCCTGCGCAAGGTCACGCCAGAGCAGCGCGATCAACTCGATTTGAGTTCGTGGACCGTCGCGTTCAACGGCGCCGAGCCGGTTCGCGAGGAAACGCTCGCGCGGTTCACCGAGTTCTTTGCCCCCTGTGGCTTCCGTCCCGAGGCCTTCTACCCGTGCTATGGCCTGGCCGAGGCCACGCTGTTGGTGTCGGGCGGTCAAAAGCTGCTGCGGCCGAAGGTCGAGAGCTTCGACCTGCGTCGCCTGGAGCACGACGAGGCCGTGGTCGTACCGGCCGACGCATCGCACGCCCGCCAACTGGTGAGCTGCGGACACGATCTTCCCGATCAGCGAATCGTGATTGTCGACCCGCAAACGTCGCAGCCGCTGGCCGATGGCCGCATCGGCGAAATCTGGGTCACCGGCCCCAGCGTCGCGCTTGGCTACTGGAAGCGCCCCGCCGAAACCGAGCAGACCTTTCAGGCTCGTCTGGCCGATGGCAGCCCGGAGAGGTACTTGCGCACGGGCGACCTGGGCTTCGTCGTCGATGGCGAGTTCTACGTCACCGGCCGCGTGAAAGACCTGATCATCGTCCGCGGCGTCAACCACTATCCGCAAGATATCGAGTTGACGGTCGAGCATAGCGACCCGGCCTTGCGACCCAATTCGGGCGCCGCTTTCACAATCGAGTCCGCCGGGCGCCCGCAACTGGTGCTGGTGCAGGAGTTGGAGCGAGGTTACGCCGGCAACGTAGCGCGGCTGATCGAGACCATTCGCGAGGCCGTGACGCGCGAGCACGAGCTGATTCTCGACGCGGTGGTGCTCGTCAAGGCAGGCAGCATCCCCAAGACATCCAGCGGCAAGATCCAGCGCCATGCCGCCCGCCAGGCCTTTGCCAAGGGCGCGCTGAAGGTAATCGAGCAATGGAGCTCCAGCGCGGTGAGCTTGCCGACGACCGAGAAAGTGTCGAACGAGGGGGCGCTCAACGGCACGACGGTCCATTCGACGACCACCGTCACCGTTTCCCGTGGCAACTCGTTGTCGGTCTCGCACAACATGTCGATCGGCGGGCCAGCCGCGAAGAACGGTCACGGCGCGTCGACGAATGGTGCCGCCACGAAGGCCGCTACCAACAACGGCCACGCCAGCTACGCCGCGGCCACCAACGGCAACGGCCACAGCAACGGCAACGGCCACAATAAGGGCCATCACACGAATGGTCACGCCGCGAACACCCAGGCTACTAACGGACGCCATGGCAATGGCCACGCCGCCAATGGGCACGCTGCAGAGGGGCATCCCATGGAATCTCGGGTACAAGAGAATGGCAGCTCGCGGAGATCGTCGACCGCCGCAGTTGAAAACGGCCGCCACGACGCCCCCCACGGCATTTCGGGCCGCATTGAACCGGCTGCCGTTCGCAACGGCCACGACGTGGGTACAACTGCCACGCCGAGCAGCAATGATCATGACCAGGCCGAACAAGACTCGCCCGCTACCCTTTATCTGGTGATGGACCTGGTGCGCACCGTCGCCGGCCAACGTGCCGAAGGGATGACGCTCGACACCACGCTCGCGCAGATCGGGCTCGACTCACTCGAACGCATTGAACTGCAAACGGTCATCGAAGAACACTTCGGTGCCCGCCTGCCAGAAGATCTCGGCCCGCAATTGGAAACGATTCGCGACATCGTCGGCGCGGTCGAACAACATCTGCTGGCCCCCGAGAAACAGGCAGTCGCTTCCGGGGAGATCCCCGAGGAGCACTATCGCTTCGAGTTGTTTGGCGAGTACGTCAAACTGAAGCAGAACCGCGAAATGCTCGAGGGCTTCGGCCTGGTCAACCCGTACTTCAACGTCCACGAAGGCATTACTCGCGACACCGCCATGATCGCTGGCCGCGAGTTGATCAACTTCGCCAACTACAACTACGTGGGCATGTCGGGCGATCCGGCGGTGATGCGTTCCTCGATCGAAGCGATCGAGCGCTACGGCACGTCGGTCTCGGCCAGCCGGCTGGTATCGGGCGAGAAGGTCATCCATGGTCAGCTCGAGCGGGCCTTGGCCGACTTCGTCGGAGCCGAGTCGTCGATCGTTTATGTCGGCGGCCACACGACGAACGTCAACACGATCGGACACTTGTTTGGTGCCGGTGATCTCGTGCTGCACGACGCCCTGGCCCACAACAGCATCGTGCAAGGCGCCGTGCTCTCGGGAGCCAAGCGTCGCGCGTTCCCGCACAACGACTGGCAGGCCCTCGACCGACTGTTGGCCGATCTGCGGCCAAGGTATCGCCGGGTGCTGGTCGCGATCGAAGGGGTCTACAGCATGGACGGCGACATCGCCGACCTGCCGCGGTTCTTGGAAGTCAAGAACCGCCACAAGGCCTTCCTGCTGGTCGACGAGGCTCACTCCGCCGGGGTGCTGGGGCGTCGCGGTCGGGGAATCGGCGAGCACTTTGGCATCGACGGCCGCGAAGTCGATCTGTGGATGGGCACGCTCAGCAAGTCGTTCGGCAGTTGTGGGGGTTACATTTGCGGCAGCCACGCGGTCGTCGAGTACCTGAAATACACTTCACCTGGGTTCGTGTTCAGCGTGGGCATTACCCCGTCGAACGCCGCGGCCGCGCTGGCCTCGATCGAAGTGCTGGCTCGTGAGCCGCAACGGGTGACCATGGTTCGCGACCGTGCGGCGTTGTTTCTCAAGTTGGCCCGCGCTCGCGGTTTGAACACCGGGCTGAGCCAGGGAACGCCGATCGTGCCGATTATCCTCGGCAACTCGATTCACGCCTTGCAGTTGTCGCGGGCGTTGTTCGATCGGGGCGTCAACGTACAGCCGATCCTGTATCCGGCGGTCGAAGAGAGCGCGGCCCGGCTGCGGTTCTTCATCAACTCTTCGCATACCGAAGAGCAGATTCGACTGACGGTCGACGCCCTGGCCGAGGAAGCCGAGCGGATCGATCCTCGGCACGTCTCGTGGCACCAGGGTGCCCGGCTCCGCGAGTTGTGCACAGCCAGCGAGCCCGACTGGGCGGTCACGCGTTAGCGATTGCGTCGTTAGTACAAACGGGTGGGTCGGTCCGCCTGCCGGGCGTTGCGGCAAACGGTCCGTCTTGTCAGTTTTTTGCGGCGGGGGTACAACAACGCAAGTAGCATAGAGATGGGTGCTCTCGATCGTCGGCCGGTCGACGAAGCCGAGCGACCCAACGTTCATGTCGAAAGGCACGATCTTGCTCACAGAACAAGAAGTAGCGCGTAGCTGGCGGAAGTTGTTTCAAGCGGATGTTTCGGGCGACACGCTCACCAGGGCGGAGGACTTGCTGGACGAGCTACGTCCGGAAAGCCCCTTGCGGCATCGCTTGAGCACCGAATTGGAAGAAATCCGCCGTATGCGACTGAGCGCTGGCGTCGCCTGACGCCGGGCTCGCACAACTCCGCAAAATTGCTGACTTGAGACGGCCTGGCCGCCGCATGATGTGCTGGCGGGGGTTGCCAAGCCTCGCCCTAGCAATCAGAATCGCTCGTATGCACTCGACCTTCGTGACCTGGTACTGGTTTTGGTTTACCCCGACGGGTCACGGGGCCGGAGGCGCTTTGTAAGCCGAGCTTCCAGCAAGTAGCCATCAGCCCCGAGGCCCGTCAGTCGCGGACCTCTCGGGGCTTTTTTTATTGCCGCACATCTCGAAAGCTCAAGGAGTTCTTGTCGTGATCGTGGTCATGAAACAAGGCGCCAGCCAGGCGGAGATAGATCACATGGTCGAGCGCGTGCAGAATCTGGGGCTCAAACCCCACGTGCTGATCGGTGTCGAGCGAACGGTGATCGCCGCCATCGGCCAGGAGCGCCCCGAACAAAAGGAAGCGCTCGAAAGCGGCTCGGGCGTCGCCGAAGTGTTGCCGATCCTGGCCCCGTACAAAATGGCCAGCGTCGAGGTCAAGCGCGAGCGGACGGTGATTCGCGCCGGCAGCCTCGACGTCGGCGGAGCCCGCGTCGGAGTCATTGCCGGTCCCTGCTCGGTGGAGAGCGAAAAACAAATTCTCGAATGCGCGCACGCGGTCAAGGCAGCCGGCGCCACGGCCCTGCGCGGCGGAGCGTTCAAGCCGCGCACCAGCCCTTACAGCTTCCAAGGGCTCAAGGAGACAGGCTTGCAACTGCTCGCGGCGGCCCGCGAGGCCACGGGCCTGGCCATCGTCACCGAGGTCATGGCAACCGAAGACGTGGCCTTGGTTTCCGAGTATGCCGATGTGCTGCAAGTTGGAGCGCGAAACATGCAGAACTACCGTCTGCTGGAAGCAGTCGGCAAGTCGCCCCGCGCCGTCCTGCTGAAACGTGGGCCCAGCGCCACGATGGAAGAACTGCTGCTGGCCGCCGAATACATTCTCGACGCCGGCAATCCCAACGTCATGCTCTGCGAGCGCGGTATCCGCACGTTCGAGGCTCACACCCGCTTCACGTTGCCGTTGGCCTCGGTCGCCTACCTGCACGCCAAGACGCACCTGCCGGTCGTGGTCGATCCCAGCCATGGCACGGGACACACCTATCTGGTCCCCGATATGGCGGTCGCCAGTGTAGCGGCCGGCGCCGACGCTCTGATCCTCGAGGTACACCCCGATCCTGAGAAGGCAATGTCAGACGGCTACCAGTCGCTGAATTTCCAGCAGTTCGCCGATACCGTCGCGCGCTGCCGGCGCGTGGCCACGGCGCTCGATCGTTCGATTTAGACGCTCTTGAGAGTTTTGGCGAACCGCAACATCTGGTAGCAACCGGCAGCGCTAGAGACGAGCAGTCGCCATGGCGCCGGCCGCGCGGTTGAACTCCTCGAGTCGCTCGATGCGGTCGAACTGGCCGGCGACGTCGCCCGAGTGTGTCACCAGCAACAGCGTGATATTCTCTTCGCGGCAGGTTTCGCGGATCAGTTCGACAATCTGTTGTTGATGAGCGGCGTCCACATTGGCCGTCGGTTCGTCGGCCAGAATCAGCCGCGGACGATTCGCCAGCGCCCGGGCAACGGCCACGCGTTGCTGCTCCCCGACGGAGAGCATCGTCGGCTTGTGACTGAGCCGGTGGGCGAGACCGACTCGCTCCAGCAAGGTCCGAGCCCGCTCTTGATCGTGACGTCCGCGGGCGAACGTCATCCCCAATAGCACGTTCTCCAGCGCCGAAAAACCGGGCAGCAGATTAAACGTCTGAAAGATGTAACCGAGCTTCGCCGCGCGAAATCGGTCGGCCGCGGCTTCGCTCAGCCGTGTCACTTCGACGCCATCGACGCGCACCGTGCCGGCATCTGGCCGACTGATGCCGGCAATGACGTGCAGCAAAGTGCTCTTGCCGCATCCGCTGCGGCCGACAAGCACAACTTGCTGACCGGCCTCGATTTCGAATCGCTCGATATCCAGGATCGTCAGGCGACCACCGCCCGGCTCGCTGAACGACTTTTTGACGTTTTCCAGTAACAGCATTTCGCTTTCCGCAATCGGGTCGCACGGCGGGTTGCTTAGCTCCCTAAGAACTTCGCGCCGCCGACAGGTCGAGCCGTCAATCGTACCGGCCTGGTGCCGCAGGCGCAAGGGCAATCCGCGGCACGACGCGATCTGGCCGTTGGGCCGTTGCCAGGTGCGTAATTATCGCGACACCGGCGCTCGCCCGTGACTATAATGCCGCTCCGCTACGAGGATGCGTGCGCTGGCAAGCAGCATTCACGAAGTCGACATGCTCTGCCATGCGCCGTCTCTTACGCGCGTCGGTTACGTGCTCAACCTGCCCGGGGGTACGCAGAGCATGCACGAGCATTCGATTATTCACGCGCTGGGCTGCGAGGTGGACCGCTGGCCCCTGCGACGCTGGCAACGCGCCGCCGTGCTGTTGACCGGCGTGGTCGTCGGGCAGTTCATCCTCTATGGCCCCTCGCTGCTGGGCTATCGAGTGCTGCTGCCGCTCGATCTTCTTCAGATGGAGAACGCCTACTTGCCCGCCGGCACAGCAGAGACCTTCGTCCCGCAGCACCGTGCGTTCACCGACGAAATCATGGTACACGAGCCCTGGCGGCGGTTTGCCGTGTCCGAAGTGCGGCAGGGGCGACTACCGCTTTGGAATCCGCACAATTATTGCGGGGCGCCATTCCTGGCGGCGAATCAAAGCGCGCTGTTCTCTCCGTTTCGCGTACTCGATTACTTGTTTCCGGGCACATTGGTGATCGCCTGGTCGCAACTGCTCAAAAGCGCGGTGGCCGCGGTCGGAATGTATCTCTTTCTGCGCCGCGCCGTGCGCGTGAACTTCTGGCCGGCAACCATCGCCGCCTGGTGCTTTCCGATCTCGGGATTCATGATCTTGTGGCGCGGCTATCCTCTCTCGGCGGTGGTTGCCTGGTTCTCTTGGATATTGCTGGCCGTCGATCGAGCCATCGAACGCCCGGCCGGCTGGGGCGGAATCGGACTAGCCTTGGCAACGGCCGCGGCCCTGCTAACCGGCCACTCGGCGATGGCCGCCCAGGTGCTCCTGATCGTCGGCGGTTACGCGCTATGGAAGTCCGTCGTCGGTCTCATCGCTGGCAAGAGACGTTGGAACCAGACACTCGCCGCGGCGATAGTGGTCGCCGCTGGCTTTGGCTTTGGCGGACTCCTCTCGGCACCGCAGAGTTTGCCGACGGCCGAATACTTAAACTTGAGCTACCGTGTGGCCATGCGCCGCAGCGGGTACGTCGAAACGCCGCCACGTGGACTAGCCGCTTTGCCGCAGTTGGTATTGCCGACGATCTACGGCTCCGAGCGACGAGGTAGCACGTACCTTGCACCAGGATTCAGTCTTGAGAGCGCCGCCGGCGGCTACGCGGGCCTGATCATGGCCTTGTTCGCCGCCCCCTTGGGTTGGTACAGCGTCGGCCATCGAAGTCAAATGGCCTTCTGGTCGCTGGCTGCCGTGTTTGGTGCCGCGCAAGTACTCGATTTGCCCGGCTTTGCCACAGTCTTTCGGACCTTCCCCTTCGACACGCTGCGCAACAACCGCTTCGTGTTCGTGACTGGCTTTGCCGTGCTGACGATGGCCGCCATCGGACTCGATGCGCTACACAAGAGAATAACCCACTGGCAATGGTGGTGGAGTTGGCTGCCCATCGCCCTCACCGTGGCTTTGGTTGTATGGTGCGCCTGGTGCGCCGTCGATCCGCCTGGAGTGGTGACGCAATTGGGCGATTCGGGGGGCCGCGCGCTGTTCGTGCGCACGTATCTCGTCGGAGCCATTTTGGCTGGTCTCGTGGCGCTGTGGTGGTTGTCACTCGCGCGCGGCTCGCTGACGGAAAACTGGGAGTGGGCGCTGGTCGCCGCGTTGGCGGTCGGCGCACCGCTGGTGCGAGCCTACGGCGTCAATCCGCAGTGCGACCCCTCGCTCGACTTTCCGAGACTATCAATTCTCGAGCGGCTGCGCACCGCGCCCGCGGGCCGCACCTGCGGGGCGCTCTGCCTGCCGGTATCACTTAACCTGGTTTACGGGCTCGACGAGATTCGGGGTTACGACGGTGCCGATCCAGCCCAATACGTCGATTTGATGTGTGCCTATCGCGCATTGCATCCGCAGTTCCGATCGCCAGTGGGAGACGTAGCCTTGTTGCAGCCGCATCCGTCTCCGGTCCTCGACATGTTGAACCTGCGCTATGAGATTCATCGCGGCACCCCGACGGCGGGCACGAAGGCATATTTGGCCGACGACGACCACTACGTCATCGAGCGGATTGACTGTCTGCCGAGGGCCTTCGTGCCCCAACGCGTCGAAGTCATCAGCGACGACGACGAGCGACTGCGCCGCCTGGCGGCGCCCGATTTCGCGCCGCGACGATTGGCCTTCGTCGAGCAGCCGCTCGACCTGCCCTCGGCGTGCCAGGGCGAGGCCTCGATCTTCGCAGAATCGCCCAACGAATTGACGCTGCGCTTTGCCATGCGCACGGCAGGTTGTCTCGTGCTGGCCGATACGTGGTATCCCGGTTGGCGGGCGTATCTCGGCGATCGCGAAGTTCCGATGCTGCGTGTGAACCACGCCCTGCGAGGCGTAGTGCTGCCAGCAGGTGTCGGCCAACTGCAAATGCGATTTGAGCCGGCCAGCTTCTATCTCGGTCTGCAGCTCGCGCTATTCGCGGTCGTCGCACTCGTCCTCTGGGCTGGCGGCATTGCTCTTGCCAACCTGCGACGGAAGTCAACACCGGTCGACTGAACTCACGCGGCGTTCCTTGTTGGTCGAAACCGTGAAGGCTACGATGCAGAAAACCGCGGCCGTGTGTGGGCATGCCGTGGATCACGCCACAAGGTTCGACGGAAAGTCTTCGCTTTGAGCGACCATGCCGCACGCGTGCTATCGGGGCAAGTCGCCTTGGTTACTGGCGCTGGCCGTGGCATCGGTCGGGGAGTCGCACTGGCCCTCGCCCAAGCGGGCGCGCATGTCGGCATTAACGATCTGGACGCCGATCTGGCGGCCAGCACGGCCGACGCGATCATGGCCCAGGGGGGCCAGGCCATGCCATTACCGGGGGACGTCGCCGACTACCCGGCCCTCGAGCAACTCGTGGCCGCGCTCGTCGCACGCTGGGGCAGCCTCGATATCGCGGTCTCGAACGCCGCCTTCAGCGACCGCGAGCCGTTCCATGTCGCGGACCTCGACGGCTTTCGCCGCACGGTCGACGTGACCATGTGGGGCGCGTTTTACCTGTTGCGGGCCGCCACCCGGCAAATGCTCGCCCAGCCGTCGCGCCATGCCCGGCAGCGAGGTGCGATCGTCATCGTCAGCTCGCCCCACGCCGTGCAGCCGATCCCGGAAGCGATGGCCTACAATATGGCCAAAGCGGCGATCGACCAGATGGCGCGCACCGCGGCCATCGAGCTCGTCACCCAACGCATTCGAGTCAATATCTTGCATCCCGGCTGGACCGATACGCCGGGAGAGCGAAAATTCTCCAGCGAGGAAGAGTTGCGGCGCACGGCCGGAGCTTTGCCTTGGGGGCGTTTGGCCCGCCCCGACGAAATCGCGCGGGGTGTGGTTTTTTTCTGCGACCCCGCCAGCGAATACGTCACCGGCAGCACGTTGCTCATCGATGGCGGATTGTCGCTCCCCTGGTGGGCAGTCGGCGGCACCGGCGCGCCCACGGCAGCCGCAGCGGCCAACGAGTCCGGTTCGCACCCAAAGCCCTAAATCACTTTTCTCGATGGACCCGACTGAGGCGAATTTAGCCCTGCCATGAGCGTTCGTTACCGGTTGCCATGTGGTTGTGGTCAGGAGGTGCTTGTCGAGCGTTCGCAGGCCGGGCTGCCCGTCTCCTGCTCGTGCGGCGCGACGCTCGAAGTGCCGACGATCCGCGGTCTCGCCGATTTGGAAACCGTGCACACGGAATCCCAGCGCAACGAGTGGACGACGCAATACGGCCTGCTGCTGCTCGGGCTGTTGGTCGCATTCGCGGCCGGCGGTGCGGCGTTCTGGCGCATAGCAACGCAACCGCCCGACGTGTTCAGCGAAGAGCAAATTGATCTGTTCATGACGCAAAAGGCGGCCGAGATCGACAAGATGACGCCGTCCGAAGCTCTCGAAGCGTGGCAGCATTTCCGCGCGGGGCCCTACGTCGAAGATACGCGAGAGGAACAGCGCTACTACGCCCAGCGCGCGGCCTACGCGCGTTGGAATTGGGTGCTGGCCGGTATCTCGGTGGCCGGACTGTTGTTTTGCATCCTGGTGCTGGCCACTGGCGCCGGCAAACCAACCAGCGCAACCGTGCGCCGTCGTGCCAGCGTGCGGCAGTAGGGTCTGCCAGGTCCTAGGCCGCGGCCGTCGTTCCCAGCGGCAACCGCGAGCCCCGCGGCCGACCCCGGAGATAGGTCCATACGCCGGCCGCCGCCACCAACAAGAGCAGGCTGATGACCTGCGATATCGACATCGAGGTCCCCAACACGTCCCCTTCGTCGACGCGGACGATCTCTTGCAGGAACCGGGAAATCGGATGGATCGTCAGTGCCCAGGCGAACACCTCGCCGTCGCGCCGCCGATACGGATAGTAGGCCAGCAGAAAGATACACGCGAGCAGCGCGTCAAGCGCGCTATACAACTGGGCGGGATGGACCGCCAACGAACATTCGCGCGCCGCGGGCAATTGCCAGGCCACCACATTCGCGCGCCCGGCGACGCGCAGGCGTAGCTCGTCCCCCGCGCGCACTTCCAGAAGCCGCTCGAGAGCCTCGGCCCCGTTGCTGACTTTGTGTCGGTTGACCTCCGCGAGCCGGTCTCCTCGCTGCAATCCGGCCCGCGCAGCCGCCGACCCCGATTCGACGTCCAGCAAGATCGGCGACGCCAAGGGATCGGGCTCGAGCTTCAGGCCGTGCAGATAAAGATCCCCTTCGCGCACCTGCCGTTCGAACGGTGGCGATCCCTCGGGAAACTGCACGGCCCAGGGGACGTCCGTCGGACCTCCATAACAACAGCCATTGAGAAAGCAGCCCAGGCGGCCGATCGCCAAGCCCAGCGCGGCACCGGGCGTCATGATGTCGGCCAGCGCCCAGCCGGGCAGTCCGCGCCGCCAGACAAACCACATGAACGCCGCGATGCCACCGATCGCCGCGCCATAGATCACCAGTCCCCCTTCCCATACGCGGGCCGCGCGCCCGATGGTCTCGAAGTTGAAGCCCTGCCAGTAGTCGCGCCAATATTCACCGACATACAGCACGCGTCCGCCGACGATACCGCCGACGAACATCCAGAACGCCACCGAGACGACGACATCGGGATCGATGCCCATCCGCCAGGCGCGCCAGGCCGAAAGCGCGGTGCCGGAAATTACGGCCACCACGAGCATCGTGCCATAGCCCTGGATCGGCACGCCGCGCTGGTCGCCGATCATCGGCAGAACGAAGGCCACGATCACCGCGGCGATCAGCACCACGTTGAGCGTGCCGCGCACATCCGGCCCCCAACCGTGGCGGCGATATTGCCGGGCGAGCACGATGGCGCCACCAATGAGCCAGGCCGCCAGCAACAGGCCAAATCCGAACAGCGGCGCCCCGAACAACGTGCGGGGTATGAAGAAAAGCGTTTGCAGCATAATGCGATTCTCCGCGGTCCGCCGTCGCGAGTCGATGCCAGTGCGAACCGGCTACAATCTGAGACCCGATCTGCCCCGCGATAATCGCCTTAATGCACTTACAGGCTTAAGTTTACGCCTGGGCTCCCTGCCGAACTGGCGTGGCAACGAACGCAGCGCTAGCCGGTCGACCGGGCAGGCGACTGCCGCGCTGGGCTGCCGGCAATAACTCGCGCCTGCGGGCGCGAATCAATAGCTCGAGGAGATCGCGCTTGCGTCCGGCCATTAACCGGCTCTAGAATCAAACGGCGTTTGAGTTTCCGTCGACGCGCCATCGTTCCGCTAGCAACACCTATTGGGCTTGTCGAATAGGTATGGCAGTTAGCGCCTCTTGAGGCCTTTTGAACAAGCGGGGAGTTCTTGCCATGAAGTCACGTCGCTGGTTGCGGAGCTTCGTTGGACTCGTTGGTGCGGCGCTCGTCGTTGGTCACTTTGGTGCCTCGTCGCTTCACGCCCAATTGCAACCAGGTGGGCCGGCCGCGGCGCCGGAAGCTGGCCCAGCGGCCGAAGCGGCCCCCGCCGCGCCGGGCGCGGCAGCAGGCGTGGCCGGCGCGTCGGCACTCAAGAATGCGCTCGATCTGTCGGCTCGCACCGGACGTCCGGTGTTGGCGATGGCCGGCAGCAAGACGTGCGGCCCCTGCCAGGAATTGCTCAAGCGCTTGAGCACCGATCGCTCGCTGGCGCCCTATCTGGCTGCTTATATTCCGCTGAAGATCGACACCGATACACCCGATTGGCAGACATTTGGGCAGCGATACCGAACACAAGGCAACACGATTCCGAAGTTGTTCGTGATTCGTGCCGACGGCCAGCAGATCTACGGCGAATGCGGTTCACACGCCGGCGCCCAGTTGCCGACCGTGCTCGGCCAGGCCCTGACACAATGCGGCACGATTCTCACCGATCAACAAGTGCTGCAAGCCGAAGCCGCGTTGACCAAGATCAATAAGCTCTTGACCGAAGAGCGCACGGACGAAGCCGTGGCCGCGCTTGTGCCGGCCTTGCAGAGCGTCGGCGGCAGCTATGCTCAGGCGGCCCAACAGGTCGTAAGTCTCGGCAAGGAAATGGTCTCTCGCGGCGAAAAAGCACTGGCCGATGCTGAGCAGAAACTCGCCGTTGAAGATGTCGCGCTCGAGGGAGCGATCGAGCTGGTCGAAATCAATCGCACCTACGTGCGTCTGCCGGAGATGAACGTCGCGCTGCGCGAGGCGATGCGCAAGTATCGCAAAGAAGAGGCCACCAAGGAATTGCTACGTCAGGCGGAGCTCTTCGATAAGGCCGCGGTTTACGCTCGCAAAAGCTCCCCCAAGAAGGCGATGAGCGCCTACCAGGCGATCGCCGCCCGGTACGAGGGAACGCACGCCGCCACGCTCGCCGAAACCAAGATTGCCGAGCTCGAAGGGCAGGGAATCGAGCGCGGCGAGACTCCCGAGAGTTCTGGTCCGTCGGCCCGCACGGCCAGCCGTCGCAAGCCGGTCAGCGAGCATTCGGCGGCCGACCTGCGCAAGGCACAGTCCTATCTGCGCAACGCCCAGGCGTTCGCTGCTAAGAACATCAAGGACAAAGCTCGCGAATACCTCGAAAAGGTCGTCGAGTTGGTCCCTGGCAGCGACGAGGCCCAAAAGGCCGAGCAATTGCTCGGCGATTTGAAGTAAAGTCCCTCGCGCCGGGTGCCATCAATTCGTAGCGCCTTCGATCGTGCCCTTGGGACTGTGATGCGCAGCGTCCTCCTGCTGGCCGCGAGTGTCGTCGCCATCCCCTGTCTGGCACAGCCGGCGGAAGACTCCACACCCCGCGCGGCTTCCGAGCGTGAATCGTTCGAGTGGCGGCAGACCGCGAGTTTGACGGCGGCCGAAGCCCGGCAGGCGGCCGCGGCCGATCAGCAATTCATCTATGCCATCGGCAGCCGCGAGATCGCCAAGTACGACCGCAAAACGGGGGAGCGCGTCGCCCTCAGCATCGGCGCGGCCACGCATCTCAACAGCGGATTTTTCTGGCAGGGCCAACTCTATTGCGCTCACTCGAACTACCCCGCCCGGCCGGAACTCAGCGAGATTCTCGTGCTCGATCCCGTGAGCATGAAGCTGAGCGAGTTCCATCGCTTCGCCGCGCAACCCGGCAGCCTGACTTGGGCGGTGCGCCACGACGACGCCTGGTGGTGTAATTTCGCTTTCTATGACGCGGATAACGCCAAGAGCTACCTCGCGCGCTTCGACGACCGCTGGAAAGAACGAGCGCGTTGGACCTATCCCGCCGAACTGGTCGCGAAGCTTGGTCGGCACAGCCTGTCGGGCGGGCTCTGGTACGGCGACGAGTTGCTGGCAACCGATCACGATAATCCGGTGATCTATCGGCTGCGCGTACCCACCAAAGGCGAGGTCCTCGAACTCGTGGCCATCGAGCCTGCCCCGTTCGCCGGGCAAGGAATCGCCGTTGATCCGCTGACCGCTGGTCTGGTCGGCGTGGTGCGGAAGAAATCGCTGGTGGTCTTCGCCGAGCGCTGGGCTGCCGCGGATCGCTAGCTCGCTTCCTCAGCTCGGCCGAGGCGAACAGCATTCGCCAACCGGCGGCCTACGCGATATCGTACACACTTCGTCCGCGCGCTCGCCGACATCACGCGGTGACATTTCCTATGCACGGCCGCAGCACCTCGGAGCTTGCCATGAAAGCGATTCGCGCCCACGAGTATTGCCAGCCCGATGGCCTGAAACTTGACGAAGTCGAGCGCCCCCAGCCGCTGGCCGGCGAAGTTCTGGTGCGCGTCAAATCGGCGGCGCTCAACTTTCCCGACGTGCTGATGATCCAGGGCACTTACCAGGTCAAGCCGCCGCTGCCATTCATTCCAGGAATCGAGGTCGCCGGCGTTGTCGAGGCGCTGGGACCCGGCGCCACGGGGCCCGCGCCCGGCACGCGCGTCATGGCCCAATGCGGCATGGGAGGGTTCGCCGAATACGTGGCCGTCCCCGAGGTGGCCGTGGCCCCGATCCCCGCGGGCATGAGCGACGAAGAGGCCGCCGCGTTCGCGCTCGTCTATCAAACGTCGTATTTTGGTCTGGCCTATCGCGGTCAACTGCAACCGGGCGAAACCGTGCTCGTGCATTCGGCCGCCGGCGGCGTCGGCCTGGCCGCCGTGCAAATTGCCCGGGCGATGGGGGCCGGCAAGATCATCGGCACCGTGGGGAGCGACGACAAGCTGGCCTTGGTCCGCGAACAAGGCGCCGACTTGGCCATCAACTATCAGAAGGAGAACTTCGTCGACATCGTGAAGCGCGAAACCGCAGGTGCCGGCGCCGACGTGATCTACGACCCCGTGGGGGGGAGCGTCGGCGAACTGAGCACCAAGTGCATCGCCTTCGAAGGACGCATCGTGATCATAGGCTTCACCAGCGGCCAGATCCCCACGTTCAAGGGCAACCACATCCTGGTGAAGAACTACAGCGTGGTCGGTCTACACTGGGGCTACTACCGGCAGATCAAGCCGGAGAAAATCACCCAGGGTTGGCGCGACCTAATGGCTCTTTACGAGCGCGGCGGGCTGAAACCCCACATCGGCGCGACCTATCCGATGCAGCGGGTGGCCGCTGCCATGACGCATCTCATGTCGCGGCAAGCGGTCGGCAAGATCGTGCTGAACTGGTGAACGGTGCAGACTGGCATTGCAGCAACTTTCCCGTGAGCTAGTCAGTGGAGTTGGATCAATGGCGTCCGAAGACTGGGTCGCACTCGGCACGGTCAGCGAATTATCCAAGCACGAGCTCCAGCAGCTCAAAGCACGTCGCACGCTGATCGCACTCTGCTACCGCGATGGAGAGTTCACAGCTCTCTCGGGCGTGTGCAACCACGTCGGTGGTCCGCTGGGCGAAGGAACTCTCGACGGCGACTACGTCACCTGCCCCTGGCACTTCTGGAAGTTCCATTATCAAACCGGCCGCACGCGCCCTGAGATCGGCGACGGCAGCGTGCCGACCTATCGAGTGAAGGTCGCCGAAGGATCGGTGTGGGTCGACCTGGCATCGGCCGGCCCGCGTAAGAAGATACCGCATCCACCACACCCGCTGGCTCGCCCCATCCAGCGCGAGCCGGGGCCAATCCGCGTGGCCGGCATTTCGACCACGATGATGAACCTGCAATTCTCGCGGCCGAGCACCTCTGACCTGCTGCTCGATAAAGCGCTCGAGCAGGCCGCGTCGGTCGGCTGCGAAACGCAGTCGATTCGGCTGCGCGAACTGAGTTTTCGGCACTGCGAGGGCTATTACTCGAAGAGCGCGCATGCCTGCACCTGGCCTTGCTCGATCACGCAGATGGACCCCGCTGACCAGCTCGATCGCGTATACGAGGCCTTCGTGCATTGGGCCGATGCGATCCTCGTCGCCACGCCGATTCGTTGGGGAGCCCCCAGCAGCTTGTATCAAAAGATGGTCGAGCGGATGAACTGCATCCAGAATCAGGAGACAATCGCCCGCCGGCATTTGCTCAAAGACAAGGCCGTCGGCTTCATCATCACCGGCGGGCAAGACAACGTGCAGGCCGTGGCCGGGCAGATGCTCGGGTTCTTTGCCGAGTTGGGTTGCCAGTTTCCACAGTTCCCGTACATCGCGCACTCGCGCGGGTGGAGCGCCGAGGACATGGAGAACAACGTCCGCTACGTCGAAGCCAGCCAAGCTCTCGACGAAGGGGCGCGCGCCTTGGCCGATCGCACGATCGATATGGCCCGCCTGTTGGTCGCCGGCACGGTGGGCGAAGCCGGGATCGTCCCCGGCGGCCGCAAGGGAAACGAGCTGGGCGTCAACCAGCCCCTTCGATAGAGCTAAAGTTGGACCGTCTGGCTCCCCACTTCATCGCGAGGGCCGGCGGTCAGGTTCGCCAGCGTGGCCAGGTCGGGCCGCTCGCGCCCCAGGCGCACGGTATACGAACCGGCGGCATAAACGCGCGGCTGAAAGCGATTGCTCTCGGCGCGCACGGTGTAGACGATATCGCCCGTCCGCTCGTCGACCACTTGGACCACCGGGCGATCGGCCCCCTCGACGACCAACTCGGGCAACCAGGCGACTGGTCGGCGACCGTCGTTGTCGGGCATCGCCACGGTGATCGGCCAGCCGGGGAACTGAGCGCCATCTCCGCGCCGGGCATCGGCGAACCGCGGCCAGCACTCGAACGTGATCGTTCGCTTTTCTTTGTTGAAGCGGACCAGTCCGTAGCCGTCGGCCCGCTGACGTTCGTCGGCGATGTCGGGCGGATTGGCGTAGGCCAGCATCGTGATCTTGTTGGCCAGGCCGTCGACAAAGTCGCCCGTCCAGGGCAACGGACTGCTGGGGACGGGGTGCGCGCCGGGCTGCTCGTCGAGCGGGTGCCACCAGCGACCGTAGATTGTGTTAACCAGCGCCGGGCTCGTGAAGCCGAAGGGGCCGTCGCGCCAGTCCTCGAGACCATGCTGCACGACGACCGCCAGGTGCTGATCGCCGCACAAGTGCACGGCCCAGGCGCGACGCAGCTCGGCCAGCGCCCGCAGCCGCCCCCGCTGCGGCCAGCCGTTGCAATCGAGATCGGCCAACAGGCGATTTTCGGGCGAGCCGTGCAGGTGGACCGCTCCGCAGAAGGCGGTCTGCGAGAGAACGGCTTTCATTTCGGCGCCGGTCCAATCCTGCCCCCACTCGTGCAGAAAACTGAGCTGCCGCTCCCCCAACAGATGCAATTCGGGCAAGTCGACGGTCCGCGGATCGAACGAGCTGTCGGTGAAGTGATCGGGGCGCGGCCCTTGCTGGGGAATCTTGCCGGCCGGGCCCAACTTGAACTTGCGGTCTTCGATGATCGCGAAGTCGATACCGCCCACGTGCAGCCGCGTGAAGTAGACGGTGATGCCGCGCTCGACCGGCGCGGGATCGACGGCGTCGGGCAAATGCCAGGTTTGTTGGCGCTGCACCATGTTGACGTAATCGACGGGGTAGAAGTAGCCGCCGTCCGATCCGTCACGGCGCAGCGAGCGTTTGCCGTTTTCGCCCCACAGATTGCCGTGCCCCACGTCGTGATCGTCGGGGATGGTGATCGTCGGTCGGTCGCGGAGCACTTCGCGAAACTGCAGCCCGAACTCGATCCAGCCCGCCGTGTGCTCGGTATGGCGATAGGTTTGATCGCCGGCGAAAAACAGCAGATCGGGATCTTGCAGCTTGAGATTGTCGACGATCTCGGCGCGCAGTCCGGTCGTGCGGCTCGAATTGCACGACAAGCTGGCGACGACAATCTCGGCCTTGTCGATGGGATCGCGACGGATGAGCCCCTCGAAGTGCGCCGCGGGCCCGTGACAGACGCGATAGCGCACATCGCGCGTGGCGTCCCATTGCTCGCAGCGAAAGTGCGCGCTCCAACCGGGATACAACACCGGTCCGCGGGCCACTTCGTGCCATTGGTCGTCGCGCCACAGTTCCAAGCGCGCCTCGCGCGGCTCGTCGGGGCGCAACGGAAAGAGCTGCGCCGTGACCTTGAGCACTCCACGTTCGTGCGTGTAGAGGGCGAAGGCCACGACCTCATCGCGGGGCACGTCGAGCGGCGGGGGCGCTTGGGCTCCGCGCGGCACGGGGTGTTCCCACCAGCGTCCGACCGCCAGCGAGTCGAGCCGTGGGTTCTCGGCGCCAAACGGTCGCGGAAGTTCGGCCGGCTCGGTGACTGGCTCGGCGGCAGATGCGCCAATTGGACGGCGCCACCAGAGCAAGACCGAGAGTTTCAGCCAGAGTCGGCGGGTGAGCTTCATCGCACCTCGGCTCAAGGATCGGTCAAGTCGGGGGCCCACGTGCCCGGTCGCAGGCCGGGGATCTCGCCCGATGGCGGCAGCGAGCTTTGGATCGCCTCGCGCAGTTTCGTCGAGAGTTCGGAAATGGTCGAGGCCAGCGCCGGATCGTCGGCCAGGTTCTTCAGCTCGCGCGGATCGGCATCGTGATCGTAGAGCTCGCGCCCTTCGCGTCCCTCGTCCCACTCGGTGTAGCGCCAGCGCGGCGTGCGCAGACTATAGCCGAAGAAGCCGGGCTGATTGTTCCCTTGCCGCCGGCCGCGGCGGCCGCCGCGCGTGACTTGCGTCAGCGCCCAACCGCGCCCCACGGTCTCCGGTTCGCGGAGCATCGGCGCCAGGTCTTGCCCAGGGAGATTGTCGGGCGTCTCCACGTCGCACAGCCTGGCCAAGGTGGGGAACAAGTCGATCTGCGAGACGGGCGTCGCTACCACCGATCCTTTCCCGCTCACGCCGGGGGCCACGATCAATAGCGGCACTCGCGAGCTTTCTTCGAACAAGCTCATCTTTTGCCACAGGCCGTGCTCGCCCATGTGATAGCCGTGATCGCTGGTGAAAACGATGATCGTGTTGTCGGCCAGGCCGAGCCGATCGAGGGCGTCGACAACGCGGCCCACCTGTGCGTCCATGAAGCTGATCGACGCGTTGTAGGCCTGCCGCACTTCGAGCCGCTGGTCGTCGGTCAGCTTGGCTTGCTCGGGCTTGGCGCTGGCGAGCCCCGCAGGCGGAATGTCGGCGCGATCCTCGGCCACGCCGGTGACCAACGGCATGTCGCTCTTGGGATGCATGTCGAAGTACGCCTGCGGCGACACATACGGCGTATGCGGCCGGAAGAAGCCGACCGCCAGGAAGAACGGCCGCTCGCGCCGCTGGGCGCAGCGCTCGAGCACCCAGATGGCGTCCTCGGCATTCAAAGCGTCGGTATGTTCGTCGTCGGGTCGCGGCGAGGCGTACCAGCTCAACGTACCGCCGAACTGCCCGGGGACGAGCGTGATGATATCCGGCTCTTCGACCAGACGATCGACGCCGGCCGGGTTCAGCTCCAATTCCCACGAACCGGGATCGTCGTGTCCGTTGGTGCCGATCGAGCGCGGCACGTTGTAGTGATAGAGCTTGCCGACGCGGCCGGCGAAATAACCGCTGAGCCGAAAGGCCTGCGGCATGCTGTGCTGCGAAGGAATTGTCTGGCGAAAGACGACGCCGTTGGTGTGGATCCCCGTGCAGTTCGGGTACAGCCCGGTAAGAAACGAGTTGCGGCTCGGTCCGCAGAGTGGAAAGGAACAATAGGCGCGATCGAAGCGCGTGCCGCGGGCCGCCAGCCGATCGATGTTCGGTGTCTTGGCCAGCCGATCGCCGTAGCAACCGATCAGGTTGTTCAGATCGTCGGCGATCAGAAACAGCACGTTGCGGCGCGGTGCGTCGGCGGCGGTCGTCGACGACGCGGCCGATACGATGATCGACAGCAGGGCAACGAGCGTGAAGCGAATCAATGTGGGCATGGCGTCCACCTGTGGTTCGGGAAAGCAGGGGGATCGCGCGCAGTCCCAGCGATGCGGGGCACGCGGATGCGACGTGGTCCTATCATGCCCCGTCGCGCCGCGCGGTTCAAACAAAAAGTCGGGAGAACGCCACGCCGCCGATTGGTACATTTTTCGCCGCCAGAGTCATTCCTGGCGAGCTTAGATTGGCCGAAAAGATGTACCTGTCCGCCTCGCATTCTTCGAGGCGACTGTAAAATCGACGAGTGGGGGCGGTTGTCGATTCGCCGCGGCCCGAGTTCAATGAGACGACAACAATCGCACGGTCTATGCCGACATCGCGAACGGAGATAATACATGCAAGCGATCTGGACCGCCGCCCTGCTGGCCGGAGGGCTGCTTGGCCATCCCGATCATCACGAAGATCGGCTGCTGTTTCATTTTGCCGTGGGGACGCACCCGATTCGCAACGGCGCCTGGGAAGATGTCTCGCACCAGGCCACGGCGATCCTGGTCGGCAAACCTGAACTCGAGCAGCATGGGCCTAGCGAATGTCTACGCTTCGATCGCGGCGAGCGGCTGTCGCTGTCGCGATCATTGGACGAGGCGCGCACGATTCTGCCCACGCGCGAGTTCTCGGTGTCGGCGTGGGTCAGCCTGGCCGAAACTCGCCAGCGCGGCGGGCTCGTCGGCTGCTTTCAAGATAACGACGGCGCCGAGCAAGGGTGGCTGCTGGGCTACGAAGAGGACCGCTTTTGCTTTGCGCTGGCGACCACCGGCGCCGACGACGGCGACGGTCGCTTCACGCGCTTGCGGGCTGGCTCGGCCGTGCGCCGCGACGGCTGGCACTACGTTGTCGCCACGTACGATGGCCAGGCGATGAAGCTGTACGTCGACGGCTTGCTGTCGGCCGAATCGGGCGAGCAGTCGGGCGACATCCTCTACCCGGCCGAGTCCGAATACACGATCGGCGCCCTGGTCGACCGCAACGAGAACCATCCGCTGCGCGGCGCGCTGTTCGAAGCCAAGGCGTATCGCCGCGCGTTGTCGGCCGAGGAGATCGCCAAGATCGCCGACAAGAATCGCAACCTGCTGGCCTGGCTGCCTGCCGAAGAAGAGTTGTCGTTTTTGGTGCGGCCGTATCTGCAGTTCGGCACGCTCGACTCGATGACGATCCTCTGCGAGACCTCGCGGCCGACCAAGATGGAAGTGCGCTACGCCGAGATTCAGCCGCTCGAACAATCGGCCGCCACCACCGAACTGAAGCCGATCAGCGAGTTGACACTCGCGGGCCTGAAACCGCACACGCGCTATTTCTACCAGGTGGTTTGCACCGAAGAGGCGGGCGCCCAGGTCGAAAGCCAGATCCACTCGTTTCAAACCGCGCCGCCAGCCGACCGACCGTGGGCGTTCGCCGTGATCGGCGACACGCAGCGCAATCCCGAAGTCACGCGCAAGTGTGCCGAAGGGGCGTATGCCTTGCGGCCGAACTTTCTCTTGCACTGCGGCGACGTGGTCGACGACGGCTTCGCCAAGAACCAGTGGCTCAAGGACCTGTTCGAGCCGTGCGCGCGGCTGATGGCCCACGTGCCGACCTTTCCAGTGATCGGCAACCATGAGAAGGATTCGCACTGGTACTACGACTACTTCTCGATGCCCAAGCCCGAGTATTGGTACACGTTCCGCTACGGCAACGCGCAGTTCTTCATGCTCGACACCAACCGCTCGCTGGCCCCCGGGAGCGAGCAGATTCAATGGCTCGAAAAAGAGCTGGCCGCCTCGACCGCGGCCTGGAAGTTCGCCGCGCACCATCACCCGTGCTTCAGCTCGGACGAAGACGACTACGGCGACCAAATCCGCGGCAACCCCAAGCGCGGTCCGTTTACGCATGGCGACCCCAACGCCCAGCACGCCATCCCGCTGTATGAGAAGTATGGCGTCGACATCGTCTTCAATGGCCACATCCACGTGTACGAACGGACCTGGCCGATCCTTGCCATGGCGATCAACCAGGATAAGGGGATCCGCTACATCACCAGCGGCGGAGGCGGCGGACACCTCGAGCATCCGGCCCCGCAACGCACCTGGTTCAGCCTGCACGTGCAGCGGGCATTTCACTATTGCCAGGCGGCGATCCACGATCGCACGATCGTCTTCAAGGCCTTCGACATCGAGGGGCGAATGTTCGACTCGTTCGAGTTGAAGAAGCCCACGCCGGCGACGAGCAGCGAGCACGCGGCGGGAGTCGTATCTGAAGCGGCTGGTGCGACCGCGGCGGCGACGAGCGCGGGGAGCACTTCCGGCGAGTAACGCAGATTTCCGTTACTCTAGTTGGCCTCGCGGCGATGGAGCGCTTAGTCCATGAATCTTGCGAAGCGATGTCGACGCGCCTTCAGCAATCGCGACTGGCAGCGCGGCGAGGCGTACTTCGCTCGCGGCGACGTCTGGATCGTGGAACAGGCTCTCGAACAATTAGCCCTACAAGTGCAGGGCTCCGAGCTGCAACCCTACGACGTGCTGCTTGACTGGGGCGAAGTCGCCAGCGGCAGATTATTTGTCGACTGTTCTTGTCCGCGCTATGCCGATGCTGGGGTATGCAAACACTTGGCGGCTGCGATACTTGAGGCCGAACGCGCGGGTTTCGGTGCCTGGCTGCAGGGAAACCGCAACCTGCGCCTGATCCCGCTCGACGACACGGCGATCGTCGGTCTGGGTGCCGACGAACTGGAAGCCGACGTCGAGGACTACGTCGCCATCGCGCAACAGATCGCCGAGGTCAGTAAACAGACGGGCTTGGATGTCGAGGATGTGCGAAGCCTGGCCGCGCAGCTACCGATGGGCGACGACGCCCCGCTCGCTCGCGGCCGGCAGCCTGGACGCGCACGCCGACCGTCTGGCCAGGGGGCAGCCGACTGGCGGCGCCATTTCGAGGCGCTCCGACGGGCTCAAACCACGGCGTTGACCACGCAATCTACCGCGGGCGAGCGCCGAGCCAGGCCAGCGCAGTTCTGGTACGTGCTGATGCTCCAGGCCACTCGTGAGCAGGGACTGCCCCGCATCGTGCTGCATCAGCGCAAGATCAAAAAGAACGGCGAGCCCGGCAAGCTCACCTTGGCGAAGGTCAGCCGATTCGAAATCGATTCGATTCCGAATCGTGAGGACCGGCGATTGTTGGGCATGCTGGCCGGCAATGCCAATTCCCCGACTCACGGATACTCGTACGGCTACGCGTACGACGGCATTTCGGATTTGACCCTTCGCCCTGCCTGGTTCGAGGCGGTGTTGCCGGCATTGTGCGCCTCGGGCCGTTTCGGCTGGCTGACCCACGATGGCGTGCAGCGTGACGACGACGTCCATGCTCTAGCCTGGGACGACGGGCCCCCCTGGGAGTTTCGCATCGAAGTCTCCAAGAGCGCTGATCGAAGCATTTGGCGTTTCGAGGGCACGCTGCGCCGCGAAGACGAAAGCATTTCGCTCGACACGCCGCTACTGTTGCTCGCGCACGGTCTGGTGATCTTCGCCGATCGCATCGCGCGGCTGAGCTGCGACGGTAGCTTTTCCTGGATTGCGCTGTTGCGAGCCAACGGACCGTTGAGCGTACCGGTCAAGGACGAAGGGCAGCTCGTCGAGCAACTCGCGACGCTTCCAGCGCCGGTGACCACCTTACCGCCGGAATTGAGCTGGCAGGAGCAGCACGTTGCGCCGGTTCCGCTCCTCAAAATCATCAAGCCGAAGAATCGCTGGAACTGGGAGCTGGAGTGCCAGTTAACGTTTCGGTACGGCGATCAGGTGGCGACTCAGGACGGCCCGCTGGCCTGGTTCGACCGGGCAGCGCGCTCCGTGGTGCGCCGCGACCCGGAGGCGGAAGCCGCGGCCGGCGATCGCTTGCAGCGCGCCGGCGCATCGCGAGGGAGCCGCTACAACTCCCAGGCAGAGTACTTTCTCGCCCCCTCGGCGTTGCCCAAGCTAGTCCTCGAACTGTCCAGCGCCGGCTGGGAGGTCGAGGCCGAAGGGCAAACCTATCGCCGGCCGGGAAGCTTTCAGATCAACGTCACCAGTGGGGTTGATTGGTTCGACTTGACGGCCGACTGCGACTTCGGCGACGTCAAAGCCAGCCTGCCGCAACTGCTCGCCGCGTTGGAATCCGGCCAGCAATTCGTGCAGCTAGACGACGGCTCGCAGGGCCTGTTGCCCCACGATTGGCTCAAACGCTTCGCGCCGCTGGCCGCGCTGGGGCAGGCCAAAGACCAGGCGCTGCGCTTCGTCCCCACGCAGGCGTCATTGCTCGATGCCCTGCTGGCCGCTCAGGAAGCGGACCGCGTGCAAGTCGATCGTCGGTTTGCCGCCTTGCGCCAGCGGTTGCGCTCCTTCGACGGCATTCAACCGCGCGACGAGCCCAAGTCTTTCGTGGGGGAATTGCGACCGTATCAGCGCGCCGGCTTGGGGTGGCTGCATTTTCTCGACGACTTCGGGTTCGGCGGCTGCCTGGCCGACGACATGGGCTTGGGAAAAACCGTGCAGATCCTGGCATTGCTCGACGGGCGATGTCGACAGCGGCGGTCCGGGAAAAAACGCGAAGTCACCGCCGGCGGCGGTCCTTCGCTGGTGGTCGTCCCGCGGAGTCTGGTTTTCAACTGGATCGAAGAGGCGCGCCGCTTCACGCCCGAGCTGCGGGTGCTCAATTACACGGGACTCGAACGGCGCGCGGCGCGGGACTGCCTCTCCGAACACGACGTAGTGATTACCACCTACGGCACTTTGCGGCGCGACGTGGCCGAGTTGCGCAACTTCGACTTCGATTACGCCATCCTCGACGAAGCGCAGGCCATCAAGAACTCCAACTCACAGGCCGCCAAGGCTTGCCGGCTGCTGAAGTCCCGCCGGCGACTGGCCATCACCGGCACGCCCGTCGAGAACCACCTGGGGGAGCTGTGGTCGCTGTTCGAGTTTCTCAATCCTGGCATGCTCGGCCGGCACGCCAAGCTCAATGATCTGTTCGCCGGTGGTCGCTCAAACCGTCCGGCCACGGAGGCGTCCGGCGGTCAGCGCGAGGACGTAGCGCTGTTGGCCCGCGCCTTGCGGCCGTTCATGCTGCGACGCACCAAGGAACAGGTGCTTACCGAACTACCGCCAAAAACCGAGCAAACGCTGTACTGCGAGCTCGATCGCGCTCAGCGCGCCAAGTACGACGAGCTGCGCGGACATTATCGCCGCACGCTGCTTGCCCGCGTCGACAAAGTTGGCGTCAACAAGTCGAAGATCCACGTGCTCGAGGCGCTGCTGCGCTTGCGCCAGGCGGCCTGCCATCCTGGATTACTCGACAAGAGTCAGGCGAGAAAGTCGAGCGCCAAGTTGGAAACTCTGCTCGAACAACTCGCCGAAGTGCTGGCCGAAGGACACAAAGCGCTGGTCTTTTCGCAATTCACAAGTTTGCTGGCGATCGTTCGCGATCGACTCGACCAGCAACGGATCGTTTACGAGTATCTCGACGGCCGCACGGTCAAACGGCAAGACAAAGTCGAGCGCTTTCAAAGCGACGAGAGCTGTCGGCTGTTTCTCATTAGCCTCAAGGCCGGCGGCCAGGGGCTGAACCTGACTGCGGCCGACTACGTTTTCATCCTGGACCCCTGGTGGAATCCCGCCGTCGAAGCGCAGGCAGTCGACCGCGCTCATCGCATCGGGCAGGATCGCCACGTCTTCGCCTATCGGCTGATTGCCCGCGACACCGTCGAAGAGAAGATTCTCGAGCTGCAAGATCACAAGCGCGGCCTGGCCGAGGCCATCATCTCGGCCGACAACAGCCTGTTGCGCAACCTGACGGCCGAAGACCTGCAACTGCTGCTGAGCTAAGCCCAGTTCCGCGGGGCGATGGGCAGTTACTTTTCCAACCGCCAGCCCGAGGCGTCGACGCTCACGGCCGTATGCCCACGGTAGCGATCGTACGTGCGGTGCATCGCTTCGATCGTGTCGAAGTAGCCGACGATGTGCGCCGCGCTGAACGACTGGCCTGCCTCGATCGGGCGGCCGTAGACTTCTTCGATCATCACGATGATGCCGCCGGGGCGCTGGCTGCACCAGGCTTCGTACACCACCGACGGCTCGAGCGTCAGGCCCGCCAGCCAGGGGCCGTCCTGGCCGGTCTCCTGGTCGCGCAAGTGATAGGCGCGGATGAAACTCGCCGGCAACTGGTGCGTGTCGCGGCGGTAGCCGAACTTCAGGTCGGGCGGAAACGGCGTAAAGAATTCACTCGATGGAATCCGCAAGCCGCGCGGGCCACTCAGGTAGCTCAGATAGATTTCGCTGAACGTATCTCCTTGCTCGTGCCGCACACAGCCCGGCGTGTCGTTGCGCAAGAACATTTCGGGCGAGGAGTTCACCGTGTCGATCTTGTCCATCAGCACGAAGAACCGCTCCCCCTTGGGGAACACGACCAGTTGCGTCCAGCGTGAACCGGGCGTGCGCCCCGGCGCGGCGTACTCGAACTTGTAGGTCGTTTTCACGGCGACGTAACCTTGGCCGCGAAGGACCTCGGGCTCGACCGGCTTCATGCGATGGCACAACTGCGGCCCTTCGACCATCCGCTTGCGATGGCTCGTGCCGTGCGACAGGCGGACGTAATCGCGACGGGCCGGATCGCTCTCGTTCTCGTACCAGCTATAGCGGCCGACTCCGTTGCCATCGGGGGCGATCACCTCCTGGCTCCACGCTTCGTCGCTGCCGGCTTCCATCAGCCAGTCGACGACCATCAGCCCGTCGCCGACTTCGCGAAAGCCGGTCGCCTTGTCGACAAACGAGCCTTTCTCGATGCCGGTCATCCATTGCTTGGGATCGCGTTTGGGAATCACCGCTTCGAGTTGGTCGGTCTCGATCTTGATGGCGCGAGCGTCCTCGGTGACCTTGGCCCACGCGTCGCCTTGTGGATCGGCCGCGGCCGGCGATACCGACACCGTCAGCAGCAAAACCAAGGGCAGTGAGCGGGCAATCGTTTTGATCGGCATGGGTTTGCGGACCTGATGGACGAGTGGCTTTAGCACGGTCGAAGCTGACGACTAACGCGAAAGTAACGCGAAGCGCCGCGCGAATCAACGGTTTGGCCCCGCCGTCGCCGTGCACGATGGTCGCGCGGCCGAAGCCGCCTGAGCTAGACTTGCGCGGGACCGTTTCAGGTCGCCGTCGGCGCGTCGTCGCGCGCAACGCCGGTCGGCTGGCACATGCGGGGGAGCCTGTCATGCCTACAAAACTTGTCGTTGGATTGATCGCCGGGGCCGCATTCCTGGGGCTGTGCTATTACGAAACCGCGGATCAGGTCCACGGGCCGTTGCCTTCCGAATACCAACATGGCCCGGAGGCCGCTTCCTGGCTGCGCGCCAGTGAGAACGAGTCGGCACTGGCGTCGAATCGCTTCTACGAGACCACCGAGGCCTTAAAGTTCGTCGAGCAGCTCTACCGGGCCGGAGCGCGGCGTGTGATCGTGCCGCGGCCTGCAATCGTCGACGACGGCGTGGAAACCTATGCCGACTCGCTCGTCGTCAGCTTGCCGAGCGATCCAGCGCGGCGACAGCGCGTCTGGGAACTATGCGTGGCGGAACTACGGGGTGCGGGAGTCCGGCCTCCGGCGACACCGACCGAAGACGACATCCTGCTCTGGTGGGACTGACACGACAGGGCAGTCGATCGACATGAACTCGGCACGCGCTTTGCACTCTTTCGCTGACCGAGGAGGATTACTGCCAAAATGTCGTTCGACCGCACTGCGATTCCGGCCGAATTTCGCACACCTGGCGCCGGCGATTGGCGTCAAAGTGATCCCACGCGCCACGCCAGGCGGCATTTCGAGGGGGTCCGCCAGCTTGCCAATCTGCTCGACACGGCGTTCGAGCTGCCCATCGTCGGCTGGCGGATCGGCATCGATCCGCTGATCGGGTTGATCCCCGGATTCGGCGATGCCATCACGACCGTCATTTCGCTCTATATCGTCGTCTCGGCGCTGAAGCTGGGCGCGCCGCGGGTCGTCGTCGCCCGCATGTTGGTAAACGTCGTGGTGGATGCCTTGCTGGGAGCGGTGCCGATCGTGGGGGACGTGCTCGACGTCTGGTATAAGGCCAACGCCCGCAACCTGGCCCTCTTCGAGCGGTCGTTGATCGGTGGCGAGTCGGGGCGCCGCGGCACGCATTGGTCCGACTGGTTGATCGTCGCCGCGGCCGTGTTGGTGATCGGACTGTTGGTCGCCGGCGCCGCCTGGCTGAGCTATCTGCTGGTGAGCTGGTTCGCCGGACTGTTGCACTAAACCCGCTACGGCACAGTCCGACCGCGTCGGGTCGCCGGCGCTGCTAGAATTCGAGACACCGCCGCCGCGCGGCTTGGCCGGTGCCAGCGTCGCGCGGCACCGCCTCGAATTATCCGCTCTACACCTGCCACGCGAATCCGCTCGATGCGTATCATTATTACCGCCGTCGGCCCCGATAATCGCGGACTCGCCGACCCGATCGTGCACTATGTCACCGGCCAGGGGGCCAATATCGCCGAAATCCAGATGTACGATCGCGACGAGGAGCATCTCTTCGCCATGCTCCTGCGAATCGAACTGGAGCGCGAGCAATACCCGCAGCTCGAACGGGCGATGCGGCAGATTGGCGAGCACAAGAATCTGGCGATCCGCGTCTGGTCGCCAGAACTGCGCGCCGAGCGGCCGCGGCTGGCGATCTGCTGCACCTACCGCACCGAGCCGCCGCTGGCGCTGCTGCGGGCTATCCGCGACCAAACGATCCGCGCGACGGCCGCCGTGATGATCGGCAACCGCCCGCGCTGCCGCGCACTGGCCGAGCAATTCGGCGTCGACTGGCACTCGGTCGGCGACGACCGCGGCAACCCCGACGACGATCGCCTGATTCAGTTGTGCGACGAGTACGAAGTCGACTACATCGTGCTGGCTCGCTACATGCGCGTGCTGCCGCCGAGCAGTTGCTGGAAGTACGCGGGCGGGCGAATCGTCAATCTGCACCACGGGCTGCTGCCGAGCTTTCCCGGCATGCGGCCGTACGAAGACGCGTACCGATCGCGGATGCTCACCTACGGGGCGACGTGCCATTTCATCGTGCCGGAACTCGATGCCGGCAACCAGATCATTCACCAGGCGACATTCACCGTGCCGCCGGGGACAAAGCTGCCCGACGTGGTGCGTCGCGGCCAGGAAGACAACGAGCCGCATTGCCTGGTCGAAGGGGTGCGCCGCGTGGTCGACCGCGAAGTCGAGTTGCACTTTCACCGGGTGATCGCGCGCGAGAAGTGAGCGTCGCGACAATTCTCGCACGGCATTACCCGCCGTGCTCAGCGTGCTACTTGGGCGCTGGTGCCTCGGCCAGGGTCTTCGAGAGCTTTTCGGCAAGTTGCCGGGCATAGTCGCGCACGCCGGCGTCGTCGGCCGATTGGCCGAGCGCTTCGATGGCCGGCAGCAGCGGCGCCAAATCGGCGGCCTTGCCGGCAACCGCCATTTTGTCGGCTGCCTTCAACGCGTTGGCGGCGATGATCGTCTGCTTGCGGGCTTTCGCGGCGGGAGTCGGTTCGGTATCGAGCCCTGCAACGCGCGCCGGATCGAGCATTTCGGCCAGCACCCCAACCGCCTCGACGTGGCCGTGGCGAGCCAACCCGGTGGCGGCGTTGTAGCGCACGTCGGCCGAAGCATCGGCCAGCAAGCGATCGAGCAGGGCGACCGAACGTTCCTTCGCATCGGCGTCGCCCGACAATACGCCGAGCGCATAGGCCGCGCGGCCGCGAATGCCGGCCTCTTGGTCGTCGGCGCACTGCTCGAGGGTCTCCAGCAGTTTGTCGCGCGAGGGGGCGACCCCCTCGCGAGTCTGATCGATCAGTTGCGCGATCGCTTCGAGCGCCGCGCGGCGGACCGGTTGTTCCGACTCGTTTCGCTCGGTCGTGGCCGCGGCCAGCAAGGCGTCGAGCCCGGTCGGCACTTCGAACTTGCCCAGCGCCCGGCAAAGATAAACCCGCAAGGTGATTTCCGAATCGACGTCGCGCCCCAGGCTCGGTTTGGGCTCGGTGGCCAACGCCGAGGTGAGCACGCCCGAAAGGTCTTTGGCCAGCTTTTCATCCTGGCGGAGCCGGCTGTTGGGTTGCTGCAGGGCGTTGGCCAGATTGACGGCGGCCTGCCAGCGGGCGGGGTTGTCGTGCTCCAAAGCCCGCACGTAGCTCGACGAATCGCCCCCCATTCGTGCCAGCCAGTTGAAACCGAGCCAGACGAGCACGATGATGCCGACGATCACGGCCGGCACGACAAACAACTGCACGATGAAGCCGAAATTCGGCGGCTCGACCGGCGGAAGCGAATCGGCGGCCGATACGGTCTGGGGCGCGGTGTCGGGTTCGGTCATGAATGAACGTGCGGCACAGAGGCGGTGGGCGGGGTTGCGATCGGAACTACTCAGTCTAGGTGGCCGTGGTCCAGCGTCAACGCCAGAGGCGCGGCCATGCGACAATTCGACAAGCACGGCCGCCGCTCCCCCTAGATACACCATGCGACTGCTCGACCATAGTTGTGCCACGGCCGAGGAAAACCTGGCCTTCGACGAAGCCCTGCTCGACGAAGCCGAGGCGCCGCGCTCGCCCGGCGCCGGCCAGGCGAACGACGAAGTGCTGCGCTTCTGGGAATCTCCGTCGCTGGCCGTCGTGCTGGGGCGCGGCTGCCGGGCCGCGTACGAAGTCGATTTGGCAGCCTGTCGGCGCGATCGCGTCCCCGTCTTGCGCCGCACGAGCGGTGGTGGCACCGTGCTCATCGGACCCGGTTCGCTGATGTACACGCTACTGCTCAGCAAGCAATCGCGTCCGCCGCTGCGGGCCATCGACTCGGCGCATCGCGCGGTCCTCGAGCGGCACGCGACGGCGCTAAGTCAGTTGATCCCTACGGTGCATGCCGCCGGCACGAGCGATCTGGCGGTCGAAGTCGTCGTCGACACGCAGCAGCGCGTCTGCAAATTTTCGGGCAACAGCTTGCGCGTGCGCCGCGATTGGGTGTTGTATCACGGCACGCTGCTCTACGATTTTCCGCTCGACGAACTAGCGCGCTACCTGCGACCGCCGCCGCGCGAGCCCGACTACCGACAGCATCGTCAGCACGCCGAGTTTGTCGTGAACGTGCCGGTCTCGGCCAGCGACTTGCGGCGCGCGATCGCCGCAGCCTGGGACGCCAGCGAGCCGTGCGACGAAGCGCTACAGTCGCGCGTTGCCGCGCGGACCGAGCAACTGGTGGCCGACAAGTACGACCGCGACGACTGGAACCTTCAAATCTGACGCGCGAAAGCAAGGCTGTGAGTGGTTGGCGCCCAGTCGGTGTCCGACCGTCGGGAATAAACCACAAGATAATTGCGGCGCCTTGGGCGCGGCGGCGCGCACGAGTTGCTACAATCCTGGCGGGCAGGTTGGGCTCAAATTCACGCTCGATCCGATAGCGACGGGTCACTAATACTCGTCCAATCGTTCTCTTCGCGATGCGTCAGAAGGAGCCACAAAATGCATACCTCTTTGACTGCGCAGTCGATGCGGCGTTACGCATCGCAAGGGATGTTCGCCGTCGGCCGCTGCTGCCTGGCGCCGTTGGCGGTACTCATCGTGCTGACGGCAACGGGTAGAGCTCTGGCCGGCTTTTCGATCGAGATCAGCGTCGATGGCGGCCCGACCGTCGTCTATCTGGACAACAGTCCGGATGATCTGAACAAGGCCCCCTACGACATGCAGATCGACTTCCAGGTCGGCGACGTGGGTAAGAACTGGGAAGGCAAAGGGACGGTTCTGGCGACCGGCGGCGGCATCGATGCCATGCCTCCCGTGGCGACGATCGTCACCGACACGCTGATCGAAAACATCGGCGGTCAATTTCTGTCGGGTGAAATTAAAGTCGTGCACAACTATGCCGCGTCGGGACTATTCGCCCACACCGCAACCCTCGACGGGCAGTTCGAGAACGTGTTGGGCAATGAAATCGGCTTCGCCGACTTGAAGTTCTTCGCCGCCGTCAACGGCCAAAGCCTGGGCACGCTGATTGAAGGGCCGGCCACTGGACTACCGATCGTTCAACCCTTTGTGGGCGGCACTTTGGGCCCGCTACTCTTGCCCACCACCACCGAGCACGAAATCAAGCTGCAGTTTTATCTCGGTGATCCGGGGGATGCGATCCGCATGTTCAACAGCGCCGAAATTCATACCGCCGTTCCCGAGCCCTCGGGAGTGAGAGCGGGCCTGCTGGGGGCGGCGATGATTCTTGCTTGGCGCGTTCGATTGAGATCAAGGCCGCGCGCGCCGGCTAGCAGTTGAATGCGTCAGCGCGCGGCGGGCTCGAGGACGCTCGATCAAGATCATATCGATCGCCCGATGGCATCCATCCCGACGCCACGCCATTTCAGCCGATCTTCACCGGCCGTGGCTGGTCGTCGGGCGCGTGCGGAGTTCTGGCACGCTCCCGCGCCGGCTGCGCCTTGTGCGGCGGGCCAAGCGGCCGTGGCTCGTCATGTTTGAGATCGGCATTGCTCGCTGCCACTTCGTCGATCGGCTCCGCGCCAGCGGCCGGCTCGAGCGACTCGTCCCGGTGCACGCTGAAGCGGATCCCCTTGCGGCGGGCGAACTGCACCAGGCTGTCCAGCAGCGCGTAGAAGACCGGCGTTACCAAAAGCGCCAACACCAGGCTCAACGACTGCCCGCCGATGATCACCTTGGCCATGCTGGCTCGCGCTCCGGCCCCCGGTCCACGTCCCAGGGCGATCGGGATCATGGCCGCCACGAGCATCACGGTGGTCATCAAAATCGGCCGCAACCGCTTGTGATTGGCCACCAGGATCGCTTCGTCGCGCGGCATGCCGGCGGCCCGCAACTGATTCGTCGCGTCGACCTGCAAGATGCCGTTCTTTTTGACGATCCCCACCAGCATGAACAGGCCGAACATCGCGTAGATGTCCATCGGCGTGCGCATCAGCACCAGCGACAGCATGCCGAAGGGGATCGTGACCGGCAGCGCCATCAAGATTGCCATCGGCTGAAACCAGCTCTCGAACTGGGCCGCCAGAATCAGATACATGAATGCGATCGACATCACGAACGCGATCACGAAGTAGTAGAGCGTTTCGTTGAGTGTCTCGGCCTGGCCGCCAAAGGTGAAGCTATACTGCGGCGGCAAGTCCATCTCGGCCAGCACGCTGCGGGCGCGATTGATCGCCTCGCCCAGCGGGATGCCTTCGGGGTTGGCCAACACGGTCACGATGCGCTGCCGGTCGAGCCGCTCGATTTCGGTCGGCCCGCGATCTTCGTTCAAGCTGGCGAGGTTCGATAGCGAGACCATCCCCAGCCGCGGCGAGTAAACGCCCAGGCCGTACAAATCCTTGATCGACGAGCGGTCGCCCGGGCGGGCCCGCAGCCAGACGTCGTACTGTTCGCCCTCGTCGCGAAAGACCGACACCGGCATGCCGCCGACCAGAATCCGCAGCGAATCGGCGATCGTCCCCACGGCGATCCCCATGTGGCTGGCCGCCTCGCGGTCGATGGCCACTTGCACTTCGGGCTTGCGGAGCGAAAGCGTGGTGTCGAGGTCCGACAGGCCACCCATCGCCCGGAAGCGCTTCATCAGGTTGTCGGAGTATTCGGCCAGTTTCTCCAGGTCGGGCCCGGCCAATTCGACCTGAAAGATCTGCGCTCGCTGGCTGGCCTGGAACGGCGAGACGTCGTTCACGCTGGCCCGCAGGTCGGGATAGTCTTCGAGCAAGACGCGGGCCTGCTGCTGCACGGCGAATTGCGTGTAGTCGCGCTCCTCGAGCTCCTTCATCCGCACGTAGATCGAAGCCCGAGTCACGCTCCCTTCACCCTTGGCCGTGCGCTGCATGCTGCCGATCGTGGTGAAAACGTGCTCGGTGCCGGGCAGGTCGCGCAAGCGGACTTCGAGCTCGCGCAAGACGCGGTCGGTGCGGTCCAGCGTGTAGCCTTCGGGGGTGATGATGCTGATTTCGTACTCGCTTTGATCGTCGCGCGGAATCAGCGCCACGCCCATTACTTTGCCGACCGGGCCGGTGGCCGCGATGACCAGCAAGGTGAGCACGACCACGGCCGGCTTGAGCCACATCGACCACCGCAATAGCGCGCCGTAGGCGCCGTCGATCGCTCGGTAGATGAAGCCCGACTTCGAGCTCTTATGCCCCGCGCCGACAGGCTCGAGCTTCAAGAACCGGCTGCAGAGCATCGGGGTGAGCGTAAACGACACGAACAGGCTCATCATCACGGCAAAGGCCACGGTCAGGCCGAAGCTCGAGAAGAAACGCCCGACCACTCCGCCCATGAAGGCCAGCGGCACGAAGATCACCACCAGCGACAGGCTCGTGGCCAGCACCGGCAGGGCGATTTCGCGGGTTCCCTGGCGGGCGGCCGTCATGCCGTCCATGCCGTACTCTTCCATCAGGCGGAAGATGTTCTCGTGCACTACCACGGCGTCGTCGATGACGATGCCGATCGCCAGGATCAAGCCCAACATGGTGATGTTGTTGAGCGTGAAGTCCATGTAGTGCATGAAGGCGAACGTCGGAATGATCGACGTGGGGATCGCCAGCGTGGCGATCAACGTCGTGCGCCAATCGCGGATGAACAGCAGAATCGTAAGCGAGACCAGCACGCCGGCCAGCAGCAGGTGGAACTTGACCTCTTCGATCGACTTTTTGACGAACCGCGATTGATCGCGGATGATCTCCAGCCTGATATCAGGAGGGAGCGCGGCTTGGAGCACGCCGAGCTTCTTCTTCACGGCGTCGACGACCTGCACGATGTTCGTGCCTGACTGCTTCTGCACGACGACGCTCACGGCCGCTTGCCCGTCGAGCCGGGCCAGCGAACGCGGTTCTTCGAAGCTGTCTTCGGCGGTCCCCAGGTCGCGAATCCGCACGGGATAGTTGCCCCGATTGGCGACGATCAGATCGCGGAACTCCTCGGCCGTCGTCAGCCGACCCAGCGTGCGCAGCATCAGCTCGCGCGGGCCTTGTGCGACGCGCCCACCGGGGACTTCCATGTTCTGGCGGGCCAGCGATTGTTGCACCTCTTCGATCGAGATGCCGTAGGCGGCCAGTTGATCGGTGTCGACCGTGACGTTCATCGCCCGCGTCCGGCCGCCGATCAGTTGCGCGGCGCCAACGCCGTTGACCGTTTCGATCCGTTCCTTGATCTGCTTGCGGGCCAGCTCGGTGATTTCGCGCAGGTCGCGGCGGCCCGAGACCGCGATCGTCATCACCGGCATGGCGTCGGTCTCGAAGCGGTCGACGATCGGCTTCTCGGCTCCTTCGGGGAGCAGATTAACGACGGCGCCGACCTTGTCGCGAACCTCCTGCGTGCCGACGTCGCCGTTCTTCGAAAGCAGAAAGCGCACCGTCACGACCGACATCCCTTCGATGCTGGTCGAACGGATTTGATCGACCCCCGACACGGTGTTGATCGCGTCTTCGATCGGTTTGGTGACCGAGGTTTCGATTTCCTCGGCGCTGGCGCCGGCCAGGGTCGTCGTCACCGCGCAGACCGGAAAGTCGACGTTGGGGAACAAGTCGACTCCCAATTGGAAGTACGACAACACTCCCAGCACGACCGGCGCGCTGACCAGCACCCAGGCGAAGACGGGGCGGCGGATGCAAATCTCGGATATGTTCATGCAGGCATCGTCTCGTTACGCGACAGCGCAAGCGATTCAATAAATCGAGTGATTCTGGGCAGCGGCAGCCGACGACGACCGACGCCCAGCGGGGCGCGAGCGGGCCTCGTCGCCAGCCCGCTCGACTCCCGCAGGTCGTTCGTCGTCGTTTGTGTTCTGTTCGGTTTGCTGTTCGGTCCCCGGCCGCTCGCGCACCACGACCTCGCTGCCATCGGCCAGTTGGCTTTGGCCCGACGTAACCACGTGCGCGCCGACCGGCACGGCTCCCTCGATTTCGACCAGTCCATCGGCTTCGAAGCCGGCCTCGACCGGCACGGCCTGAACCTTGCCGTCGGCGACGACGAACAGCTTGGTCACGCCGGCAAATCGCACGATCGACTCGGTCGGCACCATCAAGCGCGGCTCCTTGCGGATGACGATCGACAGCTTGGCGAAGCCGCCGGGGCGCAACAACTGCTCGTCGTTGGGGACGCTGACTTCGACCTGAAAGGTGCGGCTATCCGGATCGACGGCCGGATTCACCCAGGCCACGGCGCCGGGGAACGAACGGTCGGGGTGCGACGCCACGTGAATCCGCGCTGGCTGCCCCTCGGCGATGTACGGGCTGAACCGCTCGGGCACGGGAGCCCACAGCCGCAATGGATTCTCGATCGTCAGCTCGGCGACCGAATCCCCTTCGCGAATCATCTGACCTTCGGCGACCAACCGCTTGGTCACCGCGTAAGTAACCGGGCCGGCGACGCCGGGCGGGCTGTGCGACGGCTGCGGCGCGCGGATTTCCAGATCGTCGAGTGCCTGGCGGGCGACTTCGAGTTCGACCTGGCTGGCATTGGCCGAGGCCAGCGTGGCCCGGGCGTTGAGCACCGCGGCATCGAGCGCGGCCTGGCGTTCCTTGACTTCGAACTCGGCGTTGTCGAACGCTTCGATCGTGCTCACGTTGCGGCTATGCAGCTCGCGAATCCGCGCGAAACTTTTCTTGGCGCGCTCCAGCGCGATTTGGGCCTGAACGACAGTCGGAATCGAATGGACGTCGAAATCCGCGGTCGGCGGCCGGGTCAGTCCGAGCTGCGCGAGCTCCGTCTCCAACCGGCGCTGCGCTTGCTCGACCGCCAGTTCGGCGTTGATGGTTTCGAGCTTCACCAACGGCTCGCCGGCCGCGACGCGATCGCCGACGTCGTGCAAGGTTTGCACCACGCGCCCCGATTTCTTCGAGCCAAGCTGGACTTCTTCCCAGCCTTTGAGCGAGCCGACGACATCGATCGCCAGCTCTTGTTGCCGCTTCTCGGCGATGCCGACGGTGACCGAAACCGGCTTGGGCGGCAGATCGGCCGACAAACCGTCCTCTTCGTGCGTGCAGCCGGTCAGCCAGAGCAGACCAACGACCGGTGCCAGCGCCGTCAGCAACCAACGCCAAGGTTTCATCGAGGCAGTTCTCCACGTCGCTGGGCGGGCGCCACGTCGGGCGCTTCGCTGGCGGCGAATCCTTTCAGCAAGTCGTCGACCAGCGTCCGACCCAAATCGCCGGGGAGCTCTCCCTCGCGATACAACAGGTCGAGCGTATACACGGTCACCATGCCACGCGCCGCCGTCGTGCAACGCGCGGCGCGGTCGGCAGGGACCTGACCGCTTTGCACCAGCGCGTCGACCGCGGACGAAATGAAGTTGGCCAGCGCGCGGCCATATTCGTTGAGCTCGGTCCATCGCGCCGAGCTGTTCGGACCGAAGAACACGGCATAGGCGAACCTCGCCCGGTCGGGATCGTCGCGGCAGAAGGCGAACTGCGCGTCGAGCAGTGCGCCCAGGCGGGCAGCCGGTTCGCTCGTCGTGTCGACGATCCGTTGCATCTCTTCGACCAAGGCAGCCAGCGGGCGGCTCAACAGCGCTTCGGCCAATCCCTGCTTGCTGTTGAAGTGGTAGTAGAGCGTCGGCTTGGTGACGCTGGACGCCTCGACGATGTCGCGCACGCTCGTGGCGTCGAAACCGCGCTCGGCGAACAATCGCGCGGCGACGCTGGCGATGTGCCGGGCGACGGCACTCGCCGATTCGGCTTGTTGCAGATCGGCAGGCATGGCGACGTTTGGAGGACGAACCCGAGCAGGTCGCTGCCCCCCCTGGCCGCAACGACTGGGGGGTTAGGGACTAAGCACGAACGAGAATACGAGGGTGGGACACACTTCGAGAGCTACCCGCACGATTGGGTTCGCGTGAGGAGCAAAGGCCAGCGGCGGCGTGGCCGTATACCGAACGGTAGGTATTCTAGGGCTTTCCCCGGCCGCTCCAATACCACCTTCGAGGGGACCTGCTCCCTCATGGTTCGTCGGAATTGAGGGCACGCTCGACCCGCCCCCAATGCTGGCGTTACAGTGACCGGGCCGCGCAGCAACCCGCCGCCCCCCGCCCAGCTCTGTATTCAAAGGCTGATTTCACCATGGATTTAGGATCGAGCGGTGCGGCGGCCCCGCTGGCTCGCACCAAAATCGTCGCCACGATCGGCCCTGCCTGCGAAAGTCTTGGCCAGATCGTCGAGCTGGCGATGGCCGGCGTATCGGTCTTTCGCCTGAACATGGCGCATGCATCGATCGAGGAGCACGCGGCGCATCGCGATGCCGTGCATGCCGCCGGCCAACGGATCGGTCGCCCGCTGGCGGTGCTGGTCGACCTGGCCGGCCCCAAGATTCGACTGGGAGAACTGCCAGGCGACCTGCTCGAGCTACTGGCCGATCAAGAGATTTCCTTTGTGCGTGGCGAACCGGCGAGCCCCAGCGAGTTGACGACCACGTATCCCACGCTGGTCGACGAACTGTCGGTCGGCGATCGAGTGATGCTGGCCGACGGCACGGTCGGTCTCAAGGTCGTGGCCAAGCTGCCCGACTCGGCCCGTTGCCGTGTCGTGCAGCCCGGCGCCGTTCGCAGCCGGCAGGGGGTCAATCTGCCTGGCGTTCGCCTACGCACGCCGGCCCTCACGCCCGACGATCTCGCCCACGCGGCCTGGGCGGCCGAAGTCGAAGCCGATTTTCTGGGACTGAGCTTCGTGCGTTCGGCCGCCGACGTTCAGAAGCTGAAGGAGTTTCTGAGCGAGCGTCAGTCGCTGACGAAGGTCATCGCCAAAATCGAGAAACCCGAGGCGCTGGCCGAGCTCGAGTCGATCGTCGACGCGGCCGACGGCGTGATGATCGCCCGCGGCGACCTGGGGGTCGAGATCGACGTGGCCGAAGTGCCGGTCGTGCAGAAGCGCATCATCGCGCTCTGCCGGCAGATGCAAAAGCCAGTGATCACCGCCACGCAGATGCTCGACAGCATGGAGGACGCACCGCGCCCCACGCGCGCCGAAGCCAGCGACGTCGCCAACGCCATCCTCGATGGCTCCGACGCCTGCATGCTCTCGGGCGAAACGGCGATCGGCCGCTACCCGCGGGCCGCCGTCGAAACGATGAGCCGCATCGCGCGGGTCACCGAAGAGTTGTACGCTCACTCGCCGCCTGGGCCGGCCACGACGCGACGGGCCGCCGGCGTGTTGCCCGTCACGCATGCCGTGGTGGTCGGCGCCAGCGCCATGGCGCGCGAGTTGTCGGCCCGGTTGATCGTCGTGGCCAGTCATTCGGGGGCCACGGCCCTGGCGTTGTCGAAGCAGCGGAACTTCGTGCCGACGGTCGGCGTGAGTGACCGCCCGCAGACACTTCGCCAGATGTGCTTGTACTGGGGGGTCCGCCCGCTGGCGGCGCCGATCGACGCCACGGGGGCCCTGCTCCGGCATCTCGAAACCTGGGGCAAAACATCGAGTGTGCTGGCGTCGGGGGATCGCATCGTGCTGGTCTCGGGCACGCGCATGGCGGGGGCCGGCCACAACCTGGTGCTGGTGCACGAGGTGAGCTGAACCGGTCGCTCGATCGATCGGCGTGGCTGCCGCCGACCGGGCGGGGGGCGCGCCCCTTGCCTGGTTATCAGAACCTGGGCGCGAATTTGTTTGTTGCCAAAACACCACGGGTGTAGAAACAACGTCAGGCGCCGCTGCTTGCCGCGCCTAGTGTGGCCGACGATCGCGATCACGCCGGATTCAATCTTACGGAAGGAGAACGGCATGTGGGCTCGAAGCTGCGCGCTAGTCTTGGTCCTCCTGGTCGCCCCACCACTGCTCGCGGGCGAAGCGAGCCCCGCCTCGCCAGACGATGCTCCTGGTTCGGTCGATCGGCTGCTACGTCAGGCGCACGCCGCTGAAATTGCCGGCGACGTCAAACTGCGCGCGGCCTTGCTCGACCGCGCCGTGGCACTCGATCCCGATCACACGGCCGCCCACTGGCAACGGGGCGACGTGATAGTCGACGGGCAATGGCTATCGGCTGTCGACGCCGAACGAAAACTGGGCGAGGCCCCCGACCTGGTCGAGTATCGCCGCCTGCGCGACGAGGCGCGGCTCACGCCGGCCGATCACTCGCGACTGGCGCGGTGGTGCCAGCAGAAAGGGCTCGTCGAGCAAACACGTCTGCACGACGCCATTGCTTTTCAGCTCAACCCGCAAGACCGCGCTTTGCAAAAGCGGCTCGGGCTGCGGCGATTCCGCGGCGCGCTGTTGGCCCGCGAGCAGATCGACGCGATCCTCGCGCAGGAAAAGCACCAGGCCGACTCGCTGAAGCACTGGAAGGGACGGCTCACCGAGTTGCGCAAGCAGTTGGCCAGCAAAGATGCGGCGGTACGCGAGCAGGCCGCCGCCGCAGTCGCCTCGATCACCGATCCTTCGGTGTTGCCGGCGCTGGAAGCGATCTTGTGTCCCGCCGAGGCCGACGCCGCGCTGGCCGCGGCGCGGTTGCTGGGTTCGTTCGACACGCCAGCGACGACCGAAGCGCTCGCGCGGCAAGCAGTGCTCACCCCGTACGACGATGTTCGCAAGGAGATCGCCGCCCAACTCAAACAGCGCCCCCTGCACGGCTGGGTGCCGTTGCTGTTGTCGGCGATGCAGGTCCCCATCGAGGTGCAAGTGCAACTGATGGGCACGGCCGGCAGCCCGGCGTTCGCGCTGTCGTTGTTCCGGACGGGCCCTTTTGCGGAGCAGTTCGCCAGTTACACCGATGTTCCGGCGCCGGTGTTGATCTCCGACATGCGGGGCGATCCTAACGTCGCCCGCGAACAGCCGCTGATCGTCAACACCCGTCCCGATTTGGTGCAGGCGCGTGCCCAGGCGCAGGCGGCCTATGCCGGTCAGGTGGTCGCGGCCGCCGAGTCGTTCAATCGCAGCGCGGCGCTGCTCAACCAGCGAATCAGCGCCACGCTCTCGGCGGCGACGGGTCGCGATGGAGAGGCCGATCCCAACAACTGGTATCACTGGTGGTACGACTACAACGAGTATTCGTACGCGCGCGAGCGGCCGCTGGCGACGTCGGCGACGAGCACCTCGTACAACTTCACCACGGTCGACGTCCAACCGCCACCGCAGACCTTGACGCTCCCACCGATGCGGGCATCGAGTTCTTGTTTCCTGGCCGGCACGCTCGTGGCCACCTGGACCGGGCCGCGGCCGATCGAGTCGATCCGCGTCGGCGATAGCGTGCTTTCGCAAGACATTGAAACCGGCGAGCTGGCTTACAAGCCGGTCATCGGCACCACGCACGGACCTCCCACTCCGATGATCAAGCTTTCTCTGGGCGACGGCGACCTTTACCTCACCCGCGGTCATCCCCTGTGGGTCCCCGGTCAAGGGTGGCGGATGCCCAAGGAGCTCAAACCGGGCGATCTGCTGCACACGCTCGATGGGCCCGTGGCGCTGCAGGAGGTGATCGACTGGGCGGAAGCCGAGACATTCAATCTCGTGGTCGCCGATTACTCGACGTACTTTGTTACCGACCGGCGTTTGCTGGCGCACGACATCACGTTCCGCCGGCCGACAACCGCCGTGCTCCCCGGTGTGCCGCGTGATGCGCCCGCTAAAGCGCTTGCCGACACGCGCCCGTGATGACTACTCGCCGCGGGGAATGAAGACACCAAGCGGCTGCACGGCGTGCGGCTGCAAGGCCTGCTGAGCGACCGGCGGCCGCACGATTACCGACCGCCGAGTCCGCTTCTCGCGGGCCCGACGCTCGAACTTCGCCGGCTCGGGTTGAGCGTCGACCGGCGCGGCGTAACGCGCGTGCGAGACTTCGTTCGGCTGCTCCAGGCTGCCGATCGGCTGCACGCTGTTGTGTACGGCTTGCGCGCACTCGACCACGGGCGCTTTCGGCCGATGCCCGCGCCCATTGCCTTGCGGCGCAACGGTCTCGGCACTGGCTCTGCGAACCAGTTCGGCAGGCTCGGCGAAGGTGGTTTCGTTCCGTATCGCGGTGGCCCGCACCACGGGCGACGGCGCCCTGCGCTGCGCGCGAGTCGGTTGGGCGACTGCCGGCACAACGAGGTTGGAGGTCGCTACAGTCGGCGCGCCGGCGCTTGGCGCCAAACCCTCGGGAGATCGAGTCGTTGGAACCGCCGCCGGAGTCGATGGGGAAACGGTCGTGGCCGCCACGCGCGGTGCCGGCGGTGTGGCACGCGGTGGCATCAAGCGCGCCGTGTTCGGGCGTGCAGTCGATGATTCGGCCATGGTGGCAGCCGGCGTGGGTCTCGCGGCCGAAGCTGTCGCGCGAGGTCGATCCCACGCGCTGCCGGGAGCTGGCCCCGGTGCGGAGTTCGGCGACGCCTCGGAGACGGCGGCCGGATCGATCTCGGGCGAAGCTGGCGGCAGATCGGTCCCCGCAGGATGCACGCTCGCTTGACTGGCCAGCGGCGGCCGCGGTGCCGTGACGTCGAACCGCGTTTCGTCGAGCGTCTGTCGCAGAAGGTCCACCGATGGACTCGTCGGCGGCTCCGGGCGACGATGCGGCTCTTTGATCGTCAAGGATTGCTCGCGACGGCGCGCGTCGTGCGCCGGGCCATCGAGCCGGCCGCGACGTTCGTCGCTCGGCGGGCCCAACGCCGCTTCCGGCTGCAGGCCTGGAGTTTCGGCGGGCGCTTCGGGCAAGGCGCCGGGCATCTCGGCCGGCGGCTCGTCCATCGGCCCCTCGGGCGTCGTCGGCGGCAGATCGGTTGGCCGTTCGAATGGTGGAAACGGCTCGGCACCCGGGACATCGCCCGGTGTTTCGCCAGGCCCCTCGTCCGGCAGGATCAGCGGCGGAGCGTCGGGAAACAGTGGCTGCACCGGTGGAAACGTTCCTTCGCCAGGGCGCGACGGGCGCGATCCATCAGGCAAGGTCTCGGCCGGTCGCGTGCCCGGCGCGACCGATTCGGCCCCCGCCCCTTCGATGATCATGCCGTCGTAGGGGCGCTGCGGATGCTCGCCCGGCGAACTGGGCGGACAGTTCGGGCAATTGAGCTGCCACTTCTTCCAGCACGTTGGGTAGTAGCCGTAGAACGATTGTTGCGGAAAGACTTCGGGCGTCTTGCAGCGCCAGGGCCACCAATACAGCGCCTTTTGTCGTTCGACTGCGTCGGCATGCGCAGCGCATGCCAGCAGAGCCAACGTCAACAAGCTTTGAATCGTCAGACCTCGCATGACGACCACAATCCTTTGCGACACCTGCGATAAGCAGCCCAGTAAACACCAGTTGCGCGGTGACGGTACACCAGCCGCGTGCTAAAAGAACCCGCCGCCGAAGAAGCCACCGCCGCCACCGCCGACGCTGTAGGTCTTGTTGGCCCGCACCACCTGGCCCCCCAAGAGCGTGAACCCGAAGATCTGCTCGAACGGCGTAGTGACCTTGGTGACCCAGGCGTTGAAGGCGATCCACTTGTCTTCGGCGATGTAAATGCGGTCGCCCGGCATGACCTGGTAATTCGTCGTGGTCGAAGCCCCCTGCGTGATGGCATTCCACTCCACCGGCAGAATCTGCTGTTCTCCCTGGCCGTGCGGAGCGGGCCGCGCGATCCACACGCGCTTCGACGAAATGCTCGCCAGGCCGTTGACCTGCGAGATGGCGTCGAGCACGGTCTCGTTCCCCGTTACCGCGAAGCGTTGCAGGCCGTCGCCCTGGCCGGCCCCTTGCTGGATCACGTAGTAGACCTTGCTGTTGTAGGCGTAGACGTCGACCGAGATATCAGGGTCTTCGAGAAACTGCGTAAGGTGCTGCTCGATCGCGGTCTTGGCCTCGTCGAGCGTCATGCCACTGACATAGACGCCGCCATAGGTGCCCAGGCGGATCTTGCCATCGGGCCCGACGAGGTGCTCGCCTTCGATCTGTTGCCGCGCGCCCGACTCGCCCAGCGCGATCGAGACGACGACCGTTTGCAGCAACTTCTCGAGGTGGGCTTTGACCGCGTCTTGCGCCTCGTCGATCGTCAGCGAAGCCAGGTGCACGCTGCCGTACGGGGGCCCCAGATTCACGTTGCCGCTGGCGTCGACCTGGTAATTGCCCAGAATCGGCTGATCGGGCAACGAACCAATCACCTGGATCTGCACCACGTCGAGCGGTTCGATCCGATATGGCGCCTTCGGCACGATCTTGATCGCTTCGACCACCAGGATATCGGGTGGCTCGACGCGATAGTCGGGCAGGCTCGTCTTGCACAACTCGCGCGGCATCTCGGCTTGGGCGTGGTCGGGGATCAGCGGCGCTTTGCACTTCCAGAAATGGCAGGTGTGCGTACAGCCATTCGTCAGCAACGCCGTCAACACGACGGCCACGACATACGGTCGCTGACGGTGAAGTTGCATCGAACGCTTCCCTCGGGTGACGCGCGCCGGCGGCCGCTTGCCCGCCCGGCAAGCAAGCCAGCACCCGGCGCTTCGCGCGGGCACTTCCGGCGATCCCGCCGCAATGATCGGCCAGACGCCCGTGGCGACTTCGGTAAAATATGCGCGATTTGCCGCTTGCCCCGACTCGGACGACTGCGTTGAGATTGCCGACGCCTGCCCAGCTTGCCACGTCACCAGGTTGCAGGCGAAACTCGCGGCATTGGCCCTAGCGATGAGCATTGCTTTCGCCTGCTTGCTGGCATTGAGAGCCGGACGCGGGCCAGCGGCAAGAATCCGACCTAGGTACCGGGCGCGCCAAACGCTAGCATGCCGGCCAACCGCCCGGCGGACCCCTTCACGAGTGCTTCGCGAATGTCGATTCTCGTCACCGGCAACGCCGGCTTCATCGGCAGCCATTTGGTCGAACACTTGCTGGCGCAGGGCGAGTCGCGAATCGTCGGGCTCGATAGCTTCAACGACTACTACGATCCAGCGCTGAAGCGCGCGAACGTCGCCCCGGTGGCGGCCGACGACCGGGTGACCCTGGTCGAGGGTGACTTCTGCGACGCCGATCTGGTCGAGCGCGTGTTTCGCCAGCACGCCCCGCGCGTGGTCGTTCACCTGGGCGCCTACGCCGGCGTGCGCTACAGCGTCGAGCATCCGCTGCTCTACGAACGGAACAACGTCGCGGGCACGCTCGTGCTGCTCGAAGCGGCGCGTCGCCACGGAGTCGACCGGTTCTTGCTGATCTCATCGTCGACCGTTTATGGCGAAGGGGCGGTCGCGCCGTTCTCGGAAAGCGCGCCGTTGGGCGTGCCCCTGAGCCCTTATGGCGCGACCAAGCAGGCCGCTGAAACGTTGGGCTTCACCTATCACTTGTTGCACCGCGTGCCGGTCGTTTGCCTACGGCCGTTCAGCGTCTATGGCCCGCGGTTGCGGCCCGACCTGGCCTTGACGATCTTTTGCGCGGCGATCGCGGCGCGAAAGCCACTCCCGTTGTTCGGCGACGGCAGCGTGCTCCGCGATTTCACGCACGTTCGCGATCTGTGCGCGGGACTCGCCGCGGCGATCATCGCGCCAGATGCGGTCGGCCAGGCGATCAACCTCGGGCACGATCAACCGATCGCCATTCGCGACGTGATCGCCGAGTTGGAACGTGCGTTGGGGGAGTCGGCGCTCATCGAACGCCTGCCCCCCAAGCCGGGCGACATGCCATTGACGCATGCCGATTTGACCAAGGCGCGGCAGCTACTTGGCTATGAGCCAAAGATCGCCTTTGCCGACGGCGTGCGAGAATTCGTCGAGTGGTTTCGGGCGACGCAGCGCGAAATGGGCCGATAAACGCAACCCAATGAAAGCGGCAAAGCGACCGCTAGATCAGCAGTTCGTTTGGCTCGACGCTGCGAGGAAGTTGGCCGCGTCGTTAGCGCAAGCTGTGGCCGACCGATCTGTCGCTAAAGGGGCTTGGATCGCGGCCTGGTCGGCAGCAGCGCGGCGCAAGTCGAGCAGCGATCGGCGCAAGATGTCGTTGCTAACGTGGCGCCGTCTGGAGCGCCCCATGGCAACCGCCATTTGCCAAAATGGATGGCGCGAATTTGTCTTCTTCACGCGACGAAGTCCCCTGTTCCGACTCCAATGTGTGCGGCTGTGAGCAATACTCTAGCGAGTCGTGTCGAGTTTCGCCAGACAGCCTCTTGGCCAGACTTGGCCACACGACAGAGAGTTATATGCCCGACGCGCTTCGACAGCCTGCCCCCCTTCCAGGTGGATGTTGTCGACGTACAGGGTGCGTGGGCGATCGAGCGAATCCACGTAAAACTGCAGCAATCGGACGTGCGACAGGTCCATCCGCCTGGTTCGCGGTGCCCGCGCAATCTCGTCGAGCGAGATGCGAATCCGATTCGGACCGGGTGTCAGTTGCACCGGCTCCTCGTAGCAGTCGTTCTTGACGCGGTAGGTGTGGTAAAGGTCGACAACCTTTACCACGACGTCCAGCGGCGGGCCCTCGGCAAGCCACAGGTCGAACACCAATTCGACAGGGCCTTTCGCGTCACGGCCATTTGACGCGAAGCGCAGCCAGTCGTTTGGCGTCCATAGCATGTAGATCCCCGGGTACTGGTGGGCCGACAGTTCGACGCGCAGGCTGAACCGCCCGGCCGTGGCGTGCCGCGGCGATCGCTCGGCCCGCGCGTGGTTAAAGCGCCAGCGCGACATCTCGAGCTGGTCCTCGAACGAGGCGATCAACGGCAGATCTCGGGTTTGGCGCCAGCAGTCCCACAGAGTCACGCTACTCGGGATACTCGCCAAAACCATGGTGGCCGCTGCGGTGCACCCCAACGCCAGCCGGCGGCGCGGCGCGGCGGTTTCGCGGGCCCAGGCGAACAAAGCTGCCGACGACACTCCCAGCACGTTCGCCTGAAAGTCGTACCAGTTGGCCGAGCGGCCGGTCAGCTCTTGGACGAATTCCAGCGCGCCCCCCGTGAAGATGACGGCCACCCCCACGGCGAGCAACGATTGCTTGCTCCTCAGCACCGGTGGCAGGCTGTAAAACGCCACCAGTGTGACCAGCGCGAACAACGGAGCATGCGACAGGTCCATTAGCGCCGCCCCACGCCTGGTGCTCACCGGCGCCGGCATCAGTAGTAAAGCCAACACCAACAGGGCAAAGGCGAAGAGAACGTACCGGCGGTATCGGGGCATCGCGTTTGCCTGGGTGTGGGCGGGGCCCTTATCTTACTCGTGGTGCGAGCGACGGAAACCGCCCACGGGTTTGGCGTTCGCGCGTCCGAGCCTCGTTAACGAATTGTTACCCAGAGACCAGCCCATCGTGACTGCCCAATTGCTCGACGGCCGCGAACTCGCCCGGCAACTGCAAGAAGAGATTCAGGCCGAGGTTACCGCCTTTGTGCGGCAGACCGACGTTACGCCGGGGCTGGCCGCCGTGCTCGTGGGCGACGACCCCGCCAGCGAAGTCTATGTGCGCAACAAGCAGAAGGCCTGTCAGCGCGTCGGCATCGCCAGCCAGTTGCACCGCCTGGCGGCGACCACCACGACCGACGATCTGTTAAAGCTCGTTGAGCAACTCAACCACGACGATGCCGTGCACGGCATTCTGGTGCAGTTGCCGCTGCCGTCGCAGATCGACACGGCGCGCGTGCTCGACGCCGTGCTGCCGCGCAAGGATGTCGACGGCTTTCATCCCGAGAACGTGGGACTGCTGGTGCAAGGTCGCCCGCGATATGTGCCGTGCACGCCGCTGGGAATCGTGCGACTGCTCGAGCGCAACGGCGTGAAGACTGCCGGTCGCGCGGCGGTTGTCGTCGGCCGCAGCGACACCGTCGGCAAGCCGATGGCCTTGCTCTTGGCGGCGCGCGGCGCCGGCGGCGATGCCACGGTCACGATTTGCCACAGCCGCACGCCCGACCTGGGAGCGGTCACCCGATCGGCCGATATTCTAGTGGTGGCCATCGGTCAGGCGCGGCGGATCACGGCCGAGATGGTCAAGCCCGGGGCCGTGGTGATCGACGTTGGCATCAACCGCACCGAGGCAGGGCTGGCGGGCGACGTCGATTTCGCCGGCGTGAGCGAAGTCGCCAGCTTGATCACGCCCGTGCCGGGGGGCGTCGGTCCGCTGACCGTCACGATGCTGCTGGCCAATACGTTGTCGGCCGCGCGAATCAGTGAGAATTGAGGGGGGGGCCTTGCGTGCCGCGGACCGCGACTACCGAATTCGCGGAGCAATGTGCTCTCTCAATAATCAATAGAGCCGGCTACGGTTTTTCGCCAGGCCGATGACGACCGCGACGAAACCAGGGGAAGCGCCGAACCTTGTCCACGTCCATCGCTCCGCTGCTTGAGCTGCGCGGCGTGTCGCGCTCGTTTCCCGGTGTTGCCGCACTGGTCGACGTTTCGTTCGACCTGGCAGCGGGCGAAGTCCACGCCGTCGTGGGCGAGAACGGGGCCGGCAAGACCACGCTCATCAACTTGATCTCCGGCGTGTTGCGCCCCGACGCCGGCACGATTGTGTTGGCCGGCGCGCCGATCGAGCTCGGCGGCCCCCTCGACGCTCGTCGCCGCGGTATCGTCACCGTGCATCAAGAGGCCGAACTGTTTCCGACCATGTCGGTCGCCGAGAACATGGCCCTGGCCGTGGGCTTGCCGCGGCGCGGGCGCTGGTTCGTCGATCGCCGGCAAGTCGCGCAGTCGGCTCGCCGTGTCGTGGCCCATCTTGGCGAAGCGATCGACGTGGCCCGACCCGCCAGTCGCTTGAGCGTTGCGCAGCGTCATCTGATGCAAGTCGCGACCGCGGTCGAAGAACAGGCCCGCGTCGTCATTCTCGATGAACCGACCAGCGCGCTGTCGGCTGCCGAAGCCGAGTGGCTGTTTGCGCAGATCGAACGGTTGCGGGCCGCCGGCGTCGGCATTTTGTATGTCTCGCACCGGCAAGACGAAATCTTTCGCCTGGCCGATCGCATCACCGTGCTGCGCGATGGCCGGCGCGTCTGGGGCGGACCGACCGCCGACGTCACTCCATCGCGACTCGTCGAGCAGATGGTTGGTCGCGAAATGCTCGGCGCCGAATCGACGAGCCGGCATGGGGCGACAGGTTCGTCCGCTCGGACTACTCGCGATCGCGCTGCGCCAGCGCGGCTCGAACTGCGCGGTTTGTCGAGCGCCGACGACCGGGTGCACGATGTTTCGCTCAAGCTGAACGCTGGCGAAATCGTCGGACTCTACGGGCTCGTCGGTGCGGGACGCACCGAGCTGGCTCAACTGGTGTTTGGTCTGGCCGCGCCGTCGCAAGGCGAGATCCTCGTCGATGGCCGGGCAGTCCGCATTCACTCGACTGCCGACGCCGTGCGGGCCGGCATCACCTATCTCCCCGAGGATCGTTTGCGACAGGGGATCTGTCGCGAGCTCTCGGTGCGCGCCAACACCGTGCTGGCCACACTCCCGCGTTATGAGCGCGGCCCGCTGGCCAGCGCCGCGCGTGAACGTTTCGCCGCGGTCGAGCAGCTTGCGGCGCTCGGCGTCCGCTACCGAGCCATCGAACAATCGATCGGCGAATTGTCGGGCGGCAACCAGCAGAAGGTCGTGCTCGGCCGCTGGCTGTTGGCCAAACCGCGCGTGCTCCTGCTCGACGAACCGACGCGCGGCGTCGACGTCCGCAGCAAGGCCGAGATCCATCGCCTGCTGGCCCAGTGCGCGGCCGCCGGTTGTGCGCTGCTGTTGATCAGTTCCGATCTGCCCGAGGTGCTGGCGAATTCCGATCGCGTTTTGGTCCTGCGCGATGGTCGGCTGGCTGGCGAATTCTTGCCGAGCGATTGCACGCCCGCCGAAGTGGCCCGCGCCGCGCTCCCGGCCAACGCGGCCCCCACGCTGCCACTCGCGGATTCGGCGACCGACGAGTCGAGCGGCTCGCGGCGCAATGCGCACTGGCGAGTTCCGCCCAGCGAATTCGGCCTGGCGATTGCGGTCGCGGCTCTGGCGACGGTGTTATCCGTCACGGCCGAGAACTTTCTCACGGCCGACAACCTCCGCGGCCTGGCGACCGGCGCATCGGTCTGGACGATTCTCGCCCTGGCGGCCGCGCCGGTAATCATCGCCGGCGGGATCGATATTTCGATCGGCGCCATCTTCGCGCTGGCGGCCGCGGCTGGCGGTGTGATCATGAAGCTCGACGCGGCGCCGCTCGTCACCGTGCCGGCTGGCATCGCGGCCGGATTGACCGTGGCGCTCGCCGCCGGGCTGACCAACGCCACGCTGTCGCTGGTGGGCCGATTGCATCCGATCGTCGTCACACTCGGCATGATGGGGGTCTATCGCGGCTTGCTCGTGCTGTTGACCGGCGGTCAGACGATCCACGAACTTCCGTCGTCGTTCGACGCCCTGGCCAACGGCCGGATCGCCGGTATCAATGGTTCGGTGCTGGTGCTGTTTGCGACGATCGCGATCGCACATCTCTGGCTGGCACGCAGCGTGGCGGGGCGACATCTCTATGCCGTTGGTGCGAGCAACGCTGCCGCGCGACTGGCGGGCATCTCGCGCGGCCGCGCCTGGCTGGTGGCCTTCGGCGGGGGTGGCATGCTGGCCGGGCTCGCCGGTCTGCTGCAACTTGCTCAAGATGGCTCGATGCAGTCGGTGATGGGGACCGGCTACGAGCTGCGCGCCATCGCCGCGGCGGTGATCGGTGGCGCGGCGATCAGCGGCGGGCGAGGGAGTGTCGTCGGCGTCGTGCTGGGAGCACTGCTGTTGAGCCTGGTGTCGAACGCCCTCGTCCTGTGGCAAGTCTCCCGCTATCACCACGACCTTGTCGTCGGCGGGCTCATCCTGGCGGCCGTATTGTGGGATCTGCTGTGGCGCAAGCTCGAACGTTAACACCAGCGCGCTGGCGACAAGCGACCGCGGCACTCGCGCCGTGGTTGATCTTGCTGCTGGCGCTCGCGCTGCTGTGGGCCGAAGGAGTGAAGCCGCGGGCGGTGATGCGGTTCTGGCCCGCCTGGGCCGAGACCGGCACGCTGGCCGTCGCACTCACGGCGATCATGCTCACCGGCGGCATCGATCTGTCGGTCGGCTCGATCATGGCCCTGGCCGGCATGGCGCTGGGGCTCTTGTGGCGCGATGCCCACTGGCCGATCGCCGTCGCCGCGTTGGCCGCAGTCTTAATCGGCGGCGCCGCCGGCGCGATCAACGGCGCGCTCGTCGTGCTCGGGTTGCCGTCGCTGGTCGTTACGCTGGCCACGATGGCCTTCTATGCCGGGCTGGCCCTGGCGATCTCGGGGGGCCAGCGGATCAGCGGATTGCCACCACAGTTCTGCGATCTGGGCCGCGAGCGCCTGGCCGGCCTGCCGACACAAGTCTGGTTGATGGTCGCGGCAGTTGTCGTCGGCTGGATCATGGTTCATCACACCCGCTTCGGCCGCTACCTCTACGCGATCGGCGACAACCGCACCGCCGCCACGTTTGCCGCCGTGCCGGTCCGCCGACTCGAATGGTCGTTGTACGTCGCCAGCGGGCTCGTCGCGGGCGTGGTGGCCGTCTTCTATACTGCCCGCACGGGGGCGGCCATTCCCACCGCCGGCCAGGGTCGCGAGCTGGAAGCGATCACTTGCGTGGTGCTGGGGGGGACGCTCGTCACCGGCGGCTTCGGCGGCATCGGCCGCACCGCCTTGGGGATCGTCGTGCTCGCGCACCTGGAGATCGCGCTGCAGTTCGTCGATTCGCTGCAGATCACCCTCCCGGGGAGCGACGCACCGTGGCAACTGACGGGACACGCACGGCTCATCATTCTTGGCGTGCTGCTGATCGCCGTGGCGGTTTGGAACCAGCGGGCAAGGGGCGTCGGCCCGCGAACTTGATCCGAGGACCAAAGCAAATGCACTGGCTGCGAACGGCGACATGGATCGTTGGTCTGGCGATGCTCACCGGCTGTGGCGCCACGGCAAACCACTCCGATCTGCCACGCGAGCAGGGCAAACTGCGGATCGGCCTGATGCCCAAGCTGGTCGGCATCGCCTATTTCACCGCCTGCAACCGCGGCGCGCAAGAAGCCGCCGCCGAACTGGGGGTCGAAGTCACCTACGACGGTCCGCCGGTCGACCGCGTCGAAGAACAGAACAAGATCATCGACCGCTGGGTCGCCCAGGAATTCGATGTCATCGCCGTGGCGCCGAACGATCCCGAAGTCGTCGCCGAACCGTTGCGCCTGGCCCGCGAGGCGGGCGCCGTCACGCTCACCTGGGACGCCGATGCCAACCCCGCGAGCTCCGAGCGGCAGTTGTTCGTCAACCAAGCGCCGATCGAGCTGGTCGGCTATGCGTTGGTCGACGTAATGGGCGAAGCGCTCGGCGGCGAAGGCAAGACGGTGATCATCACCGGCTCAGCCACGTCGCCGAATCAAAACGCCTGGATGCAGGCCATGCACCGCCGGCTGGCCGAACGCTTTCCCACGATCACCTTGCTCGAAACGCTCGTCAGCGACGAAGACCAGGGCAAAGCCGCGCAACTGGCGCGCGACGTGTTGGCCGCCCACCCCGATCTCCGCGGCATCTGGGGAATTACTTCGATGGCGCTCCCCGGCGCGGCCAAAGCGGTGCACGACGCCGGGCGCTCGGGCGAAGTGATCGTCACCGGCCTCGGGCTTCCCAACGTGATGCGCCCGTACGTCAAGGACGGCACCGTCCCCAAGTTCGTGCTCTGGAACGCCGAAGACCTCGGCTACCTGACGGTCCATGTCGGCGCGCGGCTGGCCCAAGGTCCGCTGCCGCCAGGCCGGCACGACTTCGGCCGCTTGCAGCAGATCGAAGTAACCGAGAGCGAAGTGATCCTCGGCCCGCCGGTCGTCTTCGACGCGACGAACATCGACGAGTATGACTTTTGAGGCCAGTCGGCGGCCGGCACCGATCTAGTTGTGTTGACCGCGGATGACACGCAGCTCACGGACCGCACGGATGACGTTTCGAGTCGGCGGGAGCGGACTGCAATGACCGAGGAAACGCCATCGGCGCCGGCTCGTCCGCGAAAGCTCAAGGCCCGCTACGAAGTCGTCGGCGATCGGCTGCGCATCAGCCGTTACTACCGGCATTGGGGGGGCACTGCGTTCTTGGCAGTGTGGCTTGCCTTCTGGACGATCGGTTGCATGGCGCTGGTAGGCATGCTCTTAAAAGTGCCGACGCTCATGCATCTGCTGTTCGCGATCCCGTTTTGGGCCTCGTGGTTCTTCGTGGCAGCGATCCTCGTTGGTATGCTGCGCTTCAGCGAGGAGTTTGAGCTCGATCTCCAAGGAGCGCGTCATCGCTCGAAGGCGCTGGTCGAACTGTCAAATCGGATCGCGCCACTCTGGGAACTACAAGACATTGAGGTTTCGTGCTGGACGCGAGAAAAGAGCAACGGCCCACCCGACTATGGCATCCAGGTGCGCACCTGGGGCAGGCCGCTGCGCATCTTGGCTGGCTTGCCTGAACTCGAGTTGCGCTGGCTGGCGCACCAACTTACGCAACTCCTGGCCACGCTGCAGGCCGCCACCGCGACCAGCCAATCACGCAACCGCGCGACCGATTTCGCAGGCCCCGACGAACTTCCCAAACGGCTTGTACCATCGGATCACGCAATTGAGCCCCCGAGCGATTGCCAATGGACTCTTAGCCACGAACTCAACGCCCTGGTCTTTACTAGTCGCGGACGTTGGAGCTGGATTGTCGTTGGGTTCGTCTTGTTCTTGAATTGTTTCTGGAATGGAATTGTCAGCGTGTTCCTGTTGCCCGCGCTTGGTCTGGCCGATAACGGTCCGCAAGATTGGGAACGCATTCAACTGTTGCTGTTCCTGATCCCGTTTGAGCTAGTGGGGCTGTTGATGATGGTCGTTTTGGCAATCGCGATCGCGGAGCCACTGCGAAGTATCACTTGGCGGTTCACGCCGACCGACTTGAAATGTGAGTTGCAATGGCGAGAACTGGGGCGCCGCTGGTCGTACGCGATCAAGGGGCTCAGTCGCATCGAGCTCGACCGAAAGACTGACGCGAAGAGAAAACTGAGCGACCACTTTAAACAGCCAAACCTCGTGTTCACCAATGACGAGTGCCCGTACCGGCTCTCGTTCGTCGATCGCGACAATGCCGAAGTCTGCGAGATCGCCGGCCTCAGCGAAGGCGAAGCCCGCTGGATCGCCGACCAGGTAATGCGCCACCGACGCGAGTGGTTCCGCTAGCGCGGAATAACCGATGTCAAGATATGGTTCACCTCGCTGGTCCGCTGTCGCCCCGCCGCCACGGATCTAGTGGCGAGACACGCGGCTTTCAGTCCGTCTCGAACCCATAGAACTCGGGCAAGGCCTTCCGGATCTGGGTTTCGACCTCGTCGTTGCTGGCCCGCGCGTCGTGGTCTTCGAGATAGCGCATGGCAACCAGCAGGCGATCCACCGCCAGAATTGGTTGCGCGGGCGCAAGCGCTCGCTGTGCTTGCCAGAACGCGCGCGCGTCGTCGGAGTTATTCGTGGCCCAGCGCACCCAGATATTCTCGACGAGATTCTCGCTGGCCGGCAGCGGCACGGGCGTCAACCACGTGCTGGCCCCGAGTCGTCTTACGTAATCGTGCCCATAGCCCATCCAACCGCGCACGCCTGGCTTGAAGCCCTTGATCAGCTCCCACTTGGCTTCGGTCGCGGACACCGGCGGCAATACACCCAACTCGCGAAGCCGTTGGCCAGTCGCATGATCGACCGGCTGGCCGCAGTGCTCGTAGAATAAGTTTGCCTCACAGTATCGCATCCGCAGATTGACCGTATCGAACTCGTAGCGACGCTCGGCGGTGAAGTGCGCCAGTAGTGCGAATCCCGCCGCCAGGCAGGTTCCCGCGATCAGGCTCGCGATGATGATTCGCCGGCGAGTCATGAAGGGGCTCGGATCGATAGAAGAAAAGCCACGAGGCGGCAATGGCACCGCCCCGGGATTTCGTAGGCAACCAACCTACGCCAGAATCTCGCGGATCGCTTCGCCGCGGGCGATCGGGAAGGGGCGCCCCAGCGGATCGTGCAACTCGGTCGCCGGCGGCAAACCGAGCAGCGTAAAGATCGTGGCCAGCAGATCGCCGGGGAACACGGTCCCCACGCTCGGCTCGCCCCCCAAGGCGTCGGACGCACCGTGGACAACGCCGCCGCGGATGCCGCCGCCGGCCAGGGCGATCGAGAAGACGCTCCCCCAGTGATCGCGCCCGCCCGAGGCGTTGATCTTCGGCGAGCGGCCGAACTCCGACAGGCAAACCACCAGCGTCTCGTCGAGCAAATCGCGGGCGACGAGGTCTTCCAACAACGCCGAGAACGCCTGGTCGAACGGCGGCAGCAGCGCCGTCCGCAAGCGGTTGGCCTCGCCGACGTGCGAATCCCAGCAAGGGGCGTCGGCCGGCTCGCTCTTGTCGCGATACCAGTTGACCTGCACGAGCCGCACGCCCGCCTCGACCAGCCGCCGCGCCAACAGCACGCTCTGGCCGAACTGCGAGCGGCCATAGCGATCGCGCGACGCCGCCGGCTCGTCGTCCAGGCGAAACGCCGCCCGCGAATCGCTCGATGTCAACAGATCGAAGGCCTGCCGCTTCGCGCCGTCGTATCCGCCGACGGCGCTGGCGCGCTCGGCATCGCGGCTCAAGCGATCCAACTGACCCAGCAGCGAGCGCCGCTGCTCGATCCGCGACAAGGTCAGCGAGTCGGGGAGCGAGAACTCGGGGATCTGAAAATTGCTCGCGGCCGGCTCGCAACGGAACATCCAGGGATCGCGCGGCGTCCCCAGGAAGCCGGCGTCTTGCCCGGGCCAGGTCGAGCCGTCGGTGTTGAAGATGTGATGCGGCAGCCGGACCGCCGCTGGCAGCGACCTCTCGCGGCCGCTCAAGTGCCGCACCACGGCCCCCAGGTTCGGCCAGTTGTTCGGCGCGCCGGGGTTGGCGTTCTCGAAATTCATCGGCTGATGCGGCACGCCCGTCATCATGTAGTAGCCGCTCGACGAGTGGGCGTTGTCGCTCGTCCGCACCGCCCGCAGCAGGCACAGGTGTTCGGCCAAGCTGGCAGTCCGCGGCAGCAGTTCGCCGATCGACATGCCCCGCACGGTCGTCTCGATCGGCGCGAACTCGCCGCGCACTTCGGCCGGCGCGTGGGGCTTGGGGTCCCACGTCGAATGCTGCGGCGGACCCCCCATCAGAAACAGCACGATGCAACTGCGGGCGCGACCCTCGGGCGCGGAGATTTCGGACGTGGCGGCGCGGGCGGCACTGCCGGCGCGCAACAAGTGGGCCAGCGACAAGCCGGCGACACCCAGCCCACCGGCGCGGAGCACTTCACGGCGCGAGAGGTGATGCCGCCCGGTGGTAGCCAGCACATCGCGCCGCGGCATAGAGAACCCTTCACCCTGGCTTTAGCAATCGCAGATACCCAAAGCCTAACAAAGCCGCGAAGGGGCCGTCCAGCAGTTTTCGCCGATGGTAGTGTCCTGAGACTGTGTTGCCAGATTTAGGGGCGCATCGAATAGCCCGTCAAACGACCGGATGGGCCCTGACGGTCCGTTCATTATGGCGGGAATCGGACGCGCTCGGCTGCTATTCTGACGGCATGGACGAGAAGCCCAAACGACTGTTCAGAGCAAGGTCTGGAGCGCATTGACGTGGCTCGGTGCCGCGCTGTTTCTCATTGGCTTCGGGCCCATGTTCGCCGCGCTGTCGGTCGCCAATCGCGCCATCGACGATGGACCCGATCCAGGAGACGACCTGATCATGGCGCAATGGGATACGTGGGCATTCAGTCCGCGATTTATTGCGTGCGCCGTCATTGGCTTGGTGTTGCTACTCGCCCGGCTCGGTCAGCATTTGGTAGTCGCCTTTCGACCAACTCACTCTTAAGACACTCCAGTAGCAACACAGGCTTAGGACAAGTCCTAGGACACTACCCAGGTCAGCGCTCGCAGGGTGTTGAAGGCGTCCATTGGCTAGAATGGGCCTATGCGACGGTTCCGCTTCAAGCTCTCCACCGTGCTGATCCTGACCGCGATTGCCGCGTGGGCGATGGCACTGCGGCCATGTTTCTTGATTATGTGTTCACCGATGGGCTGGGAATTCGTAAACGTGGATGACCGGGACGCATGGGCAATGCAAATCATCTTCGGCAGGGGTGGGCCTGGTTTGAATCTAGGCTTCAGCGAGTATTGGCTAGAGGTGCGAGTAGGTCCATCCAACGCGATTGAATATCCCGCACTCGCTCTGGCTGGGTTCCTCTCCTGGAAAGCAGTTTGGGCACTGATCGAACGTCGACGCCGTCTGTCTGCCGCGGCAGAATAGAACGATGGACGAAAATCCCAAGAGACGCTGGGTTCGCTTCAGCTTCTCGACGGTCGTGATTCTGACCGCGATCGTAGCCTGCAAATCCGCCTGGGGCGTCGGGTAGCGAATCAGCGCTAACCGCTTGCAATCGCTGCTGGTCGCGACCTTCTTCCAAAAGACTCGTGGTCTCTGATGACTGACCTTGCATCAGATATTCAGCCTCACGCCACATGCCGTCGGTGCTCGTGCATGGTGCATGTCGAGCAGAGCGTGCGACTCTGGGACGGCTGTGATTATTGCCGGTCGTGCGTCGAGAGGGCCCTTCCGGGTCTGGCCGACTACGCAGCAGCGCATTCGGTGCTCGAAGATCATCTCCCCTTTGATATGCGAGATTTACTGCGGGCCGAACTCCGGTTGTTTGCCATATTGTACGTGCTAATTACGGCGCTGTTCGCGATTCCGTATGCCGTTCACCGAACGTTGCGCGACTTCGCGGTGGGGTTTGCTCTCATCTTGCTGGTCGTGTTCGTACCGATTGCGATTGCGACTGCGATTGGATTGTCGTGGAGATGGCTGCGACGCAAGCAGGCGATTTACCCGATCAGGTTAAGGGTTAGCGATGGGATAATAACGTCGCATTGGCAAGACGGACGTCATTACTCCCGTTCGCTTTACGCGGCGAATTGGGCTAAAGCGCGGGTGCCGCGCGGATTCGCGCGACGGCATGGCTACGCGCAACGTCGAATCCTGATCGTACGGCATGTCGCGTTGCCTGAAGGAGCCCAATGGTGTGAAATGTGCGCTATTTCGCCCGCGGGATGCGCTCGCTGGCAAGCCTTTCTGACACTGGCGGGGGTTCCCGGCGGGCCGCGATTCGAATCGGTTGGCTGCGTTGGGGCGATTGCCGTGACGATCGTTGGAGGAATCTTGGTCGCGCTCAGCGACTTGCTCCTGGCGGCGTTCGTGCCGGGCAACAACCCGCCCGAGGCCGTCGCGATGGCAGGATTCACGGCAGGCGGCATGGTTGGAGCGCTTGGCTTCGTCGCGTACTATCACGGAGCCTGGCTGCGGAATGTGGCGAGTGGCAAATGGCTCTCGTATCTAATTGCCGTGTGGCACGCGTTGATGGTGACCATTCTGGGCTACTATTGGCTGATTCCCCGTTTTGACAACCAGATGCTCGTGCTCAGCATGTGGCATCTGTGCCTTGGGGCAGCGATCGCCGTCTACGCGTACCGATCGTATTTTGGAGCTGGACAGACTACTGCGGAGGCTCGCAATGACTAGAGCTTGGCACTGCCGGCTTACCCGCTCAACGCCACGTCGGAGAACTGAGCGACGCATTTCGTTGAGTCGGCTGGCGCCCCTGCTATCCTGACGGCATGGACGAGAAGCCGAGAAAACCACGCCCCTGGTGGAAGCGTTGCGAACCCTCCGGATTCGGCGCGCTGGTCGCAGTGTTGCTTGGACTCCTGATTGCTGCCGCTATGGTGCTGCGGGCAGAGCTTGGCCCGTAAGTCAGCAACACACTGCTAGGACAACTGCTAGGACATGGTCGACCGTTGCATGCCCGGCGCAGCGACGAACAATGCCCCCGATTTGCGGTTGTGGGGCGACCCCGCGGCTGGCAGTGCGTTGCTAGGCATCCCAAGCAAACAGAACGGACACCACGATCAAGACCAGCGCTAGCACGCCCAGCGCGATGCGTTCCCAAAATGGCTGCGCTCCCAATACTACAAGCTGAGTCACCGCAGCCAACATCGCCACAAGCAACAGGCGGCGCAACCAGATCAAGCGACGCCCATCCCTCTGGCTTCTCGCGGGTATTCGGCTCTCGCTCTCGTCCATCCCGTCAGGATAGCAAGGGCGAGAACTTCGCCAGAACCCGCTGCCCTAGCAACACACTCTTAGGAAGACCCTTAGCCCACGACCCGCCCGGCGGGCGGCTCGCGCGGCCGTGCCCGGATCGGCCCATCCGAAAGGCGAAATCGTCGCGAACGATGAGCCCCCTCGACGGCCAAAGCCGCCCCCGATTTGCGGTTGTGGAGCGACCCCGCGGCTGGTCACAATGGGCCATCCCACGGCGCTCGATCCGACTGGCATCGCTCGGGAGCGCCACTCGCGCCCAACTCCCCCGCCCGACCCACACCCGCACGAGGTATTTCGATGAGCCGTATGGACCGCCGCACGTTTCTGGGGAATGCCGCCTTGGGGACCGCCGTCGGTGGGCTGGCCGCCTTGGGCGCGGGCCGCTGGACGCGCGCCGCCGAAGAAGCCGCGGCCGCCGTGACCGCGACGGCCGACGCCACGCTCCTGCCGACGGCTCGCCCCGACTCGCTGTTTCTCACCTGGCAGCGCGATCCGACGACGACGATGACCGTGCAGTGGATCGGCCCCGAGTTGCCGGTCGTGCCGAAGATCGGCTACGCACCGCTCGGCCAAGAGAGCTGGCAAGCGGTCGACACGAGCAAGAAGCCATACCCCATGACCGATCAGTTCGTCTATCGCGCCGAACTGACCGGCTTGTCGCCGGGGACCGAATACCAGTTCCGCATCGGCGAGGGGACTCCGCCGCAGCGGTTCCGCACGATGCCGGCCAAGGCGACCGATTCGTTCACGTTCGTCTCCGGCGGCGATTGCGGGGTCAACGAGCATGCGGTCGCCAACAATATCGTCGCGGCCCGGCAAGACCCGATGTTCGCGCTCATCGGCGGCGACCTGGGTTACGACAACGGCCGCGACGCGCCGACCAGCATCCAGTTCATGCGCAACTACAGCCAGCACATGGTCGACACCCAGGGGCGGCTGATTCCGCTGGTGGTCTGCATCGGCAATCACGAAGTCAACGGCGGATACAACCGCAAGCGGGAGAACGCCCCCTTCTACTTCGCGCTGCACGACGGGCTGTATGCCGACACGAGCTATGCGACGCTCGACTTTGGCGATTACCTCAGCCTGGTGCTGCTCGACGCCGGGCACATCTCGCCGTTCGGCGGCGAGCAGGCCGACTGGCTCGACCGCACGCTGGCCGAGCGCACCTTGCGGCCGCACGTGATCGCCGTGAATCACGAGCCGGCCTATCCGTCGCACCGCCCGTTCGGCGGCATCATTGGGGGCGGTGGCGGCAACCGCAAGTTCTGGGTGCCGCTGTTCGAGAAGCACAACGTTGACCTGGTGCTCGAGCACCACGATCACACGTTCAAGCGCTCGCACCCGATGCTCGGCGGCCACATCGACAAGAACGGCATTCTGTATCTTGGCGACGGCTCGTGGGGGAAGCTCCGCCCGCCGCTTGCTCCCGAGAAGCGCCCTTACCTGGCGGTCGCGACGGAGAGCTACCACTTTTCGGTCCACCGGCTCGAAGGCCCGCAGCGGTTCCACATGGCGATGGACGACCACGGCAAGATCATCGACGTCTGCATGACGAGCAAGCGCTCGCAGACGCCGGTGAGCGGGTAGTGCTGGTAGTTAACCGCCGGGGTTCAGTTTGCTTGAGACGACTGATCCTGCCTGACTACGTCGCTGGGTCGCGGCAGTTGTAGCCGCACTCGGAAGAGCTCGATCAGGCAGACGCCGCCGTTATGGATCGCTCGACTCGCCGTGCGCACCCAGCACGATCGCTAGTAGCGGCTTGGAGCGCGGTATTCGCCGACAGGTCGCGTGGCTGTCGGCAGGGGGGCATCCAGGTCTGGTTCCGCTTCGTCCTCGTCGACGGCAGCCGGGTTCTGGATGCGTCTGGCGCTGGACGCGCCGCCGGCGCCAACTCGACTGTCTGGCAGCGGACCGGTCGCGGGATAATAGCCGGCCGCCGGTGCGCCTGGCGCTGCTTGGATCGCGGGGCCCTGCACAAATCCATTGGGCGTCTGCAACGGGGCGCTGGGTGACTGCGGCGGCGGTTGGGGTCGCTCGGCGGCAGACACAACTTCCGGACCTTCGAAATACTCTTGCGCGACTACGACCGGCCGGCTGCTGACAACTCGCGGTAGCTCTTGTTGGGCAGCGCCAGGCTGCGCGGCCGGCGGCGCCAGCGGCCGTTGGTTGGACATCGCGGGGTGCGCAGGAGCCGCGGTCGGAGGCGAGTTCTGCGGTGGCAGGTGCGCTATGGGCGGCGCGCTGTTTGGCGCCGGCTGCCGCGCGGCGGCTGCGATCGGCGGCCCTGCGCTTTGCGGCGGGAAGGTGCTGGCGGCCGGAGGCTCGGCGGCGGCGACTGCTGGCGGCGCGGGGCGCGCGGCCACGCGCTCATCCATCCGCGGAGCAGGTTGCGCCGCTATCTGAGGTCGGGGCGCCGGCTGGCCATACCCTGGGTGCGCCTGTGGTGGTGCGGCGGCCGGCGGCGGCAAAACCGCCAGCCATTGCTGGGCGGGAGCGAACGTGGGGTCAAATTCGAGCGCTCGCTGAAAATGGAACCTGGCCGCGTCGCGATCGCCCTGCTCGTTCAGCAAGTAACCGATGTTGTAGTGTGCCGTGGGGGGGCGATGCACGGCCAGCAACTGGTCGAGCGCCTCGTTGCCACGGCCGGCGCGAACCAGCGTGGTCGCCAGATTGTTGCGATACAACTTGCGCCCTGGTTGCAGCTCGACGGCCTGTTGCTGAGCGGCGATCGCCTCGTCGAGCTTGCCGACCTGGCGGTAGCAAAGCCCCATGTCGTTGAAGACCGAGGCCTCGTTTGCGTGGCTCTTGGCGGCCCGCTGGTAAATCTCGAGCGCTTTTTGCGGCTGGCGCTTTTCTTCGTAGATGTGGGCCAGGCCCATCATCGCCGGCAGGTGCTGTTTATTCTCTTTCAGTGCGTTCTGGTATTGTTCGATGGCGGCATCGGTCGCGCCGGCTTGTTCTTGAAGTCGCGCCAGCGAGACATAGAACTCGGCGTCGATGTGCTTGGGCTTGTTCGACAAGGCGAGCGGATCGTGCTCGTCGACCACCGGGGCTGTTTTCTTATCCTTCTTGGAGAAGGTCTTTTTGAAGCCGTTGGAGATCGAGCTGGTGAACTTCTTGAATCCGCTGGGCTCGGCCTGCGTCGAGGGGCCGAATTGGGCGCGAGCCGTCGATGCACCGCCGAGCGACAGCGCCAGCAGCAGCGGCCAGACCAGAATCTGGCCGTGCCGGGCCGCTCGGCTAGCGCGGGAACATGCCCGCAGGCTGCCGGGTCGGGGTCGAGACTCTGCGGATCTTGCGGTCAGCATACGGTTGAGTTTCGGCGTGGGTCGTGCCGGCGAAGCGCGGAAAGAAACCACAGCCGCTGCTTCGCACATTCCCACCAATCGGAACGTTCGTAAGTCGTGCTTGACGCTCAATCGGGCAGGTCGGCCCGTCGGTGGGCCTTTCGAGGTGCGGTTAGCCCCGGCTTGTCGATTGCGGAAACCTGCCGGAAGGGCCGGCGCCGGTGAAGCCAGGCAAGAAGTAGCGGTCGCGTAGCCGGGGGGAGTGCCAGGTCACTCAGGTTTGAGAGGGGTAGGGGGCTGAATTTCCGGCCAGCACCAGACTTGTGGCCGGCGTGCTTTCGGCCGGCACCCCGATTATCCTGGGGAACTGGCCCTGTAAGCGGGCGGACCTTTCGGCCGCCATGGCTAGCAACCGCCTTGGGAAGAGAGAACCAGGTCGATGACGCGATCGCCGAGCATGCAAATCGTCTGCACCGCGCTCTTCGTGGCCGCTGCGCTGCTGGTCGACCGGACTGCTCGCGGTCAGGTCGTGCGCAGCACCGTGATGCCCGAGACTACGGCCGTGCGCCACGGTCTGCATCGCGCTTGGGCCGGCCAGGTGCATCTTGATCGCATGCGCGACAAGATTGTCGGCGCAGCGCTCAGCGAAGGCGGGCTGTTCGTGCTCTCCGCCGGCGGCACGCTCGACGCGCTCGACGCCGAGTCGGGCCTGGGGATGTGGTCGACGCGCTGCGGCAATATCCGCTACCCCAGCGTCGGACCGGCTGCCAGCGATAAGTACGTGGCCTTTGTCAACGGCACGACACTCTATTGCTTGCGGCGCAGCGACGGCGAGATCATTTGCGAGAAACGCTTGCAGCATGTCGCCACGACTTCGCCGGCGATCCGCGAGGAACGCGTCTTCGTGGCCATGTTCAACGGGACGATCGCCTCGTACGAAATTCGCCCGGGGCGCTTGGCGCCTTGGATTTATCAATCGCCAGGCATGTTCGAAGCGCCTCCGCTGGTGACCCCCGCCAGCGTGGCCTGGGCCACTGACCGGGGCTTTCTCTTCGCGGGCACACCCGACGGGCTGGGCGTGCGATTCAAGTTTCGCACCGGGGGTTCGATCGAAAGCCCCATCGCCTACGGTCACGAGCGGCTCTACGTGGCATCGGCCACGGGCTACGTGTACGCGGTCGACGAAATGACCGGCCGCATGGTGTGGCGGTTTTCGGCCGGCAGCTCGGTGACACATCAGCCGATCGTGCTGGGTTCGAGCATCTTCGTTTTTCCGGACGAGGGGGGCGTGTTTAGTTTGTCGCAGGCGACCGGCCGCGAACGCTGGTTTTCGCCGCGGGGGTCGAAGTTCGTGGCGGCCAGTCCGCTGCGCGGCGAACGTGCCAAGCCGCGGGGCAAACCGCAAAAAGAGGTTCGCGCCGACGAGTTGGCCCGGCTCTACGTGGCCGACAAGCTGGGGCAAATGCACGTGCTCGACGCCGCCACCGGCGCCACGCTCGATCGCCTGGATACGAGCGCTTGGGCTTGGAAGTTCACGAACGTGGTCAACGATCGGATCTATATCGGTACCACCAGCGGCATGATCCAGTGCCTGCACGAACTGGATCTCGAGACGCCGGTCTACTATCAGCCGGCCTCGGCGGCGAGCGCCGCTGGCGAGGGCCCCCGGCGGCCGGCCGCCGCCGCCGAAGAAGGGCTCGACGAAGAGATGCCGGCCGAAGACGAGGCCGCGCCGGACGAGAACTTCGACCCCTTCGACGACGAGGCCGAAGCTGCTGACATGGAAGCGCCCGACGCGCCCGACGAATCGCGTGCCGACGACTCCGACCCCAGCGCCGACGAGCGGGGGGCCGAAGATCGGGCCGCCGAAGAGGATGCTGCCACGGGCGATTTCTTCGATGCCCAGGCCGAAGCCGACGAGCCGCAATTCTAATCGCGGCCTGCGGTTGGCCACGCTAGCACGACATTCGACAGACGCCGCTTAATCGCGCCAGCTTGGAAAACCGATAACCCACAGCAGGCGGACGTGTGTCGATCCAAGGCGCCTCCCGCGGCGCGCCGGCCCGATCCGCCGCCCGACCCGTTTGGCTTCGGCCGCGCGCCACTTCCGCAGCGGCGCCGCCGCAGGCCGCGAGCACTGACCCACCCGCCACGAGGTTCTCTCCGTGCAGATTCATCCGTCGGCCGTTGTCAGTCCGCAGGCGCGCCTCGGACGCAACGTGGTGATTGGTCCGTTTTGCGTCGTCGAAGAAGAGACCGAGATTGGCGAAGGCTGCCGGCTGGAAAGCCGCGTGGTCGTCAAGCGGGGCACGACCCTCGGCCGCGACAACCACGTCTTCGACGGCGCCACGCTGGGGGGCTTGCCGCAGCACGTGCATATGCCCGAACGCTGCGGCCAGTTGGTGATTGGCGCGCACAACTGCCTGCGTGAGTACGTGACGATTCACCGCGCACTGCGGTCCGACGCCGCCACGCGGATCGGCGATCGCAACCTGCTGATGGTCAACGTCCACATCGCGCACGATTGCACGATCGGTGACCAGGCGATCGTGGCCAACAATGCCCTGATCGGTGGGCACGTGGCAGTCGCCGACCGGGCGTATGTTTCGGCGGCCGTGGCGATCCACCAGTTCTGCCGCGTCGGCTCGCTGGCGATGGTGGGTGGTCAAGCGCACGTCACGCAAGACGTGCCCCCTTATGTAACCGTCGACGGCAACACAACGCAGGTGGTGGGGCTCAACCTGATCGGGCTGAGGCGCGCCGGCTTCGTCGATGCCGACATCCTCTCGCTCAAGGCGGCCTACCGGTTGATCTACCGCAGCGGTCTGCGCTGGGTCGACATGCTCGAGCGGCTGGCGAACGAATTCGTGACGGGACCGGCCGCCAGCTTTGCCCCGTTCTTTCACAGCGGCAAGCGGGGCTTTGTGCAGGAGCGCCGCGGCCCGGTGCCGGCCACGCTGCGCATCGCCGAGCCGGCGGCTAGCGAAGCAACAACGAGCGATGCCCAACTGAAGCGCGCCGGCTAGCGAACGGTTGGCAGTTATTTCTTCGCTTTCTTCTCGGCCACGGAAGCTTGGGCCGCTGCCAACCGCGCGATCGGCACGCGGAACGGCGAGCAGCTCACGTAATCGAGCCCCAGGCCGTGGCAGAAGATCACGCTGGCCGGGTCGCCGCCGTGCTCGCCGCAGATGCCGATCTTGAGCTTGGGACGCGATTGCCGTCCACGCTCGGTCCCCATGCGCATCAGTGCCCCCACGCCCGGCTGATCGATCGTCTGGAACGGATCGTTGGGGACGATGTCGTGCTCGCGATAGTGCGTGATGAAACCGCCGTAGTCGTCGCGGCTGATGCCCAGCGCCGTTTGCGTGAGATCGTTGGTGCCAAAGCTGAAGAACTCGGCCCCCTTGGCGATCTCATCGGCGCAAACCGCGGCCCGCGGCAGCTCGATCATCGTCCCCACCAGGTAGTCGACCTTGGTCTTCTTTTCGGCGAAGACTTCTTCGGCGACGCGGCGCACGATGGCTTCCTGGTCCTTGAATTCGGTGGCAAAGCCGACGAGCGGAATCATCACCTCGGGCTGAGGATCGAGGCCCGCCTTCTTGACGTCGCAGGCGGCTTCGAAGATCGCGCGGGCCTGCATCTCGGTGATCTCCGGATAGACGATCCCCAAGCGGCAGCCGCGATGACCGAGCATCGGGTTGAACTCGTGCAGTTCCTGCACGCGCCGCGCGATTTGTTCGGCCGTGGTGCCGATCTTGGCGGCCAGTTCCGCCTGGGCCGGCGCGTCGTGCGGCAAGAACTCGTGCAGCGGTGGATCCAAGAGGCGAATCGTCACCGGCTTGCCGGTCATGGCGCGGAGCAGGCCGTCGAAGTCTTCGCGCTGAAATGGCAGCAGCTTGGCCAGGGCCGTTTTGCGGGCCTCGAGCGTTTCGCCCAGGATCATCTCGCGGAACTCATCGATGTGATCGAAGAACATGTGCTCGGTGCGGCACAAGCCGATCCCCTCGGCACCGAAGGAAATAGCCTCGAGTGCCTGCTTCGGCTCGTCGGCGTTGGTGCGCACGCGCAGGCGGCGGGCTTCGTCGACCCACGCCATCAACTGCGCGTACTGCCCATAGACGGGCGAGTCCTTGGCGTCGAGCGTCTTGTTGATCAACACTTGCACGATCTCGCTGGGCCGCTCTTCGACCCGCCCCTCGAAGACTTCGCCCGTGAAACCGTCGATCGAGAGCCAATCCCCTTCATGTAGCTCGCGGTCGCCGACGGTGATCGTGCCGGCGCGATAGTCGATTTCCAAGTCGCCGCAGCCGACGATGCAGGCCTTGCCCATCTGTCGGCTGACGAGGGCCGCGTGCGAGCTGGCGCCGCCGAAGGCCGTGAGAATGCCCTTGGCGATCTTCATGCCGCGGAGATCCTCGGGACTGGTTTCGCGGCGGACCAGGATCAGCTCGACCTTGTTGTTCTTGAGCCACAGGGCCTCGGCGTCCGAGGCGTGAAAGCAGATCTGTCCGCAAGCGGCGCCGGGGCCGGCGTTGATCCCCTTGGCCAGCAGCTTGCCCGCGGCTTGGGCCTCTTTCTTCGATGCCGGGTCGTAGATGGGCTGCAAGAGCTGATTGAGGTCGTCGGCCGGAATGCGCTTGGCGGCCAGCGCGTCTTCTTTGGAGATCAGTTTCTCGTTCACCAGATCGACGACAATCCGCACCGCCGCAAAGCCGGTGCGCTTGGCGTTGCGCGTCTGCAGCATCCAGACCTTGCCGCGCTGAATCGTGAACTCGACGTCTTGCACGTCCTTGTAATGTTTCTCGAGCTTCTGCCCGATCTCGACGAGTTGCTTATACGCGGCGGGCATGTCGCGCTCGAGCGTCTCCTCAATCTTCAGCGGCGTGCGGATGCCGGCCACGACATCTTCCCCTTGGGCATTGATCAGGTAGTCGCCGTTGAGCCCCGGCGTGCCGAGCGCGACGTCGCGCGTCATGGCGACACCGGTGGCGCAGTCGTCTCCCAGGTTGCCGAAGACCATCGCCTGAACGTTGCAGGCGGTCCCCCATTCGTGCGGGATGCCGTACGTGCGGCGATAGACCACGGCGCGATCGTTCATCCAACTGCCGAACACGGCGCCGATCGCTCCCCAGATCTGCTCCATGGGATCGGTCGGAAAGGTCTTGCCCGTCTGCTCCTTGATCATCTGCTTGTACTCGGCGACCAACTCCTTGAGCTGGGGCACCGTCAATTCGTTGTCGAGCTTGACGCCGGCGTTCTTCTTCTTGGCGTCGAGCAAGATCTCGAAGGGATCGTGTTCTGTCTTGTCGTGCGGCTTCATGTCGAGGACGACGTCGCCATACATTTGCACGAACCGCCGGTAGCTGTCCCAGGCAAATCGCTCGTTGTTCGCCTGCCGGGCCAGGGCCTGAACCGTTTCGTCGTTGAGGCCGATGTTGAGCACCGTGTCCATCATGCCGGGCATGCTTTCGCGGGCGCCCGATCGGCAGGAAAGCAACAGCGGATTGTCGGTCGACCCGAAGCGGGCCCCCATCGACTTCTCGATCTTCGCCATGGCCGCGGCCACGGTGTCGCGCAGCTCGGGGGGATACTTCTTGCCGTTGGCGTAGTAATAGGTGCAGACGTTGGTCCCCAGGGTGAAGCCGGCCGGCACGGGGAGGCCGATTTTGGTCATTTCGGCAAGGTTGGCCCCTTTGCCCCCCAGCAGGTCGCGCATGCTGGCGTCGCCATCGGTGCCGTCGGGGCCGAACGAATAGACGAATTTGCTGTTGGCCGTGGCCATAAGTGCCGTGTCCTTACTGAACTGGAAGGCAGAAAACGAGCGCCGGGGCCACGCTCAAAGGGGGCCCGCCAGGCGAAAAAAAGACGCACAACCGTGTGCGCGGAGAGTGCGGCGGCGCTGCGGGTTAGTCGCAAAACAGCGCGAAATCCTAGCAACGCCCGCCAAGAGCGTCAAGGAAGGGGTGGGTAGTGATACCGTTTGAAGAATTTCTTCAGGCCGAGTCCGCACTGGGCCGGTCGGCTGGTCTATCGCTCAGCCCGCAGTGGCCGCAAGTTCGCCGAAAGGCATTTGTATGGAATTGCAGACCACACCTGGGGCACTTCCAAGATAGGTACCGCTGCCGTGCCGTGAATACGACCACACCCCACGCGACCACTCCGGCCAAATTCGCCGCTTCGATGCCGACGATCCAACTGAGCACATTGGCGAACACAAAAATCGGTATCCAGAACAGGAAAAAGATCAACCAGAACGCGCGTGCTCGCCGCCGTCTCTCGCGAAATGCGTCTACGTAATCGGGCTCACCATGGTCGATCACCATGCCCGCGATTCTAGCCGGGGCAAGCGCGCCGACGAAGCGCTCGTACAAGTCGGCCAACTCTCGCTTCTGCACTGGTTTGGCCGGCGGGGGATCGCCGCCGTCGACCGGGTGCGGCGCCGCGTAAGGATTGTCACTGGTCGCGGTCAGCGGCGGGGCACTATACACCCCGCGATCAAGTATCTCGGGTGCCGCCTCGGGCTCGCCAGTGTCGATTTGCGGCAGCTCATCGATCGCTTCGTAAGCAGGTTGGCCGAAGGTAGTCTCGAGAGCGACGCCGTCTGCGGTCGCTGCTCCGATCAACTGCTGACATGCCGGACAGATCGACGCTGCCAACTCGGCTTCGTCAGCGGCAAAGACGTCGTGATGGCAATGCGGACAACGAGCCGCCAACATGGGTCTGCCCTCGTTCCGCCGATCACTTCGCCGGCAGATCGACGCGCCGGATTTCGAGGTACCGCACACCGACACGTGGTTCGACTTCGGTCGACGCGTCTTCGGCAATCAGGTAGGGCTCTAGCGAACAGGGACCACCGCGCAGCAAGATATCGCCAGCCAATGCCACTTCGCCGTTGCCGGCCGGCACGCGCACGCTCAGCAGTTCGTCGTCCGATTCGCCCGGCACCAAGAGCGAGGCGATACGCGCCTGGTTCGACGGCGACACGATGGCTTTGATTGAGTAGCGGCCCGGCGCGATGTCGACGAGCCATTGCCCAGGGCCGTCCCCTCGGCACTCCTGCCGCGTCAACAACGTGGGATTCTCGTGCGGCGTGCCGAGGTGAATTCGCGGTGGCGCGAAATTCCGCGTGCCCGCCACGTCGCGAAACCAGGCTTCGTACTGCTGCTTAAGATCCGCCAACACGGTTGGTTCCTCGGCTGCGCGGTCGTGCTCTTCGCGGGGATCGGCCAAGATGTCGAACAGCTCGAATTTCTTCGCGGATTCGGCCAATGGGCCCTCGGGCCAGCCGGCCGCCTGCACGAGTTTCCAGCGCGGGCCGATGGCCGTGCAGTTGCGACCCGGTTGCGGTACGTCGCCACGATGCGCTTGAATGAAGATCGTGCGATCGGCAAGCGCCAGCGCGTCGCCGCCGTCGTTCCCTGTCCACACCGGCAGCAGGTTGACGCCATCGAACTTCACGTCATCCGGCGGAGCAACGTCGCAAGCGGCCAGCACTGTCGGCACGATGTCGATGTGGGCAGCCACGGCGTCGACCTGCCGGCCGGGCTGTAATCGCCCCGGCCAGCGAACAAAGAACGGGACGTGAATGCCCCCTTCGTATACGGATGCTTTGCGCCCCCGTAGCTGGCCGTTGTAACGGTTCTGTTGCGGGCCGTTGTCAGTCAAGAAGATCACGATCGTGTCGTCGGCGAGCTGCGTTTCGTCGAGGGTCGTCAGCAGGCGGCCGACATTCTCGTCGATGTTGGTGACCATGCCGTAGATCTTGGCCGTGACTTCATCAAGCCCCGCCGCGAGGTACGGAGCAGCGTCGTCGCCGCGCACTTCGAGCGGACTATGCGGGCAGTTAAACGGCAAATAAATGAAGAACGGTTGACCGTCGCTTTGCTTGATGAAGTCGATCGCCGCGTCGGTGAAGACGTCGCTGCAATAGCCCTGGGTATGTTCGAGCTGCCCATTGCGCCAGAGCCAGGGATCTTGATAGTGGTTCCCCTGCGGTGGATCGGCGTCTTGCACGATTCCGCCGCCGCCGTGGACGAGCGACTCGGCGAAACCCTGATCGCGAGGTCGCAGCGGGTAGTTGTCGCCGAGGTGCCATTTGCCGAAGATGCCGGTCCGGTAGCCAGCCGCGGTAAGCATTTCGGCCAAGGTGACTTCGTCGGCGTGCATCATCGCCCGGCCGCGGTAGGTGTCGACCACGCCAGTGCGGTAGTGATAGCGGCCCGTGAGCAAGCTGGCGCGTGTCGGCGCGCAGACCGGCGAGACGTAGAACCGCGTCATCTCGACACCGTCGGTCGCCAGCCGATCGAGATGCGGGGTGCGGATGCGGTCGTTGCCGTGGCAGCCGAGATCGCCCCAGCCTTGGTCATCGGTCATGATCAGGATGACGTTCGGGTGGCGCGGCGAGCGTGCGCCTTCGGTCGCGTCGGCCGCAGGGTCGGCGCCCGCGATCGGACCAACTGGCCCAACGAGCACGATGCCCAAGAGCGCAGCACCACAGAGCAACCAGCGAGTCGATCGACGACTCGGCGATTCGATGTACGGCATTGGTGCATTCCCCCAGGACGAAATCGAGTTCGACGCCCAATCGGCGCCCCCTATCCTGCGCGACGGAGCACGCCAGGGCTAGCCTCCACGGCCAGCAACCGCGGCATTCTCGATGATCGACGCCATCCGCGGGGCCCACTCGCTCCAGCGATAGCCGGCGATCTGTTGTCGTCCGCACTCGACTAGTTGCACGCGTCGGGCCGGCTCGCGCCACAGCTCGACGATCGCGCGGGCAAACGCGGCGTGATCTTGCGGGGGCACGAGTACCGCCGCGGCGCCGGCATATTCTTCGAATGCTGGAATTCGCGACGCCACGGGGACGCAGCCTTCGCCCAGCGCTTCGAGCAGTGTCAAGCCGCTCGACTCGAGCCGGCTGGTCGACACCAGGCAGAGCGATTCGCCAACGAGCTCTCGCAGTTGCTGGGCATGACAGTAGCCGCACCACTCGATGCGGTCGCCGATGCCCAAGTCGCGAGCGAGTGCCTCGAGCGGTTCCCAGCTTGCTCGGCCCGTCGTGCCGGCAATTCGCAATCGCCAGGGAACGGACGGCTCCAAGGCAGTCACCTCGGCCAGCGCCCGCAACAGCGTCGGATGGTCCTTATGCGGATTGGCGCTTTGGACCGAGACCAGCCAGGGGCGCGCGTCGCGTGCGGCTGGTAGCGTCAACGCCCGATCGACCACATCGTCGTCCAGCGCGTTGGGTACGACGAAGTTGCGCGCCGACGATTGCGGCACAAACCGCTCGGCTTGCTGTCGCAGAAAATGCGACACAAAGACGTTGGCCGCTGCCTGAGTCAGGGCTTCGCGCGCCCGAGCATTGCGCCAGCTTTCGCCCAAACGCCGACGTGGAGGGACACTCAAATCGGGCGTCAGAAACTGCCATAGATTGTGATGATGAATCACCTGCGGGCAATCGACTCGCGGCAAATGATGATTGTTCGTCAACAGCACGTCGGCACGTTGCTGCCGCAAGTGCTCGCCTAGCCGAAACGATTGCCACCAGGTGCGCCGCACGGCGCCGGTGCCGACGAGCAACGGTTCGACCTGGCACGACAAGTTGGCGTCGCGCAGAGCGCCGATTGTCGTGGGCACGCTCGCCAGCACGGTGATTTGCCAGTCGAGCGCGGCGCGCTGCCATGCCCGCAACAAGCCTACCAACACGGTCAGAGCGCCGCCGGGACGCGTCGCCAGAGCATTGACGACGAGCTTCATGTCTGGCCGTCCACCTCGGCATGCCATTGCTGCAACTGCTCGCGCAGCGCCTCGCGCGAAAGCAAGACAATCGGCAGGGCGCGGAGCAGCTCTTGTTCGGCCGGCGCGGTGAGGTCGGGGTCGAGCGCCCGTTCGACCTCGTGCTCGAGCACGACTAGCCAACGCGGAATGTCGAGACCCGCTCCAGTCGGCGTTTCGGTGAAATCAGCCAGTTCCTGCTCGAGCGCCGCAAAGGCGGGGGAGGCAGCCCCCTGCAGCCGCTCGGCGATCGCCTTGGGGACCAGCGAACGAATGCGATCGAGCGCCAGCCCACGCACGAAGCCCTCGCCGAGATGGTCGGCGATCGTGGGCAATTGCAGGCCATATTCGCGCGTCAGTTCGGCCAGGCGGTTCATGTGCCAGTCGGCCGCCTCGGCGGTTTTCTGCGCGAAGCCTTCGCTCCACAGCTCGGCCGCGCCGTGGCGCCCGTGCCGCATTAAAATCTCGTGTGCGAGGAACACGGGCTTGAGATTCCAGGCCACGCGATCGTAGCGCCCTTTGAGCCGCAGCAGATCGAGCAGCGTGTAGAGCAACTCGCCGCGGTCCGATTGCACGGCGATGTTGTTGTAGTCCTTGTACTCGGCGAAGTTCTCGAGCACCGCCTCGAGGACGACTTCCAGGTGCGAGATCGCCTCCTTGCGCGGCACCTTGCGATCGAGATCGCCCAGTAGCCGCTCGAACTGACCCGGGTCGGGCTGTTCGGCCAGTTGCTCGAGCCAAGTGCCGACCCCTTCGTGCAGGATCGCGCGCAGGTTGCCGATGTGAAAGAACTGCTGCGTGAATAGCTCGCCGCCGTAGTTTTCGATGAAGCCGACGAGCTGGCGCCAGGCCTCGCGATCGGAGACGCGCTCCAACACCGTCAAGCGCAGGGCGCGGCTGTGACGCAGCCAGCGCCGCAGCAGCGTTTCGGTCAAGGGCTCGAGATTCTCAATCAACTCGGCGTCGGGCGTTTCGCCAGGGGGCCACTCGGCCGTGGCCCCGACAATCGCCTCGACCATCGCCCGAAATCCGTGCCGGAACAATCGATCGAACTCGCTGACGGCGCCTTTGCCCACCGGATGCGAAAGTTCGAGCTCTTGCGCCAGCGACAACAGGCGACAGGTTTCGAGCACGAACCCCACGCGTGGCAAGGCCGACACCAGGTCCAAGAACAGCCGCTGCCAACCTTGGGACACCACGATCGCGGTGGGAGAACCGCCGGCGGCCAACGGTACATACAACAGGGGCTGGGCGGCCAACGCGGTCCGCAACTCGGCCAGCGCCGCCGGCACGGCTGCCAACGACCCGTTCATGACCGACGATAGCGTCGCCACGGCCGCGCGCTCCGCGGCCGGCAAGGTGTCGCCGTTCGCTTGCGGGGCGCCGGCGGCCAGCAGATATCGCGCTGCGTCGCTGGTGGCCACGGCCGTGTAGATGACCTTCTCCATCAGCGCCAATTGCGCGCTGCGCCGGCGGTCGTATTCGACCAGCGAGTCGGCCGTGCCCGACGGCTTGGGGATGCGCCGGGTTTCGAGTGTGCGGAGCAGGTCGCGCAGTTGCGCCTCGTGCCTGCGGGCCTGCTCGTGCCATTGGGCGAGAATCGCAGCGACGTCGAGCGACTCGTCCCGAGTCAGGCCGCTGGTGGCCGCCACCGTGGCGATGAACTTCCAGAGTCGGGCGGTGGTCGCCAGAAAGGCCAGCCGTTGCGTCAGTCGCTCGGCCTCGTCGTCGAACTCGAGGTCGGACGTTGGCGTGGCGCCCTGTCCCTCGATCATGTCGGCGTCGATGCCATCGGCCGTGCTGTCGCGATAAATGACCTCCTCGTAGGCGGCTTCAAAGAGATTCTCTTCTTCGTCATCGTCCAACTCGTCGAGTTGTGCTTCGCGCGCGTTGCCCGCGATATTGCCCGTGGCGTCGCTGGCCAGGCGAAAGTCGGGGACTTCCCAGTAGCTCTCGGCGTTGGCCTCGGCGTAGTCGAAAAACTTGCGGGCGAGCTGCCAGGCCTCGACCGACGGTGGAGCGTCTTCCTCCCGATGCAGCAGCGGACGGAGCGCTCGATGCATCCAGCGCCCGGCCAACTCGTGGAACGAGTAGCCGCCGCCGGCCAAGGGGAGCCACTCGGCCTGACTCAGCCAGTGCATCAACAGGGCCATGGCCGCCACGAGATCGTCTTTGTCCAACAGCGACTCGACAACCAGCGAGTAAGCCTTGGCCGACTGCAACTCACCGGCATGTTCGCGCCAAAAGCCGACGTTGGCTGCCGCACCGCCAGCCTGCTGCCAGGCCGTCAGGGCGACGGCGACCTGCCGCGACGAACTGGCACACTCGCGCCCCGAGAAACCCTCGACCGAACTGACTTCGACGCTGGCGAATTGATCCCACCAGGCAGCCATGTCGCTCATCTGCCGAGCCAGGTCGTCGGTCAATTCGGATTTGCCCACCGCGGCCGACTCACTTTCCAACCGCGACGCCAGGTCGAACGTCCGTCGCAGCAGCCCGATCAGCGAATCGGCGCGATGATCGTGGATCGTGTTCTCGACCGCGGGAAACAGCCCGAACTGCGCCTGAAAACCGAGGATGTTCCAGGGATCGATCAATGCTCCGCACCCGATTCCGCGGCGGACGAGATCGCGGATTTCTTCCAGGCACTTGATCCCCTGCTCCAACTCCTGGCCATCGAGGGCCAGATGCCCCTGCGTCAGCCGGCACTGTATTTCGCAGGCGAATCGCGCCGACATCGCCGGGACCTTGAGCGCCCGCGCCAGCGCCGCTTGGGGAAAGCCCATGCGGGCGAACAACTGGGCCAGATGCACGCTCTCTAATTGCGCCGCCCGGTGCCGGGCCAGACGTTGATTCAAATCCTGCCGCGCTCCGCCGAATGGCTGCCTTAGCCGCGCCGCCTCGGCCTGCAATCGCTCGCCATGCGGGCCGGTCGTGCGAGACAACAGCCGCTGATAGAAGGCGTCGCGATAACGGGCGATCCGCGGCAGCAACGTCGCCAGCGTCACCGACGAGTCGTGCGTGTCGGGCCCGCGCCCACTGGTCCCCGCGGCCATCAATATTGTGCCGGCGAGCACGGCCGCCGCTTCGGTCAAGTAGTCGTCCTGCAGTTCCGGTGACGCGACGGCGACCCGCTCCAACAGCGCGTCGAGCGTCACTCCTACCAGCACGAAGCGCCGGTAATAACCGCGGGCGTCGATGGTCAGCGGGTCCCACTGGCCGAACTGATAATTCGGTCGCTTGTTGACGGGATGATCGAAATCGTAAGCGCGCGGGTCGACCGCCAGCTCGTCGAGCCGCTCGAGATCGAAACAGGCCTGTTCGAGTAAGTCGCTGTCGGTCTTGCGAAGCAAGTCCAGCGCACGCTCGACGAGCGCCCGGTAACGGCCCGGCGCCACGCCCGCGCCGTTCCAGTAGAGGCCGATTGGCGAGACCCATTCGTGCGGATAGGGTTCGATCCGCTGCGGAGTCTGCAAAACAGCGATCGGCCGGTAGCCGAGAAAGTCGTTGAGACGCTTGACCGCGCCGGCGGCAATCCGCTCGGTCTGGTCCCAGGGGGCCCCCGCTTGCAGCACGGTTTCGAGCACTCGGACTAGAAATAGCGGTCGCAGGAGCTCCGCATCGCTTTGGTGGGCCAGCAGGTCGCCATGAAACCGGCGGTAAGCCGGCGCCACGTGATTGAACGCCAGGTCGAGCACCGCCCGAGCCTGATCGACCTTTTCGAACGCGGGCTCTCGACCCTCGAGGGCGGCCAATTGGGCATGGAGTAGCTGGCCGATCAGCAGCCAGGGGTCGGCTTGCGGGGCGTCTCGTTCGAGCCGGAGCCACAGCTCGTTGATCCTCCGTGCCACGCAAGGGTTGCGCGCACCGGAGGCAAAGTTCAGATAGCCCAGCACGTCGTGCAGAGCGGCCTGACAGGTAGCGTCCGCGAGCCAAGGCAACTCGCTGCGATCCATCGGAGCCCCTGGCGATCGCTTCAACCTTTGCTCCTTCGACGACGGCCGGTTGTGCCGTTTGGGCACGATGAACGGGGACGGCCGCCTAACCGGCCCGGGACGAGCGGCACTTGGAGGCACGGGCCTCGGCGGGCTGGGTAGGGAGCGGGGCCGGCACCGCGGTCCATCGTAGGTTCCAAGGCGGAAGTGGTCTAGACGCTGAATTGCCACTCCCAAATCGCGCAGCTAGAATAGGTTGCGCCTTGTCGGGGAGTTCCGGCCCGTCGTATTTCGGCCGACTCGACCCGCGCGCGGCCCCCGGCGACGATGGCCGAGCAGACCTGGGGCGCAAGTCGCGGCTGCGACTAGCCAGGAATCTTAGCGCCTTATTAAGAGCAGTTTCCGACCCTCGTTCCGGCGGGTACCACGCTCGAGGACGATCGTTCGGAGCACGGCAGGCACGGTGCAATCGTGGTCCAGAAACTAACCCTCCGCGTCAGTCTGGCAGTGTTACTCGGCGCGCTCCCGCTCGCTTGGGTGGCGGGCTGCCGTCAGGGATCGACGGGGCACAACCCCTCGGTCGATGCCACGGGAGCCGATTCCGAGGGGGGCACGACCGTCGTCGCCCGTGGTCGCCTACAGCCGGTCGACGGGATCATCAACCTGAGCGGTATGGTCGGCGACCGGGTCGCCTCGATCTCGGCCCAGGAGGGCAAACAGTATTCGAAGGGGGAGGTCCTCGCCGAGTTCGAGTCGTATCCGCTGCGCGCCGCCGAGTTAGACGTTGCCGAGACCGAGCTGGCCGAGGCCCGCCGGCGCGTCGAGCTCGACACGCAACTGGCCAAGGAAGCCGTCGCCGAGGCCGAGATTTCCGCCGAGCAGGCCGAAATGATGGACCTGGAAATCAACGCCCAGCGGCAGCAGGTGGAGCTACTCGAATCGCGGCTCCGCGTGGCCGAGAACGACGCCAAGCGTTTTGACAAACTCGATGCCGATCTGATCAGCCCCCAGGAGCGCGAACACAAAGCGCTGTTGCTCGAACAAGCGCGGAGCGAACTGGCCAGCGCCAAGGCCCTGCTGGAAAAGCTGGTGAAATCGCAGGATCTGACGCGGGCGGCCGCCAAGTTGAAACTGAGCTCGGCGCAAGCCAACGTCGCGCGCGTCGAACCGATGGCGCGCATCCCGGCGCTAGAGGCCAATGTCAAGCTAGCGCGGCAGAAGGCCAACATGGCCCGGCTCGTCGCGCCAAGCGACGGCACCGTGCTACGAATTTCAATACAGCCTGGCGAAATGGTCGGGCAGCGTCCGATCATGCAGTTCGGTAATCTCGATCATATGGAAGTCGTCGCCGAGGTCTACGAGACCGAAGTTGGTCGCGTGGCGAAGAACCAAAGCGTGACCATCACCACCGGCAGCGGCGGCGCGCTGCCGGAACCGCTGCAGGGTAAAGTCGTCAGCGTCGGCTCGGTCGTCGCCCAAAACGAAATCATGGGGATTGATCCGGCCGAGCGGGCCGACGCCCGCGTGGTGAGCGTGCTGATTCTCGTTGACCAGCCCAGCGAAGCCGCCAAACAACTGGTCAATCTACAAGTCAACGCGGTGATCGACACGGCTAGTGCCCCGCCCGACGTACGCGACGCGGCCGTTTTGGGGGACCGCGCGGCACACCAACCAGGAACGTAGCGGCTGCCACGGCAGGCTCTGGAGCTCTGGCGGACGATGGGTGGATCGGCAGCCGCATGAGTCGCAATATCCCGCTGGCGTGGCGCAACCTGATTCACGACCGCCTGCGCACGCTGGTGGCGATTGCCGGCGTGGCGTTCGCCGTCGTGCTCGTCTTTCTGCAACTGGGATTTCTCGGCTCGGTCAGCCGCACCGCCACGCTGATCTACGACCAGCTCGAATTCGATCTGTTGATCCACTCGCACGAGTATCTGCACATCTCGCGTCCGGGCACGATTTCGCAAACGCGGTTGTTTCAGGCCCAGGCCGCCACGGGCGTGACCAGCGTGCGACCGCTCTACGTGGCCTACATCCTTTGGATTCCAGCTCAGCGAGAAGGAACTACGCCCAGCGGCGAGACGATCCGTCAACCGGCCGACTGCGGCGGTGGCAATTGGCTCTCGAGCGGGCCGACAAGCGCCGAACTGGCCGCCGCCGGACGCCGCGCAATGTTGGTGCTCGCTGAGAATCCCGATCAAAACGTCTTTCGCCTGCCGGGCGTCCAGCGCAGTCTCGAAGCGTTGCGGACGCCAGGAGCCGTACTGGTCGACACGCTAAGCCGGGCCGAATTCGGCTGCCTCGAACCGGGGCTGGTCACCGATTTTGGTCGACAGCGATTGCGGATCGAAGGGCAGTTCACCCTGCCGCTGGGCTTTGCCGCCGACGGCGCCATGATCACCGGCGATGTCACCTTCAACCGGCTGTTGCCGCAGCGTTCGCTGGACGACGTATCGCTCGGCCTGGTGAAACTGAGTGAAGGCACCGATCCGGTCGCCGCCAAAGCGCAGCTCGAAGCACTACTGCCCGACGACGTCGAAGTGCTCACCCGACCCGAAGCGCTGGCCGCCGAGCGCACGCACTGGGTCAGCAAGACCTCGGTCGGCGTGATCTTCGGCACCGGCGCCGTGGTGGCGCTGTTGGTCGGCGTGGCCATCGTCTATCAGGTGCTGGCCAGTAGCATCATCGGTCACCTCAAGGAGTACGCCACGCTCAAGGCGATGGGCTATACCGCGGGTTACTTGTCGCTGTTGGTGCTGCAACAGGCGTGGATTCTGGCAGTCGCCGGATTCCTGCCGGGCCTGCTGGTTTCCTACGGTTTGTATCGCCTGACGGCGAGCCTGGCCGGCCTCCCCATGCAGATGAGCGTGCTGTTGATTGGGTTTGTATTCGTCAGTTGCGTGATTATGTGTTCGCTGGCCGGCTTGGGTAGCTTGCGCAAAGTGCACTCGGCCGACCCCGCGGCGTTGTTTTAAGGGTTCTCCGTTCCGCGGCGCCGCGCTCGATCGCGGCCCCCCGGCAGATACGATCCTAGACGTCGACAACCGATATGTGGCGACCACAGCGCGTACCCCTGGCCTGGAAGAACATCACGCACAACCGGCGGCGGTTGGCGCTGGCGCTGGCCGGGGTTGGTTTCGCGGTGCTGTTGATGTGCATGCAGATCGGTTTTCGTAACGCCTTGTTCGACAGCACGGTTGAGTTGCTTCGCCAGCTGAATGCCGACTTGATCGTGACCAGCAAGATGCGCTACGCCCTCGGGGTCAGCGACCAGTTCGCCCGTGCCCGGCTCGATCAGATCGCCGCATGGCCTGGGGTCAAGGCGGCCTGGCCCCTGTACATCGAGACCAAGCGAGCCGTGCTCGACGTGCCGGTCCGCGATCTGGCCGGCAAGCCGATGCCGGCCGAGCCAGGCGAGCCGCAGCCCGGCGTGGGCCACTTGATTCGCGTCTTGGCCATCGAACCCGACAAGCCGGTTTTCAACCTGCCCGAGGAACTGCGCCAGGACCTGCTGACGACGGGCAACGTGTTGTACGACCGCAAGAGCAAACCCGAGTATGGACCGATCGAAGTGGGGACGCGGACCGATCTAGCGGGACATACCGTCAACGTCGTGGGCTACTTCTCGCTGGGGACCGACTTCGCCAACGACGGCAACTTGCTCACCAGCGCGCAGACGCTCGACCGGATCTTCTACGCCCCGCTGCGCACCAGCGGGCTGGGGCGCGTCGACCTCGGGATTGTCCTGCTCGACGACCCGCGACAGGCCCGGCGAATCAGGGACCAGCTCAACGACCGTTTGCCCGACGACGTCGACGTGCTGACCAAGGAGGAGATCATCGACCGCGAGATGTCGTTCTGGCAGAACAGCACGCCGATCGGTTTCGTGTTTCTGCTGGGAACGCTGATGGGCTTCGCCGTCGGCACGATCATCTGCTACCAGATTCTCTACAGCGACATCGACGATCACATGAAGGAGTTTGCCACGCTCAAGGCGATGGGCTACCCCAACCGTTACTTCTTCGGCGTCGTGCTGCAAGAGGCGCTGCTGCTGGGGGGCCTGGGATTCATTCCGGGTATCGTCGTGAGCTGGCTCTGTTATTGGTGGCTGGGGAGCATGACCGGGTTGCTGCTCGACCTGACGCCGGGGCGCGCCGCGTTCATCCTGGGGCTGACATTACTGATGTGCGCGATGTCGGGCGCGCTGGCCGTGCGCAGGTTGTTTAACGCCGACCCCGCCGAGTTGTTCTGATCCATTGGTCCAAGGTGTCGCCGCCTCCGCGGCCACGAGCAAGCGAGCCAACGAAGTCATGTCGAACAACGAATCGATCATCGTTCGTTCCGCCAGTTCGGGTTCGTCGTCGCACCAGGTAACTGGCGAGGCGAAAGAAAAAGTCGTCCGCGTCAGCGACGTGTCGCACACCTTCTACGAAGGCGACCCACCCACCAAGGTGCTCTTCGACAATCATCTCGATCTGCTGCGCGGCGAGCTGGCGATCATGACTGGTCGCTCGGGCTCCGGAAAAACCACCTTGCTCACCCTCATCGGCGGGCTGCGCCGCGTGCAAGAGGGGAGCGTGATGATCTGCGACAAAGAGCTGCGCGGGCTCGACAAGAATGAAATGGTCAAGGTCCGCCGCCGGATTGGCTTCATCTTTCAACAGCACAACCTGTTCGACTCGTTAACAGCCCGCGAAAACGTCTACATGGCCTTGCAGCTCAAGCAACAGGTTTCGCCCGCGGCGCGCAAGCGAGTCGACGAACTGCTCGATCGGCTCGCGCTGGGGCAGCGGCTCGACTTTCGCCCCGCCGAGCTCTCGGGGGGGCAGCGTCAGCGGGTGGCGATTGTGCGGGCGGTTGTCAACGAGCCCGACCTGATTCTGGCCGACGAGCCGACCGCGTCGCTCGACGACGCCGTCACGCGCGATGTCATCGAGCTGTTGAAGGAGCTGCGCGAGCGATCCGGCTGCGCGATCCTGATCGTCACGCACGACGACCGCATCTTGCCCGCGGCCGACCGGGCGATTCGCATGAAGGGAGGGCGCATCGTTTCGGATCTCAACACGCGCCAGGTGATCGAGATCACGAACTTCTTGCGCAACTACAAGTTGTTTCGCGAATTTTCAGCGGCCCAGATGACCAACATCGTTCGCGAAGTCGCCTACGAGCGGCACCCGGCCGGCACGATGATCATCCGCAAAGGAGACCCCGGCGACAAATTCTACGTGATCAAATCGGGACACGTCACCGTGACCGACAAGGAGGGCTCGGCCGCGGATCGAGACCCGATTACCCTCGGGCCTGGCGACTATTTTGGCGAGGTTGCCTTGTTGATGAAGCAGCCGCGTAACGCCAGTGTCGTGGCCACCGAGCAGGTCGAGCTGTACTCGCTCGACAAGGACGAGTTCGACGCCGCGCTGGGGCGCAGCGAAACTTTCGAGGAAGAGCTACGCCGCGTCGCCTACGAACGGCAGTGATCGCCCCCCGGGCTGGTGTGTGCCATGAATACCGATGCGAAGTCGCGATCGCGTGGCATCGGTTGTTTCGCCGGCAGTTGTGTCTTTCTGGTTGCCCTCGCGCTCTTCGCGATCCGCGACGCCCTCTATGCCACCGGCCACGACGCCTGGGCAAGCTGGCTATTGGTCGAAGACGGTCCGGTCGAGACGCTCGGGGCCACGTGTGCTTTGTTGGCCGGGCTGATTTTCGGCTTGGCCTATTTCGCGCGGCCGCAGGCGAACCATTTCTGGCGCTGGTCGACGCGCCGCAATCTCTTCTTTCTCGCTGCCGCCGTGGTGTTGTTGCTGATGTTTCTCGAGGAAATCAGTTGGGGGCAGCGGCTGTTCGGGATCGAGACACCGATCTGGCTCGCGCGGCACAATAGCATCGGCGAGTTGAATCTGCACAACCTGATTCTCTTTCAACCAGACCGCTCGACGAACTACCTGCAAGGGATCTGGATTATTGGCACCCTCAGCTACCTTGGTTTGTTGCCCCTGGCGCGCGCTGTGATCCGGCCGCTCGCACGCCGGCTGGAGCGTTGGGCGTTGCCCGTTCCCAGCCTGGCGATCGCCGCGGCGCTCTGGTCGGGTTTGCTGGTCCGCTTGCTGATTCCGGCGGCCGCCGCGCCAATCGCCGCCTACACGCGAAGCCAGGAGGCCCCCGAGGTGCTGGAACTGGTCTGCGAGTTCCTGCTGTGGGTGTTGGCCGTTCAGGTCCTCGTCGGCGCTTCGAATGGTGATACGCCCGCGCCGCGCGGTGCGTGGCTCTCCGTCGCCGTTTCGGTGGTGTGTCTGTTGGCCGTCGCCGGCTGGCAGTGGGTCGGACAAACGCGGCAAACCATCGAGAGCGCGGGACGCCTGGCACAAGGCAAACACCTGGCGGCCGCGGGGCAAACCGCCGAGGCCCGCCGGGCGCTGGTCGAAGCAGTTGCGCTCTCGCCCCAAAACGCGCAGGCATTGCTGCGGCTGGGCGCGCTTGATTTAAACGCCGGTGCGGCGCGGCGCGCGGCGACGAGCTTCGCCGCCGCGGTGCAAGTCGCGCCCGACAATGCCGAGGGACGCTATCTGTATGGTCTTTCGCTGCTAATCGAAGGGAAAACCGTGCACGCAGTCGAACAGCTCGACACGGCCGTGAAGCTCGCGCCGCGCAACGCCGGATTCCGCCAGCAGCTCGGCATGGCGCTGTTGAGTGCCGGCCGGCTCGACGAAGCCGCTGAGCAGACCGCGGCCGCGGTCGAGCTGGCCCCCAGGCTTGCCGAAGTCCATGCCAGCCACGCGCAGGTGCTCGAGCGTCGTGGAGAGTTTGCCGCCGCTGTCGATCATCTCGAGATCGCCCAAGAACTGGCGCCGACATCGACTGCCGTGGGCGAGCAGTTGCGGCGGACGCGCGAATTGCTCGAATCTTCAGGGCAGTCGACTTCGCCGGGCGCCTCAGCGGTCGACACAGATGGCCCTTGATGACGGGCGCATGACTCGGGCCGTCATTCCTCGCCCAGTGTGGTCCGCCCAGTCGTCACGTCGAACTCGTGAATCGCCGGCACCAGCATCGCGGCCGTGGCGAAACTGTACATCGCCGTCGTCACCAGAAAAACGTTGAGCGTCTGCCCCAACAAGAAGCTGGTGATCGCAAAGAACGTGACGAACGGGCAGGCCAACGAGGCGATCAACAATGCCGTCGACGGATTGCGCACACCGAGGGCAAGAAACAGCCCCACGCCCCCCCCGCCCATGAACGCCAGAAACGGCTGCATCTGCACGCCAAACGAACCACTGAAGGCAATCATCACTCGCATGCAGGCCGCCACGCCGACAAACAAAAAGAAGACGGTACCCAGGCTGACCGCCACGGCGCTAGGCGAGTGTTCGTAAGTCAGGCCGGCGTGCACTCCGAGCATCGCGGCGAACGCCACCAGCGCCAGATAGCCGCCCGTCACGTAAACCAGGTTCTCGATGCTCAACTGCCCGGCGACGCAGAGCCCGACCCCGATCAATAGAGGCACCAACACCATTTCTTTGGTGTTGAACAACACGCCCGCCAGCTTGCCGAAAACGAACTCCTTGGGCGTGAGATCGGTCACCAGCAACAGGTCGAACGCCTTGCTGTCGCGTTCGGTGGTGATCGACGTCACGGCCTGGGCGTTTACGAGCACCAGGCTCAAAACCACGAGCGGCACCAGGGGAATCGCTGCCTGCCCGCGCGACAGTTGCAAGTCCTGGCCCGTCAGTCGCACCAGCGCGGCGACCGCCAGCGTGCAGAACACGAGATAGGCGATGCGCACCAGCAGCACTTTCCGGCCATACGCCCAGGTGCGCACTTCGCGCCACACGATCGGCTGATCCCACACGGGCCGCATGTTCTCCGGGGGCGGCTCAGCATGAGCGGCCCAGTCGCGCGGCGTTGCAACCTGCAATGCGTCGGCCATCTCGGGATTCATGATGTTGGCCGTCGGTCGAGCGACTGCCTCGCGCGGGGTGAACGCGCCGGGCCGTCGATCGACTTCGCGCGGCGGATTCCAGACCCGAAACCGCGAGATCCCCCAGCCGTTGAGAACCGCGGCGGCCAGCAGGGCCGCGCCGGCAAACCACCACACGGGGTCGATCGCAAACACGTCGGCAACTTGCCGTGGATCGCGCGGATGGGTCGCCGCCAGGATCGCCTGCCAGGGACTGAAGACCGTCGCGGCGTCGCGCGCCGAGAGCTCGCCAAAGCTGGTCCCCACCCCGCCGGCGGCCACCAGTTCCCAGAACACCAGCCACAGCACCAGCAAGATCGCCGTGATAGCCACGGTTTGAAACGTCTTGTCGCGCCAGAGTGCGATCGTCGAGCCCAGGCTCCCCGCGACGACCGCGGTCGCCACGGTCACCAACAGGGCACGGGCGATTTGGTCGATGCCGATCCCGCCAAAGAGCAGCCACAGCCAGAACAGCGGGGCTGCCGCCGCCACGATGGCCAACACTTCGAGCAGCACGCCGCACAATTTGCCCAGCACGAACTGCGCGCTCGACAACTCGCTAAGCAGCAGCAGATCGAGCGTACGGCGGTCTTTCTCCGCCGCCACGGCCGTCGCCGCCAGGATCGCCGCCAGAAAGACCACCAGCGCCAACTGCAGCGGCGCGAGCACTTCGAACAGCATGCCGCCGAAGCGAGCGAAGTCGCCCGTGTTGCGCACCTCTTGAGTGCCGGCCAGCACCAGCCAGGCCGCCAACATCAATCCCAATAGCGCCGCGGGCCAGCCGGCGCGCAGCAGATAAAACCTGCCGCGACGAGGGAGCGTTGTCCACGCCCGACTAAAGACTGGTCCCAGCAATCCGCACCCTCTGCTACGCCACCAAACCCGCGGTACTACTCAACCAACTCGCCGCCGCGATCGAACTGCGATGCGGCAGCGTCCTGGCCTTCGCGGGGAAAGTAGCGCTCGACAATCTGGTGAAACTCAGCGGCCGAGGCCACCCGCGACGCCCGCGTCCGAAACTCGCGCGCTCCGGGCCTTCCTTGAGCATAGCAGCAGGCGTACTTGCGCATCAGCATCGTTCCCTTTTCGACGCCGAACCGGCCTACCACCAGGTCGTAGTGATGCAGCAACAGCGCGCGTTGCTCGCTGAGCGTCAGGTCGGGCGGAACGGGCTCGCCGGCCAGCGCCGCACGCACCTGGCGAAACAGCCAGGGTTTGCCCAGCGCCGCCCGGGCGATCATCACGCCGTCGACGTTGTAGCTGGTCAGGGCGTGCAGCACTTTGTCGACCGAGTTGAGATCGCCGTTGCCGATCAGCGGAATTCGCTTCAGGTGCGGCTTGATCGCCGAAATTCGCTCCCAGTCGGCCGAGCCTTGAAAGAAATCCTGAGCAGTCCGGCCGTGCACGGTCAGGGCCGCGGCGCCGGCCCCTTCGACCACCTGCGCCACTTCGTTGGCGACGATCTTGTCGCGCGTGCAGCCGAGCCGGATTTTCGCCGTCACCGGCACCGGCGCGCAGGCCTGCACCACGCGCTCGACGATCGCCCCCACGCGATCCGGAAACTTGAGCAGATACGAGCCGCTGTGCGCCTTCTCGGTCACCTGCTTGACCGGGCAGCCGAAGTTGATGTCGACCACGCTGACGCGAAAGTCGTGAGCCAACCGCGCGCCGACCGCCGCCAGCAGTCCTGGGTCGTTATCCCAAATCTGCACCGCCAGAGGACGCGGCTCGTCGGCCACGCCCCACAGCCGGTCGGGCAATTCGGCTTCGTGTTCGTCACGCCACACGAAACCTTTGGCGCTGATCATCTCCGTGGCCTGTAGGCCGGCCCCTCCCAGCTCGCGCACGATCTGCCGATAGGCGTAGTTGGTGAAGCCCGCCATGGGGGCTTGCAGCACCGGCGGGTCGACGACCAGCGGGCCGATCCGCAGCGGCGCAATGCTCGCGCGTGGCCCACCCCCGGCAGTCCCCGGCATGGGGCTTGAGAATCTCGCGCTCGTCGAAACCACACTCATGACAGCTCAATTGAACGCCGCGACGGCTGCCGCGCCAAGGCGAGCCAAGCGGTCTTTACGGGCTCGCGCCATCCCAATCAGTCAAATCAAGCGTTACAACATGCGTCCATGTCAGCCGATACGCAACCACGCCACACCAAGCCTGGTTCCCGCCAGGTACCTATTCTCTACTTACACGGCTACGGGGCCCGGCCCGGGGGCATCAAGCCGCAGTACCTCGCGGCACAAGGCTTCGAGATCGACAACCCTGGCCTGCCCGACGACAACTTCGCCCGCTCGGTCGAGATCGCGCAGGCGGCCTTCGACGCCCGTCGCCCCCAGGTGGTTGTCGGCTCCTCTCGCGGCGGAGCGGTCGCCATGAACTGCGACTTGCGCGGCGCTCCGCTGGTACTCGTCGCGCCGGCCTGGCGGCGCTGGGGGACCGCGGCGAAAGTGCCGCGCGAGACGATCCTCTTGCACTCTGCGGCCGACGAAGTGATTCCGCTGGCCGATAGTCGCGAACTGGCCGCCGCCAGCGGGCTGGACGATTCGTCGCTGGTCGTCGTCGGCGACGAGCACCGCATGATCGACGCTCGGGCCCTGGCAGCATTGGCCGCCGCGATTCGCCGCGCGGCGGGCCGGCCACGGTGACAGTTCTGAACGAGCCACGCTCGGCCATTCCAAGAGGCCGGTCGGCTCAGCATTTTCGTCGCGGCCGAACCTCGACTCGGATACACCAAGACTAAAAACGTCTGTTGAATTGCACGTGCCGTGAGTTTGCGCGACCGAGATGGAGGGCCATGTCGAGCGCGGCGGGCAAGCCTAGCCACAAGAGCACGATGCCGCCGGGCTCGGGAATCTGGATCAAGAAACCGGATTCGTAGCTGACCGTCATCACGAAGTTCGCCGCAAAGTCGAGAGTCGAAGAAACCGAAATCCCGATGGGCTGGAAATCACAGCGTAACCACCAACCTGCCGTTCGAGAACTGGAATGAACCCGCCAACCGCAGTCGCCCGGCAAATGGCGAGTTGCACACAGGCAATCCGGTTCGCGGCCGAAGTCCGCAAGGAGGATTACAGGTGTTGTGTTAGCATCGGACGCCTTCTGCCATGGCACGCCGGGAACTCGGTTACGGACTGCCAGGCAGGCTTGTTGCGTGCGACGCCGTGCTTTAACCTGGGCATGATTGATTTCCCCCGGGGGGGGCAGGTGTCGAAATTGGAGTGACGCACCCATATCGCGAGCAGTTAGTCAATCAAGGCGTTACCTCTGAATGACTTAGAGGCTGTAGCTCAGTCGGTAGAGCAACGGACTTTTAATCCGTAGGTCTTGGGTTCGAGTCCCAACAGCCTCACTTCGCGGTAAGCGGCCACGAATCAAGCAGTTACGATATCTGCCTGCGTCGGCGCGCGTTCCTAAATGCCTCAGCAGCAGCGCCTATCGCTTCGGCATTCCGCAAGAGGACCGATCCTCGCTTCGGCTGGCGGACCGGGGGAAGAAATAGACCAACACCTTGCCGTCGGCTTGCAGTCGCTGCGCGGCGAGGCAATACTAATCGCACACTCGCCGGCCGCTCGACAACCTAGCAGCTGACTTTTCCTCACCGCCCCTTGGACTGGCTACTGACGAACGCGCTGGGTCAACTTGTAGCCGTCTGTGTCCAAGATTCGCAGGATGCCGTTGGTTTAGGGCACGCGTTTCGTTAGCCGCCGCTTTCCGCGGCCCGCTGTGCGCGCTGGTCTGCGTGCTGGGTCGTATTGCATGTCGCGGCTTGGGCGGGGCTGTCTCAAGCCCCTGCACGCGAAACGCCACGCGCGCGAGTTGCCGAGCCGTCGTCAAAGCCTTGGCAACTTCCGCCCGTGGAGACCCGCCGTGTTCCGCACAATCTTTCGCAACGTGATTAGTAAACTTCTTTGGCTGCCTGCTCTGCGCGTGCTGGCCTGCCTAGCCGCGTTGGGCGGTTGGGGCGTCGTCGACGGCACTCGCGCGGCGCAGGTCGTGTACTTTGCCCTCGACGACCCGCGGGGGACGCTCGCCAACTCGACGCAAGCGTTCAATAACTTCGCCGCGACGCTGGGGACCTACGGCACCGACACGCTGGAAAGCTATGCCAACGGGGCCGCTAGTCCTTCGCTGACGTTCGGCGCCAGCGGTATCACGGCGACGACCGATACGGGCTTCATTGCGATCGTGCCCCCCTTCGCGGTGACCCAAAGCAAGGTGCTCGTCGAAAAAGGTCCGACGAGTTTTGGCGGCGAGGCTTTCAACGACGTGTTCACCTTCAATCAGCCGATCACGGCGTTTGGCTTTTTTGCTTCAAACATCGGCGACGGCTTTGCCAACGAGATCACCTTCCGGCTGATCAATACCAAGCTGGCGACATCGAGCGACGTATTGATCACCAAATTGCCCGGAGGCGGCTCGCAAAACAACGTGGCCTTCCTGGGGGTGACCGACACCAAGGCGTTCGATCGCGTGCTGATCATCGAGTCGAACGACTTCGACTCGCTGGTGACTGACGACTACACGGCTGGCTTTGTCGTGCCGGAGCCGAGCACGCTGGTGCTGCTGGCAGCCGGGGGCCTGGCGTTATTGTGGGCGAGCGGTCGGCGGTTAGTGCCAGGCCGCAAGCTTGGCGACTAGCGCCGCAACATCGCCGGCCAGAGCGCGTCGCTGACGAACAGCCCCGCGCGCGTGAGCCGCAGTTGCCCCCGCGCCTCCTCGATCAACTGCAAATCGAAATAGCGCTGCAACTCGCGGCCGACGAGGGCGTCGATCTCGTAGCCGGTCCGGCGGCGGAACTCGTCGCGGGCGATCCCCTGCCGGCGGCGCAACGCCAGCACGAGCAACTCGCGGGCACGGTCCTCGGCGTCGAGCGTTTCGCTTTCGGCGACGGGCGACTGGCCGCGCTCGAGCCGGGCCATCCAGTTGAGCGTGCTGCGGTGGTTGACCTCGCGGCGGCCGGCGACGTAGCGGGCCGCGCCTGGCCCCGCGGCGAAATACTCCTCGCCAGCCCAATAGACCTCGTTGTGCCGGCAACGATGCCCGGGCTGGGGGAAGTTCGAGACTTCGTAATGCTCCAGCCCCGCGGCCGTCAGGCGATCGATCGCCAGGGCGTACAGCTCGCGCTCGGTTTCTTCGGGCAATGGGGCCAACTCGCCGTGCCGCTGGCGGCTCCAGAAGCGGGTGCCGCGCTCGAAGGTCAGGCCGTAAGTCGAGATGTGATCGGGGGCGAGCTGTAGCGCCGCGTCGAGATCGGCCTGCCAGCGAGCGGGCGTTTCGCCCGGCGCGCCGAAAATCAGATCGAGCGACACGCTGTGCGCGAACGTGCGCGCGACTTCGACGGCGTGGCGAATGTCGTCGGCGCAGTGATCTCGTTCCAGCAGCCGCAGTTTGTCGGCCTGAAACGATTGCGCTCCAAGGCTCACGCGCGTCACGCCCGCTGCCGCGAGCGCGGCGGCGCGCTGGCGGCCGGTGTCGCCGGTCAGGTCGATCGGATTGGCTTCGATCGAGAATTCGCCGCCGGCGGCCAGCGGAAACCAGTTTCGAATCCGTTCGAGTAGCCGCGCCAGCGCTGCCGGTTCGAGATGCGTCGGCGTGCCGCCACCGATGAACAGCGTGGCGACGTCGCGGGGGCGCTGGAGCTGGGCCAGTTCGCGATCCAGGGCGAGCAAATAGCGCTCGACGAGCTCGTCGCGGCCGGCCACTAGCGTGAAGTTGCAGTAACCGCAACGGTGGCGACAGAAGGGGACATGCACGTAGGCCGCGCGGGGAGTTTGCCGACGCGCCGCGCCAGCCGGGTCCAAGTCCGGGGCGCAAGTGATCGCATCGCCTGGCTCACCCATCGCTACGCCAGTCCTAATAGCCGGCGGGCATTGTCGCGATAGATCTTGGCCCGCACTTCAGCCGGCAGTTCGATGCCGGCCAGCAACTCGAATTGCGGCACGGCCTGCCCTGGCGACAGGTAATCGGTGCCAAACAGCAGGCGATCGGCCCGCCGGATCAAAAACTCGCGGCCGAACTCTCGGTCGCGCTCGATCGCGCCGGCGCCGCTGCCGGCCGAGAGGTCGCCGTACAAATTGGCGTGCCGCTCCATGAGCGTGTCGATCGCGCCGCCTGGTTGCACTTTACCGCGAGGGTAACGCTGCAAGTCGGCGGCCGAGATACCTCCGGAAATCGAAGCCCACCAGCCGGGCCCGTGGCCAATGAAGATTGTGTCGGGGCAGGCCGTGAGCATCCGCTCGAGTCCCGGCAGGCCTGGCTCGTCGAGATTGCGTTCGTTGTCCAAGTGAAACAGCACGGGGAGCTTCAACTCGCCGCAGGCGCGGTAGATCACTTCGCTGCGCGGGTCGTCGATCGGCAGGCCCGGCTTGTGTTCGCCGAAACCCCGGGCGCCCGCTTCTCGATAGCGCGCGAGCATCTCGGTCATGCCCGCCTGGCCGTTGGAGTAGCTTGCCCGCGGATCGATCGCGCAAAACGGGATTAAGCGATCGCGGTGGGGGCGCGTCTGCTCCAGCACGAAGTCGGTGGTGAGCGGATAGCTCGAGGCCTCGGGATTGACCAGCGGCAACACGATCGCCTGGGCGACGTGATGCGCGTCCATCCAGCGCAATAGATCGGCGGCCGTGAGCACCTCGGTGCGATTCCACGTTTGCCCCAAATGCGTGTGGATGTCGATCAGGGGGCCGAGCTTGGGATCGAGCGATTTGTCCGACTTCGTAGCGGGTTCTGCACCACGAACAAACTGCCGCGACGCACCCGCCAGCGCCATGGTGCCGGCGAGCCCGGCGCGCAAAAACGAGCGGCGCCCTCGGACGTGAGCGTGATCGCCATCGTTGTTAGTCGCAACCTGCGTTGTTTCAGCGATTTGCATGGGCACCATCCGATTCGGCACTCGTCTGCAATTAGTCTTCGGCGCGGCTGCCATCGCCCGACATCTTGACGATCTTGGGATCGAACCGCGCGATCACGTCGACGAGGTCGCGCTGTTGGGCCATGACCTCTTCGATGTTCTTGTATACGCCCGGCACTTCGTCGGCGCCGGCCGAGAGGACGCGGACGCCGCGCTTCTCGAGATCCTTCTGCACGGCGCGCCAGGTGTACTTCTGCTTGGCCTGGCTGCGCGACATCTGCCGCCCCGCGCCGTGCGAAGCCGAGTTCAAGCTCGACGGCTCGCCCAGCCCGCGCACGACGAACGCCGGGTCGGCCATCGAACCGGGAATGACCCCCAATTGTCCGCGCCCGGCGGGAGTCGCCCCCTTGCGATGCACGATCACCTCGCGACCGTCATGCTCTTCGCGCCAGGCGAAGTTGTGGTGGTTCTCGACCTGGGCGATGACCTCGCCGCCGAGCAACTGCCCGACGAGCCGATGAATGACGTCGTGGTTGGCCGCCGCGTAGTTGCCCATCAGGTTCATGGCGGCCCAATACTCCTGTCCCTCCTGCGACGCCAGGTCGAGCCAGGCCAGCCGCCCCAGTTCGCTGTAGCGGGCCGGCAACCGCGCCCGTGCGATGTTGCTGTACAGATCGCAGACCGCCGCGCCGGCGCCGCGGCTGCCGCTGTGGCTCAACAGCGCGACATACTCGCCGGCCGGCAAGTTGAGATCCTCGCTCGGCTCGGTAAGGGTCAGCAAACCGAACTCGACGAAGTGGTTCCCCGAGCCAGACGTACCCAACTGCGACCAGGCCTTGTCCTTGGTGCGGCGCGTGATTTCGGTGACGGTCCAATCTTCGTCCATCACCGGATGGCGCTGTTTCTTCTCGTACGTCTTGCCGACGCCAAAGCGAGTCCCTTTTTCCAATGCCTGCTCGAAGCGATCGAGATGGCGCGCGGCGACGAGCTCGGCGGCCGGCACGTCGAAGACCGACAACTTCATGCGGCAGGCGATATCGACCCCGACGGCGTAAGGGCAAACCGCCCCTTCGAGGGCCAGCACGCCGCCGATCGGCAGGCCGTAGCCCACGTGCGCGTCGGGCATCAGCGCAGCGCCGACCGCCATCGGCAGGCTGCATGCTTGCCGCATCTGCGCGTGCGAGGCTTCGTCGATTCCCTCGGCGCCCCAAGTGCGGTAGCCGATCGGTTCGTGCGGCGTGAAGTCGGCGGCCGCCGTGAGGTCGGCGGCCAATTCGTGGAAGACCGGATCGTCGCGGTGGGCGTTGGGATCGGCGACGACGGCCTCGATCATCGACTTGACCTGCTTGCCGAGCCCGGCCTTGGCGGCGCGCTGAATGCCCACCAGCGCCGCCTTGAAGCACTCTCGCGGGACACCGAGTTTTTCGAGCTGTCGGTTGTTCATGGCTGGTTGAATCTCGACGGGGCCAGCCGCGGCAGGACCGCGCGCTCGGCTAGTAATCTATGGTACCGAGAAAAGAGGTCGCTGGCCCGGGGGAGGTTCGCCCGCCAGGTCGCGGCGGCGTGCGATGCAGCGAACCATCGCGCCAGAGGAACAGCAGAATCCAATGTGAGGGGGACAGGTACTTGTTTTCGGCCGACGCGTGCCGGCCGGGCTTCAGGCTGGCGAGCCGAAAAATGTACCAGTCCCCGAGCTTGTAGTTCTCGTGGGTTATCACCCTCGCAAGTTGGAGACCGCGCGGGCTTGAGCTACACTCGGCGGTTGTCCATCTGGGGGCGAATTAATTCGCAATAACTCCGCTTGAGATCGCCATTCATGCCAGCAGCCACGCGTTGGATTTGGTTCGCGTTCATTTTTTGCCTGATCGCGCACTGTGGCGCAGCGTTGCTCGCCGCCGCCGAACCGGTTGATTGCAAAGTCGTCGACGATGTCGTGTTCGGCCACAAGGACGGGCTGGCCCTCACGCTCGACGTGGTCATGCCCACGGAGAGCCCCAAGGGGATCGGCGTGGTGCTGGTTTCCAGCGGCGGCTGGCACTCCAGCAAGTCGAACATCAAAGCGCACAACACCAAGCGGATGAACGAAGAGCACTGGGTGCAAGGATTGCTCAAGGGAGGCTACACGCTGTTCATCGCCCGGCACGGCAGCGGGCCGCGCTATCACGTGCCGGAAATGGTCGAAGACATTCGCCGCGCGGTGCGATTCGTGCGGCTGCACGCGGCCGAGTACGGTGTCGACCCCGATCATTTGGGGATCACGAGTGGTTCGTCCGGTGGGCACTTGTCGCTGATGGTCGGGCTGACCGGAGACGATGGCCGGCCCGCTGCCGATGACCCGGTCGAGCGCACCAGCAGTCGCGTGCAAGCGATCGTCAGTTGGTTTCCGCCGACCGACCTGATCAATTGGCGCAAGCCCGGCGGCTACACGGCGATCGTCAAAGCGCGTCCCGGGATGTTCGAGGAGATGTTCGGCGAGATTACCGACATCGAAGCGCAATTGAAATCGATCTCGCCGATCGAATTCGTCTCGGCCGACGATCCGCCGCTGTTGCTGTTGCACGGCGACTTGGATTTTGTCGTGCCGTTGCAACAGTCGGAAGTGTTGCACGACAAATATGAGTCGGCCGGGCTGCCGGTCGAGTTGATCGTGCATCACGGCGGGATGCACAGCGAGTGGCCCGGCATCATGGACGACTATCCCGCGGTCTGGGCCTGGTTCGACAAGTACCTGGGGGCCAAAACCAACGCCCCCGCGCCCGAGTGACGTCCGCACATTCGCGAGGAAACTGGGCATCCGCACGGAACTGGGAATACACGAGGAACAGGCAACATGGATCTGGCGGCCAAGGGGGCGATCGTCACGGGAGGTGGGACCGGCGTCGGTCGGGCGACCGCGCTCGAACTGGCCCGGCAAGGGTGCTCGGTGCTGGTCAACTATTCGCGCTCGCGCGACGACGCCGAGGCAACCGCCGCCGAAGTTGAAAAGCTCGGCGTGCGGGCAATCGCCCACCAGGCCGATGTCTCGCAAGACGACGCTTGCCGCGCCATGGTCGACGAAGCGGTGCGGGCCTTCGGCCGCCTCGACATTCTGGTGAACAACGCTGGCACCACGAAGTTCGTCACCCACGCCGATCTCGAAGGGATCACCGGCGACGATTGGGACCGTATCCTGGCCGTGAATCTCAAAGGTCCCTTCTTCTGCTCCCGGGCGGCCGCCAAGCCGATGATGACCGCCGGCGCGGGGGCGATTGTCAACGTGGCCAGCGTGGCGGGCATTGCCGCGATCGGCAGCTCGATCCCGTATGCCGCCTCGAAGGCTGGGTTGATCAACATGACGATCGCGTTGGCCCGCGTGCTGGCGCCGACCATCCGCGTGAACGCCGTGGCGCCGGGTTTCATCACCGGCCGCTGGCTCGAACAGGGGTTGGGGCTTGCCTACGACGTGGTGCTCAAGGCGATGGAAGACCGCGCGCCGATGCACCGCGTTTGCGATCCCGAGGACGTGGCGGACGTGATCATGAGCCTGATCACCGGCACGCAGATGATCACTGGCCAGACGATCGTCTGCGACGGCGGCATGTTGATTAGTGGGTAGTCGTCAGGTGCTGGTGGACAGGGCAACGCGATCACTATGAAGCGCAATTGGCGAGTCATCGCCGCGATCATTGCCTGCTTTGTCGTGCCGGGATTGCTCGCGCTGCTCGGGCTGATGGGCAACGACGTGGTGTGGACCGGTAATCTTCCGCTCACCGTAACGATCGACAACACCAGTGGCGCGGTGATCCGGTCGATCGATCTCGATGCGTTCGCACGTCTCGAACCAGCGGAAGCGTATATGGAGGGGCAACGTGCCGAGCGTGGGCCATCGCACACGACGGTCGATCCCTTCGAGGGGAAGCCGATCGAACTGGTCATCCACACGGGTGGGCGGCAGAACGCCGTGTGGGGCGAAACGGCTTACTTTCAGGAAGAGCACCTGGTCGTGATCGCGCGCTGCGAGGATGGCACCGAACTGGCCAAGTACGCGCGCATTCCCGACAGTCGCCGAAGCCGTGCGCTGACGGTGACATTGCCGTGATGCGATTGTCAACGACGCGTGCCTGCCACTTCAGCGGCGTGCTAGTTTTATTTCGCGCCACATCGCTGTCAGCCGTCCGGATTCTCCAGCAGCGACTGCAGACGGGTGGCCAACTCCTCAGACAAGCGCTCGCACCAACTGGCATCGATCAGTCCCACGTCGATCAGGTCGCGCAGGTGCGTGCGATCCTTATCTCGAAAGGCTGTTAGCTTCATCCGCACCAGCGCGTCGAGCGTCACAATCCGAAATTGATCGGCCGGCTCGGATTCACCGACATCCGGCGCCGGCATGACATGCTCGCTGCGTACCTTCTCGCCGGCGAAGATCACGTGCAATGCGTCGCGGGCCGAGGCGCGCGGGCCGTCCAAAAACATCTCGAGTCCGGCGGAGTGTCGCGGCTCGAAACCTGCCTGCACGAGCGCCGCAGTCGCCGCGGGCAAGTCGCTACGTCGTAAAATAATGTCGAGATCCCGGGTATTGCGCACGGCCGCCTCATCGACGCGCGATACCCAAGCCGCCACGGCGTTACCTCCGGCGACGGCGTACGGGACGCCCGCGGCATCCAGCGCTTTGGTGGCGCGCAGTAGTCGGTCCCGCACCTTTTCCACGGCACGCAACATTCTTTCCCAGGAGATCGGTTGCAGCGGCAGTCGACTCATCATTAGGTATTCTAGCCCGTCCACCCGCCAGCGATGTACAGTAGTTGTCATGAACGACCGCGATACCGCTTTTGAACTTTCAACCTCGAATCTCCGCTTCGGGGCGGGGATCACGCGCGAAGTAGGGATGGATCTGGCCGATCATGGCGCGCGGCGCGTGCTGCTGGTCACCGATCCGCACCTGGCCCAGCTCCCGCCCGTGGCGACGGCGCGCGAGTCGCTGGAGCGCGAGCAGGTCGAGTACGAGTTGTTCGACCAGGTGCGAGTCGAGCCGACCAACGAGTCGTTCGCGGCCGCGATCGCCGTGGCGGCGGCGGGCAAGTTCGACGCCTTTGTCGCGGTCGGCGGCGGCTCGGTCATCGACACCGCCAAGGCCGCCAACCTGTATGCCACTTATCCGGCCGAGTTTCTCGATTACGTCAATCCGCCGATCGGTCGAGGAAAGCCGGTGCCTGGGCCGCTACGGCCCTTGATCGCCATCCCCACCACGGCCGGCACGGGGAGCGAAACGACCGGCGTGGCGATCTTCGATTTCGTGAAATTGCATGCCAAGACCGGCATCGCCCATCGCCGGCTGCGGCCGACCTTGGGGCTGGTCGATCCCGACAACACCCGCAGCTTGCCGGCGGCGGTCGCCATTTCGACTGGTTTCGACGTGCTTTGCCACGCCATCGAATCGTACACGGCCATCCCGTACGACACGCGGCCGCGGCCCGAGCGCCCGCTGCTGCGCCCGGCGTATCAAGGTTCCAACCCCGTGAGCGATTTGTGGTCGCTGGCGGCGCTGCGGATGGTGGCCAACTACTTGCCGCGGGCCGTGGCCGATCCCAGCGACGACCAGGCGCGCGGCCAAATGCTGCTGGCTGCCGCGTACGCCGGCATCGGCTTCGGCAACGCGGGCGTACACTTGCCGCACGGCATGTCGTACCCGATCTCGGGGCTGGTGCGTTCGTATCGCCCGCCGGGTTACGAAGTCGATCACGCGATGGTGCCGCACGGAGTATCGGTGATCTTGTCGGCGCCAGCCGTGTTTCGCTTCACGGCGCCGGCCTGCCCCCAGCGACATCTGGAAGCGGCCGCGGCGCTGGGTTCGGACACTTCGCGCGCCACGCCGGAAGACGCCGGCGAGATCCTGGCCGAGCGCTTGATCGGCATGATGCGGTTCTTCAATCTGCCCAACGGTCTGGCGGCGCTGGGCTACACGCGTGCCGATATCCCGGCTTTGGTCGCCGGCACGCTACCGCAACATCGGGTAACTAAGCTCTCGCCGCGGCCGGCCAACGAAGCCGACCTCGAGCGATTGTTCGCAGAGTCGCTGACGATCTGGTGAGCGGTTACAAGATCAGCATGGCATCGCCATAGCTATAGAATCGATAGCGCTCGCGAATCGCCTCGGCATAGGCGCGGCGTATCAGGTCGAGGCCGCCAAACGTGCTGACCAGCACCAGCAATGTGGTGCGCGGCAGATGAAAGTTAGTCAGCAGCGCATCGACCGCGCGAAACGGGTGCCCCGGCCGAATGAACAACTCGGTCACGCCTTGCCACGGCTGCAGCGTGCCGCCAGCGGCAGCCGCCGATTCCAACGCCCGCACCGAGGTGGTGCCGACGGCCACCGCGCGACCGCCGGCGCCGCGGCGGGCGTTAATCAAGTCGACTGCTGCGCGCGGCACGAGCGCCGTCTCGCGGTGCATGGTGTGCTCTTCGACGGTGGCCGTGCGAATCGGGCGAAACGTCCCCAGTCCGACGTGCAACGTGACGAAGGCAGTCGCCACGCCGCGCGCCGCGAATTGCTCGAGTAGCTCGCGAGTGAAGTGCAAGCCCGCCGTCGGGGCAGCGACCGATCCTGGAGTCGTCGCATAAACCGTCTGGTAGCGGGCCGCGTCGGTTGGCTGCATGGCGCCGCCGCGGATGTAGTCGGGCAACGGTGTGTAGCCGACACGCTCGAGAATCTCGTGCGGCGAACCGTCGCACTCGGGGCGCGCGAGCCAGGCGCCTCCAGGCAAGCGATCGATCAATTGCAGTCGCAGGTCGTGACGAGCCTCGGGCGCGGCGAGCTCGATCCACTCGCCGGGCTGCAATCGCCCGCGTGCTTTGCAGAGCAACACCCAATTGCCCGCCGAATCGGCTTCGACAAACAGTCCGTGCCAGCGGCCGCCGGTTAGCGCGCGGCGTCCCAAGAGTCGGGCGGGTACCACGCGCGACTCGTTGAGCACCAGGCAATCGGCCGGTCGCAGCAGCTCGGGCAGGTCGCGCACGTGCCAGTGCGAAAGGGCCTGGCGCTGGCGATCGACGACCAGCAAGCGCGCGTCGTCGCGCCGAGTCGCTGGCTGCTGCGCGATCAACTCGCGCGGCAGTTCGTAGTCGTAATCGGCCGAATCACCCATGTCGCTCGCGGAAGTAACAATTTCCCTGACCGGCAAACCCCCGTGGCTGAAGCTGTATCGACGAGGCAAGTTCTGCCCATGCCTCCGCGCATAATGCGCCAAAGTCTTGGACTCGCTTGCGGGTTTGCTTACGCCGATCTGTTACAGCGGCGCTTGTAACTAAGGCAACCCGCAAGTAGCCACGCGCACCAACGACATCGAACCCAACCTGAAAGCTGCGCCTGATGAGATCTGCAAACGTCTGGTTGACCTTTAGTGCATTGTTGGCCCTGGGCGCAGGGCCGGCCTATCCTCCGCAAACGCCGGGGCCGGCGTATTCGCTCGCCGCGCACACGGAAACCAACGACGCCGTGGCCGCGGCGCGGCTTGCCGAGCTCGAAGCCAACGTGGCGGCGCTCCGCAGTCAGCTCGACCATCAAGCAGTGGCTCCCGCTAGTTGCCCCACTTGCACCCCGAATTGCTGTGCGCCGCGGCCAAATGCCTGGTTGCTGGGTGCCTATCCGAGCGGTTGGCTCGTCGGCTACGAATCAGTGGTCGTGAAGCCGTTCTTTGAATCGAACGAAATCGCGGCCAATCTCGCAAACGGTGCCTACTCATGGAACTACCAATATAGCCCTCGCGTCTGGTTGGGCTACGTCGGCCAGGCGGGGCTCGGCGCTCGAGTGCGCTACTGGCAGTTCGATCACACCTCGGGTGGCGCATCTCGCGACATCGAACAGGGGGGTGGCGACATTCTGACCATTGCCACGGCCAATCGGCTTCGCGTCTACACGATCGATGCCGAGGTGACTCAGCGGGCAATCTTCGGGCGGTTCGTGTTCAACTTCGCGGCTGGCGGACGCTACGCCGAATTCGGCTCGGCGATCAACGCCAATTTCATCAATCAGGACGATATTGGCACCGCCCTGTTGGGGTTGAGCTTCGCCGGCGGCGGACCGACGCTGGCCGCCGAGGCCTGGCGCCCGTTGTTCGGGGGTTTGGCCTTGTACGGCAATGGCCGCGCCTCGCTACTCTACGGCAACTCGAATACAGTATTTGCGTTGAATGATGGCGACGATGCCTTCGTGCAGCAGTTGGAGCAGGCAACCTTGCTGCCGATCTTCGAAACGCAGCTCGGCGTGCAGTGGACCGTTTTGTTCAGCGGTGGATCGACGTTCTTCGTGCGGACCGGTGTCGAGGCACAGCTTTGGAACAACGTGGGGCGGCTGCCCAATCCTTTCAACGACAACAACGGCGGTCCAGGTTTCGTTCAGCTTAGCGACGTGGGGAACCTCGGCTTCTTTGGTGTGACCGCTGCCGCCGGCCTGACCTATTAATTGGGGCCAGGCACCTTCGATTACATTGGAACCAGGCGATCGCGCGGCCGCGTGGTCGTGCTCAGACGGTGACGCCCCCAGCGGGGGACGACCGTCACGGCAGATACTGGAGTTCGATTTTCGTAGGCAGCGCGGCTTTGAATCTCAACGCCAGCAACGAACCTCAGGCGATCGCGTTGTGCATCACCGAACTCGAGCCTGGCGGGGCCGAGCGGATGCTCGTCGAATTGGCCGTGCGGCTCGATCGGCGACGGTTCGTGCCGCGGATGTATGTGCTGGCGCCGCGGCCGCAGGCGAGGCACGACGAGCTCGTCGCGCGTCTCGATGCCGCCGCGGTGCCGACGACCTTTCTGGGAGTTACGCGAGGTTGGCAAGCCCCAGCGGCGATCGCCCGGCTCGCGGCCCTCTGGCGGCGCGATCGGCCAGCGCTCGTGCAGAGCTTTCTGTTTCATGCGAATGTCGTGTCGCGGTTGGCGGCACGCGCCGCGCGCGTTTCGCCGGTGGTCAGCGGACTGCGGGTCGCTGAGCCGGCGCGTCGCTGGCGACTGCGCGTCGACCGCGCGACATCACGGTTCGTCGATCGCTACGTCGCGGTGAGCCAGGCCGTGGCCGAGCAGGCAGTCGGCGCGGGGGGGCTGCCGGCCGAAAAAGTGATCGTGATCCCCAATGGCGTCGACCTGGCTCGGTTCGACGACACGCGGCCCATCGATCCGCAGATGCTGGGGGTTACGCCGCGCAAGCAGTTTTTTGTCTATATCGGGCGGCTCGAGGAACAAAAGCGCCCGGCCTGGCTGCTGCGATTGCTCCCCGAAGTCTTCGAACAGTTGCCCGATCACGAAGTGGTCGTCATCGGTGAAGGCCCCCTGCGCGCGGCGCTAAAGGCGCTGGCTGGCGAGTTGAGCATCGCATCGCGCGTGCATTTCGTCGCGCGGCGCGACGACGTGCCGGCGGTTCTGGCCGCGGCCGACGCGCTCGTCTTGCCGTCGGCGTGGGAAGGAATGCCCAACGTGGTGCTCGAAGCGATGGCGGCCGGCCGCCCCGTGGTGGCCTGCGATGTGGCCGGCGTGCGCGAGCTGTTGGGCCCCGGCGCGCCGCAGATCGCCAGGCCCGACGATCCGCGGGGATTCGCCGAGCGGTTGGTGGCGATTGGCCGAAATCCCGCGGAAAACCGAGCCATCGGGGCCGAAAATCGTCGCCGCGCGGCGACGTTCGGCCTGCAGCGCATGGTCGGTGCGTACGAACAACTGTGGTCCGAATTGCTCGGCTCGGCGGGCGCCCGCGCCAGGGGCGCCGATCCGCATGAAAATCAAAAAGAATGCTAGCAAGCGTTCAAGTGCTTCGCTGCAAAGAGGCTGCGGCGTGGCGCGATTCGGCGTTGAATTGGCGATTCAAAAACCAGCTTGACGCACCTCCTGAACTCGATATTCTTGGGCCCAGCGGGTCGCCCGACAGGTGGCCCAATGGGTGCCTGGCGCCCCATGTCCCTGGGCATGGTAACTGTTGGCTGCACCGCCACGGGTGAGTTTGCTTCTGTCTCTCTTTCTGGCTCCGGCCCAGCTTCGTTGCCGGTGGTTTTTGTATCGTTGCACGCCTGGCAAGGTGGGGCAGTTTGCTGCGCCGTTGTCGCCGAGCCTACCTCGCAATCAGGTTGAGTTTGTCAGTTCGCGTCGCTGTCGATTTTTCGATTGCCACCTGGAAACACTAAGGAGCCATCGAGCAGCGCCTTGCGCAAGAGGAGCGTCACCAGTCACCGGCCACCGACTGTTGACACCCGCCCGACGCGCTCGGGCGGCAACTCTTTGCGAGCCGTCGGCAGGACGCCTGGCGGTTGCGGGCCGTGGAAACGTTCGTCCCCCCCGACGGACGCCTCCGCGGGCACTCGGCCCCGCGCGGGTGCAAGGAAGCGCCCGGGGGCGAGTGCGGATAACAGCACACTTTTCGCAGATCGGCTCGCGTGCCGCGCACTCCCACACTTTCTTCGGCGGTTCGCGGCTGCAACGCGCGGCCGCTTAACGACTTCACGGCCATGGCAGCCGGTCCAACTCAACATGTGCCGGTGCTGCTGGCCGAGGTGCTCGGCGCGCTGCGGCCGCAACCTGGCGAGATCTTCGTCGATGGCACCGTGGGCGGGGGTGGCCATGCCGAGGCGATTCTCGACCACGTTGGCCCGACCGGCCTGGTGATCGGGCTCGATCGCGACGCCGTGGCGCTCGAGCGCGTCGAACAGCGGCTCGCGGGTCGCTCGATCCAATTGGTCCAGGCCAACTATTGCGACCTGCCCGAGGTGCTGGCCGAGCTCGATATCGCCGGCGTTCACGGCGTGCTGCTCGACTTGGGGCTTTCGAGCGATCAGTTGGCCGACCCAGAACGCGGCTTCTCGTTCGGTGCGAGCGGGCCGTTGGATCTGCGTTTCAATCAACTGGCCGGCGAGCCCGCCTGGCGACTTGTCGAGCGCTTGAGCGCCGAGCATCTGCAGCAGCTTTTCAGCCGCTATGGCGAAGAACGGTTCAGCCCGCGAATCGCGCGACGGATTGTCGAGGTGCGCCAGCACCAGCCGATTCGCACCTCGGCCGACTTGGCAGAACTGGTGCGCTCGGTCGTGCCGCGCAGTCGCGATAGTGAGCGTATCGATCCGGCGACGCGCGTGTTTCAGGCTTTACGCATCGCGGTCAACGACGAGCTGAAATCGCTCGAGATCGGGCTGCGGCGGATCGTCGATGGTCTGTTGCCCGGCGGCCGGCTGGCGATCATCAGCTTCCACTCGCTCGAAGATCGCCGGGTGAAAGAGGCGTTTCGCGACGATCCACGGCTGGAAATGGTGTCGCGCCGCCCGGTAACCGCATCCGCGGACGAACTAGCGAAAAACCCCCGCGCGCGCAGTGCCAAGTTGCGCGTCGCCATCCGAAAATCTGGCGGAGAGGGCGCAGAGTCGCCGCCGTGCAAGAGGACTTCGCCGCCGCGGTAGGATGCCGCCTGGCGATTGGCCACGTCTTCCAACAAAAAAGAAATACAAAGCGACCGTCAACTCGATCAAGGAGGATCGATCATGGGCAAGGACGTCAAAATTGGCCTCAGCGCGCTGGCGATTCTCTTCGGCCTGCTGGGCTACGTTTGTTATCACAAGTTCAATAGCCCCAAAGTGCACTCGTCCGACGCGCTCGCCAGGCTGCGGGCGAAATTCGCCAGCGGCGACGAAGCAGCGAATGTCCCGGAGGGGGCCGAGGCGGCGATGCCAGGAATTGATGCCGGGATGCCGACGCTCGATGCCGATGCGGCGGCCGCGGCCAGCAGCGCTTGGGCGAGCACACCGGCCGACGATGCCGTCGATCCGGCGCAATACACCGCGTCGGCAGACGAGTCCGCGGCAGTAGCCGCCGCGACAGGGCACGCTGATCCGGGCGCCGGCCAGGCCTGGACAATCGAAGACGAACCGCTAGCCGATGGCCCCGTGCCGGCCGACGACACGGCCCCCGGCGACGCAAGCCCGTTCGGCCCGCCGGGCGACTTCGGCGCGATCGACGACAGCGATTCGGCCGCCGCAGATCGGGTGGCGAGCGACGAGCTCTACGAAACGGAAGCGGCCGCCGCGGCTCAAGGGGCGGCGCTGGCCACGGAAGAGTTTGCCCCGGCCGAATGGCAAGGCGGGGAACCAGCGGAGTCGGCCGCGTCGGCCGAACCCTATCAGCAGCCGACGGCGGGCCAATCGCTGGGCGAGGCCTCGCTCGAGGACGAACCTCTCGACGGCGGTTCGTCTGACGAAGCGCCGTACGAAGCGTCGCCACATGGTGAGCCGCTGATGTTCGACGAAGGGGAGGGCGCGCCACCTGCCGATTCGGCGGGCGCCGACGGCGAATTCCACAACGCCGACTCGACCGCAGGGGACGTTCGCCTGGCGGCGGGACGACAGCCCAATGGCGCCGCTGGGTCCGAACAACCGCATTCGTTGTTCCAGCGCGTCGAAGAAAAGATCGAGGAGGTCGAACACGGGATCGCCGAGGGCGTGACGGATGCCGCCCATCGGGTGGCGGACGAAGCCCATCAGCTCTACGACGCGGCCACGCATCGCAACGCGCCCCATCCGGCAGGTCAGCAACCACATGCTGCCGAGCCCCCGGCGTACGACGCTCAGCAGTATGCGGCGACGGCTTCCGAGCCATACGCGGCGGCCCCCATCGATCGCCCGCACGAGCGCGACGAATATGTCGTGCAGCCGAACGACAACTACTGGGTGATTTCCAAACAACTCTATGGCACGGGTGCGTACTTCAAGGCGCTCTACGAGTTGAACCGCAAGCAGTTTCCGCGTGCCGACCGCCTGAAAACCGGTGACGTCATTTTGGCGCCGTCGGTCGAAGTGCTCGCCCATCGCTTCCCCGATTTGTGCCCCACGCCCCAGCATCATCAGGCCTTGACGCAGCAACGTGCGGCAACGCGCGCGGTAAGTCAGCGCGGCCATCTGCCGGCGGGTGCGCGGATCTACGTTGTCGAGGAGGGAGACACACTCTTCGATATCGCGCGTTACGAGCTGGGCAAGGCGACGCGGTGGGCCGAAATCTATGACCTCAACCGCGACGTGCTGGGTGAAGACATGGACTACCTGCGCCCCGGCACGCAACTCGTGCTGCCGCAGGCCGGTGGCTACGGCACCGAGAGCGACTCGATCACGCAGCGCCCGGCAGACGCCTATCGCAGGTAACGCGGGGTTGGCGATGCGGTTGGCCGAGGATTTCGACTTACGCCGCAGTCGAGACCACTGCCGCAACTTGGCGCGGCTCGCCAACCGTGCGCACATGGGCTAAACTCACGCCTGCCGTGACTGCACCTGCGCTGGAGTTGGAAATCGCGCCGCCGCGCGCCACGATGTGGTTCAACCGCCCTGCGGCGGCCAACGCGCTCGATCGCGCGATGTTCGCGGCGCTGGCGACCGCGATCGAAACAGTCGCCGCCCGCGACGACGTCGGCGTGATTATCCTTCGCGGGCGCGGGCGCGGTTTCTGTGCGGGGGCGAACCTCGACGAACTGGGGCAACTCGATCCGCAGGCGGCCGCCCAATCGTCGCTCGAGTGGCCGCGGTTGCTCGACCGACTGGCCGGGCTCCCTATTCCGCTGATCGCCGCGCTGCACGGCTACGCGCTGGGGGGCGGTTTTCTTATCTCACTCTATTGCGACGTGCGGTTGGCCGTCGTCGGCACGCGGATCGGCTTTCCGGCCGCTTCGCAGTTCTGGTTGCCACCGTGGGGACTGTCGCGACTGGCCGCCTGGCTGGGCCCGGCGCGTGCCCAGCAGATGTTGCTCTTCTCGCCGGAACTCGACGCGGCGGCCGCCCGCGAGCTCGGGTTGATCGATGGCGTGTCGCCGGCCGACGAGTTCGACGCGCTGGTCGACGCCACGGCCGCTCGCTTGGCGGCCTGCCAGCGCGACGTGGTGCTCGAAGTGCGGCGGTTCTTTGCCGAGTTGCCAAGCACGCCGCATGCCGAATGGGACCGCTTGTCGGCCGAGGGTTTCGCCCGCACCTTTGGCTCGCCGGCGGCGCAGCAGGCGATTCGCGCGATTCGCGAGCGCAACCGCCAGGCGAATGCCTCTGGCAGTGCGTCGTAGAGTTGTTCACTGAGGGACACGATCGGCAAACCAGCAGGGGCTCGCCAACCGGCGTTCGAAACCGCTAGACGCTTGGCTTTCGCCCCGGCTTCCTATCCTCTCCCGCGTCCCCGGAACGCAGGATACAGCGGCCGGTAACCAATCGACCGATCTCCGACTTCTGCACGACTTCACTGTCGGCCTTGGACTGGATGTCGCCGCCTGTGCGTCGCGCTGATTCAAGTTCGTTTCGGATTCGCTTGCTGGTGGCCAGCTTCCATGGCCATGAAAGCTGGCGCGAGCAATGCTATCTTCCACCAGTGGTCGCCAGTTCCGAAAAGTCCGGCTGTGCCGTGCGTGATAATCGTGCCGAAATGCTGAACTGTAGCGGTTGCGGGGCCGATAAGTCCCCATAGGAACGGCTTCTGGGGGGCCGTGCCCTCGCGTTCGCACTCGTACGCGATCGACGCGGAATCCAACGCCTGCCCAGCGTCGGGCGCCCAGCCGGCGCGATTCGGCACGAGGAAATTCGACCATGAAACGTCTGTTAGTGGCCATGCTCCTGGCAACCTTGGTCGCATCGAGCAGCGGCTGCTGCATCATCGACAAGCTCTTGCATTGTCCGTGCGGCCGCTGGCGCGGCGGTGGTTGTGGTCCCTGCTGTGATGAGTGCGCTCCCTGCTGCGGTTCCGACTGCGAGTACACCAACGGCTGGACGAGCCACGACGGCACCTGGACCGAGGGAACTTACAATAACGCGCCGAGCTACGATGGACCGGTCTATCAAGACAGCCGGGCCCGCCCGACCAATGGCTCGCGCAACGTTCAAGCATCGTACAATGCCCGGGCGTCGCGTCCGCAGCGCTCGTCGCACAATGCCCGTGCCGCCTACGACGGCGAAGTGATCTACGATGGACCGGCCTACGAATCGGGGCCCGTCTATGGCGAGTCAGGACCGGCCTACAGCGAATCGGGCCCGGCCTACGTCGATTCGCACTATGCCGGCGAGTGCTCGTCGTGCAGTGGCGGGGCGTGCCATTCGTGTGCAGGTGGTTGCGGAATGGGCTGCTGTGGACGACGTGGCGGCGGCCGCCAGCCGTTCGTGGGCGACTCAGGACCACCGACCGGCGCCGTGGGCTATCCGTATTACACCACGCGCGGTCCAAGAGACTTTCTGGCCCGCAGCCCGCGGCCGATTGGTCCGTACTAACTGGCCGACGAAGCGGCTAGAACGCTAGATCACGTGCGGCCTTGTCTCTGCGTAGCGGCGCGGCACCGACTGCAAGCGGTGTCGCGCCGCTATTTTGATTGCCGGGCGATGCTAACTTCGGGAGATTCGCCCGCCGCGTGAGGGTTCATCGAGAAGTCGCGTCGCCCTGGATTTCGGCGGCGAAGCGATCCCCTGCCTTCACCGGATAGCCTCGTAAGAACTCCTCCGCCGAGAGGGAGCGTTTTCCTGCTGGCTGAACGCGAATAATCGATATCGCCCCATCGCCCGTCGCAACGACTAGGGCGCCACGGGAAGAATCGATCACGGTGCCAGCAGGGGCTACCACCGAACTGCTGTCCTCGACGACATCGACTTGCTCGACGATCAGCCGCACCGGCGGCCCATTACTCCGCAACCAATGCGTGTACGCGCGGGGCCAGGGCTCCATCGCGCGCACCTGATTCTTGATGGCGCGGGCCGGGCGCGTCCAGTCGATGGCACCATGTTGTTTCTTCAGTCGGGGGGCGCGCGAAGTCTGTGCGGCGTCTTGTGGCAAGGCTTGTGCGCTTCCCGCCTCGATCGCTTGAATGGTCTCGAGCACGAGCGGGGCGCCGATTGCCGCCAGGCGCGGCTCCAAATCGGCAGCCGTTTCGTCCGGGCCGATCGGCGTGCGGGCCTGCAACAAACAGGGGCCGGCATCGATCCTGGGCGTCATCCAGATCGTTGTCACACCCGTTTCGACGTCGCCATGGTAGATCGCCCAGTTGATTGGCGCCGCACCGCGGTATTTCGGAAGCAGCGAGCCATGCAGATTGACGCCGCCGTGCGGGGCGATCGCCAGAGTTTCCGGTGCTAGTATCTGCCCGTAATCGGCCACAACGAACAAATCGGGAGCCAGCTTGGCGAGGGCGGTGCGGGCGTCGGCATCGTTGACGTTGACCGGATCGAGGATCGGCACGCCATTTTCTTCGGCAATTGCGCGCATGGGAGCTTCGACGTTCGCCCCCCGCTGGCGCAACGGCTGCGTGACCAATGCGAGTACGTTATGCGGCGAGCTCAAAAGCACGCGGAACGTGGGACGAGCGAATCCCCCGGTCCCCATCATGATGATTCGCATCGAGCTTCTCCGCGGAATGAAATGCCTAGCCGTCGAGCCGAATTGGCCGAGCGAAGGCGGCGGCCGCGGTCTGAATTGAATTCGCCACGTTAGGTTCGCTGGCGCTCGAGTTCTGCCAGGCGGGCGGCCACTTGCTCGTCGCTGGGCAATTCACCGCGCGAACGCTGGCCGGCGAACTGAGTTTCGAACTCGTCGAGCGCCTGTTTGATTTCCAGCCGCCCGGTCGGAGTCAAGCGATCGATGAACAGTGTGCCATCGAGATGGTCCACTTCGTGCTGGACGGCACGTGCAGCCAGACCGGTGAGTTCTAAATCGTGCGCCTGCCCTTCGAGATCGTAGAACGCGACATTTATCTTGTCGGGACGTTTCACCTGTCCAAATACGCCGGGCAAGCTCAAACAGCCTTCCTCAGCTTCCTCCATCCCCTTGCGCGTCGTGATAACGGGATTGAGAAACACCATTTCGGCTTCGGAGTGACTTGACTCACCCGTCACATTGAGCACGAACATGCGGTAGGGCAAATCGACTTGATTCGCGGCCAGGCCGATGCCCTGCGCGGCATACATGAGCCCAAGCATTTCCTGGACCATGGCGCGCAATTCCTCATCGACACGCCGTAGCGGCTTGGAAACGTGACGCAAGGTGGGGTGGGGGTACTGGATGATCCGCACTTGACCGGCCCTGAAGAAAGCGACGAAACCTGCATTCTATGGCCGACCGCGCGTAGCGAAAAGCGGACCGCTTCGGACTACTTTGGGAAGCCAGCTCCTCACCTGCCCTGGAAGCTGATTAGTAGCGGGCGAGGTCCGTGGAGCGCTTCTCGGGCTGCACGGCCTCGAGGATCGACTGCGCGCGCTCGACCATCATCTTCAGCTCGCTGCCGATCGCGATGAACTGCATCCCCTGAGCAGCGCGCTCAAGGGCCGACTCCGCGCTCATACAGTGCATGCCGGTGGGGGTGCCCGTCTTCTTGCCAGCGGCAATCACGCGCTCGAGCATGTATTCGAACTCGGCGTCGGTGGATTCGCTGCCGTCGGCTCGGCGCATGTTCGCGCGCAGATCGACCGGGCCGACAAAGATCGCATCAACGCCCGGCAGTGCATAAATCTCCTCGGCATTGGCGACGCCCTGCGGGCTTTCAGTCTGCAGAACGACCAGAATCTCGTCGTTGGCTCTCCGGAAGTACGCCTCGGGCGTGGCATCGAAATTGAACGAATGCATGCCGCCACCCAAGCTACGATTGCCGACAGGCGGGTACTTGGCGGCGGCGATCGCGGTCTTCGCCTGCTCGACCGTATTGACCATAGGCACGACGATGCCCCACGCCCCCGCATCGAGTACGCGCTTGATATAGTCGTGCGATCCTTGCGGCACGCGCGCCAATGGCACACCTCCCGCGTCGGCGATGGCCGCGAAGATCATGGCCGCCTGCGACCAATCGATGGCCGAATGTTCGAGATCGAGGGTCAACCACTCGAAGCCCGCGCGAGCCAGCGTGCGCGTGGCATAAAGATCGCCCAACGACAGCCAGGTCCCAAACGACGGTAGCCCGGAGCGCAGAGTGCTCTTGACTGGGTTTGTCTTCATCTTCGTCTCTCGATTCTCGGAACCAACTCGTGCCGCGAGTGGCTAGTTTTTCACAACCTGTTTCAACTCGCAAGTGCGTGCGGCCAGATCGTGCGACTGACGAGCCGTTTAGCGGCGTCGCTGAGAGACGAGACCAGCAATCGCGACGAGCGCGGCGAATCCCGATACAGTTGCCCCCAGCCAGAACTTCGTCGGCACATACCGCATTTCGACCAGATGCTCGCCGGCCGACAGTCGCACACCACGGAAGGCGTGGTTCGCGCGAATCAGTTTCCCGCGCTGGCCATCGACCTCCACCGAGATTTCCGGAGCATAGCGATCGGCCACAATCAGTATGGACTCGGCACCCGCCCGCGTGCGAATCACTAAGCGACCGGGGCTCGGCTCCGACAACTCAACGTGGCCATTGATCGGTGACACCGACGCTTCGTCGGTGCCAGGCGGTGTCGGCAACGCGTCCTGGGGGGCTTCGACTACGGCTATCCGCCGGGGGTCGAACTCGCCCGCAAGAATCTGCCGCAGCCGATCGGCCGAATCCGGCAGCACGATGGTTTGACTGACGAGCCATGCGCGAGGCTGCGAATCGCGCACCGCATATAGGAACGCTGGATCGGTGGACTGGACATCAAGCGCTCTTGTGAGCGGTCCAGAGATGGATTCGATATCCGATACATGAGTCACCGCTGCCACGCGCAAGAAAGCGCCGGTAATCTGCGGTGCCGCGGTGATCAGCTCCGTAAAGGCGCGCGGAGTAACGGCGTCAATCTGGTTCTTGAGAATCGTCGTCGACACGCCGTGCAGCAGCGAGTAGTTGGGTGCGAGCACCGTGGCGCTATCAATGTGACGGCGCACTGACCAGAACCGCTGGTCGAAAGGGAGCTCTCGCCCTTCGATCGTGCCATGCAGAAGGGGCAACAAGCGGAATACGACTCGCGGCGAGCTGTCTCCAGTATGGTAGGCGATCCCAGATCATAAAATCCCGCCGGAGATTGGCATTGCCCGAGCGTGTTCCAACCCGCCGCGACTACGGCCGTAGCGCAGCTCGCAAAGACCAGCGCCGCGCGGGCACCGGCGGCGGTGCTGATTCGACTAGTCAATGATTGCAGTACACAGTCTGCACCCAGGCCGACCAAGACCGACGCCGCGAGATGCGTGACCAGCACATAAAACATCGGCCACCGAAACCAGGAGACGACCGGCAAAAAATACCACAAACGCAGTACCGGAGTGCCAGTCGCCAGCGCCAATCCAAAAATGGCCAGCGCTAGCCAAAACCAGGTTTCGCGGCGCTGGAGGCGGTTTGTGAATGCCGCGACCGTCGCTGCCAAGACGACCACTGCATAGCCAAACCAGCTTGCACGTAAATCGACGGCGCGGCAGACGCCGATCGTTGCGATCTCGCGAGGTGTACGCACGCAATTTGTCTCGATGGCAGCCCAATCAAGACCTTCTCCACGATGTGACTGGCGAAAGTAATCGTAAGTCGGCAGCAATTGCACGGCCGCCAACGCGACCCCCATTGCGAAGATCACCAGACCGCAACGAAGGAGGGCAACGTAGCCTCGGCGCCCTAATGTGAAAATTAGGTAGGCGGCCTCGACGATTAAACACAAGAGTGCGGCGTTTGGCATGCCAGCCAAGAGCAAGACACAGTTGACGACAGCGCACCACCAGAGCGCCGACCGCCGACCCTCGGCGTATCGGTCGATGCACCACAGGGCCAGCGGAAGCCAGGCGATGGTGCTGACAATGCCCGGAACCACGTGCGCCGCCAGCAGCACGGGGGCTGCGAAAAAGATGCAGCCGCCGAGCGCGGCCGCCAGCAGCAACAGTCGCCGGCCTAATAGAAACAAGTACATCGCCAGCCCCGCCCCCAGGTAGTGTAAGGCCATGAAAAGGTCGTGCATGGCGGGCGTCGGGCTTAGTACATACAGCACGAAGGGAGGGTAAAGCACGCCAGTTTGGCCGTCGGCGAATAGCGGAAAGCCGCACTCGATCTGCGATGTCCAGAAGGGGAAACTCCCCTCGCGAAGCAGTCGCGCGGCGGCAACGCGAAAGGGCACGTCGATCAACGACGTGTCGATGAGAAAGAGATTCCCTGGCTCCCGAGGGAGTGCTCCGACAAACCAGATCCAGGCTGCCATCAGCAAGGACAGCGGAGCAAGATGGCGGCGCCAGGCAGCGACCAGACGCGACATTGGCAAGTTCGAATGCCTAGACCGTGCTACGCCTATACGCGCTTCGCTCGCGTCGTCGCCGACGGTAAGGAAGCTCGGCAACTTGAGTTAGCTACCCGAGCCGGCAGCTCCGCCGGTAGCGTTGGCAGCCGCTCCGCGTGCACTGTAATTGGCGCCGAACTGTGCGGAGAGCTGTTGACCGAAACTCGGCCGGCCCTGCATAGTCGCGCGGCGCGACATGCCTCGTCCACCCACGGCTCCGGTGGTGGCGCCACTCGCGGGAGCGATGCCGCTATAGAAGTGCGAATGATTGCCATGCGACGAGCTATGTCCGGTCTTCACGTTACGTTCATTGCCGCCATGGAGATCCTGGATGTTGTCTATGTTGCGGTTCAACTGACGCAGTTCGGACCCCACGCTACGATTGACGTCCAACTGATCGAGCTGTGGCTTGATCAAGTTGTAGTAATTCAGCTCCATGGGGGCGAGCCGGAAGAGTTCGAGCCATGGCGTCACCGCAGGCTTGTTCTGGTACGGATACTGAAGGCGATTCATGCCGCCTCCCCGGTAGGTGCTTTGCGCTTGCAGAACCTGGGGCGCAAGCATCATCGCGGCTAGCGCAATGGTCGTTACAGCCAGTTGTCGCATTGCCAAAGTCTCCCGAGCTACGGGCACCACCCCATCCGAACCTACACGAATTGTAACGGCCTGGGTGGTCTCGGGGAATGAAATTCCACGAAACCCGCGGAACTGACCGCTACGCAACGGTTTGCGCACACCAACACAGCTATCGGCCAGCGGTCGCATTCAACTTTGCTGGAATTGCCGATTAGGAAGTCTCCATAGCATCATACCCCAGAAACTAGGGTAGATGGCGAATCAGGTGCGGCCCCAGTCGACGCGCGACGCTCAGCGGCAGTCGCTGCCAGACGCGCGACGCCAACTGCAGTTTCCGGTCGTGCCGGGGCGCTCCGGCGGTCGCATCCGCGCGCCAGATGTGCCATACCAGCGGCACCGCATCGGCCCCCCACTGTTTCTTGAAACGATACGGCCCGCTATTGATCGTGCTACGACCGAAGTGAAACCATTCGCAGCCAGCCAGGCACGCGTCACGCAGCAGATGCCAATACATCACGTGATTGACGCAGAGCGGGCCGAAGCTGCGTAGGCTCGAGGCCCAGGGAATCTCCAGCGAACGACCGCTCGACAAGGTGAGCCCACCTCCGATGGCCCGGCCGTCAAGTCGCACGATCGCCAGCCGACATTCGTCTGGAAATGACTCGGCCACGGCAGTCATGAATTGCAGGCTGTGCGACGGACTCCCCATGTCGCGCATGTTCGTGGCATAAACTTCATAAAACTCCGGGACGAGCCGCAGGGCGCTCCGAGAATCGACCGACAGTTCGACAGTCAGTCCCGACTTCTCACCTTTTCGCACCTGGTTGCGCACCTTGGCAGAGAGCTTGCGCCAAAGTTCGTCTGGATCTTGGGGCAACTGCAATCGCAGCAGCGCCTTGTCGGCGTCCCCCTGTGGCCAGCCTTCGACGGCTTGGGATTGCCGGAGTTCGACTGACGGTACCTGGCGCAATTGGGCAGCCTCGCGAGCGGCCGCCAACAGTTGGTCGCGCACCGTTTCGTCTTCGGCAACGATCCCGGCCGTGTCAAACCACGGCAAACTGATTAACCGCCGCCCCAGTAACGAATTCATCTGCCAAACGAGCGGCAGCAGCCCAACTAACGACTCGCCGCGCCACGCCGATAGCCTCAGGGTCTCCAGACCGTAGAGACGAAAAACTCTATCCCACTCGGGGCGTTGGTAAATCGAGCCGCCGCGTTGCGTCAGGAAGGCGCGGCAGTCATCCGCCGAGGCGTCATGGCGAACTATGACCTTAGCCTGGTCGCGCGGCGCTGACGGGGACCGGCTGTCGGCAGTAGATTCCCGCAATGATGCGACGCCGCGAGCCTGTGACATGAAGAAGCTGGCGCTATTCCGTCCCGCTACGGTCGGGCTGAGGTCGCGGTGGAAGCGGCGATTCTGGCTCGACGTTTGAATTCGGCAGATCTCGTGTCGCCGGCTCCGAGCGACCCAAAACCGCGTCGTAGACGCGACGAACCTTTTCCATACGGACCCGGAAGTTGTAACGCTGTTCGATCGTCTCGCGCCCTGCTTTCGCGAAACGCTGCCGCAGAGCCTCGTCCCCCAGAAGCAGGCTGATCGCCGCCGACAACTCTTCGGGCGTGCCCGAGCGAACGACAAAGCCGTTACGACCATTTTCGATCAATCGCGGCACGCCGGCGACATTCGTGGCGACGACCGGCACTTCGGTCGCCAGCGCTTCGAGCATGACATTAGGCAGTCCCTCGCGAAGGCTACTGAGCACAAAAATATCGAAGGCCTGGTATAAGTCGATCAGGTCACTCCGGTGCCCTAGCAACCGCACATGTTCGCCAAGGTTCAACTCTTCGGCCAAACGGGCGAGATTCTCGCGCTCGGGGCCATCGCCAGCGATCCACAACTCGACGTTCCAACCGTCGCTCGCTAGTCGGGCGACGGCTCGGACCAACCTGTCGAAGCCCTTCTCGGGAGCGAGGCGCCCCACGGCGCCAATCACCAACCGATCGGAAGAGAGGCCAAGGCGCACTTTGGCTGCTGGCGCTGGAATGCGACGGCGATATTCGCCGGCGTCGATGGCGTTTTCGATCAATGTCACGCGCTCGTCGGGGACGCCGATGTCGCGAACGACCTCCAACAGGTCATCGCTCACCACGATCACATGATCCATCCGGCGAATGGCCCAGCGATCGATGCGATAGTACCAGTCCAACCGCCCGCCAATCGTCACATAGCCATGCAACGTGGTGACCACCTTCAGGCGGAACAGCCGCGCCAGCAGCACCGCCAGAACGTTGGTCTTGTAGTCGTGCGGATGAAGAATGTCGGGGCGGAAACGCCGTACCGCCGCGGCCAAGCGCCACAGGGTGCGCGGATCGGCTGGCCCGCGCTCCGGCACGTCGATCAGTCGCACACCCAGCCTGGCCGCTCGTTCGGGCAGATCGTATTTGCGATCGCCCACGGGACGGACATAGGCCAATCGCAGTTCGTATTCGGGGTCGATAAAGCGTGGGCTGTACAGCAGCGTTTTCTCGGGACCGCCGCCATGGCCGGTTACTGTGCGCAGATGCAATACGCTGGGCACTGCTAATAACTCCCGGCCAATACGCTGACGACTTTGCGCGAAGCGCGCTAGACTGCGAAGGACAAACCCTAATATACGTCGTGTGTCGGTAGCGATTCAATCAACTGCCGCAACTCGGCCGCACGACAATCCCAATCGTCGCCAGCCACAGCTTGTTGCCGCTCGGCGACGGCCGCAACCGCCTCCTGCCCCAGGGCCTGACGCACCGCTGCCACAAATTCGTCACGATTGGCAGCCACCCGCACGTGGGGTTCGAATCGCCGCACTTCGGCCACGTCGACGCTGACCGTCGGTTTGCCGGCGGCCAGGCACTCGCGCAGCTTCAGGGGCGAGCTCTGGCGGATCATCTCGTCGCACACATAGGGCAACAACAATACGTCGAGCCCGGCCAGCCACGCGGGCAGATCGCGGTACGGTTGTGCGCCCATCAGATGCACATTCGGCAACCGCCGCAACTCGTCGGGGCAAAAGTCGACGGGGCCGATCAGCACTAAACTTCCCGAGGGCCATTGTCGCGCGACGGCAGCTAGCAATTCAAAATCGAGCTTCTCGTAGATCAGGCCGAAGTAGCCAATTCGTGGGCCCGGTAGTCTTGCCAACTCGACCGGCGGCAACGCTTGCTGTGTTTGAGCGAAGTGCGCGCAGTCGACGCCGTGCAACAAGTAGTGCACTCGCGTGCTGCTGGGCGCAGCCGCTGTGAGCCGCGCTGCGAGCGCTCGGGAGACCGGCAACACCAGGTCGGCCTGGGCTAGCGTTTCTCGTTCCGCCGACAGGAGCGACTCGCGATCGGCCCCCGGCCACTGGCTGAAGTCGTCGGTGCAATAGTAGACCAACCCGCGCCGCGGCACGTGACGTATCAGGCTGGACACGAACGGCAACGTCGTCAGCACCAAGGGGCGGTTCAGGCCGCATTGACGTAGCGCCAGGCGCAACCTGGCACCGACGAGCAGTCGATTGGCGGCGTCGGCCAGTGGACCGCCGACGCGTGGCAGCATCGGCAGGTCGAGCACCGACATCGTCGGCGTCGAGCGCTGCAGGCCGCGTCGCCATTGGTTCAGCTTCTCGAGACCGCGACGCAGCGTGAAGCCGTCGACTTTGGGACTGCGTGTGCCGATCGTGTTGGCCCACAGCACGCGGTAATGGTCCCGCAATCGGCGCACGAGATGTTGGCAGCTCGAAGGATGTCTTCCCCAGTCATCGGCAAACACCAACAGTTCGTTGAGTGCCGAGCCATTCGCGTCAACTCTGCCCGGCGACGCCGAAGCGCCGGCCGGCTGCGTGCCCACGGAGGCAGCTTCCACAGCCCGCGTCATGCCAGCATCTCGGCGTAAAGGTCTTGATAGTCGCGATGCATGCGAGCCTCGTCAAACATATCGCAGGCCCGGCAGAAACCGCGCTCGCCGAAAGCGGCCCGGCGAGGCCCGTCGCGCAATAACTCGATTGCGGCGGCGGCCAACGAGGCATCATCTCCGGCCGGCGCCAGCAGGCCGGTCTCACCCGCCACGACGATTTCGCCCACGCCCCCCACGTCGGTCGAAACGACTGCGAGCTTGGCTGCCATGGCCTCGATCACCGTCAGCGGAATGCCCTCGCTTTTGCTCGACAGCAGAAACAGATCGGATGCTTGGAGAATCGCTGGCACGTCGCGGCGCGTGCCTACCAGCCGTACGTACTGCTCGATGTTCAGCTCGCGAACAAGTTCTTCGATCTTTGTACGCTCAGGGCCGTCGCCCACGATCAGCAGCAAAGCCTGTGGCACTGCGGCGGCGATCCGCGCCATCGCCCGAACGGCGGTAAGGTGATCTTTTAAATCGTCGAGGCGGGCGATCTGCGCCAGCATCAGGGCCGAATCCGGGATGCCAAGCTGCGCACGCAGTTCGACTCGCATCGCGTACCGGTCGCGCGACTGATCGCGATAGGGCGTGAGATCGACGCCGTTGTAGATGACGCCGACGCGATCGGCCGGCAAACCTTCGTTGTCGACCAGCGCGCGGCGTACCGCTTCGCCCACGCCGATGGCACGATCGCGACGTCCCATCAAGGTACGGTTGAACAACATCCGTTTAGGACGCGGATAGTCGGGAAACCACCGCCCATGTTCGGTGAATAGAATCGGCGGACGGCGCCGTAGGTGCCGCGCGGCCAGCGCATAGAAGAACGGCGTATACTGATGCGCGTGTACCAGGTCGACACCCGCGTTCTTCAAGTGGGCACCCAAGCGACGGGCGCAACCCCAGTCGAACCCCGGACGACGACCAATCAGGTGCACGCGCCCGCCGGAGTCGCGCAGTTCAGTCCCCCAGGTACCCAACACGTCGAGGCACAAGTAACTCACCTGGTATTTGTCGGCAGGCAGGTGATCCCCCATCCGCAGCGCGAGGCGTTCGGCGCCTCCCACGGTCAGTCCATGCACCAGATGACAAATATGCCAGGTGCGGGCCGAACTTGAGCGATCGCCGCCAGGCCGTGGTTCGGCGCCGCGACTAGTGATGAGATCGGTAGCCGCGGAGCTGGTCATGCGTGATTGGCCGCGGGGGACGAACCGCTGGCTGCCAATTCCGTCGGGTCGTAGGCTTCGCCGTCGATGAACTCGCGCTGCCCCATCTCGAAGATCATCAGCGCCAACAGCAGAAAGGTATGGTTGCGCTCGTGGTCGAGGTGCTGTCGCACGACCGACCTTAGCGTGTCGGGGCGAAAGACGCCACGCTCCAGCGTGCGCTCGGTCAAAAGCAAGTCGCGCACCAACGGCGCCAACTCGCGTCGTAGCCACAATCCTAACCGCTCGTAGGGCTGATAGCCGGGTACGCCGAGCTTGGCGAGCACCTTCATCCGTAGGGTGGCGAACTTCTGGGCAAGCTGTCCCGCGCCGATTCGCGTGCCCGTATTGGCGTTGGGAATGTCGAGAAATTCGGGCTTGTGCCGTGCGAGCATGTGTCGCTGCATCGTTTCGCCGAGTTTCAGATGCGGCGGCGCGGCCAGCAGCGCATCAACCAGATCGTTGTCGAGATACGGCAATCGCGTCTCGACGACCGAACCGAACTCGACCATCGACAGCGCCGTCTCGCGGCGCAACCGCTCGCCGACGAACAAATGCCAAATACGCTGCAATACTGGATCGACGCTCGAAGCTCGCTCGAGCGCTTGTGCCAGCGAGTCGCGCGCCAGGCACTCGACTTCTGCGGAGTCGGCTGCCGCCAGCAGCGGGCCATCGACGGCATCGAGCATATAGGCCCGCAAATGTTGCCAAAGCCAGGCTTCGAGCTGCGATTCGCTCGAAATCGCCAGCGCCGCATCATCCAGCGAAAAGTTGTAAGCTTTGCCCATGTGCAGCAGTTCACCGGCGTGCCCCCGCAGCAACACTTCGATACCAAGCTGCCGGTAGATCGGCAACGTGGGTATTACGATGCACTGTGAGAGATAATGGCCGTCGGTCAGATGAACCATGTGCCGCATGTGGCGGGCGAAATCGTGCAGAAAGCTGTGGCTGAGCACATGGCTATGGTGGCGGCGGTTGGTCAACTCGGCCATGCGCTCGGCGCAGCGATGGTCGAGCGAGCCTGCCATGCCCAGGCTGAGCGAAGTAATGGGGACGCGCTGGTGATCAACCAGCGCCAGAATCAGCCGCGAGTCGAGCCCACCCGATAGCGATATCCCCAGGGCTGTGGTGTCGGCCGACTGCCGCTCGACGGCGACGGCGAAGCGGCGATCGACTTCGTCCAACCAAGCGTCGTCGCTGCGTGGTGCCAGCCGCGCTTCGGTCGCCTGCCAGTAGCTCGAGGTCTCCGTTTCGCCGGTCGACAGGTCGAAAGCTACGCAGGCCGCCGCCGGGAGCCCGACGAGCCCTTCGACAAAGGTGTCCTCGCCAAATAGTTGACCGAAGCTGAAAAACTGCGCGATGCCGCGCAGGTTCAGCTCGCGAGAGCCGTGCCGGTCGGCCAGCAGCGATTTGATCTCCGAGGCGAAGTGCACTCCTTCCGGTGTAGCGACGTAATAGAGTGGCTTCATACCGAAGCGGTCGTTCACGAGCGTCAAACGGCGCGCCGCGACGTCGACGATGGCAGCCGCGAATTTGCCGTTCAAGCGCCGAAGAAACGCCATGCCTTCGGCCTCGTAGCCGTGCAGCAACAGCTCGGCGTCGCCGCCGTTTTGCAGGATGCAGCCCGCGGCCGTCAACTCGCGGCGCAGCGGCGCTGTGTCGAATAACTCGCCGTCGAGCACACACCACCGCGAGCCATCGTGGTTGGCCACTGGCTGCGGCGCGGTATTCAGGAAGCCCAGCGAGACGCGGGCGAGCCCCCAACTGGCGGTATCGCAGGCATGCGACTCACTGCGGTACCAATCGTACAACTCCAGTGGTCGCGCCAGTCGCGCGAGCCGCTCGGGCCCGTCGCTCGAAGGATGCCTCGATAGAAAACCGCAAATGCCCGGCATTCAGCTCACCCGCTTCGCATGATCTCGGCAAATTTATCGAAGTCGACGTAGACGATTTCGAACAACCAGGCGGCCGCGAACAGGCCGGCGATGCTCGCGGCGAGCCACATTCGACTGCGCCGCTGCGTCCAAATCTCTCGCCGGGCAACGATGGCCTGCGCCGCGTAGCAGGCGAGTATCGGCACCAGCGGCAAATGGTAGCGCGAGTGCGCGAAGACAGCCGTGTGCAGCGCGCACAAGAAGGCGACGATCAGGCCGCACATCAGATGCGCCCGCCAGTCGGTCGGCGGCGCCGCGACCGCGGCGATGATTGCCGCGATGAACAACATCGCGTACGAGCCGAACACCAGCAGCGTGATCGATAAGACGACAGTTGTCGGCAAATCACCGAACAGCCCGCGCCCCGCGGCGGCCACGACTTCGCGTTCGAGTTGCCAGAAGTTGAAGAACTTGACCACGTCGCGACGAGCGGTTAGCCCCGGGTTGGCGGCCATGAAGCGCAAGCCTTCGCGCATGGCGAGCTTGTCACGTTGACCTTGCGTCAGTTCGCGGAAATCGTCGTAACGCCTGGCCAGCACGCGATACCAGGCCTGTTCGCCACCGATGCTGATCGCATCCCAGGCGCGCCACATCGGCGTGTATTCGTAGTTGCCCATCATCACGTTCCGCCCCCCCATCGAGTCGACCGCGGTAAAGGTCTGCTCAAGGCGCGTGTTGCGCACCGCCCAGGGCGCTATGACGATGGCGAAGGCCGCGAACATCAAGGCTGGACCGACTAAACTTGCCCGCCATCCAGCCTGGCCAACCAACAGCCAGAACAGGGCCAACACGGGCGGGAACATCCACAGAGCGCTGCGCGTCAGCGCGCCCAGGCCAATCACGGCCCCGGTCGCTACGGCCCATCGCCAATCCCCCGTGCGCAGATAGCGAACCGAAAGCCAAACCACGAACGTCAGCCAGAAGGTAAACAGCACCTCGGTCAATATCAGGTTGTTGTACGCCAGTAGCGACGGATAGAAGCAGGCTATCCCGGCCGCCCACAATCCCACGCGTTGACCAAACAGATCGCTCGCCAGACGATAAACCAACAACACTGTCGCCAAACTGAAGATTGCCTGGATCGCGCGCACGGTCTGCCGGGCCCGCGCCAAGCCGGCTGGCTCGTCGATCCCCACGGCTCGATACACCAGCGACGTTGCAAAGGGGTACAGCGGCGGACGGATCGAGGTGGTCTGGCCTTGCAGGCGAAAGGCATTTTCCTGGGCCAAGCTGACTGCCAGGTGGTCGTAGTCGACTTCGTCGTCGTGGACGTCGAGTCCTGCGAACCAGGACCAAAACAGCGCTCGCACGAGCAGGCCCGCGACGAGGATGGCCATCAACGGGCGCGCGTTCGAGCGCGGATTGCGTTCCGCGGGCGTGCTGGCGAGCTCGTGATCGCGCGCGGCCGGCGCGCCTGGCGCCACGACCTGCTGACTATCCGCAGCCATCGCCATCAAATGTGCCACAAGGTGGGCATATCCGATTCAGGCACGTTGAACAACTCGTGCAAGTACGGGTACCGGACGAACATCAGCCCGACAAAAGCAGCCACGCAAATCGCCAGATAAACCATCAAGCCGATTTCGCGATAGAGCCGCTCCGGGCTCTGCGCGGCGCTGTCCTTCTTGAGGGCCAACCGCATGTACATGCTGAAAAAGCCGGCGATCAGTGGCACGCTCAGGATCAATTCCAGGTGATAGCGGATGATGAACATGCCCAGGAACAACGCCGCCGCCGTGGCATAGAAGAACATGCTGACGAGTAACTGCTGATCGTTGCAATGGCGGAACGAACGGCGATAGCTGGCCGCCACCGCCGGGTCGCCGATCGAGCGATACTCGGCGAAGCGCTTGCTGGCCATGAAGAACGCACCGATCATCCAGTAGAAGATCATCAATGTCACCGGCGGCACCGCCGCCGCCGTCACCGCGAACCAACCGAGCAACAACCTGAGCGGGTTGTTGATCGACTCGCTTAGTACGTCGACATAAGGAAGTTCCTTGGTGCGCACCGGCGGCACATTGTAAACCAGTCCCATGAACAGGAGCGTCGCCAAGGAAGCAGCGAACGCGGCGTTCAGCGACCATCCGAGAACAAGCGCTAGGGCCCCCAGCACAATCCATTCGGTGTACGCGATTGGCAACTTGACCTGACCCGAAGGTATCGGCCGCGCGTGCTTGACCGGATGATGTCGATCCATTGGCGCATCGAGTATCTCGTTCAGCACGTAGTTGCTCGAGGCCGCCAGACACGTGGCCAGGAGAGCCCACAGCACCTGCCCCGCGGCTTCCCAACTCAATGTGTCGGGGTAGTAGAAGAACGCGAGCAGCACCCCCAGCCCCATGAAGGCGTTCTTGATCCAATGATCGGGGCGCGCGATCGCCAGGTAGGGGCGCACGAGGCTCCACGTGCTCGCGTGGCCTGTGGCCTCGCCGGTTGGTGTCGTCACCCCTTCGGTGGCAACTTGCGGTTCGTCCGATTCGGCTAAACGACTCAAGGTATGTGATTCTCGTTCGAGTTAATTGCTGTTGACCCCGTGCGTTGATCGCGCCGATCGAGCCACGACAATACGGGACGCTCCAGTGGCCGCTTGAGTCGCGTGAACCACGGTTCGATCGTTGATGTCGGCGTCACCAAGATCGTAAACAGTCCCGCCAGGCGCCCGGCCAGGATATCCGCAAACAACTGGTCTCCGACGACGGCCACTTCGTCCGCGGGCAAGCCACAGCAGCGCACGCCGGCGTGGCAACCGCGTGGCCAGGGCTTCATCGCCTGCGCTACGAATGGCACGTCAAGCAATTTGGCCAGGCGCTCGATGCGCTGCGGTCGCCCATTCGACAACAGGCACATCCGCACGTCCGCGCCGCGCAGCCCATCGATCCAGGCGGCGACTTCCGCCCGGAACTCCGTGGCTCCATGATCCTTCAGGGTGCAATCGACGTCGAGCAGCAGCCCGCGCAATCGCCGCCGCGATAACTCTTCGACCGTCAGGTCGAGGACGCTGTTGACCCGCATATCCGGACTTACCCAGCCAAACATACCTTTGGTCTCGTTGCTCCGCTCGTAGTAGCGGGCGGGTTCCGAGTGGGGTGGGTGTTACCTGGCTCGGGCAAGTAGCGCTCGGCCCAACGGGCCAGCACCAGCAGCGCCCACAATAGACGACCGTGTCGCCCAGTCCTTGCCGCGTGCGCTTGATACAAACGGCCGGCGGCCTCCTGATTGATGAGTTCGGCCGCACGGCTGCCGGGATCGAGCACGGTCGAGCGGAACTGCTCGGCCAGCGAACTTCGCAACCATTCATCAACCGGCAGATCGAAACCCTGCTTGCGGCGCCAGACCACGTCGGCGGGCAATCGCCTCGCGGCGGCGCATTTGAAAAGCCACTTGGTCTGACCGTCGCGTACTTTGAATCGCGAGGGAACCTGCGCCGCCAATTCCAGGAACTCGTGGTCGACCAGCGGCGGACGAACTTCCAAGCCGCAAGCCATGCTGGCGCGATCGACCTTTGTGAGGAAACCATCGGGTAACAGCACGCCGACGTCGGTGGCGATCATGCCGGCCAGCGCATCGCCAGCAGGGGCCGTGCGAAAGTGCGCCACCAACTCGTGGTCTGGATTGTGTTCGCCTAACTCCTTGCGTAGTCCGGCGGCGACCAGGTCGCGCCGCACTGGCAAGCGGGCCAACGTCAGGGTATTCGCATACGCGCTATCCGCCTCGCGCGACAGGTTCTCTAACCGAGTCTTCGCCCGCAAAAAGCGCGGCAACCAGTCGGCCTTTGGCCATTGTGCCGCCAACGGCCCCAGCACGCCATGGCGAAACCAGCCAGGTAGCCGATTGCGCAACCGCGCCTCGGCAAGGTCGTGGGCGTAGCGGCTGTATCCGCCGAGCGCCTCGTCTCCGCCATCGCCCGAGAGCACCACTTTGACTGCTTGCCGAGCCAACCGCGAGACAGCCAGCGTTGGAATCGCCGAGGGGTCGGCAAATGGTTCGTCGTAGAAATGCACGAGGTCGTCCAGCGCGCCGGCCCCTTCGGCAGTGACAATCTGTTCGACATGTCGAGTGCCAAACCGGCTGGCGACCTGCCGGGCGAACGGCAGTTCGTTGTAGGCGTCTTCGGCGAAGCCAATCGAAAAAGTCTGCAGGGCGGCGGCAGGATCGCGCGCCACCGAGGCCACGATGGCGCTGGAGTCCAAGCCGCCACTGAGGAACGCTCCCACGGGAACATCGGCCAGCCGGTGCGCGGCGACCGTTTCGTCGAGCTTCGATTCAAGGTCAGCGAGCCAATCCTCCACAGATCGCTCGCGCGGCTCGAGCGATAGCCGCCAGTAGCGACGGGGCTCATGATCCCAGCGGCCGGCAGCCAGCAACCAGGTGTGGGCTGCCGGCAGCTTGACGACGCGTTTGAAGATCGACCTTGCGCCCGGCACCAGACCCAAGGCCAGGTAGTCTTCGACGGCCCGCGGATCGATCGCGCGATCGACGCCAGGATGGGCAAGGATCGCTTTGAGTTCGGATCCGAAGAGTAGCTTCTCTGTGTCGCGATAAACATACAGCGGCTTAAGACCAACTCGGTCGCGGGCCAACAACAAACGCTGCTGGCGAACGTCCCAGATCGCCAGGGCGAACATGCCGCGGAGCCGTTCGACGAGCCGTTCGCCGAGCTCTTCGTACATGTGCACGAGCACTTCGGTGTCGCTGTTCGTCGCGAACCGGTGGCCGCGGGCGATCAGTTCACGGCGCAATTCGGGATAATTGTAGATCTCGCCGTTGAAGACTACCTGCACGCGCCCATCTTCGTTGCCCAGCGGCTGCGCGCCGCCGGCCAGGTCGATGATCGACAACCGTCGGTGCACCAATCCTATGCCCGGGGACTGCCAGAATCCTTCGCCGTCGGGTCCCCGATGAGCAATCGCATCCCCCATGGCGCGCAGGGTGGCGGGCTCGACCGGTCGCGAAGGCTCTGTATACAAGACTCCAGCGATTCCGCACATGGTGACTAGATTCGACTCTGTGTCCAGGTCATCAGTTGACGGGCTCTTCGGCGGCCGGCTGTGGATTCTCGTCGTTTCGATATCGCAGCACGCGAGCGGGGTTCCCGACGGCGATGGCATAATCGGCCAGTGGCGAGACTACCACCGAACCGGCCCCTACGACGCAGTGCCGCCCGATGTCGGCCAACACCACCGAGCGGTCGCCGATCCAGGTGTCGCGACCGATGGTGACGCGCCGCCACTGACCGGGCTGCTCGCGAACCGGCAAATCCAACCGCTCGATACCGTGCTGCGCGCCTCCATTGATAATCGAGACATGCGAGCCCAGCAGTACGTCGTCCTCCAGTGTGACATCGCCGAGCACGCAGAACGCGCCCACGTAGGCGCGGTCGCCGAGTTGCGCGGTGGGGTGTGAGATTACCGTGCCAAACGTGATGCAGGCGTCGTCACCACAACCGCTCAGCGTCAATCGGTAAAACGCCCGCCGCAAGTATTCTCCGAGCAAACCCGGGATCAAGCTGAATGCCTGCGACCACCCGGCGAAAGCCTTGACTGGCCCAACAACTCCACGCCCCAGCGTATAGACTGCAAACGCCGGTAGCACCAGGACCAGAGCGACCACCCCCGCGACTCGTTTGATGGCGACTTTGACTGGCGAGATTGAAGTCGCCGGCGACAGGACCTGTGGCGATGAGTCAATCGCGGCACGCTCGGAAATCGTCAGGGGAGTATTCACAGTGCCACTCCAGCTGAACGCTGTCCCTGACGCAGAGACTCTCGCACCTGTGACGGCAGCAGCGTGGCCAGATAGAGTAGCGCGCCCCGTGGTGTAAATCGTTCTCCCAGCGAGCGGGCAAAAGCGCTGCGCGCAAGCCGTGCTTCGCCGGCGTCGAGGTGCGCGACCCCCAGCGAGTCGTAGAGCCCCGCCATACGTCTTCGCATATCGGGCGCCAGACTCGGTTCTTGATCGCGCAGGCGTTCGAGGAGCCGGGCCTCCTCGCCGAGCATCTGTCGTCGGTCCCAGGTTCCCTGGTGCGGGTGCAGACGAATTACTGTCAGCGGTTCCGGTATGTAGACAAAGCGACTAATCCGGGCCAAGCGCAGCCATAGATCGTAATCCTGCACTGTGTTGCCCGAGATCGCCTGGTCGCAAGCGCCGGCCTCCGCCAATAAACGGCGGCGAACCATGACGCTCGAATTGCGGACGTGATTCTCTTCGAGCAAGCGGCGAAAGCAATTGCCTTGTAACAACTCGGGACGGGCCAGTGGATTCAGCGGGCTGGTGAACTCGTGTGTCGCCTCAGCGAAGTATTCCACGCCAGTGTGCACGAGCCCCACCCCAGCGTCTTGCTCGAAGCACTCAACTTGACGCGCGAGCTTTGCGGGCACCCACCAGTCATCTTGATCGAGAAACGCGACGTAATCGCCGCGCGCCGCCGCGATCCCGGCATTGCGGGCGTGCCCCACGCCGCGATTGTTTTGGCGCAAGACTTCGATCTGCTCCCCATAACGCTCGAGAACGTCTGCTGTGCCATCTGTCGAGCCGTCGTCGACAACGATCACCTGCAACGGCCGATGGGTCTGCCCGAGTACATGGTCGAGCGCCGCCGGCAAAAAGTCCGCGCCGTTGAAGACCGGAACCACTACGCTGACCAGCGGCCGACTCATTGCGATTTGGCACCCGCGGCCCGCCCCGCCGCGACGACCTCGACAAGTGTTTGTTCGATGCGTCGAGTGTTGGCGGTTGCCGAAAAGTGTTCGACGGCCCGGTCCGCGGCGGCTTTCCCCAGGCGTTCACGGAGCGTTGCGTCGTCGAGCAGAGATCGCATCGCCTGCGCTAGTGCCGGGGCGTCGCCTGGCGAAACCAGCAATCCGGTGACACCGTCGACGACAATCTCAGCCGGCCCCTGTGTGCGTGTGGCGATCACTGGGCGGGCAAAGGCGGCCGCCTCGACCAAAACCAATCCGAACGACTCCTCGTTCGACGGCAGCACGACCACGTCGCTGGCCGCAAGCAGGTCGCTGACATCGGACTGAAACGGCACGATGCGAGTCCGCCCGCTCAAATCTGGCTCGGCCAAGCGGTGCCGTAAGGCCGGTTCGAGCGGACCTGCTCCCGCGAACAGCCCGAACGCCCGTTCGCCTGGCAAATGCGCCATTGCCTCGGCCAGCAGCAGCGGGTTCTTGCGCGTTGACAGTCTCCCTAGATAGGTGAAGACGGTCGCCGAGTCTGGCAGTTCCAAACGTCGTCGCGCCGCAGCGCGATCGATGTGCGAGGGTACCTCGAGTCGGACCGAGTTGTAGATCGCCAGCGATTTATCCGTGGCGATCCAGGCGGCCGCCGTTTGCCGGCTCGATTGCGATTCGAAAATCACGCGATCCGAGAACCTGTCGATCAAGCCGCCAATCGTGGGCAGCGGCAGCATCCGCGGACGCATATGCGCGGGCGTGAGAACTTCGTGAACGTGCCACACATGCGGAAGTCCGGCACGCCGGGCAGCCATCGCCCCCTCGAATACGACTGCGGTATTCGTGTAAACCAAGTCGATTTCGTTCTTCCGCATATATCGCACGAGCCGCCCAATCCGCGACACCGCGCCCAACAGGTTCTTGTAGTGCCACCAGCCAGGCTCAAAACAGAGCCACCAGCTCAGCGGCCAGATTTCGACGTGGCAACCATAGCCGCGCGCACGTTCGACCAAGGGCCCGTCGCCAGCGAAGACGACGAACGGCTCGAAGCGCGTCCGATCGAGATGAGCGAGCGTCGTGTCCAGGCAAAGCTCGGCTCCACCCAGCAAGCCCGAATGCGCGACGAAGAGCACGCGGGTGCGCCGCTGCGGCGTACTGCGTTCGGGTAACTGAGTTGCTTCGCAAGTCGTGGCCATCAGCAGTTTGGCAAGCCTCGGGACGATCGCCGGCAACCGTCGCTCATACGCCCACCGGTTCGGTCAATACGGGGGTCAGCAGTTCGAACAACCGTGCTTCGAAAGCCGCTACAGAAAAGTCCTTGGCGCGCTCGACGGCAGCCGCCGCCATGCGTTCGCGCAAGGCGACATCGCGACTGGCCTCGAGTGTCGCCTCGCGGAGCTCTGCAAAGGTAGACCACAAGTAGCCGTTTTCGCCGGGCGTGATCATCTCGGGAATTCCTCCGCCGCGAAAGGCAATCGGCACTGCTCCGGCCGCCATGGCTTCGGTGATCACCATGCCGAAATGCTCCAGGCGACTGGGCTCTCGGCGCGGGTCGACGCCATAGCCCATGGCGTGCCACAACAGCGCGGCTTTCTCGAGCAGGTCCTTCAATTCCAGGGTGCTGACGTCGGTGCGGATTTCGATTGGATAGCCGGCAGCCTCGGCCCGCAGCCTTTCGACGTAGGCGCGATCTTCCGGCCGGTGCCCGACCGCCCCTACCAACACGAGGCGCCAGTCGGCCAGCCCTGCGCGGCATAGCTCGCCAAAGTTCTTGACCAGCACGTCGTGCCGCTTGTGCGACGAGTGATGAAAGGCCCCGATCGCGAGAATCAAGCGCTCCTTGGGTTGCGGCGTGAAGCCCTCGCGCAGCGGCGGGTAGAGCACCTGGGCTGGCGGCCCCCACAGACGCTCGAACCAGCTCTTCGTGTATTGCGAGTTCACCAGGCACAGATCGTAGGTGGCGAAGCGGCGGCGCCATTCCACTCGCTGAAAGGCCGATGCCGCCGCTCGCCACGGCCAGGGGCGCCGCGACCAGGCCGGGCCAAGCCGACCGTGGTACTCCTCGAAGCTCACCAAGGGAAAATGGGTCAATAACACGCCACGGCGGGCATGGCAGAAGTACGGGACTCGATCGCTCGAGTCGATGAACACGTCGTACGGCGCGCTCAGATCGGCGCACCACTGCGATTCGCAGCGCAACCGCTTCCAAGGGTTGTTCGTCGTCCACCGGCCGTGCTGGCGATCGGGCTCAAAGCGAAACCGGACACGCGAAAAATCGACATCCAGCCCTTCGGCCACGCGTTGAGGATCGAAGTCGCGACGGTGGTGGACGATCTCAACTTGATGCTGTTGCGCCAGCAATTGCGCGACAACCGCGATGTAACGCTGCGCCCCGCCGACACCCCCCCAGTAGTATTGATAAATGCCGACCTTCACCGCGCGAACATCCCGACGAGGGCCGGCTTCAGGATTGGTGGCCCGAGCTGTTGGTTGAGATGGTCACGTCGCGCTGTGCAGTTCGTTCCAACACCGCCACCGCATTGGCCCAGTGACCGATGCAGGTCTCCGGGAAGCGCCGTTGCAGGCGCGGGTCGCCATAGGGGCGCCGCGCACGCGCGGGGTCGGTCGTCTGTTGCCAGCTTCCATCCGGCATCCGCACGAGGAACCCCACCGAGACATCGCGGGGCCAGTTCCCGTCGTCGAAGAGCAATTCGTCGACGCGGCAGTTGTACCCGGTGGGCATCGTCACCAGGAACTCGGGAGCTTCGGCCAAGAGCTTGGCAACCGATTCATTGATGCGCTCCGGCGATTCTTGGCTGGCGTAGTCTCCGGTGCCGATATGTTCGAATGTTGAGATCGACAGCACGTGAGCGCCGCGCAGGTCAACATCGATCAGCGAGCAGCGGCGGGTCACTCGCGGATGAGGATCGAACGGATCGACCACTTCGCCGACGCGGCCCGGCCAGTAATAGGGTGTGACCGCGCCAACCTCAACCACGCGCTGGCCCATCTGTCGCTCGAGCCAGTCGTCGGCCAATGCCAGCTCGACCGTGCGTTCGCTGGTATAGGGTGGCCAGCCACAGTTGTAAGCGTGATAGAAATACGGCAGCTCGCGACCGCCGTACTCGAACGTCCGCTGGCACATCCACCAGCGACGCCGCCAGGCTGGCACCAGTTCGACGCCCAGAGCCCCCAGCGGCGCATTGAACAGGCTCAAGATTCGTTCTTTGAGTGGCTTGTGGTTCGCGGCGACGCTCATGGCCGTACCATAACTTGTGACCGCCCGCGTTGCGCCAAGTGACAGCGACGAGCTGTTCGAGCGCGCGTGATCGTCCTGCGACGCGCGATTCGACGCGCCGCCGAGCCGCCTCGCGGGCGGTGACTTGGCGGCCACCAGGGCCCGCCGCCAGCGCGGCGCGGCCAAGACGTATCCATACCGGGTCAGCCAGTCGGCCGCGACGCGCTCGATCAATGCCACTTCGGACTTTGTGAGCTCGTCGCGCCAATCTCCCGGCCTGCCCGATCGAATGTGATTTCGGTGCAACAGCGTTCGTGGATCGAACCGGCCGTTTGAGTCGCCGGCGCTACCGGCCTGGTTCGAGTAATTGGCGATTCTCTCGCGCTGTCGATCGAGCGTAAAACCGTCCGCTAGTTTCGCTGCCTCGTCCGAAGTCAGAGTTAACCCGAGCAAGCGACTGATGTTCGCAACTTCGGCGGGCAGGTCGTCGATCAGATCCTCGTAGCGGCCAACGAGCATGCCGGGCACGCTCGACCAGCGGTCGTGCCAGTCGAGCAGCGCGTACAACGTCCCCTCGTTGAGCAGTTCGATGATCGACTTCTCGGACATGGCGCCCAGCGACAAGAGCACGTCGCGCACGTCGCGATAGGCGTAGATTCCGACGGCCTGTTGGGCACGGATCAAATCGGCCGCGGCCGGCAGAAACGCGTGTGTTTTGACGACCAAAATGCGTTCGTCGTCGTCATGCTCGGCGAGCAACCTGGCGAACCGTTCAGGTGTTGCAAATCCTAAACCGACACATGGTCCGCGGCGGGCGGCAAGCTCCAGGGCCAGTTGATATTGCAGCGTCGAGCCGGCGCGCATCATGCCGCAACAGAAAACCCAGCGCAACCGCGTCGACATCTGCGTAGTTATTGGCGCGGACGACCTGTTGGCGACGTCGGGAGGGCGCTCGTTGGCTGTCTGAGTGTTGGTCACAGTCAAAATAGTTTTTCGGGCTACTCGGCGAAACTAGCGATCCGCCGGTTGGTCGCCCAGCGCGCGGCGCCGCAACTTGAGCCAGCCGACGGCGCGCGGAAAGCGTTCGGAAAATGCTTGTTTCAGACGTCCGAACACTCCACGCCGGCGCCGTTCCTCGGCTTGATCGAGCACGGCCAGGCGTTCCTTCAGGCGATTCACGTGATCCCATAGCGTGGCAAACTCGGCATGGAGCCAATTCAGATCGGCTTGCGCCGGTTCGAGCGCGGGGTCGGCGTCGCACTGATAGCCCAGCGTTCTCATGACGTCGTCGTGAGCCGAACAGATTTGCTCCGCTTCGGCCGTCGGCAGCAGTGTTTTCCACAAGTCCGGATCGCCGCGCCAGGCGTGTTGATCGCTGCGCGCATCGCGCAGGCGATCGATCTGGAAGGTGTCGACGACTTGTTCCAGCGGCACGACTGGCTCGATGCCGAGCTCCGCGGCCAGCCGATTCAGCGTCCCCACGGGCGCATCGACTAACTCTTCGTAACGTATCCGGCACGCCCCAGGAATGGTCCACCAATCGCGACTGACACCTAGCAAGGCGGCGGCACGTGGACCGGTTGCATATCGCAAAAAGGCGCTGCTACGCGGCAGCATGCCAACGATCGTGCTTTCGTCCCCTCCGGCGCTCTCCAGCCAGCGGGCCGTGTTGGCGTGATTGGGCACGTAGTGCAGAATAGATATCAAAACACCCAGCGGATGGCGCGCGAGCGTGATCGGTTGAAAATCGTGCGCGGCCAGTTGCTTCCTTAACTCCTCTGTCGGCGGCCAGTGCAGTTGCAACACGAATCGTTCGGGGAGCTTCGACCAATCGAGCTCCGCGGGATTGTGCACCGCATGTTGTTCGAGGCCAAAGGCCGAGTGCAGCAGAAAGCGAAACCAAGTATTGCCCGAGCGCGGCGTGCTGATCACCACGAGCCGCACGCGGTCACCCGAGCGGCGACGCGATTTGTACGCCGTCTGCTTGTTCTCAGGTAGCGCGGGCGCTACCACATCGCCGGCGACCGACGTCGACGGGTCCTGGGTTTCCACGGCAACGCGACTCACGTACGCTCCGTTATGGTTATTCGATACTCGCGGCGCATCGCGCCGGTCGAAATCGTTGCCCGCGACTGCCCGCTCACGCCGGCACCGCCCAGCGAGCCTCGACCGCCGACGACGGACGCCATGCCGGCTGGTCGGCCGTACGACCCGCCAATTTAAGGACGCCGGTCCCCAGCAGCACCGTGTAGTACGGGATTTCCAAGCCTTCAAGCGTAACGAAACTGCCCGACACGCTGAAGCCGACCAGCGCGGCGATCACGCCGCCGGCCAGATAGCGCAGCCCGGTGTCGGACCAGGTGCCGCGGCTGCGCCAGGCCCGCGCAATGGGCCAGAGACTGACGATGCTCACGGCGTAGAACGCGATGAGCAAACCACCGCCGACAATGCCCAATTCGGCGCCGGTCTGAAACCACAGCGAATGCGCCTCCATACGCTTGCCTTCGCGATAGGTCGCGGAGACCTGCAGCCAGTGGTCGGGCCCGACGCCGAAAAGCGGATGCGAGAGCATGGCATCCCAACAGTATCCCCATTGCTCGATGCGTGAAGCGGCCGAGCTGTCGCGTTCCTCTTTTTCCACGAAGGCCGTCGAGAAGCGCTTGCGAACTTCAGGACCCGCCAGGCGCAACATAAACATCACGATGATCACCGCGTACGCCAGATGCTTCGGCTCGCGTACAAACAGCACGAACGCCACGCAGCCCACTGCGATCAAACCCAGCATCCCGCCGCGGGAGAAGGCGAACATTACGCTATGGGCCATCAAGACCGCCAACACCAAGGCAAGTCCGCGCTGCCAGATGCGTTCGGCAAAGATCCCTAAGTAACATGCCAGCCCAAAGCCGGTGACCATGGCGATCGCGACGCTGTTGTTGTCGAGCCCCGCGAAGCCGATTTCCTGCATCTGGTTGAAGCCGTCGAAATAGGCCCGGTTGAGCTCCAGCGCCACAAAGCCCTGGCTCAAGACGATCACCCAAGCGAGTTGCTTGAGACGAGCGACGCTTGTGAGCAACGTGACTCCAGCCACAAACGGCAGCACGATCTTGGCCATCTCGCGAATGAAAACCCAGGCCGTCCCCTGATCGGGCGCGAGCACCGCCGAGAGCATTGCCCAAACCAGGAAGGCGAAGATGATCTTGACGATGCGGCTGCCGCGACCGAAATCCCAATTGCCGAAGCCGTGAATGGCCCAACCGGCCAACAACGCCAAGGCGACAATGCGGCTGTAATTGCCTCCCAAGGGCACCGAGTAGAACCACATCGATTCGGGCTTGATGATGGCAAAGCTCACGTAGATCAACAGCCCGATGAAAGGGTCGAAGAGCGAGCCGACGGCCCCCCCAGCCGTGAGCATCAACGTAAAGATCAAGCCCTTCATAGCGCGAGATGCCACCAGCAATCGATCATTTCGACACCGCCATCGCCGCCAATTGCGGTTGCCGCCAGCGCTGCCATAGCGAAAAGCCGCACCAGGCCCCAAGCGTCTCAATCAGCACGTCGGTCACACTCGGATAGTGATTAACCAGGCAGAACTGGCCGAGTTCAATAGCGCCGGCCACGAGCAGGGCGATCACAACCGCAAGCCAGGCCCAACGTACGCGCCAGCCTACTGCCAGCAGAATTCCCAAGACCGCGAAGCTGATGCCCTTCTGCAACACCTGGTCGAACGACGCGTACTCACTTTGCCAATAATAGTCCTCAAACGGCAGCCAAGGGATGCGTCGCGCGCGCCACAAGGGGAGCGGCACCCCGTTGGCTTCGGGCAACGCCGCGGTCGTGAAGTTAAATGGCCACCAATAGAGCGAGGCCAGCGCCCCGCACCAAACGACCGGCAATAGCCAGCCGAGCACGCCTGACGCACCGGCCCGGCCGGTTACAGGCCTTGATCGCCGCACCACGGTCGCGGCGACAAGCGCGGCCACCGCACCGGTCACGATATCGGTCGTGTCGCTGGTTCGCGTGAAGACGAACAGTTGCATCGCTTCGATCGCCGCGGTCGTCAGCAATCCGATCACGGCGATCTGAGCCAGTGTGAATCGTGGGCGGCCATCGGGCAGGCACAGGGTTGCCAACAGGTAGCCCAACGGCGCGAAGTACGCCATGTTCCAGAGCGTGTCCTGCACGAACTCCCAACCTTGATCAACCTGCGTGAATGGCAGGACGAGGACTTTCCCCCCCTTGAGCTTATGGTAGACCTCGACTGGACTGATTGTTAAGTCCAGCGGCATTAAGTGAATGACGGCCAGCACCAACAGATAGGCCGGCAGTATCAGCGGCACGGCGCTAGTGTTCCGATTGAGCGCCAAGATCCGGCGACACCAATTGGTGATTGCCTGACCGGTGACGAGCCACAGCACGCAACCGATCGCCCCGCCGATCGTTTCGGCAACAACATCGTTGACCGACACCGTGCGGGGCGGAAAGAACAACTGCACGAATTCGATCGACCAACTCAAGGCATGACAGGCCAAGGCGACTGCCAACGCGCAGAGCCCCGCCCAAACGGCTCCGCGGTCGACGCACAGCGTGCCCATTGCCAGCCAGGCCAGGGGTATGAAGAGCAGGATATTCGCGACCCAGTCCGACCGAGACTCGATACCGAGATTCAAATAGCGGATCTCGGCGAAGCGCGCTAGTGCCTCGTTCCAGTCGAGGGCCTGGTAGGTGAGCGGCACCAAGCTGCCGTACACCGCCAACGCCAGGTATCCGCTTGCCGCCACGAAGAACTGCCAGCGATGCGGCGGAAGGCCCCGCGTATTCCTGTATGCAGCCGCGCGGCTCACGAAGGCGCCTCTGCCAAGCGAACCCCCGCCGAGGATCGTGGCTCGACGGTCGATATCGTTCGAGAACTCAATCCCAGGAGCTCGGCGAAGGGCTGTAAGCAGGCGTCCCACGAGTGCCGCTCGACAACATACTCGCGAGCTGCCGTGCCGAGTCGGTTGCGTAATTCTGCATCGGCAAGCGCACGTGACAGCTGCTTTCGCCATGCGCTGGGCGAATCGGCCACCAGCAAATCCCGGTCGGGCACGAGCCCCAGTCCTTCGAGTGCGGCCGGCGAGACGACCGTCGCCTTCCGCATGGCCGCCGCCTCGAGCACTTTGTTTTGGATCCCCCGCGCGATGCGCAGCGGCACGATCGCAACCGATGCCCGCGCCAGGTGCGGGCGGACGTCGGGCACGCTTCCCACCACTTCAATACCGGGCAATTGGCCGAGTCGCTGGATAGTCGAAGTCGGGGCGCGGCCGACGAGCGACAGTCGAGCCTGCGGCAGTTCGGCTACGACGCCAGGCCAGACTTCGTGAGCGAACCAGGTGAGGCCGTCGATGTTCGCCCGGTAATCGAGCGCGCCGACAAACACGCAAGTGAACGGTTCTTCGGCGACCGTCGCGGATTGCGGGTCAAAGTAATCGAGATTCACGCCGTTGGAGACGGCGACAACGTGCGCACCAGGGGTAATCGGTCGACAGAGCGCGGCCTCGGCTTCGCTGACGAGCGTCACTGCCGAGCTACGCCATTCGAGGGATTGCTCGAGCCGACGCAGGCGCCGCGATTCACAGCCGAAGAGCCATCGCGCCGGGGTTCGGGCGCGCGCGGCGTAATCAACCCATTTCTCGCTATCGACGTCAACGAGGTCGACAACGACTGGGCAATCGGGTCGGGGACGCGGAGCATATGCCAGCATGCTCGAGCAGAAGACCAGCACTGCGTCAAATTGAGTCGTGGTCAGCCATTGCGATACCGTCTTCCGCAGCCGTGCCGAGTGAAACAAGCCGGTCGTGGCAGCGCCACCCGTTGCCAGGCGAACCGCGCCATGCAACCAGCGCGCCCGCGACAAGGGCTCGATGGCCACGCGGTGACACACTTGCTCTAGGCTTGCCACTTGCAGCGGATCGCTTGGTTCGTCAGCCAACGTGGCGAGCCAGACATCAGCCCGCCGCGCCAAGAACTTCAGCAAGTGATACGAGCGGATGCGATCGCCTCGATCGGGCGCCAAGGGCACCCGATGGACCAGCATTAGCACGCGCGATCGGCCTTGGGAACTCACGCCAGACATTCCGCAGCAGCGGTTGAAGAGACGACTGCAGCCTGGTTGAGCAGATTCCCTAAGGTCGTGAATTCAAACTCGTCGAGCAATCGCTCGAGCTTTTCAACGGTGCTTGCCAAGTTGACGTAGTGCCGGAACCGCGATCGCAGTCCTGGCCCAGCGATTCGCGGCTGCGCTGGATCGATTTCCCAAGGGTGCGTGTAGAACACAAATGGCTGCCGTTCGCTGTGGTTGAGCCGCGATAACAACCGCCGCGTAAGTTGCCACGGATAAAGCCGAAAATATCCACCACCGGCGACCGGCAGATTGAACCCTGCTAGCCGGACCGTCGACGCCGGGAATTCCCAAATCGTTTCTCCGGCGGGGGTCGCCAGTCGATGCAAACCGCGCTGGGCAGCGGGCAAGCCGTAGCGGTCGTGCCGAATCGGGAACACACTGGCATCGACCGTGAACTCCTCTTCGATCAGCACATCGAGCGCCCACAACGAGCGGGGGGTAATCGAAAAGCTTGGTGCACGGTACATCGTTACTTCGACGCCGGTCGCTTGCGCGATCGCCGCCCGCGATTCTTGCAAGTCGCGGCGAAAATCGTCCGGTGTCTGCTCGTAGACCAACCGGTGCCAGTAACCGTGAGATGCCACCTCATGACTCGCCCTGTGGATAGTGCGAATCAGGTCCGGATACCTCTCGGCGACCCAACCGAGCACAAAGAATGTGCCTCGCACCTGGCGGCGTTCCAACAAACGCAGCATCCGAAGTGTGTTGTCGACAACTCGGCTCTCATACTCCGGCCAGCGCGCACGGTCGACGTGGCGCTCGAAGGCGGAGACTTGAAAATAGTCTTCGACGTCAACTGTAAAAGCGTTTAGCACGGCGGGCTACGTTAAGCGCGACTGAGCTCGTTAGCGCGATCGGCGTTCTGTCGCGAAGATTTCGCCCGCATCCGCGCGGCGGCTTCCTGATCGCGGAATAGCCGACCGACATAAACCATGTACCGGTCGAGGCGCGTCAGCCGACTGGCCAATTGTCCCGAGCAGCCGACCAATCGTAGCGAAGTACAGAGCATGATCCGCAAATCGAGCAGCGCATGGGCCTGGCGAATGTACTCCAGATCGAGCACCAATTTGCGGCGCACGCTGTCGAGATCTGTGTCTGGCGGGAGATTGATTTGCGCCAATCCCGTAATCCCTGGCCGGACCTGCAACCGATCAAGGTAGCCCGGCAACTGCCTGGCCAGCAGATCGGTGAATTCCGGCCGTTCGGGACGCGGCCCGATGAGGGCCATGTCCCCTTTGATGACGTTGAACAATTGCGGAAACTCGTCGAGATGCACCTTGCGAAGAAAGTGCCCCAGTCCGGTCATGCGCGCGTCATTCGGTGCAGCCCACACCGGCCCGCTGCCGGCCTCGGCGTCGTGCCGCATGGTGCGGATCTTATACATCACATAAGTTCGGCCACCGGCGCCAACTCGCACTTGCCGGTAGATACCCGGCCCGCGAGACGTGGCGCGTACCAGCACCATCAACACGGCGATAATCGGCAGCGCCGGAATGAGCAACAAAACGGCCAGCAACCGCCCGATCGCGTATTTCGCGCGAAAATACAGTCGCATTTCTTCAGCCGGCGACGTGGCTGCCTCTGGCAGGTCGCCGCCGTCGCCTTCTCGACGGGCCGGCTCAATCCCTTGACTGGTTGTCACCACCACGCGATCGACTGCAAACGACATTCGGCGCTCCTCGGTGCTATTCGAAGTTTCTGAGGGAACCAATCGCACGGCTCGCTCAGGTCGTTGGTCGCTGGGCAAAGGCACTGTTGAGTACAGGCAGCATATCAATCAAAAAACCGCGGCATACTTCGCGCTCCCGCGCGGCCTCGGCGGAGCCTGTCGTGCCGCCAGGCTGCTCGGTCGGACGACGATCGTCTTCCAGGCCCGTCAGGTAGGTCGAGATTTGAACCTTATACAAGAACGGCTCGGCCCTTAGCGCGATGCGCGCGTTGCGCGGGGCCAGCCACTGTTGTCCGTTATTCCAGGCATACCAGACGCGAAGCAAGCTGCCGTCGAATCCCTCGCTCGAAAGCGTCATGCTCAAGAAATCGGCCGGCGCGATTGGTCCATTAACCTGCTGCGACTGCGGCTCGCTGACCATCTGGTACTCTCGGCTCGAATAGCACACTTCGGGGCTATGGGTCGAGAGCGGGCCCGTCTCGCCCACCAGCACGACCAGTTCGACAACTGCCCCGGTTTGCTCGTTTAGATACCGGCAGCTGATATCGCCGCTGGAGTGCAGCAACTTCACGATCTCTGGGCTCAGGCGCGATGTCCCCTCCAAATGCCAAGGACCGATTTGCGGCGTGTTGGTAATGGCCTCCAGCGCCTGGGCGGCCTTCGTCAAGTCCTGCGGACGCTGCCAACGATTGCCCAACTTGCCGGTCACCATGCCCGTGGCCACAGTTGTCAGTGCGACTATGGCAACACCTAAAAGCAGAGTGGAGCGTGACATCACAATTCCCTGTCAACCTTTGGCGACGCGGTGGACATCGTTTGGTTGTCGAGGCGCTTCATTGTCCCAGCTCTCGTTTCAGCTCATTCAAGAGTTCGCGCTCGTATTTCGACAACGGTTGGCGGTCGAAGTCCTTGGCCTCGGCCTGTGCCAGGGCCTCGCGGGCCTCGCGCTTCGCGCGCGAACGCTCATAAGCAACCGCCAGATGGAAAAACGTACGTGAATCGGCCCCGGGATCGGACGTGGCGTCTTTCAACACCCGGAGCGCGTCGTTCACGCGATCCTGCGCGAGAAAGACCATGCCCAGCGAGTCGAGGAAATCGGTCCGGGGACCAGCCAATTCGATCGCCTTGTTGACGCAAGTCAGCGCTTCTTCGCGATGGTCGGGCTGTTGGCCCAACAACATCCCGAGGTTGTTGAGGGTCAAAGCGCGGTCGGGGCTCAGGTCGAGCGTTTCGCGATACAGCGCAATCGCGTCATCGTCGCGCCCTGCCAGGTAACGGAGTGTGGCGACCGCGTGCAAGACGTCGGGGCGCCGGCGATATTCGCGCAGCGCGCGATCGATGAGCGGTTCGGCCGCCGCGTAATCCTCCGCGGTCGGTTGGCCCGTCCCCAGCAAGCTGGCCAGGAACATGAAATGCGGGAGACTGTTGTCCGACTTCATCGGTTCGGCACACAGTTCGATCGCTTCCCGGTGGCGGTCGTGGTTCGCCAACCAGGCCGCCAGCGGGCGGTAGAGCTCAGGATTGAGCTTATACGCCTCGCGATAGGCGGCCTCGGCCGGCTCGTCGATTTCCAAGCCAGCATATAGGTCGCCGACTCGCGCCGACACCTCGCTCTGGGCCGCCGGCTCGGTGGCCCGTTGCATTTGCCGCCCGCGGTAGGCATCGATCAGCCCCGCGATTTCACCTTCGCGATCGACCTGCTTGAGCCAGGTCGCGCGTAGCGCGATCACGGCGATGTTGTCCGGGTCCTTGCGCTCCAAGCGGGCGATCCAGGGCGTGGCTTCGTCCTGCAGTTGCTGTCGCAACAAGAACGCGGCGTAGGCCACTAGATGTTCGCTTTCGGCGTCATCGCGGTCGGCTAGCAGCCGCAAATGCTCCCGCGCGCGCTCCACGCGGCCGTCGGTCTCGTAGAGCATCGCCAGCAACCTGCGGTCGGTTGGCAAGGCATCGCGACTGTCTCGCGCCAGCTCTTCGAGGATGCGTATCGCTTGCGTGCGGTTGGTCAAGCCGCCACGAGCCAACAGCAATTCGACCCAAGTGCGGCGCTCGGCCGCCGGACCGCCTGAATTGCCCACCAGTTGCTCGGCTTCCTGCCAGGCTGATTGTCCTCCGCGGGCCGCCAGTAATCGCGCGAGAAGTTGTCGAGCCTCGGACTGGGCGGGCGACAGCTTGAGTGCTTGTCGCAGGCAGACTTCGGACTGCGCGGGATCCACCTGGACGAAGAATCGTGCGGCCTGAACTTGAATGTCGGCGTTGCTGACCCCCAACTGGGCAGCCTTTTGGTAGTAGAGCTGCGCCTGTCCTTGATCGCCCAACAGTTGGAAACCCTGCCCCAAAACGGCAGCCCGCTCGGCCACCATCGCGCGATCATCGTCGGCCAACCGCTGAAGCACGTTGCGCGCTTCGACTTCCTGTCCGCTGCGCACCAAGAACGTGAGCAACCCAGCCCAAGTGCGAAAATCGTTGGGTTCCTGGCGCACGGCCGAGCGCAACTGTTCCTCGGCCTCGAATCGCTTGCCAGCCATCGACAGCACCTGGCCCAGCCACACCTTTTGCATGGCGTCGTCGGGCCACTGGGCGACGGCTTCTCTGGCCAGCCGCTCGGCTTCCGCTTGCTGACCGCGCTCGAGCGAAAGTGAGATGGCCAATAGCGACAAATCTTGCGATTGGCCGAGCGGGCGTCCATATTCCGCGAGCCATTTCTCGGCTTCGCCGTAGCGTCGCTCGCCGTATAGCAGCATTAATAGCGTGGTGAGCACGCCGTAATTCTGCTCGCCGTAGTGCAATGCCTGCTCGTAGGCCGCGATGGCGTCGATCGGGCGATCTTGCCGTCGCGCGATTTCACCTTTCAAAACGTAGGTGCCCGACCAGTTGGGGCGGCGCGCGTCGAGTTGGGCGGCTAGCTTAACTGCCTCGCGGAACCGGGGATCGCTCGGCGACTTCGACTGCTCCATCAGCCGCCGCGCCCGCAGGTATCGCCACCAGGTGCCCGACGGTCCTTCCAACTTCTGCAACCGCTCTTCGCAGCGCTCGAGCTGATCGAGTTCGCGGGCCTCCCAAGCCAGGTCGGCCAGGCGGCGCAGCAGCACGGTGTCGGTATCGAAGCTTTTGCCGAGCCTTTCGAGCAACTCGACCGCCTCGTCGCGCCGGTCGCGGGCGATCAGAAAATCCGCCAACAGCGAAGCGGCCCGAACCCGATCGGCTTCTTCCCCTGTTTCGAGCCCTGCGCGCAACAACCTCTCCACCTCGGCGTAATCCTGCTGCCGCTGGACGACATCGACCTCGGCCCGGATGGCATCGCTTGCGGTAACGCCAGGAAGCTGCTTGTAGTGTTCGAGTGCGCGCTGCGCGCGCGGAGTTTCCCCCCAGGTCTGGAAGGCCACGCAGAGGAAGCGCCACAGCTCTGGATCGTTGGGATGGGCCTCGGCTGCAGCGTCAGCAAGCTTGATCGCCTCGTCAAGATTGTCAACCGTGGCTTCGAACTCAGCTTCGAGCAGTTTCAAGCGGGCCGACTGCGGGGCTTTCGACTTAGCTTCCGCGAGAATCTCGCGGCAAGCAGTGAGATCGCGCTCATCCTCGGGCCGTTCAAGCTGCTGCCGCAGCTGCGCAAACGCCCAAAAAACCCATTCATCCGCCGGCATGCCATGCTGTCCGGCCTGTTGGTACTGTTCGCGGGCCAGATCGAAGCGGTTGGCGCGAGCCCAGATTTTGGCTGTCGCCAATGCCAACTCGGTGGAGTCGGGCTCGAGCGTCGCCGCTTCTTGGTACGCGGCCGCCGCCCGATCCCATTGCTCGAGCTCTGAGTAACAGAGCCCCAGTCGCGTCAAGACTTGAATGCGGCGCGTGGCCTCGATACTCCCCGGCTCGGCCCCCTGGAAGGAGACCAGCACCCGCTCCAGCAGCGGGACCGCTTCCAGGTACCGCCCGCGCACCGAGTGCAGGTAACCCCGCAGGTAGTCGAGCTTGGCGGCAAAGTCGGTCCGGTCGGCCTGCGACATACGAGGAGTCAGCGTTCGCAAAATGGCCGTCAGCTTCGTCAATCTCGATTCGGCTTCAGTCAGGCGACCGGCGGCCAACAGCGAAACCGCCGCCTCGAAGTTCAACGCCGCGTCGTCACGGCCGATCTTCTCCAGACCCCGTTCCCAGAGACGCTGCGCCTCGTCAAGTTCTCCGGCCGAGACGAGTACCTTTCCGAGGCTGATGTAGCCGTCGCGATCGTAGGGACTGACTTCGACCAGTTGCGTGAGGTATCGACGAGCTTCTTCGAGCTTGCCGGCGCGGCGCGCGCGGTCGCCGGCCGCGAACAGCACACCCGGATCGCGCGGCGCCAGCTCGAGGGCCCGATCCAGATCTTCGTCGGCCCCGGGTAGCGAAAAGCGAATGCGATAGCGGCAGCGAGCCACGAGAACATCGGCTCGCTCGGGGGCGGCACGCACCATGCGATCGATCACGGCATCGGCCCGAGCGGCATGTTCCGCCGGTTCACTCTGGCCAAGAATGCGACGATACAGATCCGCCAGGCCGAGTGCTAATTCGATATCGTCGGGGCGCTGGGCCAAGGCGTTTTCCAGACGATCCGCAACGCCTTTCCAGTCTCCCTGCCGCCCTTCAACGCGTGCGACCAAGTAAGCTGCCAGCGCGCGCACGCGCAGGCAGGTCACATCCTGCGGCTTGGCGGCCAGCACCCTCGCTGCCTCCGCGTCGGCACTTTTCCACTTGCCGAGTTGCAGCAGCAACTCGGCGTTTCGCGATCGCAATTCAATATTGTCGGGGTCCAACCCGAGAGCTTGCGTGTAGAGCAGACTCGCCCTGCTCTTTTGATTGGGCGTCACTGCCAGCCGATCGCTGCATTGGGCCATGCCGATGCGGCCGGCCAAATCGTCGGGGCGCAGTTTCACGTACCGCTGATAGTAGTCGGCCGCGGCGGTCCATTTCCGACGGATTTCGCCGCTCGTCGCGTGCTTATCGGTCAGCGATTCGGCGCTCCGCTGCCCGCGCTGGGCATAGGCCAAGAGCGATGCCGAGTTTCGATTTACTTGATAGGCATGTAGAAAATAAGCCGCCGGCCCCACGATGACCAACAACACGACCGTGCCAATCAGCAGCCGATAGTTGACTGCCCATTGCGTTCGCTCGGAGGGTGTCGCGCCACCGTGCTTCGCGGCGGGCGTCGGTTCCCCGAGCGCCAGTCGCACGCTGCTCGTTCGCTCAGGCTGCTGGCTCATCGATGCCTTGATCGAATCGACGGTTTAATTCCTGGTTGCTTCCTGAAAGCCACTCGATGCGATTGCCAGAACTGTCAAATCAATTCGCTTGGGGGGCGGGCTCGATTCCAGGAGCCGCGCGGCATTCGTGCCAGTCGCCGTCAATTCAAGTGGCTCGTGCCGTTGGACTCCGCCAACGCCGGGATCGCAGCTACTTCTGACTTGCCGTTGCTCTCTCCGTTGCTCGCATCGCCACGGGGATACGAATAGCGATAGCTTCCGTAGCGATAGATATAGGCCTGGGGGGGGACACCGCTAAGCACTGCCCCCAGCAATCGCGCCCCGGCGCGAGCCAGGCGTTCGCAGGCGAGCTTGATCTGCGGACCGCGGCTGACGTCGCGCATCGTGCAGATCAAGGTGCCATCGGCCGCCTGGGCAATGATCAATGCGTCGCCGGCAGGGAGCACCGGCGGAGCGTCGACAACGATGTACCGGTAGGCCGGGCGTAGTTCGTTGAGCAAGGTCGCAAATCGCCCTTCGCCCAGCGTGACATGCGGACTTCTGCTCAAGCGGCCGGCGGGAAGGAAATGCAAGTTGCCCCCCGACTCGCGAACCAGCGCATCGTCCCAGCGGGCGCGCTTATCGAGAACTTCGGCCAGCCCAGGCTCGCCGGAAATGCCAAACATCTGGTGCACGTCCGGAGCCCGCATGTCGGCGTCGATCAACAACACCGGTGCCTGGCTGGAACGGGCCAGACTCACCGCCAGGTGCGAAGCCAGGCTCGACTTGCCCTCGTTACTGGTGGCACTGGCCACGGCAATGACTTGCGCCGAATCCAGGGAGTTCGACAGCAGCAAACTGGTGCGCAAGTAGTCGATGCTCTCCTCGAAAGTATCTCGATAGAGTTCGAACCGCCGTCCACGTCCCTGAGGGGCGCCCAGCGGCTGCATCGGCAGCGTGGTGATTTCGCCCAGCACGCAGAGGTTCGTTTCCTGCGAGATTTGCTCGGGCTCGGCAATCCGCCGAATGCGCATTTCCCACAGCAGCGCCAGCAGGAACGGAAACAGAAAACCGCCCAGACCTGCGGCCAGCAGGTTTTTGTAGGGTACCTCCTCGATCGGCTTCTTGGGGATGGCCGCTTTGTCGAGCAGCTTGACGCGCTCCGGAGCCTTAATCTCGGTACGCAAGACCTCGATACGGGTGGCGATCTTGTCGTGAACTTCCTCGGCCCGATCAAGTTCTTCCTTCGCGAATTCGAGATCAACCGAGTCGCCACTGACCTCCGTCAGCTTATTGCGCTCCTCGTCGAGCTTCTTTTTCAGATGACCTTCGAGCAAATTCGCGTTCCTGATTTGCGTTTCCAGGTCGAAGAGCTCGCTCTGACGCAGCCGCCGCAAGCTGGCTTGCATTTGCGTCGCCACGCGCTCGCGGCTCCCCTCTTTCATTTCGACAAGCTTCTTTTCGAAGGCGTCGATCTGATCCTGCAGAATCCGCACCGTGGCAACATCCTGCCCGCCAGCGGCGCTGTGCTCGTGCAAATTGATCCGCTTGACTGCGATGGCTTCTTCCAAGCTTCTGACTTCCGGCAACTCGCTCAGGGCTTGGTCGACCATATAGTCGGGCACTTCCTCCTCTTCGGATTTGTTCTCGACGCGCGCCTTGGCGAGCTGCAATTGCACTTCGAGCACGCCGCGTTTGACCTCGGAATCGATCAACTGGCGACGAATCTCCCCCAAGGCTGAGAGGGCGGCCGATTCGACCTCCTGTTGCCGTCGATTCCCCTGGAATAACGAATCTTGTGGGCCGAGGTTCTTGGCCAGGTCGCGGACCCGCGCCTTGAGCTGGTTCAAGGTGCCGCGCCGGGCGGCCAACTCGTCTTCGAGAATCGAGATCAAGCGGACCGACTGGTCATCCACTTCATTGGCGCGAGTGCGGAGGTAAGCATCCAGCACGGCATTCACGATTCGCGTCGATGTCTCGGCACTCGGCGATTCGAAGCGTATGTGGAAGAGTTCCGAGCCACTCGATTGCACCGTGATATGATCCAGCATGTATTCGAGCGGATCTTCCTCCTGGGCGATCTCGGGCAACCGCGCGATCGACGGTTCGCTAAGCACCTGGTTGAGCACGTAAGCACTGCGGATGTACTCGACTTGCGATTTAACAAATCGGTGAACGTCTTCCTGCGAGGGGTAAGCCACGTGCTCTTGTTCGCGGATTTGCAGCAAGGCCGTGGCCTGATACACCGGTTCGAACAACAGCCACACCGTGCCGGCTGCCAGGGCACCCAATAACAAACCGGGCGGCGTCGCCAGCAGCCACCAATTGCGGATGGCGTGCCAGACGAGTTGAGGGCCGAACTTCGGTTTGGCGCTGGGCGGGTCGAACCCCGGATACGCGCCGTTCGGCGCCGCCGACTGTGATGCGTGGTGCGTTCCGAACATCGGCTAATTAACCGCAAAACTGGCCAGAGGAGCGGACAAAAACGGTGGACAACACGGCGGCAGCGAACGCCGCCCGATATCTGCTATTGAGGGCGTGATTCCCCCTCGGATAACCCCAAAGTGCGCACCGTCCGCACCTCGACGACAAGCCGATTCAAATACCATAGTAGCGATGTAAGCAAAGCGCTCGCAAGCAAAATCATCGCCCAGCCCGCCACATCGTGAGAGACCTTGCGGGCCCATTCGCCACCGGAATATCGATACACCAAACCGGTCGCGGTAATGCGCAGGATGTTCGATACGACTGCGATCGGCGCCGCGGCCAGCATGATTACGATGGATTGCCAAAGCGGCCTCCGGACGATTAACACGTAAGCGGCCGACACCGCGAAAAAGCCCATAAACAGCCGCAGGCCGCTACAAGCCTGCTCGACTTCCAGCTTGGCTTCGTCGACCACGATCGTCAGGCCGCGCGAAACAGCCGGCTGTCCAAAGAGTTGCAGCAGCCAGCAACTGGCGGCCGTGGCGAGTCGCTGCATCGGCTCGCTGAGCTGAAACTCAATGCGCCACGGCAGCGGTACCATGAAGAACAAGAACATCGTCACCGGGAGCGCCCATAGCATCACTTGCGGCCCCCAGAGGAACCAAACCACGCCGGCGACCCACACGGGAATCGTGTACCCGTCCAGTGGCTCCAGCGCCCTCGAGCTCGCGAAAATGCGCACGCCTGCGGCCAGCACAATCGGCAGTAGACCGAGCCAGCAGAGCCTGCCGGACGACTCAGGCAAGCGATCGCGCCGAACCCACAACAAGTAGGCCGCGAACGGCACGACCAGAAAACCGTGCGAGTAGTCTGGCTCGCGGCTCCAGGTCGTCACCATGCTGGCGAGGGTCGGCCAATACGCCCACAGGAACGAGCCGCCCACCACCGCGGCCGCGATCAGCCAGGTCGGCTCGAACTGCTTTTTGCTCTCAGGTGCGTCAGCGATGGCAACTGGTGATGCCATGTCAGGAGTTTTCCCCTGGTCGTGTTCTGGTTCGGCTCATTGCCACGGATTTGCACTAGGCGAACCCAGCGCAGACTCCGTCCCCGTGGGTGGCGCTGCAACGCTGCTGTGCCAGGATTTCCGGCCGACAGTACGCGAAAGGGCGTCACCCGAATCTGGATTTCTTGCAGCGCGGCCCTGCGCCTGGCTGAACTTCGCGGAGTCGCCTTCTAGCGCCCACAACTCCCAAACGCTGCACGAAGACGCGTCCGGGGCAAGTTGAACCGGCAAGTAACCCGTGAATGATGTGCGACTTTGATTCACGGCCGCGACTAGCGACCACGAACTCGACTCTGCTTCTCCCAAGGCCAATTCCGCGCGGTTGACAACGCCCCGCAGCCGTGAGATTCAGTGCCTTTTCTGTTCCGTTGTGACAGGCAACTCGAATTGAATAGCTCGATCGCGACTCCTCCCTTGAGCCGTGCAAGCAGGCACTTCGATTGCCTGCAATCCGTTTGGGATTGCGGCGCGATTTCACCTCAACCGCGTCGCTGGCTCGTGGGAAATACGGATTGATCCCCCCCTTCTGGATAGGAACCTCGATTATGATCTGGGTAGAGGCCGTGTCAAGTCATCGGTTGCCGACGTAAACGCTTTGCTCATCTGAAATTCGCTCAAATCGACACGATGCGAAGTATCTCCCACATCCTGTGGCGTACCGCCCTACTGGCGGCACTGACCCTCGCTGCCTGCCTGGCGGTGCCGCTTCTTTCTCGATACGAGTTGATGTCGGTGGTCGTATGGCTTGTGCACGAGGACGGGCCCCTCGAAACCATCGGTGCGATAAGTTGCCTGGCAGGCGCGGTGCTGTTTGTCGCGGCCTTCGCTCATCCCAGGTCCAATTTGGGCGCGATCGATACCGCCGTGTCGAACGCGCCGCCGGCCTCGCGTTCCGCGGGAAGCGGCAACTTCTGGTGTTTGCTGTTGGCCGCGTTGCTCGTCTTCATGTTTGGCGAGGAGATTAATTGGGGGCAGCGGCTCATCGGCTATGCCGTTCCGGAACGATTCCTTGCGGCGAACATCCAGCATGAGTTCAATCTGCACAACAACCGCCTCGTGCATGCCCGGCTCGACGAGAATCGGCTCAAACTCGCTTGGGTGTTCTTGACTGCCGGTTATCTGGGCATCTTGCCGCTAGTGGCCGCCGTGTTGCCTCTCTTGCGCCGCATGGTCGACCGCATTCGTTTGCCGCTGGCTTCCGTTCCGTTGGCCGCCGCTGTGCTGCTGGCGACCGCGATGTACTTAATACTCACGACACGTAAGGTGGCGGCCGGCGACTACCCCGGCGCCCACGATATCGGCGAAACAAATGAGTGCCTGATCGAGGTGGCCTACCTGCTGATGGCGATCCAGATCTGGAGGGAATCGCGAGCTGCAACCGCTTCCACTAACTGGAAGCTCGCGCTCGTCATGGCCCTCGTCGTCGGAGTCCCTGGCGTACCGCTGACCTATGCCTTCGTGCGCTCGGCCCTCGCACCCGAGCCAATGCTGCGCGCCGTCGCGGCACTCCGCACCGGTGATGCCCGCCAGCGTGCCGGCGATCCCGAATCGGCCATTGCCCGTTACCGAGAGTCGCTGTCGATAATTCCCAGTCAAATCGCCGTTCATCTGCGTCTGGCCAGCGTGTATTTGCGCCTGAATCGTATCGACGACGCGCAGCGCGAATACGAGGCAGTCCTCAAGCTCGACGACCGGAACGTCGAAGCCCACGCCCGCCTGGGCGCGATTCTCCTGCAGGCGGGACTCGTGCCCGAGGCAGCGGCCCAACTTGCGACCGCCATTGAACTGGCGCCGCGATTTGCCCCGGCGCACTACTACTTGGGCTTGGTGCGGCTCGAACAGCGCTCGCCGGCCGAGGCGGCCGCCTGTTTCCGCGAGGCATTGCGGCTGCAACCGAACTTCCCGCCGGCGCAAGATGCGCTCACCAGGCTCGCAGCCGAGGGCTATTGAGCCCGTCTCCGCAGCAGGGGAATTCGCGGGGGCTCAGCCACAGCCGTCACACGCGTAGCCAATTGGGGCATCCGAGTCACGCCTGCTCGCGATAGGTCATCCATCCGAGATAGCCCATGATCGCGGCGGCGAGCAAAAAGGTAATGTCCATCGTCTTGCTGACCCCCCCCAAGGGGATGCCAATCGCCAAATCCATCACGGAAATCAACAACAGCAAACCGGCGACGACGAGGCCAGACATGGCAAGGGCTTTGGGCATCAACAGCAACTCAGCAAGATGCGGCGCGTTAGGCTCCATTAGGCAGCACCCAGTATAGTTGGCGTCGCGCGGCTGTCATCTGCCGACGGTCACCCGCTAGATTGCGAGCCCGCCATGTCGAATTCCGTCAGTCAACGCACAGAGGGCCCACCCTGGCAGGAGCTTCGCGCGCAGATGCCCGTGGCCGCGCGTTGGGCCTATTTCGATCACGCGGCGGTGGCTCCGCTTCCCCGCCCCACGGCCCTCGGGTTGGCTGATTGGTCGACGGATGCGGCCGCCAACGGTGCGCAGCACTGGAACACCTGGCGCGACCGCGCCGAACGCGCTCGGCACCTCGCCGCGCAGCTCATCGGCGCATCGCCCAGCGAAATCGCCCTGGTGCCGAATACCACGACCGGCCTGTCGCTGGTGGCCGAAGGTCTCGATTGGCGCCCCGGCGACAACGTCGTCGTCCCGGCGAGCGACTTTCCGTCGAACCAGTACCCTTGGCTCAACCTGGCAAGCCGTGGCGTCGAGGTGCGGCGCCTCGAGTGCGCACTCGAACGGCTCGAACCCGCGCTGGTCGACGCCGCCTGCGACAGCCGCACCCGCGCGGTTGCGGTCAGTTGGGTCGGCTATGCCACGGGCTGGCGCGCCGATCTCGACGCCCTGGCCGAAGTCGCCCACGCTCACGGCGCGGCACTGGTCGTCGACGGCATCCAGGGGCTAGGCGTCAATCCGCTCGATGTGTCGCAAACGCCGATCGACTTTCTGGCCGCCGACGGACACAAATGGCTGCTCGGCCCCGAAGGGGCCGGTGTTCTCTACATCCGCGGCGGCTGGCTCGATCGCTTGCGCCCCTGGGGCGTCGGTTGGAACAGCATGCGCAACTCGGGCGATTTTTCGCATATCGAAATGGACTTGAAGCCGACGGCGGCCCGTTTCGAAGGGGGCTCGTTGAATCTGGCTGGCTTCGGCGCACTGGCGACCAGTTTGGAATTGCTCACGGCGATCGGCCCCGCGCGGATCGCCCAGCGGTTGCTGGATTACACGAGCGAACTCTGCCAGCGCCTCACAGCGGCCGGCGCCACGATCGCCAGCGACCGCCGCCCGGAGCACGCAAGCGCGATCGTTTCCTTCGCATGGCCGGGTGAAACGCCCGCCGCCGTTCGCGGTCGCTGCCTGGCTGCCGACGTGGTGGTCAATTGTCGGGGCGGACGGATCCGCGTCAGTCCGCACGCCTACAACGACGAGCACGACATAGGCCGCTTGCTCGATGCCCTGCGCGGTGCGTGAACCGCGGCGCCTGGTTGTCGAGCACTGTCCGAGCCAGCGGCGGCTGACTTTAGCAATTCGTTGAACTGAATCGCCAGTGCTGTCGATTTGCAAATCGCGACAGCAGCCGGCATTATGGGCCGATCTGGGCTGCCAAGTACGCTTCAAACCTCGATTTCGAATTCTGTTTGACAGGCGGATCTGTATGTCGCAATCGGACACCCGAGTTGCCGTGTACACCGGCTCGTTCGACCCGATCACGCTCGGCCACTTGAACGTCATCGAACGCAGTAGCCGCCTGGTCGATCGGTTGATCGTCGGGATCGGCGTGCACGCCGGCAAAGAGCCGATGTTCACCCCGCAGGAGCGCGTCGAACTGGTCCGCCGCACCACGCGCAAGTTTCCTAACGTCGAAGTTCGCATGTTCGACGGCTTGGCGGTTAAGTTCGTCCGCGACGAATGCCAGGCGCGGGTGATGATCCGCGGCGTTCGCCCGCTCACCGACATCGCCGCCGAGTTCACCATGACGATGGCCAACCGGCAGCTCGATCCGGGCATCGAGACGGTATTCTTGATGGCCGACGAGGAGTTCAATCATATCTCCAGCTCGCTGATCAAGCAGATCACGCCGATCGCCGGCGACGACGAGTTGGCGCGGTTCGTCCCCTGGGAAGTGATCGAAGAGCTGCGGAAGAAGATGGCGGCTAAGTAGGTTGGAGCGCGTCTGGTTGTTCATCTCAAAGTGACGTGGATTCAAACTGAAGTTCGCCACGCCGCCGCTTCCTCGCCATCGAGCCGCAGCGTCAAGCACTTCGCGCTGCCGCCCGCTTTGACGAACTCCGACAGCGGCGTCTCGCGCGGCGCGTAGCCCGCCGCCGCCAGCGCCGCGTGCAAACGCGGGCAACCGGTGTTGGTGACCACGGTCCGCTCGACCACGACGGCGTTGCAGGCGAAATGTTGCGCCTCGTCGGCAGAGACTTCGATCAGCCGGTCGACGAGCTGTTCGATTGCCCGGCGGCCGTACTCGTCGAACGCCCCGGGATACCAGATCGCTTCACCGGGAGCCAGCGGACAAAAGCAGGTGTCGAGGTGATAGTAATACGGATCGACCAGCTCAACGGGGATTACGCGCACGCCTAGTTCGGCGCCGACTTGCTGCTGGCCGAGCGCGTCGCTGCGAATGCGGTAGCCGGCAAACAGCGTGTCGCCGCAGAACAACGCATCCCCCGCTCCTTCGAAATAGGTCTCGGCTGGCAAGTGCTTGATCGCGAAGCCGGCCTCGCGAAACCACTGCTCGTCGTGCGGCGTCTCCCGCTGCCGCACTTCGTGGCGGAACCGCGACAGCACCGCAGTCCGCTCGTAGATCATCGCCGCGTTGGCTGTGAAGACCAGGTCGGGCAGGCCCGGCTGCGGCTCGAGCAGCGAAATCCGCGCGCCGGCCGCGATCAGCATCTCGTGCAATCGTTGCCATTGTTCCGCCGCCAGTTCGCGATTGGCCGGCCGCTCGCGGCTCATCCAGGCGTTGATTTCGTATTCAATGCCGTAATGCTCCGGTCGGCACATCAGAATCCAAGGTTGCGTCGTGCTCATCTCGTAGCTTTCCGCCGTCCGTGACACCCGTCGGCCATTACAGATTCAGTTCTTGCACCAGGGCCCGCATGAACGGTTCAACGTCGGTCACGATTCCCACCGTCTGAAAGCTGCCGCGATCGCTCAGCTTGATAACCGTCGAAGGATTGATGTCGACACAAACCACCTTGACCCAGGCCGGGAGCAAGTTGCCGACGGCCACCGAATGCAGCGTGCTGGCGATCATCAATGCGAACGTAACGCCTGGCAGGTGCTCGCGCATCGCTTGCTGAGCCGCGAGAATATCGGTGATCACGTCGGGCAGCGGGCCATCGTCACGGATGCTGCCGGCCAGCACGAACGGGACATTGCGCTGTACGCACTCGTACATGATGCCGGCGGTCAATTGCCCCGTTTCGACAGCGCGGCGAATGCTACCGATCCGCCGCACGCGATTGATGGCACGCAGATGGTGCTCGTGACCTCCTTCGACCGAGCCACCATGGTCCAAGCGAACCCCCAAGCTGGTGCCGAACAGCGATTGCTCGATATCGTGCGTGGCCAGGGCGTTGCCGGCGAACAGCACATCGACAAAACCCTCCTGGATCAGCCGGCAGACATGCTCGCCACTGCCCGTATGCACGATGGCGGGCCCACCGACCAGCAAGAGCCGGCCGCCGGCTTCTTTGTGGCGGCGCATTTCGGCGGCGATCTCTCGAATGGCAACCCCTTTGGGCTTCTCGGTCGAGACCGCCGATCCCATGAACTCGAAGCCCTGCCGCTCGCTGGTCAGTTCGGGCGGAAAAACACGCACTCCGGCGTGACCGACGACCACTTGTTGTCCACGGCGAACCTCGCTCATCGGGACGCAATATGCGGCTCGCGACGCCGGATCGACGACCACGCCGCAATCCATCTCCTGATGGGCGACCTCGATCCAGACACCTCCTGTGCGCACTTCGGTCCGCTGGTTGGTGCTGCTGTAGAAGCCCTCGGGGAACGCGCCATCCATGTCGGCGGTTTCCAGGCGGCAGTCCGCCAACGCGGTTGGCACCGCGCCGTGGTCGGCGATCTCCTCCAGAATTTCGCGGAGTTGCTCGGCAGTCGGGGCCTGTACTTCGACAAGCGCGTAACTGGGATCGTGGCGCCCCTGTCCGATGGCAATGTTTTTCAGCCGGAAAGACCCGCCGCGCGACGTGATCTGATCGAGCACCTTAGGGAGGATCATGCTGTCGATGATGTGGCCGCGGATTTCGACTTCTTCGACGCGCCACGAGTCGCGCACGGCAGTTGTTGGCGAGTTGGTCGCTGGAGACTTCATGTTCATCGCATCCTCCCTGAGCGGCCTCGAATCCACCGGGTTGGCGGGTGCCCGCTCTATTCTACGAGTTGGGAAGAAAATCGTGGTTTAGCGGCACCTTTGGCGGTAATCGCGGGCGCGCGGTCGGCGCAGGCGGACGCCACTTTCACAGTCATTGGCAAAGTCCTATACTTCTTGAAGCAATCAAGTTGCGCGCACTGTTCCGCCTCCGAGCGGCCGAGCAGGCGTCGCGATTTATTCACAGGCACCAGTCCGAAAGATCCCTCGCACATGTCCGACGACAACCCGGCCGATCCCTGGTCGAACCTCGCCGCTGAATTGGGAGCCGAACCAGCCGCACCTTCGACGCCTCCGCACGCGCCACCCGCCGCTCCGCCGAGCGAACCGCGCCGCCGGCGAAGCGAGGCCGCGGCGCCAACCGGCCCGACTGCCGACTGGGGGGCATTGGCTTCGGAATTTGGCATCTCGCCACCACCACCCGAGCAGCCCGAGAGCGTCGCGCCGGCCGAGACACCGACGTCGTCGCCTGCCAAACCAACGTTTCGCGATTCGGTACGAGAGCGTCTAGCGGACCTCGGTGCCGGGCGATCCACGGGACCATCCGAATCTGGTGCGTCCGAATCCCAAACCGAGACGTTTGCTCGCCGCGACGACGGGGGCGAACCGCAGCGCCGCCGTAGCGAAGGACGCAGTCGCGACGGGCGCGGAGGCGAAGGGCGCGGCGGCGAAGGACGCGAACGTGGCCGGCGTGAAGAGGGACGCGGACGCCGTGGCGATGGCCGCCGGGGCGAGCGAGATCGCGATCGATCGCGTGGCGGCGGCAGTCGCCGAGACCGGCCGGAGCGCGCCGACACTCGGCGCGCCGATGAGGCGGAGTCGCGGTCCGTGGATACCCCGACCAATTGGGACGACGAGCCTTGGGACATCGAGGTCGTCGAGTCCGAGCAGGTAGTCGAAGCAGACATTTTTGATCCACTCGACGAAGTCCCACCGCCGGAATCGAGGCGAGAAGGGGCGGAAGGGCGCGACGCCGAACGCGGGGAGCGTGGCGGCCGACGCCGACGGCGGCGACGCGGCGGTCGATCGGGTTCCGGCGAACGTGGCGAGCAACCGTCGCCCCGCCACGACGAACCATCGACGGCTTCGCCCGCTGGCGACGAGTTCGCTTCTCCTTATGGAGAATTCGAACTCGACGAGGCCAGCGCGGGGGCCGATCTGCGGGGCGAGTTCGACGTAGAGTTCGAGGAGGTCGAAGGCGAGTTTGTCGGTGAATCGTTGCCCGCCCAGGCCGGAAGTGGAGAAGCGCCGGCCGACGACGAAACCGACGAGCGGCGCGGACGTCGTCGCCGTCGCGGACGACGACGCGGTCGAGGCCGCAAGTCGGAGGAAGCCTCGTCCAAGGCGTCATCGCCCGAAGGGGGCGATTACGCCGACGACGATCTGGACGTTGACGAGGTGGTCGAATATGGCCGCACGTCGAGTGGATCGTCGCACGCGCGAAGTACATCAGCATCCAGCGACCAGGCCGGTTTCGAAGACGACGAGGACGACGATGGAGAACTGGTCGCGCGTCCCACGCACCGCGGTATCCCGTCATGGCAAGACACCATCGATGTGATGATTGCCAATAACATGGAGGCTCGCGCCCGCAACCCGCGCGGCAACGATGGTGGACGCGGGCGCGGGGGACGATCGGGCCGCGGCGGGCGCGGGGGTCGTGGTCGGTCGTCGGGCGGGTAAACATCATATTTCGCGCCTGCTAACGACCGGCCGCCAGCGCCCGATCGATCGTCACGGCGGCCAGAATGATGCCGCCGATGATCACCTTCTGCATCGGATCGCTGACGCCGGCGTAGAGGCAGCCGTTGCGCAACAGCGCCATCGTTACCGCCCCGATGAGCGAGCCCAGCACGCTGCCGCGCCCGCCGCTGAGGCTGCCGCCGCCGATCACCACGGCCGCGATCATCGACAGTTCGAGACCCAGCCCCGCGGTGGGGCTCCCTTGGCTGCTCAGGTCGTTAAAGTCGAAGATTCCGGCCAAGGCCATGAACAAGCCCACCAGACCGTAGACCGCCACTTTGACCGCCGGCACGCGGATACCGCACAAGCGCGCGGTCGCTTCGTTCGAACCGATCGCGAACACGTAGCGGCCAAACACGGTCCGCGATAACACGATCGCCAGCACCCCGCCCAGCAACAGCACGATCCAAACGCCGGTCGGCAAGTACTGATGCTTCGCCGGTGGGTCGAGCAGCGTGCTCAACCAGGCGGGCGCATCGGCCTGGATCTTTCTGCTAGACGACACCCATTCGGCCGCGCCGCGAAACGCCAGCATCGTCCCCAAGGTGGCGATAAATGGAACCAGCCGCAGCACGGTGACCAGCAGACCGTTGATGACGCCGGCCAGCAGGCCGACCACCAGCACCAACAGCACGGCCAGCGGAGCGGGCCAACCCTGCTTCAGGCTCAGCGCCAGGGTCACAGCGCACAGCGCCAGCGTTGAGCCGGCCGAGAGATCGATGCCGCCGGCGATGATCACCACGGTCATTCCCAACGCGCCGACGCCGACGATCGCCGACTGCTTGGCGACCAGCGCCAGACGGTCTGGCGTCAGGAACGGAGTCCGCCGATCGAGCGGCCACTGCAATGCCGAAAAGACTCCGGCAACAACCAACAACCCCGCGAACGGCGCGAAGAACGACCACAACCAAGGCCAGGCCCGGGCAGCGAGCGGACCAAACTTGGGTTTCGCTAGTTCGAGTGGCGCGTCGTTCAAGGTTCGCTATCCCCCAGCTTCGCCGTTGGGGTCGCGACCGAGCCTGTGTCTCGCCCCGTGGCGCAGTGCATGATCGCTTCTTCGCTCCACTCGGCTGTCGGACGGACGTCGACCAACCGCCCACGGCACATCACGCCGATGCGGTCGGCCACGCCCAGCAACTCGGGCAAGTACGAGCTGACCAGAATAATGGCCTTGCCCTGCGCGGCCAACCGGCCGATGAGGCGATAGATCTCGGCCTTGGTCCCCACGTCGACGCCGCGCGTCGGCTCGTCCAGCAGCAGCAAGTCGGCCTCTTGATGTAGCAGCCGGGCGATGGCGATCTTCTGTTGATTGCCCCCCGAGAGCTGCCCGATCGGTTGGTCGGGGCCGGCGGCGCGACAGGCAATGCGAGTCAGCCAGTCGTTCGTGGCCGCGCGCCGCGCGCCAAGCCGCAAGATTCCCGCGCGTTGATACGGCGCTAACCGCGACAACGTGAGATTGTCGGCGATCGACAGTTCCAGGGCCAATCCTTCCGCCTTGCGGTCTTCGCTCACCAGGCCGACGCCGCGGGCGATGCTCGCGCGCGCCGATCGACCCAGCGAGGCCCACCCCGAAACGCTTGCCAGCCGCACGTCGCCTCGTTCCACGGGGGCAAGACCGAAGATCGTGCGCACCAGTTCGCTGCGACCTGCGCCGACCAGTCCTGCCAGTCCCAGAATCTCCCCCCGCCGCACGGTGAGATCGACGTCAACCGGCGCCGGCGATCCGCACAGCCCGCGCAACTCTAACAGCGGCGGCCCCGCTTCGTGCGGCACGCGCGGGAACATTTCGTTCAACTCGCGACCGACCATCGCGCGCACGATCTCGTCCAGCGACGTGCCGCAAATCTCGCCGGCGGCGACGCTGCGTCCGTCGCGCAGCACCGTATAGGTGTCGCTGATCTCGGCGACTTCCTCGAGGAAATGGCTGATGTAGATCACCGCCAGGCCCGCGCGTCGCAACTCGCGAATGACTACGAACAAGCGGGCCGTGTCTTCCTCGGTGAGCGAACTGGTCGGTTCGTCGAAAACGATGACCCGCGCCTGGCCGACAAGTGCGCGGGCAATCTCGACCCGCTGCTGCGCGGCGATCGGGAGTTTCGCGACCTTCGCGTCCAGCGGTATCTCGTCGGTCGATAAGCGGTCCAGGGCCGCGCGCACCGCCGCGCGCCCCTCGCGCGGGCGCAACCATCCCCAACGACTCCGTTCCTGGCCGAGCAAGATGTTTGCTTCGACCGACAAATCGGGCGCCAGGTTGAGTTCCTGGTAGATCATGGCGACGCCGCGGTTCAGAGCGTCGGCCGGATTGCGGGGAGCGTAGGGGCTGCCGGCGAGCGTCATGCGGCCGCTGTCGGGGCGATGCACACCGCTGAGGATCTTCATCAAGGTCGACTTGCCGGCGCCGTTCTCGCCGATCAGCGCCCGGACTTCGCCAGGTTGCACTTCGAGCGATACGTCGGCCAGCGCCTGCGTGGCAGCAAATCGCTTGGCGATCGACGTCATGGTGAGCAGGGGCATCATTTACCACAGTCTTGCAGGGGCAAACTCATGGGCAGCTTCCAGCCTTCAGCGCTCGGGATCAACTTTCTCGGCGGCAGGCCATCGCCGCCGGTCGCCACTCCCCTTGCAGAATATAGACGCTCATCCCCTTCTCTCTCTCCATGGCCGGAGTTTTGCGTCCCGACCGTCCCGACCGGGTGTTACCGGCAGTTAAGCGTTTCATGGGCAGCAACTTGCGTCGGGACGCAAATCGAAAGATTTGCGTCCCGCTTGCGTCCCGAACTGGCATTTTGCGTCCCGAGTATTTTGATATTGGACCGTGAATCGAATCGACGGCACAACGCGGGGCCAGAAGCCGCCGCTCTGTCCTGACCACTGGTCACAGGCCACTGCCACTCCTCATCACCCCCCTATCTCTCTCCATGTCAGCTTGCGTTCCGCAGATTTCGCGGATTAACGCAGATTGAGAAAGCGGTCAGTGCAACGAATGCTTGATCTGTGTCATCCGTGCGATCCGTGTTCTACGAATTCCTGGCTATGCGCCACGGCGGGGATTTTTTGGACGTATTTCGGGTGCCACTGGCTCTGCCAGTGCCTATAAGCTGAGAAGCTTGGTGTCCCAAGCTTGCAAACTTTGTACATTATTATGGACAGTATATCAAGGAGAGAAATTGGCCGCTAGCTGTCGGCTTGCGGCTCGCAGCCAGGGAATGTCGCCGCTGCGCGGCGAATCTGTAGCTGGGGTCTGCGACTGTCTACGACCACGGACCGGCCTCGCAGAGGCCGGCTACAGGAAAGCGCGATCTGCGGATCGAATTCTGTTCGGCATGCCGACGCAATACGACAACGACAAGCGTCGGCAAGGCGGCCGCGCGCAGCTCTTTAGAGTCGCTCCCCTTGTCTTATTCAATTTCGACACCCCGCATTCGGGAGTCCTCGTTCTCTCGGCCAATCTCAGAGTTGAGAATGGACCTTAGTCGCTCCAGGCTTTCGTGATCCGGAACTGTTCCCGTCAAGTACGCATTCCCACTACACGATGATTGGACCGTAACCTTGGAGAACTCTGCCGATTCCCCGAGAACGGTGTCGATAATCGCCTTCTCGTTCTCAAAGTGCCGCTGGTAGGTGCTCTGTTCACCGACGATCACTCCGACCACAAACGTAATCGCAATCGAAACAATCACCGCCCCAATCGCCGCTGTGATTCCGACACATCCGACAAAGCGCCTCGACATCGCACACCTCCGTTGCCTCAGTCGGATACAAGCTCACTCGCGGGACATGAGGCATGTTCGTCTTGGGAACCCCGCTCGCCTTCCGCACACCGACAAACGAGTCGTCGCTGCTACGCCGCTGATGGTCGCTAATCAGTGAAGGCCAGTTTGCCGCCCGCTACTAGTACACCGAGGATCGCTACAGCGACCGCCGCGCCCCCCCAGATCAACATTTCAATCCAGAAGCGAAGCGGGCTTTGTTCGGACGAAATGGTGCCCCAGTTCGTGCGTATTTCGCGTCGTCGAATGGACCGCAAGCAAAGATGGCTAAGTCCACTCGCCAGGCAAATGCATCCCAAGGATTGCCAGAGGGGAGTTCGCTCAAAGAATGCGACGACCAGCGCCGGAAGTGATGCCATGAACAATCCCAAAGCGCTCCACTCGCACCAGATTAATAGCCGCCTGGCTTCCATGGTGAAGGTTCCATCCGTCGTCACTTGGTTCGCTTGCGCCGCTTTGGGCACTGCCAGTCCCGCGTTTTCGGCCAGGTCCGTTGAATTAGTTCCGCGTCGAACACCGAAAGGCGGGACAGTCCCCGGAGGATGGCGCGGCAACCGCTCCGTCGGTGCCGTTCACTCGATCGCTACCGGGTACAACAGCGCGCGGATCTCTGGCTGCTGGCAGTTTTCGGGCGTGGCCAGCGTTTCCTTGGTTTCGATCCGCGCTTCGACCGTGTGCCCCAGCAGGTGCTCGCGCATCGCGCGGACCGCGTCGTAGCCCATCCCCACCGGGTCTTGCAGCACGGTGCCGTGGATTTCGCCCTGTTCGATTCCCTGGGCGATGTTCTCGCCAGCATCGAAGCCGACGAACTTGACCTTGCCGGCCTGGCCTGCCCGTCGCAGTACGGTCAGCATGCCCGAAGTCGTCGATTGGTTCGGGCAGAAGATACCATCGACCTGAGTGCCGTGGATCGAGAGTAAGTTTTCGGCCAGGTTGATGGCGTCGCTTTCGTTTGGCCCGGCGTGTTTTTCCTTTTCCAGGAAATTGATGTCGGGGTATTGGGAGAGTGCGTCGAGAAAGCCTTGTTCGCGCTCCTCGGTGCTGCGACTGTTGAGGTCGTAGCGAATCAGAATTACCTTGCCGCGACCGTCGAGCAGCTTGGCCAAATGCTCGCCGGCAACTTGGCCCCCGCGGTAGTTGTTCGTGGCCACGTAGCTGACGATGCCCGAGGAGTCGTCGAGCCCCGAGTCGAAGATGACGACCGGCACTTTCGCGGCGATCACCTGGTCGACCGGCTTGCGCATGGCGCGGGCGTCGAGCGGCGCCAGGCAGATGCCATCGTAGCCGTCGGCCAGAAAGCTCTCGACCATTTTGATTTGTTCGCTGATATCTCCTTCGCTGGCCGGCCCCTTCCAGGTGATTTCGAGATCATCGAATTCGTCGTCGGCCTGTTTGGCGCCGGCATGCACTGAATACCAGAAGTCGTGGCTCGTCCCCTTGGGGATCACGGCCACGCGAAACTTGCGGCCCGAGCCGGCGGAGCCGCCAATCGAGCCAGAGCAACCCACCAGGCTCGCCAGCGTTCCGGCGACAACGACGAATAACAACGAACGCGCCAAGCTGCGCATAGCGAGACTTCCCCCCAAGAGTGCCGCGGCAAATCGGCCGCGTAAACGTATCGAAGCTTTTCCTGTGGTCGAGAATACTCGCGCCGCCGCGTGCCGACAATGTTTGGTATGTTGAGAACCCGGAACTTGGCCCCCGATAGGTCTTGTTCAAGCTCGCGCCGAAGGAAAACTCTTCGTGACTGCAACGACTCAACCATCCGAAGTCGCTCATGGCGTGATCGACGCCTGGGCGCAGCCTGGCTTCAAGCACCTGTTCCAGCGAGTGCCGGAGATCAGCCGGTTGTTCCAACAGTCGGGCGCGACCGCGCTGCTCGAGACAGGCGTGTCGCCCGACGACATGGTCCAGCAGATGGACGCGGCGGGTGTCGAGACCGTGCTGCTGTCGGCGTGGCATCGCCCGGGGGGCTGGGTCGTCAGCAACGACGAAGTGGCGGCGATCTGCCGCGACTTTCCTGGCCGGTTCGCGGGGGTGGCCGCCGTCGATCTCGAAAAACCGTTGGCGGCCGTGCACGAGCTCGATCGCGCTATCCACGAGTTGGGCTTTCGCGCACTGCGGGTGATCCCCTGGCTGTGGAACCGCCCGCCGAACGACAAGCTCTATTACCCGCTGTACGTGCGGTGTATCGAGTTGGGCATCCCGTTCTGCACGCAGGTGGGGCACACCGGTCCGCTGATGCCATCGGAGCCGGGCCGGCCAATCCCTTACCTCGACGAAGTCGCGCTGACCTTTCCCGAGTTGACGATCGTGGGGGGGCACATCGGCTATCCTTGGACCGACGAAATGATCGGGCTCTGTTGGAAGCACGCCAACGTCTATCTCGACACCTCGGCCTGGCTGCCGCGGTACTATCCGCCGCAGTTGGTGCACTTCATGAGCAGCTACGGGCGTGAGAAAGTCTTGTTCGGCACGAACTTCCCCATGCTGGACTACAGTCGCTGCGTTGGCCAGGCGCGCGATATGGGACTGAAAGATTCCGTATCGCGGTTGTTCTTGTCGGAGAATGCGCGGCGGGTGTTCGGATTAGCTTGAGGGGGGCAAGAGACAAATGGGTTGCCAGTTGGGAGGCAAAAGAGCACTGGCGGAGCCAGTGGCACCCGAGATATGGCAACCGGTATCACTACCGCCGATTCACTCGCATTGTTGCCGTCGACGGGGCTCGTCATACTAGAAGCAGTTTCGGCAACGGAGCGGCATCGGAAGCCACCGCTCGACCGCTAGCCGTGGCGTGTCGCGCCTGGCACTGCGGGGCAAGCCAGCCGTGGCACCCCGACCACCTCAACATTCACGCCCCGACCTTCGGAGTTGTCTCCCATGATCGACTCGGCCCGCACGCCCGAACCCAATCCGCTGGGGAGCCTCGACGATTGGGAAGAGGACGTCAAGCGTCGTTACCCAGAGCCAGCCGCTGGTGAATCGACCGAGCCTGCAACCAGCGCGCAATCCGCGGCGCAGTTCGTCGCCACGAATCCCGACAAGAAGAAAGAAGAGTTCCGCGACTATCGGGCAGAAGCCCGCGCCAGCGTGAAGGAGTTTTATCGCCTCAATCACACCTACCAGGCGTACGAATTTGTGCAGCAGAAGCGCGCCGAGTTCTTGTCGCTAAGCCGTAGTCGGATGGGAGTCTGGGAGGCGCTCGAGTATCTCAACACGCTGGTCGACGACAGCGATCCCGACACCGACGTTCCGCAGATCGAACACTGCCTGCAAACCGCCGAGGCGATCCGCCGCGACGGGCACCCGCGCTGGTTCATTCTCACCGGGTTGATCCACGATCTGGGTAAGATCCTCTGCCTGTGGGGGGAGCCGCAGTGGTGCGTGGTCGGAGATACTTTTCCGGTCGGCTGCCGGTTCTCCGAATCGATCGTCTTCCCCGAGTTCTTCGCCGAGAACCCCGACAGCCGCGACCCGCGGTTTCAGTCGGAGTGCGGCGTTTACCAACCGCACGGCGGTCTCGACCAGGTAACCATGTCGTGGGGGCACGACGAGTACTTATATCACGTGGTCAAAGATCACCTGCCCGAGCCGGCGCTCTACATGATCCGCTACCACTCGTTCTATCCCGGGCATCGCGAGCGGGCGTACGACCACCTGATGTCGGAGCATGATCAGAAGCTGTTCGCGGCGGTGCGGGCCTTCAACCCGTACGACCTGTACACCAAGAGCCAAGAGCGGCCGAGCGTCGAGAAGCTGCGGCCGTTCTACGAAGAGCTGATCGCGGAGTACTTTCCGCCGCAGTTGGCGTGGTGAGAGCGCGAAGGGGGACGGGATACGCGATTCAGTCGATCCACAGCCGGCCGTCGGCCGAACCGTCTGCGGAGAGCTTCTGCTCCCATTGCCGGCGCACTTCGCCCAGGCCATAGACGCACATGTCGAATTCGTGGCTCAGCCGCGCCAACAAGGCACATTCGTCGGCGGTCTCTTCATCCCCCAGCGTGCTGGCGATGTAATAGGCCCGCTTGCCCTGAGCTGGATAGTCGAGCAGATGGTCGCGGCGGTCAGGAGCTTGAAGCCGGGCCAGCGCTTCGGGATAAACGCCGGTCCAGAACAAGGTGAAGTCGCCGATGTGCCGATGCACGTCGCGGCGACTATCGCCGACACGCTCACAAGCCGCGGCAATCATCGCGGCGACTTCCGACAGCGTGCGGCCGTTCAGATCGCGAACGCGAAAGACCGCGTCGCTGCGCACGAAGCGGACCAAGAGATCGGCCAGGTAATCGACCAACGGCGGATCGGCAACGCCCAGACGAGACTGAAACGTTTGCTCGGTGAGACCCGCGAAATACTGCTGCAACGAAACAGGACGTCGACTGGGATACATGCGTCCGAAATCTCCCTAGGTGGCTGCGATCGACGAGTTCGACCTCAATTGGCCAGGGAATGAACGGCGACGCGCCAGCGCATGAGCATCGCGCGGCCGCTCCAGTGGCATACTACGCAGCCTGGCGGAGCGGGGTCAAGATCAACGGCGGGGTCGTGGCGACGTCAAGCTTCGTGCCGCTGTCGCGCCAATCGCGCGTGGCCGTTAAGTCGAGGGGACGAACGGCACACGCCGCAAACTCGACTTGATCGTGTCGGCGAGCCGTCGACGTTCGTCGGCGTCGAAGAAGAGCGGCGTCGAGCAGGCCAGGGCCAGTACGACGACCAGCGCCAAAATGGCCTGCCAGGGACCGATAAGAAGCAGTGCCGGCGTGGCCACGGCAAAGCAAATCGTGCGATCGATCCGCAGCCCATAACGATGGCCAAACCACAGGGCCGCGGCCAGCACGGTGAGCATGCCCGCGGCGCCGGCGGTAACGGTCCCCTGCAATCCCCACAGGGGGACCAGCAGGGCATTGCAGGTCAAGTTGATGACCAACCCGATTGCTAGCGCGAAACTGCTCAAGCGCGCTTCCTCGCGGCACCACAGATAGGTTTGCGCCACGAAGGCAATTCCCATCCAACTGGCCGATAGGAGCGTCCACGGCAGGACGTGCAGGCCGCCGTCGTATTTACCGCGAAACACGACACCAAACAGGAAGGGGGCCATGAGCAGCACAACGGCCGTGCCGACGGCCAGCGCCAGAGCATAGAGCTTGACGAACAACCGCACGTCGCGGCCGACGTCTTCGCGCCGTCCGATCTCCCAGGAATGCGTCAGATGCGGGATCAGCATCGAGGCCAAGGTATTCGAGAAGGCCATGAGCAACAGCGGCAGGATCCGCGCACTATGCAAGTTGCCGACTTCGGCCAAAGCTTCTTGGTGTGGCAGCCGGCTGAAGTGCGCCAACATGTAGGGGTTAACCATGTCGAAGCTGTTGGTGACGATATTGCAGAGCCAGACGCCCATGGCGAAGGGGAGCACGCGCCGCCAGATCACGACCGGCCCCGACGGCTCGACGTGCGGCCCTTCGCGCCAGACGGCGACGAGCCACCACAGCGCCAAGACGATCGACGCCACGGAGGCCAGCGCGAACGCCGCCACGATGCTCGTGGCCGATGGCTGCCACCCCCCAACCAGCAGCGCGCCGAACGCGAGAAACGCCGTGGTCCGAGCCAATTGCACCAGCGACGAGGCGCGAAACAACCGCAGCGCGGTCAACAGCTCGACGACGAATCCGTAGCCCGCCAACGTGATCAACGTCAGGGCGACCGCTCGCACCAGGCCCGCCATCGCGGCGTCGCCAAAATAGAAACTGGCGAAGGGTCGAGCGGCCAAGGCCAACGCGCCGGCGGCAAGCAACATGGCGCCGAGACAGACCATCAGCGACTGCCAGACGAACCGACCTAGCCCGCCGCGTTGACGGTAGTGACCGACGTAGCGACCGAACGATCCCGGAATGCCAGCCAGCAACAGCGGCGTGGCAAAGGTCAGTAGGCCCAGCGCGAGATCCCAGCGTCCGAGCTGCTCCGGGGCCAGCCAACGGCAAAACAGCACGCCGCGCGCCAGCCCCAGCACTGGCTGTATCAGGCTCAGCAGGCAGAGCACGACGAAGCTGTTCGCTAGCGAATCGGCGGCAGCCCGGCCGCGACGGCCGAATAACTTGCGCACACCGTCGGCGGCGCCATGCTTGCGTTCGGGCTCCGAACTTGGGCTGTCAGCAGATGCTTCGGTCGATGGCAATTGCTCGACGGGCTGCGCGCGGACGAAGTCCGTGGCCGCTTCGTCGTCGACCGCGGTTTCGATCGCGAAATCGAACTCGCTTTCCAAAGCTGGTCCCGGCGCGGTCATGCGCGCAGCGCTCCCGTCTGGGGCGCCTTGCGAGGCGCGATTTCAGGGCCGTAGAAGAAGCGACGAATGCGACGTTCCCGCAGCGGGTCGATCGTGGCCCAGTTTTTCAGCCGGATCAGCGGTCCATCGACACAAACGCGTTGCAGGTGAAAGGGGTCGTCCCCCGGGTAGTTGTAGCCGCCGTAGGCGGAGCAGACACCCTCGTAGCCGGCGTCGTACGCCAGATGGAAGGCGCGTGGATTCAAATTGCGATGTTGGCCGTAAGGGAAGGCAAAGTAACGCACCGGCGTGCCGATTGCTCGTTGCAGCTCTTCGCCGGCCGTGACCACTTCGTCGTACAACCGATCGGCATCGCCGAGTGGGCCCAGGTCGGCATGCGAGCGCGTGTGGCAACCGATCGCCACGCCGTCGGCGGCCAGGGCCCGCAGCTCGTCCAAAGTGTTGGGCTGGAAGCGATTGCCCATGGCCACGTCGTGGTCGAACAACTCGCCGCCGAGCACCGCGCCGCTGCAGACGAAGTAGGTGACCGGGATGCGCTTGCGGATGAGCAGCGGCAATGCCAGTTGGCAATTTTCTGAATAGCCATCGTCGAACGTGATGCTGACGGTCGGGCGGGTGTTCGCCCGCGCGCGAAGGCGATGTTGCGCCTCTTCGAGCGACACGAGTTCGAAGTGTGCCTCGAGCCAGGCGATGTGGTGGACAAAGTCTTCCGGAGCGATAGTCCAGGAGTTGGCCCGATCGGCCGCGACGCGGTGATAGGCGAGGATCACGACCGGCGTTTGCCCCTGGCGCGCGGCCAGCTTCGCCCGCCGTCGCCGCCACGGCAGCGAAGCATGGTAGTAACCGCTCAGCAAGGCGCGCTTCCAGATTTGCATCGGTGCCGGTCCTCGTGAATGGTGCTCAGTCTTATCGAAAGGGGGGGGCGTCAAGCTCGCGGAGTCTCGCTGGGCGAAGGCTAGTCCCGGCGCATGCTCGATCCTCGACTGCCGGCCAGTTCCAATCCGCGCTTGACCCAGCGACGCGCACTCTGTTCGGCCAGCCAGACTGCATTGCGCACGCGGGCCGCCGAGTTCCTCGGCACGATGCGAACGCGGAGCATGCGCTGCGGCTCGGCGCGCCAGTTGGCCTTGTACGGCTCGTCGCCGCGCAACAGATCGTAGGCGTGCAGCCCCTGCTCGATCGCCTGCCGCAAGACGGACGAGATCGAAAGCCGGCCAGGTTCGGCATCCTGGTGATCGGGATCGAAGCCACCTTGATAGGCATACAGAATGCCGTTTCCTCGCAGTTGATACTCGGCGGCAATCGGCTTGCCATCGAGTTCAACCCAATTGAATTGCACCAGGCCCTGCGCGAACATCCGCGGCACGACTTCGCGATGGAACGCGCTGAACTGCAGCGAAGCGTAGGCGCCGGGCTTGCCGCGCGCTTGCCAACTCCGCTGGTGCAGATCGATGAGCAGCTCCAGGGCGTGCGCGGCTTCGGCGGCCGAACTGGCTTGCCGCGATACCGTGCGGTCCTGGTGCCGTCGTTCAGCTCGCCGCAGGTGCTTGCGGTGCGATTTCGAGAGCCGCTCGAGGTATTCGTCCCAGGTCTGGGGCAAATCGATGCGCCAGCAATTCAAGTCGTTGCGGACGTGGACCGACAACTCGCTGCGCGAGAGCGTCGCGATCAACTCGCCCATCACAACGTCATCCGCCGCAATGCCACACAGTTCGACAGCGTCCCAAGCATCGCGCCCCGGACCGCGCAACCAGGCCGCCACGGCCACGGCGACATCGAGCTCGCGCCCCGGAATGGCCAGCAGGCTGAGGTAGTCGGAGAAGACCTCGCCACTACCGAGAAAGCGAATCACGCGACCGCGGGCGAAGCTGTGTTCGAGATACCACGGCGCCAGACCGAGCAGTTCGTGACGCTCGTCACGAACCGCCAACAAGCAGAGCTCGCGACTGGCGGCCATGGGACCACTGGTGGGGCCATAATGTTTCCACCACGTATCGAGCCAGGTCCAACTACGGAACGGCACCTCTGCCGACAGGCGCTTCCAGTCGCCGGCCAAAGCGGCCAGCGAAGCAGTCTGGGTGAGCCGTTCGACGTACATGCGGCGACTCCGGGGGTGTCTTCGTGGCTGCAGGGCGAGTGTACCGACGGGAACGGGGGCAACCGGCGATCGCGGGTCAGCCGGTGCACATCGCGGGAAGGATCGGAAGGGGGTCCGCTCGGTCCACAGGAAACTGTAGTACGTCCCCTCCACAGGACGGGCAAAACGCGAGCCAATTCTGCGACTTGCTGCGACCGACGCGGGTTGTGCGGCTGCATAATCGTGCGCCGGCGACCGGATGCACCCGTAGCCGCGGCAAGCGCGAGCGGCAGGGGACAGATTCCGCGATTTGCACGTCCACCAACGAGAGCCCGACCTATGGTTACAGAGGCACCTTTCGCGCGCATCGCGGCGCGGCCCTGTGGCGATTGCTGAACCTGGCGTTTCGTGGCGGCAACGCGAGCGGCACCCGGCGTTAGGCTCATACGAACCAGAGCAAGCCGCGCGGCGGATTGAACTTGTTGCGAATCAACGAGTTGTGCCAATCGCGGGCGAGGCGCGCTAACGACGAGCGACGGCTGGCACCGGCTTTGCCTCCAGTTCGCCACACGCTCCCGGCGCTCCCGAACGCCACCATTTACTAGAGGTTCGTTGCGATGTTCTCAATGCAGCAGATCACGGCCGCCGACCTGGCTCGGTTGCTCTGGAAGTACCGCACTCGTTGGCTCGTGCCGACCGTGGCCGTGTCGGCCATCGCCGCCGCCTATGCGCTGGTGCGTCCCGACTCGTGGGAGGCGTCGCAGGCGTTGATCGTGCGCAACGAGGCCACGACCACACCGGAGCTACCGGGCAAATTTCGCCAGATCGACGACATGAAGGTCACCCAGGAAACGATTCTGGCGTTGGCCAAGAGCCGCGACGTGTTGGCCGCCACACTCAGTGCGGTGGGACCGCCCGCGGATCGCAAGGCCAAGGGAGAGTATCCGTCGCCGCGCGAGATCGCCGCCTTGCGAAAAGTCGTCAAGCTCGCGCCTCCCAAGGGAACCGAGTTCGGTAAGACCGAAGTCTTTTACCTCAAGGTCCGCAGCACGGACCGCGCTCGGGCCATTGCCCTGACGGCAGCGCTCAGCGAGCAATTGCAGGCCGGCTATCAGAAGGTGCTCGACCACAAGGCCCAGAGCATGGAGCACGAGCTGGTCGACAACGTCACCGTGGCCGAGGCCCGCTTGCGCGAAGCTTCGGGCGAGTTGTCGAAGCTCGAGCGCGAGGTCGGACAGGATCTCGCCGAGTTGCGCATCCTGCATTCAAATCCCTCGGGCGATAGCGACATGCGGCTGCGGGCCATCACGATCGAGAACGACATTCGCAAGTACCAAACGCAGCAGCGAGCCGCCAGCGATCTACGCAACCTGCTCGTGGCAGCCGCCAAAGACCCCACGCACTTGATCGCCGCCCCCAATTCGCTGCTCGAGTCGCAGCCGGCCCTGAAGCGGCTGAAAGAAGGTTTGATCGACGCACAATTGAAAACGGCCCTGGCCATGGGGAGCATGACTGCGGACCATCCGACCGTCAAATCGGCCGCCCTGGCCGAGGCCGAAATCCATCGCCGCATTAACAACGAGCTCAGTATCGCGATCCGGGGTCTCGACGGCGATTTGCAACTCAACGCCAGTCAGATCGAAATGTTGCAAAAGCAACTCGACGACACGCGGGATCGGCTCACTCGGCTGGCCAACCTGCGGGCCGACTACTCGAACCTGGTAACCGACGTCGAGCATGCAAATAAGCGGCTCGAGGTTGCCCGCACGACACTGGCCGACGCCCGCGCGAAGCAGACCGGTGCTCGCAATTCGAACCTGATCAGCCGTTTGGAAGCACCGGACGGCGGTACCGAACCAGTCGGCCCGGGTCGCGCCGTGACGGCCCTATTGGGGGTCGCGGCCGGGCTCGTGATTGGCCTGGGGGTGTTGATCTTGACGGTTCCCGCTTTGCCGACGACCGGCACGGACTTGGCGGTCGCGACCGAGACGACGGTCACACGAGGTCGCCCGGTGGCCCAGGGCCATGTCGTGCGTGGGGGTAACGGCCTCATCACCGAGGCCATCGCCCACGCGGTTGCCAAGGACAAGTCCGGGTTTGGCAGCAGCGAGGATGTCGAATCGAACCACTCGATGCTGGTGCGCATCGGCACTGAGGCCAGCACGCCGGTCGAGGTCGGTTGAGTAGTTGTGGGGTAAACAGCCGACCGGTGCGGCCAGAATAAAACGTGACGACGACATGCCCGACGGCGCAGCTTGCGTCGCCGGGCATTTTCGCCCGCAGAGCTCGCGCGATCGGCGTGTTCGATAACGTTCCGACTTAGAAGAGCTGCGATACTGTCATGGAACTTCTGATCGTACTGGCGGCGTTGGCCGGGTTGTTGTGGTTTGGCGCCTTTGTGTTGCGCGGCCCGCTGTTGATCGGGGCGATCATCTTCCTGCTGCTCAACGCCTGCTTCGGCGTCTATTTCTGGAGTCTCGCGGGACCGCTTCCGCTGACGCTCGACCGGCTGGCGCTCGCCGCGCTGTTGGGCGCCTATGTCGTGCAGATTTGGACCGGCCGCACGGTGCGCGCGCCCCTGACCCGCAGCGACAAATGGCTGATCGCGCTGCTGCTCGTGCTGGGGGTGAGCACTTTCACCCACGATTTCAACTTCACGCCGAACGACGCGCCCACTCCCCTGTGGCATTACTTGACCGGGTACCTCAGTCCTGCCTTGATCTATTGGATCGGGCGCGGCATTCCGCTCGACGAGCGACAGACCCGCTGGTTCTGGGGAACCATGGCGCTGTTCGGGCTGTACCTCGGCTTCACCGGAATCTGCGAAATCCAGCACCAGTGGTCGCTGGTTTTTCCGAAGAACATTGCCGAACCAGACGTGGGCTTGCACTACGGCCGCGCACGCGGACCCTTGCTGCACTCGGTGGCCTATGGCTTCTTTTTGACGGCCTGCTTGATCGGCGGTTGGTTGTGGTGGCCGCGCGTTCGACGTGTGGGGGCAGGGCTGCTATTGCTGTCGTTGCCGTTCTATGCCGCCGGCATCTACTTTTGCTACACCCGCAGCGTATGGATGGGAGCGGCGGTCGCGCTCTTCTGGTTGATATTGCTACCGCTGCCGGCTCGTTTCCGACCGGTCATGACCGTTGCTTTCACGGCGCTGGCGCTGGCCATTGGCGTATCGAAGTGGGATAGTATCCTGGGTTTTCAGCGCGACTACTCCGCCGAGGGAACGCGCAACTCGGTCTCGATGCGCGGCAGCTTCGCCTATGTCTCTTGGCTGATGTTCCTGGATCATCCGCTCGCGGGCTGCGGTTTCGGCCAGTACATCGTGGCCAGCGATCCGTACCTGGCCGATCGTTCGAGCGAATTTCAGCTCGACGCGATCCGGACGCTGGTGCATCACAACATGCCGTTGAGCCTGTTGACCGAGACCGGGATCATCGGGCTGGCCGTCTTCACCGCGCTAATATGCTCCTGGTTCGGGGATGCCTGGCGGCTGTGGTCGAGCGGTACCGCGCCACGCTGGGTGCGCCTGCAGGCTCTGTTTGCGATGTCCCTGCTGCTGAGCTATGTGATTCAGGCCTGCTTTCACGAGATTTCGTATCTCAACATGGTGCAGAATCTGATGTTCCTGGTGATGGGAATGAACACCAGTTTGCTGGCGACCTACGGAGCGCCGGCGACACAGGCGAAAGCATGGCGGGCGCAACCCCGCGCGGCCGAACAGCCGGCATACGCGTAACATCGCTCAACCGTGTAGCGTCGTGACGAATCACGTCGGACTGTGCTGCCCTCCTGTCTTTCGAGGTGCAACGTCGCGCGCCGCCGATGTTCTGTCGACGACTTGGTATCGATCATGCAGCTTTGCCTGCCCAACGATCTCGGCCATGTTGCCGTTGCGATACATGTGCTGTGCTAAGGCAACGCGTGCCCCCCCGAGAGTGAACGTCAACAGGTATCCCAGCAGCTCGCCACCTTGCCCATAACGTAGACTCATGTAATGGCTTGCGAATCGGCAAGCTGGCCGCGCGCTACGTGGCACTCGCTTTGCGTTCCCCCCGTTCAGGGATGAACGCCTACCGTTCGGCGACTTCGGGACTAACCAACAGGCTCCATCAGGTGCAGGGACTTATGACGCCAATTGGCTCGCTTGCCGACCCGACTGTAGACCTCGCTCAATCTGCGGACGACGCGAGTGTCGCTACGGGCTATGAACCGCCTTCGGCACGACTCGTGCAACCGCCGGCCGAAAACGCCGCGCCCGAGAGTTCATGCGACGAAGCCGCACGTCAGGTGATCTCGATCCGCGAACCGATCGGCATGCCTACGGAAGAGCAGCGCCGATGCTCGGCCGCCTATCGCGAGTTGGAGAAGCGATTTGCCCACGCCAAGGACGGCTACGTAATCCTGCCGGCCGGCAATCGCTCGCTGATTTACCAGTCGCTCAAGCGGCTTCTCGACTTGATCGGCGCCGTGTGCCTGATCCTGCTCTTCTCGCCGATTTTGCTGGCGACGTACATCGTGTTGTCGACCACCACCAAGGGACACGCGATCTTCGTGCAAGAGCGAGTCGGGCTGTGTGGGCGGACCTTCCGCATGTTTAAGTTCCGCACCATGCGGATGGACGCCGAGCGCGTGCAGCACCTGGTCAAGAACGAAAAAGACGGCCCGATCTTCAAGAATGCCGTCGATCCGCGGATCACGCGCTTCGGCCGGTTCTTGCGGTCGACGAGCATCGACGAGATGCCGCAGTTGTTCAACGTCTTGAAAGGCGACATGGCGCTCGTCGGTCCGCGGCCGCCGATCCCGGCTGAAGTCGCCAAGTACCAGCCGTGGCAGCGAGCGCGATTGCGGCTCAAGCCTGGCCTGACGTGCTTGTGGCAAGTCAGCGGTCGCAGCGAGATCGGCTTCGAAGACTGGGTACGCATGGATATCTGGTACAGCGAGCACCAGAATCTCGGCACCGACGTCAAGCTGCTGGCCAAAACACCCGTGAGCGTGCTGAGCCGGCGCGGCGCGTACTGACGCGGGGGGCCATTCAGTCCGCGATTTCCGCTCGATCGTGACGCGAGCGATTGACCAATCGCGGTCACCGCAATTGCTCGAGCGCTTGGCGAGTTTTCGCGGGGATCGGAATCGGCCGGCGCGTCGCCCGATCGACAAACACATGGACGAAGTAGCCGGCCGCCACCGGTTCGTCGACGCCCCCCAGAAACAGCGCGATCTCGTACCGCACGCTCGAGCGCCCCAGATGCGCGATCCGCAGTCCCCCTTCGACCGACTGCGGAAAGGCGACTTCGCGATAGAACCTGCACTGGCTTTCGGCGCAGACGGCGATCGCGGCCCCCTCGATCGGCTGATGCCCTCCTTCGCGAATCAGGTAGTGGTTCACCAGACTGTCGAACCACTCGTAGAACATGGCGTTGTTCACGTGCCCGTACATGTCGTTATCGTTCCACCGGGTCGGAATTTCGAGCCAGTAGAAATAACGCTCGCGGGTCTCTGACGAATCGGGGCGCATCGTTTTGTTTCGCGACCGGTGTGACGGATCGATCCGTTAGTCGAACAGCCGGCTGACCGACTCGTTGCGGTGGATGCGCTTGATCGCTTCGCCCAAGAGCGGCGCCACGCTCAGCACCTTGATCTTCGGCAAGGCCTTCTCGGCAGGCAGCGGAATGCTGTCGGTGACCACCACGCCCTTGATCGGCGCGGCCGATAGCTTTTCGATCGCCTGGCCGCAGAGCACGCCGTGGCTGGCCGCCACGTAGATGTCGCCCGCCCCCTCATCATGCACGATTTGGGCGGCGCCACAGATCGACCCCGCGGTGCTGATCATGTCGTCGAACATCAAGCAGGTTTTGCCTTTGACGCTGGCGCCGATGATGTTCTCCTGCTTGGTGTCGGTGGCGCTGGCGCGGCGTTTGTCGACAATCGCCAACCCGCCCCCCAGCCGCTTCGAGTGCCCCAGGGCGCGTTTGATGCCACCCACGTCGGGGCTCACAACGACCAGATCGTCTTTGGGGATACGCATTCTCGTGAAGTAGTCGGTGAGCACCGGCGCGGCGTACAAGTGATCGACCGGCACGTCGAAGAAACCCTGAATCTGGGCGGCGTGCAGGTCCATCGTCAGCACGCGATCGGCGCCGGCCCGCGTGATGATGTTGGCCACTAGCTTGGCCGTGATCGGCACGCGGCCGGCGTCTTTGCGGTCCTGCCGGGCGTAGCCGTAGTACGGAATCACGGCGGTCACCCGTTCGGCGCTGGCCCGCTTGCAGCTCTCGATCATGATCAACAGCTCCATCAAGCTGTCGTTCACGGGGGGGCAGGTCGGCTGCACGAGGTAGACGTCGCGGCCGCGGACGTCTTCGTCGACCTTGCACGAGATTTCGCCATCGGGAAAATTGCCCAACGAGATCAGTCCCAGCGGCAAGCCGAGATACTCGCAGATGCGACGCGTCAAGTCGGGATTGGATCGGCCGCTGAACACCTTCAAATCGTTCATCGCGAATCGCCGCTTTCCCAAAACTGCCAACGGATGGAGAGGCCGGTTCGGCTTGCGCGCCGCGCTTCGTCGACTTACTTCGACTACCGAACTTGTCGATTCGCGCATCGCGAACTTTCCCTCGCTCACCTATAGGGAAATAGTCAATGGTATGTGCGTTAAGCCTCCGCCGCCGGACAATCGCCATTGACTTTCAGGTTCATTTGGCCGAACCGCCCTCTTGAATCACTCGTTCGACCACCTTCAGTTCGTCTGGCGTGTTGATGCTCAACGACTCGACCGGCTCGAGCACCGGCCGCGCTCGCACTTCACGCCCCAGGCCGCGCAAGATCGCCGGGCAATCGGTTATGTAGTATTCGCGTTGGGCGTTATCGTTGCCCAACTGCTTCAGCGCCACGAGCAGATCGGGAGCATGGAACACGTAGGTGCTCATGTTCACTTCGCGGATTGCCCGTTGCTCGGGCGTGGCATCTTTTTGCTCGACGATCCCCTCGAAGTTGCCAGCCGGGTCGCGGACGATCCGGCCCAGGCCGTCGGGATTGTCCTTGTAGGCGGTTCCCAGCACGCAGGCCGGGCGCCCGTCGTCGTAATCGGCAAGCAGCTTGCGAATCGACGACACCTGAATCATCGGCGAATCGCCGGTGACGACGAGCGCTGCTCCGTCGTGCCCGGCCAAAGCCGCGGCGGCCATCATCACGGCATGCCCGGTCCCCAGTTGCTCGGCCTGTTCGGCGAACTCGACCCGCTGGCGATGGGCGAGCGTTTCGCGCACCAGGTCGCTGCGATAGCCCACGACCAGCACGGTGCGGTCAATCCCCGCGGCTTCCAGCGCGTCGAGCACGTACTCGACCATCGGCCGACCGGCCACGGGGACGAGCACCTTCGGCAGGTCGGACTTCATGCGCGTTCCCTTGCCGGCAGCCAGAACAATGGCGACTCGCTTGGACATGAACCCTCTCAGTGCGGTCGATGGCGCTCCGCGTGTCGCTGAGGCGACATCCCTGACGCCAGCGGGAGCGGCGGAAGGCCCATCTTGGCATGAAAAAGGCCTGCCCGCCAGAGTGTGAAGAAATGACAAACACATTAAATCGGACCGAACTCGAAACGCGCGTAAGTTCTGATGCGGCATCTGATTTGCTCACCTCTGGTCAAAAACCGCGACCAAGTAAGACGTTGTACGAATGTCCTTTGACAGTCTCCAAGCCGAGGGCTAGAATCCGGCCGGTGGGTGGATGGACACCCGCCAGGGAACTTGCTTCCCAACTTCTATTTGCCGAGTTGCTACTGCACGCAGTCCCCGCCGCGCATCGATGACACGCCTGTAGACGCGTGCCTCATTGGATGCGGTTCTTCGCGGAGCGTTTGTTGCCCGGATCGCTGCCGTAGGCATGATTTTGTCTGCCGGTGCGACTTCACCTGGAGCTGTTTTCACGGCTGCCCTGTGTTGTTGACCTCCACCGGTAACATTGCCGGCCTCGATCGACACGATTGCTTCGCGAACAACCCTTTGGTGCACGGATGCACGCGACGTGTGCAACCGTTGACCGACACCTTGTTCGACACCCCGCCTCGCCGCACCCGCCATCCGCTCGGCAGCGCTTGCGCCCGCCGACAGCGAGCCGCCGCGTACTACGCGCCGTGGCCGCCTCGTTGCACCTCTCAAGGAGTAATGAAAATGACCGCCATCAATCGCACTCGCACCGCAGCTCGACCGAATCGTCGTCGTGTGTTCGCGCACGTGCGCCGCTGGATCTATCGCGCCAGCCGTCCACCGCGCCGCGTTGCCGCACCCATCCAACCGTACAAGAGCGAATGACGCACCTCGTCGACGGGCTGCCGCTTGCCGAATGGCCCGCCTGGCTGCGGGCCTTCGCGGCGGTCTGGTTGTTCGTGGTGGGTAGTTGCTTCGGCAGCTTCCTGAATGTCGTTGCCTATCGCTGGCCGCGGCGGATGAGCTTGTCGCGCCCGGGATCGCATTGTCCGCATTGTTCGCGCCGCATTACTCCGAGCGACAACGTGCCGATCGTGGCCTGGCTCTGGCTCGGCGGCCGCTGCCGGAAATGCGGCGAAGCGATCTCGCCCCGCTATCCGCTGGTCGAACTGCTGGCTGCCGTCGCCTTCCTGCTGATCGGTTGGGGCGAACTGCTCACGCCCCGCGGCGGCTGGTTGCTGGCCGCCACGCATGGCCACGAAGGACGGGCCGCGCTCACTCTGGCCGGCCACTTGACGCTCGTCGTCACCATGTTGGCCGCCGCGTTGCTCGTGCTCGAACGGGCCAATTGGCGCGGTACGTTGTTCTTGCCGGCCGCCATCGTCGCCGGCGCCGTCGTCGCCGCCGGCTTGCCGCTGGCCCCCAAGTTGACCAGCGCGCTGGCTGCCCGCCAGCCGGGCGCCGTCGTGCTGACCGCTGCTCAGGGGTTGGCCATCGGTATGACGCTGGCCGTCGTCTGGCGGTTCACCGAGCGCCGCCTGACCCTGCCGGCGAGCGCTCGCTACACCGTCGCCTGCTGGTTATTGATCGGCGTCTTTTTGGGACCTTTGGCGACAGCGATCGTCGCACTGGTGAGCAGCGTCGGCGAACTGGCCACCGCCGTCGCGCGGCGCGCCGGGCTGGCCATCGATCGGCTCTCGACGTCGGGCTGGTTGCTGGCCGCCGTCGTCGTCTCGCTCGGCGGCTGGACCTATCTGTGCGACACGCCCTACATGGCCCTGGAGCGCCCCGGGCGATGGATCGCCGCCGGTATGGCAGTGGCCGGCATTGCGATGGCTGCCACCGGTTACCTGGCTCGGGCGGCACAAGCTCGCTGACCGACAAGGTACGATGGTCGGGCATCGAACCGGCCGTTCTTCGTAGCCCCCGAGGCATTCACCGTGAGCGATTCCGACCAAATCCGCGCCCAGCAGAACCTGCAGGCGATCATGCAATCGCCCAGCTATCGATTGGCCGAGCGCGACATCGAGCTGCTCGCCCAGCCCGAACTGCGCCCCGTGCGGATGCAGCTCGAGCTCTTGAAGCCCGAGTTGGCCTTCACGCGGCTGGGCGTGGCCTCGACGATCGTCATCTTCGGCAGCACACAGATTGTCGAACGACCGGTTGCCGAACAGCAGTTGGCGCAGGCCGAAGCCGCGCTGGCCGCCACGCCCGACGACCCCTACCTGGCGCGGCTCGTCGCCCGCCGTCGGCGCGTGCTGGCCAAATGCCATTATTACGACGAAGCGCGGGCCTTCGCGCGGCTCGTCTCCACGCACTGCCAGCAAGAGTCGTCGTGCGAGTATGTCGTCGTCACCGGCGGAGGGCCCGGCATCATGGAAGCCGCCAACCGCGGCGCCTTCGACGTTGGCGCCAAGTCGATCGGCCTGAACATCACGCTCCCGGCCGAACAAGTCCCTAACCCCTACATCACGCCCGAGCTTTGCTTTCAGTTCCATTACTTCGCGCTGCGCAAGCTCCACTTCCTGCTGCGGGCCAAGGCGCTGGTCGTGTTCCCCGGAGGATTCGGCACGCTCGACGAGTTGTTCGACGCCCTGACGTTGCGGCAGACCAACCGCATGCAGCAGATCCCGATCCTGATGTACGGCCGCGAGTACTGGGAACAGGTGCTCGACCTGGAGTTTTTGGCCGACGAAGGGGCGATCGAAGACCGGCACCTGCAATTGGTCGATTACGCCGACACGCCCGAGGATGCCTGGCAGAAGATCGTGGCCTTCTACGCCGCCGCCAGCCCGGGCGAGAGCACAACGGGGTCAGGTGCCAGGCAATAGTGGTCGGGGCTTGTGGTCGGGAATGAGGGATCAGTGGTCAGGGATTGGGGCCTGGGAGTATCCCTCCGCGGAACCGGGTCGAAATTCCCCCGTGGTCACCACTATCAGGCGGGCCACGCTTAGCGCCTATAATCGCTCGCATGAACGTCAAGGAAATTCTCGCCCGGCTCGAATCGCTTGGCGACGCCGCGCGGCGCGCCCATAACAAGAAGGCCGGCGCGCCCGACAACCAGTTCGGCGTCAAGCTGGGCGACATCCGCGCGCTAGCCAAACAGCTCAAGACCGATCACCGGCTCGCGCTCGCTCTCTGGGGGACCGGCAACGTCGAAGCGCAGCTTCTGGCCACGCTCGTCATCAAGCCCCAGTCGCTTTCGGCCGGCGAACTCGACAAGTTGACGCGCTCGATCACTTGCGCGCAGGTGGCCGACTGGCTGAACGCTTACGTCGTCGCCGAGCATCCCGAGAAAGAGGCGCTGCGCGAGAAGTGGATGCTGGCCAAAGATCGCTGGGCCGCCCGCGCGGGCTGGAATCTGACGGCCAGCCGCGTGAACAAAGGGAAGGCCGCCGGGCTCGACCTGCCGGCGCTACTCGATCGCATCGAGCGCGAGATGCCCAAGGCCAAGCCCGAAGTGCAGTGGACGATGAACAACACGCTGGGGGCGATTGGCATCCACCACCCGAAGCTGCGCCGCCGCGCGATCGCAATCGGGGAGAAGATCGGGCTGTATCGCGACTGGCCGGTGTCGAAGGGGTGCACACCGCCCTATGTGCCGGTGTGGGTCGCGGAAATGGTCAAGCGGCAAGGATGATGACCGGGTGCGGCGTGTCATTCGCGCGTCTCGGCTTCTTGCTCGTCCGGCTGCTCTTCCGCGCGCCCGAAGAACATCACGTGCTGCCAGCTCAGGTCGTCGTATTCGTCGACCAGCTTATAGCCGTTGGGCTCCAGTTCCTTGAGCACCTGCCGCTTCGTCATCTTGTGCTCAGGCTTGATCGGCACCAGCGGGTCTTCGGCCCGGAACTCGACCAGCACCAACCGCCCGTCGGGCTTGAGCGCCCGGCGCAGGGCGGCCAGCATCTGCTCGGGATAGCCGAACTCGTGATAGACGTCGACCACGAGAATCAAATCGCAACTGGCCGGTGGCAGCTTGGGGTCGATCGGCGTGCTCTGGATCGGCTCGACGTTCGCCAGGCCCGCTTCTTTCACCCGCAGGTCGAGCAAGTGGAGCATCTCGGGCTGGATGTCGACGGCCAACACCTTGCCCTGGGGTCCGACGAGCCGCGCCAACTGCAGCGTATAAAAACCGTTGCCGCAACCCAGATCGCAAACGGTCTGCCCCGGCTCGATCGCCAGCGCGGCCAGGAGCTTGTCGGTCTGTTCCTCCTGCGACCGTTCGGGGCGCGTGAGCCAGACCGCGCCGTGCCAGGTCATGTAGGGAGCGATCCGCCGCCCTTTGTAGCGCTTCAGCGGCGGCGGGAGTTTTTCAACTTCCGCATCGGCGGCCGGCGCGTCGTCGACCGACGGGTCTTCGGCCCGCGCATGAGCGGACACTATCAGCAGGCTCATCGCGGCGACCAACACTGCGCCGTGAAACTCAAGTCGAGCAGAAAGCTTCATGTGCCTACTTCCGTCTGCGAATTCGCCACGAACCTGCTGATGGCCGACCCCCGCTATGAAAGTTTCCCATGCAGCGTACCGCCACCGCAAGCGGCATTGCTGGTAGTTGAGGGAGGACCTAGAGTTCGCTCAGCGAGAATCGAACTCACGCAGGGAATTTCGTGGGATTGCACTACCATCTAAGCATGGTCGCCAGGCGAACAGTTCTTCGGAAACTCTTGATCACAGTGCGATGGCGATGACGCGAAACCAGATGAGAGGCGCGTGGCTGGGTCTGGCCGTTTTGCTGCTCGTGGCCCTGAGCGTCCTGGCGTTTCGGGCTTTCAGGATGCCTCCGATTCCACCGCATCGAGGAGACGGGCGATTCCGAGATCGTTCCTGGCGTTGGCCGTGGGTGACGAGTGGACTCCCCGTGCCGGGTTACACGATCGATTTCGCTGATTTCGATTTGGGCGCACCGTTCGAGGCCGATTATCACCTGGAGCGTTTGCCGAATCCCAGCAAGCACATGGGAGTCTATTTGTCGATTGCAGACCCGACTCACGAATTGGAAGCCGACGATCAACGCGAAAAGTTGATCGCCGCCGTGCAATTCGAAGTGACCGACGAACAAGGCCAGCTCGTCTGTCAGGTTGATCAGCCGCTGGCAAAGATGATTTGGGCTGCGCCCGAAGGGGGCGCCGACTGCTATGGTCTTTACCAACTAGATCGTTCTTTTTTCGACGCGCGGTCCGAAGGCAAGTATCGCCTGAGAATTCGGTACACGCCGGATCCCAAGCTCATCGGCTTTCGGGGCTTCGTGCACATCCGCTGCGGCGGGTCCATCTAAACGCGACGCGATAGCGCCCGTAATGTTACATGCCGCGCAACGCGTTCTGGCCAGATAAAGCTTGTTGCCAACCGAAGCAACGACTACCACTATAGGTAATCGCGGTCGGTGTCGGTTCCTCCTCGCAGCTTGGGGAAGTCGAAGGAGACAAGCATGGTCCGCAACAATCGTCGCGCGTTTCTGGGGGAAGTCGGCCGTGGCATGCTGCTGGCCGGCTTGGGAACTTCGCTGGCCAGCGAATTGCGGTTGGCCTCGGCGGCCGACGTCGACACGGCGCCGGCCCGGCTCGACTTCGGCCCGCACGAACCGCTCGTGGCGCTGATGCAAGAGACCGCGCCCGACGAACTGCTGCCGCGGCTGGTCGACAAGCTGAAGTCCGGCAGCGATCTCAAAACGCTGGTGGCCGCGGCGGCACTGGCCAACGCCCGCACCTTCGGCGGCGAAGATTACATCGGCTTTCACACGTTCATGGCGCTGGCGCCAGCCTATCGCATGGCGCGCGAGCTGCCGAGCGAGTTGGCGCCGCTGCCGGTGCTCAAGGTGCTCTATCGTAACGCGGGGCGGATCCAGCAATTCGGCGGCCGCTCGAGCGAAGTGCTGCACCCGGTGGATGGCGAGCAATTACCCGGAGACGTGGTGCCGGGCGTATACGTTCGCGAAGCGACGCGCCGCGGCGACGTCGACGAGGCCGAAGCCCGCTTCGCCACGGTCGCGGCCGGGCCGGTCGGCGAGGCGTTCAATCATCTGCAGTTCGCCGTCGAAGACGAGATCAACGTCCATCGCGTGGTGCTCGCCTGGCGCGCTTGGGACACGCTCGACATCGCCGGCCCCGAGTGGGCGCACTGCCTGTTGCGGCAGTCGATTCGTTTCTGCGCGAAGGAAGACGGCGACCGGCTGGAGCGTAACCGCGAGCCGTGCCCGATTCGCACGCTGCTCCCCAGCTTGTTGGATCAATATCATCTGCTCGGCCGCGCTCAGGGGAACAAGCCGGCCGACGATGCCTGGGTCGAACACCTGGCGATGACGATGTTCCGCGGCACGCGTGAGCAAGCGGCCGACGCCGCGGCCCAAGCGCTGGCAGAAGGCTTCGCGCCCGACGCGATTGCCGACGCGATGGCCCTGGCGGCCAATCTGCTGGTGCTGCACGATCCTGGCCGGCCCGAGCGTTGGGCCAGCCCCGAGAAGCCGGTCGGTAGTTGCCACGGCGACTCGGTCGGCGTGCATGCCAGCGACGCGGCCAACGCCTGGCGCAACATCGTGCGGGTGAGCAATCCGCGGAATGTCGTCGCCAGCCTGATCGTCGGCGCGTATCACACGGCCGGGCAAAGCGATCGCTCGAATGCGACGCCCTATCCGCTGGCCGAGCAACTGGCGGCCGTGACGGCGACCGACCCCGCGGCGTTGTTGGCCGCAGCCGACGAAGCGATTCGCGCCGGCGATCAATTCCGCGCGGCGGCGGCCGTTGCCCGCTACGGCCAGCAGGATCACGCGCCCGACGATGTCTTCGCGCTGCTGTTGCGCTACGGCACGAGCGAAGACGGCGCGCTGCACGCAGAGAAGTATTACAACACGGTGCGCGAGGAGTTCGCCGTGTCGCGGCCGGCCTTCCGCTGGAATCAACTCGTCGCCCTGGCCCGCGTGACCGCCAGTGAATATGGCCGCCCGGCGCCAGGTTATGCGGAAGCCCGCGAGTTGCTGAATGTGTAGCTCGCGTGACAATGACGGCGCAGGGTGCCACGGCTGGCTTGTCCAGCAGTGCTGAATTTGGATTGTGGCGCGCGATCGACGCGCCTATGAAGAGTCTCGCGCCGGTTAAAACTCGAACTGCGCGCGAATCCCGTACAGATCGCCGTAGGTTCTGCCCGGCTCGCCGCGCAACAACGAGGCGTGCACGTAGTTGAACGAAAACCGCGTGTACGGGTTGAGATGCCAGTTGAGGCCGAACGTCGCGTCGACCAATCGCCCTCCCTGAATGTTGTTGTCGTTGAGGTTCAGGTCGTCGATGCGGGCGGCGATCTGCCAGGCGCCTAGCCCGGCACGCACGCCGCTGCGCGTGCGATTGAAGAAGAAGGGCTCGAAGGGCGTAACGCGGTTGAAGATGCCAACCTCTTGCAGATAGGGGCGGCTCTCGCCGGTCAGGAAGAAGCCGACTTCCACGTACCAGGCAGAGAAGTTGAGGGCCGGCCCGCCCCGCTGATCCACCAGCGACACCGCGTACTCGGCTTGCACGTGCGCGGGGCCCATTACCCAGGCCCATTCGAAGTCGTAGAGCTGCACGGCGTCGGCCGAAATCACACCGGTCTCGGCCCACCGCGGCCAGTTCAGATTGTCGAACGAACCGGGGCGAAAACCGGGCCAGTAGCCAAACCGCACCGACTGCCGCGGCGGGCGGCGATAGCTGAAGTCGGCACCCAGGTGCATGTAGTACCGCCCGTCGGAAGGCTCATCCCAATAGGGTAGATACGTCAGCCGACCGGTGGTGGCCAGTCCGCCGCGATCCGTTTGTTGCTCGGCCTCGTCGTTCGAGTCGGCGGCGAAGATGCCGATCTGCCAGCAGCCGCGCTTGTCGGCATAAGTGCTGAATGCCATGGCCCCCAGGTTGCGGCTCGGGGCGAAGGCGTCCAACAGCGGCCGCTCCATGAACGTCTGGTAACGGTTCGAAGTCAGACGCTGGATGCTGAACGGCTCGAAGAAGTGGCCGATGCGGACGTTGTCGAAATAGGCCAGGTCGGTCAGTTGCCCGTAGACGTCGAGAAACGTCGGCCGTCCCTGCCCGGCGAACTCGAACTCCAAGCGATAAATCGTGTTGGCGAACAGGCTCCCGATCGCCCCCAGACGCGCCCGGCGAATGTCGGAGAAATTCTCGAGGTCCCCCAGCAACAGTTTGTTGCCGGGCGACTGCGTGAGCATCACGTCGTCTCCCTGCAACTCCCCCTGCCAGGCGACGGTCGGTTTGTCGGGCACGGCCGCGGTCGAGCGGTTTTCTTGCGCGCTGGTCGTGCCGGGGGCGGGCCCCAGGCCTTCGAGATCGCGAATGCGGTTTTCGATGTCGCTCGGGTCGTCCGACGAATCGCGGACCCCCGGCCCTTGCAAGGCGGCAATCCGCAGCGGGCCGCCGCGCGGCTTAGCCGCTTCTGCAACAGCCTGCACGCTGGGGCCAGCCGCCGGCGCCTGTACGCCGGGCGACGGCGGCGGCAGGGGTAGGGGCTGCGCAAGAGGCGGTGGCACCTCTTCGACCGCCTCGACGCTGGGGAGCGGTTCGGGCTTCGACTGCGCGCGCACCACCCCCTCGGACAGCAACAGCACTGCTAGCAGAATGGCGGCGCGGAACGTCACGTGCGATGCGACCTGATCGAGAACTACCAGCTTGCGCGCAGCAGCAGACCGGCCGAGCGCGCAGCGGCGCCTATCTATCGGGGGAGCCGTGAAGAGGACGTGAAGAATTGTCCGTCAAAACCGGCAAATCTTGCCTGGATCGCCCAGGCTCAATCGCGCGTCGCCAGCATGGGCGAGCCCGGTAGATGAGCGCGGATGGCGCCGGGGCGAACCTCGAAGCGGAACTCGCGGCCGCTGATCGGTTCGCCATCGAGATTGATATCCAGCGGCGAGTCGGAGCGAATTTCGAGCCACGGAACTCGCACGCGGACGACCGTTTGTTCGACGGCCGCCACCCCACCCCGCATCAAGTTGCCCAGCGCCGCCGGCAAATCGACCAGCGCCACGTCGGGCAGAATGCTCACGTCCAACAGTCCGTCGTCGATCCATGCGTTGGGGCACAGCAGATGGCCTCCCCCCGCCTGGCGACCGTTGCCCACGGCCAGCACCAGGAACTTTCCTTGCCAGGCGAAGTCGGGCCCGCGAAAGCTCCCGGTCGAACCGTGGATACTGCTGAAGCGAGTCAAGCCGGTGAGCAAGTAGGCCGCGCCCCCCAGCACGCGCTTGAGGTCTTCGGACGTTTCAACCGTCACCTGCGTGCCGAAGCCGCCGGTAGCCACGTTGACGAACGTACGCTCGCCGACGCGGCCGACGTCGATCGCGCGTGCCGGCGAGTTGGCGATCTGCTTGAGGGCGGCGACTGGATCGAGCGGAATCTCGTTGGCGTGGGCGAAATCGTTGGCGGTCCCCAGCGGCAAGATGCCAAGGGCCGGCCGCTCGTCGGCGCCGATCGAATCGCCCCCCGCACAAACCAGCGCGTCGACGACCTGGTTGATGGTGCCGTCTCCACCGCCGGCCACGACCGTGTCGACATGGTTGGCCACGGCTTCACGCACCATCCGCGGCGCGTCCCCCGCTTCCCAGGTGACGCGCACGTCGACGCGATGGCCAGCCTGGCGCACGGCGGCGACCGCCTCGCGCACTTGGGGGTTGCCTGCTTGCTTGCCATGCAGCACGACGAAGAGCGAGCGGCTCACGGCGGACGGACCTTTACGGGGGATATTTGTGGTGGGCCCGGCGCGTGGGCCGCGACATGCCGGACATTCTACCAGTTTGGGCAATCGGCGAAGTCGGGCTGCGAATCGCGATGCCCGGTGTCGATCGCCGCATCGCCAGGCTCTATCGCGGCGCAAAGCGCAGCGGCGAGTAGAGTCTCACCCGCGCAGTTGGGCTCGCGCGTCCATCAGCGCGAAGCCGAGCAGATTCTCTCCTTGCCAGGTCGCGGGGTCCATGGCCCGCGGGTCGTCGGCCGCCAGGCCAATGCCCCAAATGCGGTCGTGTGGGCTGGCCTCGACGAGCACCTGCGAGCCGGTCCCCAGCAGAAAGTCGCACAGCGCCCGATTCTGACCGAACTTGGCCACGTTCCCCGCGGTGACGACTTCGCGGGCGACCTTCATCCAGGCCGCTTGTTCGAAGCCGCGCACCTGCCGACCGAGCTTCTTGGCGGCACCGGGATGTGGCAATTCGAAAATCTTGGCCAGCGTGGCTTCGTCGCCGAAGAGCCGGGCCTTGGCCGCCATCATCCAATGTTCGGAAGTTGGGTATTGGAGGCCGTCGATTTCAAACGGCGCGGGAAACCACTGGCTCAAGCACGAGCGGCCGATCGAGCCATCCTTGCTCGGCTGGTGTCCCCAGAACAACAGGTATTCGAATGGCTCGCCGGCGACGGCCCGCGCGCGAAGTTGCTCCAGATTCATGATGACGCCAGCCTGCTAGAGTGCGGGCGGGCACTCCCCCACCCACTTGTCTGACAAGCATGCGGCAACAGAAGTTCGCCACAGAAGGGAAACACTCCGCAGCGGAGCCAGAGAGTCACTCGCCAAGGGGACGGGAACGGGAGTCGTTTCCGGCGATCCGCCTGACCTCGAATGCGTCGCAGGAAGGAAACGACTCCCGTCCCCCCTTCTCGCAGTCGAACTTTAAGCGTTGTCCGGGCTCAGTCCCACCACCACTGGTCGTCGGCCAGCTCGATCTTTTCCGAGGAGCGCGCCGCTTGCACCTTGCTTCCTTCGTCGGCGAGCAGGTTCGCCGGTTCCAAGGCGCGCTCGGCGTGGATCGTCACTCCGCCGCCTAGCGGGGTCATCAACTGGTTCCCTTTCCAGACCGAAGTGATGGCCGTTTCGACCTGCGCGGGGGCCTGGCATGTTTCGGTGGCGAACTTCTGCTCGTCGCCGAAGAACTCCATGTGCCAGCCGGCGGCGGTGTAGTAATCCTGATCCTGGATGAACGCCGCCGCGACCGACATGTCGATCAAGTCGCGAAGCTGCGCGTAGATCGGCGACTTCTCGGCCAGTTGCGGATACTTCTTGGTAAAGGTCGTGACGAAGATCTGGCTGGCCCGGTCCTGGCCGCCGGCCACCACGCGGCCACCCGCGGCGTTGACGACTTCCCCCTCGCCGACGAGCTTCACGCCGTCGCCGACCATTTCCATGGCCAGCTTGTCGTCGGCCACGCGCACGCACTGATAATCGGGAACAAAGAACCAGCGCTGCAGCGCGTTTCGGCTGCCGGCGCTAGCCTTGTCGACATAGCTGGCCATCTTGATCGGTGGCCGCTCGAGCCCGATACCGATCAGCTTCATCCGGTAGTCAGCTTCGACCAGCACCTGGGCGAAGTGCGTCCGCGGCGAGACGCCCAGCACGCTCACGTTTTGCATGCCCAGGCTGGTGCGCAGGCCGTTGACGATCGCATCGGTGTCGGCCGGCGTGGCGTGGGGGCCAACCTGCCGCATGAAATCTTGCATGCGGGCGAGCCCTTCGGCGGTGGGGTCGATCGAGCAGCCGATCGTCGGGCCCCCTTTTTCGCCGGGGGGATAAGCGCGCAGCGCCACGACCAGGTCTTCGAGCAGCAGCACGGGGCGGCCCGTCTCGATGCTGCGGACGCGGCCTGTGAGGTCTTCGGCCCAGCCACCGGCCGGCCCGGCCACGACAATGTCGTTAGTCTCGGGATAGAAGAAGACGTATTGCAGCCGCGTGATGCCGGCCAGGTAGCGCATGTCGTCGCCGAGGCGCAGACCTTTGGCCAATCGATCGGCAACCGCACGCTCCAGCCGCGTCAACGAGATCTTGCGCAGCGGGCTGGCGACGGCAATCTGCGGATTGAGCGCGGCCTGGGCAGCGGCAATCCGCTCGCGCATTAGTTGCCCGCCCGGATCGTCGATCACGCGCATCCGCAGCACGCCGTCGGCGTCGATGTGCACGCCGGCGAGCTGCTGGGCGGGGGCCGTCGAAACGGTGCACGCCACGAGGCCGGCAACCAAGGCCGACCACACGAAAAGACGCTGTAGACGCATGGACCGCGATCTCCTGTCCCGCACAAGGGTCTGAGTGCCGCGCTCGCGCAACTGCGCCGGTTCAGTCGCGGCGCGATCTCGAGCGAGAGCGTTTTGCTGCTGTTCCCAAGGTACGGTCCGACCGCGGATCGGCCACCTGCGCGTTGCTCTGCCCGACCGGGATGTCGGCGTAGCGTCGGATCGCACCTATGTCGATCCTAATTAGGCAATTTGGGCAAGGCAAGAAAGAGGGGCGAAGGCCGGTGCAAATCCCCACAACGACCGTGGGCCTACCCGGCGAAATCGCCTGCCGCGCCGATTATGCCGCCGATGACCGCAGACGTCGGCCGGCACGAGCCCGCGTTGGCGGCCGGGACCAGTCGACGTTCGATTAGGGCGTTCGATTAGATCGTCGAGAGGGTTTCGCCCGACTTGGTCCGGTTGACTGAGTCGACGGCCAGCACGTACCAGAACCAGTTAAGGCCCGAGCCGCCGGTCGATCCCCACAGCGCGTCGGCGGCGGCTCCATCCGTGGCGACGGTGCTGCCGGCCTGTAGATAGACGCTGCCGTTGTTCCCTCCTCCCGCGTTGCCGGCGATGTTGTCGACCCGCTGCTGGTAGGAGCGATTGCTGGTCCACTCGCTGCGGACCGCGCCCAGTTCGGTCAGGCTCAAGCTCGTTTCGTCGGCGATGAGGATGCTGCCGCGCCCCTCGGCGCCGTCAGCGAGCTTGTAGTCGTAGAGCGTGTCGACGTCAGCGCCGCCGACGAGGATGTTGCGCCCACCCCCTTCACCGCCGTCGGACCAGTTGCCAAAGATGGTGTCGTGGCCGGCGCCGCCGAGCAGGATGTTATGGCCACCCTTGCCTTCGGCGCCATTAATGGCGTTGCCATAAATGGTATCGTCCCCCGCGCCACCGACGACGATATTGTTGCCTTGCTGCCCTTCGGGACCATTGGCGTTGGGGGCGAAGTTGGCGCCGCCGATCAAGATATCGTTGGCCTCTCCGCCATAGAGCGTGTTGCTGCCGGCGCCGCCATCGAGCGTGGCGGAGATCGTCGCCAGGGCCACGGCGTCGAGCACATCGTCGCCGTCTTGCCCGGTTGCCTCGACGCGGCCGGTGACACCGTTGAACGTTTCGACAAAGTTTGTCGCCAGGCCGTTCTCAAGCGTGGTCGTAATGCGCACGCTCGTGGGGCTCAATTGCTCGAACTGCACGTGGTCGGCTCCGGCGGTGCCGGTCCAGACCAGGTCGAACAGCCCATCGTTTTCGACCAGTTGCGCGGCGCTCACGCTGACGGCGAGCGTCGACTCGTTGCTCGCTCCGCTATCCTTGTCGGTGGCGGTCACTTTGATGGTGCGCGCGCCAACCGTATCGAAGGTGTGCGAGACCACCAGGCCCGTGGCGCCGTTGACTACTTCGACGTCCGAGCCGTCGCCGTTCCAGTCGATGGTGTAGGTGAAGCCGGCCGCCTGGTCGACGCTCGAGTCGTCGCTGGCCGACAAAGTAAAGTCGTGCGACGCGCCGCGCAGCAGGCTCGTCGGACCGGTCACGCCGGCCGTCGGCGCCACGTTCGCCACGGTGACGGTCGTTGTCGTGGTCGAGCTGCCGCCGGGCCCGGTCGCCTGCACGCCGACGGTGTAAACGCCGTTATCCAGCGGCAGGAAGTTGACGTTCTGCCCGGCCGTTTCGTAGCTGCCGTTGTTGTCGAGATCCCAGGCGTAGGCCGAGATATCGCCGGTCCCCGAGGCCGACAACAACACGTTCGATCCTTCGCTGCCGTTGTAGGGCCCGCCCGAGTTGACGACTGGCGGCACGGCGACGACGACGGCCGTGAGCGGAATGCTGTACTGCGTGCCGGCGGCGCCCAACGCCGTGCCGACGTCGGTCGTGAAAGTCAGCGTGGCATTGTACGAGCCAGCCGCGGCCCCCACGGCGCTGAATTGCAGAAGGTTTCCCTGGATGCCGCCGGCCGTGATCACCGTGCCGGGCGTGAAGTTCGGGAGCGAAAACCTGCCGGCGTCGGGCCCCGTGATCGAGGCCGACACCAGCGTCATGTTCGTCAGCGCGCCGAGATCGCCATCGCTGGTGCTGTTGAGCACGTTGACGTTCTGCGCGACCACGGCGCCGGCGCTCACGGGGTTGAGCGTCACGCTGGGGACCGACGTAAAGACAGGCCCCACCCCCTTGCCCGAGAGGAGCATGTTCTGGTTGTTACTGGTGCTGGTGGCGCTGGTGATCTGGTTGACCGTGCCGCGGACCGTCGGCGCGAAGACGTAGTTGATCGAGGCCGTGTCGCTCCCCAGCGTCGGATCTTTAAACAACGGGTTGAACGACTGCCCGCCGCCGCTGAACGCCCCCGTGGCGACGCTGAACGTGAGATTCTGGACCTTGGTGTAGTTGGGGCCGGCGTTGCTGGCCGTGACGCCGTGCGAGGCGCTGGTGCCGACGCGCACGTTGCCGAAGGCCAGATCGGTGTCGTTGACCGCCAGCGTGGCCGATTGCAGCGCCGAATTGAAGAACTGCTGGACGCCGTAGAGCGACACGATGTTGTAGCCGCTCGCGTTCAGGTGGATCGCGTCCCCCGAGTTCATCAGCGACGGGCGTGTCGGCCAGGCCGGATAGAGCTCGGGCGGATAGGCAAAGCCGGTACCGGTCACGGACGGAAAATAGCCCCCCGCGTAGCCGTTCGTGGTGTTCAACAGGCCGTAGTTCCAGATATGGGCCACGCGGCTGCTGGCGTTGGCGATGGCGACTTTGCCGTTCTCGGCGTCCTTCATGCCGTTGTTGAGCGATTGATTCTGCGCGCCGTCGACGGCAACATTGCCCGACTTGATGATCCCCAGGTTGGCGCGGATCGTGTCGCCGGTCGACCCGGTGACCATGTCCCACACGTTGATATAGTCGTAGCTGGCGATCACGACTTGGATGTCGGGGCGGATCGCCAGGATCGCGTTGGTGATCGTCTGCACGTTCGTCTGGATGGCCGAAAAGACAGCGCCGTTATTGGGATTGCCGACGTAGAAACCGCCCCCCAAGGCGCCCAGCAGCAAGTCGTTACCCCCCGAGCTGAGCCAGACGATGTCGGCGTCGGGATGGGCGTTGATGCGGTTGATGATGTCGCCGAGTTGGGCGACATGCTGCGCCGAAGTGCCGCCGCCGAACGACTCGTTGTAGACCGGCACTCCCGGAAAGAACGTGTTGATCGCGTTCCCCAGGCTGTTCGAGAACCCTGGGGCGGCCGGAGCCGAACCGGGAGCGCCGGCGGCAATCAACCAGGCCCAACTATCGCCGATCGTCACCACGCCCGAGAGGACTTCGCGGCGCTCCAGGGTCTCGATGTTCAGGGTTCGTCGCCGCGGGCCGCGGCGTCGCGAGCCTGACCGCGCTGCTGATGCCGATTTCGCCCGGCTGAAGTTGCTCATCGTGCTGCCCAGTAGCGTGCGTGGCGATGGCCCGCGGCCTAGCGACATATCGGTGCTCCCTCTCGAGCCCGTTGCCCGCGCCGAGTGGCAGCGGTCGATTGCTCGATTGCGACTGACTGGAAATGCAAACTGCTGCCAGCGCCCCCTGGCCCTGCTCCGCGAAAGCAGCCCCTGCTCCGCGAAAAGCAGGCCCCCCGCCAAATGCCTATTCGCTGGGGCGACGCGCCTGTGACATGATAATTGGTTTTTTCCGTGAGATGCCTGAGCCGGTGGGGCGGGTGTTACAGCTCGCCTGGCGCTTCGCGCACCTGCGTGGTATAAGTGAATCGACTGTCGCTCTCCAGGTTGGGGTGGCCCTTGCCGTGACCTGAAGTCTTGAGCCGTAACCACTTACGCCAGTCGTACGACCGGAACCAATCGTCTCCCGCCCGGGCACAAGATCGGCTGCCGATGTCCAGCAATCGCTTGCACGAATCGGCCTGCTTCCGGCAGAATCACGGCAGTCGTTTGAACGCGTTTCAAAGCCGTCGCGGGGGAAGCTCCCCGCTCGGGACGGTTTTGAAACTCTTTCTAGCGAATCAGGCTAGCCGATTGGCGGAGTAGCCATCGAGGTCGAAAGGTGGGACGGCGGTCCGACAAATTGGATCCGTCGCCGCAGGAGGTCCGCCGCCCCATGAAACTCACCCGCTCCGTCAGCTATGCCGTGGGAGTGCTGCTCGAGGTGCAGCACGCCCGCGGCGATGGTCCGGTGCCCGCGGCGGCCATCGCCCGCTCGGGCAAGTATCCGCCGCGGTTTCTCTACCGCGTGTTGCGGCGGTTGGTCGACGCCGGCCTGTTGACCGGCACGTCGGGCCCCGGCGGCGGCTACTCGTTGGCTCGCCCGGCGCGCAAGATCACCCTGCTTGACATCGTCACCGCGGTCGAAGGGAAACCAACCGCCACCAAACTCGAAGCGATCAGCGCGGCGCACCGGCCGGCGCTGGGAGCGATCAATCGCTTGACCGAAGCTTCGGCCCGACGGTTTCGCCAAGACCTGGCGGGCCTGACCTTGGCCAAGCTGGCTGCGAGCCGCGGTGCCAAGGGCCGCAAGCGGAGACCAACCACGCGAGCGAAGAAGTAAACGGTCCGGAGTCTCTGCTGACGTCTTGCAAAAAACCCGTCGCTGCAAAAAGGTTCATCACGGCGACTTGAACGGATAAATGAACGCTTCGTCGACGCTCAACGTCCCGAGGTAGGGTCCTGAGTACCGCGTAGCGATTCGCGCCGGATACTTGCGCACTTTTTCGAGTAAGTCCGTTGCGATTGGATCGTCGGACTCAATTAGTTTTATTTCAAACTGGTCGACCCAAAGGTCTCCAAGCTGGCGCAGGACCTGGTGAATTGCGCGATAGGCCGCGGTGAGTCCCTGCGAGTTGACATCGCTTGATGCGATGTACAAATACCATTGGCCTTCGTCGCTGGCTTTGATCCAGGCGGCCACCGTGACGTCGAAACCAGCTCGGCGCAACGCGTCGATTACTCTTTCGCCATCCGTGAGTTGCATTTCTACCAGCGTTTCTTGAGCCATGGCAAAACTCCGTGTGCCGGGTCGGCAATTGCGTCGTATAATTCTTGCGCCTTGGCGTCTGTGATGCGCTCGTAGCGACTGCCCTCATTCCAAACGATTACGACGCTCCAGTTTATCGCCAAAGCCGTGTCTACGACTGAATCCGCCTGGCGATCACTTTCGATCCCCGCGTATCTGACGAGTTCGTTGAGCTTGTGTGAGTAATACGACGATGCCTCCCGTTTCGGAAAATCATGCTCCTGCGTTAGCTTGGCGATACACGCTTTAAGCGCGCATTCGACCGCGTAGCCGGCCAGGTAATAGGCGCCATCGAAGCACCCCTGACTCAATAGTACGCCGGCCTCAAGAATGCGGATATCGGCCAGTTGTTGAAAATCCGTCCGATTCAAGTATGTGCCCCTACGCGATGACGACCCACCCCAGCAACTCGGCTAAAACAGCCCCAGCAGCGGCGCTCCTTCGGGCAATAGATCGAACGGACGCCCCTGGCGATCGACGTAACCCAGATCGTCGATCCCCAGCGCCTGATAGACCGTCTTGGCGATGTCCTCGGGGGCCACGGGGTGATCGGCCGGGAATTCGCCCAGCTTGTCGGTGCTGCCGTAGACCTGTCCGCCGCGGACACCGCCGCCGGCCAGCAGCACGCTCATCGCGTGGGTCCAGTGATCGCGCCCCGCGCCGCCGGCGCCCCCCGAGCGCGGGTCGCCGATCTTGGGCGTCCGCCCCATTTCGCTGCTGACGAGCACCAACGTGTCGTCCAGCAGGCCACGGTCGGCCAGATCGGCCACCAGCGCCGAAAAGCAGCGATCGAATTCGGGCAGCAGCCAGTCCTTCAAACAGACGAAGTTGTTGCCGTGCGTGTCCCAACCGCCGCCGCTAGCGCAGTGCATGCGATCGGAGCGTTTGAGATCTTCTTGCCAGAAGACGCTCACGAAGGGGACCTCGGCCTCGACCAGGCGGCGCGCCAACAACATGCTCATGCCATTGACCGTTTCGCCGTAACGCTCGCGCAGCGCCGCCGGCTCGCGCGAAACGTCGAACGCCTCCTTGGTGCGCGGCGAGCCCAACAGCGAGAACGCCCGCTGCTGTTGCTTGCTGTAGATCGTCGACTCGAGCGCGGCGTCGACCCGCGCGGCCGCTTCGTCGACTTCGCCCAGCAAGCCGCGCCGCGCGCCGAGCCGCTCGGCATTCATTGCGCCTTCCAGCGCCAGGGCCGGCACAGAAAACTCGAGCGGCTTGTCGGCATCGCCGATCACGTAGAGCGGATCATGCTCCACGCCGATCCGCGCCGCGAACTGCCCCGGCCGCGTGTATTGCGGCGCGCCGGGCTTCTGCGGCAGCGTGATCGTGCTGGGCAGATAAGGATGTGGCCGCCGCTTCAAGCCGACCACCGATCCGATGAACGGCCAGTCGTCGGGGCGCGGCGTGCGGGCGTTCAACAACTGCGGAAAGCTGGGATCGGGAGCGTGCCCCGTCAGGTTGTAGTAGTAGCCGGCGTGATGGTCGCCGGTGCCGCGCCCGAAGTGCCCCAACGAGCGGACGACCGCCAGGTGGTGGGCCTGACGGGCGAGCTGCGGCAAATGTTCGCAAAACTCGATGCCCGCGGCCGAAGTGGCGATCTGCCCGAACGGTCCGCGATACTCGGCCGGCGCCCGGGGCTTCATATCCCAGGTGTCGATCTGCGACACGCCGCCGGAAAGCCAGACGAGTATGCACGACTTGGCCGCCCGGCGTGGTGCGGCGGTCGGTGCTTCTGTGCCCCGCGCCAATCGCGTCGCATCGAGCCCGCAGAAACCGACACCGCTGGCGACCAGGAACGTACGGCGGTCGAGTCGCGGACCTAGTCGCGAGTGCGGATCGGTGCGGGGCATGAGTTCTCTCACTGCGCAGGGCGGGGCGGCGCCGCGCCGCCGGCGGGCCGTTTGATTCCGCCAGCAGAATCACGCGCGGCCGGCAAAAGGTCAAGCACAATCGTCGCGCCTGCCGCCACGGCCCTGCACCGCTATATTGAAGTTCGTCGAGCGCCACATCATCCGCGGGAGCATTCTTTCGATGGTCGAGATCGCCGGGCACGAACTGGTCGGCAACCGCGCGTCGGGCCGAGTCGGCCAGTTGACGCCCGCCGAGTTGCTCCCCCTCTGGCTGCGGATCACCACGACCATTGTCAAGCGCGGCTTCGCCATCGAGTATCGCGATCTGGAGCCGCCGCGGACCGGCATCTTCGACGGCCGGCGGATCGTCGTCGATCCCGACGTCGATTTCGAGATGCAGTGCTTCATCCTGCTGCACTTGTTCGGGCACTCGGTGCAGTGGGTGGCGCCGTCGATCGAGCACAAGCTCGACGCCTTGCAGCACACGACCGACAAAGCCCGCTTCATGCAGGTCTTGCACGACTACGAATTCGAAGCGGCCCGCTACGCACTGACCCTGCTGCACGAGGCGGGCGTGCGGCATCTCGATCAATGGTTCGCCGATTTCGTGGCGACCGACTGGTGCTACGTCGAGCGCTACTACGCCACCGAGCAGATCCCACCCTGGGCCGAATGCCTGAAGTGCGGCTGCCCGCCGCTGGAAGCCTGGCCGATCCCGCCGCTCGTGCACCGGACGGTCGAAGTGCGGTTTGCGTTTTGAGAAGTGCCGGAGGGGAGATCGTTCCCTGCCGGTTTGACTCAGCTCGGTCTAGCTGCTGCGGCGCGTCGCCAGACGAACTCTTAAGCGCGCCGGGTGCCACTGCTGGCTTGTCCAGCAGTGTGCATTTGGGCAACGAAGGTGCCGTGTCGGGGAGGCAAGTCGACTAGACGCCGGGGTGCCACTGCTGGCTTGTCCAGCAGTGCTCTGCTCCTTACTCTGTCGGCATGGTTCCTCCCGCCAATCACCGCAAACGGGTTAAGCATTTCGATGCTCTCTCGGACGTTCGCGAAGTGACATTTTCGTGCTACGGGCGGCGACCGCTCCTGACCAACGACGGCTGGCGCTTTCTGTTGGCACGGAGCATCGATGCGGCGCTTAAGCGGCATTATTATCGACTGGCGGCCTTCGTGTTCATGCCAGAACACGTGCATTTGATCGTGTGGCCTTTGCAGTCCGCTTCAAGCATGCACTTGGTACTGAAGGCGATCAAGCGGCCGTTTTCGTATCGAGTCAAGCAGCAACTAATCGATAGCCAGAGTCGGCTATTGCAGACCTTAACTATCCAACAACGTCCGGGAGTGATGACGTTTCGTTTTTGGCAGGAAGGTCCCGGGTACGACCGAAACTTGACTCGAGGTGCGACGCTCTTATCGTCAATCGACTACGTTCACCAGAATCCTGTAAGGCGCGGGCTATGCCAGAAAGCCGATCGCTGGGTCTGGTCGAGTGCTCGTTGGTTTTGCGATCCGGATACGAAGCTCGATCCACGATTACCGGCTATGCAGCGATTGCCGCCACATTGGTTTGACTGACCCCGACGGCACTGCTGGGCAAGCCAGCAGTGGCACCCAATACATGCCAAGAGCGGCGCTCACGCGTGGATCCGCCGGACCGCCTCACGCCACGATCGGCCAGATCACTTCGCCGCCGCTGATCCGCAGCGGACGTTCGTTGGGCCCCAGCACTTCGCTGGCAGGATCGATCCCCAGCAGCCAGTAGATCGTCGCTGCCAGGTCGTCGGGCCGCACGGGATCGAGGTCGGGCGTCGCGCCGTCGCGGTCCGACGCCCCGTGCACGTAGCCACGTTTCAGACCGCCGCCGGCCAGAAGCACCGTGTAGCAACTGGGCCAATGATCGCGGCCGGCCGACTTGTTGATCGTCGGCGTGCGGCCGAACTCCCCCATCCACACCACCAGCGTTTCGTCCAACAGCCCCCGCTCGTCGAGATCGATGAGCAAGGTGGGGAGCGTCTGATCGGTGATCGGTAGTTGCCACGCCTTGAGGATCGGATACATCCGCGTGTTGTTGAAGCCGTGCGTATCCCAGCCTCCCGACGTATAGCTCTGCCCGCCGATATTCGGCGAGAAGTAGACGTTGACGAATCGCACGCCCGCCTCGACCAGCCGTCGCGCCAACAAACAGCCCTGGCCATACGTGGTGCGGCCATACTGCTCGCGAACTTTATCGGGCTCGGCCGCCAGGTTGAACGCTTCGCGCACGCGGGCCGAACCGATCAACTCGACGGCGCGGTCGTACTGGTCTCCCAGGCCGGCGCCGGCCAGCGTCTCGCGCAGCCGCGTTTGCCCGTCGATCAAGGCCTGCAACTGCCGGCGGTCCGCCAGCCGGCCGGGCGAAATCCCCTCGGGCAGCGACAATTCGGGCAGGCGGAAGTCGGGCGCGTTCGGATCGGCGCGAAAGAACAGCGGATCGTGCCGGTGCCCCAGAAAGCTGGCCCACTGCCCCGGCGTGTTCTCGCCGTCGCGGATCACGTGCGGATAGGAGACGAATGTCGGAAGGTCGCGGGCGGCCGGCGCCAGTCGATCGACCACCGAGCCGTAGGCCGGGTACAGATCGAGCGACTCGCGCAGGCGAATGTCGTCGACCGGCGGCGCGTGCCCCGACAGCGCGTAGTACGACGCCGGATTGTGGTTCTTGAACCCGTGGTGCACGCTCCGCACCAGCGTCACCTTGTCGAGCACGCGGGCCAGCCGCGGCAATTGCTCGCACGTTTCGACGCCGGCCAGCGTCGTGGCGATGCCCGCCAACGGGCCGCGCACCTGGTCGGGCGCCTGGGGCTTGCGATCCAACAGATCGACGTGGCTCGGCCCGCCGAATTGATAGAGAAAGATCACCGACTTGGCGCGGGGCGCCAGTGGCGGTCGTGTGTGCTTGCTGTTGGCGGGGGCGCCCGCTGTCAAACCGGCGGGATCGCGTTGCGGCCGCAGCTCGCCGGCGCCGAGCTTGCCGGCCATCGCGGCGGCAGCCAGCGGCGCCAGCCCGACTCCCAACAACCCTCGCCCGCCGGCTTCCAACAGCGCGCGGCGCGAGACGCCTTGTTGCTGCGCCACGAAGCGAGTTGTCCGATGTCGAGCAGCAGACATGTTTCGCTGTTTCCGCGGCGCGGGGGCCCATCGAAGGGTTTGGGGAATCCAAGCTCGCTGATCATACCCGAAGTTCGCGCCAGCGCCACGTGATTAGTCACTGAGAGTAGTGATACCGTTAGATTAACTTCGGGTGCCAACGGGCTCAGTCGGTGCTGGTTTACTCGCGTGAACTGGCACCTATTCGTAGCAGGGCGGCTTGGCAGCGAGCATCGAACCTGTCGTCCGCACCCCGCGTTCTCTAGAATGAACGGCTGAGGACCCTAACGTGCCCGTAACGCTTGTCAAGCTGATGAACGTCGCCAGTCGCGGATTGCGCGCGGCCGCTCGTTGGTGGCCCTGCTGGCTGCTCGCGCTCGTCGTGTTTCTGGCCAACGTCCCAGGCGAGGAGCGCCTCGAGGAAGAACACTTGGGAAACGGCTGGTCGTCGAATGCCTACTATTACCACGGTTGGCCTGGCACTTACCTCCAGCGGCGCGGCAACTCATGGGCGCAACCCAAGCAGACCGATACCTGCTGGCAGCTTCGCACGGGAGTACAAATCTTCTCGGGATGGATTCTGCTGGGTGATCTGCTCGTCGCCGGTAGTTTGCTCGCCGCAACCGCGTTGGCAACAAATCGACTGCGCCCGGTACTCCGCCCGCGGTTTTCCTTGCGTGGCGCCTTGCTTGGCTTGACGGTCGTCTCATTGCTGATGGCTTGGGGTGCCAAGTGGCGACGCGATCATTTGGCCATGGCCCAAATCGCGCAAACACTCTCCGCAGACAACGGAGCCGTCTATGGAAGTGCCGATTGCCCAACCTGGTTGGCCGAATGGCTTCCGTCGCCTCCGCCGACGTGGCTGACGGAATTGCGATCACTGGATCTATGGGAACCATTCCCGGCAACTCAGGAGGACGCCGCGCGCATCGAGCGGGCGCTGGAACTGCGTCCCGACTGCGTTCGTCTGCGCCTGGATAAAGAAAGATTCCAGCGACCATGGCGCCAGTTTCTTGGCCAGGTTTCCGCCTGTGAGCAGCTCGACGTCAGTTTTTTTGGCGAGGATAAGCCAACCGATATCACTGCATTGCTCCCATTTATCCGCCACTTTCGCAACTTGCGCTCGCTCGAAATCGATTTGGCTATCGGCGATATGTGGGCGGCCAGCGAGCTGTTGGCCGCGATTCCATGCGCTCGCATGAAGTCGCTCATACTGCGAGACGCCTGCGTTACCTACGACGACCTCGCCACGATCGCCACGTGCCGGGATCTCGAAAGACTCTGCTTGTCCGCGGACTTTTACGACTGCGAGCCCCTGGTAACCAGCAACGGCCTACGTCAGTTGCAATCGCTGGTTCATTTGAAGGATCTTGTTCTGCAGGGCAATACGATCCAGATCGACGGCAGCACAAGTTTCGCCTTCCACAAACGGCTGCGGTTTCTGACTGTGTCCGCAGTGGTCAACGATGGCTGGTCCACTACGGACCTCGAGCCACTTTCGGAACTTGTTGGTCTGGATCTCACGCAGACACCAATCACGCTGGCCGACGTGCAGGTGGCACTTCGCCTACCGCGACTCAAGTACCTGGGGGTCCGGTACAGTGGCGTCGATTCCGCAGAGTTACAGCGCTTGCAGCAAGCGCACCCGCACGTCCAAATGAACTTCTGAGCAAAGAACATGTAGGACAGGCCGCTTCAATGTCAAAGCGCGCCGACGCCTTGCGATTGGACTCTCCGGCCGGCGACGAGTAATCTGACGGTCGGCGCCGGTCGTTCCTCGCGGCGAGCGTGCCGCCAACACGATCGATTTCAATTGGCCGATTTCAATTGGCAATGTCGGGGCTGCGATCTGCCATGGACTTCAAAGCGGTTGCCATCGTCCTGGGCGTGGTGGGGGGCGCAGGCCTTCTGATGTGCTGTGGCTGCGGTGGCATCTTCGGCCTCGCCGCGACCGCCTACACGGCCGAGGCGGCCGACGTCCGCGAAGAACTGCTCGCCAATCCGCTGCTCAAGGAGCATGTTGGCGACATTCGCGTGCTCGAACATAAACTGCAGCGCACGATGTTCTCCGACGAGGACTATTACTACTTCCGCGTCGAGGGGAGCAAAGCCTCGGGGACGATCACCGTTGGCGACAGCATGGACCTCGACTTGGAGAATCTCGACGCCACGCTACGGCTCGACTCGGGCGAGCGAATTCGCCTGACGCCCCCCTTTGGAGACGACCTGCACGACGAGGTCGAGGCGTTCCTCGAGTCGCAGCCGAAGCGGCAATCCTAGTCCCGGTCGCTTTCCTGTAGCCGGCCTCTGTGAGGCCGGCCCGGGGTCGCAGAGTCGCAGACCCCGGGTACAGATCTGCCGGCGCGCCATCCGCCCAGCGATCCGCCGAGCCATTCGACTAGCTCACGGCGGTCCCTGGCCAAAGAACCGCGGAAAACTTAGGGCCGAGCGCCTGCCCCTAGATCAACTCGCGGGCTCGGCTGCCACCGTCGACTTCAAGGTGCCGATGCCGCTGATCGCTGCCTCGATCTTGTCGCCGGCGCGCAGGTAGGTGCCGCTCGCGTTGCCGACACCGGCCGGCGTTCCCGTGGCGATCATGTCTCCCGGTTCCAGGGTCACGAAGCCGGTGATGAACTCGATCACGGCCGCCACCGGAAAGATCTGCAGCGCCGTCGAGGCGTCTTGCCGCATCTTGCCGTTGACGCTCAGCGTGAGCTGCAGCTTCTGCGGATCGGGCACGGCGTCGGCACTGGTGATGCATGGGCCGCACGGGCAGAAGCTATCGGCCCACTTACCGTGCATCCAATCGAAGAAGGCGTCCTTCTCCCGCTTCTTCCGCCCGGGGTTCGGCCGAAAGCGGCGATCCGAAATATCGTTGATCACCGTGTAGCCGGCGACGATCTCCAGGGCCTGGCTCTCCGACACGTGCTTGGCGCGGCGGCCGATCACCACCGTCAGCTCGACTTCCCAGTCGACGTGTTCCGGCGAGATCGAAGGGAGTTGCACCGTGCCGCCGGGATCGGTCAGCGTGGTCGTGGGGGGCTTCATGAACACATAGGGGAACGTCTCCTCGCGCTCGGTCGCCGCTCCTCCCCCTTCGCGGATGTGCTCGGCATAGTTGCCGGCCAGCAGAAAGAGTTTGTTGGGGCGCGGAACCGGCACCAGCAGTTCGACCGACTTGGTCGGCAGGCTGGTTCCCGGCGGCAGTTGATCGCCGCTCTTGGCGACCCAGTCGGCAAGTTGCTTCGCGCCGCGGAAGCCTGCACCCGCGGGGGGCAAAAAGTCGATCAGCGTGTCGCTCTGCGGCAGCTCGAGGCGCTCGTGCATCGCCTCTTCGAACTTCTTGGCGCCCGCCACCAAGGGGACGATTTGCTCTTCGCCATAGAGGCCGAGTTCGACCTGACCATCGCGACGATAACGGCACAACCGCATCGACTGGCCTCCCACAGATAAAACTGAAAGTCGCTTCCAAACCTGGTGCCACTGCTGGCTTGCCCAGCAGTGCCAACCCACCGGCATTCGTGAGCCGCGCGCGGGGGGCCGGAACCAAGAAACTGCGGGCTAGCTTGACCGACTGGCGACGAATGTCAAGCAATTGACCTCGAACCGTGCGGCCGGCCGCTACGGAGAAGTACCGCTCTCCAGCGGCACGACCACCAGCCGCCCGTTCTTGATCTTCACGTGTTCGCGCACCAGGCTGGCCGCCAGCGGCAAGAACTGCCGCATGTCGTCGAGCGCCACTTGCACGCCGCACAGGCACATCTCGTCGGTCGTCTCCTGGCCGTAGCGCACCACTTGCGGGTCGCGATGCGGATTGTGGGGGTTATCTGTCGTATTGTCGTAGAAACCCTCGACGACAATCTCGGTCCCCTTCGGCAGGCGAATCGGTTCGGCGAAGCGATACTCTCCCTGCCAGTTGAAATCCCAGTTCTTGATCCAGATTAACGGTACAGGATCCGTTTGCCCCGGCACGCGGGCCGTCACGCGCATCTCGCGCCCTAGATAATGCATGTGCGGCACGGCCCCCAGCGCCGTGGCGTCGACCGGCAGCACGTACGACTTGGTCACGCGAAAGTGCTTTTCGTTGGCCGGAATCTCCAGGTCGGTGCTCGTGACTGGAATCGCCGACACCGGTCGCGAGTTGCCTCGTTTGGCCAGGTACAAACCGATCTGCGATTGATCGCGCTCGGGCTTGCCCGACGGATAGTAGTGCATCATCAGCGCGATGACGCTTCGCCGCGGAACCATCATCGCCAGGCCGTCCCCCAGCTTGCGCGGCACCGCGCCAGGCACCCAGGCACCGAGGTACCCGACCGGCGGAAAGCCCGGCCCACCGAAGTTCGTATAGCCTGGCCCTGGATCGGCGGCGTCGCGCTGCTGGGCCATGCCCGAAATGTCCAAGAACGCAATCGAATGATGGACCACCCGCGGATTGCCGGGCCGAAACTCGAAGCCGACCACTTCCATGTCCGGCGGCAGCGGCAGCGGCAGCACGAACCACCGCAGAATGTCGGGGCCGTCGGCCGGCACGTCGAACGGCTCGGGCATCTCAACGACGAGGTCGGGTTGGCCCAGTTGCCAACCCGACGCGAACGCCGGCAGCGGCGGCAGATCGGCGGGGTTGCCTTCGAGCGTGCCGCCGGCCGCCCACTCGGCGAACATCTCGATTTGCCGGGGACTGAGCCGCCGCTCGTCGGCAAAGTGGTTGAAGCCGGGCTCGGCTTTCCAAGGGGGCATGTAGCGCGAGGCGACGACTTCGGCCAGTTGCTCGGCGCGCTTCTGGCAATCGGCGTAACTGGTGAGCGTGAACGGCGCCACTTCTCCCGTGCGATGGCAACTCGCGCACTGGTTCCAGACCAGCGGCGCGATATCGCGATTGAACGTCACCGGGCGCTTGGTCCCCTTGCTCTTGAGCGCTTCGAACCGGCAGCCGACGACCGCGGTCTCGGCGACAGCCGGCCGCTCGCCCGCCGCGACCGCCGCCAGCGCGTCCGCCAGTTCATGCCGCTCGGTTATGGCTCGCTCTTGTCCCAACGCCGCGAAGCGGTCGTCGATGCGGCCGCGATACGCCAGCTCGCCCGAGGGCAAGACGACGAACGCCTCGGGCGTGTGCGTCGGCGCCAGGAGCTTCGCCAGTTCGAGCGAGGCGTCGAACAGCAACGGAAACTCGAGCCGGAAATCGAGCGCGAATTGCCGGGCGCTGCTGCGCGACAACGTCGGGTCGGCCAGCACGCCGTAAAACTCGATGCCACGTTCGCGATACTCGCGAGCCAGGCGATTGAGCTCGGGAACATACTTGCAGGCGATCGGGCACTCGGGGGTCAGCACCACAAACGTCAAGCCACGTGTCGCCGCAGTCGCGCCGAAGCGATGCAACTTGCCCTCGACGTCGACTGCCGACGGGCGATTGCGATCGTCGAACAGGCGCGGCCCGGCTGGCGGTTCCGCAGGTGTCGCGACCGGCCGCGGGGCGTCGTCCGAATCGGCCTCGGCGGCGGTTTCATCTCCCCGAGTGCACCTCGCAGGCAGCAGCGTGGCCAGGCAGCCGACGAGCACGGCGACGACCGTCAGGCGAACGCTCGGCGGCACCAGATCTCGCAGCGCTTCCCGCATGGGATCGAGTTCTCCGGCAAGGGGAGGATTCGGTGTGCGCAAGGTGACGTTTCGGAGGCGAGCGTCATTGAGCTTACGCCGGCCGCCGCCGCAGATGCAAGCTGGGTGTGCTAGGTGTGGTGATACTTTTCGCCGCTGGGAATGCTCGGCTGGGGACTGTCCCCGTGGCGGCGAGCGGCTTTGCGTTAATCCATGATCGCCGACCGCAACGGGGGCTGTACCCCTTCGTGCGAAGATTCGACCCGCCTGGGTGCCATGCCCACGCTTGTCGTTGTCGTATTGCGTGGGCAGGCCGAACAGAAATTCGATCCGCAGATCGCGCCTTCCTGTAGCCGGCCTCTGCGAGGCCGTCCGTTATCCATTTTTGTAGCCGGCTTCTGTGATCTGTGAGGCCGGGTCGGGGGTCACTGACGTTGCAGACCCCGGCTACAGATTCGCCGGCGTGCGGATACCCTCTCCCCTCGTGGGAGAGGGTGCCAGCGACAAGGCAATCGTCGCTGGCGGGTGAGGGGGCTAGTGGCGGGGCTAGTGGCCAGATTTCACTTGATATACAGTACATAATAATGTACAAATCATTTAGCCGCGGGGTGCTGTAATGCGCGCATAACCAGGCTCTGGCAGAGTCAGTGGCACCCGAAATACGTCCAACACCATGCCCGCCGTGGCGTGGGCCAACCGCCGAGGGGGACGGGAGTCGTTTTTGGAATTCGACCCGACATCGGTCGACGCGCAGACGACTCCCGTCCCCTTGGGGCTGCATCGAAAGGAGCACGACACCGCCGATTGACACTGACCCGTTGGCATCTCCCCCAGGGGCTTCGCGATCGAAGCGCGATCGTTTGTCAGAGCCGGAGCGGAGAGGGACGATCGCGGTGCGCGCCGCGATCCGCCAAGTGACCAAGCTCGTCGTGGGCATGAATTCACGATCCGCAGATTTCACAGATTACGCCGATGAGCTGCTCGCGGACTCACCCACATTCCCAATCTGCGTCAATCGGCGAAATCTGCGGACAACAAACTGTATCTCTTTGCGCCTTGGCGCCTTGGCGCGAGATCCTTTGGTTTCGACGCAAGTCCATCCAGCATCGTGCTGTGGCGTCGATTTGAGTCACGGTCCAATATCAAAACACCCGGACGCAAACGGGCCACCCGGACGCAAACCGGACGATCACCCGGACGCAAAACTGCGCCGGTGTTACACGCCTCAAGTTGTGCCGTCTATTCGAGTTCGGGTCCAATATTAAGACACCCGGACGCACCCGGACGCAAAATTACGGACCTCTTTAGGTCGTGGGGGGCTGAGTGAGGAGAGGGGTAGTGAGGGGAGAGTTGAAAGGAGAGAGGAGAGTGGGGGAGCGCCGAGGCACCTGACCCCAGACCTCTTGTCCCTAGCCCCTAGCCCCGCCCCTAGCCCTATCCACTAACCACTACTACGCCGCCTTGCGCTCGGCGGCGCTGGCCATCGCCTGATAGGCCGGGATCACCAGCGACGGCGGACCTTCCTGCCGGATGTGCCCATGGTCCATCCAGATCACCCGCTCACACAAGCTGGCCACCGAACCCAGGTCGTGGCTCACCAGCACGACCACGCGGGCCCGGGCCAACAGGTCTTCGATCCGTTTGCGGGCTTTGTGCTGGAAGGCGAGATCGCCGGCGCTGAGGACTTCGTCGACGATCAGGATTTCGGTCTCGATGGCCGTGGCGATCGAGAAGGCCAAACGCACGCACATGCCGGCCGAGTAGTAGCGGACCGGCATCTCGAGAAACTCGCCCAACTCGCTGAAGTCGGCGATCGCCTGCATCTTGGCTTTGAGCGTGCGCGGGGTTTCGCCCTGGAAGTAGCTGCGGAAGGCGATGTTCTCCCAGCCGCTGGCCTCGGGCTCGAAGCCCAGCGTGATGTCGAACAACGAGGCGATCTTGCCGTTGACGACGCGCGTGCCGTGCGTGGGCTCGTAGATGCCGGCCAGCACCTTGAGCAGCGTGCTCTTGCCGGCGCCGTTGTGCCCGATGATGCCGACGCGGTCTCCTTCGCTGAAGTCGAGCGAGATGTCGTCGAGCGCGCGGACGGTGGTCGAGGTCGAGCCGCGGGTACGGAACATCCCCTTGAGGATGTACTCCTTGAGACTGATGCGGCCGTGGGTGCGGACGTGGAAGTCGAGCCCCACGTGTTCGAGCCGAAGATGCGCCATCGCGTGGATTGCCTCTCTCAACGAATCGCTTTACAGATAAAAGACCAGCCGGCGCTGCATGCGGCTGAGCGTCCAGATGCACAGGAGCAGCCCCAAGGTCACCATCGAGAGGACCATCGCCACCGACGCGGCGCTGGGTGCCGCGCCTTCGAGGATCGGCTTGCGCAGCATTTCGACGAGCCCCGCCAGCGGGTTGCAGGCGGCGATCCAGCCGATGCGGCGCTTGGCCAGCATGTCGGCGGGGTACATGATCGGCGTCAGGTAGAACAGCACTTGCAGCAGGATCTCGATCACGTGCTGCGTGTCTTGGAAGAGCACGTTGAGCACGCCGCACAACAGCGCCAGGCACCAGCCAAATAGAAACAGCAGCACCAGCGCCGGCACCAGGTAGACCAGCGCCGGCAGATTGTGGACTCCGCCAAAGATGAAGCTCAGCAGGATCGCCACGGTCAATGCGATCAGGAAATGAAATCCGCAGGCGAGCGTGGTTCGCAGCGGATAGATGGCGATCGGCGCCGACTGCTGCCGGATGTACGGCTCGCCGACGATGAAGCACTGGCATCCCTGGTGAGCCACGCCCGAGACGTAGTTCCAGAACGCCAGGCCCACCAACAGAAAGGGGGCGTAGGTGCGAATGTCGAGCCCGAACAAGGTGGCGAAGACCGAGCAGAAGACAATGGTCATGAAGATCGGGTGCATCAGCGACCAGCCGATCCCCAGGATCGAGCGGCGATACTTCGAGCGCAGGTCGACGCGCACCAGCGACATCCAAAAGTAGCGCAGCCGCCAGACTTCGGTCAGGTAGCCGGCGATGATCTCTCGCTGTGTAGCGTTCAAGGTATGCGGTTCCTTTTCGTGGTTGCTCTGCGAGCGGCCGCGGCCGCTGTTGTTTGCTTCGCGCGGTTCGATCGGGCCGGTTTAGGCCGCTCGCTTGATCGCCGGCACTTCGGTTTCCGGCGACTCGGTGTTGGCGAAGCCACTGTGTTCGGCATGGATGATTCGCGTGCCGGCGGCGTTGATCGCGATGGGGATTTCCTCGAAGTCGGCGAAAGCCTCGCGGATCGCCGCCTGCCGCTCGGGCGGAGCGAAGAAGAGCAGGAAGCCGCCGCCGCCGGCCCCCAGCAGCTTGCCCCCCCAGGCGCCATTGGCCAGGCCGGTCTCGTACATCTCGTTGATCTGCTGGTTCGACACGCCGGCATCGAGTTGGTGCTTCAGCGTCCAGGCGTCGTGCAACATCTGACCGAAGCCGGCCAGCGACCCGCGGCCGGTCAGCAACTCGTAGCCCTCGTCGACCAGCTTGCGCATACCGGCCAAATGCGTGACGTTGCGATCGATCTTCTTGATCTGCTTGGCGGCCACATCGCTCGCCCGCCGCCGAATGCCGGTGTAGATCAGCATCAGGTGGGCGTTGAATTCGGCCAGGCGTTGGGCGTCGAGACCCAAACGATGCACGCGAATGTCGTCGACGCCGTGGAACTCGACGAGGTTGAAGCCGCCGACCGCGGCCAGCGTCTGGTCCTGGCAGCCGACCGCTTCGTTCAAGACGTTGCGCTCGAGATCGATGGCGCGATAGGCCAGATCGAGGGGGTGGACCAGCTCGCCGCACACGGCGCTCAGGGTGTTGAGCACGCCGACGACGAAACTCGACGACGTCCCCAGGCCGGTCGACGACGGCAACTCGGCCATGTAGTCGACTTCGATGCCGCCGGTGATGCCGGCCGTCCGCAGGCATTCGCGAAACGGCGCGTGCTGAATCGAATCGAGATCGCGAACGCACTCGACCTGCCGATAGGCGAGCCGGATGGTGTAGTCGAACAGCTTCGAGTAGAGCCGCGTCGCCGAAACGTAGCAGAACTTGTCGATCGCCGTGCCGAGCACCGCCCCCGAGTGGCGCGTGAAATACTCGGGATAGTCGGTGCCGCCGCCGAAAAAACTGATCCGGAAGGGTGTCTTGCTAATGATCACGAATCACCTCGACGGCAAAGTGCCGTTCTACGAATCGTGCCGCCTGGCGAATGGTCTCGGGCGTGCCGATGTCGAGAAACTCCGCCCGCGTGCGCTCGACTTCAAAATGGGCGCCTTCGGCCAACAGCGACGGAAAGACGTCGTGTTCGAGGCTCAACGGCACGCGATCCGGAAATCGCGCCAGCAGCCGCCGCTTGAACACGTAGACGCCGGCATTGATCAGGCCGGCACCGGGCTGCTTCTCGCGAAAGCCGACCAGGCGATCGTCGCCGTCGACGGCCAACTGGCCGTAGCGGCTGGCGTCGTCGACTTCGACACCCAGCAGCACGCCATCGACGGCCGGGTCGGCGAGCCTGGGCCAGACTCCGTGCCAATCGGCCAGCAAGAGGGAATCGGCGTTGGCGATCGCCAGCCACTCGTGATCGCAAGCCGAAGCGGCGAACCGCACGGCGCCGCCAGTCCCCAGCGGAGTTGGTTCCTGAACGCAGCGCACTTGCAGACCATCGACGGGGCGCTTGTTGAGCTGTCGCTCGGCCACTTCGGCCAGGTGCCCCAACGACACGATAAAGTCTTCGATGCCCTGCCCGGCGAACTGGCGCAGCACCCACTGGATGAAGGGTTGGCCCGCCACGTCGATGAATGGCTTGGGCACATCGGGGTACAGCGAGCGCAGCCGTGTTCCGGCACCGCCGGCCAGCAGAATTCCACAAACTCGTTCGGACATCCGTTTCCTCGGTCGCTGGCGGCCATCATCCTTGACGGCCGCAGGAGTCTAATGGCTTGGACCATGGCTCGTAATTGGCAAGCCGACGGTAACCGACGTCGACGGGGTTTCCAGCAGGCGCAGCCCCTCGGGCTGCTGGTCGTAATGCGCGACGAACCAACGAATCGTGCGTCGCAGCCCCGCGTCGAGCGGTGTCGCGCAGTTCAGCCCGAGTGCCCGCGCACGGGCGACATCAAACACCTTAACCGCCTGGCCGTCGGGCTTAGACGTATCCCAAACAATGCGCCCCGCATAACCGACCAGATGCTTGATCAGCGAAGCCAGTTCGACGATCGCCGTGCTCGTCCCCGACGAAACGTTGACCGGCTCGGGCGAGTCGTAGTGTTCGAGAAAGTAGGGGATTGTGGCGGCCACGTCGCCGGCGTAGACGAAATCGCGCACTGGCTGGCCAGTCCCCCACAAGGTTACCTCGGCGAGTTCGCGGCGCTGCGCCTCGAAGAAGCGACGAATCAAGGCTGGCACCACGTGCGAATCGCTCAGCGAGAAATTATCGTGTTCGCCATACATGTTGCCCGGCACGATCACGACCGCGGCCAGACCGAATTGCTGCCGATACGCTTGCGCCGCGACGAGCCCCTGCTTCTTGGCGAGCGAATAGGCCGCGCTCTCGGCCTGCGGGTAGCCGTTCCACATCTGGCCTTCATCGATCGGCGAAAAGGCATTGGCCGGGTACGCGCACCCTGGCAGCGGATAGACGAGCTTCCTTACGCCAGCCTGGGCGGCGGCGTGAAACACGTGCGTCGTCAGCAACGAGTTGCGGTGAAAGAAGTCGGCCGGATAGCGACGATTGGCTCCGATGCCGCCCGCGTAGGCTGCCAGGTGCACGACCCATTGCGGCTCCTCAACCGCGAACATGCGATCGACTTGCCGGGCATCCAGCAGGTCGTAATCGGCGCTCGACACGCCAACCACCTGCTCGTCGCCGTAGCGCGATCGCAAGACCGGCAACAAGTGCCGTCCCAGAAAGCCGGTCGCGCCGGTGACAAGTATGCGTGGAGCGTTCATCAAATCGTTTGTGCCGTTCTTGGCCAGGAAGCGAAATTTTTCGAGTGCGGACCGCAATCGCCGTGGGTGCTCGCTCGTCAACCGGCGACCTGCAGCGCCGCATCACGTTCGGCCGGCGTCAGCCAGGCTGCCCGCTCGCTGCGGAACCACGCCACGGTATTGCGCAGGCCGATCTCCAACGGCGTCTGCCGGAACCGCGGCAGCAGGCTCGTCAGGCGGGCGATGTCGAGACACTTCGACCTCGCGCCGACGTAGCGCGAGGTGTCGAATTGAATCTGCTCGAAGTCGTAACCCACTTTGTCGCAGATCAAGCGCGCGAAATGGCGAATCGCGAACTCCTGCCCGGCGCCGATATTCACAACCTCGTTATCGGTGCAGGCGGCCAACTCGACCGCAGCCTGAACGAAATCGTCGGCCAGCACCAATTCGCGCGACTGGTAACCATCGCCCCAGAGCACGACCGGCTCGCCAAGCATCTGCCCGCGAACGATCTTGCGCAACAGGTCGAAGATGAAATGCAACTGTCGTCCGTCGGTGTGGTAGCCCGGGCCGTACAGCGTCGAAGGAACCAAAAACAAGTACTTCAGCCCATATTGCTGGGCCAGCGACCGCAGGCCGACATACAACATTCGCTTGGTCATGCCGTACGTAAACAGACTGTCGATCGGCAGGCCGGCTAGAAAGTTCTCCTCGACCAGCGGCAGATTCGGGTCGTAGGCGCAGCTCGTGCCAATCGCCACTAGCTTGGCCTGCGGCTGACAACGCGACCACCAGGCCAGCACGGTGGTGTTGATTTGCTGATTGAAGATCCACTGCTCACCGGGATGGCGCAAACAGAAATCGCCCGCCTGCGTCCAGGCGGCCAGGTGATAGATCTGATCGAAGCGCTCGCCGTTGAAGCGATCGAGCGCGTCGGGACGCGTCAAGTCGGCGGCGCGGCTCCCCAGCCGCGTGACCTGATGGCCGTCGTCGGCGAGCCGCGTGACCAGCGCGGTTCCCATGAATCCGGTGCCGCCGGTGACCAGTATCTTCATGCGTAAACGTCCTGCGGTACGACGGGAAAGTAAAACTGCACGCCGCGATCGAGCAAGTGTTGGTTGTTGGCCAGAATCTCCTGGCGAAAATTCCAGGCCAGCACGTAGTAGATGTCGGGGACGACCTCGAGCTCGTCCTCGAGCACGACCGGGATGTGCTGCCCAGGCGAGTACAGACCCTTGCGAAGCCGGTTTTTTTCCACCAGGCAATCGAGGTAGCGCGGGCCGATCCCGAAGTAGTTCAGGAGCGTGTTGCCTTTGACCGGCGCACCAAAGCCAAAGACGCGCCGACCAAGCCGTTTGGCCTCGTCGAGGTAGGCGAGGTTCTCTTCCTTCATCCGCTCGATGCGCAAAGCGAAGTCGCGATAGGTCTCCAGGTCGTTGGCGCCGGTTTCTTCCTCGGCGGCCAGCAGCGCTTGTAGCCGCTCCGATGGCTGCCGGCGCCCTTGGTGACCGACGTAGGCAATCACCGAGCCACCGTGGATCGACGCGATGCGCGCGTCGAACAGCGCCAGCCCGTGCCTGTTGAGCAGCGTCTCTAAGGTGGCCAGGTTGTAGTACAGCAAATGCTCGTGATAGATCTGGTCGAAGGCCAGGTTGTCGACGATCCGCTTCATGTACAGGAACTGCACAACGAAGACGCCGTCGGCGGCCAGCGACTGGCGGATGCCCTCGGTGACCGAGTGCAACTCCTCGAGATGAAAGAAGACGCCGGCAGCGTTGACGACGTCGAATTTGCGGTTCAGGCGCCGCGCGACATCGAGATTGAAGAACTCGTTCAGCGTGCTGATGCCGGCTTCGTTGGCGATGCGAGCGGTCGTCTTCGAGGACTCGACTCCCAGCACGTCGTAGCCCAGTTCGCGGAAATGCTTGAGCTGCGTGCCGTCGTTCGAGCCGATATCGAGCACCGACTTGCGACCCCGGCTGATACCGCCGAACCGCCGATCGACGTCCCCCGCCACGTCACGAAAGTGATTGCTCAGCGACTGCGTCACCCCCGAGAGATAGGTGTGGTCGCCGAACATGATCTCCTTCTTGATCGTGAAATCGAGCTGCGCCGTTCGGCAACTGGCGCACCACACGACGCGCAAGGGGTACACGGGCTCGGTGCCGATCTGTTCGGGGCGCAGAAAGTGATTGCACCACGGTTGCTGGCCGAGATCGATGGCAGGTTGCAGGTCGGACGAATCGCAAACGCGGCAGAGCATGCTGTGGTCCTTCAGATTCGCGGGTCGAGGGTTGATCTTGCGCTTCGTTCGATCGCCGCCGTGTGCGGGTCAGCTACCAGGTGACTGTCCCAGGCCAAGGCAACGAACCACCTGCCTCACCGTTCTCCAATCGCTGCCTGACCGCTGGCGGCCAACGCCAACTGGCCGTGGCCATTGGTCTGCGCTGCATGCGGGCGAGGGGCTGCTCCGGCTAGCGAGAAATCGACGTGCGGCGCCGGCACGCGACGGGCATGACGCAGCGCCAGGTGGAAGCCGAGCCCTTGCTCCTCGGTCCAATCGCCGAAGCACTGCCCGGAGCCGCGCACCCAATCGTACTTGCCGATGCAGTCCTGTTCCGTGGCCACGAGCCCGGCCTTGGCGAACTGTTCGACCCACCACTCGCGCGGCTTGACCGTCACGTGATAGATCCAACCGTGCTTTTCATCGACGTCGAGAAACGTGGCGATCGAACAAAGCACCCAGCCGTCGGGCGCCAGATGGCTGCGGATGTTCTCCAACAGCGTCGGCAGGCTCGCCTCGGGGATATGTTCCATCAGTTCCCAGGCGGTGATCGCGTCGAACTGAATGCGCGAGCCGGTCACCGAGTCGCGCAGGGCGAAAGGCTTGGTGACGTCGCAGGTGTGCAGGTGATGCGGGATGGTCCCCCACTCGTCCTTCTTCGTGAGCCAGGGGTAATCGCTCCCTTCGAGCCCCACGGCGAGATGACCGTCGTCGATCAACGAACGCACCAGGCCACCCCCCGCGCAGCCGATGTCGAGCACCTTGAGCGGCCGCTGCTGGCCCAGCAAGGCGTACAAGCGGCGATTGAACCGCGGGCAGATCGAGTTGTCGTTTTTCGCGCCGCGCGGATGAAGCGTGTCGTTGGTCGCCAGCGCGATCGGATGATCGGTGAACAGTTGTGGTACCGGCAGCGCGCCGCTGCGGACCATCTCGACATAGCGTTGTTTGTGCAAGTCGCGCAGCAGCCCCACGTATTCGCGCAGCTTGTGCTTGTGATGTTCGCTGAAGATCTCCGAGATGCTGTCGATCTGACCGAACATGATCTCGGTGCGATTCGCCAGCCGCGCCAGCCGTTGGTGGATGTCCTCGAGTCGCTTCATGCCGCAGCGGGTTTGCGCCGAAAGTTCTCGCGCCTGGCGCATTTTGCGTCTTATCGCCGAAATCCCCGTGTAGCGGGCGATAAAACGCATCCACGCCGGGCGTGGTTTCGTGGCTTCCATGTCAAACTCCTACTACCGAATGGGCGTGCGCGGGATTGCTGGCCGAGGTCGCGAGCCCGCGGTTGGCCGCGAAGCGCTGCGCCGGCGGCAACGGTAGATCGTCGGCGTCGGGCGTCGCGAGTCTATTGATCAATTGGGCCAGTTGATCGGCAGCGGCCGACCAACTGTAGCGGGCCACGTGCGCGGCGGCCTCGGCCTGATAGGCCGCTCGTTGTGCTGCCGGCAAGCGCAGCGCCTCGTCGAGCGCGCGGGCGATGTCGCTGGGATCGAACGGGTCGCAATAGTGGGCGAGGCTTTCGCAGATCCAGGGGAGCGGGCCGATCTCCGACGTTACCACCTGAGCGCCGGCCTGCATCGCCTCGAGCGGCGGCATGCCGAAGCCTTCCCACAACGATGGATAGAGCAGCACCTGGCTGGCCTTCAGCAGGCTCCGCACGTCGCTATCGCACAAGTAACCGGTGAAGCAGACGGGCACGTACTGCCGCAGCCGACTGGCCAGATGTTCTTGCCGCTGGCGCATGCTGTGGTTGCGCACTTCGCCGACGAGGACCAATTGGAAGTTCGCGTTGCCGCGCTGTGCGGCGCTAATGCGGCAGGCCCGCAGCACATTGAGGATGTTCTTTGACGGCTCCTCCAGGCCCAGGCAAAGCACGATCGGCAGGTCCGCCGAGAGCTTGAGCCGGCGTCGCAATTCGTCGGCGCCGGGGGCGACTTCTGCTGCCGCCGGCGCTACCCCACAAGGAATCACCTCGATGCGCTTGCGCGAAACGCCAAAGAAACGATGCGCGTCTTCGGCCGCCGATGGCGAGATGGCGACGATCTCGTCGGCCATCCGCAAGTGATTCATGACGGCCCGCAGGAAACCGTCGATATTCACAAACCCGGTCGGGTCGCAGTGGCCGACGCGCAGGGGAATGGCGTCGAGAAACCACGACACGACCTTCAGATTGGGTGGAAGCACGCACCCCTCGAGCGGATTGCCAGGAACGTGGAACCACCAGAAGTTCAAGACCACGTCGATCTCGGCCAGCGACGCCACGCGATCGTAACGGGCGCGATTGGGCATTGAAGTCCGCAGCGCTACCGCGAAGTCGTACCGCAACTTCCAGAGATTCTTGAGCATCTGCCGCAGCACCGCCGGCAGCAAGGCGGCCATCGCCCGCAGTACTAGCACCGCCGCGGTGCGCGACTTGCGCTGTAGAGTCTGCAGCGTGACTTGCCAATCGGCCGGTTCCGCGGTCGGCGTGCGGCGGGCCGACGGCAACGGATTCTCCGCGAGCCACGTCGACAACGGCGACACCGGAAACAACGGGTGAATCTGTCCCTCGATCCGCTCGTGCAGCACCAGGCAGTCGAAGTCGTCGCGCTGCGCGAGCTCTTCGGCCAGCGCGCGGAAGAGTCGCAACGCGCCGCGCGGATTCTGCTGCATCAACGTGCTGGCGAACACGGCTACGGTCGGCTTTCTTTTGCCCATGTCTGCTTCAACCAGTGAGGGATGGTAGCGCAAGGGGATGTTCTCAACGTCAGGCGGCGAGCGAATTCAACAGCGATTCGAGGAATTGCTTCGAGTTATGCGTCTTGAGCCATTGGTCGCGCGCCTGCAGGCTGGCCGCCTCGAGCTCGTCGATGCGCCAGATGGCTTCGCGCACGGCGTCGACCAGGCTCACCCGATCTCCGGGGAGAAACAGCGTGCCGACGCCATGCCGCTTGACCTGATCGGCCATCCAAGTGCCGCGCGGCGCCACGACCGGCTTGCCGGCCGCCATGGCTTCGGATAGCACGCCCGACGTCTGCGCGTAGTAGTAAAGCTGCTGATACGGAATCACGACCAGCGAACTGCGGGCCAGCAAGCCGGCGTATTCCGCCTCGGTCAACTCGTGCTCGTGCAGACGCACGGGCAGGCTCCGCATGCGAGTCAGGGCGAGTTGCGATTCCTCGTCGTAGTCGAACATCACGTTGGCCTGAAATTCGGCCACCCACTCGCCCGACGTAAAAGTCTCGTGCAATTCCTCGATCACGAAGGGGAGATACTGGAACCCCTTCGTCGAGCGGGCATTGCCCAGATAGGTCATTGTGCGAACCAACTCCGGCGCGCCCGGCGCTCGATCGTCGATCAGCCTGGCGTGCGGGATCGGCAACACGTGCAGCGGCAAGTCGGTCAGCTCGCCGTATTCATGCTGCAATTGCTCGCTGTCGGTCAGCAGCGTCACCCAGGGCCGCATCGCGCTCGATTCCAGGTACCGCAAGCCGCGACGATATTCGTGCGCCGAAACCGCGTTCGGATAGAAGGGATTCGGCGAGGGGGCATAACGCAGCAGCACGCTCAGACGCGGCCGCGATGCCTCGGGCAGGCTCGCCAGCCAATCGACGAGCGGCGCTAGATAATGCTCCGTGATCGTGTGTACGAAGACGATGCTCGAAGCGTCGAGCTCCAGCTCTTTGGTCGCCAGGTTGAGATCCTGCAAAAAAGCCCGGCGTCGCAGCCGGTGCTCGACGTGTCGCAGGCTCGAGAAGGCGTGCGTCAGGCCAGCGCGAAAGAACGGCTCTTCGAGATCGCGCCGAAAGCAGGGAATCACCCGGAAATCGCACGGCAGATCGCTTTGTACGTTGCCGCCGGCCAGCGTGACGACCTGGTAGCCGCGCTCGCTGGCGGCCCGGGCCACCGCGTTGTCGTAGTGCAGAAAATGGCCGTTGAAGCTTCTCAGCGATGGGTCGACGATCACAAACGAGCTCATCCGTGCGCTCCAGTTTGCTGGTCGGTCAGGCGTTCTCGCGGGGGAACGCCGCGTTGGGTCAGGCCGCCCGCGACAGGTGTCTGCGGTCGGTCGTGGCCAGGCGGTCGACATCGGCGTCGACCATTTCGGCCACGAGTTGCTCGAACGTCATTCGCGGGTGCCAGCCGAGTTGCCGGCGCGCCTTGCTGGCATCGGCTTGCAAAATGTCGACTTCGGCCGGCCGGAAAAACTTGGGGTCGACCTTCACGAATTCCTGCCAGTCGAGTCCCACTCGCCCGAACGCCGCGCGGACAAAGTCTTCGACCGTGTGCGCTTCGCCCGTGCCGATCACGAAATCGTCGGGCTGCTCTTGTTGCAGCATCCGCCACATGGCTTCGACGTAGTCGCCGGCGAAACCCCAGTCGCGCCGGGCCTGCAGGTTGCCCAGCCGCAGCTCGCCCGCCAGACCGTGTTTGATGCGGGCCACGCCATCGCTGATTTTGCGGGTGACGAATTCCAAACCACGCCGCGGCGATTCGTGATTGAACAGAATGCCCGAGCAGGCGAACAGACCGTAGCTTTCGCGGTAATTCACCGTGAGGTAGTGCGAATACAGCTTGGCGACCGCGTACGGGCTGCGCGGATAAAAGGGCGTGGTTTCGCGCTGCGGCGTCTCGACCACGCGGCCGAACATTTCGCTCGAGCTAGCCTGATAGAAGCGAATCGTCGGGTCAACCAGCCGGATCGCTTCCAGCAGGTTGGCGGCTCCCAGCCCGGTGACTTGCGCCGTCAACAGCGGCTGCTGCCAACTGGCCGCCACGAAGCTCTGCGCGGCGAGGTTATAAACTTCGCCCGGCTCGACCTGCTTCACCGTGGCGATCAGCGACGCCAGGTCGGTCAAGTCGCCGCCGTGCAACGTGATATCGTCTTTGATGTGTTGCAAGCGGGTGAGGGTTTCGTCGCTCGAACGCCGCACCAGTCCGTGCACGGCGTAACCCTTCTTCAACAACAGTTCGGCCAGGTACGAGCCGTCCTGCCCAGTGATGCCGGTGATCAGCGCGACGCGCGACATGGAGTGCTTCCTCTGATACGGTCAGGCCACGTTGCTGAACTGCGAACGCCGTAGAATTTCGTAGCCGCGCAACAGCTCTTGAATGCCGTTGTCCAGCGAGTGCTGGGGGCGGAAGCCGGTGCGCTCTATCTTCTCGTTCGAAACAATGTAGTCGCGCTTGTCGGGGTCTTCGCCGACCTTGGCTTCGAGATACACGAACTTCGGCACGTGCTTCTGAATGGCCGCGCACAGCTCGAGCTTCGAGAGATTGGCGTCGCTCAAGCCCACGTTGAACGGCTCCCCCTGCATCGCGGCGAAGTTCTGCATGCCATGCAAGAAGGCGCGGGCGACGTCGCGCACATGAATGTAGTTGCGCTTGGCGTGCCCTTCGAAGACCACCACCGTCCGATCAGTCACGGCCCGGTAGACAAAGTCGTTCACCAGCAGATCGAGCCGCATCCGCGGAGACATGCCGAACACGGTCGCCAGTCGAAAGGTCAGGCTCGCGCCGGCGTCGAGCACGGCGCGCTCGGCTTCGACCTTCGTGGTGCCATAAAGCGAGATCGGGCGAAGCGGCGTCTCCTCGGTGCAGAACTTTCCCGGCTCGCCGATGCCGTAACCGCTGTTAGTGGTCGGAAAGATTACGCGCTGCTGCGCGCTGCGCAGCTTGAGCACCAGTTGAACGGCGTCGAGGTTGATCGTCCGCGCCGCGGTTTCGTCGTTCTGGCAGGCAGGCGCGCCGACCACCGCCGCCAGCGGGATGATCCAGTCGGCATCTTGCAGGCCGCGCTCCAGGCACGAGCGGTCGCGGGCGTCGCCCCGCACCACCCGAAAGCCATCGCGGGCACAGCAGTCGAGCAGCGACGTCTGCCCATAGGCAAAGTTGTCGAGCACCGTCACGGCATAGCCGTGATCCAACAAAGCGGGAACCAGCACGGAGCCCAGATAACCGGCTCCCCCCGTGACCAGAACGCGTTGGGCCATCCTTGCACCGTCTCCTGCCGGTAGGGTGGTTCGCAAAGCCCGTCATGGGCTTCGTCGGGTGGGCTGGGCGCACAGACGTGCGAACGATCGCTGTTCAGCGAACGCGTGCGGACGGTGCGCCCGACGCGATTTCCCCCCGCGTGGTGCGAAGACGGCGGATACCCGGATCTCAAGCCGACGACAGCCGCAAAGCTCCGCGAACCACTCCTTGGATTCCAATCCGCTGGCGGGAAAAACGCGCGCTCCCAGGCGCTTTACGCCCTGAGCGGCGAAAATGTAGTCAATCGGCAATAGACCAACAACCCCGCTTTGAGGCCCGGAAATTCGCCAGATTCGCCAGTTCAACAGCGCTGCTGGCATGATCGGCCGCTGCCGCGGTTTTCAACGGATCAGCGCCTTCATCTCGCGCTGGGTGCCACTGCTGGCTTGCCCAGCAGTGAACGCTCGACACGGCACAGCTAGACGCTTCTTGCAGTGGCGCCCCACGTTGCTTCCATGCTGATTTTGAAACTGCTGCTACCCGATCAGCACCTTCATCTCGCGCACTGCCTCGCGAAAGCCGACAAACAACGCCCGCCCCACGATGCTGTGCCCGATGTTCAATTCGCACATCCGCGGCAAGCGGGCGACCGGTTGCACGTTGCGATAGGTGAGACCGTGACCGGCGTGCAGCACCAGCCCTGCCGCGGTCACGTCGCTGGCCGCCTTGGCCAAGGCCGCCAACTCGCGTTCCTGCGCGGCATCATCGCTCGCCAGCGCGTAGCAGCCGGTATGCAGTTCGACCGCTTCGGCGCCGAGCTCGGCCGAGGCTTCGATCTGCGCTCGGTCCGGATCGATGAACAGGCTCACCTCGATCCCGGCGTCTTGCAGTTGCTTGACGGCCGCTGCCACGCGTTGCCGCTGCCCGCGGACGTCGAGCCCCCCTTCGGTGGTCACTTCCTCGCGTCGCTCTGGCACCAGCGTGGCCTGCCGAGGGCGCGCTTCGCAGGCGATCGCCAGCACCTCGTCGGCACAGGCCAGTTCCAGGTTGAGCTTCACGGCCACGGTTTCGCGCAAGACGCGCAAATCGCGGTCCTGGATATGCCGGCGGTCTTCGCGCAGGTGAATCGTGATGCTGTCGGCCCCCCCCAACTCGGCCAAGGCCGCCGCCCACACGGGGTCGGGCTCGTTCGTGCGGCGAGCCTGCCGCACCGTGGCCACGTGATCGATGTTCACCCCCAACAATGCCATGGACAGAAATCCTCACAGGGCCACGATTTGGGCAACGCGTGGTCTCGATTATAGTCGCGCGTTGGCACCCCTTCGAGGGAGGGCCGCGGCCGACCGCGACCAGGCGTCGCGCCACGATCCCGCAAACAAGACAGGCGTTTCTGAGCTAAGGTTCTCTTGCAGGCAGTGAGGGACCACCTGCCCGCGGCGCCCACCGTCGTGGCGGCGCCCTCGTCGACGCGGGAATTGACCGCAGCGGGCCGACGCCGGCTGCCGTCGCCTATCGCTTGATCTCATCGCCGGACGCCTTGCCATGAAATGCCACGAGTTGGCCGCGCGCATTGAGAAGCTGCAGCCCGACGTTTATCCGCGCGATGTCGCGCGGCTTTGCCTGCTGTTGGCCAATCACGTCGACGACATCGGCCGACTCGATGGCGATCACGGGCTGACCCAAGCCTGGCAAGACATGGGCATTCGCCTGCAAGCCGCCACCGATCAGCATGCCGCCATGACCGACGATCTCGAGCAACTTGCCGGCGTCGCTCCCGAAAAGTTCACGGCCGAGCAGATCTGGACGCTGATCCGCGCCATCAAAGTGCAGAGCCAGGTTCTGCAGCTCTATGTCGGCCAGCCGGCGCCGGTGTAAAAACTCTTGCCGCCGGTTCGCCGATTTCCGCGGCCGACGGCGCTGCCAGCGCTCAGGCGCGCTAAACCCTCTCCCCTCGTGGGAGAGGGTGGCCGAAACGCCAATGCGTTTCGGCCGGGTGAGGGGGCGCATTTGGTGTTTTGGTTTATCTGCGCAGCTGCAATTGCAACCCCGAGGGGCGCACGAGCATTACCACTATTGCTTCTTTGGCAACGCAGCGGTCGATAGAATGGACAGATCGTTCCGGCGGCGAGGCCCTGAGCAATTCCCAGGAGCGGCTACCGGGGACGCAGCTATCTCCAACTCAAGAGACTTCGCCATGCCGCTCTACGAATACATCTGCGAGGATTGCCGCCAGCCCGCCGAGTTGCTGATCCGTGGTGCCGACCAGCCGGTTTGTCCGCAGTGCGGCAGTCTCCGGCTCGCGAAGCAGTTCAGCGTGCCGGCAGCCCACGTGCGCGGCGGCAGCTTGCCTGTCAGCTCGGCCGGTGAGCCTGGCATGTGCGGACGCCCGGCCTGCGCGCGGGGAGGCTGCCAAGGCCTGGGTTGACCGACGAGCGAAGTTGGATGATGGCGTGCGACAGAATGAACCGGCCATGGCCGAGCAGCCCACGCGCCGCTGGTTTCGCTTCAAACTCTCGACGGTCCTGATCCTGACCGCGATCGCGGCCTGGGCGGTCGCCTACCGGCCCGAGGTCGAGCTGTTCCATGACCACCAGGACGGTATCAGGTCTGTAGTCAGGGGTCCGTTTCGCTGGCACCTGCGAGTTGCGGTTGCCGAAATGGTCTCTCCAGCGCGGGGAGACAGAGGTTGGGCCGTCGGCCTCAATGTTCCCGACGGAGCCCGTTGGCCACTGGTCGCGCTAGCTGCCTTGTTCGTCTGGAAAGCCGCCTGGGCGGTCCGACCGCACCTTGGATTGCATTTGAAGAGCGGCCAGAGCATGGCCGCGCGGCCCAAACGCCGCTGGATTCAATTCCGCTTGAGCACCTGGTTGCTGTTGGTTGGCATCATCGGCTGGACGATGGCCTTGCCACCAGGACTTGATTTCTTCCACTACCGGATCGCTACCCCCCATCCCTGGCGCGTGGTCAAGCAGCCGGCTCGCTGGCACGTCCGCTTCACTGTCGCTCGATTCGTTTCTGAGAGCCATGGCGACGACGGTTGGGGGCTCGGCCTCAACTTTCCCGACGGTGCCCAATGGCCCGTCGCAGCGTTGGCCACGTTCTTGGTCGGGAAAACCGCCTGGGGCGCGATCGAACGTCGCCGCCGGAGAACTCGCCCCAACGGGGCGAACGCTAATAGCCAGGCGGCGTAAGCCTGGACAATGTTGTACCGCTTCAAGTCAGCCGGTCGATTCCAGCAACCAGCCGTGCGCAGTTTTGCGAAACTGATATCGGACCGGGACCACATGCTCGAATCTGCGATTCGTCTTGCCACCAGTCGATCTCACTCCGTGAATCGTCTCGTTGGCCCAGCCGACCGCCTTGTCACCGCGGATTGTCAGCTTCTCGAGTTTTCCGATACGGGGAGTCGCGCCGTCCGTCACCAAAATGTTGGCGGCCTCGGCATAGAAGCCTGGCTTGTCAGCTATCTGCGAACAGACAACCTCGCGAAGTAGCGCTGCGTCGGTCGGCGGCATAGGGGGCGGGTCGGCCGCGGCACGTTTCGCCTCGTAGTCGGCGTTTAGCCTCGCCAGGTCAACACCGTGCCGTTCCTGGTATCGCGCATCGTACGCAGCGTTGATAATGGCTTCGTCGGCGGCATGGGCTTTGAGTAGTGCCAATACTTTGGGACTGTCCGGCTTCAGGTGACAGGCGAAGACCGTCTCGAAGATCAGGTGCTCACGCCATTCAGGAGCCCAACAATGGAAGGCAGTGCGCCAATCACGTTTGCTGATGGCATTGCGATAAGCGTCGAAAGCCTTAACTGGCGAGTTGTACCCACTCGCTGTTTCCGCCTTCGCATTATCGTCGGCCTCACATGCGGTACCCATCAGCAGGACCATTGCGAGTGGGCCTGTGGCCGCCAAGTACAGGTTGGTTCTCATAAGGGCCCGTCAGATGGAACGACAAAGGTACTGGATCAACCGCACCTTTGATCCGCGCGACGATCGCGATGCAGTGTTCGCAGCAGATACTTACGGCGACGGCCAATTGCGTTTGGCCCGAGAAACTACGGCGTTTCGCGATGATTCGCGAGCCGCAAGTGAAGTACACCCCAGTGGGCTCGAACCACTAACCTTCGGTTCCGTAG
>JBFXAH010000009.1:0-263542 GCA_050184475.1 Pirellulales bacterium | reverse complement strand
CTCCCGCCACTGCGCAGCCAGAACGCTGCTTGCCGATCGGGCCATGGCTCGTGCTCCACCACAAGGGAAAAAAAGATTCCCCTGAGACTAAACCACGCGCCAAGAATGGACGGACCGGACGCTTACGATCGCAGTGCACTCAAAGGTTCGCCGGACCGCCGAACGTCGGTGGCGGCAGCGGTTGCCGGTGCTCTCGATTGTACCCGGCGGCGGCGACGCGCTTCGCCGCAGATTATCAGACAAGAGCTAGTAGCGGCCCATTCCGCCCCACGGCCCCTGTAGCGAGGCGTAGCTCAAATACGCCAGGTAGCCGAACAGGAAGGCGAGGTAAAAGTCTTCCAGACGAAGCAGGGCATAGCCGGCCATCGCCGCCCCGGTGATCACGCTCAAGATGATCGACTGACGAACCCCCTGCCAGGGGTTGTACTTCATGAACAGCGTGCGCGAGATCTGTCCGCCATCGAGCGGAAAGACGGGGAACAGATTGATGAGCCCCCAAAAGATGTTCACGTAGAGCAAATCGAAGACCAGGCCGGCCAGTTGCGGGTTCGTCTGCCACATCGAGGTGCCCGACCCAATCCGCTGGCCGAGAAAAATGATCGAGCTGCGCGAGGCGATCAGCAAGGCGGCCACGACGGCGGCCAATACGAAGCCCGCCCCGGGGCCGGCCAGCAGAATCAGGATCTGCTCGCCAGGCTTCGATCGCGACGAGTTGTACGACGCCAGGCCGCCGAAGCTGTAGAGCGTGATCCAAGGGCGAAAACCGAACCGCTGCGCCATCAGGGCGTGCCCCAGCTCGTGCACCAATATCGACACGAAGACAACCCCCACCCAAATCATCAGCGCGCCGGGCTCCGGGTCGCGCAGCCCCAGCAACAGCGACACCAACCAGAACAACGGGTGGACGCGGACCGGGATGCCGAACAACGAGAAGTTCAGATCGAACTGCGTTTGCTGCGGCTCTTGCAAAAACACTGCGTAGATTCCTCGCGGTGAGGGGGGAAAGTCATCGACGGCTCACCGGTCATTTTACGCCAGCGCGCGGTCGCGACGCAGGGGGAAATGGTGACGCAGGGCGATGTCGATTCATGCCGGGCAAAACGCCCGGCCTCACAGAGGCCGGCTACAGCAGAACGCCCTCACAGCGGCCGGCTACAGAATTCGGTTCGGCTCGCCGTGGCCAGCTACAGCGGCCCGCTACAGCGCGTGCCCGACCGGCCGCTCGGGCAATTCGTACTGCGTGCCGGGCACCACCATGCCGGGGCGGAAATGGGGCCGCGGCACGCTCGGTCGCCTGGCCTGTAGCGCGTCGGTGATATAGGTGGCCGCGCGCACCGTCGCGCCCGGTTGGCCGACGCGCTCGCTGAGCTCCCGCAGCCGCGCGATGAGCTCCTCGCGCCGCTGGGGCTGCGACAACCACTCGATCAAATGATCGGCCATCTGCTGCGCGCAATCGCCTGCGCGCAGGTACTCGGGGAAGAGCGCCTCGTCGGCGTCGGGGGCCGAAGGATCGTACGGCGCGAGATCGGCCGGGTAGATATCGCTGCTGGCCAGCAAGTTCACCAGCGTGATGTACTTCACGTGCCGGAATTGCGCTTGCACCTTGAACGCCAGCGGGCTGATGCGGTAGCCGATCACGGTCGGCTTGCAGTGGTGCAGCAACTCGAGCGAGACCGAGCCCGACGTCGCCAAGCAGCAGTCGGCCAACTGCATCAGCTCGGCCGTCTTGTTGACGAAGACGTCGACCGCCAGGCCGCTGGCGGCGATCATCTGCCGCGCCCGCTCGGCCTGCCGGGGGCGAAAGGCGGCCAAGGCGATCCGCAAATCGGGAAATCGCGACCGCACGATCGCCGCGGTGCGCAAGAAACCGGCCAGGTTCAATTCGACTTCTTGGTTGCGCGAGCCCGGCAAGATCACCAGCAACGGGCGAGCGGGCTGCCGATAGCGGTCGATGAACTCCTGATCGATCGTCCGCTCGCGGACGTCGTCGAAGAACGGGTGGCCGATATAGGTCGCGTGGCAGCCGCGGTCGCGCAGCCACGCTTCTTCAAACGGCAGGCTGCAGAGCACGTGATCGACGAAGCGGCGCATCTTCTTCACGCGCCAACTCGCCCAGGCCCAAATCTGCGGCGGCGAGTAATAAAAAACCGGGATGCCGCGCGCCTTGGCGCGACGGGCGATCCACCAGTTGAAGCCCGGGTAGTCGACCAGCACCACGGCGTCGGGCCGATGATGCGCGAAGTAGCGATCGGCCTGGCTCACCAGGTCGAGAAACCGGGGGAGCTTCATCAGGGCGCGAGCGAACCACATTACGGCCAGCGACATCAGGTCGGCGTGCAGTTGGCAGCCGGCCGCGGCCATTTGCGGGCCGCCGTAGCCGACGAAGCGCGCGGCGGGCAAACGGGCCCGCATCGCCCGCACGAGATTGGCGGCGTGCAGATCGCCGCTCGGTTCGCCGGCGGAAAAGAAGATCGTCACGGGGTCGTTCATGGAATCCGCAGCGGCTGGTGTTGGTTCGTCACGGTGAATACGTCAGGCGGCGCGCTCGTCGCGTCGTGGCTGAGATTGATGACCGCCGGCCAACCAGGGGCCGGGCAAGCTGGCCGCGCTGTCGTGCGCGGCGCTTTCGTCTGTTGCCGTGCCCGCGCGGGCCGAGCTGGTCGGATGATCGATCGCTGCCGTCGCGGCGGTCGCACATTCCCGGGCTTCGATCGCCTGCGGTTGTCGGCAGATATGCCAGGCGGCGATCATCTCCGACAGGTGGGGCGCATAGGGGTGTTCGGCCGCGGGCGCCGGCTGATTGGAGTCGTAGGCGATGTTCAGTTCGCAGACGCGATAGCCGCGCCGCGCGACGAGCGAAGCGATCCAACCTTCGAGCCCCAGTTCGAGCGGCAGGCCGACGACTGCTTCGCGGCGGGCCGCCCAAACTGGTGACCGCGGGTCGAGCACGTCGCCGCCGACCAACAGCCAACGGGGGACCAGCGCCGCGCGACGCGCTTGTCGCGCGAGCCACGACCGGCGACGACGCCCCACGATCAAGTCCGCGCGCGACAGCCGAGAAACGAGGCGCGGCAGATCTTCAGCCGCATAGCAGCGGCTGGCTTCCCAGGCGACGACAAACTCGCCACGCGCCGCCGCGATGCCAGCCTTCCAGGCGGCGCCAAGCCCCACCGGCGTATCGAATCGCAACCAGCGCACGGCTTTTGGAGCGAGCGAAGCAGGGATCGAAGAGTGCGACCCATCGCCACCGGCGCCCGTATCGATGCATAGCAGCTCGGCGGCAATGCCTGCGTCGGCAGAGGCCGCCACCAGCCGCGCGGCGACGTCGGCCAGGCAGTCGCTCAATTGGGCGCGCGGCAAGAGGATCGAGCAGTCGATCGTCTGGGGAGAGGATGAATCGTTGGGCATGGGCGACATCCTGTCGCTGGAAGTTGATCCGTGGCGCCGCGCGAGCGGGCCGAAAGTCCGTCAGCTATTCTTGAAGCCTTGCCCTGCACGCGATTGGCTGGCTTCGCGCGATGGCAAAGTATCGCAAATCGCCACGCCGCACGATAGATCAGTTCGCCCTGCCGCGTCGACCGCAACGTGTTGCCGCGCCGCTGGTTGCGGGCGGTGTTGGCGATGCCTACGATTGGTACCGGATGCCAGGCCGACGGGGCCAAACGTCCGCTCGAGTCGGACGACCACGTTGGCGCGAGAAGGTTCTTTCCTTGAGGATCGCTCAGCATGCCCAACAACCTCGACGCACTGACGTTTCTCGAAGGTCATAGCGAGCCGGTCTACACGGTGGCCTATTCTTCCGACGGCAAGTTCCTCGTTTCGGGGGGCTTCGACCGCAAGGTGAAGATCTGGGACCGCGCCACCGGTCAGGCGATTCGCACGCTGGGGGATCACACCGACCTGGTGCTAGCGGTGGCCCTGTCGCGCGACGGCAAGCAACTCGCCAGCACCGGGCTCGACAAGACGGTCCTCGTCTACGATTTCGCGGCGGCCAGCGCACCCCCCGCAGGAGACGCCGCGCTGGCTCCGCGGCTGAAGCTCGCGGGGCACGGTCAGCACGTCTACGGGCTCGACTTCAGCCCCGACGGCGCGCGGCTGGCATCGGCCGGCGCCGACCAGGCGATCAAGCTCTGGAACACGGCCGACGGCGCCAACTACGCCAACTGCGCGGGGCACGCTTCGCAAGTCTATTCGGTGGCCTTTCATCCGTCGGGCGAACAGTTGGCCTCGTGCGGGGCCGACAAAACGGTGCGCCTCTGGCAAGCGGCCGACGGAAAGCAGACCAAGGAGCTCAAGGAAGGAATCGACGACGGGCTGTACAGCGTCGTCTGGTCTCCCGACGGCGCGAAGATTCTGGCGGCCGGGCTGGCCAAAACCTGGCTGGTGTGGAATGCCGGCGAAGACAAGCCGGCCATGAGCGTCTCGGGGCACACCGACTACATCTATCGCGCCGCCTACAATCCGGCTGGCACACGGATCGCCACGATCGGCTACACAGGCACGCTGCACTTCTGGGATGCCGCCAGCGGCGCCGGCCTGCACCAGGAGAAGCTGCCGGTCAAAAGCGGCTACACGCTGGCCTGGTCCCCCGACGGCGGGCAACTGGCGATCGCGGCGGCCGATCCGCGGGTGTTGCTGTATGCCGTGCCCGACGTGGCGAAATGAGCGCGGATAAGGGCTTGCGCCCGGACCTTGATTCGCGCTCGTCGCCGCGCTCGCCGCCTAATGTATCGGCGCTAACGGATTCGGATGCAGGCAGATGATCGAGATTCCCAGCGAGAGAATCCCCAACACGATGCGCCACCACCCCAGCGGCACGCGGTCGTCGTGCGTCGGCGGGTGATCGGGGCCGATCGCCATCACCAGAGCCAGCATGATGATCCAGCCGTAGACCTGCGCGATCACCATATAGGCGATGGCCAACAAGATGACGCCGCGGGCCAGCCAGAACGCCTTGCGGCCAAACAGCGCGTAGGCGACGTGCCCTCCGTCGAGCTGGCTGACCGGCAACATGTTCAGTCCGGTGATCAGCAATCCGACCCAGCCGGCCATTAGCAACGGATTGAGCGAACCGAGCAGTCGGACGCCGCCGCCGGCATCATCTGGGCGGAGCCACTCGAACATCCATTGCAGTAAGAGAGGCGCGCCAAACTCCACATTGCTATAAACCGGCCCGTGGCTGGGCGCCATCATCACGCCGAAATAGAGAATCGGCAGCGCCACGATCAGGCCGGCGATCGGCCCCGAGAGGCCGATATCGAACAGCTCCTTGCGATTGGCCTGCGAGCCTTGCATGCCGATCACGGCCCCCATCGTGCCGATCGGCGCCAGCGGCACGGGGATGAAAAACGGCAGGCTGGCCGGCACGTGGTAGCGAAGGGCCTGGAGAAAATGCCCCATCTCGTGGGCCAGCAGGATGCCCATCACCGCGGCCATATAGATCAGGCCCGACTGCCAGTTCTCGACGAAAATGCGCGACAGCACGGTGCGATCGCCCGCCAGCAGGGCCATCATCCAGTGGCCGCCGACGTTGGCCGAGTTCGAGGCGCCGATGACGAACGTGCTGGCGCAGGTCAACAAGAAGAGCAACAGGTTCAACCGCCAACGGCGCTTTTGCCGCGGTGGCTCGAGCGGGTGCCGCTCGAAGTCGTCGATCTCGGCCAGCACCGGCAACTGCTCGGTGCCGCGCGGGCCCTCGTAGTCCAACGTGCGATACGACTGATCCATCAGGCTTCCTGGAGGCAATACGTAACGAACCTGTCTCGGCGGCGAGTCGGGCGCGATGCCGCCAAGCACACGCTCCATTCTACCCCCCAACGAGCGGTTTGACGCCGCCCCGCCGGGCCGTGCTTGGGTCGCGGGCCGAAGCGCCGAATTGCTCGCCCCTTACGGCGAGGCGAGCGGCGGCGCCCCGCGCTGGACAGGCATTGCGGATCGCGCGGTGGCGCGCTTGTCCGGCTGCCGACGGCTGTCTATCTTACGGTTCGTCCGCGGCGGATAAAGATTGGTTCACGGCCGCAGTGCCATCGGTCGGCCCCCGCCCCGGACCATCGAGGGAATCCATGCCAAGCGATAGCGAAAAGTTGCGGCAAGCAGTCGCGGCCTTGCACGAGGCGCTCGAGGACACCGACACGGTCGATCTCGAGACGCGGCAATTGCTGACCGAGAGCCTGCAGGAGATTCACGAGGCACTCGAACGGCCCGCTCAGGCCACGGCCCCGGCAGGCGCTCAGGAGAAAGAGTCCGGCTCAGTCGTGGGCCGGCTGACCACCGCCGCCGAAGAATTCGAGGGGACGCACCCCACGCTCGCCGGGCTGGTCGGCAGCGTGATCGACGCTCTCAGCCGCATGGGCATCTGACCGCGGCCGGCTCTACCGCAACTGCTCGGCGCTCAACCGCTGCTGCAATAGGCTGGCGGCGCGCTGCTGCATCACGTTGGTATCGGCTTCGTTGGCCGCCCGCATGGCACTGGTCGTGGCGCTGGTGCTGCCGCCGGTGACGATGCCCGACTGCCCCGCGCCGGTGTCAGCCGGCATCGTGGCCACCGCCTGCTGGACCTGCGAGCGCCCTTCGATGAAGGGGATCCAGCGAATGCCGTCTTTGACCATTTCGGCATTCTCATAGACGCCGTTGGGATCGCGCTCGTAGCGATCGAAGCCTTCGAGGGCCCGCTTCGCTTTTTCGTGGCCGGGGTCGCTGGCCAGCGCCGCTTGGAAGCAGCGTTTGGCTTCGTCGACCTTCTCCTGCGACGCATAGACGAAGGCCAGGTTGAACTGGGCGTCGGCCTCGCTGCTGGCCTTGCGGAACGACTCGAGGGCGTCCTCGTAGCGCCCCAGGTGACCGTAGACGAGCCCCAGATTGTTGCGGAATCGCGGCACGCTCGGCGACAGCGAGACCGCTTTCATCAAGGCGCTCTCCGCCTTGTCGAGCTTGCCTTGCAGGTAGAAGCAATAGCCCAGGTCGTTGAACAGCTCGGGCTCGCCCGGTTTGCGGGCGATGGCCTCGGTGTACAGGCCTTGCGCCTCGCGGTGTCGTTGCTGGCGATCGGCCACCACGGCCAGCCGGTGATAGGGCTCGTAGCGCTTGGGATGCGCGACGATCAACTCCTGATAACAGTTGCGGGCTTCCTCGTACTGGCCCGCCAACTCGGCGTTGCGGGCTTTGGTCAGGCCGTCGTTGAAGCTCGTGCGCCCTGAGAACTTCGCGCGCGTCGGATTGGGCAACAACGGCGGCGCCTTGGGCAACTCGAAACCGGCGCAGCCGGTCAGCACCGTCGTGGCCAGGGCAAGCAGGACGATCGAACAATGTCGCATCGGAGATGTTCTCTGCATCGCAGGTTGGTCCTGGCAACGAACACGCATGGCAGATAATCGCTCGCCTGGTCCCGGCTTTAGCGGAAGAAACCGCCGAAGCCGCCAAAGCGTCGGCCCGCGCCACCGCCGGCGCCGAAGTTGTTGTAGATGTTCTGGTAATAGGCCTGCTCCCCTTCGATGGCCGTGAAGCCGTCGGTCAGGGCTTTGGCGATCACCACGCGTTTCTCCACATTCGGCACGCCGAGGCGCGCCAATTGCTCGATCACCGCTTGCCGGCGCTGGGCGTCGAGCTGCGGCCGGGCGTTGTTCGGGCTTTCTTCGATCGTGATCGGGAAGGGCACGTGCTCCAGCCGCAGCGCCACGGCCTCGAGCTTGCGCTGCGCGGCGGGGGCCAGGTTGGCGGTCGATCCTTCGAATTCGTGATCGAAGAAGATGAAGTCGGCCGCCTCGGCGTTGGTCTGCTGCGTCTCCCAGATGCTGTCGCTCACCTGGCCAAGCGGAAACGGATAGTCGTACGGGGGGCCGCCCGACTTGCAGCCCACCGCGGCCGAGGCCAACAAGAGCGCGCACAGCCACGCGGCGTGTCGACCGCGGCGTGCGGGCGCACGCTTCTGAGGTGTGATATCAGGATGCTCGGCGGCCATCGCTTCGAGTGACATCGATAGATTCATCCGTTCACCAATCTTCTGACGCCGCGACGATTGGTCGCGGTCGCGGTTATTGTCCGTGTCCGAACGGGCCCGACGTCATCGACGAGCCTCCCGCCCGGTAGCGCTTGTGCAATCGCGGCCAGACGGTGCTGCGGTTCTCGACGGTCGGAGTCCCTTCGAGCATCCCCTTGACGAAGAACTGGAACCACGTCGGTTCGGTGACATCGAAACCGGGCAACGGCGGAGTCTCTTCGGGCTCCATCGGATGCACCAGCTCGGGCGTGACCAGAATGATCAGTTCCGTTTCTTCGCGAGTGATGTTGCGAAGGCCAAGCCAACGCCACAAGAAGGGGATATTGCCCGACAGGTTGGCGGTCATGGTGTCTTCGAGCAAGCCGGCGATGGCCAGCGTTTGCCCTTCCCGCATTTCGATCGTGGTGGTGACCGCGCGGGTGTTCAAACCAGGAATGTTGTTGACCGTCAGCGAGCTGTTGACTTTGCTGAATTCGGGCGAGACCTGCAGGCGGATGCGATCCTTGTCGATCACGATCGGCAAGAAGGTGATGATCGCGCCGAACGCGCGGAAGTCGTTCGTCACGGCCGCGGCACCGGCGACACCGACGGTCGTCGGCACGGCGAATTCGCCGCCCGCCACGAAGCTCGCCGGCTTGCCGCTCATGGTGACCAGCGTCGGCTCGCTGAGGAGTTTGACGACCCCTTCCTGCTCCAGGTAGTGGATGCCGAAGTTGATCTGGTTGCTGTCGAAGTGGCCGATGATGCTGGCCGCGCTCCCCGACATCGCCCCCAGGAGCGATTGAATGATCAGCTTGCCGCCGTCGATCCGCATGTCGAGATCGACCGCGAACTTGCGGGCGGCCGAACGGCTCAGTTCGGCGATCTTCACCCGCAGCATGACTTGCTGGATGCCCGGCACGCGGAGCATGTTGATGACTTTCGTGGCCGGAACTTTCGAGGCGTCTTCCTGGCCGACGATCGGGTCGGCGGCGATTCCTTCGACGACACCGGCGCCACCGCTAAACGGACCGGCCATGCCGCCACCGTAGACCGCGTTGCCGCGGATGATCGCCAGGATTTGCGTCGCCTCTTCGGCGTCTTTGGCTTCGCCCTTGACCAGCAGCTTGTCGGCCACCGGCACCAGGTGGACTTTGCTGTCGGGGAACAGCTCGTTGATGATGTCTTCGAAGATCTGGTACTGCCGCTCGCGACGCTGGCTGACCTCGGGATCGGGCACGACCTTCACCAGGTAGGTCACCGGCCGGCGCGACTCGTCTTCGAACCAGAAGGTGACGTGCGTGGCCCCCAGGGCGTTGCCGATGATCGACACTTCGCGCGGCGTGTATTGCACGACGTCGCACACCCGCTCGTCGGCCACCGCCGTGCGGTAGATGTCGACCTTGGTCCGCAACAGCTTGCTGCGACGCAACGTCACATCCAGATCGCGGGTGTGATCGATCACCTCGAAATTGGGGGGCTCCGCCTCGGCGCCGCCGTCATCCGGTCGGCGAGGCCGCGCCGGCGGCGTCACCTGCTTGGGGCGCACGTTGTCGAGCGGCGGCGGAACGTCGGCCGGCGCAGGCTCGGCGCCGCGCGGCGGCAAGGCGGGGGCCTCGTCCGACGGATCTTGCACGACCTCGATCGGATCGTCGTCCAATGTCGGCCGCGGCTGGGTGTGATTGACTTGCAGCGTGAGGCGCGGTGTCTGGCCGCCGACCTCATGGACGAGGATCACGTTCTCTCGATCCGAGGTTGCCCCGGCGTCGAAGTTGGCGTGCTCGACCGCGGCCGCCGCGGCGATCGGCGCGCGAGGCGCGGTAGCCCCTGCCGGGATGGCGTCGGCGAGATTCAATTTGTTGGCGGCCGTGGCCGAGGGGGATGCAGTCGGTCGGGCCGAGGTCGGCGCTGCCACGCGTGTGGCCGGCGATGGCGGCGCGGGGGCCGCTGGTGCCGGCGTGCTCGTCACGGCCAGCGAGGTCCCCTCGGGCTTGGCCGAGCGCGCCGGGGGCGGCTCGGTCGGCATCACCAACACGGTCGATGGCGATTCTTCGCCAGGCATCACGAACCGCGCCACGTTCTGCCGGTCGGGACGACGCGAACTTGTCGGCCGCGACGGTGCGGGGTGCGATTGGGCGACTCGATTCGCCGGAGCCGCTGAAATTGCCGCTGGCGTGGGAGCCGGGGCCACTGCGGTCGTCGGCGATGGAGCGGTTGTCGCTCGCGCGGCTGTTGGCGCGGGAGCCGGCGACGCCGGGCGGCGGGCCGACGCGCCGGAAGCTCCGGACGCCGAATGCGCGGTAGCGACTCGCGCGGCATTGTCCGCCGAAGGAGTGGTTGCCGACGGGCGCCGCGCTGGAATTCGTGAAATCGCCGAGCTGCGGCGAGCCGTGGGCTTGGCATCGGTGGCCGTCGCGACTCCCGCGGGCTTTGCCGCCGTGGTCCGCGGCTCGAGGGTCGCTCGCGAAGTGCGCGGGGCGGCGCTTGCGTTAGGTCGATTTGCGGCCGACGACGCGCTGCGCGCAGGCGCCTGGCTCGCTGCGGAACTCGGGCGTGGTTTTTCGGCGCTGGCGGTTGCTGGCTTGGTGGCCGCGGGTTTGGCGGCCGGCTTGGCAGCCGGTTCTCGCGCCACGATACCCACCTCGGTCGTGCGAGATGGCGCTTCGGCGGTCGGCCAGGTAACCCGCGCCGAAGGCTGCGCGGCTTCGTCCGGCGAGGGACCGAGGAGCCGCGACACCACGTCGTCGGCGCGCGAGCTGGAGCTCGATTTCGCGCTAGCTGTCGCAGCGGTTGGCTTGCTTTCGCCGACCACCCGCAGGCTTTCACCACCCCGGGCGCACAGCAGCGCGGTTCCGCAAGCGCAGAGCAGAGCGAAGGCCGATGCGCACCGCCGCACAAGTTGTCGTGGGCAGTACGATCTCAACTCCCCCAAACCGTCCATGTTCTCGTCTCGCAGTGTTAGCCCGTGCTGGCAACAGCGCAAAGACGGCGTTTGTGCCGTCTCGCGTCGGGTCTAGGTATCGGGACGGTAGGGTTTGCCGATTGAGTAAAATGTAGCGGTTGTGCTGAAAATGCCGAAAAACCAAGCAACGCAAATGCTTCGCAGCTCGCGGCGCGTTAGCGTTGCGGAGGAACGCTAGCACGGCTGGTGCTGGCGGTCACCCGTGCCGCACCATATATCACCACCCAGTCGCGACGAACGCCTAGTCAGGAAAGAGGCATTCATGCTTCGCTCCGACGGTCGATTTTCAGATGCAGTTTCAAATTCGGCGATGAACCGGCGTCGGGTGCCACTGCTAGCTCGTCTGGCAGTGCAGTATCGAACGTGGCACTGCTGGGCAAGCCAGCAGTGGCACCCAAACCAGGTATTGCAACTGCTTCTATTGGCCGCGCTGTCGGCCGGCGTGCTGTCGTCGAGCGCCCTGGGGCAGTTCGATCGGCCGGTGCCATCGAGGATTCCGGCCGACGTGCCGAAGCCGCAGATTCCCACGCTGGGGCGCGTCGATCGCAGCATTCAGCAGCCCGAGCACCATCCGGTCGACGAGCTCGATCGCCCGCAATGGATGCAGCGCAAGAATCACCGCGGTTGGGAACAGCGCACGCCGCACTTTGTCGTCTTCAGCACGATCAGCGCCGCGCAGGCGAGTTGGACTGCCGACCAGCTCGAAGCTTGCTGGTACGACATCGCCCATCTGGCCGACGCGTTCACCAACGTCCACCGGCAGCCGACCTTCTCGCTGTGTGAAGTGAGCGTGCTGATCAACGAGGAGACGCGACGACCGCCGAGCGTCATCGGCCCCAGCCCGTTGAACTACGACGCCAACATTTATATTTCGATGTCGGCGGAGTCACCGCCGCTCGAGCAGCAGGTGCCGCGGCTGCGCGCCGAGGCCTGGCGCTCGTTCCTGCGCGTGACCGGTTTCGACCAGCGGCTCCCCGACTGGGTGCAGGAAGGGTTTGCCTCGTACTTTGCCGGCGAGCCCTTGCCGCCCCCGGCGCTGCTGGCCGAGCCAGACTCGGCGCTGGCGATCTTCGATCCGGTCACGACGACGCGGGCGGTCTTCGATCGCATGGAGCCGCGCGACGATCGCGAAGCGCAGCTCGGCGTGGCCTGGGTGCGCTACCTGCTCGAAGCCAACGACGCGCGGCACGTGCCGTTCTTTCTGGAAACGATTCGCGTGGTGCTCGACCCGCGCGCTCCCGGTCCGCAGGAGCGTTTGCCGGGCGCCGACCGCTCGCGCGGCACCTGGCGGCCGCCGATCACCGCGGTGACCAACGAGATCTGGGACATCAACCGCCTGGCATCGCTGGATGGAGAGCCCGTGACCGACGCGCCTCAGCGGCTCGAGCAATGGCTCACCGATCCGGCTGAGAATCTGCCCGTCATCGATCTTGGCGACTTGCCGAGCGATCCGGTGGTGACCGATGCGGCACTCGAGATGGCGTTGATGCTGAAACTGGCGCGACGCTTTCAGCAGGCTCCCGCCCCCAACGTGCAAACCAAGATCATCGAGTGGCGCAGCGACAAGGCCGAGGCCACCGTGCGGCGACCGAGATACTCGCAGCGGCCGCTCGATCTGGCGGCGCTCTATGCGCGTTTGACCGATGAGCGCGAGCCGGCCTGGGCGACGCTCGATATCGATGGCCAGCCGCTGGTGTGGTACGACCGCGTCCGGCTAGGGCAGCTTTTCGATCCGCGGGACGGGAGCGTGTCGACCACGCGCCTGAACGATCGCGACGTGCTCGAGCGGCAGCTCGCCAGCGGGCTGTCGCTCGAAGCCTGGGTGGAAGAGAACCCCGAGGAACCGACGCAGCCGATCATCCGCGTGCGCCGTGCTGGGGCGCCGCTGGAGCCGCCGGCCGCGGCGGGCGCCGACTCGCGGGACTGACCAATTTTGTCCTGTTTGACTGAATAAAACAAAGGGACATAATTAAGCGTGGGGCGCCGACCATGCCATTCGAGCTCGAACTTGCCGCGACGCTGCGGCTGGCGGGTTGGAAAGTCAAGATTCACGATCTGGAAGACGGCGACGAGCCGCACGTGACGATCTACAAGAAGCACGAAACGGCCTGGCGATTCGGACTTCAGAGCCTGCAATTCCTGGACGACGGTCGAACCTGGGGACAGATACACAAGCGAGTAGGTCGAGCAATCGAAGTCAATCTCGACCTGCTAAGAGCCGAGTGGAACCGGATGCACCCGCACAATAGCATCGACGAGTGGGAAGCCTGACATGGCCACGAGATTGAAGTCGCGACGAAGTGAAAAGTCGGATTTCGGCTTCGTCCTGCTTGGCTCGGAGTGGAAAGGTTTTGCCGCGTTGCGACGCCGGGGCGGAACCATCTGTCGTCCGCAGCGACACGAGATTCTGGAATTCATGGAGCGGGCCAAGTCCGATGCGGTATGGATCTCGTTGCGAGCGACGTCGACCGACGCCCTGCTGCGCGCCGCCGGCGATTTCACGCGGGCGCATCGCGCCTGTCACCGTCTGGGCAGACTCTTGATGCTAAGTCCGCCACGGCCCGAAAGCGTGCCGTCGCTCCAGGGATCGTTTCGCAGGGTGATCGGCGCCGCGGCCAGCTATCTCTCCTTGCCGCACGAGCAGTTAGCCGCCGTGCTGGCACTACCTGGTGACTTGGCTCGCGATCGCTTCATCGGCGGGGCTTACGATGCCGACAGCGCGACCGTGGCGCTCACGCGCGGCGACTTGGAGACGATTACCGTGCCAACGTCGGTTTTCCAGCCCTCGGGAACGGGAAAGCCCGATTTCTCCAGGCTGGCGTTTGACGACTTTGGCCAGACGATCAAACTCGGCGACTACGAAGCTAGCAACCGCGCGGTGCTTTACCGCATCGATCCCGATTTTCGCCGCCGTGCCAACGCCGCGCGGCGCGAGTCGGACCGGGGATACGGGCCGTCGCTGCGGCGACTACGAATTCTTCGAGAGCTATCACGGGCCGATTTCGCGCCTCTGACGGCGAAGACCATCGCGCGCATCGAACGCGGGGAGACCGGAACACCACACGGCACAACGCTGCGCTTGATCGCCCAGCGGCTGGGTGTTGAGCCCGATGAGATCGAGAGCTATTGAAATGTCCCCGCGACGACTGGCGCAGCGCCTCCGTGGACACGATGATTCGGCCTGCCGACACGCCCGGCGGCGTTGCTCCCTGCCGGGGCGATGGTAAGATTCGCGCATGAGCGAACCTGCCCCGTCGACCGGTCATGACGAAGTCTCCCTGCGTCCCTTGCAGGGCTGGCACTGCCTGCATGCTTTCTACCGCTTCGATCGCGCTCGGCTGGCGGCCCTCGAGTCGGCCGCGCGCCAAAGCGGTGCCCGGCAGGTGGCCGACTTGCTCGATCCGGCGGCCGACGAAGCGCCGGCCCGCTTGCAAGTGTCGGCCGTCAGCGGTCACAAGGCCGACTTCGGGCTGATGGTCCTTGATGCCGATCCTTTGCGGATCGACAGTCTGCATCAGCGGCTGCTGGCCAGCCCCTTGGGGCCGGCGATCGAGCCGACCTATTCGTTCGTCTCCTTGACCGAAGTTTCGGAGTACGTGCCCACGGTCGAACAATATGGCGACCGCCTGGTGGCCGAAGGCGAACAGCGCGGCAGCCCTGCATACGACGCCAAGCTGCGGGCGTATCGCGGCCGCGAAGAAGCGATGCGCCGCCAGCGGCTCGAGCCGGAATTGCCCCCCTGGCCCAACACCTGCTTCTATCCGATGAACAAGATTCGGCATCCGCAGGCCAACTGGTTCGCGCTCGAATTCGCCGAGCGCAGCCGCCTGATGGCCGAGCACGGCCGCACCGGCATGAGCTTCGGCGGGCGCGTCACGCAGTTGATCACCGTGGCGTTGGGCTTCGACGACTGGGAGTGGGGCGTCACGCTCTGGGCCCGCAATCCGGAGTTCTTGAAAGACATCGTCTATCGCATGCGGTTCGACGAAGCCAGCGCGCGGTACGCGCAGTTCGGGCCGTTTTACGCCAGCTACGTAATGAGCGGCACCGACATGCTCAAACATTGTCGCGTGCTGACTTAGCTAGCCGACGCGCGCCAATCGCACGCCCACCTGCCAAGAGAAGGAGCGAGCCACGATGACCGGCCCCGACCTGACGCTGCCCATGGAGATCGAGTGCCGCGACGTCAAGCGAATGCTCGACTCGGGCGAGGATTTTCTGTTGATCGACTGCCGCGAGGAAGAAGAGCACGCGATCGTCCACCTGAGCGAGGCGTTGCTCTTGCCGGTCAGCCAGTTGCAGGATCGCGTCGGCGAGCTCGAGGCCGAGCGACGGCGCAAGGTTGTGGTCCACTGCCATCACGGCGGCCGCAGCCTGATGGTGGCCCAATTCTTGCGTGAGCGCGGCTTTCAGGCCCAGAGCATGGCCGGGGGGATCGACCGCTGGGCCGAACAGATCGATACCTCGCTGCCGCGCTATTGAGGCCAGGAAAACTGCAAAGTCGGGGACTGGTGCATTTTCGGCTCACCAACGTCGTCCCTGCCAACTCACGTCGACCGAAAACATGTACCTGTCCCCCTCGCATTTTTGACTTTGCAGTACTCCCAGGTATCGAGGTCTCGGCGTTCGCCCTGGCCGGGAGCGGGCTGTTATAATCGACGTTGCGCCGGCCGCTGATCGGCGTTGTGCGCGATCGTCTCCCGCCTTATTCCCCGCCCGCCTTCTCGCGAGTATTTGCCGATGAGCAGCCGACGCTTTCGTAGCGCCGTTCTCTCGATTTCGTGTTGCCTGTGCTGGCTGCTGGCTGGCGGCGTGCTGGCCGTCGGTGAAGCAAGCGGTGAAACAAGCGGCGAAGCAACTGCCGGCGATGCCAATGCGGCGGCGGCCGAGGCCGCGCCACTCAACTTTGCCCGCGACATTCGCCCGATCCTCTCCGGCGCGTGCTTTCAGTGTCATGGCCCTGACGAAACGCATCGCGAAGCCGATTTGCGGCTCGACACGCGCGAGGGATTGCTGGCCGATCGCGATGGCGCGAAGCCATTTGTGCCGGGCGATCCGGCGGCCAGCGCGGCGCTGGAGCGGATCACCTCCGCAGATCCGGCCGAGCGAATGCCGCCGGCCGAATCGGGCAAATCGCTGACGCCCGCGCAGATCGACAAGCTGCGGCAGTGGGTTGTGCAGGGGGCCGAGTACTCGGAGCATTGGGCCTTTGTGCCGCCGGTGCGTCCGCCGCTGCCGGCCGTGCAAGATTCGTCGAGCGTGCGCAATCTGATCGACATGTTCGTCATCGCGCGGTTGGAGCAGGCCGGCTTGTCACCCCAGCCCGAGGCCGATCGCGTGACGCTGTTGCGGCGGCTGTCGCTCGACTTGATCGGCTTGCCGCCGACGATCGAAGAAGTCGACGCGTTTGTCAACGACAGCGATCCAGCGGCCTACGAAAAGCAGGTCGAACGGTTGCTGGCCTCGCCGCATTACGGCGAACGCTGGGGGCGTCACTGGCTCGACGCGGCCCGCTACGCCGACAGCGATGGCTACGAGAAAGACAAGCCGCGGTTCGTCTGGTTTTATCGCGACTGGGTCGTGCAGGCGTTCAACCGCGATCTGCCCTACGACCAGTTCATCATCGAGCAAGTCGCCGGCGATCTGTTGCCCGGCGCCACGCAAGACCAGCACGTGGCGACCGGGTACTTGCGCAACTCGATGATCAACGAAGAAGGGGGGATCGACCCCGAGCAGTTTCGCATGGAGGCGATGTTCGATCGCCTCGATTGCCTCGGCAAGGGAGTGCTCGGTTTGACGATCCAATGCGCGCAGTGCCACACGCACAAGTTCGACCCTCTGGCGCAGCGCGACTACTACCGCATGTTCGCCTGCCTGAACAACTGCCACGAAGCGAACATCACGGTTTACACGCCCGAGGAACAAACGCGGCGGCAAGCGATTCTCGAGCAGATCGCGGCGATCGAAGCGCGGCTGCAAGCCGCCGCGCCCGACTGGCCGCGGCGCCTGGCCGCCTGGGAGTCGAGCGTCGCCGGCGATCAACCCGCCTGGCAAGTGGTGCGGCCCGAGATCGAAGAGATTTCGGCCGGCGGGCAGAAATACCAATTGCAGGAAGATGGTTCGCTGTTGGCCTGCGGCTACGCGCCGACGAAGCACCGCGCGCAGTTCACGATTCGCACCGATTTGCAGGGCATCACGGCGTTCCGTTTGGAACTATTGAACGACCCGAATTTGCCACACGGAGGGCCAGGTCGCTCGATCCAGGGAACTTGCGCGCTGACGGAGTTCGAAGTCGATGCCGCGCCGGCCGACGGTTCGGCGGGCGCCACCCGCGTGAAGATCGCCGCGGCCACGGCCGACGTCTCTCCGGCCGAAGCGCCGCTGTTGCCGTACTACGACGACCGCAGCAAGAAGCGCCGCGTCACCGGGCCAATCGAAATGGCCATCGATGGCAACGGCGATACGGCTTGGGGGATCGACGTCGGCGCTCCGCGCCGCAACGAGCCGCGCAAAGCCGTGTTCCGTGCCGAAGCGCCGATCGGTTTCGCAGGCGGCACCGTGCTGACGTTTTACCTCAATCAGAATCACGGCGGCTGGAACAGCGACGACAATCAGAATCACAATCTGGGGCGGTTCCGGCTGTCGATCACCACGGCGCCCGACGTGGTGGCCGATCCGGTCCCCCGCCGCGTGCGCGAGATTCTCGAAGTTCCGGCCGGCGAGCGTTCGCCAGAACAAATCGCCACGGTCTTCAGCTACTGGCGCACCACGGTGCCCGAGTGGAGCGAGGCCAACGCCGAAATCGAAGCGCTCTGGGGCGAGCACCCCGACGGCACCACACAGTTAACGCTCGTCGAACGCGGCGCCTCACGCGAAACCCATCGCCTGGAGCGTGGCGACTTCTTGAAGCCGGCCGAAGCGGTCGAGCCTGGCGTGCCCGACTTTTTGAATGATTGGCCCGCCAGCGACGAGCCGCCACGGCTGGCGCTGGCTCGCTGGTTGGTCGATCGCCAGGCGCCGACGACCGCGCGGGCTTTCGTGAATCGCATCTGGCAAGCGTACTTTGGCACCGGTCTGGTCGCCACGAGCGAAGACCTTGGCTCGCAGTGCGAACCCCCTTCGCACCCCGCACTGCTCGACTGGCTGGCGGTCGAGTTCATGGACTCGGGCTGGAGCGTCAAGCAGATGCACCGTTTGATCGCGACGTCGGCCACGTATCGGCGATCGTCGCAGGTGACGCCCGAACTGTTGGCCCGCGATCCGTTCAACCGGCTCTTGGCGCGCGGTCCGCGGCAGCGCGTCGAAGGAGAAGTGGTTCGCGACGTGGCGCTGGCTGCCAGCGGATTGTTGAACCCCGAACTGGGCGGACCGAGCGTGCATCCGCCGGCGCCGGCGTTCTTATTCGAACCGCCGGCCAGCTACGGCCCCAAGGTGTGGATCGAAGATACGGGACCGAACCGCTATCGCCGGTCGCTCTACACGTTCCAGTTCCGTTCGATCCCATTTCCAATGTTGCAGACGTTCGACGCCCCCAATGGCGACAGCGCCTGCGTGCGGCGGGTGAAGTCGAACACGCCGCTGCAAGCGCTGACCACGTTGAACGAACCGCTGTTCGTCGAGTGCGCCCGGGCGTTGGCGCTGCGTACCGTGCGCGAAGGGGGCGCGACCGACGACGAGCGAATGACCTTCGCGTTTCGCTGCTGCGTCGCGCGGCGGCCGAGCGACGACGAGGTCGCGCTGCTGACCGCCCTGCTCGACAAGCAAACGGAGCGCTTCACCGCCGATGGCGCACGGCCGTGGCTGCTGGCGACCAGCGATCCCGAACATCCGCCGGAATTGCCCGCCGGTGTGACCCCCGCGCAATTGGCCGGCTGGACGGCGGTCGCCCGCGTGCTGTTGAACCTGGATGAAACCATCACCAAGCCGTGAGCAATTCAATGAGCATCATTCAACACAAAGTACACGAAGTCCACAAAGGTCGATGCGAGATCGATACCGCGACCGCGGTTTGTCGTTCTGTCGAAGTTCCATCACATAGACGCCTCGATTCAGCACGAACGCCATGAACTGCCAAGATCATCTTTATCGAAATGCCGATCCGCGGGCCGTGGCGCGCCGCTGGTTCTTGCGCGACTGCGCCGTGGGGCTGGGTGGCTTGGCGCTGGCCGACTTGCTCGGCGCGTCGCTGGCCAGCGCCGCCGATAGCGTGTCGCCGGTCGCGGCGGCCAATCCAGCGGCCGCGCCGACCAATTCACTGGCGCCCAGGGCACCGCACTTCGCCCCCCGCGCCAAGCGGGTGATCTTTCTGTTCATGGCCGGCGCGCCGAGCCACTTGGAGCTGTTCGACAACAAGCCGCAACTGGCCAAATTCGACGGCACGCTACCGCCGCCCGAGCTGCTCAAAGGCTATCGCGCGGCGTTCATTAACCCGAACAGCAAGCTGCTGGGCCCCAAGTTCAAATTCGCGCGACATGGTCAGTGTGGCGCCGAACTGTCGGAGTTGCTCCCGCATCTGGCCGGCGTGGTCGACGAAGTGGCGATCGTGCGCTCGATGGTGACCGACGCCTTCAATCATGCGCCGGGCCAGATCTTGATGAACACCGGTAGCCAGCAGTTCGGCCGACCGAGCATGGGAGCGTGGTGCACCTACGGACTGGGGAGTGAGTCGCGCGACCTGCCGGGCTTCGTGGTTTTCAGTTCGGGCAAGAAAGGGCCCAGCGGCGGCAACTCGAATTGGGGGAGCGGCTTCTTGCCGACCGTACACCAGGGCGTGCAGTTCCGCACCAGCGGCGACCCCGTGTTGTATCTATCGAATCCGCCGGGAGTGGACGACAGGCTGGCTCGCGACACGCTCGATGCCGTCTCCGCGCTCAACCAGGTGCAACTGCAGCAAGTCGGCGATCCGGAGATCGCCACGCGCACGGCGGCGTTCGAGATGGCGTTCCGCATGCAGGCCAGCGCGCCCGAGCTGATGGATGTCGCCAGCGAGCCGCAGCACGTGCTCGACCTGTACGGCGCCGAGCCTGGCAAGCCGTCGTTCGCCAACAATTGCCTGTTGGCCCGTCGGCTGGTCGAGCGCGGCGTGCGCTTCGTGCAATTGTTCCACGAGGCCTGGGACCAGCACGGCAACCTGGTGGGTGATCTCAAGAAGAACTGCCACGATACCGATCAGGCCTGCGCCGCGCTGGTCAAAGACCTGCGGCAGCGCGGTCTGCTCGACGACACGCTAGTGATCTGGGGCGGAGAGTTCGGCCGCACCCCGATGGTGCAAGGTGGTAGCGACGGCCGCGATCATCATCCCAACGCGTTCACGATGTGGTTGGCCGGCGGCGGCATCAAGCCGGGCGTCACCTGGGGCGAAAGCGACGAGCTGGGCTTCAACGCCACGCGCGACGTCGTGCACGTGCACGATTTGCACGCCACGATCCTGCACCTGTTGGGCTTCGATCACACGCGGTTGACGTACCGCTTTCAGGGGCGCGATTTCCGCCTGACCGACGTGCATGGCCGCGTGGTCGAAGGGCTTTTGGCCTAGCAGCCAGGCGCGCGGGTCGATGGTCGCCGGGCGGCGATCACTCGCTGTGACTTGCTATTCTTTCTCGTCGCGCAATTGCTTGTGGCAATTGACGCAACTGAGCGTCAATTGCGTGAAGGCCAGCGCCGCGCCGTCGACGTTCTTCTCCTGGGCGTAGCGGATCAGCTCGTCGTTGGCGAACTCGAAAATCTGCAACTGCGCCCGATACTCCTTGGCGTCGGTCCGCCGCGCGAACCCCTCGATGTCGCTCAACCGCCGCATGGCGGTGGCGCTAGTTCGTAGGGCGTCGTAATCTTCCAGGGCCAGCGCCCGCAACGCCGACTGCGAGTGCTCGAGCTTCTTCTTCATCCAGAAGTTCATCGGCTGCTCGTCGGCGGCCCAGGCAAACCAGCACGTACCGGTGGCGACAATCAGCGTAACGGCGATGGCGATCGAGCGCATGGCGGGTACTCCCTCGATAAGATCACAATGGCGAGCCGCCGCGGTGCTGCCCACGCGCGTCATTCCGGCGGCGAAATGGCTACGCGCGGTGTACACAAATCGGCGCCGTACGCCAAGAGCAATCGACTGCAAGCTGGCGACAGCTTGGGATTGTGTCGGACAAGGCTGACAAAAGCCTGGCGTATTCGTCGCGATCAGCCGTTGAGCTCGGTCGCCTCTTCCCAGTGTTCGTAAAGTTGCGACAACGATTCCTTCTCGGCCGTGATCTGGGCCGGCACCTCGCGCATCCGCTGCGCGCTGCGATAGACCTCGGGCGTGGCCAGCGAGGCTTCGAGCTCGGCAATCGCGGTTTCGCGCCGATGAATCTCGGCCTCGATCTCGGCCGCCTTGCGGTAAGGGAAACGGCGCTTGCGGCGCTCAGGCTTAACTTGATTGGAATTGCCGCCGGCGTCGGTCGCCGGGCGATCGGCCTTGGTCTCGGTGTCCGTCTGGCCGCCGCGCGACGTCGCCGGTGCTGCGGTCGCCGACTTCCACGATTCCTGCAGCGCCAGGAAGGTCTCGTAGTTGCCGTCGATCACCCGCACCCGCGGCGGTTCGAGCACGAGCAAGTGATCGGCCACGCGATTGAGAAAGTACCGGTCGTGGCTGACGAACAGCACCGTGCCGTCGAAGTCGAGCAATGCCCGCTCGAGTGCGTCGCGGGCCCACAGGTCGAGGTGATTCGTCGGTTCGTCGAGGACCAGCACGTTGGCATCCTCGGCGGCCAGGCGGGCCAGGGCGGCGCGGCTCCGCTCGCCACCGCTGAGACTCGACACCGGCTGAAACACGGCGTCGCCGGTCAAGCCGAAGCGGGCCAACAGATCGCGCCGTTGCGGCTCGCTGAATTCCTTGCGCGGCGGGCGGATGGCGTCGACCACCTGCGATTGCGGGTCGAGCCCGGCGAGCATCTGGTCGTAGTAACCGAGTTGCACGCCCGTGCCGACGATGATCTCCCCGGTATCGGGGCGCACCTGGCCAACCAGACAACGCAGCAGCGTGGTCTTGCCCGATCCATTGGGCCCGAGCACGCCCCAGCGCTGGCCGCGCAAGACGTCCCAGTTCAGGTCGGCAAACAGCGGTCGATCGAACGCCTTGGCCAAATGCTCGAGGCGCAACACGATGTCGCCGCTGCGGGCCGCCGCGGGAAAGCCGAACGCCGGGGCCGCGATCGTCCGCGGGCGGGCCACCGCTTCGACGCGGGCGAGCTTCTTCTCGCGGTCCTTGGCCTGGGCGCTCTTCTGGCCGTACTTGTTGCGACGGATAAAGTCTTCGGTCTTGGCGATAAACTCTTGCTGGCGCTCGAAGGTCCGCCGCTCGACCTCGAGCCGTTCGGCCTTGAGCCGCCAGTATTGCGAGAAGTTGCCGGGGTAGCTGTCGACCGTGCCGTTGACCAGCTCCAGCGTGCGGTTGGTCACCTTGTCGAGCAGGTAGCGGTCGTGGCTGACAATCAGCATCGCCTGGCGGCTTTCGACCAGGAAGTTCTCGAGCCATTGGGTGGCCTCGATGTCGAGATGGTTCGACGGCTCGTCGAGCAGCAGCAGGTCGGCTCCGCCCAACAACAGCTTCGCCAGCAGCAGGCGATTCTGTTGACCGCCGCTGAGCGACTCGACCGGCTGCTGGTGCGCCTGTCGTGCAAAGCCGAGGCCATCCAAGACGCGTTCGATGCGGTGCCGCAGTTCGTAGGCCCCGTGCTGGGCAACCTCGTGCTGCAAGCGGTCGTAACGGGCGGCCAGGCGATCGTGCTCGGGGTCGTCGGGGGGCGAGGCGGCCAGGCGATGGGCAGCCTCTTCGGCTTCGGCCGCCAGGTCGATCAGATGAGCTAGCGCCGACTGGGCTTCGTCCCACAGGGTATGGCCCGCGGCAAAGTTGGGCCGCTGTTCGAGGTAACCCAGACGGGCCGAGGGATGCAGCTCGACCGAACCGGCATCGGCTGGCTCGAGCCCGGCGACGATCCGCACTAGCGTGGTCTTGCCAGCACCGTTGGGGCCGACCAGACCGACGCGTTCGCCGGGGCGCAGGTCGAACGACACTCCGTCGAGGACCGGCTCGGGGCCAAAGTGCTTTCGTAGCTCGGAAACGGTGACCAGGATCATCGGCGACGGGCCAGAACTTCTCTCGTTTGTTCGTCAGGCTCGGCGGGCGAATGTGCCCCGGCCGTGCCCGGGGGGCGGTTTCGGCAAGTCTCGCTATAATTCTGCCGCAGCCCCGATTTGTCCAGACAGACGAGAAAGAGCCCATGGCCAGCGCGAAGATCGACATCATCGGCCCGAACGATATCCCCATCGTGGCGGAGTTGTACAACTCGGTCTTCCGCCCCGCCCGCGATCAGGCCTTTTTCAAGCGGCGGTTCCAGGGTCGGTATAACGTGCTGATGCTCGTGGCCAGTCTCGACGACTCGCCGGTGGGGTTTTTCGTCGGTTTCGAGCTGAAGCCGACGTCGTTTTTCGCCTGGCTCTACGGGGTGGTGCCCGACCAACGGCGGCAGGGAATCGCCAGCCAGCTCATGGAGGCGGTCCATAGCTGGGCGCGCGACCAGGGGTACGACACGATCCGCTTCGAATGCCACAACCAGCACCGGCCGATGCTCCACCTGGCGATCGAGCAGTTGTACGACATCCTAGGCATCCGCTGGGACCCCGACCGGGGCGAAAACCTGGTGATCTTCGAGAAGTCGCTGCTCGGTTGACGAGGCTCGATCGCCGACCACGGCGATGGACGATACCGCCCCACAGCGGTGGCCGTCGGCAAGCGTCCAACTAGGGCACGGACCAACGGCAAAACGCTTTCCCGCTTGACGGCCCTCGCTAGAATGTGGCGCAATGAGGTCGGTTGGTTGCCGGCGCATCGCTCCGCGCCCCTTTGCCTGGTCGGGCATGGTGCGCCCAGCTACCCGAAGTCGCCTTGTGTCCGCATGGGGCGGTCAGTATAAAGCTCCGCTAAATCCGGCCACTGCGCCGGTCCAGGGATGATCCGCAGGAGAAGGACGAACATGCAGGGCAAGCGCGTGCGAGCGGCCATCGACTCGCGGGCCAATGGCTCCGAGCGAGTTGTCGCGCCGACGGTCGTGCAAGATTCCGCCATGGTGGGCGAGGCCGAAGAGCCCCCAGGTAGTATGCCGGCGTCGACCCGGCATCCCCAGTGGAAAGACGTGCCGCTGGCGCAGTGGGAAGACTGGCGCTGGCAAATGCAGCATGCCGTACGCACGACGCGGCAATTGGCCGAGCTGCTCCCCCTGCCGGTCAAAGGACTGGCTGATCTCGAGCGTCTCGAGAGCAAGTACAAGCTCGCGCTGCCGCCGTACTACTTGTCATTGATCGACGCCAACGACCCGTACGGCGATCCGATCGGCCTGCAGTCGCTGCCGCACCTGGCCGAAACCATCGAAGACTCGAGCGAAGAGCTCGAAGATCCGCTGGAAGAAGACCAGGATTCCCCGGTCCCCGGCTTGACGCATCGCTATCCCGACCGCGTGTTGCTGATTACCACGCCGGTCTGCTCGATGTATTGCCGGTTCTGCACGCGCAAACGCGTGACCATGGATCGCGAAGGTTGGGACGCCCCCAGCCACGACGAGCTGCGGATGATCGACTACATCCGCCAGCATCCGGAAATCCACGATTGCATTCTCTCGGGGGGCGACGCCTTGATGCTGCCGCCGGCCAAGCTGCGCTGGTTTCTGACCAGCCTGGCCGAGATCCCGCACGTCGACGTGATCCGCGTCGGCACGCGAGTGCCGGTTACGCTACCGCAAAAGCTCTTCGACCAGCAGTGGATCGACATCCTGCACGAGACCGGCAAGGTCTGGGTGCAAACGCACTTCAACCACCCTCGCGAGATCACCCCCGAGGCCGCGCGCGGCTGCCGCAACTTGATCAACGCCGGGCTGCCGATCAACAACCACGCCGTGCTGCTCAAGGGAGTCAACGACGCGCTGCCGACAATGCGCGACTTGATGCGCGGGCTGCTGCGGATAAAGGTCCGCCCTTACTACTTGTTCCATTGCGATCCGGTGACGGGCGCCGGCCACTTCCGCACCAGCGTGTGGAAGGGGATCGAAATCATGGAGGGCTTGCGCGGCCACATGTCGGGGCTGGGCGTGCCGACCTACGTGATCGACGGGCTGTACGGCGCCGGCAAGATTCCCGTCATGCCGAATTACGTCGTCTCGGCATCGGAGCAGGCGGTCGTCTTGCGCAACTACGAGGGGATGGTCTTCCGCTACTCTCCCGAAGATCAGCACGGCGGACGAACCAACGTGATCACGACGACGGGCGTGAGCGATCTGCTCAGCGGCCAGGGGCACAAGCTTGTGCCCGCCGGTGTTGCCCGCATGGAACGTCGGCGACAGCGGTCCGAAGCTGCTACGGCGGCCGCGAGCGTGGGCGCCGCGGCGTCGACGATCGAGACACCGCTGCCGGCGGTCGAAACTGGACCGATGATCGTCGAGCTCGTCGCCGCGGCCATGCCCGCCGACGGAACGGTTGTGGCCGGCCGAATTCGGCCGCGCGCCACGCGGCTTGCCAAGGTCGACGCCGCGGTCGGTCGCCGCCGAAAGATCGATCGGCTGGCGACGACTGCTGAGCCGATAACCGACATCGTCGCGGCAGCACCTGTCGGCGACGAACCGCCGGCCCCGCCGCTTCGCGCCCTGCGTTCTTCGGCACGTACTGCGGCCAAAGCCACGAGCAACGGTTCAGCCAAGGTATCGCGGCCCGCGGAGCCGACGCATCCGGCCGCCAGCTCGGAATTGTTGGTGGGGGCCTGGCCCTCGACCGACGATCCGCTGGTGCGCGTGCTCAGCAACGTCGTTCGCTAGCGGGACAGCCGGCCGGCGTCTCAGTTGCCATTGAAGGATCAGCAGTCATGCGCATTGGTTTGACCTACAACGCCCGCAGCGCGTCGAAGCCGTCGTGCGGCACGTCGAAGCTCACCGGCGAAGCGCTCGACGCCCTGCTGTCGAGCGACGATAGCGAAGAAGAGTTCGATTCGCTCGAAACGATCGCGGCCCTGGCCGAAACGTTGACCAGCCAGGGGCACGAAGTCGAGCTGTTGGGCGAAGGCGAACCGTTGATCCGCCGCTTGCTCGACGGCCCGCGTCCCGACCTGGTTTTCAACATCGCCGAAGGGCGCGGCGTGAGCCGCTCGCGCGAGTCGCGGGTGCCGGCGCTCTTGGAAACGCTCGGCATCCCCTACACCGGTTCCGATCCACTGTCGTTGGCCGTCGCGCTCGACAAGGACTGCGCCAAACGACTCATCGCTCAGGCGGGCGTGGCGACGCCCGCGTGGGTCACCGTCGACGATCGTTGGGAGACCTCGCCCGACGAAGTTATGCGGCAGCTCGCCGAGTTGCCGCTGCCGCTGGTCGTCAAGCCGACCTACGAAGGATCGAGCAAGGGCATCCGCAACAAGTGCCTGGTCGAGACTCCGGCCGAACTGCGCGAGACGATCGCCGAGCTGCGCGGCCGGTATCGGCAGCCGATTCTGGTCGAAGAGTTCATCGACGGCGATGAGCTGACCGTCGGCATCATCGGCCATCCGCCCGAGGTGTTGGGCATCATGCGCGTCTTGCCGACGAAGCCCGCGGGGCCGTTTCTTTACAGCCTGGAAGTGAAGCGTGACTGGGTCGAGACGATTCGCTACGAGTGCCCGGCTCGGATCTCGCCGATGGCCAGCCAGCGTGTCGCCGACGCGGCCCTGCGGGCGTTCGCCGCGCTGGGCTGCCAGGACGTGGCCCGCGTCGACTTTCGGTTGCGCGACGAGGTTCCCTATTTTCTCGAAGCCAATCCACTTCCCGGGTTGGCCCCGTTGACCAGCGACCTGGTCTTTCTGGCTCGCGACGTCGGGGTCGATCATCGCGAATTGCTGCGACGCATCGTCGAGGCGGCGGTCCGACGTCTGGGCCGCGACACGGCATCAGCCGACAAGCAGGTTCTCGTGGGCGCTCGCTAAGGCCAATTGCCTTGACGATAAATGCGCCCGCCGTTTAGCTTAGAACCCCAGCGGCCAGGGCCGCGGTACGGCCCGCCGTGTGACATTCGCCCGCCGATCGGCTACCCTAGAGACTTCGTAAGTCGCACTGGCTCGCTCGTCGTCCCTCCCAGCCATAAGAAGAAACGCTTGACCGTTACCATGACCGAACCCCTTGGGTCGGTCCCCGCCAAATTCTCCGACCTGTCGCTGTCGGAAACGATGCTGGCGGCCCTGGCCGCCGCTCAATACCTTGAACCCACGCCTGTCCAGGCCGGCCTGATCCCCAAGGCCATCGCTGGGCACGATCTGATGGGTCAGGCGCGCACGGGCACCGGTAAAACCGCCGCCTTCGTGATTCCGATCCTCGAACGTCTGCGGCCGCGCAAGGAATCGCACGGTCCACAAGCCCTCGTGCTGGTGCCGACGCGCGAGCTGGCCGTGCAGGTTCGCGACGAGGTGGTCAAGCTGGCGCACGGCCGCAAGGTGAACGCCATCGCCATCTACGGCGGGAAACCGATCCGCCAACAAATCGAAAAACTGCGTCGCGGCGCCGACGTGATCATCGGCACGCCGGGGCGCGTGATCGATCACATCGGCCGCGGCACGCTGGTGCTCGACCACATTCGCATGGTCGTGCTCGACGAGGCGGACCGCATGCTCGACATCGGCTTTCGACCCGACATCGAACGCATCTTGCGCCGCGTGCCGCGCGAACGCCAGACGCTGCTGCTGAGCGCCACGGTTCCGCCGCCGGTCGAGCGGCTGGCCTCGCGTTACATGCGCGATCACGAGACGCTCAACTTTTCGCCGAAGGAAGTCGCCGTCGAGACGATCGACCAGTATTACTTCACGGTCGATCAGCATCAAAAGTTCGATCTGCTGGTCAAGCTCGTCGAACGCGAACAGCCGCGGCAGGCAATCATTTTTTGCCGGACCAAGCGGGGGACCGAAAAGGTCAGCAACTTGCTGCAGCGCAAGGCCCAACATGTCGCCTGCATTCATGGCGACTTGCAACAGCGGGTGCGCGACCGCGTGATGGCCCAATTCCGCGAGGGGAGCATCCGCTACCTCGTGGCCACCGACGTCGTGGGCCGCGGCATCGACGTCTCGAACATCTCGCACATCATCAATTACGACCTGCCCGAGTTCTGCGACGACTACGTCCATCGCGTCGGCCGCACGGGGCGCATGGGTCGCGAGGGCGTGGCCTACAGCTTTGTCACGCCCGAAGAAGGCAACGAGCTGACGCGAATCGAGATTCGCATCAATCGGTTGCTGAAGCGCGACGAAATGGCTGGCTTCGAAGCGTTCCGCCGACCGCAAGCGGTGCCGATCGTGCCAGGCACGGCTGTCGATGGCGCGGCGACCACTGATGAATCCGCACCCCCGGCCGAGCCGGCACGCAAGCCCGCACCACTGGGGCGCGGTGGGCGACCGCCCAGGCGGTTGCGCCGGGCACTATAACAACGGGCGTTTTCGCGCGACGCCTAGCCGACGTCGAAACCGCGGGCGGCGGCTGCTTCCAGCGATTCGACGGTATCTCCCTGTTTGCGTTTCAGACCCTCGCGCTCCACGGCGCGTTCGGCCTGCGTGGCCTCGGCGCGATCGGCTTCGAGCCGAGCCACGACCGCGTTGAATTCTTCGGCTAACTCGCCGAGGAAGTCACCTTCGCGAAAGCGAATCGGCTGAATGCGTTCGCCGCGAGCCAGCGCCCGCAGCCCGCCGCGTAGTCGCACCAAGGGGCCGACGACGCGGTTCGAGAACCGCACGATGTCGTACAGCGCGATCGGCAACAGCAGCACGGCCACGACGAAGGCCGGCCCCATCGAGCCCCAGATCTCGGCCAATTGCTGGTACCAGAGCTTGTCGGTCTCGGTGAGGATGCGCCAGTTGACCACCATCACAATCACGGTCAGCAAGCAGCTCAACCAATAGCCGACGACCCGGGCGACCAAGGCCCCTTGTACCTGGGGATCGACAAACAACCGTTTGCGCTTGTAGTTGGCCATGGCTTCTTGGACCCTCGCGGCATTGGAAAAGACAGCCGAAAGCACGGCTCGCCGACTGCGGCCCAGCGGCGGGGTACCCGCTGGTCAAACAACTGAACCCTCAGCAGTTAACCCTAGCTCACCCGCGTCGTGCCGGTCGGAAGCCAAACCGCACCGGCGCTCGCAAGGCAGCAGGGATGCCCTTGCTAACGAGTCATGCGGTCGCGCGACGCCGAGCCGGCATGCTTAGTCACCCCCCGGCGGCGGCAGGTACCTGGCCAAACCCGCTCGCTGCAAAGCGTTCCGCCGGAGCGGCTTAAGCCGATTAATCCAAGAACGCGCTGACACTCTGGCCGCGGTTCGCTAAACTTGAAACTGTCTGCTGCCGTCTGAAAGCGTCGCGGCACGAGGCGGCACGCGTACTTCGCGCGTTCCCAGCGGGCTCGCCAAGGTGTCGAGCTCGCCCGACGCTCCCGCGGGGTCATGCTTGCGGGTTCCTCCATGAGCGGCTTGTAGTGTCAGATCCTGTTGCTTGTCGGGCCGCGCGGGCGGCTGGCTTACGGGCGTCGCGTGCCAGCGGACCGTGGATTCTCCCTTCGCTGCTGCTGTGCGATTTCGGCAATCTCGAGCGCGAGGTGGCCGAGTTGGAAGCAGCCGGTCTACCTGGCATGCATCTCGACTGCATGGACGGCCAGTTCGTCCCGAACATCACCTATGGCATGCCGATCGTGGCGGCCGTGCGCCGGCTCACCGAGTTGCCGCTCGAAGCGCATTTGATGATCGCCGAACCACAGCGGTTCGTCGGTCAGTTCGTCGCGGCGGGGGCCGACGTGATTACGATTCATGCCGAGGCCGTCGACGACCCTTGCCCGGTGCTAGCCGACATTCGCGCCCGCGGCGCAGCGGCCGGGCTGGCGATCAACCCCGACACGACGCTGGCCGCGGTCGAACACGCGCTGGAAGAATGCGACCTGGTGCTCGTGATGAGCGTCCATCCCGGTTTCGGCGGGCAGAAGTTCGAACCGGTGGCGCTCGACAAGGTGGCCGAACTGGCCGCGCGCCGTCGTACGGGCCGGCTCAACCCAGAGCTGGTCATCGAGATCGATGGCGGCGTGAACCTGGAGACGATCGCTCAATGCGTGACGGCGGGAGCTGACATCTGTGCCGCCGGCTCGGCGATTTTTCGTGGCGGCGACTATGCCAATAACGTGGCCCGGCTCTACCGCCGCGCCCGCGAGGGCTTTGATCAGCGACCCAAGGAATCTGGCTGACAAGATGCGTCGCGGTCGATGCGCCGACGACCGCGACTCCACCACCATTCTGCCGCCAGGCCAACTGCCAGCGGCTCCACTACCAACCCGAGATAGAACATCCATGCTGACGATTGTGTTGATCCGGCCGGGGGCCACCGACTATGACAAATATGGCCGGATTCAAGGCACCCTCGACATCCCGCTCAATGGCACCGGCAATGCCGAAGTGGGGCAGCTCATCGAGCAACTTCGGGGGCGCGACCTTGAAGCGATTTACACCTCCGACTCCGAGCCGTCCCTGGAAACCGCCAGCTTGCTCGCCGACGGGCTCGATATCAAATTCAAGAAGCTCGACGACATGCAGAACCTCGATCACGGGCTGTGGCAGGGCCTGCTCGTCAGCGAGATTCGCCGCAAGTATCCGAAGCTCTATCGCCAATGGCAGGAACAGCCCGAGAGCGTCTGTCCGCCCAATGGCGAGATGCTCGACGAAGCACGCCAGCGCCTGCAGGTGGCGCTGCGCAAGCTCGTCAAGCGGCATCGCGCTGGCGTGATCGGCCTGGTGCTCCCCGAGCCGTTGGCGACGATCGCCCGGGCGCAGTTGTGTCATTGTGCCTGGGGTGACTTGTGGAAGTCGACCGCTGAACACGGTCATTGGGAAGCCATCGAAGTTCGGCCAGCCGAGCTGGTCGCCGCCCGCTAAGCGAGAGCCGCGCATGAGCGAGTCAGGTTCGGAAGCCAAGGGTGGTGGCACGTTGCACCCGCCGAAGCGCGGCGTGCCGCCCGGGTTGTGGCTGCGCTGCCCCGGCTGCAAGGAAATCATCTTTCGTGAAGCGGCGGAGCGAAAGATGGGGGTCTGCCCCGTTTGCGGCTACCACTGGTATGTCGCCGCCGAAGAACGCATCCGCCAGGTACTCGACGAGGGTACCTTCGAAGAGTGGGATGCCGATCTGTGGCCCACCGATCCGTTGGGCTTCGTCGATCGCAAGGCCTACGCCGAGCGCCTCAAAGACGAGCAAGCCCGCACCGGATTGCGTGACGCCGCCGTCACCGGCTCGGGGATGATCCGCGCCCGCCGCGTGGCGTTTGGCGTCACCGACTCGGCCTTCTTGATGGGGAGCATGGGCTCGGTCGTCGGCGAGCGGCTCACGCGCCTGGTCGAACGGGCCACGACAGAACGGTTGCCGCTGATCATCATTAGCGGCTCGGGGGGGGGCGCCCGCATGCACGAAGGCATTCTGTCGCTTATGCAGATGGCCAAGGTGAGCGCGGCCCTGGCGCGGTTTCACGAAGCGGGCGGGCTGTTTATCTCGGTGCTCACCAATCCCACGATGGGGGGCGTGGCCGCCAGCTTCGCCTCGCTGGGGGACATCATCTTCGCCGAGCCGAAGGCGCTGATCGGCTTTGCCGGCCCGCGCACGATCAAAGCCACGATCCGGATCGAGTTGCCGGCTGGCTTCCAGACGAGCGAGTTTTTGCTCGAGCACGGCTTCATCGACCGCATCGTCTCGCGCGCCGACCTCAAGACCGAGATCGCCCGCACGATCGACTATTGCGGCAAATAAGCGGCTTCGCCTGGCGAGCTGCGTCGCCTGCATTGCACTGGGCAGCCCGGCAGTCGAAACTGCTGGCTATGTGCAAATCAACGCTAATGTTCTACTTGTCGGTGGCCCTCGCGCTCTGCTCTGCGACCGACCGAGGGCGGGCCGCCGATACACCGCCGGCCGCAGGCCAGGCGACTGCCGAGCCGATTCCCCATCACCAAGATCGCCCGCCTGGTCCGGCGCTTTCGCCCGAGGAGGCCATCGCCCGCATGACCGTGCCCGAGGGCTTCACGGTCGAATGCGTGGCGCACGAGCCCGACCTGGTGAACCCGGTCGCCATGACGTTCGATGAGCGCGGCCGAGTCTGGGTGTGCGAAAGCCTGGAGTATCCGCGGCACGAAGCTGGCGTGGGCCGCGATCGCATCAAGGTGCTCGAAGACACCGATGCCGACGGCCACGCCGATCGTTTCACGATCTTTGCCGAAGGGCTGAACATTCCCTCGGGCATCGCCGTCGGGCATGGCGGTGTCTGGGTCGCTAACGCGCCCGACTTGCTGTTTCTCGAGGATGTCGACGGCGATGGCCGCGCCGACCGTCGCGAAGTGGTCGTCAGCGGTTTTGGCCGCGACGACACGCACGAGCTGCCCAACTCGCTCGTCTGGGGCCCCGACGGCTGGCTGTACGGACTCAACGGCGTCTTCAATCGCAGCCGCATCGAGCAGGATGGCCGCAAGTACGACTTCACGTGCGCCGTGTGGCGCGTCGATCCCCGCTCGCGCCGCTTCGAGCTGTTCGCCGAAGGGACGAGCAACCCCTGGGGAATCGCCTGGGACCCGGCCGGCAGCATGTTCTTGAGCGCCTGCGTGATCGATCATCTGTGGCACATCACGGAGACGGGCTATTACCACCGCCAAGGCGGGGCGTATCCGCCGCATGTCTGGAAACTCGGTTCGATCGTCGAGCACCATCACCAGAAAGCGGCCTACTGCGGCATTCACTACTTCGATAGCGATGCCTACCCGGCCGAGTATCGCGACCGTCTCTACATGGGGAACATCCATGGCGGCTGCTTGAATGTCGACGTGCTCGAGCGCCGCGGCGCGACGTACTTCGCGCGGCCGGCACCCGATTTTCTCACCGCCAACGACGCCTGGTTCATGCCCGTCGCGCAGAAGACGGGGCCCGACGGCTCGCTCTACGTGCTCGATTGGTACGATCGCTATCACTGTTATCAAGACGCCGGGCGCGATCCCGCTGGCATCGATCGGCTGCGCGGACGCCTGTATCGCGTTCGCTACGGCGAGACGCCGCGCTCGGCCCCGTTCGACCTGGCGCGCGAGACCGACGACCAACTGATCGCGCGGCTGGCCAGCCCGAATGTCTACTTTCGCGACCAGGCCCAGCGGCTGCTGGCCGAGCGCAACTCGGCGACCGCCAATCGCCGGCTGAACGAGTTGGTGTTCGACGACGCCGCGCCGCTGAAAACGCGGATGCACGCCTTATGGGCGTTGGCCGGTACCGGCGCCCGGGGTGGCGGTGCGCTCGATGGCGAGCTTTGTTCGCGGCTATTGCTGCACGACGAAGGCGCGCTGCGGGCATGGGGAGTGCGGTTGGCCGGCAATCTGGCCGCGGCCGGCGTGGATTTGCCCAGCGCGGTTCGCGAGCGAATCCGGGAGCTCGCCGCCGACGATTCGGCCGACGTTCGCCTGCAAGTCGCCATTGCCGCCCGCAAGCTGTTTGGCACAGCGCACGACGGCGCGGATGTCGCTCTACTGCTCGAGACGCTGGCGGCCAGCAACGACGACCCGATCGTGCCGGCGATCGTCTGGCAGAATCTACGGCCGGCGCTGCACGCCGATCGGCAGGCATCGCTGGCCGTGCTGCTGCGCCGTGCCGACGAAGCTGGGGGTGGATTGCAGCCGGTTTTGCCGCGGCTGGTCCAATGGCTCGTGGTCGGCGACGATCGAGATCCGGAGTCCGCCGGCCGGCTGGTCGGCGCCTTGCTGCACGAGCGTGCCGCCGCGGACTCGGCCGCCGAATGTCTCGAAGCTCTCCATCAGGCGGTTCGACATCGCGATCTGATGGACAGGGAGCTCGAAACGATTCGCAATCAGGTCGGCGAACATCTGACGACGCTGATCGCCGCGAAGTCGCACGATCGCCTGAGTGCCGCGGCGATCGCCCTGGCGCTGGCTTGGGGAGATGACGAGGCCCGCTCGGCCGCGTTGTCGCTGGCCGCCGATGTCGCAGCCGCCGAAGCGCTGCGGCTGCGCGGTATCGAAGCGCTGGCCGCGATCGACGCCGACGAGCTGCCGTCGCTGGTCGAAGCGGTGCTGGCCGACCTCGAGCGCAACTCGCTTTCGCTGCGGCGCGGATTGCTCGCTTCGTTGGGGCACAGCCAGCGCGACGGAATCGCCAGCCTGGTGCTGGCCGCCTACGATCGCCAGGAGCCCGAGCTGCGGCCGGCCGCCATCGAGCTCCTCACCCAGCGCACGGCCTGGGCACACGCGTTGTTGGCCGCCGTCGCCGACAAGCGGCTCCCCGCCGAAGCGCTGAACCTCTCGCAAGTACGCCGCTTAGCGCGCGCTGCCGACAAGCAGCTCGCCGCGCAGATTCACGCTATCTGGGGCACGGTGCGCACCGACCGCAATCCCGCGCGCGAGAACGTGATCAAGTCGGTGCGCGGGCTGCTCGAGAGCAATCCGGGCGATCCGCTGGCGGGGCGGGCCGTCTTCGAGAAGTCGTGCGCCCAGTGTCATCGCATCTACGGGGCCGGCCACGAAGTCGGGCCTGATATCACGCGCAACGGTCGCAACTCCTGGGAGCAACTGCTCTCCAACGTGCTCGATCCGAATCTCGTGATCGGCACGGCGTACGAAAGCCACACGGTGGTCACCGACGACGGCCGCGTGCTCATCGGCTTGTTGATCGAAGACAGCCCGCAACGCCTGGTGCTTAAGTTGCCCGGCGACAAGCTCGAAACCGTGCCGCGCGATCGAGTGGAGCAGACCGAGAAGAATTCGCTCTCGTTGATGCCCGAAGAGCTCGAGAAGCAGATCACGCCCCAGGAGCTGGCCGATCTGTTCGCGTTTCTGGCGCTCGATCGCCCGCCTGAAGACCCGGCGGCCCGCCGCTTGGCCGGCGCACCCGAACCGAAGAAGTAGCGGATCGTTCGAGGGCGTTCAGCCCGCCTGCGTATAGCGACCGCGGAAAAATCCGCTGTCGGCCGGCGGCTGATAATGGATGTCGAGCGCGGTTTCGCTGCGCGGCCGGCTGCGATCGGCCAGCGACCGCATCGCCAGGTCGAGCACGGTCGTGGTCAGCAGGGTGCGCTCGATCGGATAGGGCGATTTGCCCGTGGTAAACAGTTTCTCGATGTTCCAAGCCAGCGCGTCGAAGTAGTTCGCTCCGGGAGGGGCCGGCAGTTCGAAAGCGCACGAGACCGGTTCGTCGCGGCCGGCGATTGCAGCCGCGAAATTGAAGTCGGAAATGTGCTCGGGCAGATTGAGGACCGTGCCGCGCGTGCCGTCGCGATACTCGATAAGTATCGCCACCGGATCGATGGCGTTGTCGCGCACGTTGCCATAGTTGCGACTGGGGCTGCGCGACAGCGCGGCGGTCAGCAGCTTCTTCGACCAGCGGCCGGCGTCTTCGGCCTGCCACACGGCCGGGCCGCGCAGGCAGGTGACGCTGCGGACCCCCGTCTCGCCGCCGCGGCGCCGCTCGAGCATGCATTGCAGCGTTTCCAGCCCATGAAACAGGTACGGCTCGACCGAGCCGCCATAGCAGGCCAGCCCCTCGGTAAAGGGCGTCTCTAGCGGTGGCTCGAGCTCGGGGCGGCGCCAGGTGACCGGCAGCGACGAGCCGGCCATGAAGCCGAACCCCAGTTCGCGCGACCAGCCGACCATTTCGGCGGCCTTTTCGTAGTCGTACGACAGATGCTTGTCGTTGAAGACTGGCACGCTGCGGCCGGCGCGGCGGAACACGTCGACAATCTGCCGCATCAGGTCGTAGCGCGGATAGAGGATCTGCCCGCGGCTATTGGTCGGGTAGTCGCCGTGCTCGCCGATCAACAGCACGCCATCGACGTCGAACTGATCGGGCCCACCGAGCGCGGCGGCCACGGTCGGCGCGATCTCGAAGCCATGCTCGGCGGCCAGATCGCGGCTGAGGTCGCCGTCGGGAAACTGATCGTTGTACATCCGCACGAGCTTGAACGGCGGCTGGTGATGAAACCCCTCGCGGTCGTAGCCAAAGATGAAGCGTCCGGCGATGTGATAGGCGTGCGAGCGAATCCGGTACACGGTGTTCACCGCCGCGATGCGTTTGACGGCCGGGGCTGCCGCCGGCGGGGTCGCGTTGCTCGTGCCAGCCGGATCGGCGCCCCGCGCCGGTCGAGCGCTGGTGCGGGTCGCGGCGAGCGCGCCGGCCGCCAGCGCCGTCGCTTGCGAAGCTAGAAATTGTCGCCGCGAGCAAGCGAACTTCGATGACGGCATGCCGAGATCTCCTGGCCGGTGGGAATGTCGCCGAGACGCAGCGGCACGAGAGGCGCCGGGCGCGGCCGCCAACATGCAGCCAAATCGTGGCGATGTCAATGATCGCGCCGTCGCGCAGGCCGAGCGGCCTCAGATCACTTCTTCAACGACGCGGCCGAACACGTCGGTCAAGCGAAAGTCGCGCCCCGCGTAGCGATAGGTCAATCGCTCGTGATCGATACCCAGTTGGTGCAGAATCGTGGCGTGCAAGTCGTGCATGTGGACTTTGCCGGCGACCGCCTGATGACCGAACTCGTCGGTTGCGCCAAAGGCCAGCCCCGGCCGAAAGCCGCCGCCGGCCAGCCAGACGGTGAAGCCGAGCGGATTGTGATCGCGGCCGGTACCGTTGTTTTGCGCGTAAGGAGTGCGGCCGAATTCGCCCCCCCACCAGACGATCGTGTCGTCGAGCAGGCCGCGCTGCTTGAGATCGGCCAGCAGCCCGGCGATCGGCCGATCGACTGCCCGCGCGTGATCGGCGTGCTTTGGCAGGTTCGAATGTTGATCCCAGGCGGGATTGGCCGTGTTGTCGCCATAGGTGACTTGCACGTAGCGCACGCCGGCCTCGCACAGGCGCCGCGCCATCAGGCACTGCCGGCCGAAGTTGTCGGTCGCCGACTGGCCGATGCCGTACTCGGCGAGCGTGGCCGCCGACTCGCCCGACAGATCGAGCACGTCGGGCGCGTGGGCCTGCATGCGCCAGGCCAGTTCGTAGGAGCGAATCGTCGCTTCGAGCTGATCGTCTTGTGCGTAGCGCAACCGTTGGGCGGCGTTGAGCGACTGCCAGCGATCGAGTTCGCGGCGATCGAGAGCCGCCAGGCCCTCGGCCGGCACCAGGTTGCGCAAGCGGGCCTCGGCGGCCGGCATGCCCGCCCGCCCCAAGGCAGTCCCCTGGAATTGGGCGGGCAAGAACGCGGTGCCGTAGTTTCGCGCGCCGCCATTGCCCGACGAAGGCGAAATCGTCACGAAGCCCGGCAGGTTCTCATTCTCCGAGCCGAGGCCGTACAAGATCCACGATCCCATCGAGGGGCGCACGAACGCCGTGGCCCCGCAGTGCAGGAACAATGTCGCCGGACCGTGCGCCACCCCTTCGGTGTGCATGCCGTGCAGAAAACATAGATCGTCGGCATGGCGCGCCGTCTCGGGAAACAGCTCCGAGACCCAACGGCCCGTCTGGCCGTACTGCGCGAAGCTCCAGGGTGATTTCATTACGCGCTGGGCCGAGTCGCCGCTGCCGGTGTTCGCGCGGCGGCGGGCATCTTCGAAAGGCATCTTGCGGCCGTCGTCGGCGGCCAAACGCGGCTTGAAATCGAACGAGTCGACCTGGCTGACACCCCCCTGCATGAATAGAAAGATCACGCGCTTGGCGCGCGGGGCATGGTGCCAACCGCCAGGCCCAATAATGTCCTCGCCGCGGCTAGCTGTACCCGCCGCGGATTGGCGGCCCGCTAGTGCCGAAAACGCCAGCGCACCAAAACCGCACGCCGAGCGCTCGAGGAATCTACGTCGCGAAAAACCGAGATCGTCCATGCCGGAGTCCGAAGTTCTCATCAACCACTTTCAATCACGATAACGAAAATCAAGCGACGAAAACAACGCGTGGAACAGTTGGCTCCACGGCTCTCGGCGGTCTGCCGAAGTTTCGTCAACCGCCGCATCAGCAGGCCGGGCAGCGACGATCTCGCGAGCCACGCCCCGTTCGGCGTCGCTGGGCGATCGCCCCAGCGTCAGGCGGAAAGCCCGCTCGATGCGTGAATCGACGTCGCTGTGTTCTTCGGCCAACAGCCGCTCGGCGGAGGCTTGCGCCTGGTCGCGCACGAAAGCGCTGTTCATGAAGTACAGCGCCTGCGGAGCGACGGTGCTCGTCGTGCGGCGCCCCGACACCAGGCTGGGATCGGGGAAATCGAAAGCCGCGAAAATCTCGGGAAGCGAATTGCGCAGCACCGGCAAGTAGACGCTGCGGCGGTTCGAGCTGATTGCGTAGCCGTAGTCGTTGGCGGTGCCGGGCTCGATCGTCGGCCCGCCGATCGCCAGGTCCAACCGGCCGCTGACGGCCAGCATGGCGTCGCGCAGGCACTCGGCCTCGAGCCGGCGGCGATGGGCGCGCCACAAGAGCCGGTTCTCGGGGTCGATCGCCAGAGCGTCGTCGCGCTCGGCCGACGACTGTCGGTACGTTTTCGACAGCACGATGTAACGCACCAGCGACTTGGCGGACCACTGACGCTCGATCAATTGCAGCGCCAGGTGATCGAGCAACTCGGCGTGCGATGGCCGCTCGCCCGTCGAGCCGAAGTTATCGACCGAGCGGACGAGCCCTTCGCCCAGCAGCCAGTACCAAATGCGGTTGGCGAAGACGCGGGCTGTCAGCGGGTTGTCGGGCGCGGCGAGCCAATCGGCAAGCTCCAAGCGACCGCTTTGCGACGAAGGCAACGGAGCGCTGCGCCGCGGGGCAACCACTTGCAAGAATCCGCGTGGCACCACCTCACCCAGCGAGTGCACCGAGCCGCGCGCGTGAATCGGCAAATCGCGGATCTCGCTCCGCTCGCGAACGGTCATCACCGCCGGGTGCTTGGGGGCCGACGCGCGGAGCTGCTTCAGTTCGCGCTCGAGCTTCTTCACTCGCGTCTCGAGCGTGGCGATCTCGCGCGGCGGCTTGGCGGCAGTCGACGGCTGGTCCGCGGCCGCGTCGGGAGTGGCGTCGCTCGATTCGCGCCGCAGGAATTGCACGGCGTCGGCCACGACATGCCCCTCGGTGCCGGCATTGTCGATGATGACGAAGCTCTGCCCCCCCAGCTCGAAGCGATACTCGCCGAGCGAGACGAAGCGCCCTTCGACCGGCGGCGCCTGCTGCATGTCGACGTCGATCGTCTTTTCCCCCTCGGCGCTGAACACCGTGACGGGGACGCGCCGCGAGCGATTGGGGTTGGGCGTGTAGGCCAGGCGAACCTCAAAGCGGCCGGTCGCCGGCAATTCGGGATCGAAGGTCAACGTCGACGATCCTTTGTCGGTCGCGCCGTCGTGGACGTACCCCTCGCCGATGTACGGCTTGACGCCGCGCGATTCGATCCAGCGCCCCACCTTCTTCGCCTGCCGATCGTCGACGACGATGCCGGGGAGCTCACTGGCGGCCACGACCGCGGTCGTCGCGGCCGACTGACCGAGTTTGGCCAACTGGCCGCGAGCGTCGGCAATCTGCTTTTCGAGCGCGGCGACGGATGCCTTGTGCTCGGCGAAGATCGCCTCTTCCTCGGGCGGCAAAGGTAACGGCGCTTCGACCCAGTTCGACACGTTGGCGTGCTCGAGCAACTGGCAGTTGCGCAAGATGCCGGCCAGGGCGTAGTAGTCGCGCGTCGGAATCGGATCGAACTTGTGGTCGTGGCACCGCGCGCAGCCGATCGTTTGCGCCAAAAACACCTTGCCGAGCGTGTCGAGCTGCTCGTCGACGACGTCCATGTCGAGCTGCAGCTTGTCCTGGTCCTCGAGGTTCGTGTTGCCCAACGCTAGAAACGTGGTGGCAACCAACTGCCGCTGACGGTCGGCCAACGTCGCGGCCGGCAACAGGTCGCCGGCGATTTGCTCGCGGACGAATGCGTCGTACGGCCGATCGGCATTGAACGACTCGATCACATAGTCGCGGTAGCGCCACGCTTCGGGCAGCACGAAACCCCGCAGCGTCAGCGACTCGCCGAACCGCACGAGGTCTAGCCAGTGCCGCGCGAAGCGCTCGCCGAACGGTGGCGAGGCCAACAGCCGATCGACGAGCCGCTCGTAAGCATCGCTCGCCGGATCGCGCACGAAGGCTGCAATCTCGGCGGGGCTCGGCGGCAATCCCCACAGGTCGAAGTACAGTCGGCGAACCAGCGTGCCCCGGTCCGCTTCCGGCTGCGGGCGCAGCTCGGCAGCTTCCAAGCGCGCGAGCACATAACGGTCGATCGCCTGGCTCGACCAGTCGGTATCGCGCACCTCGGGCAATGGAGATTGATGCAACGGGCGATAGGCCCAGAACTGTCGGCCCGCCTCGAGGTCGATCGTGCTCGGCGACGGCGCGATCGATTCGCGATCGGCAGGGGCGGGGGCCCCGCGCTTCACCCACGACGTCAGCAAGGCGATCGTTTCGTCGGGGAGCTTGCCGGTCGGCGGCATCTCGACATTCTCGCCGTCGTATTCGATCGCCTGCACGAGCAGGCTTTCGTCGGGCTCGTGCGGGACGACGGCCGGTCCCGAATCGCCGCCGCGTAGCCAGCCCGCCGCCAGATCGAGCCGCAGATTGGCTTGCGACTTCCGCGGGCCGTGACATTCGTAGCAATGCTGGGCCAGGACGGGGCGGATTTGTTTCTCGAAGAATTCGAGTTCAGAGGTCGGCGGCGAATCGGCGAGCGGCGCCTCGGCGACCGGCGGTTTAGCGTCGGCGGCTTGCGGCTCGGCCGGCGGTGCGTCGGCGGGCTCCGGATCGGCGCCACCAGCGCTGGCGACCGCCAGCAGGCAGCCGAGCGCAATCACGGTGGCGATGGGGCCGCGGAAGTGACAAAGCATGCGAGCGCGCCGTCGGTCGAAGGGGGCGTGGCCAACCGACGCTCATTGTAGCGTGATTTGCCGTCGCCCGGCAGAAATTCAATCCTGCCGTAACGCGCCGCGTGCGTTTGGCCGCCGAGAAATCGCGCGGATCGATTTTGCTTGACATCGTACATTTGTACGATATTATCTCGTACGTTTGTACGACTTAAGCACAGAACCAACCGCATGCCCCCTCGTCCAAAACTGTCGAAGGCCGAACTGGAAATCGCTCGCCTGGTCTGGGGGCTGAAGTCGGCTACCGTGCGGCAGGTTCTCGAAGCGTTGCCGCGCGGGCGGCGGCAGCTCGACTACAAGACGGTGCAGACGTATCTGCGCCGCCTGGAAGCCAAAGGGTATTTGAACACGCGGCGCGAAGGCCGGGGCATCGTCTATTCCCCCAAGGTCCGCCCTGCCCAAGTGATGCGCGAAACGATCGAAGACTTCGTCCACCGGCTGTTCGACGGAGAAGCGCTGCCCCTTGTGGAACACTTGATTCACGATCGCCAGCTCTCGGACTCCGAAATCGCACAATTGCGCGCCATGCTCGACGAAGCGGAGCAGCGCGCGGCCGGCAAGCCAACCCTCAAGCAGGAACCCGACGCATGACCTCTCCGACGCTCGAACGCATCAGCGAGTTAGGCCTTGCTCAATTATGGCAAGTGACGGTGCTCGCCATGGTGGTCGGCCTGATTGTCCGGCTCGGTTGCCGGCATCGACCGCATCTGGCTTACTTGCTGTGGATGCTGGTGCTGGTCAAGTGCCTCGTGCCACCGCTGGCGGCGAGTCGCTTGAGTCCCTTCAGTTGGCTGCTGGCCCAGCGTGTTGAGCAAGCGGCGGGCCGCGCGGTTATCCCCGCGACGATCGCCCTGGCCGCCAACGATCCCGTCACCGGAACAACAACAGGCGATGCGGCAATCGCGGCTGCGATGCCGGCAGCGGTCGCCGCGCCGTCGATCGACCTGGTGGCTCTCGCATCGGCGATCGTTCTGGCCCTTTGGGCCGCCGGCGCGACGGCACTAGCACTGTTGGTCGTTGCGAAACACGTCAAGCTGCGGCGGGCGATTCGTCAGGCAAGTGCGCCGCCGCCGCGATTGACCCAACAACTGGAACTGCTCGCCCAGCGCCTCGGCGTGCGACGCCCGCCTGCGCTCGTCGTGACCGACGAACCGCTTGGCCCGCTGGTTTGCGGCCTGCTGCGTCCGACGATCGTGCTGCCGGCGACCGCCTTGCAAACTGCTGGCGAACAAGCGGAAGACGCGATCGATCTCGAATCGGTCTTGGCACACGAGCTGGTGCACGTGCGCCGCGGCGACACGATCGTCAGCCTGCTGCAAACCGTCGCGCAAGCCGTCTGGTGGTTTCATCCGCTCGTCTGGTGGGCCAACCGCGAGCTGCGCCGGCAGCGCGAGCGGTCGTGCGACGAAGAAGTGATCGCCGGACTCGGTTGTCGGCCGACGCGCTACGCGCGCTCCTTGTTGGCCGTGCTCGAAGTCAGGCCGCGCCCCAGCAAAAGCTGGGCACTGGCCGGCGTGCCGATGCTCAGCTTCACGGCGCAGCGCCTGGCACACCTGGTGCGCGAGCAGGCGACATTTCGCCGGCGAACGCCGCGCGGTTATTGGGCGATCGCCATCGCGCTCGTCGTCGTGCTCATCCCCGGCGCGGGGCTGAGCCTCGAAGCGCCGCCAAACGAGAACGCCAAGAAAGACCCGCCCGAGAAGCCCGCCACTTGGACGACGGCCTCGGGCGATGTGACCACGTTGGAAATCACCGGCACTCTCGTTGCGGGCGACGCGGTCCTCGCCGACGAAGGAGACGACGCGCAGATCACCGGGCACTTCATCGCCGCTCCCCAGACGCCAGTGCCTGCCGGCGAGATTGGCAGCGACGCCCAGCGAGCCGCGGTGGCCGAACTCGAAAAGCTCGGCGGCGCGGTTTACGCCGCCCGCGACAAAGCCGGCCAGATCCACATGACGGTGATCCTCGAACGCGATAAATGGAAAGGGGGGAGTGCGGGGCTGGCGCAGCTCAAGGCACTCGAGGATCTCTCCGGGCTCTACATTGGCTGCAGGTCGCTGCCTGGCGATGGTCTGGCGCCGCTCAAAGAACTAACTCAACTCAACAGCCTGCAACTCGATCATCCTTCGACCGAGCAACTGGCGACCCTGGCCGGCTGGCAGAGTCTTACGAACCTGACGGTTATCGGCGACGACATGTCCGACGCCGGGCTGGGGGCCGTCGCCCAATTGCCGAACATCGAGGCTCTGACCATCGCCGGCGACGGGCCGAAGGAACAGCCGCCGCAGGTGACGATCACCGATGCGGGCATTGCGTCGCTCAACGGACTGCGGCGCCTCAAGACGCTGACGATAAGTAATTGCCCGCGAGTTCTCGGCAGCACGCTGGGCGAGTTGGCCAGCGCCGTCGATCTGCGGATGGTCGTCCTCATGCAGAACGGCTTCGACGACCGAGGGATGGCCGAATTGCCGAAGCTGTCGCAGGTCAAGCGACTGATGCTCGACGTCTCGAACGTCTCGTCGGCCGGCTGTGCCCCACTCGGCAAGCTGACCTCGCTCGAGCGGCTCTCGCTCACAGAAGCGCGGAGTTTCGACGACGCGGCCGCCGCGCACCTGGCATCGCTCAAGAATCTGCGCGCGTTGCACCTGTTCGACAACAGGCTAACCGACGCGGGGCTGGCGCCGCTGGCCGGCCTGACCGAGCTGCGCGAGTTGCAACTTTGGAGAGGGCAATACTCTGATGCCGGCATCGCGCACCTCAAAGGAATGAACAAGCTCCGCGTGCTGCGCATCGATTCCGACCAGCTCGACGTCGGCGATGCGGCGTTTGGCAATCTGGCCGCCATGACCGAGCTGCGGCAGCTCAGCTTGCAGGCCAGACGCACCACCGATGCTGGACTGGCGGCGCTGGCCGGCCTGACGCAACTGCAAGTGCTTGAATTGCAGCACACACAAGTTCGTGGATCGGGACTGGCGAACTTGAAATCGATGAGCAAGCTGCAGAATCTCTTCCTGGATGACACGCTTGTCGACGACGCCGGCCTGCAGTCGCTCCCCGCGCTTCCCAAGCTTTCGCTACTCAGTCTGGGCTCGACGAAATTGACCGACGCGGGCCTGGCGACGTTGGCCGAGCTGCCCAACCTGACCAGGCTGACTTTGTCCGACACTTCGATCACCGATGCCGGCGTGGCGATGTTGGTCAAGCTGCCCAAGCTGCAAACGCTCGATCTCTCGAACACCAAGATCACTGACGCCGGCTTGGAACAGTTCGCCGATGCCAAGGAGTTGCGTGCCTTGTTCGTTCCTGGTACCGCGGTAACCGACGAAGGGAAGAAGGCGTTTCGGGAACGTCACCCAGAGATCGCCTTCCAGCCCGAGTGGGCCTTCTCGCTTTCGTTCAACACGTTTATCACGAGCGACGAGTCGGAAGAAGATTCGTCGGTTGAAAAGACAAGCGAGGCCGTCGACAAGCCCGACGAACAGTAGCGGTGCACGCCTGCGCGGGAAGTCGCCCGAGAACAGCGCCCCGTGAACCTTCCCGATGTCGGTGTACTTCCGCGCGCCGCACAACCGCCGGCCGACGGGGGACAGTCCCGGGACTGTCCCCCTCGAGCGTGTCGCGATACTATGGGTCGCGGCGCGAAGCAATCAAGGGCGCGCGGCGGCAATTCGCGGTGTGAATCCAACGCCGCCGTCGACGAATCTCCCCTTTGCGCCTGGTTCCTGTCTCGGCCAATGCAACTGGCGAGGTTTGGATCGAAGTCGATTGGCAAGACGTCGCGCCGCAGGTGAGTGGCGTAGGGGTGAGTGGCGTAGGGATGAATCGCGTGGGGGCGACCGATCGACGACGCACGCTGACGCTGGGCCACGTCAACGGTATGCTGTGGTCGATCGGCAATGGGCTGACGACCGGCACACTGGTGACCTACCTGGCTCTCGACCTGGGAGCGCGCGGGCTAGGCCTCAGTTTGGTGCTCGCCTCGCCGCAAATCGTCAGCGTGCTGCGAGTCGCCGCGCCGAGCTTGATCCGTTGGTTCGGCACCGCCAAACGCACCTGCCTGTTGTTGTCGCTAGCTAGTTATGTGCTGATCTGGGGCTTGCCGGCGGTCGGCTGGCGGCAACTCGTGCCGCCGGCGCACGCGCTGTGGCTGTTGATCGCGCTGTTGGCAGTGCACCAGTTGTTCGAGGCTCTGGCGAGCGCCGCGCTCTGGGCCTGGCTGGCCGAGCTCGTTCCGCCGGCGGTGCGCGGACGGTACTTCGGCCGGCGCCAGGCGCTGCAACTGGTGGTGCTGGTGCCGGCGTTGCTGGGCTCTGGCTGGTTCGTCGATGCCTGGCGCCAGTGGCACCGCGACGCGACGCAGGGCGAACAGCTCCTGGGATACGCGATCCCCAGCGCCGTCGGGGCCCTTTTTCTGCTGGCGTCGCTCGTGCCGCTGGGGTGGATGCCTGCCAGTGATCCGCTGGTGGCCAGCCGGCTGGCCGCGGCAGCGCGGCGACAAGCGTCGACCGTAGCGCGCGCCACGAGCGCCGAAGTCGCCGGCTGGTGGGCCATCCTGGCGAGTCCCGGCTTTCGCCGCCTGCTGTGGTATGGCTGCTGGCTCTCGATGTTCAACGGGCTGGGGCAGGCCGCGCAGAATATCTACCCCAAGGCAGTGCTCGATTTGGGAGTGCTGCCGCTCGACGCCATGCGGATGGGGATGCGCGTCGGGCAGATCGCCGTCAGCTTGTGGGCGGGAAGCATCGCCGATCGCTTCGGCAATCGACCGCTAATCGTACTCACGCAAGCGGCGCTCGTGCTTGCCCCGGCGTTCTATCTGGCGAGCACGCCCGAACGGCCTTACTGGTTGAGCGGCGCCTGGGCTTGCTTCGCGATGTATGCCGCGATGAACGTGGCGCTCTACAACCTGTTGATCAAGTTGGCGCCAGCCGGCGCGGCGGCGGCTTCAATCGCCGTCTATTTTGGCCTGACCGGCGCGGTCTACGCCGGCGCCACGGTGGCGGGGGGATGGTGCTTCGACGGGCTGAACCCTACCAGCACGAGCAGTCCCCCCTGGCTGCTTGCGATTCGCGACGGCCTGGCCGGGCTCGGCGTCGACCGTTTTCAGGCGGTCTTCTGGTTCACCATCGCGGCACGGCTCGTCGGCCTGGTCTTCGCCGTGCGGCTGATCGAGCCGGGCGCTTGGCGCTGGTGGTCGATCGTCCGCCGTGAGCTGTCGACTCCGACTATTTCCGCCGCAAGATGAAGGTCGAGTTGTCGGCCACGCCGAACAGCGGACGCCATGGGCTCCAGGTCATGCAGCGGGCGTTGAGGCCCGGGTAGAAGACCAGGTTGCACATCATCGCCCAAGACTCGCGATTGTACGATCCTTCGGCCGGGTTCGACGTGGGGATGATGTAGTTCATGTTGGCTTCCAAAGCGAACCAGTCGGAGAGCGGCATGCGGAGGTCGCCGCCGACCATGCCGTCGCTGCCGTTGGTGAAGCCGGCCCAGGCGCGGCCCGTCGCGCCGCGCGGAAAGTACTTGCGATAGAAGAAGGCGTACAAGTCCGAGGCCTGGAAGTTGATGCCCGGCGGAAACGACTGCGACGCCGGCACCGTGATGTCGGTCACCGCGATGCTGGCCCAGGCACCGATTTCGTCACCGGCCGAGCCGACGAAGCTGATTTCGCCACGAACCTTCGACCAGCTTGTGCTCGTGTAGTAGCGGTCGTCGAGGTAATCCCAGGCCGCCCCAAACTGCCACGGATTGCAGCAGGTGGCGCGGTGGAACAAGCCGGCCGTCAAGAAGAACTGGTTGCGGCTCGTCGTGTTGTAGCCAGCCGGAATCAGGTTCCCCTGCGAGTCGTATGGCACGCCGGTCCCCGAGAAGTCGCTGCCGACCCACTGGGCGCCGATCTGGCCGCCGATGTTCTTGGCGAACCACACCGGGCCGCCGAAGTTGGCCCCGGCATGGAAGCCGAAGTTGCCGTTCTTGCCCAAGTCGATGGGGCCTTTGAATGCCTGCGGTCCGGCGAACAGCGTGGTGTATTGCAGGAACCCGCCGTAGCAGTCGTGGCACATGTCGCAGGGGGGGCAAGCATACGGTCCGCAGTCCTGGCAGCAGTCGCCGCAGCAGGGTCCGCAGTCGCCACAGCAATCGCCGCAGTAGCCGTCGTCGTAACCGCCGCCGCAGCTCTCGCACGGCATGCCCCCTTCGATGTAGCCTTCGGCGTACGGACCGCCGGGCGAAGCACCGAGCCAATCGGCCTCGGGCACGCCGGCCGGTGTCGGTTGTCCAGCGTACCCCGGCGCCGGTTGCGGAGCAGGCAGCACTTCGCGCTGACGGTTGGGAACGGGTCCGCCGGGGCCGAAGGCCGACGGCGGCATTGTCCGCGGCGCCGACTGATAGGCGGCCGGCTGCACGCGCGAGCCACGCTGCAAGGTGTTCATCTGGCGTTGCCGACGAACTTGCTGCGTCGACGGCGGCAACGATTGGCGAACCGATGGCTGCACCTGCGTCGTTTCTGCGTCGCCGAACACGTCGGCGAACACATCGTCGACCGGGTCGAGACCGGCGCGCGGCGATGGCTGCACTTCGACGGCCGGCGGTGGATCGCTGCGACGGCGGTTGACCGGCATCGTCGCCGAGACCTTGGCGGCCGCCGGGCGGCTGGCCGACGGTTCCGGCGCCGAGACCGGCACGCGAGCCACGGCGGGCAATCGCCCGCTCGACTCGCGGCGCGCGGCGGTTGACGGGCGGAGAATCGAGTCGTCGTCGGCCGAGGCCTGCTGACCGGCACTATGCCAGCCATCGGCGGCCCAGGTCGACGCCGAGATTCCCAGCGCCGACATTCCCAGGGCCAAGAGCCAGGCGAACGTGTTTCGGCGAACCGCTTTCATCGCTTGCACCTCTGCGGACGACGTGATACCGGAGCGCGCTGGTGGAAAAGACGCGCATGCCCCCGGCTGGGCCAACTTATCGGTGTCGGCATAACCAGAACTTTCGACAAAATTCCCCCAGGCAGAAAAGTTTGCCGGGCCGGTCAGGCAGTCTGCGAGGTCTGCGAGCGCGCAGATAAGAAGCCGGGCACGAACTCTACCGACGTCGAGGCCAGCCGACAAAGAATGGGCGCTTTAGCGAATCTGCCCAAACGCCTGATCGAGGTCCGCGCAAAGATCGCTCGCGGCTTCGAGCCCCACGCTCAGCCGCACCAAGCCGTCGGCGATCCCCTGCGCTCGGCGGGCGGGCGGGTCGTAGCTAGCGTGTGACATGCTGGCAGGTTGTTCGATGAGCGACTCGACCGATCCCAGGCTCACCGCCAGTTTGAACAGCCGGGTGGCGGCCACGAAGCGGCGCGTCGCCTCGAGGTCGGCATCGAGTTCCACGCTGAGCATGGCGCCAAAACCTTGCTGCATTTGCCGCGCGGCGATCTCGTGCCCTGGATGTTGCGGCAATCCCGGGTACCAGACGCGCTGCACCCGCGCGTGCCCGGCCAGGTATTCGGCGATTTGCGCGGCGGTGCGCGATTGCTCGCGGACGCGCAATTCGAGCGTTTTGAGTCCGCGCGAGCAGAGGAACGCTTCTAGCGGGGCCATCACGGCGCCAGTGGCGTTCTGCACGAAGTAGAGGCGCTCGCGCAACTGGCTGTCGGCGACGACCAATGCTCCGCCCAACAAGTCGCTGTGGCCGCCCAGGTATTTCGTCGCCGAGTGCATGACGATATCGGCTCCCAGCTCGAGCGGCCGCGTGAGCACCGGCGTGGCAAACGTGCTGTCGACCGCCAGCAACGCACCGTGGCGATGGGCCAGCTCGGCGCAGGCCGCGATATCGGTAATCGACAACAGCGGATTGCCGGGGGATTCGATCCACAACAGCTTCGTGCGCGGCGTAAAAGCCGCCGCCACGCGCTCCAGGTCGTTGGTCGGCACCAGCGTCGACTCGATCCCGGCACGGTTGACGATCTTCTTCAGCAACCGGAAGGTGCCGCCGTAAACATCCGCCCCGGCGACGATGTGGTCCCCGGTTTCCAGCAGCATCGTGGCCGTGTGCGTGGCGGCCATGCCGGTCGAGAAGGCCAGCGCGCCGGTCCCTCCTTCCAAGGCGGCCAGCGTCGTTTCAAAGGCGTGGCGCGTCGGATTGCCGCTGCGCGAATAGTCGTACGCCGACGCCACGCCGGCCGACGACTGCACGAAGGTGCTCGACAGATAAAGCGGCGGCACGACCGCTCCCGTTTGCGGGTCGGGCTCCTGACCGACGTGAATGGCGCGCGTGCGAAATTCCATCAATTGCCTTCGGTCTTTGACTCCTCGCGCGGCGGGATTACGTTTCGAGCGCTTGGGCCAGATCGGCGATCAGGTCCTCGGTGTTCTCGATGCCGCACGACAGGCGGATCATGTTGTCGGCAATGCCGTACGTGCGGCGCTCGTCGGCCGGCACTTCGTAGTAGCTCATCACCAGCGGCTGTTCGATCAGCGACTCGACCCCCCCCAGGCTAGGCCCGATCCGCGGCACCTGGCAAGCGTCGACCACACGCGCGGTCGCCCGCCAATCGGCGTCGCGCACCAGGAAGGTCACCAGCCCGCCGAAACCGCGCATCGTGCGGCGGGCAATCTCAAAATCGCGATGACTCTCCAGCCCGGGGTAGTAGACCTTCTCGATGCGCGGATGGCTCTCGAGAAAGCGGGCCACGGCCAGGCCATTGGCGTTGTGGCGCTCCATCCGCAAGGCGAATGTCTTCAGCCCGCGTTGCAGCAGATAGATGTTGTGCGGCGAGTTGATCGCCCCCATGATGCCGCGAAGTTTGCGGATTGGCTCCAAGGCGGCCGCGCGCCCCAACAGCACGCCGGCCAGCAGATCGTTGTGCCCCGCCAGATACTTGGTGGCCGAGTGCAGCACGTAGTCGACGCCGGCTTCGATCGGCCGCAGGTTGAAGGGGGTCGCCAGCGTGGCGTCGATCACCGTTTCAATGCCGTGGCGGCGCCCCAGCTCGGCGAAGCGCTCGATATCGACGACGCTCAAGTGCGGGTTGGTCGGCGACTCGCTGATCAACATTCGCGTCTGCGGCGTGATGGCCGCTTCCATGGCGTCGTAATCCCCCGTCGGCACCTGGCGGGTGGTGACGCCAAACCGCGACATGTGCTTGCTGCAGAACTCGCGGCTGCGATGGTAGCACTCGTCGAAGAACACGACCTCGTCGCCGGCGCTGCAGCGTGCCATCAGCAATCCGACGAAAGCGGCCATGCCGGTCGAATAGAGCACGGCTGCCTCGGCCCCTTCCAACTCGACCAGCTTGCTTTCGACGACCTTTTCGTTCGGGCTGCCGTAGCGACCGTATTCTTCGCGCGGCAGTTTCTGCTCGATGAAGTCGATGACCGACTGCGTGTCGGGAAAGGTGTAGGTCGCCGAGCAGAAAATCGGATCGGTGATGGCGTCGCCGAACTTGTGGCGGCTTTCGCCCGCATGGACGGCGACGGTCGACGACCCGCTTTTGTGCGGCACGGTGGATTCCGACTGGAGTTTCATGGCTGCTGCTTTCGGCAAACGAGTTGGTTCGCTCCCGGCGGGCGACGCGCCAGGAGGGACTCGAGATTTGCCGCCGCGAGCAAGCCAACAAAAAAACCGCGACAGCACGATGGTTCGCGCTCGCGGCTTGGCACTGGTCCAGTTGAAATCGCCCGCCGCCGCAATTGGCCGTCGGGTGATGGCACTTTAGCAGGTCAAAGGCTGCAAGCGGCCGCAAATCCCGTTCAGCGACAATTCTAGCTCGACCGGCCGGGGGTTGGCAAGCGGCCGGGGGTTTGGGTAGTGATACCGTTTGAAAACAGCTTTCAGTTCCGCTCCCGGCGGCGGTTACGTGCTATTCCGATCGCACCGCCAATCGCCGCACCGAGCACAAGACCAATCAAGCTGCTCAGTTCCTGCTGGCCATGCGCTCGGTCACTTTCAAAGCCGCTCAAAACCACATCGGTAATACAGGTGGCACCGAAAAGGATGCCAACAAGAGTCCAGGCGATAACAACCAGCAAGCTACGAAGTGTGGGCAACCGAAGCAGTGCCATTCCGCAATTCTAGCCGGGGCCAAAGAAAAGCCCGCGCGCAGAGCGAACGGGCAAAACGAGTAGCGATACCGTTGTAAAAGATTTCACTAGGCGGGGCCGGCGCGTCGCCGCTGGACCACGGCCCGGGCGGCTTTCCAGGCGAGGAAGGCGGCCAGCGCGAGGGCGGGGAGTAGCAGTCGAGGATTCAATTCGGAATCTGGCGGTGAAGCAAAGCTCCCGGTATTGAAGGGCGCAATTCCACGGCTACCCGCGAAAGCCCCATCGATTCCGACTATCGCGGTGCCGCTCGCAACGTTCACAACATAGGGCCGCGTCGCCATCCCCCACGCCGCGATCGCGGTCAGGATCAAGACCGTCGAGAGCTTGAAGCGGAACCAGCGGCGATTGGGCTTCCCGTCCATTGACGCCATTCTAGCCGGGCGCGGCGACGCAATTCGAAGCCGTTTCAAAACTGGCATGAACCGACGTCGGGCGCCACTGCAAGCAGCGTCTAGCAGTGCTGCATCGAGCCTGGCACTGCAGGGCAAGCTGGGCAAGCCAGCAGTGGCACCCAAACCACGTTTTGATACTGCATTCTAGCTGGGAATAGGATCGACAACGTTCGCTTCAAGTTGTCGGTGCCAATGACGGTAGTTCTCGCTACGTTCTGCCAGCGCAAACAGCCGACTGGGCCAACGCGGCCCAGTCGGCAGGCATTTGTTGTCGAGGGCTGCGACGTCCGCGATGACGGCTTCGTGAAGAGCCGCCGACCTCGCAAACGCGGGCTGCAGGTCTTCACGACGAAACGCCCGTTAGCGCGCCATGCCGACGGCCGAGTCGGTCGGCAACTCGAACGATTGCGGCTGCAGTCGAGCGGTCGCCGTTTGGTCGCGCGCGAGACCCAATAGGCCGAAGGCGCTCGAGGCGCCCAGCGCCGCGCCAATTAAGGCCATCGCGTAGACGACGACCATCTGCGGCTCGCCGGTGTTGGCCACCGTGACCGCCGTTCCAAACGCCGCGCCGACAAGCTCGCCGATCACCCAAAAGACCACCAGCAGAAAACCGAACAGGCCGGCCGATTGCCCCTTGTCACGCGCCCGGGCGGCAATCTTTTTGACAACCGCGATCATGACCAGAATCTCGATCATCGTCGCACACTTCCCTTTCGTCTGAGGAATTCGCGGGATGGTGAAGCTCGTTGTCGATGCCGGGGCGACTGTCGCAGCGCGCCTCGGCCGACGCCATCAGATACGCCGGATGCCGGGCGGCCCTGACAGAAAGGGAAAAAATGCCAGGTCGCCTGTCCGCAGTTAGAATGGTCGCACACCCCCTGGCGGACGCTTGTCGCCGGGCCGATTCCGCTAGCTGCCGAGGGCCAAGATGATCCACCGACTGACCTCGTTCGACGCTCACCACCGCAGGCAGACGCGGCGCGGATTCTTGCGTTTGGCCACCGGCGCCAGCGCCGTGATGCTCAACCCGCTCGCGCTCCGCGGCCTGGCCAGGGGTGCCGACGGCGAGACGACCGACGAGGCCGGCCCTCCGGTTGAGGAACCGCCGGCCGAGATTCCGATCACCGGCGTCGAACGCCCGGAGCTAACGAGCTTCGACAACGCGATGCTCGACTTCCTCCGCGAGGAGAAAGGAGTCGGCGCATCGCTGGCGATCACCAAGGATGGTCGCCTGGTGTATGCGCGGGGCTTCGGCTATGCCGATCGCGACAGCGGCTGCCCCGTCGAACCGCACGCGCTGTTTCGCATCGCCAGTTTGTCGAAAGCGGTGACCGGCGCGGCGATCGTGCGCTTGATCGAGCGCGGCCGGCTCGGCATGTACGACCGCATCTGCGACGTGCTCGACATTTGCAAGATTTACGACGAGCGGTGGCGCTACATCACGATCGCGCAGTTGCTCGATCACACGGGAGGCTGGGATCGCGACCAGAGTTACGACGCCATGTTCCGCGCCGTCGAAATTGCCGAGTCGCTGAAGGTGCCGCCCCCGGCCATGCCGCCGGAGGTGATTCGCTTCATGGCGCGGCAGCCGCTGGATTTCGACCCTGGCTCGCGAAGCGCGTACTCGAACTTCGGCTACTCGCTGTTGGGGCGCGTCGTCGAGCGGCTGACGAGGGAGAAATACGACGAATTCGTCTGTCGCGAAGTGCTGGCCCCGCTGGGTATCAGCCGGATGCGGTTGGGGGCCACGCTGCCGGCCGGCCGCGCCGACGACGAAGTCTGCTACTACGACTCGGACGACGAGACCGGCCCGGCCGTGATGGGCGACGAGATCGGCGCGCAGGTTCCGCTGCCGTACGGCGTCTGGTGCCTTGAAGCGATGGACGCGCACGGCGGCTGGATCGCGTCGGCGGTCGACATGGTTCGCTTTGCGGCCGCGTTCGACGATCCGCAGCGCTGCCCGATCTTGCGCGACGAGAGCGTGCGGCTGATGTTCACGCGCCCCGCTGGTCCGGCCGGCTACGACGCCGAGGGGAAGCCCAAGGACGCCTACTACGCCTGCGGTTGGAACGTGCGACCCGTCGGCGACGACGGCAAATTCAACGCCTGGCACACGGGCTCGCTGGCCGGCACTTCGACGCTGCTGGTGCGCCGGCACGACGGCGTGAACTGGGCAGTGCTGTTCAACACGCGCGACGGCGCCAGCGGCCAGCGGATGTCGGCGGGGGCCGACCGCTTGCTGCACCGGGTGGCCAACAAGGTGACCGCGTGGCCCGAGGTCGATGAGTTCGCCAACTTTTGACGGGTAGCCCGTTCGTGACCGCGGTGGTGATTCGACTTTTTCGCTCGCGCCCCCTTTCATCGATCACCAGCCAGCGCAGTTGCTGTCGAACCTTTCGCGGCGAGGGGCCTCCCTCTACAATGCCGGGCTTATCCATCCCCAAATCGTCGGGCTGTTGCCGCGGCGCGCCCGCGCCACGCCGCCCGCCGCCTCGCCAAGGATCGTTTCTTTGCTCCGCACCAAGACTTGCGGCCAACTGCGGGCCGAACATATCGGGCAGACCGCCACGCTTTGCGGGTGGGTCGACAGCTATCGCGATCATAGCGGCGTGCTGTTCGTCGACTTGCGCGACCGCTTCGGCAAGACCCAGATTGTCTTCGGGCCCGAAGGGGGGAGCCCGGTTCAGGAACTGGCCCGCTCGCTCCGCTCCGAATTCGTCGTCTCGGTGACGGGCACGGTCGCCGCTCGCCCGGCCGGCACGGCCAATCCCAAGCTGGCGACCGGCGAGATCGAGTTGCGGGCCACGCAGCTCAACGTGCTCAACAAGAGCGCGACGCCGCCGTTTCAGCCCGGCAGCATCGAAACCCCCAACGAAGACCTGCGGCTCAAGTATCGTTATCTCGACTTGCGCCGTCCGCGAATGCAGCAAACCATGCTGCTGCGGCACCGCATGATCAAAGGGATGCGCGACTACTTCGACGACCACGACTTCGTGGAGATCGAAACGCCGATGCTGGGGCGCAGCACGCCCGAGGGGGCCCGCGACTACCTGGTGCCGAGCCGGGTGCACAAGGGCTCGTTCTACGCGCTGCCGCAGTCGCCGCAGCTATACAAGCAGATTCTGATGGTCGCCGGCTACGATCGCTACGTGCAGGTGGCGCGCTGCTTTCGCGACGAAGACCTGCGGGCCGACCGCCAACCCGAGTTCACGCAGTTGGATATGGAAATGACGTTCGTCGAGGCGGACGACGTCATCGGCGTGATCGACGGTCTGGTCGCCAAGCTGGCCAAGGAACTGCTCGACATCGATGTCCCCACGCCGCTGCCGCGGATGACTTACGACGAAGCGATGGAGCGCTTCGGGCACGACGCGCCCGATCTGCGCTTCGGCATGGAACTGATCGACGTGACCGACATCGCCCGCGAGGCGGAGTTCCGCGTGTGGCGCGGGGCGGCCGACGGGGGGCAGCGCGTGCGCGGCATCAATGCCAAGGGGGCGGCCTCACGCTACTCGCGTAAGGGGATCGACGATCTCACGGCCTGGCTCGCCCAGGACTTTGGCACGAAAGGGCTGAGCTGGTTCAAGGTCGAAGAGGGGGGGACGCTCGCCTCGCCGATCGCCAAAAACTTCGCCTCGCCGCTGTTGGCCAAGATCGCGCAGCGCTTGAACGCCGAACCGGGCGACCTGCTGTTGTTCGTGGCCGACACGTTCGCGGTCACCTGCAAATCGCTCTACGCGCTGCGCAAGCGATTCGGCGAGGAGCTTGAACTGTACGAGCCGGGCTCGCTGCATTGCTCGTGGGTCGTCGAGTTTCCGATGTTCGCTTACGATGAAGAAGAGAAGTGCTGGGGGGCGATGCACCACCCGTTCACCGCGCCCCGCCCGCAGGACGTGGCGCTGCTGAGCACCGACCCGGGAGCCTGCCGGGCCCAGGCCTACGACCTGGTGATCAACGGTCTGGAAGCCGGCGGGGGCACGATCCGAATCCACGACCAAGCGCTGCAGCAGCAAGTGTTCGGCCTGTTGGGGATCGACGCGGCCAGTGCCCGCGAGCGGTTCGGCTTTCTGCTCGAGGCCTTGGAGTTCGGGGCCCCGCCGCACGGCGGCATCGCCCTGGGGCTCGATCGCTGGGTGATGTTGTTCGACGGCCTGGACAATATCCGCGACTGCATCGCCTTCCCGAAAACGCAGAAAGCGACCGACTTGATGACCTCGGCGCCGGGAGCGGTCGAAACGAAGCAGTTGCGCGAGCTGGGAATCAAGATCGACGCGCCGGTGAAGTGACGACCAAGAGGTTGGCGACCCAAGGGGGACGGAAGTCGTTTCTGCCACTAGAAGCAGTTTCAAAACTTGCATTGAACCGATGTCGGGTGCCACTGCTAGCTCGTCTAGCAGTGCTGTGTCGAACTTTTCACTGCTGGGCAAGCCAGCAGTGGCACCCAAGCCGGGTTTTGAAACTGCTTCCAGTCGCCCCAAGTGCGCGGTCGGGCCGCAGAAACGACTCCCGTCCCCGTCCCCGTCTCCGTCCCCATGGGTGCGAAAGGATTCACCATGACGCTTCGCCGCGCAATCGTGCAACAACTGGAGAGCTTCGCCGCGGCGGGCGTGACCGACGTGCGCAAACCGAAACGCCGAGCTAAAAGCGCGACGACCGGCGCCGCCAACAGCGGCGCGTCCTCACAAACGAGTCGCGCGGCAGCATCGCCGGCCAGCGCAGCGGCGAAGAAAGCCGGCCCCACGTCGGCGGCGGCCCGTGCCGGCGCGGCCAAGCCGATTGCCACCTCGTTGTTCGATGCCCGAGCGGCCTGGTCGAGTCCACCGTTGCCGCGCGCCGAGCGTGTCGCCGCGCTCGACGTCTTGCAGAACGAAGTGCGCGGCTGCATGCGCTGCCGCGAGCTGGCCGACACGCGCACGCAGACCGTCTTTGGGGTGGGCAATCCGCAACCGCGGTTGGTCTTTCTGGGCGAGGCGCCCGGCGCCGACGAGGACCGGCTCGGCGAACCGTTCGTGGGGCGTGCCGGCCAACTGCTTACCAAGATCATCGAAGCCTGCACGCTGCGCCGCGAAGACGTCTATATCCTCAACGTGCTCAAGTGCCGCCCGCCGGGGAATCGCACGCCGAGCGAGGAGGAGGCCGCCCACTGCTGGCCGTACCTGGAACAGCAGTTGGCGATCCTGCGGCCGGAGTTTATTTGCTGCCTGGGCGCGGTGGCGGTCCGCCGTTTGCTCTGTGTGCCGACGGCGGTCGGGCGGCTGCGAGGGCAGTTCTTCACGTACCAGGGGAGCCAGGTGCTGGTCACCTATCACCCCTCGTATCTGCTCCGCAACCCGGCAGCCAAGAAAGACGTCTGGGAAGATATGAAGCTGCTGATGGCCCACATGGGCATCGAGCTGAAGAAATAACAGCGCCGCGCCGTTCGCGCTGGGAGCTCAGGCCATGAACAAGATCGACTTCAAATCGAACCGCGAGCCCAGTCTGGGAATCGAGTTGGAGCTGGCCCTGGTCGACGAGCAAACCATGGCCCTCTCCAGCTCGATTATCGAAGTGCTCGATCGCGTGCCCGAGCGCTTCCGCGAACGCGTCAAGCCCGAGCTGATGCAGTCGTATCTCGAGATCAACACCGACGTCTGCCGCACGATCGGCCAGGCGGAGGAGGATCTGCGCGAAAAGGTCAGCGCGGTCGAACAAGTTGTCGACGAGCTCGGCTTGCGGCTCTACTGGTCGGCGACGCATCCATTTTCGCTCTGGCAAGAGCAGCAGGTGTCGCCCAACGATCGCTATCAGCGCTTGCTCGACATGCTGCAGGATATCGGCCGGCAGTTGGTCACCTTCGGCTTGCACGTCCACGTCGGCGTCGACTCTGGCGACAAGGCGGTGATGATCTGCGACCGCATTCAGCGGCACCTCCCCACGTTGTTGGCGCTCAGTTGCAACAGCCCCTGGTGGAACAATCGCATCACCGGGCTGCAGTCGCATCGCTCGAAAATCATGGAGACGCTGCCCACCGCCGGGTTGCCGCCGCTGATGCGCAACTGGAGCGAGTACGCCTGGCTGGTCAATCACCTGGTCGAGACCGGCTTCATCAATTCGATTCGCGATATCTGGTGGGACGTGCGGCCGCACCACAACTTCGGCACGGTCGAGGTGCGGATGTGCGACATGCCCGGCAATTTGTCCGACTCGCTGGCCCTGGCCGCGATCGTGCAGTGCCTGGTCGTGGCGCTGGCCGAGAAGATCGACGAAGGGACGTATCAGCACGATCACCATCCGATGATGATCCGCCAAAACAAGTGGCGCGCCGGGCGGTTTGGCCTCGACGCCCCGCTGGTCGATTGCGACGACTTCACTGTCCGTACGTCGCGCCAAGAAGCGCTGCGGCTCATCGAAATGCTGCGCCCCTACGGCCGCCGGCTCGATTGCGAAGCGTATCTCGAACAGGCCGCGGCGCTGGCCAGCGGGCCGAGCTGGGCGCAGCGCCAGCTCGATGCGCTGCGCCGCGCGGGGAGCCCGGCCGCCCTGGTCCGGCAGATGACCGAGACGTCGCGAATTTCGTGATGACCGTCCAATCGCCCACATCGCGCCTGCTCCCCCTGCCGCGATTGGTGCCGTTCTATTACGGCTGGGTGATCGTCGTGCTGGCGGCGCTGGCCATGATGGCCACCCTCCCGGGTCGCACGCACGGGCTGGGGCTGGTCACCGAACCCTTGTTGGCCGACTTGCATCTCGACCGCGTGTTGTTTGCCCGGCTCAATCTGGCCGGCACGTTGCTCGGCGCGGCGTTCTGCCTGCCGATCGGCTGGTCGATCGATCGCTTTGGGGTGCGCGTCGTGCTCGCGGCCGTCACGGCGGCGCTCGGCCTGGCGGTGATCGGCATGAGCCACGTCGACGGACCGGGCACGCTGTTGCTGGGGCTGGTGCTGGTACGCGGCTTCGGGCAGAGCGCCTTGTCGATCGTCAGCATGGCGGCGATCGGCAAGTGGTTTCGCAGGCGATTGGGGCTGGCGATGGGGCTCTTCGCGGTGCTGTTGACGTTCGGCTTCATCGGCAGCGTGCTGGCGACCGGCGCGGCCGTCGAGCGCTGGGGCTGGCGCGACGCTTGGCAAGGCCTGGGCTGGGCCGTCCTCGCCTTGGCGCCACTCTTTTGGTTGCTCGCGCGCAGTGGTCCGCCGAAACATGGCTTATCGGACGACGATCCTACGGGCACGCTGCCCGCGGACAACTCGGCGGCGCACGCCGCTCGCTCGCGTGACGACGAACAGCGAGCTCCCCTCGCTCAAGCACCCGCGTCGCGCAACCTGCGTCAGGCGCTGGCGACTCCGGCCTTCTGGATCGTGCTGTTGGGCACTAGCGCCTTCAACCTGGTGTGGTCGGGCGTCACGCTGTTCAACGAATCGCTTCTCGCCGAGCGCGGGCTCGATCCGTCGTTCGCCGTCGAGATCATGGCGATCCTCACCGGCGTCGGGCTGTTGGCCAACCTCGCGGCGGGCGCCCTGGCCAATCGCGCCCGCGTCGTCAAACTGCTGGGGCTGGGGCTGATCGTGCTCTCGATCGGACTGGCGACGTTGCCGGCGATCGGCGGGGCCAGCGGCGCGCGGCTGTACGCGCTGTTGATCGGCACCAGCGGTGGGATCGTCACCGTGGTCTTCTTTGCCGCCTGGGGGCACTTGTTCGGCCAGGCGCATCTGGGGCGCATTCAAGGGGCCGCGCAATTGGCCACGGTGTTGGCTTCCGCATCGGGCCCCTTGGTCATTGCCGAAGGCTTTGCCCGCACGGGTAGCTACTCGCCGATGTTCTACGCGCTCTCCGGGCTGGTGATGCTGCTGGCGCTGGCGGCGCTCTTCTCGCCGCGCGTTGAAGAGCCCGCGCAGACGAATGCCTGAGCCGGCGGCTTTGGCCAGAATTCTTTCTTCGCGCAGCTTAACCGGCCAAGTTGTGGCCCGCGGCGACTAGCGGTAGATTCGAGCCTCGGGAGGCAGCCGAGCACAGCGGCCCCTGCTCCCTGGTCACTGGTCGGGGGCCCAATGCCCAATGTCCGGCGGCCAACGCCCGCCGGCCACGACCGCAACTGCATCCAGATCGAAATCGATAGCGCGACAGCGCGGCGATCAGCCAATGCCGCGCCGGCCCACGTCGCTCAAGGAGAAAACCGATGTCGACGAACGAAGCCCAATGCCCCTTCCATCACACTGCCGGCGGGGGGACGACCAACCGCGACTGGTGGCCCAAGGAACTGCACCTCGAGCTGTTGCACCAGCATTCCGAAAAGTCGAACCCCATGGGCGAAGACTTCGACTACGCGGCTGAATTCAACTCGCTCGACCTGGCGGCGGTCAAGAAAGATCTCGCCGCGCTGATGACCGACTCGCAACCGTGGTGGCCCGCCGACTTCGGCCATTACGGACCGCTGTTCATCCGCATGGCCTGGCATAGCGCCGGCACCTACCGCATCGGCGATGGCCGTGGGGGCGGGGGGCGCGGCCAGCAGCGCTTTGCGCCGCTCAACAGTTGGCCCGACAACGTCAGCCTCGACAAGGCGCGCCGGCTCCTCTGGCCGATCAAGCAGAAGTACGGCCGCAAGATCTCCTGGGCCGACCTGATCATCCTGACCGGCAATGTCGCGCTCGAGACGATGGGCTTCAAGACCTTCGGTTTCGGCGGCGGTCGCGCCGACGTTTGGGAACCCGATCAAGACGTCTATTGGGGTGCCGAGACGACCTGGCTGGGAGACGAGCGCTACTCGGGCGACCGCGATCTCGAAAACCCGCTCGCCGCCGTGCAGATGGGCTTGATCTACGTCAACCCCGAAGGGCCCAATAGCAACCCCGACCCGATCGCCGCCGCCCGCGACATCCGCGAGACGTTCGCTCGCATGGCGATGAACGACGAAGAAACCGTGGCACTGATCGCCGGCGGTCACACCTTCGGCAAAACGCACGGGGCGGGCCCGGCCTCGGAAGTGGGCCCCGAGCCCGAAGCGGCCGGGTTCGACGAGCAGGGGCTCGGCTGGAAGAACCGCTTCGGCACCGGCGTGGGAGCCGACACCATCACCAGCGGACTCGAAGTCACCTGGACCACGACCCCCACGAAGTGGAGCAACAACTTCTTCGAGCACCTTTTCGGCTACGAATGGGAACTGACCAAAAGCCCGGCTGGCGCCAATCAGTGGAAGCCAAAGGACGGCGCGGGGGCCGGCACCGTGCCGCACGCCCACGATCCCGCGAAGCGGATCGCTCCCTCGATGCTGACCACCGACCTGGCGCTGCGGTTCGATCCGGCGTACGAGAAGATCTCGCGGCACTTCATGGCCAACCCCGATCAGTTCGCCGACGCCTTCGCCCGGGCCTGGTTCAAGCTGACACACCGCGACATGGGCCCGCGGGCCCGATATCTCGGTCCCGAAGTGCCGGCCGAAGAGCTGATCTGGCAAGACCCGATCCCCGAGGTCGATCACAAATTGATCGACGCCCAAGACATCGCCGCGCTGAAGGCGAAGACGCTGGCGGCAGGTCCGACGATCGGCGAGCTGGTGTCGACCGCCTGGGCGTCGGCGTCGACGTTCCGCGGTTCGGACAAGCGCGGCGGCGCCAACGGGGCGCGCCTGCGCCTGGAGCCGCAAAAAGATTGGGAAGTCAATCAGCCGGACCGACTGGCCAAGGTGCTCAAGGCGTTGGAAGAGGTCCAGCGCGGGTTCAACGCCGCCCAGAAAGGGGGCAAGCAGGTCTCGCTGGCCGATCTGATCGTGCTCGCGGGCTGCGCCGCGGTCGAGCAGGCGGCGAAGAACGCCGGTTGCCAGGTCACGGTCCCCTTCGCGCCGGGGCGGATGGACGCTTCGCAGGCGCAGACCGACGTCGATTCGTTCGTGCCGCTGGAACCGATCGCCGACGGTTTCCGCAACTACCTCAAGGGCAGGTACAGCGTGCCGGCCGAAGCGCTGTTGATCGACAAGGCGCAACTGCTGACCTTGACCGCTCCAGAAATGACGGTGCTCGTCGGCGGGCTGCGCGATTTGAACGCCAACTTCGGCGGCGCCCAGCACGGGGTCTTAACCAAGCGGCCCGAGACGCTCACGAACGACTACTTCGTGAACTTGCTCGACATGCGGACCGAGTGGAAGCCGACCACGGCCGACGCCGCCATGTTCGAGGGGCGCGATCGACAGACGGGCGAACTGAAGTGGACCGGCACGCGGATCGACCTGCTCTTCGGCTCGAACTCGCAACTGCGCGCGTTGGCCGAAGTCTACGGCAGCTCCGACGCCCAGCAGAAGTTCGTCGACGACTTCGTCGCCGCCTGGAACAAGGTGATGAACCTCGACCGCTTCGATTTGAAGTAGACCCGGCGACGTCCGCCGGGTGGGCGCGTTCGAAGGGCGGCCGCCATGACGATTACCTTTGCGATCCCCACGACGCGCGATGCGCTACTGGCTTCGCTGGCCGAGTTCGACGCGCAAGCGACCGAGTTGTGGCGCAGCTTTGCTCCGGCCGAGTTCTTCGCGCGCCCCGTCGACGGCGGCTGGTCGCCAGCGCAGAACGTCGTGCACCTGGAGCGCGGCACGCTGCCGGTCATCTGGGGTTTGAAGCTGCCCAAATGGCTGCTGAAACTTTTGTTCGGTCGCGCGCGGACTGCATCGCGCAGTTACGAAGAAGTCCGCGACCGCTATCGGCAGGTGCTGGCGGCTGGTGGCGGGGCGGGCCCGTTCACGCCGCGAAAAAAGCCGCTGCCGCGCGATCCGGCGCAAGCTCAAGCCAAATCGCTCGACAGTTGGCAGCGGCTGATCCCGCGGCTATCGGCGGCGACTGGCGACTGGCGTGAGGAGGACCTCGATCGCTATCGCATGCTGCATCCGTTGCTCGGCAGGCTGACCGTTCGCGAGATGCTGTACTTCACGCTTTACCATCTATCGCACCACACGGAGATCGTGGCCGACCGGCAAGCCCGCGCCGTGGAGAAGCTGACAGCGGCGGGGTGACGCCACCGGGGGGCCGCTTGGTAACAGGCATGAATGCCATAGAGCAGATTCGCATCAAGCTACAGAAGTTCCCACATTTGCATTACGAAGAGACCCCCGATTCGATTACCGTCTTCGCGGAGTCAGACGAGGGCTTTCAAGTTCAATTGCAGATGAACGCTGGTGAGTACACCGTTGCTTTCGAAGGCTGGCACGAGCATTTTGACTCCGAGACCGAAGCGCTCTGCTGCTTCGCATTCGGACTCTCCGAGGAATGTCGACTGCGCGTTACCAGTCGAGGCATGTTCGATTACCGCTGGACCGTCCAATGTCTGAGAAACGGCGTCTGGCAGGATGATTCCGAGACCGGTCTGGTGTTGTTTCCGTTCTGGCGTCGACGACGCGAGCGGTACTTGCAGAATCGCATATTGCCTGGCGCCTGAGACACGCCTTGCGGCAGAAACTGCAATCGGCGTGGTCATCTGACGTTGAGAGCATCGCCCGATTTGAAACTAAACAAATCCGCTCAACCCTGTCGCGCCGAGGCTTTGTCGCGCAGTTCCACCGCCAGCCGGTCGGCCACGCGACGGAACGCCGCGGCCTTGTCGCCTCCCAGGTCGGCCAGCAGTTGATGGCAGCGCATCACGTGCCGACCCAGCGCTTCGAGGTCGAGCTGCTGGACGTCGATCGGCACCCAATCGGCCAGCGGCTCGGGAGACTCGTCGAGGAAGTCGAAGTAACGATCGAGCGACGACGTTGCAAACAGCTTGATCCGCGCCGACGCCCCGGCCACGATCGCGAACCGCCGAGCGGGCGGGCTCTCGCACGCCTTCTTGATCCAGATCAGGCAACCGAGAAAGGTGCTGTCGAAGTAGTCGCACTCCGTGGCGTCGAACACGACGACCCGCGCTCCGCGGCTATGCTCGACGACGGCCCGCACGGCCGGGCTTTGTTGCATGGTGCCGCGGCCGACCAGGCGAATGATGATCCCGTCGGAGAACCGCCCGATGAACAGTTCGGATGGCGACATGATGGGCCTCCGCTGGCGAAGTTCGGCGGTAACCAGGTCCCGCCGACAAGCGCGTCTGGCAGCCTTCAGTTTAACGATGCGGCTGTAGTGAATTCTAGCTTCTTCTCGGTCAGGTAGTGTCTTAACAAAGAAGCTGCGGAACCTAGAGGCGGCCTTTGCCATGTTCGCCGCGTACTACAACTACTGCTGGCAGACGCGGAAGCCTGGCAAGGCCGGGTCAAAGCGACCGACCGCCGCTATGATGAACGGACTGGCGGGGCACGTCTGGTCGTTCGATGAGCTATTCGACGCGGTTCTAAAACCAGCAACACTGAATTAAGACACTACCCTCGGTCAGACGAGCCGCAACCGCAGGGGACGCAGGCAGTTCGAGCGAGGGAAAACCGCTGCCAACCGGGGGGGGGAATCCGCAGGCGGGGCAGACACCCAGACGTCGACTACAATTCCCGGGATGAAGACCGCCGGCAAGTTGCCGATCGACCAACTGCTGCAGGCGATCGTCGACGACGATCTCGCCCGGGTCCAAGAGCTGCTCAAGGGCGATCGCGGGCTGGCAATCGCTGAGATCGCCGAGGCCAAACTCTACGAGTCGGGCATTTGTCACTGGACCTACGTCGGCGATACGCCGCTCCACCTGGCGGCAGCCGGTCATCGCGTGGCCATCGCGCGCAAGCTGCTGGCCGCCGGCGCCGACCCCAACGCCGCCGCCAATCATCGCCTGGGCCGCCCGCTGCACTACGCGGCCGACGGACCGGTGACCGTGCCGGATTACGATCCACGACAGCAGGTCGACACGATCGCCTGCCTGCTCGAGGCGGGCGCCGACATCAACGCCCAGGACAAGAACGGCGCCACGCCACTGCACCGCGCGGTGCGCACGCGCTCGGCTCGGGCGGCGGAATGCCTGTTGTGCGCGGGGGCCGACGCCACGCTCCGCAACCACTCGGGCTCGACGGCGTTTCACCTCGCCGTGCAGAACACCGGCCGCGGAGGGAGCGGCGAGCCGGTCGCCGTCGCCGCGCAGCGAACGATCATCGAGACGTTTCTGCGGCAGGGCATCAGCACGCGGGCTCGCGACGGCCGCGGCAAGTCGGTTGTCGAGTCGGCCCGTGCCCTGTGGATCAAGGAACTGCTAGCGGGGTGAGCGCTTCGCCCTGGATGCTTTGGACGCAAAACGTCGGTTTGGACGCAAGTTGGACGCAAACGCCCGAGCATTGCGTCCAAGAACAAGTTGTTGCCGTACCTGGATTTAAGTGCCTGTAACAGCCGCTTTGGACGGTTTGGACGCAAAACTACGGAGCTTCTTAGGCCGTGACCCCTGGCGTGGCGGCTCTGTCGCGACCGAGGCTGCCCGCGAGTTACCGGGCCCTATGCGGCACAGGTTCGCCGTGTCGAGGTCGTGGTATTCGCCGCCGCCACACGGCGGAGGTCGTTCGCACGGTAATCTATTGCCTGCAATGAGTTGTGACGATTTGTCGCACCGCGACTTTCGTTGACCCTGGCCACCCGGCTGGATATACTCTCAACGAGTTGAGGCGGTGTGCGACAGGTGGTCGCGGGCCGCTCACCTCCCTTATCTGTCTTTGTTATTTGTCCCAAGGGGCGTTCGTCTCCGCTGGGGCACGCAACCAGTGCGCTCTTTCTCCCAAACGCGGCAGGATGCCAGCCCGGAAAGAGCCGATACCTATCCGCGTCGATTCAAGGATCGAATCGAGGAGTTGCCATGAGCGATCGAGTGGCCGGCGATTCGAGTCGATCGCGTGGCCCACTAGGCGATGCCCCGATGCAGCCGGCTAGTCAGCCCGCGGATCGTGCGCGCGGCGATCTGGGCGCGGACGGTTCGTCGGCGGCCCGGCGGCCATTGGGCGACCGCGATTCGTCTTCGAGCGCCGACATTCCGCTGGCGTTCGGCGGCGAGCCTTCGCTGTCGATCCACGAGCCCGGTTGGAGCGCGGCCGACGATCAGCCGACGCGCATCTCGAAGCATCCGCCCGCGGCAGTGCATTCGTCGGAAGGAAACCGCACCAGCGACCTGGCCCATTTGCTCGTCGGGCAGCAGCTCGAGCACTTCCAGCTCGAAGAGTTTGTCGGCGGCGGTGGCATGGGGGCCGTCTTTCGGGCCATCGACACCCGGCTCGATCGCCCGGTGGCGGTCAAGGTCCTCTCGCGCGATCAGGCGGTCGACGACGAAACGGTCCGCCGCTTCCGCAACGAGGCGCAATCGGCCGCGCGGCTCGATCACGAGAACATCGCCCGCGTGTACTACGTCGGCGAAGATCGGGGCTGGCATTTCATCGCCTTCGAGTACATCGAGGGGCGCAACGTCCGCGACCTGGTAATCGAACGCGGTCCGCTTCCTGTCGCGGACGCCATTTCGTACATCCTGCAAGTGGCCGAAGCGCTGGCACACGCCAGCAGTCGCGACGTGGTGCATCGCGACATCAAGCCATCGAATATTCTCATTACGCGCGAAGGTCGGGCGAAGCTGGTCGACATGGGGCTGGCGCGGCTCCACCAGGTCGAACGCTCGAGCGGCGACCTGACCGCCAGCGGCGTGACGCTCGGCACGTTCGACTACATTTCGCCGGAGCAGGCCCGCGATCCCCGCGGCGCCGACGTGCGCAGCGACATTTACTCGCTGGGCTGTACGCTGTACTTCATGCTCTGTGGACGGCCGCCGTTTCCCGAGGGCACCGTGCTGCAGAAGCTGCTGCAACATCAGGGGGACGCCGCGCCCGATCTATGCGAATTGAATCCGGCCGTGGCTCCAGAACTGGGCGCCCTCGTCAAGCGGATGATGGCCAAAGACCCGCGCGAGCGGCAGCAGACTCCACACGAAGTAGTGGCGCAACTCGTGGCGTTGGCGGCGCAACTGGGGCTCGAGCCGGCGAGCGCTGCCGCAACCGTCGTCTGGGCGCAGCCGGCGCCGGGCGCTTGGCAGCGCGTGCAGCAACATCTGCCCTGGGTTGTGCCGGCCGTGGTGCTCGTGCTCTGCGTGGCGGCGATCGAGCTGGTGTCGCAGTTGCGCGTGGCGAACCTCGGAGCGCCAGACAATACGGCCACGCGCTTGCCGGCGATTGCTCCCGACGCGATGAGCAAGAACGGCTCCGATCGCGTTCGCGAACCTTCCAGCGCGTCGGTGATCGGCAAGCGACCGGTCGACTCGCAGGTTGCCACGAGTGCGAATTCCGCTGCGGGTGCCTCGGAACCGCACAGCCCCGTGACGACCACAGACGCGAACCGCCCGCCCGATCGGACGACTATTCCGGCGTCGCCAAACGATTCGACCGCCCCCTCCCCCGCGGCAACTGCCGCCGATAGCGGTACCAGTGAGACTGGGCCGGCGACCGCGTCGGCTGCCAAGCTCAACGGGGCGTCCGCCGCGACCACGACTGCTTCGGGTTCGCCGGCCGAGGCCGCGGTTGGCGTAGCTAGCGATGTTGCGGCCACCGAGCCGGGCGCCGCGCATCCGCTGGAAGCGATGCTCGAACAGATTGGATTGGGAAGCGGAAGCTCGGCGGTCGTCGCCGTCGCGCCGTCGGGCGCGGCGATCGCCGTCGATGGCGGGTCGAGTTTCCACGGCGATTTGCAGGCAGCGACCACCTTGCCCGCGGCCGACCCGCCAGCGCCCCCGCCGGTGGGCCTGCCCGAGTCGATCGCCTCCCAGCCGGGGCTATTGGTGGTCGACCCGACGGCCGAGGGTCCGCGGACCTTTGCTTCGCTCGAAGCGGCCTGTGCGTCGGCCCGCAGCGGCGATGTGATCGAGCTGCGCTACCAGGGGCGCCTGGAAGAGCGGCCGATTCAACTCGAGAATCTCAAACTGACGATTCGCGCCGGGGAGCAGTTTCGCCCCGTGGTTTCGTTCCGTCCACGCGACACCGATCCGGTCGAGTATCCGCGTCACATGCTCACGGTCACGGGCGGGCGGTTGACGGTGGTCAACGTGGCTTTCGAACTCGATCTGACCCACGAGTTGCCGGCCGATGGCTGGTCGCTGTTCCGCGTGCAGCAAGCCGAGTCGCTGGAGCTCGAGAACTGCTCGTTGACGATCGGCAACGCCACGAGCCGGCAGCGCATGCTGCACGCCGAGGTCAGCTTCTTCGAGGTCGCCGCCTTGCCAGGGCAAGCTGCGACCAATGTCGCGGCGCTCGAGCCGGTGTCGCTCGAGCTGGCCAATTGCATCGCCCGCGGCGAGGCCGATTTCCTGCGCTGCGAAGACTTGCAACCCTGCTCGCTGGTGTGGAGCAACGGACTGCTGGTGACGACCGAGCGGTTGTTGGTGGCCACCGGCGGACAAGCGACACCCGCCAACGGGCAGCGTTTGCAACTCGATCTGCGGCACTTGACCGCCGTGGTGCGCTCGGGCTTTTGTCTGCTCACCAATTCCACCGACAGCCCACGGCAGTTGGACGCCGTGATCCAATGCACCAACAGCATTCTGCTGGTCGAGGACGACGCCGCGTTGATCGAACAAGCAGGCATCGATACGGTCGACGCGTTTCGCCGGCGGGTGCGCTGGGAGAGCCAACGGAATTTCTACGACGGCTTTCACGTTTTCTGGAAGATTCGCGGCCAGAGTCAGCTCGACTCGCCGCAAGAGATGACCCTCTCGGCTTGGCGCGCGTTCTGGCAAGGACAGGAGAAGAGTTGGGGCCGCGTGTTGTGGCACCAATTGCCCGACCCGACTCGACCGTTGCACCTACACACCGCCGCCGATTACGCCTTGGACACGCAGGTGGCCGACAACGCGGCGATCCGGGGCGCGACCGACGGGCGCGACGCCGGATGCGAGGCGAACTTGCTGCCGGCATTGCCCGCCCCCGCCCCCGGCAACGGTCGCTCGGCGCTGGCCCCGGTGACCGGCGGCGCCTTGCGTTAGGCCGCCGCGACTCAATCGCGTATTGGCAGTTCTGGCAAGGGTTTCTGACAAAACTGTCGCGCGCCAAGTGCCGTCGACGGCGAGCCGCCGCGGCTGATTGACAGCGGGCCACGGCGCAGCTTAACTATTGAGTGCGCTGGCGGCTTGGCCGCCGGCCACCTGCCCCCGACGCGCCTGGCCCGCGGGCGCTGCTCCGGTCGCGAATCCCACCTGCCGGCCGGTTTTCCTTCCGAGACAAAGTCACCGAGGAGATGTTCGCATGAGACTGGCGATGTACGCACTGGCAGTTGTGATGGCCGCCGTGGTGATGACGACCGCCACGGTCGACGAGGCACAAGCCAGGCCTCCGTACAAAAAAGAGTTCGACGCCCTGTATCTGAAGAAGGACAGCAAAGATCCGGCCGAAATGGCGCTGGCGGCTGCCATCGAAAAGGTCAAGTGCAACGTGTGCCATGAGGGCAAGAGCAAGAAGATGCGCAATGACTACGGCATGGCGCTCTCGAAGCTCCTGACCAAGGACGACGCCAAAGACGTCGACAAAATCAAAGCCTCGATCGAAAAGGTCGCCGACGAGCACAGCGACCCCAACGACGACAAGAGCCCCACGTTTGGCCAACTGCTCAAGGAAGGCAAGCTTCCCGGTGGCGAGCCCGACGAAGAGACTGCCTCGGCCGGCGAATAGCCCGGGACTTGAATTCGCTTTGACCAACACGCACGCCTGGCTAAGTGGAAGGTCGCTTCTACTTACGCCAGGCGTTTTGTTGCGCCGGCAGAATCGCTAAGGCCGCGCGCAGCCCGCACAATCGATTCGCCTGGCCATTCTCGGCCCACTGGGCGTACTATCTTTGCGTACGCCCGAGAGATACGCCAACCGTGGTGGCGCTAGATTTGCGCCGCTGGTGGTTGGCGCCGCGCCACGTCTCCCCGCCCGCCAGTAAGGGGTCGCCAGTACCCGCCCCGTGACCGCCACGGTCCGGGCGGCGACTCAGTACCTGCCACGGATCGCCGGCCCGACGCTCCGCTGTCCCGGGGAAACGGCAGCCTGTGGAAATGTTATTGGAAACCACCTCGCCTAGCGACGAACAGTTGGCGGCCGAGGCAGCCCGCGAGGGCTCCGACGGGCTCGCTTTTCAGACGTTGGTCGAGCGCTTTCGCCAGCCGGTCTGGCGGATTTGTTACCGCTTGATGGGCAACGAGCAGGACGCCCAGGACGCCGCGCAAGAAGTCTTCGTGCGGCTCTTCTTTCAGCGGGGCAGATTCGAAGGCCGCTCGAAGTTCTCGACCTGGGTCCATGGCATCGCGCTGCGCGTTTGCTTGACCATGCGCCGCGGTCGCAGCCGGCGCCAGCGTCGCGAGACCGCCGCCGGAGACGCCATCTGGGCCGAGCAACCGAGCACCAGCACACCGCGGCCGGGACTACAGCTCGATCTGCAACAAATGCTCGACACGCTCGACGAAGAGGACCGCGCCCTGTTGATCCTCAAATATTCCGAGTCCTACACCTTCGAAGAGCTCGGCGAGATGTTCGACATGACCACCAGCGCCTGCAAGATGCGCGTGATGCGGGCCCGCGAAAAGCTGCAAGCCCGCTTTCCCGGAGAGGGGACATGATCGCCGTTGCCAGCGACCGCCCGACCGCCATCGCGAGTCGGCGCCTTCAACAAACGGAGTTGACGCCATGAGTGTTGAACTGCTGGACCGACTGAACGAAGCCGAGGTACCGCCGGTGCCGGCGAACTTCGAGTCGCAACTGCACGACCGCGTGAACAATGGCCTAGTGACGGCGCACCTGGCCGACTTTGTCGTTCGCGCGCTGCCTGCGGCCTTTATCGAATTCGCCAAGGCGCTCAGCTACTTGTTGGCGTTTTCGATCACCGGCCGCGAACCGCCGCGTGACCGCCGACCACCGCTGCGGCAACCAAATTCATGACCGCGCACCGTGCGGTCGCTGGCTATCGACGCCGGCCAGGTTTGGAGATCGAGCCGAACACGCCCACATCGAGTTCAACAGCGTCAGACGTGCCGCTTGCTGGGTTCGCGAGAACTCGGCGCGGCCGCTGACGCAAGAAACCCACCACCCCGTTCGAGGAGCCCACGACAATGTCACGACTACTGCTGGCCGCGGCCGAAGTGCCGGCGGCGCTCCCGGCGACCGACGCCGCCGAGTCCCCCGCCAATCCGATGCACAGCTTGCAAGAGAGCTTGAACCTCGAGCAGGTCTCGAGTTGGAAGGACACGTTCGTCAACACTTTCGCCGGTGCGATGAACGACATCATCGCCCTGACTCCGGTCATTCTGGCGGCGCTGGTCGTGTTGGTGCTCGGCTACGTCGTAGCGCGGTTCGTCGCCAAGTTCATCAGCACGCTGTGCGAAGCGATCGGCCTGCAGAACGCGGCCGTGCAAGGTGGCCTGGTGCAGTCGATGCGCCAGGTGGGCATCAACCGCACGGTGCCGGCGATCGTCGGCACGCTCGTCTTCTGGCTGCTGATGTGCGTGTTCGTGATGGCCGCCTTCAACATCCTCGGTCTCGAAGCGGTCAGCACGGCCCTGCAGGACATGGTGGCCTTCATTCCCAAGCTGCTGGTCGCCACGGTCGTAGTGGTCGTCGGACTGCTGCTGGCCGCCTTCATGCGCGGGGTCGTGGCCACCAGCGCCGATCGCGTCGGGCTGAGCTATGCCGAAACGCTAGCGACCGGTGTTTACTACGTCGTGGCGCTGTTGACGTTCATGGCCGCCTTCGATCAGCTCGGCGTGCAGTTCGCCCTGTTGCGCGAGTTGATTCTGATCGCCTTCGGCGCCGTGGCGCTGGGCTTTGGCCTGGCGTTCGGCTTCGGCGGACGCGACGTCATGGGCGGAATTCTGGCCGGCTACTACTTAAGGCAGCGGCTGCACGCGGGCGACCGTGTGAGTATCGCGGGGCTCGAAGGCCGCGTTCGAGAAGTCGGCCCGGTAGCGACCGTCATCGAAACCGACGAAGACGGTCTGCTCAATCGGCGCAGCATTCCCAACGCCAAGATGCTGGCCGAAGCGGTCCGCTAGTGCGGTCCTCGACAAGGTAGTCGCTCGGGCCGATTGATTCGGCACGCCCGCCGGCACGTGCCATCAAGCAACACCGCGGGGGGTGGGTACCCAGGAAGGGTTGCCCACCCCCTTTTCTATTGCGCCGGGCGCCACCGATGGATCAACGCGACGACCGCGGATATCACCGATGACACGGATGTTGTTACACGTTCGCACCGGCACCGCCGCTTCGCGGTCTGCGCTTTTTGGCAAACCGAGCAGAATTCTCGCTAATAAACGGTCGGCTCGTGCGTCATAAAGGAGGGCGGGGCACGGCGAGCAACTGAGAGCGCGATGGCCGACGAACGTTCGAGCCAACAGCCACGCGAGGCGACCGACCAGGCGGCCCAAATCGCCTGGCTGCGCGAGGCTCTCGCGCGGCACGAGCGGTCGCTGGCGCGCTACGCCGCCCGCATCGCCGGCGACGTCGAACTCGGCCGCGACGTGGCGCAAGACACGTTCTTGCGCTTGGCGCTGGTCGACCGCCGCGAGCTCGATGGTCACCTCGTCCAGTGGCTTTATACCGTCGCCCGCCGTCGGGCGATCGACATCCGACGCAAGGAACGTCGCATGGAAACGCTCACCGCCGACGCGGCCGCGGCCTGCACGTGTCACGAGCCCGATCCGGCTGTCGCGGTCGAACGTCAGGACGAAGCCGCGCGAGTGCACGACGTGCTCTCCGAATTGGGCGAACGCGAGCAGGAAGTCGTGCGGCTCAAGTTTGAACACGGCCTGAGCTATCGCGAAATCGCCGGCGTGGTGGGGATCACCCCCAATTACGTCGGCGTGATTCTGCACACGGCCTTAAGTGCGGTTCGTCAGCGGCTCCGGCCTGCCAATCAGCAAGAGCCGTCGGGCCAAGATTCGAAATCAAGTGTCACGACCAGTTCGCCCGCCGTTAACCACTCGAATTAGACACTGCTGGACAAGCCAGCAGTGGCACCCAGCAGATCGAGCCTGGCGCGGAGAGAATGGGAGTAGCGAAAGATGACTATCGATATTCACGATCCTCGCTTGACCGCCTACGTGCTGGGTGAGCTCGACGACGCCGAGCTCCGCGAGATCGACGCGCTGCTGGCAGACGATACGCTGGCTGGCGATGCGCTGGCTGGCGATGCGCTGGCTGGCGACACGCTGGCTGGCAACACGCTGGCTGGCAACAAAGTGGCCAATCGCGCGGAACTCCGCGCGGCGATCGCCGAATTGCGCGCCGCCAGCGAGCTATTGGCGGCCGCGCTAGGCGGTGGAGAAGCGCTGGCCGAGCACGCGACGGCTCCCTCTCCTTCAATGGGACTGGGCCGGGGTGAGGGTCGGCACGAGAGTGAAGTTGCCGCGAGTGACGCCGCTGAACCCCTCACCCGGCTGCCGGAATCCGAGGTTGCCGGCAGTGGTCAGGCTACGGCCGGCAGCCACCCTCTCCCACAAGGGGAGAGGGGCGAGCACGCGTTCGCCGGGCAGCAGGGCATCGAAGATCGCGTCGGCCGGCGCCGGCGGCGATACGTCATCCTGGCCTTGGCCGCCATGGTCCTCGTGGCGATCGCTCTGCCGATCAACGAGGCGATTCGCTCACGAAATCTGGCACAAGACGTGGGCGCGAGTGGCGGCGAGACTGCGGACTTCAATTCTCTAATTGACCTCATCACGAGTACCATCGAGCCGACAAGCTCCGAAGAAGTTGCAGGTGAGGGACAGATCGAGTCGTACCGCAACAATCTAAGCCTTGTGATTACCGAGGAAGCGACTACTCCATCGTCGAATGGCCCTTTGCCAGCGAGTGAACTTGAAACGGCGAGGCAAGGCGTGACCACTTGGGAGCATGGCATTTTCGACTCCGAGCCCGTCGTTGAAGCCACAGAGCTGGGTGCACTCGGCGGCAATGGTCTCGACGGGCGCCCTGCGACACCGTTGATTCAGGATTCGTCGGCATGGCACGATCGACGCGGCGACCAGGGCGGCGGCCCACAGCCTGTCCCAGGCTATGGCTACGTCGCCCCTGGCGATGCCAACGGGAATCTCTCTGCCAACGGCAGCGGCACTTCCAGCCTCAACCGCCACGGTGCCGTGACAGGAAAACCCGCCGCGCCCGGTGGTCAGGACTCCTACGAGCTTGGCGTTCGGCTCAATCGCGGCAGCGTGGCGGCCAGGGATGGCAGGGGGCGGGTCGTTGATGCGCTTGGCGACTTGATGGAGGGGGAAGTCGTCGACGCACTCGACGCTCGCGAGTCGCGTCTCGCCTTGAACGAAGCTATCGCCCTGCGCCCGGACCTGACCCCCGAGGCGGTCAAGAAGCTCAAGGAGCTGGAGCAACAGATCGTCGAAGATCCGGCTCACAACACCGAGGCCTACGCCCGCATCTACGACAATCGCTTTCTGCGGCCGCTCGACGCGCCGCTCTCCACGTTCTCGATCGACGTCGACACAGCGTCGTACGCGAACATGCGGCGATTCTTGCGGCAAGGCGCGCTGCCGCCGGCCGATTCGGTGCGGATCGAAGAGCTGGTCAACTACTTTTCGTATCCGTATGCTCCGCCCGCGGAACCACAGGATGCCGATAAACCGTTCGCCGTGCATACCGAGGTGACCGCCTGCCCGTGGAACACCGGCCACCGCCTGGTGCGGATTGCGCTCAAAGGGCGTGAAGTGCACCTCGACGCCCGATCGCCATCGAACCTCGTCTTTCTGCTCGACGTCTCCGGTTCGATGGACGATCCGAACAAGCTGCCGCTGGTGAAGCGGGCGATGCACCTGCTGGTCGAGAAGCTCGGCGAGAACGATCGCGTGGCGATCGTGGTCTATGCGGGGGCGTCGGGCCTGGTGCTGCCGTCGACGACGGCCAACAATCGCGAGACGATTCTGGCGGCGATCGACAACCTTACGCCCGGTGGATCGACCAACGGCGCTAGCGGGATCGAGCTGGCCTATCAGATCGCCGTGGCCAACCAGATCAAGGAAGGGGTCAATCGCGTCATCCTGGCGACCGACGGCGACTTCAACGTCGGCATCACCAACGACGGCGATCTCACCCGCCTGATCGAAGACAAAGCCAAGAGCGGCGTATTCCTCACGGTGCTCGGCTTCGGCATGGGTAACCTCAAGGACAGTACGCTCGAGCGGCTGGCCGACAAGGGGAACGGCAACTATGGCTACATCGATACCGAAAACGAGGCCCGCAAACTGCTGGTCGATCAACTCAGCGGCACGCTGATCACGATCGCTAAGGACGTGAAGCTGCAGATCGAGTTCAACCCGGCTCGCGTGGCGGCCTATCGACTGTTGGGCTACGAGAACCGGCTGCTGGCGGCCGAAGATTTCAACGACGACACGAAAGACGCTGGCGAGATCGGCGCCGGGCATGCCGTGACGGCGTTTTACGAGATCGTGCCGGTCGCTCCGCCGGCCGAACAAGCTGCCGCCGAAAGGCCAGCAGACCAGTCGGCCGACGAAGCAGTCGATCAGCCAGCCGATGCCGCGGCCGATCAGCCGGCTGACGACGCGGCTGTTGCCGACGCCCCGGCAGAAGAAGCCCCGCCGGCCGAAACCGCGCCGGTCGATCCGTTGAAGTATCAGCGCCCCGCCGAACTGACCGAGGCGGCTCGCACCACGCCGGAGTTGCTCACCCTCAAGTTGCGCTACAAGGAGCCCGACGGCGCGACGAGCAAGTTGTTGGAGTTCGGCGTGGCCGACGCCGACAAACCGATCGGCGAAGCGAGCGAAGAGACCCGCTTTGCCGCCAGCGTGGCGCTGTTCGGCATGTTGCTGCGGCAGTCGCCGCACGCCGGTGCAGGCACCATGGCGGCCGTGCTCGAGATGGCCGATAGCAGCCGACAGCACGACGAGCATGGCTACCGAGCCGAGTTTGTCGAACTGGTGAAGCAGGCGATGCCGCTGGTCAAAGCGGCTCAGCCGGCCGAATAGAATCGCTGATGCTGGCGGGCTCGCTTTGCTTGTGTTCGCGATTGTCGCCCGAGTATTCTGGCGGGTATGTCGAGCCAGTCACCTTACGAACCTCCAGCGGAGACGCCTGATTTTCCCATTGCGGCGAGCCCGCCGACGCTCGCGCCGAGCGAGACCGACCTCGAGCACTTGCGCTGGCTGTCGATCGGGCACTACGTGCTATCGGCGCTGATCACGGTATTCGGCTGCTGTGGCTTCCTATACGTTGGCATGGGGGTGATGTTCCTGACCAATCCTCAGGCCATGGCCGGCCCCAACCAGCCTCCGCCGCCGGCGTTCATGGGTGGATTCTTCGCACTCATGGGTGTCGGTTTCATGGTCTTTGCGTGGGGCCTGGCGGTCGTTCTATATTTGTCGGGTCGTTGGCTGGCCGCGCACCGCAACTGGATGTTCTGCCTGATCGTGGCCTGCGTCAGCATGCTCTTTCAGCCGCTGGGAACCATCCTCGGCATCTTCACGCTGATCGTGCTGCTGCGTCCGTCGGTGAAAGTGCTCTTCCGGGGCGCGACGGAGCATCAAGGCGGCGATGGCGTCGATGCGTCGGGCGATCCGGGGCGCAGCCCCTTCGCCAGCTAAGTCACGCGGCCGGGAGCCGACGGCCATTTTTCGCGAATTCGCGGCTCGTAAGTCGCGAGCTGTACGCGGGATGCGGGCTGTCAGAATCGGCCTTGCCGTGGCTCTAGCGTGGCGTATGGTTCTTTTGGTGCGCACACGTTTGTCGCTTACGACGTGGCGCCTGTTGCGCGCGGACTTCGACGAGCTCGCTCCGCGTGCCAACTACGTCGACGACTATTCCCCTCAAACGCGAGTTTGTCCGATGGCTACCGCCGCTCATGACACCCTCTTCACTCCTGGCCGCCATTTCATCGGGGGCCGTTGGCACGATGCCACCGGCGCGGTGATCGAGAACCGCAACCCGGCTCGCACCAGCGAACTGTTGGGCGTGTATCCGGCTGGTACAACAGCCGATGTGGACGCCGCCGTGGCAGCGGCGCGCGCGGCCTTTCCCGACTGGCGGCGCACGAGCCGCATCAAGCGCGGCGACTTGTTCGACAATCTCGCGCAGCTCATCAAGCGCGACGTCGACGAGTTGGCAGCCGTGCTGGCCCGCGAGAGCGGCAAGCTGCTCGACGAAGCCCGCGCCGAAGTGATCGAGGGGCTGCACATGGTGCAGTACGTCTTCGGCACGGCCCGGCAGCCGTATGGGCAGGTGATCGCCTCGGAGATCGAAGCCAAGGATTTGTACGAGCGTCGCAAGCCGCGCGGCGTCGTGGCGGTGATCACCCCCTGGAACTTTCCGTTCGCGGTGCCGCTGTGGATGCTCGCGCCCAGCCTGCTCGAAGGCAACACCACCGTCTTCAAGCCGTCGGAAGAAACACCCGAGATCGGCCAGCGGCTCGTCGCGCTGTTTGCCGAAGCGGGCTTTCCGGCCGGCACGATTAACCTTGTGCACGGCGACGGCCCAGGGGTGGGCGAACCGCTGGCCCGGCATGCCGACGTCGACGTGGTGGCTTTCACCGGCAGCTACGAAGTGGGGGCCAAGATCCGCCAATGGGCCGCCGAGAGCGATCACAAGACTTGCGCCTGCGAAATGGGCTCGAAGAGCGCGGTGATCGTCTGCGACGACGCCGATCTCGAATTGGCAACTAGCGCCGCCCTGTTGAGCGCGTTCAAAACGGCCGGCCAGCGCTGCGTTTCGGCGGGGCGCGTGCTGGTGCACCGCAGCCGCTTGGGCGAATTCGTCGAGCGTTTTGTGCCGCGTGCCGAACAGGTGCGCTTCGGCGATCCGTTCGACACCAACTCGTTCGCCGGCCCGCTGATCAACGCGGCGGGGGTCGAAAAGGTCGAGAAATACAACGAGCTGGCGCGGCGCGAAGGGGCGCAAATCCTGCTCGCCGGCCGTCGGCTCGACGGGCCGTTGGCCGACGGCTATTTCCTCAGCCCGTGCGTCTACTTGCAAGAACATCGCCCCGGCGTGCGCACGATTCGCGAGGAAGTGTTCGGGCCGCACCTGGCGATCGTGCCCTTCGACAACGACGACGAGGCGATTGCGATTTACAACGACACGCCCTACGGGCTGTCGATGGCTGTTATTACCGAAGACTACCGGCGGTGGCGCCTATATCGCGACGAGTGCGATTACGGCATGGGCTACGTCAATCTGCCGTGCATCGGCGCCGAAGTGCACTTGCCCTTTGGCGGCGTCAAACGGAGCGGCAATGGGCAACCCTCGGCGGCCGCCTTGGTCGACGCCGTGACGCACCGCACGGCTTTCACCGTGAACCACGACCGCACGATTCGCATGGCGCAGGGAATGAAGGCCGAATGATGATTTACCGCACGTCCGCCAACTCGTTACAGCAAGCTCCGCACCTCGTGACGCGGCTCCCCGGCCCGCGCGCCGCGGCCTGGATCGCCCGCGACGACCAGGTGCTGAGCCCGTCGTACACGCGCGACTATCCGTTGGTGGCCGCTCGCGGAGAGGGCTGCGCGATCGAGGACGTCGATGGCAACGTGTTTCTGGATTTCACCGCCGGGTTGGCCGTGACTTCGACGGGCCATTGTCATCCCGACGTGGTTGCCGCGATTCAGGACCAGGCGGCGCGGTTGATCCACATGTCGGGGACCGACTTCTATTACGCGCCCGAAATCGAGCTGGCCGAGCGGCTTGCCAAGCTGGCGCCCGGCGAGTCCCCCAAGCGTGTCTTCTTCACCAATAGCGGGACGGAGACGATCGAAGCGGCGCTCAAACTCGCGCGCTATCACACGGGGCGCGGCCGGGCGCTGGCCTTTTACGGCGCGTTTCATGGGCGCACGTTCGGCGCCATGTCGCTGGGTGGCTCGAAAGCCGTGCATCAGCAGGGATTCGATCCGCTCGTTCCCGGCATTCATCGCTTGCCGTTCAATTGCTCGCGTGCCGAACTCGACGAACTGTTCTCCCGCGCGTGCCCCGCCGACAGTCTGGCGGCGATCGTCGTCGAAGTGATTCAAGGCGAAGGGGGCTACCGGCTGGCCGAGCCGCGGTTCCTCGCCATGCTGCGCGAAGTGTGCGATCAGCACGGCATTCTGCTGGTGTTTGACGAAGTGCAGACCGGCATCGGCCGCACCGGGCGGATGTTCGCTTGCCAGCACTACGGCATCGTCCCCGACCTGCTTTGCCTGGCCAAAGGGATCGCCAGCGGCATGCCGCTGGGGGCCTTGGTGGCGCGGGCCGACGTAATGAGCTGGGGAGCGGGGAGCCATGCCTCGACCTTCGGCGGCAACCCAGTCTGCTGCCGCGCGGCGCTGGCGACGTTGGACCTTGTCGAACGAGAATACACGGCCAACGCGGTCGAGCGGGGCCGCCAACTGCGCAGCGGACTCGAACGGCTGGTGGCAGATCGCTCGCTGCACCTGGGACAGGTTCGCGGGCTGGGGCTCATGCAGGCGGTCGACGTCTACGGAGAACGGTCGAGCGAAGACGGCGGAGCGAAACTCGATCCGGCCCGACGCGGCCGGATCATCCGCGCGGCATTCGAGCGCGGGCTGCTGTTGGTGCCGTGCGGACCGGCGGCAGTGCGATTCTGTCCGGCGCTGTGTGTGTCGGCCGCCGAAATCGACACGGCCTTGGAGCTGTTCGGCGAGGCGTGCCGGGCACCGAGTGAGGCAGGCTGATCGCTGGCCGATCTAGTTCGCGGCGGTCGCCGGCGGTAAGTCCGCGAACAAGTTTACTAGCGGCAGGCGAAAGCCTGGGATGATGTCGTCGCAGGTCAGCGTATCGGCTTCGGCAAGCACGACAATCGGTTGCTCGGGCCGGTGCAGAGCCGCAGTTTTAGTCTCGGGATCGACGACGATCGCCAGCCGCACACCGGCTTTGAGGTAATCGGCGACCTTTCCTCCTAACTCGGCCAAGCTCTCATTCTTACTACGCACCTCCACGATCAATTCGGGAATTGTCTCGAGGTAACCCTCCGGCGAGAGCGCCGGCGGCAACAAAGCTCGCGAGACAAATGCGACATCTGGTCCCACGACGCGGTCGGGATTCCGCCAAAGAATCACGCCTACTTCGGTGAGCGCCACTCCAAGTCCGAGCCGTTCACCCTGCATGTGCAACTCGGTTCCGAGCCGGTTCTGGATTTTCGCGTGGGCGAAGCCGGGCACCATCATAATGATCAATCTGCCATTATTAAGCTCATAATCAACCGGCCCCGATGGCAAATCAGTCGGGAACAGCGCCAAGTCGGCAGCCGTGAGTACGGGCATGATAGTTGTGATAGGTGCGTTGGCGAGCATCGTGGACATTTTGAAGTTCCAGAGCGGTAGACCCCAAGCCTGTGTTATTCATTCTATCATTTTCATGTACCTGACGCGCGTCCAAATGGACGTTGGGATGTAGGTTGCGTCCGCCCTCACTTCCAAAACTGCCGGTCCAAGAGCCGGTAGTTGATCGCCTCGCTGACGTGCGGCGCCTGAATGGTCGGGCTGGAGTCGAGATCGGCTATCGTCCGCGCCACGCGCAGCACTTTGTCGTGTGCGCGAGCCGACAGCCCCAGTTCGCTCATCGCTGCCCGCAACAGTTCCTCGCCCGCCGCGTCGAGCTCGCAGAATTGGCGAATCTGCCGCGTCGTCATCCTCGCGTTGTAGCGCGTGGCGGCGCGGGCAAAGCGTTTGCCCTGTAGGTCGCGGGCCGCGATTACCGCGCGGCGCATGTCGTCGCTCGAGGTGCCCGCCTGCCCGCTCTTGAGCTCTCGATAAGGGACCGCAGGCACTTCGAGGTGCAGATCGATGCGGTCCAGCAGCGGGCCGCTGATCTTGGCCATGTAGCGCTCGATTTGCGGCAACGTGCAATGACAATCGCGCCGCGGATCGTTGCGATACCCGCAAGGGCACGGGTTCAACGCGGCCACGAGCATGAAATTCGCCGGAAACGTCGTGCTCGACAAGGCCCGGCTGATCGTGATCTGGCCATCTTCGAGCGGCTGTCGCAGCACCTCGAGCGTGTGACGATTGAACTCGGGGAGCTCGTCGAGAAAAAGCACCCCGTTGTGCGATAGGCTGATCTCACCGGGGGCCGGCGTCGAACCGCCCCCGCACAGCCCGGCGTCGCTGATCGTGTGATGCGGGCTGCGATAGGGGCGCGTCGCCAGCAGCGGTTCGCCCGCGGGGAGCAAGCCGAGCGCGCTATAGATACGCGAGGTCTCGACCGATTCGCTCGGCGTCAGCGGCGGAAGAATGGTCGGCATCCGCTTGGCGAGCATCGTCTTGCCGGAACCAGGCGGCCCGAGCATCAGCAGGTTGTGGCCTCCGGCGGCCGCGATCGTCACCGCGCGCTTGGCCATTTCTTGCCCGCGGACGTCGGCGAAGTCGACTTCGTAGTTGCCGTGTTGATCGAAGAGTTCGGCGACGCGCGGGGGAGTCGGTTCGATGTCGAGTGCGCCGGTCAGAAAAGCCACGGCTTGCGCCAGGCTCGAGACGGGAATCACTTCGACCTCTTCGACGACTGCCGCTTCGTTGGCGCTGGCCGCCGGCACGAGCAAACCGCGCAGCCCGCGATCGGCCGCGGCGGCGATCGCCATCGACAGCGCGCCTTTGGTGGGTCGCGTCGCGCCGTCGAGCGCTAACTCGCCCACCACGGCGTACTCGGTCAATCGCTCGGAAGCGAACTGTCCGCTGCCGACCATCATCCCCAGCGCGATCGGCAGATCGAACGAAGCCGCTTGCTTGGGCAATTCGGCCGGGGCGAGATTGATCACCACGCGGTTCTCGGGGCGCTGAAAGCCCGAATTGACCAGCGCCCGCTCGAGCCGCGGAATGCTCTCTTTGACGGCGGCCTCGGGGAGCCCGACGAGAAATGTCTTGGGCAAGGCGCCGGGCGACACATCGACTTCGACCTCGACCGGCAGCGCGTCGATACCCAACAGCGAAAAGGTGCGCAGCTTGGCCAGCATGTGCGACAGAGATGCCCGACAGTGGTTCGCACGCCCGAGGAACGCCCGCGACATTGTCGTAGGCGGACCAGCGGCGTGCAACCGCTGTCCACGATCAAGTTGCTCGGCGTGACTTGCCGCTGTCGGCCGTGGCACGGACGCAGAGGACCGTCAATCGACTGCCCGCCGGCCGCCACGCCCCCGAGGTTGCTCTTGGTCCGGCGGTTGCACGGGCCGTACAATGACAAGTGGCCTAAAGCCGTCGCTCCAACGGCCAGTTTCGGTGGTTCTCGTTCCCGGCACTCACGCTCATTCGGCCCCCGCGGTCGCGCATGTCGTATCGTTCGCTCAAACGCGTCCTCGGCGAAACCAGCCTCGAGCGGAAGTGCCGGTTTCTGTTCGGCGCCTGCCTGCTGCTGCTGATCACCGGCAGCTTCTGGTGGTACGGCACGAACACCGAAAAGCTGCTCTACAAGCAGAATCGCACCGAAGGGCGGCTCCTGGTCGCCACGGCGATCGGGCTGTTGCACCTCGAGAAGCTCGAGCCCTCCGAGGACTTTCGCGACTTGATGGAGCACACCAACTCGAACATCTGGGACAAGGACTACAAGTACCGCATCATCCGACCGGATCACAAAGTGCCCGAAGAAGCGCCGGCCGACGACTTCGAGCGGCAACTGCTCGAGCGGTTGACCAGCGCGCCGCCACCAGCGCCGCCGGCCCCCACTGGCGATCCGACGGCCCCGGGCGAATCGGCGGCCGAAGTGCAGACCGGCATCGCCGGCGGCGAAGAATCGGTCGAGTACGCCGAGCGCCGCTCGACGGGCAGGCAGCAGTATCAATACTATCAAGCGATTCGCGCCACGACTTCGCTCTGCGTCAATTGCCATCGCGGGGTCGATCTCAATCCGCAACTGGCCGAGAACGATCTTTTGGCCGTCGTGCAAGTCTCGATCCCCGACGGCCCCACGCAGGCCGACCTGGCCTGGAACCGGGCCCTGTTGCTGTCGACCGCCATCATCACGGTCTTTCTGGCGATGCTGGCCGCGTACGTCATCGTGCGGTATGTGATCGTCAAGCCTCTCAAGCACTTGCGCGACGTCAGCGATTCGATCAGCCGCGGTGAAGTGAACGAACGTGCCGACATCCACACCGGCGACGAATTCGAGGAGCTGGGGGTCGCTTTCAATCGCATGCTCGCGCATCAGACCGCCGCGCAAGAAGCGTTGCGCAACGCCAATTACAATCTCGACCACAAGGTCGACGAACTGGCCCAGCTCAACTTGCGACTGTTCGCCATGAACCGCATGAAGAGCGACTTCCTGGCCACGATGAGCCACGAGCTGCGCACTCCGCTCAACAGCATCATCGGCTTTAGCGACGTGCTCGGCTCGATCCGCTCGCTCGATGACAAGCAGCGCCGCTACGTGCTGAACATTCAGAAGTCGGGTAAGATGCTGCTGGACATGATCAACGACATCCTCGATCTGGCCAAGATCGAAAGCGGCAAGATGGAGGTCCGGCTGTCGGCGTTCCGCATCGAGCAGGTCGTGGCGGCACAGTGCGATCTGGCCCGGCCGCTCACCGAACGCAAGAACATCGACCTGGTCATGGACATCGAGCCGCGCGTGGCCGAGCTGTATCAAGACCAAGGCAAGCTGCACCAGATTCTCAACAACCTGCTGTCGAACGCCATCAAGTTCACGCCCGAAGGAGGGCGCATCGTCGTTTCGGCGCGGCGCAACGACGCCGGACAACTGGAGCTGGTGGTCACCGACACCGGGGTCGGCATTGCCGAGGCGGACCAGACCAACATCTTCGAGAAGTTTCGCCAAGGCGAATCGGTTCTCCCTAGCGGCGATGCCCTGGCCCGCGAATACTCGGGCACGGGGCTCGGGCTGTCGATCGTCAACGAGCTGTGCAAGCTGCTGGGGGGCGAGATTTCGCTGTCGAGCGAATTGGGCAAGGGGAGCACCTTCACGGTGCGGCTCCCCTGGGTGCTGGCGCGCGACGCCGCGCTCGACGCGCCGCTCGGCGATTCCTTCCCCGCGCCGGCCAGCGATTGGGGGAGCGAAGAACGCCTGGCCTCGCCCGGAACGTGAATACGCGAGCTTGCGCCTCGAATCGCCATCAAGTCACGTTGCAGCAAACAAAGCCGAGGGATGAGCGCCCGCGAATTGCCAGTTGTTCTTGCACTTGGCGTCCTTCCCTGGGCTTGGTAACGACACGATCTGGAAAGTTGAATGCTCGATGACTGATACCAAGACTCGCCGCGTGGCCATCCTGATCTTCGACGACGTCGAAGTGCTCGACTTTTGCGGGCCGTTCGAGGTCTTCGGAGTCTGCGGACGCTACGGCACGCCTCCCCCGCCGTTCGAGGTGTTCACGGTCGCCGAAGCGGTGCGCCCGATTTCGACTCGCAACGGCTTGAGCGTGAACCCCCGCTATGCCTTGGGGGACTGCCCGCCCTCGGACATTCTCCTGGTGCCGGGCGGTTGGGGCACGCGCCGCGAAATGTACAACGCCCGCCTGGTCGATTGGGTGCGCGAGCGGGCCGGCCAGTCGCAGCTCGTGCTTTCGGTCTGCACCGGCGCGCTGATTCTCGCCAAGGCCGGCCTGCTCGACGGGCTGGAAGCGACCACGCACGCCGGCGCGGTCGAGCTGCTGCGCGAGGTGGCGCCCCGCGCGACCTTGCGCCCCGAGCGACGCTACGTCGATAACGGTCGCGTGATCACGTCGGCCGGCATTTCGGCCGGTATCGACATGGCCCTGCACGTCGTCCGTCGCTTGTTGGGGCCCGAAGCGGCGCGCGATACGGCGCGCTACATGGAATACGATTGGGAGGCGTGAGCCGAGGTCAGACCTCGATTCCACAAGAACGACCACAATACTCCCATGTTCGGCGCAAGACCCAATCTATACGACTTACTACGGGGGCGTCTCGCGACAGAGATTTCGTCCGCCGAGGAATGTCTGCGAGCGGGAGATTCGGAGGGTGCGAAACAACAGCTTGAGAAAATGTCACTACTCGGATTGGCGGAACCCGAGGATTGCCGAAGAATTGCCAGGATCTATTGGGAGCTTGGGTTTCCCTGCATGGCGGGCCGCTTCTGGTACGTCTGCGACGAAAGTGACCCCGATATTGAATGGGCTTGCCGCGAGTTTGAGCGATCCTGTGGCGACAACCTAAATGTGATTGCGCAGAGTTTACCCAGGCTCGATAGTCCCGACGACTCCAAACGAATGCAACAGCTTCGGGAGCGCCTCGGGTTTCCGGCAGTTACCAGGCCGACTCCAAATCCTGAGTCACGTGGTCGCCTGGTTTTTTACGGCTGCGCACTGGTCTTCATCATTTGTGTCACCGCGTTTGTAAGCATATTCTTTGTGGGCCTCGCGTCGATAACCGAAGAGTTTGTGAAGTAATTGCTTCACCTGATACGAACCCACGAAATACAGTTTTCAATATGACATCTTCAGAATCCAAAGTCGCCATCGTCACGGGGAGCACCCAAGGGCTCGGCGAAGCGATCGCCCGCGAGTTGATCGCCGAGAAACTCGTTGGCGGACTGGTTATCTGTGGTCGCCGCGAAGTGGAGGGCCGCAAGCTCGCGGACGAATTCGCGGGGCTCGGCTGCCGCACCGAGTTCGTGCAGGCTGATCTGGGCAACGTCGACGACTGCCGTCGGGTGATCGCCTCGGCCGGGCGCGCCTTCGGTCGCGTTGATTACCTCGTCAATAGCGCCGCCACGAGCGAGCGCGGCTCGATCCTCGATACCTCGCCTGAGTTGTTCGATCGCATTTTCGCGCTCAACGTCCGGGCACCGTTCTTTCTCATGCAAGAGGCGCTGCGGCTGATGATCGAACAGCAGATCGCCGGTTCGATCGTCAACATCATCACCATGTCGAGCCATGGCGGGCAGCCGTACTTGACCCCCTTCGGTCGGCTGCTCAAGCCGGCGGAAGTCGCCCGCGCCGTTTCGTTCTTACTTTCGGAGCGATCGGGCATGATGACCGGTTCGATCATCGACTTCGATCAAAACGTCGTCGGCACGTCGGATTGAGGTCTGTAGCCGGGGTCAGATTCTGTGGCCTGGGTCGGTGACGTCAGTGCCCCGGGACGATCCGGCCTCGCGGCCTCGCTGTCGTTGGGGCCGGCTACATGTTGTCCGGCTCCAAACCTGGCTTCCCATTGCCGCCGCGAATGTGGCCGTTATGCTGGTGCGGACTAGTGAATTGGCAAGCGGTTTTTGGCAGACTGCGCGGCGAGCATGGCGGCCAAACGATCAAACTCCAACAGCGCCAACAGCAGCGACGGCGCGCCGCGCTCCGAAGTAATCCTGTTCACCGACGGAGCGTGCAGCGGCAACCCCGGCCCCGGCGGTTGGGCGTTCATTCTGCGGCATCCTGCCAGCGGAAAAGAAATCGTGCAGTCCGGAGGCGAGCCCGAGTCGACCAACAACCGCATGGAGCTCACGGCCGTGGTCCGCGGGCTCGAAGCGCTCACCCGGCCCGCCGCGGTCGAGCTAGTGACCGATAGCTCGTACGTCGGCAAGGGGCTCACCGAGTGGATGGCCAAGTGGAAGGCCAACGGCTGGCGCCGCCGCGACGGACAACGTTGGGCTCCCGTGAAAAACGAAGACCTGTGGCGCGAGCTCGACCGCCTGGTCGCCCAGCACAGGCTGAAGTACACCGCCATCCTCGGCCACAGCGGCCATCCCGAAAACGAGCGCTGCGACGAATTGGCCGTCGCCGCCTATCAGCAGTATTTGTAGCGGCTTGTGGTCAGTCGTCCGTGGTCGCGACATCGCGCGGGGACTGTCCCGTTTTTCGGTGCGGTGACATCGCAACAACCAACCACGCTGTCCGAAAACACGGGACTGTCCCCCTGGGGCCTCATTCGCCGCGCTCAACAGTGTGTGGTCTGCTATCCTGCTTGCATCGACAAGCCGCCACAGCAGTGCTGGTCCAGACTAGGCTTGATATGTGCTCCTCGCCACTGCCCCCCTAACCATTACCCACGACACCGCCATGCCGTTTGACTCTGCCACGCAGCGCCACATCATGGGGCGCTTTGCCACGGGTATCACGATTATTACCACGAAGGCGGCCGACGAGCTCTGCGGCCTGACGGCAAACGCCTTCGCCTCGCTGTCGCTCAATCCGCCGCTGGTGATGGTGGCCATCGATCATCGCGCCCATAGTTACGAGAAGCTCAAGGCGTCGCGGATCTACGCCGTGAACATCTTGCGGGCCGACCAGCAAGCCATCTCGGCGCGGTTCGCCAAGCCAGGCCCAAAAGACTTCGACGGGCTGTCGCTGAAAACCGCGGAAACCGGCGCGCCGATCCTGGCCGACTGCCTGGCCTGGTGCGATTGCCGTGTCAGTGCCATCTTGCCAGGGGGCGACCACGACATCTTCGTCGGCGAAATCGTGGCCGGCGAGTTCAGCGAAGGGGAGCCGCTGCTCTACTTCTCTGGTCATTACGGACATTTCGACAAACTGTCCTAGGCGTGCGGGAGGGCCACGATGATCGTCACCACGGGCAACGAAGTCAGTCGACGGGAGATCAGCGAGTATTTGGGCGTCGTCCGCGGCATCGTGGTCCGCGCGCCGAGCATCCCCCAGAAATTCCTCGGCGGCCTCAAGCAGATCATCGGCGGACAGATTCAATCGTACACCGATGTCTGCGAGCAAGCGCGCCGACAGGCTTTCGACCTGATGGTCGAAAACGCATCGCGGATGGGGGCCGACGCCATCGTCGGCATGCGGTACGACGCCACCGAGTTTTCGATGAACGTGACCGAAGTGCTGGCCTACGGCACGGCGGTCAAACTATCCTGAAAGCGCCCCCCGCGCGACCGTCGGTTGCGCGGCCGCGGTGCGGCAGTCGCGGGTGCTGCACGATGTTCGCTTCACTACGCTCTTTCGGACAACACACCTTGCGGCGTTGGCCGGCACTGTACGCGCGCGCCAAGCGAACGTATGGCTACGTGTCGTTTCGGCTCGGCAATCCGCACGAAGCAGACTTTGCGTTCTTTCGCAATCTGTGCGGCACGCCTGGGCTGTTTATCGACGTGGGAGCGAACGCGGGCCAGTCGGCGCGTTCGCTGCGGCTGTTCAACCAAGACCTGCGGATCGTGTCGTTCGAGCCCAACAAGTTGCTCGAGCCCGAATTGCGTTTCACCAAACGCTTGCTGGGCGCCGACTACGAGTATCGCATGCACGGACTTGGCAGCGCTCGGCAAACGATCGAGCTGTTCGTGCCCTTGGCCGGCCGCACGCCGATGACTCCCTGGGCGACCGCCGACCGCCAAACTCTGGAGAACAACTTGCCGACCATCGAGCGTGAACTTGGCACGCGCATCACTGTCGAGACGGTGCCGGTCGAGATCTTGTGCTTCGACGACTTGGAGCTCGTGCCGACGGCTGTGAAAATCGACGTCGAAGGGTTCGAAATCGACGTCTTGCGCGGCATGCTGAAGACGATCGAGCACGCGCGGCCAGTTTTCATGATCGAAGCCAGCCACGCCACGCCCGAGGTCCATAAGTTGCTGCGGCCGTTTGGCTATCGGTTTTTCTTGTACTCTGCCGAGGACAACAAACTCAGCGAATGCTCCGGCACGATTGACTCGACCAACTACTTCGCCTGCCCGGCCAAGGTGCTCGAACAGTTCGCCCGCGCGGGCGCGCCGCAGGTCGTGGCCGCCGACCCGGTGAATTGACGCGACGCCACCGCGAAGCACGAATATTCGCATCACGGGTTTCGCCGAAAGATTCGTGAGCTCGTTTCGACGCCCCTCGGGGCTGCCAAGTTCCCGCACTATCAGGTAGCCTTGTTCGTGTTCCGCACCCGGCGTAAACTATATTTTTGCCGGTGTTTGCTGGCAAAAATGCCGCAGACAAATCCGCGGCGAGAACTCCTAGTGCTGCTGCCAAATCGACCCATGGCCGACGACGAACTCTACCAGGAACGAATCCTCGACCATTACGAAAGCCCATTCCACCGCGGCAGTTGCGGCCGGGCGACCCACGTCCACCAGGCCGACAATCCGCTGTGCGGCGATGTCGTGCGCTTGGAGCTAGACGTCGACCCCCAGGGCCGCATCCGCGAGGCCTGGTTCAACGGCGACGGCTGCTGTATCAGTCAGGCGGCGGCGTCGATGCTCACCGAGCACCTCGACGGCCGCACCCTCGACGAAGCCCGCACCATGTCGGCCCAGCAGATGCTCGACCTCTTCGGGGCCAAGCTCACGCCCAATCGGCAGAAGTGCTGTCTGTTATGTTGGCGGGTGTTGCAGGGAGCGCTGGTTTCGTCAGCGTCCGCCGTTGCAGCGCAGGATGAAGCCGCGCCATGTCAGCCGAACACGCCAGCTCGATGAGCAAGATCGCGACGCCGCCTGCCGCGGCTTTCGACGCGATGCGCTGGCGGGCGGATTTTCCGATCCTGGCGACCAGCTCGCCGGGGGGCGCGCCGCTGGTCTATCTCGACAACGCCGCCTCGACGCAGCGCCCGCGGCAGGTGATTCAGAGCATCGTGGACGTCTACGAGCAGTCGTACGCCAACGTCCATCGCGGCATTCACTGGCTGAGCGATCACAGCACCGACTTGTTCGAACAGGCGCGCGACAAGGTGCAAACGTTCATCGGCGCGGCGGCGCGCGAAGAGATCATCTTCACCCGCGGCACCACCGAGAGCATCAATCTCGTCGCCCGCAGTTGGGGCGACGCCAACGTGCGGGCCGGCGACGAGATCTTGTTGACCGCGATGGAGCATCACGCCAACATTGTTCCCTGGCAGCAACTGGCCGCGCGCACCGGTTGCACGCTGCGCTGGGCTTCGCTGACGGCCGACGGCTTGCTCGATCTCGACGCCCTCGACCAATTGCTCGGGCCGCGCACGCGATTAGTGGCAGTGACCGCCGTGTCGAACGTGTTGGGCACCGTCAACCCGGTGATCGAAATCACCAGACGAGCGCACGCGGCCGGGGCGCTCGTGCTGATCGATGCGGCGCAAAGCGTGCCGCATGCTCCGACCAACGTCGTCGAAATGGGGTGCGACTTTCTGGCCTTCAGCGGGCACAAGATGCTCGGCCCTTCGGGAATCGGCGTGCTGTACGGGCGGCGCGAGTTGCTCGAGGAGATGCCCCCTTTCTTGGGTGGCGGCAGCATGATTAGCCGCGTGACCACCAACGGCTTCGAGCCGGCCGAGCTGCCCGCCAAGTTCGAGGCGGGCACGCCGCCGATTGTGCCGGCGATCGGCCTGGGTGCCGCGATCGACTATTTGACCGAGGTAGGCCTCGCGCGCCTCGGCGAGTACGAACGGCAACTCGCGACGACCGCGCACAAACTGCTGAGTAACGTTGGCGGCGTCCGCTACCTGGGGCCGGCGCCCGAGCACAAGGCCGGCATCGTCAGCTTCGTGCATGAGAGGATTCACGCCCACGACATCGCGCAATTGCTCGATCGCGCTGGGGTGGCGGTGCGGGCCGGCCATCATTGCGCGATGCCACTGCACAAGAAGCTCGGCGTGAACGCCTCGTGCCGGGCCAGCTTCTACTTTTACAACACACCGGGCGAAGTCGAGAAACTGGCCGACGCGCTCGTCGAGTGCCAGCGCATCTTCAGCCGCCAGAATCGCGCGAAACCGCGCAGCACGTAGGGCAACCGAGTCGTTTGCTGCGCCGGCCCTAGAAGCGATCGAGGCTATCGAGCCAGCGTTCCAGTTCGCCGCGCTCGGGGTCGCTGAGCTTGCCGGCCTCGGAAAGTTCACGCCGCGTGACGGGGTACCGCGCTTCTTGCCAGCGTTTGACTCCCGCCTCGATCGCGGCAGCGTTGGCCGCCCCCTTGCTGCTGGCCGAGTAAATGGCCAGCGGATACGGCGGCTCGTTGTCGGGGACACGGCCCGCAGGGGGCGCTTCGATGGCGATGACGCCCCGCACGAGCGACTGCTGAGCGGCCGCCGCGACAAAGGCCACGCTGCCGCCGGTTCCCTGGCCGCCGACGGCGATCCGCGCGCGGTCCACGTGATATTCGGCCACCAGCCGCTCGATGGCGTGCCCGACGAAATCCAAATCCCCCTGCGCCCAGCCGGCCGGCTGCGCCGGTCGCGGCGAAAGCAAAATCAGATCGAGCGCCTCGGCCCGGGCCGTCCAGCGCTCGAATTCGGCGTCGGCCGCGGCATCTTCGCCCGACGAGGGGAGCCACACCAGCAAACCGTAGGCGACTGCGGGATCGTAGCTGTCCGGCACGAACACCGTGGCCTTGTTGGCGACGTCGGGCAACTCGAGTGTGAACTTGCCGGTGGTGGGGCGCTCGCCGCCAAACGCCTCACGCGGCTCGCGCGCCGGGGGAAGCTCGGCCGGAACATGGTCGCTAACGGCCGCCGGCTCGAGCTGCAACTCGATCGTCTCGTCACCACGACGAATGGTGGCCGCCACTTGCTGGCCAATTTCGATCGGCTGCAGAATCTGCCGCGCCGACGCCAGATCGGTGACCGGTTGCCCCGCCAAAGCGATCAGCACATCGCCCGGCTTGATGCCAGCTTTGGCAGCGTGGCTGTCGTCGAACACGTAGCGAACGTGGATGCCGGCTGCGACGGTCGCTGCGGGCTGAGCGGCGGCCGGCTGGTCAGTATTGGGTTTGTCGTTGGCTGTTGCTGCGTTTGGCGGATCGCGCCTTGCGAGCAGCCCCAGAAACGGATGCGCGTATGGTTCGAGCTTGGCGATCAACTCGATCTCGCGATCGAAGCGCTCGTCGCCGCGGGCGATCGTGAGTTGGACCTTGTCGCCGGCGTAGTGCGGCATGAGCTGTCGCTTGAACTGCGTTTGCCGCTCGATGGCGACGCCGTCGATTTCAAGGACGCGGTCGCCAGCCTTCAGGCCGGCCTTGTAGGCGGGCGAATTGGGCCGCACGGCGGAAAACTCGGCCGGCTGGCTGAACATGCTCCCCTCGACGAGGCTTACGCCCAACAAACCCGGCTCGAGCGTTTCGCCCGCTTTAAGCCGGGGGAGCACGGCCTGCAGATGCTCGAAAGGAATGGCGAAGCCAATCCCCGAGTCGTACCACTCGACGCCGGCGGACTCACCCGAGTCGCTGGGCGAAAGAGGGGCCAAGAGCCCGATCACGCGCCCCTGGATGTCGACCAGCGGGCCGCCGTAGTTGACCGGCGAAATCTTGGCGTCGGTTTGCACGGCCTTGCCCCAGATGCGGCCGATGGCGCTGACGATGCCGATCGACACGTTGGGACGGGTACCCTCGAAGGTTCGCCCGACCGCGATCGCCCAGGCTCCCACGCGCACGTCGGCCAAAGGCGCTGCGACCGGCACGCTCAACCGCTCGGCGATGTCGATCTTCAGCAGCACCACCTGCCGGCTGCGATCGGCCGCCACCAGACGCGCGGGGGAGCGGGTGCCGTCGGGCAGGGTCACCAGAATCGAGGCCGGCTTTTGTGCGAAGTGAAAAGCGCTCGAGACGATGAAGCCGTCTTCGCTGACGACGAGCCCCGTGGTGGGGCCCGCCCCTACCATGGCATCTCCGACTCGCTGGCGGCCGCCGACGGTATCGATGCGGACCACGCTGGCAGCCACACGATCGACCGCCGCGGCGAGCGCCTCTTGTTCGAGTTGCTCGAGGTTGTCCGCCGCGCGCAGGCCGGCCGCAGCCAAGATCAGCAGCACCATGGCAATCGCGCCCGCGATCGCCAGCCGTGCGGGCACAAAGCAGTTAAACCGATAGTTGGTCATCGCCTGATTCAAGGTTGGCTCCCGTCGGTCGCCGCGCCGCTGTCGCGTAGCGAAACTTCGATCAGTTCGGAGTCGCGGAGCACGGTCAGCCGCAGTTCGTCGCCGCTGTGGATCTGCGAGAGCTCCGCACGAAGTGCCTGCGCCGATGGCACGAGGCGATTGTTGACGTACAACACCAGGTCGTCGGGCAACAAGCCGGCGCGCTCGGCCAGGCTATCGCGGCGCAAAGTGTCGATAAACGGCGGCGTGCGCGGCACCAGATCGGGGACCAAGACGACGCCAAGCATTTCCAGCTTCCAGCAATTCGCGACGGCCGTGGCCGACTCGTCGATGGTCGCCGGCTTGAATCGCCCGGCCAGCATTTCGCGCGTCGTCTCGGCGAGCGCCGAAATCGGCATGGCGTAGTTGAGCCAGACGTTGTGGGCCGAATCGCGCAGCTCCTTGCCGAGCAGACCGATCAGGCGACCGTCGATCGCCACCAACGCTCCGCCCGCCGAACCGGGATTGTTCGTCATCGCGTCGAGGACATAGACGGGGCCGCGGTAGGTGCTTTCAAAGACGCCGCGATGGGCGGCCAGCGACGTGTCGGCCGCCACGTGACCGTGCTGCACGGTGACTGCTTCTTCGCCGGTGGCGATGCCGAACACGTTGCTCAGTGCCAGCACGCGCTGGCCGACGCTGGCGGAGACCGCGTCTTCCAGGCTGAAGTGCGGCAGATCGCTGGCATCGATCTTCAACAGCGCGATCTCGAGCCGGGGGTCGGCCCCCAGCAGCTTGGCGGTGAACTTGCGGCCGTCGTCGAGCGTGACGCTGACATCGTCGGTGTCGAGCACATAGCTCCAGAGCGTGAGTACGTGCCCCTGGGCCGATATCAGGATGCCGCTCTGGTACGCTTCGAGACCGCGGAAACCGCCGGCCCCGTGGATCTTCACGGTCTTTTGCTGTGCCGCGGCGATCGTCGCATGCCAATCGGCCGCACGACCGCGCGTAGCGCTGCCGCACCAGGCAAGCACGATCAAACCGCAAGCCACGACGGCGACCTTAGGGCGCCTACAGCGAAGCGCTTGGGGTAACGTCAAGCAGCGATGCAGCATGGGGATTCTTTCCGCTCGCGACGCCATCATGGTTCCAACAACTCGATCTGCGTGAACTTGAAGACACCGTACACTTCGCCGGCGTAGCGCGCCTCGATGCGGCTCGGGCAAAGCCGACCCGCCACGTCGACCAGATCGCCGAAGTACAGCTCACACGGATCGGCCGAATCGTCGGGGTACATCTCCAGCGCGATCAGCCGCCCGTCGTCGCCGTCGAAGTAGAAATGGCACTCGACTCCGCGGTGCGTGGCGACCAGCACGTCGGCCAGCCCCTTGAAGCCGTCGAGCGGCGCCGTCCCCAGGTAATAGACGTCGTCGAAGCTCTCGAAGCCCGAGACCAACATCTGCCGCCAGAGGTGCAACGCGACCAGCAACCCGCCGCTATCGACGGGGTCCAGCAGGCTGGTGAAATCGTCGCTGGCCAGCAGCCGCAGTGGACCGCCAGGCAGCAGGGCGAAAGTCTGCTTGTCGTCCAACTTGAACTCCGCGTCGCCGTGCGGCGCGAGGTCTCCCTTGAGCGTCCACAGGCCACGCAGCGCGGCAAAGTCGCCGCGCGAGACGAGCGCCTTTTGCAGGCGGTCCTGTTGCTGCCGATTGAAGTAATAGTTGGCGTAGCCGACGCGCGATTCGTAGTGCTGCCGCGCGATCTCGGCCATCGGCGGCTTCGGGCGACCGCGGCGCTGCACGCGCGGGCGGGCGGGGAGCGGTCGCGGCTGCCCCGGCTTGATTTCGCCAGGCTTCTTCGGTTCGGCGTTCGGCTCGGCAGGCTTGTCGTCGCCAGAGGGCTCATCGCCGGCCGGCTCGTCTTCGGCGGGTTTATCGCCGTCGTCACCGTCCGTGTCGTCGGCTGGCGCGCCATCGTCTGGACGATCGTCAGGCAATGGCTTGTCGGGCGGCGTTTCCTCGGCCGGCTTGTCGGAGTCGTGCGGATGGTCCGAGTCGTTGGGCTTATCGCCAGGCTTGGCGGGCTGAGCCTCGGGATCGGCGAGCGTGCTAGCGACTTTCTCCCACAACTCGCCCGTGCGATGGACGCCGTCGAGGCGGACCAGGATACGCTGGGTCTCTTCGCCGCGACGATAAACCAACGGCACGCGCCACCCCTGCGGGAAGATGCCCAGAGCGTTCTTGAAAGCGTTGACCGACACGATCGGCCGCCCGGCGAAGCTCACGACCTCATCGCCGTAACGCAATCCACGGCGGTAGACGTCGGAGTCTTCGAGCACGTCGACCACGATGACCCGGCCGTCGAAGTTCGTCGAGAGCTGCGCCCCGAGCGTGGCATGGTCGACCACCCGGCCACTCTTCAGGTGCCCCATGAAGTTCTTGATCTGATTGATCGAAATCGCATAGGCCACGCCAACGTTCACGCGCCCACGCTTTTCGAACGAGCCGCGGCCATTGATGCCGATCAACTCGCCGCGGGCGTTGAAGAGCGGCCCCCCCGAGTTACCCGGGTTGATCGAAGCATCGGTCTGCAGGCAGTCGGCATATTCGAGGATCGTGCCCGACGGATACTGGTAGCGATGCACGCCCGAGATGATGCCGTAGGTGGTCGTGGGGGTGAAGTCGGTCGCCAGCAGGAAGGGATTGCCCATGGCGAAAGCCCAGTCGCCGGCCTGCACGGCATCGCTGTCGCCGATCACGGCGGCCGGATACTCATCGCGCGACAGCAGCTTGATCAAAGCCACGTCCCCGGTCGGATCGATGCCGACGATCACCGCGTCGGAGAGGGTGCCGTCGGGCAGGCCGCACTTCATAGCCAGGCCGGCGCCGCTGGTAACGTGAAAGTTCGTCAGCGCGTAGCCGTCGGTCGAAATGATCACGCCCGAGCCACCGCCGCCGCCGTCGGCGTTGAGCACGGCGATCACTGCCGGGCTCGCCTGCCGCATCACTTCGATCCGCGCTTGCTCGGCCTCGGCCACGGCCGTGGGGACCTTCGCCGCGGCCTTCCGCTGTTGGGCGGATGCCGAAGATGTCAGCGCCAAAGCACAGAGCACAGCCACGGCGCCACGGAGACAGCGGCCGGAGAGCAGAGATTTCGATGGGAGACGGCGATTCATTTGATGATCCTCAGATCGCACAGGTCGAGATGATCGGCCACATCCTGATCGTCGCCAAAGTCGACGACGATCGTCAGTCGCCGCACGCCGCTGATATCGAGGTCCAGCGGCAGTGGAGGGTCTCCCCCTTTGACGATGGCCGACAACAGCGTTTTCTCGTCCCCCATGATTTCCAACTTCACGCTTCCCTGATCGTTCAAGCGATCGTCGATGCCCGCCCAGGCAGTGAGCCGGCGATAGTCTTCGGGCAGGCGGTATACCAGCCGGGTGCGGCTGTGCAGCGCCAACCCCTTGCGATAGGTGCGGCGGGCCAGCGCCAGGTCACCTCCCTCAAAGGCTCGGTCGCGCTGCGGGGCATACGGATCGACGGCCGCATCCAACGGCATCGGCGGACCGAAGTACGGCGTGCGCTGCGACTGCGCGGCGTCCCACTCCAGGTCGCTCAGATAGACGATCTTGCCTTGCGAAAAGTCGACGCGGACCAGCGACGCGGCCGGCACCTCGATCTTGGCGCCGCTGGCGGTCTCGAGCGCGAACCCTTTGTCGGCAAGGACCAGCGACGTGGCGGCCCAAGTCGATCCATCGACGGTTTGTACTTTGGCCACCGGTGCCGGCGCGTCAGGCTCCTCCGCGCGATAGTAGACCAGACCGACGATCTTCGTTCGCTTGACGTCGAGCTGTTCGTCGTCGAGCGTGAACGCCACGCTCTCGTTGCCGACCTCACCGATTTGCCCGTCGACCGAATCGACGTTCTCCTTCTTGCGCACCACGATCAGGTCGGCCGCGGCCGAATGTTCGACAAAACTCTGCCACTGGGCATCGAAGTTTGCCGGCAGTTCCCCGCCGACATCGCCAGTTGCCGACGGCTGCCAGCGGACCCATCGGACCGTGCGGATCGGCAGTTGCAGAGCGACGCCGTCGAGCAGGTCGATCTGTGCCGTGTCGTCCTTTGTTGTGTATTCCGCGGCGTGGATCTTGGAACCGTCGCGCAGCGCCACGATCACCGGCGGCACGGTCTTGGCGGCCGGGGTCTTCTCCGTGGCGATATCCAACACGTCGACGAGCGGCCAGCGACGCTCGCCATCGGCGGTCTCCAGGGCGATCTCATCGGTCGAGACTGCCACCAACTGGCCGCGCTGCGACTCGCCGGCGACCGTTTGCAGTTCGACCTCGAGATCGGCGGCCAACACCGCCGCGCAAATCAGCCCGAGATACGTCACGCGCTATTCTCCTGTCTCGGTGCTGCTCTCGCCGGCCAGCTTGCGAAAGAACTGCTCGACGACGTCGCGGTAGTGGGCCGGAAAGTCCTTGCCGATCTGCTGCATCGCTTCTTGCCGTTCTTTGGGAGGTAGCTCTCCCCAACCGTCGGTATCCCCCAGGTTGCGACGGTTTGTCTCTCCGCGGCCGCTGCCGCCGAAGATGCCACTATCGGGAGCGGGGCTGTTGGGAGCCGCGCCGCCACCTCCCTGCGATTGCTGTTGCTGCTGTTGTTGCTGGCGCTCCTGCTCCTCAAGCTCTTCGATCAGTTTGTCGAGCGAAGCGATCACGCCATCTTCGACTTCGCGCGTTTTGGGGCCCGGGCGTCCAAGATCGAGCCGGCGGCGGATGTCGCCCATCCGTCGCGCGATGTGGTCGAGCGAATCGTCCTCCAGCTCGCGCAAGTCTTGCACCAGGATGCCGGCCAAGGCCCGATAACGCTCCGGCGGGTTGAGCACGTCGCGATCGAGCCGTTCGAGCGCCTGCAACCCCGGCTCTTTCTCGAGCAAGCGATGAAACACCACCCCCTGGTAAAACAACAACGTCGCGGGGTCGACCACCAGGTGCGGGCCGAGCTCGGCCAATTGCTCGCGGGCTTCGTCGTAGAGGTTTTCTTGTGCCAACCAGCGGCCATACAGCAAGCGCAGGTTGTGGCTCACGAGCGAAGCCGTTTCGGGCTCCTTGAGCCAGGCTTGATCGGCCAGCGGCTCGGCCGGCCGCGGCTTGGAACAAAGATCGACCAGCAGGGCGGCCCGCTCGTCGACCAGCGCGAAGGTTGCCGCCAGGCGTTCGAGCATCATGCTGGCCGCCAGCGACGGTGGACGATGATCCTCGGCCGCCGCAGCGCCGGCTCCAGCAGGATCGCGGTCAGCGGGGGCGCGGTCGGCAGGGGTACGCTCGGCAGCTTCGGCCACGTCGGCCCAGAGCGACATTGCCGCGGAGCGCACGTCGTCGCTGGGGCCCTGTAATTCGAGCCATTCCAGCGCCAACTCGCGAACGACGCCCGGCGCGGGGGCCGCCAACGTCGGCTGATTGACGAGCGGATCCAACGCCTGATCGATGCCAAGCACCGGAGATGTGGCGCACAGCAGCAGACCGAAAACGATCCACGCGCGCGACGCCGCAGCGGAGACTAGCAACCTGGGGACTAGCAACTGGGGCAAGTGGTGAATCGTCATTTGTTCTTCCCCGTGGCAATGTCATGCGTCGAGCGTTCGAGCCGCTCCTGGCGTTCGGCCAATTGTTGCAAGGCTTCGAGCAACTCGGGATGCGCGGCCTGCTCTCCATCAACCAGCCGCCCATAGGTTTGCGTGCGACGATTGATGCGCATCTGCAGCGAGCGGATCATGCGCAGCTCGGCCAACTGATCGATGAGCGGCGGTTCCTGGGGCTCGCCCGGTTGCCCCGGCGGCTGCTGATCGCCGCGCTGTTGTTCGAGCTCGTCCTGGGCTTTTTCGAGCGCTTCGATCATCTCCTCGAGCGCGGCGATGATGTCTTGCTCGATCCCTTGGGTCAGCTCGTCGGTCTTCACCTGGGCGAGCCGCAACACGACTTGCTCCATGTCCTGGCGAACCTCGAGCACGGCCTCGGGCATGGCAACCGCGGTGCCGTCTTCGCGCAGCACGGCGAGCGCCTTGTCGGCTTCGAGCACCAATTGCGATTCGGCGCGGCTCAGGCGCCCCGCTTCGATTTCGTGACTGCGAGCCCGCACCGCGACGGGAACGTGGTCGAGCCGCAACGTTCCTTCATAAATCACGACTTGCTGTTCGAGCATCTTGCGAAAGCGGGCTTCGAGCTGCGCGAGGGTGCGGGCCATTTCCTCTTCGCGCATCTGACGCAGAATACGCTCCAGCTCTGCCTTCGCCTGTTCGAGTTCGCGCAGGGCCGCCTGCTGTTCGTCGGCCGCTTCGTCGCGCTTGGCTTTTTCGAGTCGCTCCTGAGCGTTGCGCATCCGCGCTTCGGCCGCCGACAGCCGTTGCCGGGCAGGGGCCGTTTCATCTTGCGGAGGTTGCGGCTGGTCGGACGACTCACCCGGCTGCCCTTCCTGCGGTTGACCAGGTTGTCCTGGTTGAGGTTGCCCCGGTTGAGACTGGCCTGGCTCCCCCGGCTGCGATTCGCCCGGCTGCCCTTCCTGAGGTTCGCCCGGTTGAGATTCTCCCGGCTGAGCCTCACCCGGCTTCGTCTCGCCGGGCTTGGATTCCCCTGGTTCGCCTTCACCCGGCTTGCTTTCACCTGGTTTACCCTCGCCAGGTTTCCCCTCGCCCGGTTTGCCTTCGTCCGACTCCCCTTCGCCAGGCTTGTCGTCCGCGGGCTTATCGGCGTCCGGATTTTCGCCGTCGCCTTCCGGAGGGTTGTCTTCGTCCGAGTTACTCTCGTCCGCGGGTTTGAGATCGCCGGCCAATTTGCCGGTGCGACCGGCCAGCGCGCCTTGCCGCTCGGCCAAGGGACCCGAATCGCCCGAGCGCTCGGTCTGCGAGTACAGCCCTTGCTGTTCCTTGATGAGCTTGTTGACCTCCTTGAGGAACGCCTTCAGGCGGGCTTGCTCCGATTCGAGCTTCTTGGCGCGGTCCTCGCTCGAGAGCAGATCGAGTAAGGCGCTCAGGTCGCCGAGCAAATCGCCTTGATTGGTCAAGGCCGTAGCGAGTTTGTCTTCTTTCAAGAGCTCGACGAGCCGTTCGAACTGCACGCCGACCAGCTTTTGCTTGCTGCTGGCGACTGCCCGCCGCAACAGGGCGGCGCGCTCGGGATCCTCGGCGGCGGTGATTTCGGCCAGCCGCAACAGCACGTCCTCGAAGCGGCGGAAGCGATCGGTCAGCTCTTGCTCGACGAGCGCCAAGTCGTCGGCGACGCTCGACTCGTCTTCCGCTTCGGCGTTGTCGGGCGACTCGGCCGCGGCATCATCGGCCGGCTGCTCGGCCACTGGGCGCCTGGTTGTGGGTTCGGTCGGCAGTTGTTGCGCCAGCCCATCGCCGGCGATGGCCGCCAACGTCATCGTCGCTAGCGCGACGACTCCCCAGACACGCAGCGCGGCGCGTAATCCCACCAAATGGCTAGCCACCAGACCATGGCGAACAGGCGACAGTTTCATGGCATCTTGTCCTGGGGAATCCGTCCGTCAATCTTCGAGCAGATCGCGCACCTTGCGGCGGCGGGCGTCCTTCGTGCGCTCGGTAAGTTTCTGCTGTGCTTCGATGATCTCGCGCAGTTGATCGACCACCTCGTTGAACGTCTCGATCTCCATCATCTTGGCCAGCACCTGGTGCATTTCGACCAGGATGATGTCGAGCTGCTGCTGCGCGGCGAGCAACGCCGGCGGCGCCGCGGCCGGGTCGCCCAGCGCCGCTTGCAACGCGGCAAGCCGCTCGTCGAGGAGCGGAAACTGCACGGTCGCCACGGCACGCAGCGGATCGGCAATGCCTCCTTTGAGCCGCGACTTCAACTCGGGCGTGTCGATGCGATTGTTGATCAGTTCGTCATGCAAGTCTTCGAACGAAGCGGCCACGCCAGCGGTCTCGTCGGCGTTCTTGCGACTGTTTTGCATCGCCCGCTCGATGCGCAGGCGGTTGGCCGACAGGTGATCTTCGCCGGAGGCTGTCGCCGCGTTTGGCGGGCCTTCCGGACCGGCACCCTCGGCGTCGGGTCGCGGGGCTGCATCCGCAGCGCTGGCGACCGGCTCGCTCGCCAGCTCCAACCGTGCCAGGCCATCGCGGGTGTCGGTCACTTCCTCGATCAGTTGTTCGTAGCGACGCCGCAAATTCAGCTCGCGGGCTTCGAGCAGTGCCCGCAAGCGGTCGGGCGTGACGACCTCCAGGTTAAAGCGATCCGAGACGCCAACGTTCGCTCCGCTGGGCAAGGCACAGTTGTCGCGCGCCCGGACCTCGACCACGAGCGTTTGCCCCGGCTCGAGCCCGAGGTCCTTGGCGTCCAAGGCATCGTCCACCGCCAGATCGCCCTGGCCAACAGCCGGTTTCGCGGCATCGCGCTCGGCGAGCTTGTCGGCCTCGACGCCGTACGCCCACCAGACGCGGTCCAGCGCGTAGTCGTCGTGAATGTCGCCAACCAGCGGGAGGTTTGCTTGCGGTGTGATTGCTGGCCCGATGCCTCGCAGACGCACGTTGACTTGGGGCGCTTCGTCGGGCACGACGGCCAGCACGAGCCGCCACGGTTCGCGAGTCTCGACCCCGTCGGTGTCGTGCAGCATGACGTCGATGGTTTGATTCGTGTCGAGCACGCCGGCATCGAACACCAATCGACGAGGATCGCCGGTCTCGGGCTTGATCGACTGCGCTTGCGGCGCGGTGGTCTCGAGCGGGGTGGCGTCGTCGCCGGCCGACTCCGAGGGGGACTCGGCAGGCGCCGCGCTACTCGTGCCCGCGCCGATCGGCTGGATGCCAACGACCTGCGCGTCGACGAGCGGCTTGGTGGCCGTCGCTCGCACGCGGACGCGGGTGCCGCGCGGCAATTGCACCACGCCCGTCACCGGCAATTCGCGCGAGACACGTCCCGTATAAGGCGGAAACTCGCAATCGAGCACCGTCTGCGAGACATCGATCGTGGGGACCTCGACCACGTCGAGCCGCAAGTTGCGGACGCGGTCGTCGCCGCCGACCACGTCGAAGCGAAGCGATTCGTCGACCTGCTCGAAGGTGTAGGTGAATCGCTGGAATGGATCGCGGCCGGGTTCGGCGCGGCCGTCTTGCGTCATATAGCGACGCCGCCAGCCGCCATCCGCGGCGCGGTAAGTCACTTGTACGGTTTGCGGGATTTCGTGCGACGTGGCCGCCTTGACGACGACGTTGAACGAACTGCCGCGCGCGACTTTGGCGCGGCCGTTGGCGAATCCTTCGACGGCCAACTGGGTCCGTCGCGGATACAAGTCCGACTGAAACAACAACGCGCGCCGCATCCAGACGCGGGCAATCACCGGATGCACAATCACCAGCGCCGCAACCGACAGCGCCAGCGCCGTGCCGACGAGCACACTGCGCACCAACGGCAATGGATTGAACACGCGATCGAGGTCGACATGCTCGGCCGTGGTGGCGGTCGAAGCCGCCGTGGCCGCCAGGAGTTCGGCCGCATAGGGGGCCGCTGTGGCGTCGGGCCGATCCGCCGGCTCGATGATCGTCAACAACCGGTCGCCGAACCCGGGAAACTGCCGCTCTAAAATCAGCGACAGGCTGCGATCCGACAACGCCACCAGCGCGCGCCGCCAGACGAATTCGAAGGCCACCCAACCGATGGCACCGGCCGCGGCCAGCGCCGCCAGCACACGCAGCGCCACTGGCATCTCGAAGAACCAGTCGAGCGCCAAGCTGATCCAGAACGCCCCGGCGGCGGCGGCCAGCAGTGCGGCCAGCCCGGCCGTCCACAGGTAACGCCGCACCCGGCGCCGCAAGGCAACCAGCAAGGTTGCTACTTCGGCGGGCACGTTACCCGGTTGGTTTCGGCTCGCTGCACTGGCCATCTAAGTCATTGTACCGCAAAGACCAACAATCGGTTTACTAGGCCAATTTCCGCAGTCGCCGCACGAGCCATTCCAGGCTCAGGCAACCGCAGAGAAAGAACATCGTGTAGGCGTTGTCCCAAATCGGGCGGGGGATGTCCGAAACGGTCAGCGTCCGGCTGCGGTTAGGAAGCACATCCCACAACGGGGGCTGCTTTGCGCTCCCCAGCGCCGCCGGCAGGCCGATGTAATAGGTGCCGCCGGTTTCGCGCGTCAGCTCGCCGAGCAAGACATCGTTGCGTTGCGGACTCTCGCGCTCCAGATCGGGGACGCGCACCTGAACGCGCTTGGTGATCCGCTCATCGGCGCTGTCAGGCACCAGCAACTCGAGCCGGCAGGCCCCTTCGCTGCGCACGACGAACTCGCCCGCGAAAGCGCCGGCGCGGGTGGGATCGGGCAGCAGCTTCACCTGGAAGTTCGCTTGATCGGCCGGACCGACGTCGAGCGTCACGCTGTCGGCGACGAGCGGTTCGAGCTGAGGATTGGTGAGCTGCGCCCGCACGGCGACCGTTTGACCGACGAGGTAGCGATCCCGTTCGACCAGCAGCACGCCGCGGCTCGAGCCCCGCAACAGACGCCCTTGCGAGACGTGACGAATCAGTTTGGTATACACCTCCTCGAAATAGGCCGGGTCGATGCTCCGCAGGCGCCACATCTCGCCGCTGCCGAGATAGAACACTCGCCCCGAGCCATAGAAGTGCCCAACCAAAAACGGCGGCTGTTGGCCCCCGACGGCCGTACGCGGATCGGAGAAGCGGGCGTAGACCGTGGCCCCCGGCTTCGGCCCGTGCACCGTCATGTAGCCGTAAACACCGGGGAAACTGCTCCACGCGGCGCTGCTCGAAGTGGCCGAATCGCCGAGCCACAAAAAGTCGGCCTCGAGCCCCTCGCGGGTGAAATCGAGCGCCCAAGGTTCGGCCGACTGATAGCGCGTGCCGTCGAGGATGGCGAAGCGATGCGCGAACTCGACCGGGTATAAGTCGCGCAGCTTGGCCAACGATTGCTCGTCGGTCCACGATTGACCGAAGACGGGGCCCGGAACGACGATCAGCCCTCCGGCTTGCTCGCCCACCCAGCGTTCCAACAGCTCGATCTGCTGACGGTCGAACTGTTGCCAGTCGGGATCGAAGGCCACGATGCAATCGTAGGCGTCGAGCTCTTCTCGCGTCGTCGGGAACTCTTCGAGAATCGCGTTGGCCTCTTGCGAGATACCGGGCTGCGCCGTTTGCAGCAGGATATCGACCACCATGTTGTGGTCGCGATAGAGCTGCGTGTGCAGGAAGCAGTACTCGCGCGTGGGGCCGCTGGCCAGCAGCAGCACCCGCGTCTTGTGCGAAACGATCTCCAGGTCGGCCTGTTGTTCGTTATCGTTGGGGTTGCTGTCGTCGGGGGGCGCGGCGATACGCAGCCGCAACGTCTCGCGACCCGGCTCGGCGGGCGTGAGCTCGAACTTGACGGGCACGACTTCTCCGTCGGCGCCCAGTGTCACCTGTTGTGCACCGGCCAGCGCCCCCAGATCGGCCGGGTTGGCAGCGGCGCCGTCGCTCGTCTGACGACGCGAATAAAGTTCGACTCCGACCGTGCGCCCGCCGAGACCCTGCGCTTGGATATACCCCGTGACGGTGTAGCTATCGCCAGGAAACGCCCGCGAAGGCGCGACCAGATCGCTGACGCGAACATTGGTTGGCTGGCGGTCGGAGCCGACGCCGACGGCATGCACGGGAATGCCCAACTCGTGAGCCAGCGCCGTGGCGGGGCCGATCCCCACGCCGGCGTTTTGACCGCCGTCGCTCAACACGGCCACGCCCGACAGCGGATTGGCGCGCTCGTCGTAGAGCAAGTCGCGCAGCGATTGGCCAAGCCGCGTCTCGGCGCCGCGCGGAGCCAGTGCCGCGGCCCAGTCGACGTTCGCGGGCGAAGCAATCTTGGCGTCGGCAGGCGCGGCATCGCTGGTCGGCGGCGGCGGAGCAGCGCCGTCGTCAGGTGCCGCCGTCAACTTCGGCAACGTGGCGACGGCCGACAGACTCTGATCGAACCCGGCCACGACCACGTCGTGCGTGGCGCGCAGCCGCTCGATTAGTTCGCTCTCCTTCAGGGCGCGTATCACCTGGTCCGACCGCGGCGGGCCGGCGGGTGCCGACGGAAACTGTTCGTCGACCAGCCCCATGCTCAGGCTCGTGTCGCAAACCAACAGCACGCGCGACGGGGTGGTAACGTCGCGCTCGGTGCGCCACTGCGGTTCGAGCCAGATCACGACCAAGGCGACAATGACCGCGGCGCGCAACGTGGTCAGCAACATTCGCAGTGCGAAACTCTGCTCGACGGCGTCGCGTCGATAGAGCCAGACGACGAACCCGACGAGCACCAGCGACACGAGCACCGGCGCGACCCAGTCGCCGCGCGACTGAATGCGTCCAAACTCGAAAAAGGTGCGGGCGGTGGTGTCGGCCGACGAGGCGTCGGCGACCGCCGCGACATCGACCTGTTCGTCGGCTGCAGCCGACTCGGTTTGCGCCAGCGCACTGCCAACGAGCGTCTGTCCGCTCAGCCAGATAACCGCCAGCGCGACGACAGCGAGCGAAACCAGGCGATCGCCAAGACGCATCATCGGGCGCCTCCCTTCGCCGGGTGATAGCTCGCCGCGTAGGCCAGCAATTGCTCGCCGACCAGCAACGCAACCAATAACCACAACAAGCTCGAACTGAGATTGAAGCCCGCCAGATTCGGCGCGCCCCACACGCGGTCGTCGGCCCGGTGAAACTCGAACGGCACTTCGGAAAGCGCTGCTTTGAGTTCGCGACCGTCGACCAGCGCCAGATTGCCCTCGGCCGGGACGACGTTCAACGCGAACCGCAAATGTTCGCTCTGACCATCGGGCTCGGCCAGTTCGGCCTCGTAGATCCCCGCGCGCGGCGTGTCGACGAGCGAAGCGGCCGGCGGGCTGCCTTCGGCCGCCGGCACGGCAGCCACGACCGTGCTGCTGTCGACGCCGGGAATCGTGAACTTCACGTCGGCCGCGAAACGGGCTCGGTCGACCGCTACCACCAGCGGCGCCCCCACTTGCCGCTGGTCGTCGGCCTCGGGAACCGGAGCCAAATACGACTGCAGCTCGAGCATCGCCACGACGTAGCTCGGATTGCGGCCCCAGTTGTTCCAGGCCGGGCCCGCCGTCGTCAGAAAGGCGACGACGCGCCCCGCTCCGAACTTGCGCTCGAGCGCCAGCGGCGCGCCGTTGCGGAGCTTGGCCAGCACTTTCGTTTCCGGCGGCAGCACGGTGTCTTCGCGTTCGCGCAAGCCGAAATAGCGATCGATGACCACGGTTTGCGAGAAGCTGTTGCGCTCGCCGGCAAACACGCGAAAGATCGGGTGATCGCTGACCTGCAGATCGGGTGTCCGTTCGAGCCGATCGACAAACAGCGGCGTTTCGCTCCCCAGCGGTGCGGGGAACAAGCCCTGGCCGTCGCGATAGAGTTGTTCGTTAATGAACTTTGCGTCGCTCTGCGGTCCGACGAAGAACCCGACTCCTCCGCCCGCCTGGACGAACTTCTCCAAGGCAGCGACAGCACGCGGATCGAGCTGGCCGGCGTTCATCACATAGATCGTGGCGAACGGATCGAGCGGCGATTCGGCGAGGAACTGCGGCGTTTCGAGCCTTGGCTCGACGCCGGTGCGGACGTTGCCGCCGGGCGCCAGCGCCAGCGACAGAAAGCGGCCGTCGCGCGCCAGCTCGTCGCCATCGACGACGAGCACTCCGACACCTAGGGGCAGACTGACCAGCGCATGGCGCACGTTGTCGGTGGCGATGACGTCGTTCTCCAACGAGGCGGTCACCAGGTGATCGCCGGCGGTCGGAAAGTTCACCAGCACGCGCCGCGATTCGACGGCCCCCGGAGCGATTTCGTCGATCACCAATGACGGCCGCGCGTGCCCATCTTCTTGCAGCAGCACCGCCACGTCGCGTGCCCGTTGGCGGCCGAAATTCTGCACCGAGACATCGAAGAAAAACGGCACGCCCGCGGCGCGGGTGCCGGCCTGCGGCACCAGCGAGACGATTCCCAAATTGTCGTGCAGCGACGGCACGCACTGCACGAACTGAATCTGGGCTTGGGCGCCGCGCCAGGGGGCCAAGGCATCGCGCACGTCGCCGGGTTCGCGCCACTCGTTGGCGCGGAAGTCCGAAACGATGTAGAGAATGCGGTTCTCTTGCGGTCCGTCGGCCAACAGGCGGCCAACCGTTTCGAGCGCCGGCGCGGGACCGGCCGCGGTCTCCGAAGGATCGATGCCGGCCAGCAGTTCGCGAATCCGCGCCGACAATCCGGCGTCGAGCGGCACCGAGAGCAGATCGGCCGCGCGGCCGTCGGCCAGTTTGCCGGCGCGCGAAAACCGCAGCAGCGTCAGCGTTTGTTGGCCACCGCGCGCGGCCGCCTGCTCGGCAATCCGCTCGATGACGGTGCGGGCCCGCGCGAAGCCGCTCGTTTCGGCCCAGCGGTCGCTCATCGAGTAGCTGTCGTCCAGCAGCACCACGTGGTGAGTGCGCGTCGACCCCAGCCAGGCTCCCATCCGGGGCGCCACGAGCGGTTGGGCGAGCATCAGCACCACCAGCGCCACGGCCGCGATCCGGGCGGCCAGCAACAACAATTGCCGCAGCAGCACCCAACGCTGGTTCTTCTTGCGGCTTTCGAGCAGAAAGTCCATCGCCGCCCAGCGCACGCGGCGGTGGCGCCACAGATTGATGAGGTGAATCAGAATCGGCGCAGCCACCAGGCCCAGGCCCCAGAGCAGCGCGGGATGTACGAACGCCGTCATCGGTGGTTCCGGTGATGCATGCCGAGCCGATTGCTCAAGAAGGCCGCCAACGCCGCGTCGAGCGGCTGGCTGGTGCGCACCAACGCGTAGTCGATCGTGTTGCGAGCGCAGCCGCGACGCACCTCGTCGAGAAACTCATGGAGCGCGGCCAGGTAGCCGTCGCGCAAGGCGCGCGGATTGCACGTTAGCGTTTGATCCGATTCCAACCCTTCGAAACGGGTCGGGCCGGTGAAGGGAAAATCCAATTCGTCGTCGTCCATGATGTGCAGCACGAGCACGTCGTGGCCGCGCTGCCGCAAGTTGCGCAATCCCTTAAGCAACCCCTGGCGATCGGCCAGTAGATCCGAGATCAGGATCATCATGCCGCGCTGCGGATAAGCTTCGCCCGCCTGGTCGAGGATGTCGGTCAGTTGCGTCTTCTGCTCGGGGTTGCTCGCCGCCAGCGCGTGAATGATCGAATCCAGATGATTGTGACGCGCGCTGAGCGGCGTCTTCGCTCGCACCGTTTCGTCGAACGCCAGGCACCCGACCGCGTCCTGCTGCCGCAACGCCAAATGCGCCAGGCTGACGGCAACCGTGCAGGCATACTCGTACTTGGTCAACGGACCCGAGCCGTACTGCATGCTGGCCGAGACGTCGACCAGCAGCGCCGCGCGGAGATTCGTCTCTTCTTCGAACTGCTTGACGTAGAAGCGGTCTTGCTTGGCCCACACTTTCCAGTCGACGTGCCGCAAGTCGTCTCCCGGCGTGTACTCGCGATGCACCGCGAATTCGACCGACTGACCGTGGTAAGGGCTTTGATGCATGCCCGACAAAAAGCCCTCGACCACGTGGCGGGCGCGCAGCTCCAGTCGGCTGATGCGCGCCAGCGCCGCCGGATGCAGAAAACGCTTTTCGTTGGTAATGCTGGCCATCGAAACTTGAACTGCAATTACTCAAAAGGAACTATCAACTGACCAAAGACGACATCGTCGCCGCGCAGTCAATCGAGAACTACCGCCGCGGGCTACGAAGCGAAGACCTTGCGGAACCGGGCGTCGCGCAATAGGTCGTCTTCCTTGGCGGGCGTGGTCTCGATGAGCCGGGCCACGATCTGGTCGGCCGTCACCCCTTCGCTTTGCGCGGCGTAGTTCAGCATCAGGCGATGCCGCAGCACCGGCGCCGCGAGCGCTTGGATGTCCTCGGTCGCCACGTTCGTCCGGCCATTCAATAGCGCCCGGGCTTTGGCACCCAGGATCAAGAACTGCACGGCGCGAGGACCCGCGCCCCAACTGATCTGATCGGAAACGAACTCCGGCGTGCCAGGCTCGCCACGACGCGTTTGCCGCACCAGCGCCAAGGTGTAGCGAATGAGCTGATCGGCGACCGGCACTTCGCGCACCAGGCGCTGCAGATCGAGGATGTCGGCCGCCGACAAGACCGGCTCGAGATTGGTCTGTTGCAGCGACGTTGTGCGGCGGGCGATCTCGAATTCCTCGTCGAAGCTGGGATACTTGACGAACACCTGGAACATGAAGCGGTCTTGCTGCGCCTCGGGGAGGGGATAGGTCCCCTCTTGCTCGATCGGGTTCTGCGTGGCCAGCACGAAGAAGGGGTCGTGCAGCGGATGACGCACGCGGCCGACCGTCACCTGGCGTTCCTGCATGGCCTCGAGCAGGGCCGCCTGGGTCTTCGGGGGTGTGCGGTTGATTTCGTCAGCCAGCACCACGTGCGCAAACAGCGGCCCCTCGCGGAAGCGGAATTCGCGCTGACCCGTGCTGCGGTTTTCTTCGATCACTTCGGTGCCGGTGATGTCGGCTGGCATCAAGTCGGGCGTGAATTGGATGCGGGCGAACGACAGGCTCATCGTTTTGGCCAGCGTGCTGATCATCAACGTTTTGGCCAGCCCTGGAACCCCTTCCAGCAAGCAATGGCCACGGCTGAACAACGAGATCAGCAGCTCTTCGATCACCTGGTGCTGGCCGACAATTACCTGTTCGAGCTGCCCGAGAATGCGGCCGCGCGCTTCGCGCAGGCGACCGATGGCCGGGGAGATGTTCGGGTCGAACGATTGCGTCATGGGTGCCTGTTCCTAAACGGGTGCAGTTACCGCTGGTAAATGGGCAAATAGCCTTTTTCGAGCTGCAGAATCACGAGGTTCGTCGACGTGGTGTAAATCGGCCCGACGTACCCCTGCGTCCACGAGCCATCGGGGCTTTGTTCGTTGAGGAGCTTGGCGGCCACGCGCTGGCGATAGTCGTCCCACTCGGCGCCCCCCTCCCGATACAACACCTGCGAGTAGTAGTAGTGCGCGTAGTGCCAATGCCCGAAGCCCTGGTTGTTGATGTTCGAGAGGTTCTTCTTGCAATAGTCGAGCAGCTTGGGCACGTACTCACTATCGTAATCACCGGCGTTGAACAGGCAGCAGATGGCCGCCGCCGAAATCGCCGGCCGGGCGCCACCCCCCTGTAAGCTGTATTGCACTCCGCCGTCGGGCAGGGTGCAGCGCTGGATGTAGGCGATCGCCTTGTCGATGATCTCCTTGGGAACCGGGATGCCGGCATTGCGGCAACTGCGCAAGGCCTGCACCTGCGTGATCGTGGTCGAGCCTTCGTCGCGATCGCCACCGTCCTTGGCGCTGGTGTAATACCAGCCGCCGGCCGACGATTGGGCCTCGCCACAGAACTGCACGGCGCGCGTCAATACGTCGACGAGCGTGTTGCGGCGATCGAGGTCTTCCTCTTCGCCGAGCACCTGCGAGAGAAAGACCATCGAAAAGCCGTGGCCGTAGGTGTAACGGTTGTCGCGCGTGGGGTCGCCGATCAGCCCGTTCGGCCGGCTGCGGCTCACCAGGTAGTCGACCGCGCGGCGGATGTTCTCTGCATACTTGCCCTGCGTGGCGGTCGAACCCTCGGCCAACAGCGCCACGCCGGCCAAGGCGGTCATCGCCGTGGGATATTGTCCGTTGTTCGCGCTCCAGTGCCCCAAGCGCGATTGGGTGCGCGCGATCCAGTCGAGCCCGCGCGACACGGCGCGCTCGACCCTCGGATCGGCGCCGGCGCCGCTCGCGCCACGCGCCAGGGAGCCGATAACGCCGCCGCTACCGGCCAACACCGCGCCACCGAAGAGCGACTGTAGAAACCGACGTCGAGTGTTGTCGATCATCGCCGCTCCTCCTTGTCCGCCTGCTTGACCGCTCGCTCATCGTCCGGCGCTGGACCGTCAACCTTTGCGGCCTCCTCGGGCGCTGGACCTTCGGCCTGTGCGGCCTCCTCGGGCGCCGGGGCGTCGGCCTGTTCGGCCGCGTCATCGGCCGGTTTGTCCGCGGGCGTGTCGGCAGGCTTGTCGTCGGGTTTGTCGGCTGGGTCCTCGGCGGCCTCGGCCGCAGCTTCTGGGGGAGGCTCCGGCTTGTCGGTGAATTTCATCCGCAATGAGTGCTGCGGCAACTTCAGCTCGACCGTCTGGTTGGCCGGTTCCGAAATCAGCTCGTACATCCCCAAGTGCGATTTCACCCGTTCTTGGTGCAGGACCTTGCCGGTGCGCTTGTCGATACAGAGCAACGTGGTGTAGGGCTCGCGGTTGTTCGAGTTCTGCGGCGTCGGCCGCTCGTACACCCGGGCCGCGAAGACCAGCACCGGCAGCTCTTGCGGTTGATCGAGCGTCAAACTCTGTTTTTCGATCGGCACGTGCCAGAGTTTCTCGCCCGACGCAAGATCGAAGCCATACGCCAGCCCGTTGAGCAGCGGATTGGTCGGCAACCCGGGAACCGGCTGGATCGTGACGCCGTCTTGATGATTCGCCCAGGGGCGATTCGTGAACAAGTACAATCGCTCGCGCGACATCAACACGTAGATTTCTTGCAACTGCGGCTCGGGTTCGATTGGCGAATCGACCAGCTTGCGGCCATCGCTCAATTGCACGGCGACGAAGCGACCCGACGGCTCGACCGCGCCGAGCACATCCTGGCCGAGATGATAGCACTTGGCGTCGCCGGCAAAGCTGTGGCGCCATTCCTCGCGTTGTTCCCAGAGGTCGAACATCTGAAACCACTGCCGGCCGTCGCGCATTTCCCAGGTCAGCAGGTTGCGGCCGACCGAGACCACGCGCTCGTTGGCCGGAGGCACCAGGCGCTTGCCCAACTCGCGGCCATCGAGGGCATCGAGCACCAGCGCCTCGCGGCTATCGCCCGCGATCACAAACACGTATTGGTCGTCGCCGAAGATCTCGCACCCCGGCTCGACGTTATGCCGAATCCAGAGTGTTTGGCCGTTCACGGGGTCGATGGCCACCAGCTCGCGATTGCGCTGGAAGCAGAACAAGTCGCCGCTCAGCGGCCCGAGCTGGCCGATGGCCCGTCCGAACGAATCGGAAATGGTCCACCGCCGCTGACCCCAAGGCAGATCGATTTGCCGCTGGTGCACGCCCGTCTGCATCTGGATGCCCGGCAGGCTCTCGCTCAGATCTTGCGTCCAGATAACGCGGGCAGCGCCGCCTGGCCCCGTCGCACTGAACGTGTCGATGGCGATGATCTGCTGCCCCAGCGAAACCAGCACGAGATGGCCATAGCAGCGGGCTTGCATCACGGCCCGGTTGATCACGTGATTGACCTTGCCCGAGGGATCGGCCAACGAGGCTCGCCACAGATCCTGCCCGTTGCCGTCGCGGCCGACCAGCGCTTGATTATCTTGCGATAGGGCGACGGTCAGGCCCTCGGTCCCCGGTTCCGTCTGGGCCGAGAACTCGATCTGGAAGAAACGCTGAGCCGTCGTGCGGCGATCTTCCCGCTCTATCTCGACCCGCCCCAGGGGCCAGAGGCTCGACGAGGCCAGATTGCGGGCGATGGCCGGGTCTTTCCGCAAATCGGCCGCCAGCTCGCGGCCGGTCTTGCCGTCGAGGCATTCGACCTTGGCAAATTCGCTGGCCAGCCGGCGCGCGTAGCGCGCGGCGTCGGCCGAGCGCCCGGTCGTCTTCATCAGCAAGGCCAACCGCGCCACCGCGCGGCGCGCCAAGGCCGCCTGGCCCGAGCGCTCGACCCGTCGCCAGAGAAACTCCGCTTCGAGGAAGTTGCCACCGCCCACCAGCCGCTGCGCGAGCTGATCGCGGGCGAGGTCGGCCGACGGTTCGTCGCCGAAATACTGAATGAAGTGCCGCAGCGCGTCGGGTCCGTCGCTGGCTAGCGCCTCCTTGGCCAACCGCTCGATCGAAGCGGTAAGCTCGGTTTGCTGTGCGACCGGCGCGCCGGCCGTCAATGCCGCCAGGCCGGTTTGCGTCCAGCGATCGCGGCGCACGCTCCGGGCGGATTCGACGCGCTCGAGCGTCGGCGGCCCCAACGCGCGGTCGGCCAACTGCAGGTACATCTTCACCGCGGCCGTGGCGTCGCCGCTTTCGCTTAAGCCCGAGGCCATTAACCGCAAGTAGCGGCTCCGCTCGTCGGGCGTGCGCACCAGGCGTTCGAGTTCGTCGGACGCCTCGCGATACGACGAAAAATTGACCGCCAGTGCCTCGAGCAGGCTATCGACCAGGTGCTCGCGGGTGCGCGGCTGCGGCGACAGCAAAAACGAGCGCCGCAGATCGGCGACCGCGCGGTCGACCTGCCCATCGTGCAAGAGGACCGTGCCTCGCTGCGCTAAAGCCGTGGGATCATCGGGTTTGCGGGCGAGGATCTCATCGACCTGGCGTTTCAATGAATCGAGCTCGTAATAAGACTCGATCACGTCGATCCCCTGCGAGAGGACCTTGCCGCGATAGCAAACCAAGTTGCCCGGCACGCGCCCTTTGCGCGACTTGCTGCGCGCAACGATGCGCCCTTCGTTCAAGTCGATCGCCGCCACCTCGGCCGACGAGAGCGGCAAGTAATAGCGGTCGCCGCTCAAGAAACCGCGCCCGCTCGGCAGACTGCCGGTCGGTAGCGGCACCGATCCGCTGCTCCAGGCGGGCTGGCCGTCGTCGACCTTCAGCGCTTGCACCCCCGAGCGGCCGACCAGAATGACTTTTCCCTGATGCACGCCGGCCACGTATAGGTTGTCGCCGCGCGGCTGCTTCCAGATGACTTCGCCATCGAGCAGGCCCAGGCAGTGCAACTCGTTCGATTCGACAGGCGTGGCCAGCACGCGCCCCGCGGCGAGCGTCACGCTCGAATCGAGCCAGTGATCGATTTCCTCGCGCTGCCGGCCGGCGAACATCATCATCGCGCCCACGCGCCGCCCCCACCATTGGTTCTGACCGGCGGGGTTGGCATCGTAGCGATACCCCCACAGGAGCGACCGCGTTGTGAGATCGACGGCGACGATCGCTCCCGAGGCCGTCGGGCAGACCAGCACGCCGTCGGAATAGCTTGGCGCCACGCCGGCCAGCCGCCGCGTGGGATCTTGCAAGACGTCGAGCTCGACGACCGCCAACTGCTGCGACCACTGCACCTGGCCGCTGCGCGCGTCGAGCACCGCCAGCCGGATTTCGCCGTTGATCTCGGCCAGCGCGTAGACCGCGTCGCCCAGCGGCAACGGCGGCCCCAGGAAGAACGCGCCGGCCATCTCCAGCTCGAAGTCGCCGCGGGTGCCGCCGGCTTCCCACTTCAGCTTGCCCGTGCGAATATCGTGCGCCGTCAGCCGATTGAAATTGCGCGGCCAAACCGGCGCGGGCTGCTTGCGGCCATTGGGCAAGACCACCATCCGCGCTTGCGCCGGTTGATTCGGCAGCGTCAGGCTCAGGTCTTCAACGCTGAACACGTAGCGGCCGTCGCTCGACAACGTGCCGAACGTCAAGTCGTCCCACAACCGCTGATCGAGCGCCATGATCATCTGCTGTTGATTGCCGCCGTTCGGCACGTTGGCGTTGCCGAACTCGAGCAGTTCGTCGAGCGACTCGTCGACCGGCACGTCCCAGACGCGCTTGCCGGTCTCGAAGTCGATCGCCAGCAGCGTGCTGACCGTGCGCATCAGCACCACGTTGTCAACGACCAGGGGATGCAGCCCCGGGATCGCGGCGACGTATTCGTCGCGGTACTTCTGCCGCAACTGCGCCAACTGCGTTTCGACCGCGTGATCCTCGGTCGTGGGGACCCACCAGCAGTCGCTCTCATGGTCCAGAAGCGGGCTGCTGCCATGGTTGGGGGCATTGCGCGCCGCGTCGCCGCGGTATTGCAACCAGTCGGCCCGCTCGACCACCAGGTGCTTGGGGGGGACGCCGAGCTTTTCGGTGAGCCAGGTTGTCGCTTCGTCGGCCGAGTCGAACCAGGCGATCTGCTCGCCGGCGACGATCAGTTGGGCGTCGCGCTGCTGTTGCTTGAGCGCCACCAGCACGTCGCGAGCGCGCTCGGTCGCTCCGCTCCACATCCAGCAACTGGCCAGCGCCAGACTCAACTGGGGCTCCCATTGCCGGGCGACTGCCGGCGCCGTCAGCAAACGTTCGAAACAGAGCGCGGCCGCCAGGGGCCTGCCATGATCTCGGTGATGTTGCGCCAGCAAATACGTGGCGCGGTAGCCTGCCTCGGTATGAAAGAACCGTCGCGACACTTCGGTCAGTTGTGCGAAGTCGCGATTGTCGAGCGCTTCGGCCAGCCGCTGCGCGGCCCGCGCGCCGTACTGCAACTCATAAGTCTCGCGGGCGACGCGCGGCAGTTCGCCGATCAGTTTTTGAGCTTCCGCCTTCAGGCTGCGGTGGACCGGACCGTCGGCGTCGGGCTGAAAGAAGAAGTCCTCGGGAGCCTCGACGATCGCCCCCAACGCCCGGACCGCCTCGGCATAGCGCTCTTCCTCTAACAGCTCGCGCGCCTTCTTGAGCAATTGCTCGGTGTCGCGATCGCGCGCGAACATCGCGGGCTCTTCGCCGTTGGCGCCGGTGGCCGCGATCGCCAGGCCCGGCGCCGCCATGCGCGCGCGGAGGACTCCGTTGATCCGCCCTTGAACCTGAATCTGGATATTCGGCGCCGCGGGGACGGCGATTTGGCGGCGAATGACCGCCGGCGGTTTCACGGGCGGCGGCGGCGGCGCGGCGGCCGGCGCCGCATCCGCGGGTGGCTTGTCGGCAGCGGGTTTGTCGGCTGGTTTGTCAGCGGCTGCCGGAGGTTTGGCGTCTGCCGCAGGTTGGGCCGGTTCGGCAACGGCCTCTTCGGCCGCCGGAGCAGCTTCCGCGGCCGGCGGTAACTGCTGACCGCTGGCATCCATCACGCAAAAGAGCAACGCCGAAACCCAAACGAACCAACTCCAAGCGGGTAACGGCGTTCGCAGCATTACTTGGCTCCTCATCCCTGCGTGCCTGCGGGCGTATTCCTGACCGTGGGGGGCGGGGTGCTTAAGAAAGTCTAAGGCGGACCGGAGGAGGTGCCCGATGTCGACGGCGCACAGAGCCGATTCTTCGTTTCAGACGCCACGGGGCATGGTGTGGTTCCGACGTCGTGGGGCGACCGTGCCAGATCGATTGCCTGTAAGGTTCCGGCGATCTTTATCTTACGCGGCGTTGCGGGCGGGTGACAACCAACCGGCGCGGCGGTGCGGCACGGGTGAATCGTCCGACAGGTGGGCGAGTATTGCCCTGCGAACGCGCCAGGTAGCCCCGATCACCTGCCGGAAGGTGTTCGGCTTTTGGTCAAATTGAGGCGCGGCCCAATGGCCAGCGATCGAGGTGCCGGTTGTAACAGATCGGCCACGGCGCCACCCCGTCGACCTGCGCTTCCGACCGGCGGCAAGACCGCGAAAACCGCGAAGAATCCCGCACCTTACGCCAATTTCGTGCTACGTTTCGTCGAGACGAGCGGGACCGTTCCCGCCCGGCCGAAGCCAGTTGAGGTTGCGAAACCGTCGACAAACGAGCCGCAAAGCGCTGGATCGATCCGCGGCGAAGTGCGTATTTCGCGGGATATTCCGGGGATTTCGGCTTGCAATTTTAGTTCGACTGTTTCTAATCATCCGCGATTGACGGCCGTAAGGCCGCCTTTTCGGCCGTTTTTCTGAGTCAACAGCCACCTTTGCATGGAGGACTTTCGAGCTATGGCGAAGGTCGCGAGCAAAAAGACGTCTGCCAAAGCCCCCACCAAGAGCGAAGTGCTTGCCTCGATTGCGGACGCCACCGGCGTCGGCAAGAAAGAGGTCGCCGCGGTGTTGGAGGCCCTGTCGAATGAGATCAAGAAGAGCCTGGGCAACAAGGGACCGGGCGTGTTCACCATTCCCGGCCTGGTGAAGATCACCAAGCAAAAGGTCCCCGCCCGCCCTGCGCGGAAGGGTGTGCCCAACCCCTTCAAGCCGGGTGAATTGATGGATCAGGCTGCCCGTCCGGCCTACAGCAAGGTCAAGGTTCGAGCGCTGAAGAACCTGAAGGAATTCGTCTAACCCATCAAGCGATTCGGCAGCGCGATGCGACCAGCGGGTCGCCCCCGCGCCGATCTGCCCATTGGCCGACGACTCCCCAAGAACACGCTCAACCCAGCCGCGAATACACACCGCCGCTCTCACCCGCCCCCAAAAGCGCAGTGCGAGCGGCGGTGTCGTTTTTTTGTCGTATGGCTCGTCGCGCCGTGGGGCTATTGCTACTTGCCGCTCGCCACGAGCTTCAAAAACACTATGGCTCGGGCCAGTTGAGCCACTTGTGCAAGAACGCGAACGTCCCCACCCCGTGAATCGAATGGGGGCCGTCGAAGAATTCGATCTCGGTCCGCTCCGGGATTTTTAGCGCCGCGTATTGCCGCCGCACGCGGGCGTACTCGTAGGCCACCCATTCGTCGGGCGCCACGCCGTCGTGATGCCCACGCTCGACCATGAACGGTCGCGGCGCGATCAGCCAGGCCATCTCGGCGTAGTTGAACGTGTTGCCCAGGTCGAACTCGAACATTTCGTACTCGCCAGTGCCGAGATAGCTGTACGGCGACCGGCTCGACGCGTTCTTCCAAATCCATTCGTTGAAGTCGGCCGAGCAGATCGACAGGGCATATTGCTCGACGATCGCCGGCACGCGCATCGCCGTCTTGCCGCCGTACGACAAGCCATAAAAACCGATCCGCGCCGGATCGACCATCGGCAACCCGGCCAGCCAGCCGACCAACTGCTGGTGCTGCGGCACGATGATCGAAAACAGCGACTTGCCCAGCGGGTTGGCCTTGCGCTGCAACGTGCGGAAGCGATCTTCGCCGATGTACGGGTTCTGCGGCGCGTAGGTGATGAAGCCCCGCTCCGCCAGCCGGCAAGCAAATTGATGGTAGTGCTGGTTTTCGTGATGCGGATCGGCGACGTCGGTCGGGCGCCCTTCCAGCCCATGCTGACAAACCACCACCGGCCGCCGCTCACCCGGCTTGATATCTTTCGGCATCAGCAAGATGCCGTAGGCGAACACGTCGGGAAACACGTCGAGCATCACCTCGTAGCCGGTGTACTTCGGCTCGTCGTAGATTTGCCGCGACCTTGCATTGGCCGGCAGCAGCGGCTGATCGAATCGCCCGATGACCTCGTTGTAGAAATACTCGCGGTACGGCTTGGTCGATTGCTGCCAGGCTTCCAGCGAACTTGCGTCGGCCTTCTTCCAGAATTCGCGGCGCGTGTACTCCGATTCGCGCATCAAGTGCTGCGTGTACTCGACAAGCTGGCGGAATTGGCGTTTCTGGCGGGCGGCGGGGTCAGTTAGTCCGTACTCTTTGAACTTCTCACCCTTGAGAGGTGCGATCGCGACCTCGCCGGCAAAGCTTTGCACGAAACGCTCCAGCGCCTCGCGCGTGCCGAAGGGACCGTTGCCGTCGCCACTGGTGATCACCACCGGTGGTCCGGCGCCGCCGTTGGGCTGGGGTGAACCGAGCGCCGCGGCCCGTTCCGCTTCTTTAACGACCGCCTCGCGAGGCGGCGTGACAATCTTGCCCGGCGCCGCCCCCGATCGCCCATCGTGCGGCGCCGGCGGCCCGTCGATTTTGGGCATCGCGCACGCTTCGGTCACTAAGGGACGTGGCGCAATCAGGCTCGCCAGCTCCGCGTCGCCGAATTGATCCAACAAGCCGAACACGTTGCGATAGATCGGCTCTTCCCAGAGGTTCTGCCGCGAATTGAAGTAGCCGCTCACGCAGACCGCGTCGATCCGCGGGTCAAGCGCGGCGGCATAGAGCGCGATCAAGCCTCCTTCGCCGTAACCGATGACGCCGAGCTTGGGATTGAAGTCACGCGTATAGTGGGCCCAATCGACCGCCGCGAGCACCTTTTGCACTTCGTAGCCGATGATGTGCCGCCCCATTTCATACGCCTGGCGGTAGATGAACTCGCGGTGCGGCTGATTGGTCTGGCGCGTGCCCACGACCGAATCGGCGTCCGACCTGTCGATCAACGTCGGAATTAGCACGTCGAAGCCACTCTCCGCCAAGCGGCGCGCAAATTGACTTTCTTCGGGTACGCCAGGCATTAGCCCAGCAATCATCTCGGGCGTATGATCGGCGTCAGGGAGGGCGATAACAATACCGCTCGGTTTGTACTTCGTGGTCTGTAGAAGTAACCCTTCTCCCTCAACCGCCGCGAGGCCGGCGTTGTCGAGCACCGGCCAGCGAACGGCACGGGGTAAAAACGGATAACCATCAATCATCGAGCTGTCTCCAAGCGAGACCTTGCTGACTCGCTTATCGACCGCCCCAATAATCTTCGCGAGTCGTGCACGATTGGCCGCGATCGACTTTTCGTACGCTTCGACACTCGAAGTGTCGCGATGCCAGTGCCGCGCGCGGCGCTCCACCGACAACTCCGTCTCGCGCAGCAGGAATTTGTCGATCCCTTCGACCATCTGCGCGGCCAGATCTCCTGCGGCGGTCAGCGGCGCGGTCCCTGGCAGCGGCTCGCCAGGTTTTGGCGCGTCGGCTGACGTGAGGTTGCCGGCGGTCGACAACACGACCACGGCCATCAGGGGTCGAATTAGCAATAACACCCGGCAGGCGCAGCTCAGGTGGCCGGTGCCCGGCGCAACGAGTTTTTGCACGCTCTTGGATTGGCTTCGCATGTCGGTGTTTCCCACTAGCCACGGTGATCGGCGCAGGCGAGTCTAGCTCCGTAGAGCGGTCGATGCATCCTGCCGTCGAATACCTGGTGCCCTGGCTGTGTTGACTAGTCGATTCGCGCACCGGAGCTTAACCTAAGCTCTTCCAGTTCACGATTCCTGGATCGAGAATAATGCCGGCTGTTGCAGTAGACCCAACCACTCTGCCCGATCTGGCCGGCCGTGTGGCTGTCGTCACCGGCGGGGGGAGCGGCATCGGCTGCGCCACGGCGCGGCGGTTGGCCGAGCGCGGGGCCCGCGTGTTCGTCGGAGATCTGCGGCCGCGCGCGGAAAACGAAGCCGACTTCGCCCGGCTCGGCATCACTGAGTTGCCTTGTGACGTGCGCCGCGCGGCCGACGTCGAGCGGTTGATCACGGCGGCCGTGGCCGCCGGCAGCGGGCTGCACATCGTCGTCTCGAACGCGGGCGTCAATTGTCCTGGGCAGGTGCCCGACGTCAGCGAAACGGCCTGGGATGCCTGTCTCGACACCAATTTGAAGGGGGCGTTTCTGTGCGCGAAGCTGGCGATTCCTCACCTGCGACGCTCAGGGGGAGGCGCGATCGTGCACACGGCCAGCAACGCCGGGCTGTTGCCGCGTGCGCACGACCCTGTTTATTCGACCAGCAAGGGGGCTCTCGTCGCCTTCACACGTGCGTTGGCGCTGGCCCATGCGCACGAGCGCATTCGGGTGAACGCGGTTTGCCCTGGCCCGGTGACCGACACTGGCATGATGGCGGCCGATCTGGCCGCGGCTGACGATTTCGCAGCAGCTTCGGCAAGCTTCATCGCCGCCAGTCCTTTGGCACGCGCCTGGGGACGGATGATCACTCCCGATGAAGTCGCCGCGGCGATTGTTTATCTGGTGAGCGATGCGGCGGCCATGGTCACCGGCACGCTGTTGGCCATCGACGGCGGCAAAGCGCTGGGCGTGCCGGGAAAGTAGCTCGCGCCGCTTCGCCCCCGGCGCGCCAACCGAGAGTTCCTTCGCCCTACGGGAAGCAGCAGCTTGGTGAACGTCAGAACAATCGCCCCCGAGCGGTTGATCGGTGTCGCGCTGTTTGCGGCGACGGTGCTGGCCTACGCCCCTGTGGTGCGCAACGACTTCGTCCATTTCGACGACGACGTCTATATCACGGCAAATCCGCAGGTTCGCGGCGGTCTTACCGCCGAGGGAGTGCGATGGGCCTTCACGACGGCGCACGCCTCGAACTGGCATCCGCTCACCTGGCTGTCGCATATGCTCGACTGCCAATTGTTCGGCTTGCAGCCCGTGGGACACCACGTGGTCAACGTGCTCTTTCACGCGCTGAATACTGTGCTGGTGTTCGCGGTGCTGCTGCGGATCACCCGGCTCAAGCCGCCGAACGGCGCGACGAACGCAGTGCGCGGCAAGCAGCCGCGCGATTCCCGGTCGCGGCCGGCGACTCGTGACAATCAGCAGAACACCGCCGCGGCCAACGACTCACCCTATCTTTGGCGCGCGTCGCTCGTGGCCGCGCTGGTGGGGCTGCACCCGCTGCGCGTGGAATCCGTGGCCTGGGCCGCCGAACGCAAGGACACGCTCTCGACCCTGTTCTGGTGGTTGTCGATCGCGGCCTATGCTGCGTATGTCGACAAGCCCAATTGGCGTCGGTATTCGCTGATCGTCATTGGCTTGCTCGCCGGCTTGATGGCCAAGCCGGCCGTGGTCTCGCTCCCCGTTGTGTTGTTGTTGCTCGACTATTGGCCACTCGAGCGACTGACTGTTAACGGCCGCGATCAGAGCCAGATTTGGAAAACGCTTCGTCGCGCGCTCGTCGAAAAGCTGCCGTTGGCGCTGCTCTGTGCGGCAGCGAGCGCCGTGACCATCTGGGTGCAACGTCGCGGCGGATCGCTCTCCGGTGTGCAAGCACTCCCTTTCAGCTATCGAGTCGGCAATGCGTTGCTGGCGTACGTGCAGTACCTGGGCATGATGGTCTGGCCGCGCGGGCTGGCACCGTATTATCCGCATCGCAAGCCGGCATTCGACGCGCATGGCGTCTGGCAACCGGCGGTGTTGGCCTCGCTCGTGTTGCTGGTCGCGATCACCGTGGCCGTGGTGTGGTTGCGAAAGCGGAAGCCGTATCTCGTCGTCGGCTGGTTCTGGTACCTGGTGACGCTCTTGCCCATGATCGGCCTGGTGCAGGTTGGCCGGCAGGCATTGGCCGATCGCTACACCTATTTGCCCAGCTTCGGCATCGCGTTGGCCGTGGTCTGGTCGGTCGGCGACCTGTTCGATGGCGCGCCGGCGGCCGTGCGACGCTGGCTGGCAGTGCCTGCGCTCGGCCTGCTGATCGCGTTGGCCGCGCTGACGTTCCGGCAGGTGCAAGTCTGGCGCGACGATCTGGCGTTGTTTTCGCATGCGGTTAAGGTCACGGCGGACAACGAAGTCGCGCGGCACAACCTGGGCGCGACGCTGCTGTTGGCCAATCGCCCGCGGGATGCCACGACGCACTTGCGCGAAGCGATCCGCGTGCGACCCGACTACGCCAGCGCTTGTCGCCTGCTGGCCATCGCGCTGGCTCAGCAGGATCAGGCCGCCGAGGCCATCCGCTGGTATCGCGAAACGCTCCGCCTGCAACCCGATTCGGTCGACGCCGCCACGGAGCTGGCCTGGCTGTATGCCACGTACCCGGATGCGAGTCTTCGCGATCCGCACAGCGCCCTGCAACTCGCGACGGCGGCCGTGGCGGCCACGCGCCAACGCGATTACACGGCGCTCGACACCCTGGCGGCGGCCTATGCCGAAAACGGTCGCTACGCCGAAGCGGCCGAAGCAGCTCGCCAGGCCGCCGAGCTCGCCGATCGAGCGCAGGCGACAGACATGGCACAGAAGATCGCGGCCCGCGCCACTCTCTATCGCCAAGGCCAACCGTATCGAGAATCGCCCGCGGAAACAGCGCTCAACGCGCCGGAAGAAGACCAATAGTCCTGCGTGCTAGGAAGAACCGTCGGCCGTGTTTGTTACAATGGCAGGCTGGATTTGGATGTGAGTAATCTCGAGTCGACCGACCCTAGGTTGGTCGTCCGGACACACCGCGCAACTGCCAACTGGATTTCGCTGCTCGATGCCACAAGCCTCGTTCACCCGCCGTTCTGTGACGCTTGGCCAGAGTCTTGGGCGGCTGCTGGTGTCGCTTAGCCTGGCGATTGCGGGCTCTGCGGGCGTTGCCGCGGAACCGCCAGCCGGCGCGCCAACGACCGTCGATTTCGACCGCGATATTCGCCCCATCCTGGCCAGGCATTGTTACGATTGCCACAGCGAGGACGCCCAGGAGAGCGAGCTTCGCCTGGACGATGTAGTTGGCATTGTCAAAGGGGGCGATTCCGGCGAGCCGCTCTTCGTGCGTGGCAGTAGCGTCGACAGCCTGCTTATCCAGCGCGTGATGTCGGAGAACGCCGACGAGAGAATGCCGCTCGATGCCGAGCCGTTGGCGGCCGCGGAAATCGCCCTGCTGCGGAAGTGGATCGACGCGGGAGCCAAGATCCCCGGTGACGAGGTGGCCGCGGCTTCACTCCGCCCAACGACCGACCATTGGTCGTTTCGGCAGGTCACGCGCCCGAAGGTGCCGGCGGCCGCTGAGGCACAGGTTGGCAACCCGATCGACGCCTTCGTGCTGGCGAAGCTGCGCGATAAAGGGCTGGAGCTCTCGCAAGCGGCCGACAAGCGAACGCTGATTCGGCGGCTCTACCTGGTCGCCCAAGGCCTGCCGCCGACACCCGAGCAGGTGCAAGCCTTCGTCGACGATCGGCGGCCCGACGCCTACGCGCGACTGGTCGACGAGGTGCTGGCCAGCCCGCGCTTTGGCGAACGTTGGGCGCGGCACTGGATGGACGTTGTCCGCTATGCGGACACGAACGGCTTCGAAACCAATCGCGAGCGCAAGACCGCCTGGCACTACCGCGACTGGATTATCGCGTCGCTGAATGCCGACAAGCCGTACGATCAAATGATCCGCGAGCAGTTGGCCGGTGATGCCCTGGGCGTGGATGCGGCCACCGGGTTTCTCGTCGCCGGGGCGTACGACGTCGTCAAGGCTCCCGACATCAATCTGACGTTAGCGCAGCGTCAGGATGAACTGGCCGACATGGTCAACACCACGGGCACGGCCTTCATGGGCCTGACGATGGGCTGCGCCCGCTGCCACAACCACAAGTTCGACCCCATCCTGCAGCGCGATTACTACGCGATGCAGGCGGTGTTTGCCGGCGTGCAGCACGGCGAGCGGCCGCTGCGAAAACCCGTCGATGCCGCGACCGCCCGGCAACTTGCCGAATGGCGCGCCGAGGAAGCGGCCAAGCAGGCCGCGCTGGACGGCTTGCTGGCGACAGCCGCCGAATTGGCCAGCGCGACCGGCGACAAACCTTTGCGTTCGCCGGTCCATCCACGGCTGAATGAAGAGCGATTCGCGGCGGTCGACGCCCGATCGATTCGCTTCACCATCACGGCCTGCAACAGCGGCAACGAGCCGTGCCTCGACGAGTTGGAAGTTTATGACACCTCGGGAGAGAACGTCGCGCTGGCATCGATCGGTAGCACGGTGAGCGCTTCGGGCACGCTGGCTGGCTACAAGATCCACCAGTTAGCGCACGTCAACGACGGCCAGGTGGGGAACGATCACAGTTGGATCTCGGACGCCGCGAACGCCGGCTGGATTCAAATCGACTTTCCGGCGGTCGCGCGCGTCGAACGCATCGTCTGGGGGCGCGACCGCCGCGAGAAGTTCACCGATCGCCTGGCGACACAGTATGTCGTCGAAGTTTCGAGCGCGCCAGACAAATGGCTCACGGTCGCCAGTTCGGCCGATCGGCAGCCCTTTAGCGGAGTGCCCGATCACGACGCCCTGCTGGCCAAACTCTCGCCCGAGAATGCCGAGGCCGCGCGTCAGCTTCAACACGAGCTGGAGGTCGTGCAAGGTCGCATCGCCGAACTGAGCGGCACCGCAACCGGCTGGGTGGGGACATTCCGCCAGCCCGAGAAAACGCACCGCCTGTACCGCGGCGAGCCGACCCAACCGCGCGAGGTTGTCGCGCCCGACATCCTGGCTGTGTTCGGTGCCTTGGGGATGGCGGTCGACGAGCCGGAGCAACAGCGCCGCGTCAAGCTGGCCAACTGGATCGCTAGCGCCGATCATCCGCTGACGGCCCGGGTGATGGTCAACCGGCTTTGGCATTACACCTTCGGCACGGGAATCGTCGACACCCCCAGCGATTTTGGCCACAACGGCGGCCTTCCCACGCACCCCGAGCTGCTCGACTGGCTGGCCGCCGAGTTCGTGGAGCAGGGGTGGTCGATCAAACACGTGCTGCGGTTGCTGCTCAATTCCGCGACGTTCCAGCAAGCGTCAACACCGCGGGCCGAGGCGCTGGCCATCGACGCCGATGGCCGCTATCTGTGGCGCTACACGCCGCGACGCCTCGAGGCCGAAGCGATTCGCGACAGCATCTTGGCTGTGTCGGGCGCGCTCGACCTGCGGATGGGGGGCCCCGGCTTCTACCTCATGGATGTGGTGGAAGAGAACGTCATGCACTATTTCCCCAAGGAAACGTACACGCCGGCCGAATTCCGCCGCATGGTCTACTTGTTCCGCATCCGTCAGACGACCGACAGCGTATTCGCGGCGTTCGACTGCCCCGATGGCGGCCAGACGATGGCCAAGCGCAGCCGTTCGAACACCCCACTGCAGGCGCTCAACCTGTTCAACAGCACATTCGTCATGCAGCAATGCGAACTGCTCGCCGAGCGCCTCCGCGAGCTGGCCGGCGACTCGCCCGCGTCGCAAGTCGAGTGGGCGTTCGAACGGTTCTATGGCCGCCCCCCCGACGACTTCGAGCGCGCCGAGTCAACGGCGCTCGTTCGCCAACAAGGTCTCGAATCGTTTTGCCGCGCGCTGTTCAACTCGAGTGAATTCTTGTTCGTGTTCTGAGCAATTGCCATGCACCCGCTGCTGAGCCGCCGACATTTTCTGGCCGACACCGCCACGGGGCTGAGCGGCATCGCGCTCTGGCACTTGCTATCGGGCAACACGCGGGCGGCCGAGTCGGTCACGCCGATCCGCCCCGAGATTAACCCGGCCAACCCGAATGCCGCCCGAGCGCCGCATTTTGCGCCTCGCGCGAAGAACGTGCTGATGATCTTTTGCTCGGGGGCGGTGAGCCAGGTCGACACGTTCGACTTCAAGCCCGAGCTGATCCGCCGCCACGGCGAGCCGATGCCGGGGGCTGAGGGACTGATCACCTTTCAAGGCGAACAAGGCGCTTTGACCAAGAGCCCCTGGAAGTTCAAGCCATACGGGCAGACGGGCAAGATGGTGTCGGATCTCGTGCCGCACCTGGGCGCGCTGGCCGATGAGATGTGCTTCATCCACTCGCTGACGGGCAAAACCAACACGCACGGCCCCGGCGAGAATTTCATGGGCACTGGCTTTACGCTGGATGCCTTTCCCAGCATCGGTGCTTGGACGACCTACGCGTTGGGGAGTGAGAACGACACGCTGCCGGCCTACGTGGCGATTCCCGATCCGCGCGGCGCGCCGCAATCGGCCGGGAACTTTTGGGGCGCAGGCTTTCTGCCGGCCGCCTTTCAAGGAACCGATTTCAATGCCGCGCAGCCGCTGCGCAATCTAGCGCGGCCCGCCTCGGCAACGCCTGAGAACGACCGTGCGACGCGCGAGTTTCTTACCCGCTTGAACCGGCATCATTTGGAACGATTCCCCGGCGACACGGAATTGGCCGCGAGAATATCGAGTTACGAGCTCGCCGCCCGCATGCAGGTTTCGGTTCCGGAAGTCGCCGATATCTCGCAAGAGCCCGCGCACATTCTCAAGATGTACGGCGCCGATGCGGCCGGCAACCCGGTTCAAGAGCTCAAGGCCGCCTACGCCCGCAACTGCATTCTCGCGCGACGGTTGGTGGAGAAAGGGGTTCGCTTCGTGCAACTCTTCAACGGCGCTTACCAGACCGGCGGCGAGGGGGTCAGCAACTGGGACGGGCACAAGGTGCTCGAGTCGCAATACGTCAAACATGGCGAGGTGATGGACCAGCCGACGGCCGCGCTCCTGGCCGACCTCAAGCAGCGCGGCTTGTTGAAAGATACGCTCGTCGTCTGGTGCACCGAATTCGGCCGGATGCCGACCTTTCAGAAAGGGGCCAGCGGCCGTGACCATAACCCCAACGGCTTCACCGCCTGGTTAGCCGGCGCCGGCGTCAAGGCGGGCTATAGCCATGGCGCAACCGATGAGTTCGGCTACAAAGCTGTCGACAAGGTGGCCAGCGTGCACGATTTTCACGCCACGATTCTCGACATCCTGGGGCTCGATCACCGGCGCCTGTCGTTCTATCACAACGGCATCGAGCGTCGACTGACCGATGTGCACGGCGAGGTGATTCGAGAGCTGTTGGCCTGAGCCCCGCGCGCAAGCTCAGCTTGGTTGCCCACACGGCTGGTTACTCGGGCATCGGCAGCACGATGACGGCATTCTCCGGGAAAGCAGCCTCGCCCGTCTTGCCGTTCAGCCGATACTGGATTTTCAGGGTTTTCGCCGTGCCAGGCGCGGGGTCGCCGCCGAAGCTCTCGTTGAACGACTGCGCCGGCAGGACGACCAGCGGCGAATCGTCGACGTGCTGTTGCAGCAGTTCGGTTACGTCTTTCTGAGCAGCGTCCGCCCCGTACTCGGCTTTGACAATTTCGAGCTTAACCGGCGCGAAGCCCGACGCTTCGAGCACTTCGCGGACCTTGGCTCCATCGCCGCCGAGCTTCTCGGCAATGGCAATCGCGGTTCGCTGGGCCTCTTTTTGCAGGTCCGGCAATTGCGTCGCCTTGACGGCGACCTTGAACGTTTGCCAATTCGGATGCCGTTGCAGGGCCGTGAGCGTCAGTTTCTGTTCGTCGAGCCGGCTTGCAGCGTCGAGCGCCGTCTGGCACATCGCCGCGCGCTGGTCATCCGGCATGTCGAATTGCCGAGCCAGCCGAATGTAACCCCGCAACGCGCGGACCCGGTATTTGTCGTCGACGCCGTTCTTGGCCAGGTTCAACAACACGGGGGCGGCATCGCTGTCCATCCATTCGCCGAGCACGCGACTGCCCACATCCTGCAACTGCGGGTCGTTGCTCTTGATCGCCACGTCAATCGATTCCAGGGCTTTCGCGCCGCCCATGGCCCCCAGGATCTCCAGCAGCATCGCTTTGGTTGCCGTGGGCGAGTCGGACATCGCCGCCGCGAGCTGTGCGGCACATGCGTCGCGATCGGGCATGCGTTGGCAGGCCGCGCGCAGCGCCTGCTGGGCGAGCTCTGCGTCTGCCGGATCGCTGGGACGAGTCGCCTGGCCGATCAACACACCGAGCTTCGCCGGGCCGACCGTGGCCCCCAGTGCCGTCAGCACCACGCCGCGCAGCGACTGATCCGCGTGCTCCAACTTCTTGACGAGCTGATCGGTGGCGTCGATGCGTCGTTTGCCGACCAGTTCGGTCAACACTATCAGCGGCGCTCCCTCGGCCGACGCCAGGCGTTCGACGATCTGGCCGTCGACCTGCTTGTCGCCCAGGCCGATAATCGCGGCCTTCGCCGCGCTGGCCACTTCGGCGTCGTCTTCGCAGGCGAACTGCAGCAATTGATCAACGCTCGCGGCGTCGCCAAGCTTGCCAAGAACCTCCAAGGCGACGATTCGCACCGGCTTTTCGCCATTCTTGGCGGCGCTCAACACGGACGGCAGCACGGCCGGTTCGCCGCGGTCGGCTAGCACATACAGCAAGGATGTTGCCCGGTCGGGTGACGTGCGGGCCAATTCGGCGGCCAACGCGTCGGCAACCCCGCTGCCGGGCAATTCGCGGGCCGTGCTCAATCCGATCCGGTAGAAGGCGCGGTCGGGCGATCGGAGCTGTTCGATCAACAGCGGAACCCCGCCGGACTTGCGCGCCAGGATCGCACCGCGCGTGGCTTCGAGCTTTCGCGGCGTGGAGACTTCGCTACGGCGGACCTGGTCGTAGATCTCGGCGGCCTCGTCCGCGCGCCCCGCGCGCAGCAACTGCTCGGCCGACAAGACGCACGCTTCGGCGACGGCGTCGCGAACCGTTCCCTCGGCGCTGGCCAGCGACTTGCGAAGCGTTTTGGTGGCGGCGTCGTTGCCGATCGAACCCAAGGCCACGGCCGAGGCCGCGGCCACTTCGGCATCGGGATCGGTCAAGCGGCTCGCCAAAAGTTCGACGGCCTCGGGATCGCGGCGGACGGCAATCGAATTGATCGTGCCGACCAGCAGCTTGCCTTGCAGTTCGCCGACGGCCGCGCGGAGCGCTTCGTCGGCCGCGGGGTCGGGAATCGCCTCGAGCGCGATTCGCGCCCAAGAAGCGAGCTGTTCATCGGCGAGCAGCTTGGCCAGTTCAGGGACGGCTGCCTTGCTGCCGAGCGTGGCCAAGTGTTTGCAGGCAAGTGCTTTCTCGGCCGGGGCCGCCGATCGCAACGTCTCGATCAACTCCGCTTCGCTTTTCTGGTCTTCGCCGGCGAAGGCCAAGCCAGCCGCCAGCGAAACAATCGCTGCCAGCACGGCTCCCAACAGCTCGGGTCGTCGAGTCGACTTCATGGTGGAGTTCCTGCTTTTGGCTTGAGCTTTCCAGCTCAAGGCGTGAGTTTCGTATGTGTTCGGTAGCCCCTACGTCGATGGATCGTTAGTTTGCGAGCTTCGCGCTTGCGGCTTACAAGCGCCACGGCTCGCGCAGCGCCTCGGACCGCAAGCGATTGGCCTGGTCGTCGCCGACGAATTCGTTCTTCTCCGGATCGTAGGTCAGCTTGCGATCGAGCGCGATGGCGATATTCGCGGCATGGCAGGCGATGTGCGCGGCGCAGGCCGCGTCGGCATTTCCCCTGGGCAGGTTGCGCGTCTTCACGCAGTCGAGGAAGTCGCGCACGTGGAAAGTCGCAGGATAGCCGCCGATTTCGGCGACTTCGCGGCCGGCGATCAATTCGGGCGAGCTGAGCACCAACTTGCCGCTGTCGCCCGCTTCAACCCAGCCCGTCTCCCCTTCGAAGCGCACCGGGCACGATCCCAACGGAATCCAGCCCGTTTCGCGGAAGATCAGCTCTACGCCGTCGGCGTAGCGGGCCACGAGCTGCCCATCCTTCGGTGGGTCGTACTCCACGGGAACTTTGTCGTCGCCGACAGCCCATTGACAGAGATCGACGCAGTGCGAACCCCATTCGAGCACGCCGCCGCCGACCAGCCCGCCCCCTTTCTCGAAGTTGAAGCCATCGAGCAGCTTGGCGTTGAAGGGGCGCCAGGCGGCTGGCCCCAGGTACATGTCCCAGTCGACAACGTCCTTGAAGGGCTCTTGCTCGGCGGGCAACCAACCGCTGACCATCGCCGTCAGGCCATTGGGGTGGGCATACACACGTTTCAGTTTGCCGAGCTTGCCGGTGCGGGCCAACTCGCAGGCGAAGGCAAAGTGCGGCAGGTTGCGCCGCTGCGTGCCGACCTGAAACACGCGCCCCGTGCGGCGCATCGTTTCCTTGAGGATCAGGCTTTGGGCGATGTTCTTCGTGCAAGGCTTCTCGCAGTACATGTCCTTGCCGGCCCGCGCGGCATACATCGAAGCGGTGGCGTGCCAGTTCGGCCCCGTGGCGATCAACACGGCGTCGATATCGCTACGATCGAGTAGCTCGCGAAAGTCGCGATACATGTCGCAGTCTTGATTGCCGTATTGCTTGTCCGCCATCGCCTTGATGGCGGTGCGGCGCTCTTCTTTCACGTCGCAGACCGCGACGAACTGGACATCCTTCTGCTCGAGAAAGCAACCCAGGTCATACGTGCCGCGACGCCCGATGCCGATGCCGCCGAGCACAATCCGCTCGCTGGGAGGAATAGCGCCGTCGAGCCCCAAGGCGGAACTAGGAATGATCTGCGGCGCCATCACCGCGGCGCCTGCCGAAACCGCCGTCTTCAAAAATCGTCGGCGATGCAATTTGCTCTTCTGTCGCGACATGCCTGCGCTCCTGGATCATGTCTGTGGCCTGAATGCCCCCCGGCAAGCTCGTTGTCGACGAGTCGGTCGACAGCCAACAGCATAGCTGCGCGGCTGCCCCGGCTCCATCACGGCCGAATCGCATTCCGGGCGAATTCGACCAGGGCATTATTGATCGCCAGGCACGGCCAGCGCGCCCACGTCGAGCGAGGCGCCGGCCGTGCCGCGAGCGGTTCGGTCAGCCCTACTTGGCCTTGGGCGCTCCGTCGGCCAGGCCGATGACGCCGAGCGCCACCCGCGGGCCGGCATTGCCCGACGGCTGCGACTTCAGATCGTCGGCATCGCCGTGCACCACCACCGAGCGGCCGAGGATATCTTGGATCTTGAGATCCTTCGATTTGACCTGGACCTTGGCCACGCCCTCGCTGTTGGCTTCGATATTCCCCAGGTCGCCCGCGTGATGGCTCTCGGAATCGGGGCCGCCATGTTCGTGACCGTCGGGGTTGTAGTGTCCGCCGGCCGAAGTGCCGTCGGCGGCGCGCAAGTCGCCGAACATGTGAATATGAAAACCGTGCTTGCCGGGTGTCAGCCCGGTAACTTCGCCGGTCACCAGCACGTATCCCTTTTCGGCCTTGAACACGATCGTGCCGGCAGCTTTGCCGTCGCTGGCCTTCGAGGGCGCCAACACCGCCACCGCATCGGTCACCAAGGCAACGGCGACCGGCGCATGCGCCACGGCATGCGTCCGGTCGGCAGGCTTGGGCCCGTCGGCAACCACTTTCGCACCGACTAGCCCCAACAACAGGGCGCTACCACAGAGAGCATGTTTGAACATGGTTCAGTCCTTTCTGACGTTATGCTCGAGTAACAGGTTGGCAATGCTTCTCGTCCAGGTCATCGCGACGACCACTGCTGGCGGCTCGCGAACGAGGCATCTTAAACGCTGGCCAGCTACGCGTCTCGCAGGCAGCGCGAAACTGCAGAGTGGATTCCCAGCATTTCGCGCGATGCCGGCGTTCTGCACTCGGAAGTACAAGCTCGCCTCAGCGATATCGAAATTGTAGCCTTGCGAGGCCGAAGATTCGCCCGCTTCGGCGCCCAAAGTGGTGCGACAACCAGTTTTCTCAATACCCCTGGCGCAGCGACCATTGGTATTTGCACGCCCGGCTCCCGACCCAGTCATCGGGAAAACTGGACCGCCCGGAACGGTGGGCAAAGCTGGTTCCTGCACCTTACAGCAATCAATAATGATGTAAACCGAAGCTCACCAATGACCTTGGTAAGTACGTGAAATCGCCTAGCCCAGTCCCTGATGCGAATCCGGTCTCGGCTGGCGGTGCCGAGTTCGAGCAATTGCGATCCGCTTCCGCGGCAATCCGAATTGCGCTAGCGCTCGGCGTGGTATTTGCCCTGTTGGCGACGTGGCGCTTCGAGGTGCTGGCGCTCCCGCCGTATTACGCGTCGTCGATGAGTGTCTTTCGCGAATCGGGACAGTTGGCGGACGCAAGCTTCGATTTTCGCCGCGTGCGTGATGACCGCGCGCTCGATGGCAAACCGACTGCCGAGTTCGATCGCCCCAGTATTGTGCCAGCGGCGTTGGCCCTGCTGATGCTGGCCACGCCGTCGCCGCGCGCGGCGCTGGTCTTAGCGCATCTGCTTTCGATCGCCGTTGCCGCGCTGATCGTGGTTGGCATGCAGCGATTATTGTCGCCGCCAACCGATCGGCTCTACGCCTGGATTGTTAGCGCGGCCGCCGTCACAACACCGCTGGTCTTGGCGCAGGTCGAGATGATGGGGACCGAGGTCCTGTTGACCGCCACGGCCGTACTGGCAAGCCTGGCGATCGTGAAGGCTCGTTTCGGGCTCGCCGCGCTGGCGGCGATGGCCGCCTTTCTTGTGACCCCATGGGGGATGATCGTCACCTTCGCCGGACTCGCCTTCTCGACCATCGCGTTTGTATTGCGGACTACGCCGGGGGAGTTGCCCGCTACGGGGAGTTCGTCCGCTGCGCGCAGGATCGCCGGCCGAGGCATGGCGCTTCATTCTTTGGTGCTGCTTGTCCAACTAGCAGTTTACTGGGGGAATCGTGGACCGCGGCAACTGCCGGTCGTGATGGCCCCCACCCATTGGTTCAATGAGGTTTGTTTGCTATGTCCCGATGTTGGACTGCTGGCGGTCGCCACGCTCGCCGTTTCGGCCGCGGCGCTCACGCGACAGCGGGGTCGAACTTCAAGCGGGAGTTGGCCTGCCGCGGCGGCGTCGATTCGTAGTGTTCTACAACGGACGGTAGCGCACGACCCACTTCCGCTGTCCAGCGCGATGCTGGTCGTCGGCACGGCAGCCGTGATTTATTCGCAAGGACCAGCTTTCGAGGTACGTCGCGTCTTGTTGCTGGTCCCGTTTGTCTACCTTTGGTTCGGTTGGCTGGTCTATCGTCGCTCGCACCGGCGATTGAGCCTTGGCGTGCCCATCGTCTTGCTGCTGTTGAATCTTGCCAACCTGGATGGCAGGTGGTTCCCGACACCGCAACCCGCTCGCCGTTCCGGCGATAGCTGGCAGCGTAGCCGGGAGTATCTGGCCGAATTGCGTTCCCACGTCACGGCCATGCGCGAGCTGGCGAAGGCGGCGGCATCCATGCCCGTTGTGGCGGCCTATCCGTTCACGCACTATCTGTCGTTCCCACGGCTGGGGTACGTCGATCGCCCCCTTTCCGGCTATTCGGCGATGCCGCTACGAGGCACCGGCTTTCGTCAGGCGGTGGAATTGTTTCGCGATCATCCGCGGCAATTGGTTCTTGTGTACTGCGAGAACTTGAGCCTGGTGGGACAGATCGCTACGCCGCCACCAGCGGCCGGCGACCCGATCGTCTTTGCCTGTGACCAGCCAGCCCCGCTAACCGTATTTGAGAGAGACCTCCGTTTGCTCGACGGCGACGCGGACGGCCTCGATCGGTGGTATATCGACCACCTTTGGGCGGCGAACGTCGCTGGTGCACCACCGTCGTTATGGAGCTCGCTGGCCCTCTACCTGGCCAGTCAGGGGCGCTCCGACCTGGCGCTGCGCTTGCTCGCCAGCCGAGTTGAGCAAGCGCCGGAGGACCTGACGACCCGGTTGCGACTGGCCGCGACGCTCGTGGAAAGCGGCCGCCCTCTCGAATCGATTCGTCATTGCTGCGTGGCCGTTGGCGAGAGCATTGCCCAACAGAATCTGGGGACCTATGCCGACTCGCAATACCTGCTCGGGGTCGGGCTGCTGGCCGAGCATCGCCTGGAAGATGCTCGCTTGCATTTGGCCGAGGCGCTGCGTGCGGCGCCGCGACACACGGAAGCCCGCTTTCAACTTGGACTCAGCTACCTATTGCAGGAGCAGTTCGCCGACGCCGAGCGCGCGTTTCGCGACGTGATCCGTGCGGCGCCAGATCACGCGGTGGCCTACTATCACTTGGGCCGCGCTCAAGAGGCCGCGCTGCGACGAGACGAAGCGATCCACGCCTATCGGCAGGCCATCGCGCTACGCCCGGATTACTTCGAGGCTTGCGCTCAATTGGCCCAAGCGCTAACGTTGGCAGGTCGTCCGCGCGAAGCGGTTGCGTGCTATCGCCAAGCGTTGGCGCTGCGGCACGATTGGCTGCCGGGACTGAACGCCCTCTGCTGGCTGTTGGCCACTTCGAGCGACCCCGCGGTGCGCGATGGTCGCGAAGCCGTTCGTGGCGCCGAAGCGTTTTGCCAACAGACGAACTTCCAGGACGCTATCGGCCTCGACACGTTGGCCGCCGCATACGCCGAGACCGGCGATTTTCGTCGTGCCATCGCCGCTCAGGAGCGTGCCATCCAAGTTCAAACTCAAACCGGCGGCGAGCAGGGCCTGGAGCCGCTCCGCCAGCGATTGGAACTGTATCGCGGCGGTCGCCCTTTCCGGCAGGAGGCCGAACCGTGACGAAGCGCACGACATCAGGCCCGAGCCAACCGCGACCATCGCGAGGCCGTCGCAAAACGGCGATGTTCGCCGTCGGGCTGGCGCTGTTGTTGGCCATCGTGACCTGCGTGGCCGCGGAGCTCACCGTGCGCGCACTGGGCTATGCGCCACGCGGCGAAGCCCGCTTCAACGAACGAGTCGAGCCGGGCGGCAGCTTGTACCGGACGCATCCCACGCTGGGCTGCCAGATGCGGCCGGGACATTACCGCGTGACCATGGGGACAGGCTATTCGTTTAGCGCCACGCACATGGCCAATTCGCTGCGCGTGACCGCCGCCGATGACCGGTCTGACCTGGCGGATGACAGGGCCGAAATCTGGGTGCTGGGCGATTCCTTCGCCTATGGATATGGCGTCGACGACGACCAGAGCTTTCCCTGGCGACTGCAAGCCCAGATGCCCGATTTTAAGATTGTCAACTTCGGCGTGCCGGCCTATTCCACCGTGCAGTCGCTCGTTCAGCTGCGCGAAGCCCTGGCCGCCGGTGGCCGTCCGCGGGCGGTCGTGCAGCTTTACTTCGCCGAGCATGATAGCCGCAACACCATGCTCCGGGGGCGGCGGCAGATCTTTCATTTTTGGAATCGATTGGGCGAGCTCACACCTCCTTATGCGCGATTAATCGACGGGCAGTTGAGGGTCGTCACCGGCGAGCGGTTGTATCGACCATTTCCATTTGTGAAGCAGTCGGCCGCCATGAACGCGGTCGAACAGATCTATGTCGAATGGGAGAAACAACGCGCCAAGGCCATGGATCACCGGGTGACCGAGGCCGTGATCGAGGAGATGGCCCAATTGTGCCGCACCAGCGGCACGGTGCTGTTGGTGGCCGGCTTCAGCCCCGAGCCCGAAACCACTTCGCTGATCGAGTATTGCCAGCGCCACGGCATCGCGGCGGACAACATTCAATACGATTGGAACGATCCGGAAAACACGAATTGGCCCGCCGATCGCTGGCACGCGAGTCCACTGGGCTACCAGCGGATGGCCGACAACCTGGAGTGCAAGCTCAAGCTCGAACTGCTCGCCGAAGACTATCAAAGCCGGCTGACAGACCCGGCCCAACGAGCGCAAGCTCATTTCGATCTAGGTGGCGTTCGTCTCAAACAAAGCCGCCGTGAAGAAACTCCTGCCGGACGTACGGAGCAGCTAACGCAGTCGGTCGAGCATTTTCGCGCCGCTTGCGAGCTCGATCCCCGGCGGGTCGAAAGTCGAATTGGCCTGGCCGACGCGTTGGCGATGTCGGGTGACCGCGCCGCGGCGCAGCAGCATTACCAGGCGGCACTGGAAATCGATCCTGAGTCGTCTAGCGCGGCGCTTCGTCTTGCCCGGCTGCTCGGGTCGACGGAGGACGCCAGCGCCGCGGAGCGCGCCGAAGCTCTCCGTTTGGCGGAGATAGCTTGCCGTGACACCGACCACTGCACCGCGGAGCAATTGCATGTCTTGGCGGTCGCGCAGCGAATGTCCGGCGAAATCGGCGAGGCACTGGTGACCGCGGGCCGCGCGCTGGAACGCGCGACGCTCGACCGTCAACTTGGCCTGGCCGCCGATATCGATCGCGATCTGAGCGCGATCCTTCTAGAGCATAGCGAAGCGACGCGCGTGAACGGCTCGCGGCGGTAAGACACCCTGCTAGCGAGAACTGGTCGGCGGGTCGGCGGTTGAAGCTGCGTCCGCCGGGCCCCGTGCGCCCAGCTTGGCGCGCTGCGCCAGCAAGCTCAGCTCGTACCGCCGCAATGCCACGGCCTGGCTGAACTCCCCTTCACTGGGAATCGGATCGTAGCCCCAACGGACCAGGGTCGGGTTCACGATCGGGGCCAACTGCCGCACCGTGCCGTCGGCCAGCGATCGCCAGCGGCCGACACTCACGTTGTCGACCGACTGCCGGCCATAGGCTTTCCAATCGCCGAACCCGTCGTGCGGGCGAGCGACCTGGGCGGGGTCGAGCAGACCCTCCTCCCAGGTTTCACCCAAGTGCGCGAGCAACTCGCGCAGCACGTCGCCCGGGCTGCCGACGAGCCGCTCGTACTGCAAGAGATAGATCCGCTTTTCGCCGGGTTCCAACAAGCGCTCGAACGATTGCATGACGTCGACCCAGGCGTGGGCCACGGCCACGAGCGGTTGCGGATACCGAGCGATGTAGCGATGCAGATCTGCCGGGAACGATTCCAGGCGCTGACACCATTCGAGGGTGCTGACGCAAACGTCGAGCCCGTGCCGGACCACGCAAACATAGGTCAACTCGTTGCCGAAGATGCGCTGGATCGCATCCAAATGAAAGGCATCGACGGCGGTCTTCTCGACCCAACGTGTTTTGCCCACGCGGCGCGCGCGCTCGTCGCGGATTTCGAAGACCAGGCGACGCAGCCGCGCGAACATTTCCTCGCGGCTGGTGCCCAACAGCTCGAGCCCTCCCAACACGCCCGCTTCGACGCCGTCGACCACGCGGTCCCCCTGAATGAACCGCGCGCACGCAGATAACAAGTAGCTCTCGCCCGGGGAGTCGATCTGGGAATGACCATCGAGCAATCGCCGCAACAGGGTCGTGCCCGATCGCGGGAAGCCGAGGATGGCGATGCCAGGATGGCGTATTTCGGGTGGCATGTTGGGGGGTGCTGACTGGGCGGCGTGCGAATTCCAAAACTTCGGGTTGCGAACTGATCCTAGCCAGGTGTTTCAACGCGAGCGCTGACAAAACGGAGGATGCGGCCGATCGAGTCGAGGTTATCCAGGCTTACGTCGGTGGCGGCGACGCGAATGCCACATTGCCTTTCGATGAGCGTAATCAAGTCGACCATGGTGAACGAGTCGATCAAGTTGGTCGAAAACAGCGCGGTGTCGTCGTCGAGATCGGCGACCGGGCTCCCCGCGCGCTCGTTGACGAAGTCGACTAACACCTCTCGCGTCAAGGGCATGGCTGCCGGTACCTCACTTTGCATTTCGTGTCGCCGCACTCGTTGACTCTGTGGCCGTGCGCGGTTCGCACCAGCGGACTAACTCGGCCCGATCAATCTTGCCGTTGGCATTGAGCGGAAGCTCTTCGATGAATCGCACTTGCTTGGGCACCGCGTACGACGGCAACAGCGCGGTTAAGCGTGCTCGCAGCGCGTTCCAGTCGCCATGGGCGGCGGCCACGAAGGCGACAATTCCGTCGGCGCCCGCCTCGGTTTGCGGCCAGCCGACGGCGGCCACGCTGTCGTTGCCCGTGGCCGCGCGCAACGCAGCTTCGACTTCGCCGAGTTCGAGCCGGTTGCCGCGCACCTTAAGCTGCGAGTCGACGCGCCCCAAGTACAAGAGCGGACCAGCGGGACTGGCCCGACAGACGCGATCGCCGGTGCGGTAGTAAACCTCGTCGCAACCCGGCGGCGTGACAAAACCTTGCGCAGTCCGCTCCGGGTCGCGATAGTAGCCCAGTGTGACTTGCGGTCCGGCGACGAGTAACTCGCCCGGCGCGCCTTCGTCCACCGGCCGCAGCGCCTCGTCGACCACGAGCAGCTTCGCGCCGGGAAATGGGCTGCCGATCGGCACCACGCCGTTGTGGCTCTCGGCCGGCGACGTTTCATCGCTCCACCGATAGTACGTGCAACAGAGCGTCAGTTCGGTGGGGCCATAGAGGTTCTCGACGAGCGAATTTGGCGCTGCTTGCTGCCAGCCGTGCGAGGTATCGATCGTGAGCGCTTCGCCGCAGAAAAGGCTCACGCGCAGTTGCGGAAAACCAGCCGCTTCGAGCAGCCCCAATCGATTCATCAAACGCGCCACCGACGGCACCGAAAACCAGACCGTCAGACCAGCATCCTGGATGTAGCGCGCCGGCAGCAGGAGCTGTTCGCGCGTGGGGACGCACACGCAACCGCCTGCCTGCCAGGCGGCAAACAAATCGAACACCGATAAGTCGAACACCAGATCGAACGTGTGCGAAAATCGATCGCTCGGCTGCAGTTCGAACCGATCGACGACGAACTTCAAGAAATGGGCCACGTTGGCATGCGAGACCATTACGCCCTTGGGTCGGCCCGTCGTGCCCGAAGTAAACAGCAAGTACGCAATCGCCTGGGAGTCGGCGCGAGTGGGTTGCCAGTCGGCCGGTGGAGGGGGCGCAGCTCCGGTGACCAGTCGCGCGCCCGGCAATCGCTTGGACAGCAGCGCGGCATCGTACGCTGCAGGGATCACCACGGTGCGCGGAGCTTGATCGTCGCCCAGAATGTCCGCCAGCAATGTCGCACTGGCCGCGTCGGCGATGATCGTGCGACAGTCCGCTTGCAACAGCATTTGGCCACTGCGCGCCGCGGGGAATTGCGGATGCAGCGGCACGTATCCCAGGCCCGCCATCAGGGCCGCCAAAACGCCGACGTAGGCGGTTGGGGAACGATCGGCGAGCACGGCCACGAGCGGCGGCCCCTGAGGATCGTGCGCATCTTGAAGCGTTGCCGCCAGGCTCGCCGCGCGATCATACAGTTCTCGATAGGTCAGAACTTCTCCGGCAACTTCCAACGCGGGCCGTTCGGCGAACCGCTGCGCCGAAGCGAGAAAACCATCGTGAAGCAATTCGAGCGACAGAGACATAGTCCTGACCCAGGACGGCGAAAAGCAACCAATCGCGGAGCGATTGGTTCCAGGACTTTAACATCGAGAGCGTCCGGGTCGCAATCGTCAGCCGGCAAGTTTCTGCATGGGTGCAGCATAGAGCGTCGCGACGCCGGGCAAGCAATCGCCAAACTTAGCCCAAGCCGCAGAGCTTCAATTGGGCAGGTCGATTCCAACCAGCTTGGCCAGGATGCGAATGCTCTGGTAAATGCTGTGATCGGGATAGGTGACGGTCCACGCATAAGCGACCGTAACGAAAGCGAAGGTCAATGGATAACCGAGCCAACGCGGGAGCCGCACGCGGGCCAGTCGCCGCCGGCGCCGCCAAGTGACGAAGCAGGCGACACCCGTCGCGTGATAGGCGCCCCAGGCGAGCCAATGCAGCGTGGCGTTGTGCCAGAGCCCGATCGTGAGAAAGCTGGCATACATGGCCACGTACGGATTACGCGTCAAACCCAGCATCGGCATATAAACATAGGCCTGGCACCAACCGGCGAGCGTCATGTGCCACCGCTGCCAGAACTCGGCGATGTTCTGCGCCAGGATTGGATAGTTGAAGTTCTCCATGATGCGAAGGCCCAACAGCCGGCAAGAGCCAATGGCAATGTCGCAGTAGGCGCTGAATTCGAGGTATGCATACAGATAGCTCAGCGCTAGAAATCGCCACACGATCCACGGGGCGACCGTCGGCAAATATTCGAGAAATAGGTCGATCGGCGGCAGCGGGCCGAACAGCAGGGGGAACACCTCTTCGACGAGCGCAAAGCGCTTGATCAGACCATACACAATTCGCGTCAGGCCCTCGGGAACGTCGTCCCAGCGCCAATCGTCCTGGCGATGCGTCAGGTAGTGGTCGAAGCGCTCGATCGGCCCTTGCTCGAAAGTAGGAAACAGCAGCAGATAGCTGGCCAGATCGCGGAAGCGGTGCGGCGGCAAATTGCCGCGACGTCGCTCCACGGCATAGTGAATGAGCTTGAACGAAAAGTAGCTGATTCCCAAAGGCAACGACCAGATCTTGCTCGTGCGGTAGTCCTCGACCGGCAGATACGGAGGCAAGTACTTGAAAACCCCCAGAAACACCAGCACGGCCCCGATCAGGCCGCCGATGAGCCATCGCGCTCGCTGGGCCGGCGTTTCGGGCCGCGGCGCGAGCCAGTAGAACGCGACGATGCACAGCAGCAGCCAGACGACTCCGCGCCAGTCGAAGTTCATCAAGTAGACAAAAGATACCGCGGCCAGAAACCGCGCGCGCCAGCCCGGCCGCAGCATCCAATAGATTACTGCGACCAGAGGCAACAAGAACCAGTATCCGCCACCCTGGAACATGCTCCCCCGAAATCACTCACGGCTGCAGAGAGGATCGTCGCGGGCCGACCGACGGCCGGCCGATCAAGCGCTCGAGGGCTTCCGATTGGATCGGCTCGAAGAACCCGGAACTTCAAAACATCGCGTAGCGAAAGACGGGGGCACTCGCGGAGATGGAAAACAGCCGCAGCAAGGCCACGGCCAGTAGTCCTCCGAGGAACGCACCGCGTATCAGTTGACCGCAGATCAGCGCTGTACGATTCATGGCTGAGATTCCTGAAGTTGAAGCGCCTCGTCGCGCAGCGCTTGCCAGACCTCGAGCGGCAGGCCACCACGCTGCTGACCGCCTGGTTTGATCCATCCAATCTTGGCGCCGCGCTCGGCGGCGATCTCGACAATTTTGGGGGCCACCATCTGAAACGCTAGATCGTTCTCCTGACCTGCTGTCAAAAACAACAGAACCGGCGGTCGACCGCTCACTTTGGTCAGATGGTCCATCATGTGCGCGAGAATTCGCAGGTTAACGTACGCGCTAACCATGTGATAGTTGGCGATTGGTCTTGTACGGTACCGTGATAGCTGGTGCGCATCATCCCGCCATTGCTGGGTGCCGGATGAACGCGGTGCGAGCAGGTTGGTGATGGCTGCCCGTCCGCGTGATAACAGAAACGATTGATTGTCGACGAAGTAGTTCCGGCGCAGCGGCACCGGTTGCAGGCCGATGCTCCTCAGTTCGAACCCGGCCAGATGCGAGCGCACCCCCAGGCGAGGGCGATTCTCGATCGCCACGTAGTTGCGCGGCGAGACAAGCAGCTCGTCGACCGACAAAACGATCACGGGCTGAGCGCGCCAACCCCGCGGAAGCTGACCAGCCAGGATGAGCGATTCGTAGAGCGTCGCGGCCGGCAGTCGCAAGTCGACTAGCTCCGGGAGCGTGGCGTCCGGGCGACTCCAGACTGCTCGCAACTCATCCGCAGGATAAGAGCTCTCGTTGCCCAACTCGCCGAGCAACGCGACCGCAGGAGCGGGCGGGCCGTCGCGCTGTAGTGCCAGCACAGAGCGTGTGATGTCGAGCTCCAGGTCGCCGTCGCCGCGCGAGAGTAGCTCGCCGTGATCGACCACCCACTTCTCGGTTATGAATTGACTGCCTAAGAAACTTATTGTCGCGGCGACCGCAAAGGCGACGACCAGCGAAAGCGTCGAGGAGCTCGCTAATCCGCGGACAAATGCAGACCAGACGCTGCTGGCATTTGCGGGACCGTCGGTATCGGCGTCGGGCGGCAACTCGCGGTTTCCGGCGGGAGCGATCGTCGGGGCGGTCATTGGGCCAAGGCACCAGCGGTTCCTACTTGGCGCCGCGCAACTGCCAGCGGGGCGATTAACCTGGCGAGCTCCTGTGCAACGACCTCGTGCCCTCGTGCATTAAGATGCAATCCCAGGAAACCGAATACTTTGCGATCGTGGTCCGCGGCCTGCGCTGCGCGCAGCGGTTCGGTGATGTCGACCAACGGCAAAGCGTCCTCGGCCGCCATGCGCCCCAAGAGTCGGTCGGCGATAAAACGCGGGAGTTCGGTCGAGGACTCCTCGAGTTCGGCCCCGGATGGCAGGTAGACGGCGCGATACTCGATGCCTCGTTTCTGGCACTGGTTCCAGGTATGCAGCACAAGTTGCCGCAGGGCCGCCAGCTTCTGTTCTTCGCTCAGGGACGGCTGTGGCTCGAGCAAACCCGGAATCACGGCCACGACCGGCAGCGCCACCAACGATAGGTGTTCGGCCAGATAACTGTTGCTCAGCAAACCCTGCCAAATCGGGAACCGCGGTGGTCGAATCGTGATTCGGTCTTCCTGGGACACTAAGCAACATTTGGGGCGTTGCAACAGAGGATCCCACGACTCGAAAGTGCATTTTTCGTCGGTCGTGATCAGAAACTCGACGACCATGTCTGGATAAAAGCGAAATCCATCCCGCGACAGCATCACATCGTGCTGCGCCGGCGAATAGCCGACGCACGCCAGATTAATGACTTCGATGTCGGGAAGGAGTCGCTCGAGAACCTCCGTGCACAGCAGGTCCTGGTGGATACCATCGCCGAATATCGTCGATGCTCCGAGAACGACGACGCGGAACTTATCGGCAGGTTTTTGAAAGTTGTGTTCCCGATCGCGGTAGCCTCTGGAGTTTGTCTCGACGAGAAATGCCCCTTCGCCGAGACCAAAAATCCTGTGCAGGCCACCGTTAATCCGCCAGCCGAGATGTGCGTCCATACGATAGAATCGCTGCTCACCCGACCACCAAGAATGGCCCCGCAAACAAACCTCAGCGATCAACAGCACGATCAGCAGTCGACCGATCAAACACGCCGTGCGCTTTATCAGGGGCGTCATCTTTGTTGTCACGACCGATTGGAACGCTTAGACAAGACTAGCTACGATTGCGGGGAATACCGAGATTCGTGAACGACCTCGGCTGCATCATTCGGGCGCTGCGCGACGAACGACCCGCATTGGCGGAAGCGCGGTTACCAACGCCAGAATTGGCGCCCACGTCGATAGGCCGCTGATTCCGCAATCGTCACGTTGGCGAAATCTTGCCGGTCGACGAGAACGACAAGTCTTGGTAAGGTCAATCCGTTTGGATGTCAAGGATTTTGGTCTGTACGGCCAGCGATCGGGTGTTGAAAGGAAGCACCCAATCTAGCACGCGCTCGGTTTCCCAGGCTGGTGCGGCTTCGACGCAAGGCCTGATCTCGCTGGCGGAATGCGCAAAGGCAATCTGGCGTTCGCGCTATCGCCGACCTCGATCATCCACTGCCTCACGAAATGAGACCATGCCCGGCGCATCGCGATCATCCTTAGCGCGGATTCTGTCTCCGCGAAGTGTCGCCGTGATCGGTGCCAGCAGCACCCCCGGCAAAGTCGGCGCCATCACCCTCGAGAACCTCGTGCGGGCGGGTTTCGAGGGCCCCATCTTTCCGATCAACACGCGGTGTGACGTCGTGCAAGGTCGCCAGGCGTACCGCACGGTGAGCGACGTCCCGCAACCTGTCGACCTGGCAATAGTCTGCACGCCGGCCGCGACCGTGCCAGCGCTCGTTCGAGAGTGTGGACAGGCCGAGGTCGGCGGGCTGATCATCCTCACGGCCGGATTCCGCGAGACCGGGCCAGACGGGATGGCCGTCGAAGACGCACTGCGGCACGAATTGAGCCAGTTGCCCGAGCTGCGCGCCGTGGGTCCCAATTGCCTCGGGGCGATGGTCCCCCGCTCGAAGCTGAACGCCAGTTTCGCGGCCGCGATGCCGCTGGCCGGTCGCGTGGCGTTCGTTTCGCAGTCGGGCGCGCTGTGCACCGCCATGCTCGACTGGGCCTGCGAACGCTCGATCGGTTTCTCGTGTTTCTTGTCGATCGGCAACATGCTCGACATCGACTTCGCCGACCTCTTGGACTATCTATCCGAGGATCCGGCGACCGAAGCGGTCGTGCTGTACGTCGAGTCGATTACCAACGCGCGACGATTCATGTCGGCGGCCCGAGCCTGCGCTCGGCGCAAGCCGATCGTCGCCTACAAGTCGGGGCGCTTTCCCCTCTCGGCGCAGGCCGCCGCGTCGCACACCGGCGCCATGGCGGGGGTCGATAGCGTCTACGACGCCGCCTTCGAACGAGCCGGCATCTTGCGAGTGTTCGCTCTCGACGATCTCTTCGATTGCGCCCACTTGCTGGCGCGCGGACTGCGATTGCGTGGCGATCGGCTGGCGATCGTCACCAACGCCGGAGGGCCTGGAGTGATCGCTTGCGACGCACTCTTGGCGGCCGGCGGCAAGCCTGCGCGTTTGCACGATTCAACCCTTAACCGGCTCGACGAAGTGCTCCCCTCGGCTTGGTCACATGGCAACCCCGTCGATGTGCTCGGAGATGCAACGCCCGAGCGCTACGCGCGCGCCCTGCAAACTGTCACCGGCGACGACAACGTCGACGCCGTGCTGGCCATTCTCACCCCGCAGGCCATGACCGATCCCACGGCCACGGCCAAGGCGATCGTCGAGGTCGCCGCCAAGGTCGACGAGCCAATACTGGCGAGCTGGATGGGGGGCTCTCTGGTTCGCGCAGGGGTCGAGATCTTGAACAAAGCCGGCGTGCCGACAGCACTCACGCCCGACGACGCCGTCGCTGCTTTCATGCAATTGTTGCGGCACAAGAAGAACCTGGAGCTGCTCTACGAATTGCCTCGCGAGATTCCGATCGAATTCGACCTCCAGGCCAGCGTGCGCCGCGAGCAGCTCAAGGGGCTGTTTCGGACCAACCGCGAACTGCTGTACGAGTCCGAAGCCAAATCGCTCTTGAGCGCCTACGGGATCGAGGTTTCCGCCGTCCGCGACGCGCACTCGGCCGACGAAGCCGCGTCGCTGGCCCAATCGATCGGCTTTCCGGTTGTCTTGAAAGTCGTCTCACCACAAATCACCCACAAAACCGACGTCGGTGGCGTGACGCTCGACCTGGCCAACGAGCAACAAGTGCGCGAGGCCTACGACCGCATGCTGGCCAGCGTGCGCGCTGCGCGTCCCGACGCCGAGGTCTCGGCCATCAGCGTGCAGCCGATGATCAGCTTGCCCGGCGGCATGGAACTGATCGTCGGTGCCAAGAAAGACCCCGTGTTCGGGCCAGTCATCATGGTCGGCTTCGGTGGCATCGCCGCCGAATTGTTCAGAGACCGCGCGCTGGGCCTGCCCCCGCTCAACGAACGCCTGGCCTTGCGGATGCTCGAATCGTTAAGGGCCTGGCCGTTGATCGAGGGTTATCGAGGCCGCAAACCCCTTGCCGATGTCGACCGCGTAATCGAAACGCTGCTGCGCTTCTCGGTGTTGGTCGCCGACTTTCCGGAGATCAGCGAGTTGGACGCCAACCCCGTGCTAGTGCGGGGGGACCGGGCCATCGTGTTGGATGCCCGCGTCGTGATCGATCACGAGGCCGTCGAACACCCCGCGGCGCTGCCATTCGCACACTTGGCGATTCGGCCGTACCCCGTCGATCTGACTGAACCCAGCGCGCTTGCCGACGGCACGCCGCTGACCGTACGCCCAATCAAGCCAGAAGACGAACCACTCTGGCACGAGCTGCTGGCGAGTTGCTCGACCGAGTCGATTTGGGCTCGCTTCCGTTTCATGTTCAAGACCGACACGCACGAGGCTGCCATCCGCTTCTGCTTTGTCGACTACGACCGCGAGCTGACGGCCGTCGCCGAGGCGCTGATCGATGGCCAGCGGAAGATGCTGGGCATCGCTCGGCTGGTTAGCGATGTCAGCCGCCGGCGGGGCGAATTCGCCGTCCTCGTCGGCGAGCCTTGGCAGGGACAGGGACTAGGAACCCTACTGACCGACTACTGCATTCGGCACGCCGACCGCATTCGGGTGCACGAGATTTACGCCATCACCGGTCGCGACAACCATCGCATGCTGAAGATTTTCCGGCGGCATGGCTTTGTGCTCGTCGCCGACCCCGAGCCGGAGGTCGTCCGCGCGATTCGCGGCCTGACGTGATTGGCCTATCGCTCGCCCCAGTTAGGGCAGCCGATCGACCTTGGTTTTGAGGAAGTGCGCCGAGCAACTGATGCAGGGATCGTACGAACGCACCAGGCGCTCGCAGGCACGCGCGATTTCGGCATCGGTTGAATCGGCGATCGCAGGCAGGTAATGCGCCAGATCGTGCTCGATCTGGCTCTGGTTCTGAGATGTCGGCGGCACGATGTTGGCCGCCGCGACCAGGCCCTGGTCGTCGACGCGATAACGGTGGTATAGCAATCCGCGGGGCGCTTCGGTGGCGGCTGCCCCCTCGCCGGCTTGCCGTTGATACGGCACGCGGGCACTTTTCGGCTGTCGATACGTCTTGAGGATGGCCAGCGATTCTTCGTAGGCGTGAACGATCTCGATATTGCGGGCCACGATGCTCTTGAAGATGTTCAGGCAGGGGTCTTCGAGCCCCACTTCATCGGCCAGGCGGCGGGCGGTGGGCAAGAGTTGCTGGCGATTGAGATTCACTCGCGACAGCGGACCCAGCAGATAGGTGCGGCCGGTATCGCGACGCACGCACTGCAAGGCAGTCGAGTGGGCAACGTGCTGCTCGTGAAACGTCTGCTCGAAGTCGGCGGCCGCGATGTTCAGTCCATCGTTGCTGACAATCTTGCCGGCACACATCGCGTATTCGTCGGGATGCGCGAGCGCGACGAAGTCGTAGTCGCAAGTAAACGGTGGAAAATCGAAACCGGCCATCCAGCGCGTGGCGTCGATCGCCAGTTGCAGCCCGCGCTCGAAGTTGGGCACGAGCGGGGCGAGTTCGTCGCTGCGCGGCGCGCGATAAAAACCACCGACGGCGGCATTCACCGGATGAATGGCCCTGCCGCCGAGAACTTCGAGCAATTGATTGCCGATCTTGCGGATCTCCAAACCGCGGCGAAACTCCTCGGGGTAGTCCGCGACCATCGACAGGGCGCTGTCCAAACCCAAGAAGTCAGGGGCGTGCAACATATGCACGTGCAAGGCATGGCTCTCGATCCACTCGCCGCAATACATCAGCCGCCGCAAGGCGCGCAGCTCGTCGGGTAGCGAGACGCCCAGCGCTGCCTCGAGCGCGTGCACCGCGCTCATCTGATAAGCGACGGGGCAGATGCCGCAAATTCGCGCCGTGATATCGGGCACATCTTCCAGCTCGCGTCCGCGCAGGAAAGCCTCGAACAGCCGCGGCGGCTCGTAGATGTTGAGACGCACCTGCTCAATGTTGCCATTTCGCAGTTGCAGGTGAAGGGCGCCTTCCCCCTCCACCCGCGTCAGCGCCTCGATGCGAATCGTGCGTCGTTCGTTCATGACGACGTCGGCCCCTCGGCTTCCGCGGCCAAACGATCGCCTTCTTGGCGAAACTCGGGAGCGAAGCCGTTAAAGCTCCCCCGCAAGCTGCGAACGGTCGCCGCGGTGGCGACGTTCTGCGAGGCAAACCGCGCCGTCAGGCTCGCGGGATTCGGCTGCTGACTCGGGCCGAAGCAGCCATAGCAGCCGCGGTCGAAGCTGGGGCACAGCGCGCCGCAACCATCATGCGTGATCGGTCCCAGGCAAGGCGTGCCGTGCGCCACCATGACACAAACCGTGCCGCGGCGCTTGCACTCCAGGCAGACGCTGTGCACCGGCGTCCGCGGTCGCCGCCCGGCCAACAGCGATTGCAGCACCTCGAGCAGTTGCTGCTTGTTGATCGGGCAACCCCGCAATTCGAAATCGACCGCCACGTGGCTGGCGATCGGCGTCGACGTCGCCAACGTTTCGATGAACTGCGGACTCGCATAGACGGCGGCGACGAACTCGTCGTGATCGGCCCAATTCCGCAGCGCCTGAATTCCACCTGCCGTGGCACACGCGCCAATCGTTACCAAGAACCTGGCGTCGCGACGAACTTGCTGGATGCGCAGGGCATCGTCCGGCGTGGTGATCGAACCTTCGACCAACGCGATGTCGTAAGGGCCCGGCTCGACACGGCTGCTCGCCTCGAGAAAGTAGGCGATGTCGACCTTGGCGGCCAGCGCGGCCAGCTCATCTTCCAGCGACAAGAGCGACAACTGGCAACCGTCGCACGAGGCAAACTTGAACACCGCTAATCGCGGGCGGGGCATCACAATCCCTCGACTTCGAAGAACGGCTCAATCTTGTCAAAGCGAAACACGGGCCCATCCTGGCAGACGAAAGCCGGCCCCAACTGACAATGCCCACAGAGCGCGACGGCGCATTGCATGTTGCGCTCGAGCGAAACCCAGATTTGGTCCTTACCGAAGCCGCGCTCCAGGGCACTTCGCACAGAATACCGCATCATCACTTCGGGTCCGCACAAGAAAAGCGCGTAATTGCCCGGCGACCCCAATGGCAGTCGATCAATCAGCAACGGCACCACGCCGATATGCCCCGTCCACCCCCGTTGAGAGCGATCGACCGTGTACTGCAGGGCGAGTCCACGATCGGTCCAATCGTCGAATTGGCGCGTATACAGCAGCGTATCGGGCGTGCGCGCGCCGTACAGCAGCGTCGTATGGGGAGGACCCGCGCCGCGGCCGAGCCGTGCTTCGACCACGGGGCGAAGCGGCGCCAGTCCGATGCCGCCGGCAATCAGAATCACCTCCGCGTCGATCGTCTCCTCGACCGGCCAGGCCGCGCCATAGGGCCCGCGCAAAGCCAACGCGTCGCCCACGCCCAGGCGGGACAGGCTTCGCGTTACATTTCCGGCCACGCGCACGGTATGTGCCAGGCCATCTTGGTTCGACTCTCCCCCGCTGATGCTGATGGCGACTTCGCCCGCGCCCGGCAGGTACAGCATGTTGAATTGGCCGGGCAAGTACTCAAACGCCCCCCCCGCGGCCGCATCCGTGAATTTCAGGGTGTACGTGGCGACACCGGCAATTTCCGGCACGATATCGGCGATTCGCACGCTCGCCGGCAGCCACGGGTTCTTGGCGACTGGTGCGAGACCCGGCGCACTCATACCGACGTCTCGCGAATGGCGGCTACTTCCTCGGTGAGGTCGATGCCGACCGGGCACCAGGTGATGCAACGCCCGCAGCCCACACAACCCGAGACGTCGAACTGATCGTGCCACGAAGCGAGCTTGTGCGTGAGCCACTGGCGGTAGCGCGAGCGAATCTGGTCGCGCACGACCCCACCGTTCATGTAGCTGAAATCCCAATTGAAACAGGTGTCCCACTGTCGCACCCGGGCGACATGCTCGAAATCGAGATCGCTGACCTCCTTGACCGAGCTGCAAAAACAGGTCGGACAGACCATCGTGCAGTTGGTGCACGACAAACAACGCGACGCCACTTCGGACCATCGCGGATGCTCGAGGTTGTCCAGCAACAGGTCGCGGATATCGGTCGTGTCGAGCCGCTTGGAGATTTCGTCGACGGCCTTTTGCCGGGCAGCCTCGGCCAACTCGAGCCAGCGGCGGTCCGCGGTTCGCATGGGGAGTTGCGCCGCGATCGCCGCGCCGCGTGGGCTGCCAATTTCGACGGTGAAGCGATCGGGCAGTTCCGTCAGCGCAAGATCGAAGCCACGGGTGCAGCGCGGGCCCGTGTTCATCGACGTGCAAAAGCAAGTGCTGGCCGCCTGCGTGCAATTCACGGCCACGAGCAGAGCCTGCTCGCGCCGGCGCTGATAGATCGGATCGACGTAGCGCCCCTGCAGGAAGGTGCGGTCCTGCACGGCGATGGCGGCCAATTCGCAGGCCCGCACGCCAAGCAGGGCCACGGGCGGCTCGGTATCGGGCACGTCGCGAAAGTTCCAGCCGTCGGCCCGACGATCAGCTTCCACCACCGTGACTTGCGGTGGATAAAGAAATTGCTTTGGCGAATGCGGCCCGACCACGAAACCGAACCAGGCATCGTCCTCGCGCCGCTTTAGCCGATACTCTCCCCCGCGTTGCTCGTCGGTCCAGCCGCGCGGCAGATCGTCGACAGCCCGCAGTTCGCCATAGATGATTGCCTGTTGCGAAACCGTCGGGCCGACCACGCGATAGCCCTGACCCCAAAGCAGATCGAGCAGTTGCTGAAAGTCTGCCTTGTCGAGCAGCAAGACTTCGTCACCCGACGGGGAGGTTGCTCGGGCTTGCGACGTCATCGACAGATCTCGCTACGAACTACGTATCGCGGCTCAAGCGCCTTCCAGCGCCATGGTCTCGGCAAACAGGTCCAACAACTGCAGTCTCGTGGCGACCAGCCGGTTCGCCAAAGCCCGCGCCGCTTCGCGCATCAAGTGATAGCCGAGTTGCGGATCGGCGTGGCAGATCGCCTCGAACTGGCTGGCCGGGATGACGAACAGCCGCGCCGGTTCGAGCACCGTGGCCGAGGCGGTCATCTTGCCTTGGCCCAGCACGGCCGACCAGGCCAACAAGTCGCCCGGCCCCAGCGACAAGATGCGCACGTTGCCGCGTCGAGGGACCTGCATATCCAGCGCCACGCCGCCGGAGCGCACGAACATTAAATCGTCGTTTTGCCCTCCTTCGCGAAACAGAACCTCGCCTGCGGGCACGGCACGCTCGCTGGCGCAGGCCGCGAGCTGCGCCACGCCCGTCGGCGAGAGCCGCTCCGCGAAGGAGAGCGACGCGAATTCGGTGGCAGATACCGGCATCTTTCCGCGATCCGTAGCAGTCGGTCGCGACTGCGCATTGCCATCGCGGCAATGCGTCGGCGCGGCGCTGGTCTAGAACCTAACGTTAACGGAGGACAAATCCAAGCGATTTGGGCACGTGCGCCTGGCACGCCCGCGACACGCGCGGCGCCAACAGGTCGGACGAGGCGCTTAACCATCTGGCTCATCCCGGTATCATTTGTTGCGGGATCGGCACGACAGCGTCGCGCAACCTGGGCGCGACGCGGCAGAATGTCACCTGGAGACTTCGCGGCTCATGGCCTTGCCTCTCGAACAATATGGCATGATCGGCGACTGCCAAACCGCGGCGCTGGTGGGGCTCGACGGCTCGATCGATTGGCTCTGCGTTCCCTGGTTCGATTCGGGTGCCGTCTTCGCCTCGCTGTTGGGCGAGCCGGCGAATGGGCGCTGGCTCGTTGCCCCCCAGGAACCCGCCACCAGCGTGCGCCGCAACTACCGCGACGACACGCTCATTCTCGAAACCACGTTCGAGAATTCGCAAGGCGCCGTGACGATTATCGATTTCATGCCGCCGCGCAGCCACGAGCCCGATCTCGTCCGCATCGTCAAGGGACTGCGCGGAACGGTCGACATGCAAATGGAGCTGATCATGCGGTTCGACTACGGATCGGTCGTGCCGTGGGTGCAGAGAACCAACGACGGGCTGCGGGCCACGGCCGGCCCCGACGCCTTGCTGCTGCACACCCCCGTCAAGATGCACGGCAAGGATAAAACGACCTTGGCCGAATTCCAGGTCGCGGCCGGCGACGAAGTCCCCTTTGTGTTGGTCTGGTACGCCTCGCACCTCAAGCAACCGCGGACGATCGACCCCCTCGAAGCGCTGCACTATACCGAATCGTGGTGGCACGACTGGTCGGCCCGCTGCAATTATCAGGGACCGTGGCGCGACGCCGTGGTCCGCTCGTTGATCACGCTCAAGGCGCTCACCTTTTCGCCCGCCGGCGGCATGGTAGCCGCGCCGACCACCTCGCTGCCCGAAAAGCTGGGAGGGGTCCGCAATTGGGATTACCGCTACTGCTGGCTGCGCGATTCCAGCTTCACGCTCTACGCGCTGTTGAATTCCGGTTACATCGACGAAGCCAAGGCGTTTCGTGACTGGCTGCTGCGGGCCGTGGCGGGCGACCCGGGCGATCTGCAAATCATGTACGGCATTTTTGGACAGCGGCGACTGACAGAGCTCGAATTGCCCTGGCTGGCCGGTTACGAAAACTCGCGACCCGTGCGCACCGGCAATGCGGCCTCGGGCCAGCATCAGCTCGACGTCTACGGCGAGGTGCTCGATATGCTCAGCATCGGCCGGCGCCACGGCTTGCCCGAGAGCGACGACGCCTGGAACTTCGAGGTGGCGCTATTGGAGTTCCTCGAAGGAAACTGGACCCAGCCCGACGAAGGCATCTGGGAAGTGCGCGGACCGCGGCGCCAGTTCACGCACTCCAAAGTAATGGCCTGGGTGGCCTTCGATCGAGCGATCAAGGCGGTCGAGTCGGGACTGCGCCAGGGGCCCGTCAAACACTGGCGCGAAATCCGCGCGCAGATCCATGACGAGGTCTGCCAGCAGGGTTACAACGAAAAGCTCAACTCGTTCGTGCAGTATTACGGCAGCGATTTGCTCGATGCCAGCCTGCTGATGATTCCGCTGGTCGGATTCCTGCCGATCGAGGACCAGCGCATGCAAGGGACGGTCGCCGCGATCGGCCGCGACCTGATGCGCGACGGCTTCATTCATCGCTACAACGCCCAACAGCACGTCGAGAATCTGCCGCCGGGCGAAGGAACGTTTATCCTTTGCTCGTTCTGGTATATCGACAACCTCGTGCTGTTGGGGCGTAAGGAGGAGGCGATCGAAATGTTCGAGCGACTGCTGGCGATCCGCAACGACCTGGGATTGCTCGCCGAAGAGTACGACCCAGCAGACAAGCGCATGCTGGGCAACTTTCCCCAGGCGTTCTCCCACATCGGGCTGGTGAATTCAGCTCGCAACCTGGCCGACCACGAAGGCCCGGCCGAGGACCGACCCAAGTCTTGACGGCCTGGCGATAGCACGCCGGCGCGAATTCGGCATCGGCGTCATAATGTCGATGTGCTTGCGAGCCCCCCTTGTTCGATAGAGCTACCATTGACCATTGGCCGAAAGCAGAATTGCGGCCTCTCCAGGGACATCGACGAGCCACTGAAATCCTGTAGCCCCTCCCGCGAACGGTTCGATGAGCCCGGCAACATTGTCCCAAGTGCCAGGCGTGAGTTGGCATTGGTACGAGCCGTCGCCCAGTTGCAATACCCCAGCATCCCAGGAGCCGATGACAAGATTCAATCGGCATTGTCTGGCTGCGAACACCCAGGGTAACTCGTGGAGTTCAACTCGTGTATTGACTCCCTCAGCCAGCGAAAGAACTGCGCTGTGCAATTCGGCGGCTTGAGAAGCGTCGAAGCCGTACAACCGAATCACTCGACGAGAACAGGAATCGTCGGTGATGCAGTCTAGCTTCATGCAAACACCTTCAAGAGTTTCCGCGAGACTAGCTTCGCTGACTGCGTAGTAGAAGGCGATTGCGTTCTTGTCCACTTGACACCGTCTGCGCGAGAAGCCGATCCAGCGCGGGAACTGGCGCTTGGCTTCGCTCCAGTACAATTCCCACTGGGCGTCCGGCAAGCCCAAAATCAGAGTTGTTCGATACCGAAGCATCGGTCGAAGACAACTCGCAGAATAGGCATCGATGTCGCCTGGAATCTCATCGACCCAGTAAACTGCGTCCGCCAACAGGTCGTACTTGATCGGCGGTCGCCACCAAATTCGGCGACATCGCTCCATAGACGGAGCTATGACGCGATAGTGCGCCAGCGTCTCGTCGATGCCGTATCGTTGCATCGAACTAGCGGAGCTATCCGCCCTTCACCCGCTGTTTCGCCTCGGCGGTCAATTTGGCCACGACTGCCGAGAACACCTTGCGCGCCGCGCCCAAGGCGGCGGCCGTCTTGGCGCCAGAACTGCGCACGTAGTCGAGCACGATCTTCTCGGCATCGACGAACGGGCCGGCTAGCTCGGCCACGGCCTCAGCGATTGCCAGCGGTATCTTCGTCACGCCGTTGGCGTCGCCGTGCAACAAATCCCCTTGATGCACGACGAGCCCCCCCACGCGCACGGGCTTGCCGACCAGCAAGATATGACAATAGGCGTGCGAGCAGATCGTCGAACCGGTGAAGGCCGGATACTTGAGCGCCCGTACCTGTTCGAGATCGCGGCCGGCCCCCGAGGTGATCAGGCCTGCCGAACCGAAGGCCTGGTAGGTCGAGCACATCACCTCACCGAACGTGGCGGCCGCCGGTGGATCGTCGAGGTCTTGAAACACGACCACGGCCGGGCCAGGCAACTCGGCGAAGCTGGCGACTTGCTCGTCGAGCGACGAATAGACGTCGCCGGCCGGCGGGGGTGCGTCGCTGCGGAACGACGCCGTGGCGGCAAAGCCCACCATCGGCGGCAACTCCGGGAAGCACGACTTGATGCGGTGGTCCATGTAGCCGCGGTTGCGCGGCACGACGTCGAACAGCTCGATCACGTTGGAGATCGTCGGCGTGTCGTACTGGGCCAGCTTCTGCAAGGTGTCGGGGGTGATGCTCATGGGGGATCGCGACAATCAATAGTAGGGGAACTGCGCGAGACTTAGAGATAGCGCTTGTGTGGGACCACAATTAGCACAAAAAAGCCCAGGGGCTGCAACCCCTGGGCTGGTGTTCGCACGATCGACGTTTCGAGCTCGGCTCAAATATCGTAGTACAGGCAGAACTCGTATGGATGCGGCCGCAGCCGGATCGCGTCGGCTTCCTTCTCCGACTTGTACTTGATCCAGGTCTCGATCACGTCCTTGGTGAAAACCTCGCCGCGCAGCAGGAACTCGTGGTCGTTGTCGAGCGCCTGCAGCGCCTCGTCCAACGAGCCCGGCGTCTTGGGCACCTTGGCCAGCTCTTCCGGCGGCATGTCGTAGATGTCGCGGTCGAGCGGGTCGCCCGGGTTGATCTTGTTCTGGATGCCGTCGATCACCGCCATCAGCATCGCCGAGAAGCAGAGATACGGATTGCAGCTTGGATCGGGGCAACGGAACTCGGTGCGCTTGGCCTTCGGGCTGGCGCTGTACATCGGAATGCGGACCGATGCCGAGCGATTGCGCTGCGAGTAGGCCAGGTTGACCGGCGCCTCGTAACCAGGGACCAAGCGCTTGTAGCTGTTGGTCGTGGGGTTCGAGAAGGCCAGAATCGCCGGCGCGTGCTTGAGCAAGCCACCGATGCCATACATGGCCAGGTCGCTGAGCCCCGCATAGCCGCTGCCGGCATACAGCGGCTCATTGTTCTTCCACAGCGAAATATGCGTGTGCATGCCCGAGCCATTGTCGCCAAACAGCGGCTTCGGCATGAACGTGACGGTCTTGCCATGCCGCTTGGCGACGTTCTTGATGATGTACTTGTAGAGCATCATCGAGTCGGCCATTTTCACCAGCTCGTTGAACCGCAAGTCGATTTCGCTCTGCCCGGCGGTTCCCACTTCGTGATGCTGGGCTTCGACGTCCAGCCCGCAGTCGATCATGGTCTGCATCATTTCGTTGCGCAGATTCATGAGCTGATCGGCCGGCGGCACCGGGAAGTAGCCTTCCTTGTAACGCAACTTGTAGCCGAGGTTCGGCCCCTCGACGCGGCCGCGGTTCCACTCCCCTTCGATGCTGTCGATGTGGTAGTAGCCTTCGTGCTGGTTCTGGTCGAACCGCACGTCGTCGAAGACGAAGAACTCCGCCTCGGGGCCGATGTAACAGGTGTCGGCAATGCCCGTGCTCTTCAAATAGGCTGTCGCCTTGCGGGCGACGTTGCGCGGGTCGCGGCTGTAGTCTTCGCGGGTGATCGGATCTTGAATGTTGCAGATCATCGCCAGCGTGGGGATGTCGCAGAACGGATCGATGAAGGCCGTGCCCGGTTGCGGCACCACGAGCATGTCGCTCTCGTTGATCGCCTGCCAGCCGCGGATGCTCGAGCCGTCGAAGCCGAGCCCCTCCTCGAACACGTCCTCGCTGAGCTTGTTCACCGGGATCGTGAAGTGCTGCATCAAACCCGGGAAATCGATGAACCGCAGGTCGATCGCCTTGACGTCCTTCTCACGGCACAGGGCCAATACCTCTTGAGGCTTCACAGCTAATTACTCCCCTTTCCGGAGTTGGCAACCAAAAGTCCAGAAGCTCGGTCGCTCGGTGCCGCCTGACACCCGCGCGATCGCGCCGGCCCTTGGACACGCACGGGGCCGACGGCTCGAAGCCGTATCTTGCTGACAGCGCCACGCCCTGGTTGTCACGCGGCTGGATGCCACCGCACGATTCGGCTCGGCGGGCTCGTGCCGCGTTTCCGCGAGGCCCACACGGCCTGGCGAATCCCCCACGGCGACGTGCATCATAGCGCATCGCCTGCTGCATGCAAGAAGCTGGCGGGCCTTTTCTGGCGGGCCCTGGCCGGTTTCTTCGTTCACTCGATCACGCCCAAGTGGCGCGCCGGCAACCGACACCAGCTTGCACCGTCGTGAGCGCGCTATTTACGATTGACGAATCGCCAGATGGGGAAGTTCTGCGCCGCGACGCCCTCTCGTCGCCGGCTGCTGCCTTGAGGGGGGTTGCGTGTGAAACGGCCATTGCCAGACTCGTCGCGAAGTTCCGCGCCCAGCCGCCGTGGCTTTCTCGAACACGCGCTCGGCGGCGCGGGCCTGGGGCTCGCGGCGCTGGCGTCGGGGTGCACATCGGGCAGCGGCTCGCCGACCTCGTCGGCCGCCGGCGGCAAACCTCTGCGAGCCCTGTTTTCCAACGCCGGCTTGCAAAGCACCTGGTGCGCGCTGGGCAAACAAACGGCCGAGCTGTGGGGCCGACTGCTGGGGGTCGAAGTTGTCTGGCGCGACGGCGAATTCGATCCCGCCAAGCAACGCGAGCGCATCGACCTGGCGCTCGACGACGACTGGGATTTTTGCGCCTTCCAGGCGATCGGCTTGGGGAGTCTCGAGGCCCCCGTCCGCCGGCTCAAGGAGCGCGGCATTCCGGTGATCTCCATGGATACGCTCGTGGTCCCACAAGACCAGGCACGCGACGCCGGCATCTGGTTGCAGGTGGGCCCCGATCAACAGTTCATGGGCGAGACCAGCACGCGCTACCTGATGCAAAAGATCGGCGGCCGCGGACGCGTAATTCACATCGGCGGGTTGAGCGCTCACTCCGGCGCGCAAGGCCGCCAGGCCGGTTTCGACAAAGTTCTGGCCGAGCACCCCGAGATCGAAGTGGTCGGCGGCGGCATTCGCTGGTGCGACTGGGACAAGCAGAAAGCCCGCGACACCTTCGAGAGCCTGCTGGCGGCCAGCGACCAACCGATCGCCGGCGCTTTCTTTCACAGCGACGACATGGCGCTGGCCTGCGTGCCGGCGCTCAAGGGGACGCCGCACGAAAACATGGTTGTCACGGCGGTCGACGGACAAAAGGAGGGGCTCGACGGCATCGCCGACGGCCGCCTGGCCGCAACAACCGTCAACCCCGTCTGCTTGATTCACATGACAGCGCTGGTGCTGGGGCAGTTCATCGTTCGCGGCGGAGAGCAGCTCGACGAGATTCCGCCAGAGATCGTCACGCCCGGCCCGCTCGTCTCACGCGAGTCAGGCAATCTCGCGGCGCAACGATACTTGTCCGACCCGAAGCACTGCTTGGTGTAGCCTGGTTATTTTGTTGTTGAGAATGGATGCCGAAACCTGGCATGGTTGCGTCGCCCGGTAGTGGAATGCCCGGCGCCGTCTTTCCGTCTTCTTCGCTACGGCTCTTGATTCGCGAACACCCGCGTGGGCCCCAGCGAGCCATCTTCTCGTCGGGCCAGGATCGCGACCAGTTCGCCCGCGGAGTTGATCGCCGCCCACTCGCGATCGGCGGAAGCCAAGGGCCGGCGAATCGTCTGCCCCCGCACGATCCGCGTTTGCTCTTCGTCGCTGAGTTGCACCTCGGGCAAGTGGGGCACGGCGGCTCGCATCGGCAGCAGGCGTTCGGCCAGCGTCGCGGCGTCGAGATCCTCCAGAGCGCAAGCGTCCGCCAGCTTGAAGTCGCCGATCGCCGTTCGCACCAACGCCGACATCACGGCCGTGGTCCCCAGCGCCGCGGCCAGATCGCGCACGAGCGAACGGATGTACGTCCCCGAGCCGCAATCGACGTCGAACACCAACTCGGGATAGTCGTATGCAATGATTCTTACGTCGTGAACTTCGACCGGGCGCGGGGCCAGGTCGAGCGCCTGACCGCGCCGCGCCAGGTCGTAGGCCCGGCGGCCGGCGACATGCACCGCCGAGTAATCGGGTGGACGCTGCTCGATGGTGCCAATGAACCGCGCGGCGGCGGTGGCCACCTCGGCGACCGACGGAATTCGCGGATCGTCCTCGAGCGTGATCGGTCCTTCGACGTCGTCGGTGGGGCTCGACTGGCCGAACAGCAACGTGGCCCGGTACGACTTAGGCATTTGTTGCACGTACTCGATCAACCGCGTCGCGCTACCCACACAGACCACCAGCACGCCGGTGGCCAGTGGATCGAGCGTGCCGGCATGCCCCGCCTTGGCCGGTCGCACCAGCCGCGCGACCCGGTCGACGACCTGGCGCGACGTCCGTTCAGACGGTTTGTCGATGTTCAATAGCCCGTGTGACAGCATCGCTACAGCAGTCTGGCAGGATGGGTTTTCTCGGCAGCATGAGCGGCCGGGCGTGTCGCCATGACAAGTCGCCGGCAATGCGGCATATTGTAGCGATGCCGAAGGTGCCGCCGGCGTTTGCGCCCCCCGGCATTCGTGGGCCGCCCCTTCGGCCTGTGGTCCCGAGCTGAAAACGCCCTTGAAGCGATCATGACTGCCGACCAAGCCAGCGCCGAACGCCCCTCGCAATTCGACGATCTGCAGTCGTTTCTCGTCGAACGCTTGCGCATGCCGCTGCCGGGCCGCACGGCGCAGTCACGCTTCGAGCCAGAGCTGAGCTTCGGGCGGCACTATGCTCCGCCACCGGCCGACGCTCGGCAAGCGGCAGTGCTGGTGCTGCTCTATCCGCACGCGGACCGCTGGCATGTCCCCCTGACGCTGCGTCCGGCCACCATGACCGATCACGCCGGGCAAGTGAGCTTTCCCGGCGGATTGATCGAACCGGGCGAAACCAGCGAGCAGGCCGCCTTGCGCGAGCTCGAAGAGGAGTTGGGCATCGGCGCGGCCGACGTCGCGCTGTTGGGGCGACTGACACCCCTCTACCTGTTCGTCAGCAATTTCGCCGTCGAGCCGTGGGTGGCCGTGGCCAGCAGCCGACCTGCCTTCCGCCCCAACCCGAGCGAAGTCGCCGACGTGCTGGAACTATCGCTCGATCATCTGATCGACCCGGCGAACTTCGGGGCGCACAAGCTCAACGTTCGCAGCCTGGAATTCCATGCCCCGCACTTGCTGCTCGGCGAGCATCGCATCTGGGGCGCCACGAGCATGATGCTCGGTGAACTGGCCGACGTCGTGGGGCCCTGGCTCGAAGTCGCGCGCGGTTAGCCGCGCGAGCAGCCGCGGCGACTTTGATGTCGACGTCTACAGCGGCGTCGCACGCGGCCTGCGCAAAGGTTGCCGCGGCGCTTGCCGCTGCACCGGCGGCTGGCCGAATCGGGGTAACGGACGCGGTTGGTTCGGCATGCCTTCGAGGAATTGCCGCACGTAGCCCAGGTGCGGAAGAACGCCGGCCTGAGCGGGGCCGCCAGGACCTACCGGTCCAAACAAGTGCTGCATGTTGTCGATCGCTAGAATGGCCGCGGCCGCCGGCGTCACGTCGACGCGGGGGCCTGTCACCATTTGCACTTTGGCCGGCGCCTTGTCCGCGAGCACGATGAGCTCGCCGAGCAGGTCGGCGTTACTCGAGATGATGAAGCGGTTCCCCAGCATGGCGATCGAAGGCGAGAAGTTGCGGCCGCCGGGATACGCCGCACTAATCTCGGGCCCAGCATCTCTGGGGAGCCGCGCCGTGGCGACGAAGTGCTCACCTTGCGGACCACTCTTCAACTGAAACAGCGGCAGCTCGCGCTGCTTGGCTCGGGCATTCAGTTCAGCAATCACCGCCAGGTACAGACCGAGCAGACGGGGCTTGGCCTCTTCGATGTCGGCGGGCTGATAGACAAAGGCCGCCGTCGGCACGATCAGCTTGCCCGGCACCCGCGCCTGTTCCTGCGGTGGGCGGCCGAAAACCACCTGCACCTCGGGATGGATTTTTCGCAGCAGCGGCCCCAGGCCCGACAACGTCGGCGCCATGTCGGCCACGTCGGGAGCCAGATCGCGCAACAGCTCTTTGAATTCTGGCTCCGACGCGCGACGCTCGAGCAGATCGATCACTTCAGGGGTCAGATGCACCCCCGCGGAAACCACGGTGCTCTTGGGGAGCAGCGGCTTGGGGACCGGCTTGTCGTCGGACATCGACAGCAGCGCGTGCACCAGGTCGATCAACTTGTCGACCGTCAGATATCGCATGCCGAGCGCGAGTGCGTCTTGCGTCGCGCCGGGCGGAATCGCCTCGGCGGTCGGTTCGCCGCCGTCGCCGGGGGGGAGTTCTTCGGCGTCCGGCGCTGGAGCGACTTCGCCCGGAGCCGGCAATTCGTCGGCCGCGGTCTCGCCAGCGGGCAAGCTCGCTGCCGGTTCGCTGGACTCATCATCGGCGACCGGGGCCGCCGCCGCGCCGTCTTCGATCGCAGCTCGAGCCGAAGGTGCGGGAAGTTCTTCGCTGTTAACCGGGCCTTCGGCCAACGTCGCCGAGAGCAGCCCCAGCAAGGCGGCCGACGCCGTGAACCACTGGATCGAGGCCGACCTGGCCCTGGGACGTCGCCCGCCCTGACGATTATTGGTGCGAGGGGCCCCGTCCGTAGTGTGGCAAGTCGCCATCGAGCAAATCCTTCCGGCTGAGGTAGCGGATCGGTCTTTCTTGAGCGAGGTGAACTCGGCGCCGTGCCTGTCCAGGGCGCGGCCTCGCGTCCCCTGCTTCTGATACGCCGGTCGACCGGCATTATTACGCGACTGGGCAATCTGCTCAATCTAAGCGCAATTTACTGGTAACTGTTACGCGGGATTAGTTGCCGGACACGGCGAAAATCTTGCGAATACGCCGGCCGGATAAAAACGCGACAACCCCTGCGAGCCTAGATCAAAAAAAAAGCCGCGCCCCGAAAGGCGCGGCCTGTTCTAGCTCGAGCTAGCGAATACCGAGCGACCAGCTAGGTTTTTCGCCTTCGCTTGCGTATCGCGATTAACCCAACTCCGGCGGCACCCAACCCTGCCATGAGCAACGTCGCCGGCTCGGGCACGACCGTGAGCAGGAACGAGTCGTTGGCGACCCCGCCATAGCCGTCTGTCACCTCGACCGAAACCGTGTGTGTTCCTGGCGTTGTCGAGAAGTAGTTCGCCGGGATGGTGCCGGATGAACCGGCAAAGTCGTCGAAGAAGCCATCGTCGTCCCAATCCCAGTTGTACGTCAGCGTATCGCCGAGCGCGGTGCCAGGATCGGTGGCCGTGGCGAAAAAGTTGAACGGCAAGGTCGGGTCGATCGTCTGATCGGCGGTGATTCCAGTGATCGTCGGATCGACATTGAGCACGGTCAACAGTTGGGTTACCGGTCCTCCCACGCCACCATATTGGTCCGTGGCCTGGAAGGTCTGCGTGTACACGCCCGGCAAGTAACCGCCGGCCCCAACGGTACTCGACGTGCGGGTCGAGTTGCCGGCCTGAACTGCGGAACTGCCTGCCGAGCCGCCGTTGATGGTGAAGTTGATGATGTCGTTCCCCGGATCGGTTGCGGTCATGTTCAAGCTGACCGCCACTCCTTCGTTGACGGTCACCGGTCCGTTGACGCCGTTGATGTTGGCGCTGGTGATCGTCGGGCCGACGTTCGTTACCGTGACGATCCGCGTGACGGGACCGTTGGCGGCGTTGACAAGGCCGTCGTTGGCCTGGAACGTCTGCACGTACGTTCCCGGTGCCACGCCAACCGCCGAAAAGCTCGTCGTCGACGAATTGCGCGTGCTCCCGGGCGTGCCGGCCGCGGAGCCAGCGCCGCTGCCATTGATCGTAAAGTTCGTGTTCTGGCTGCCGGCGTCGGTTGCCGACATGTTGAGCGTGACGCTCGCGCCTTGGCCGACCGTGGTGTCGGTGTTGCTGCCGTTCAGCCGGGCCGCGGTGATCGTCGGCGCCACGTTGTTAACCGTGACGTTGACGTTGCCACCCACACCTTGGAAGCCGGTGCCGTTATCGGTGCCGGTGCTGTACGACGGGTTGGCCGTGTGCTGCCAACTCACCGTGCCGCCATACGACACGTTGTAAACGCCCGGCAGGTTGTACTGGAACGTCGAATTCCAGTCGGCGGTGCCGTTGCCGTTGTCTCCCCCCGTGGTCGTGTTCTGGCTGCCGACCGTGCTCCCCGGTGCACTGAAAGTCAGGGGATTACCGCCGTTGATGCGGTTGGTGGTCGTGCCAGCCGTGCCCGAAGCATTGGCAGGGCTCACGTTCAACTGCAGCGCGGCCGTGCCAGACTGACCTTCGTTGATCGTGAAGCCGTTGAAGAAGTTGGTGCCGATGCTCCCCGCGGCATCCGCGCGGGCCGGCGTGGCGTTGGCACACGCCAAGGTCGCGACGGCAGCCGCGACCAGAAGGTGACGAACGCGCGCGCGGCCATCGACAGCCACGACACGCACGAGTTGTAACCGCATTAGCGACTCCTTAACGTCATAAAATGAAACAGGGGCATTCGCACCGTGATGCAAATGCCCCTGCTGCCGCCTGATTGGAAGCGAAAGTTTTCGCTCTCACGGAAAATACTCGAATTGACGCGATACGGTCAAGCAAAAGATTTTTCAAAGTGCTGGTTTTTTTCGATTCACCCCCCGCGCGGGTGTGATCGTCGAACTGCCAGCGATTGCCAGTTCGAATAACATGTTCGCAGGTAGTTGATGGCCTAGTCGCATCCCCATCACGCCGGTTAGTTTCTACGAAACAATTGATTTGGTCCCCCGATGCTTGCTGTCGGCCGTGACAATCCTCCCACGGCTGCCACTACGACGTCCGCTACCGAAAGCCTGCAGTCATGCCACAGCCGCCGAGCGATCCGCTCGAAAAACCGTCCGCCGCAACTCATCCGCGGGCGGTCGTCTTCGATCTCGATGGATTGATGTTCAACACCGAGGAGCTGTACCAGTTCGTCGGGGGAGAGGTGCTCCGCCGCCGCGGCAAAACGTTCGACGCCGATTTGCTCGACGCCATGATGGGGCGCCCCGGCAGCGTGGCCCTGCAACTGATGATCGACTGGCACCAACTGGTCGATACCGTCGAGCAACTGGCGACCGAATCCGACGAGGTTTTCGCCGGCATTCTCGGCGAACAACTCGAAACCATGCCTGGCCTGCTCGAACTGCTGGCGGCCCTCGAACGAGCCGGCATTCCCAAGGCGATCGCCACCAGCAGCCGCCGGACGTTCGTCACCGACGTCCTCTCGCGGTTCGACCTCGAGCCGCGCTTCGAGTTCATTCTCACGGCCGAAGACGTCGTGCAGGGCAAGCCTTTCCCCGAGATCTATCAGCGGGCCGCCGCGCGGTTCGGGCTCGAGCCGCAGCAAACCCTGGTGCTCGAAGACAGCGAAAACGGCTGCCGGGCCGCGGCCGCGGCCGGGGCCTTCACCATCGCGGTCCCCGGCGGACACAGCCGGCGGCACAACTTCGACACGGCGTCGCTGGTCGTCGACAGCCTGGCCGACCCGCGCATCTACAAAGTGCTCGGCATCGCACGCGAATAGCTCGCCGCCATTGGCTGGGCGACGCGCGACTTGATCGCCGACCGCATCAGGCCGTGACGGCCGCCGCGTGCTCGCGAATCTTCTTGACGCTCGCATACGCCTGGCGAACCTTCAGGCAGGTCTGCCGGAACGACTCGGGGCGCGAGACGCCATGCAGCCGGAACGTCTCGACTTGTCCCTTCAAGAAGATCATCTCGCCGGCCGCGTGCCACTCTTGACCCGGCAGCACGTCGATGCGAATGCCATCGAAATCGTCGAGCGACACCCAGCGGTCGGGCTTGCCGCTCAGGGCGTGTTCGATGAGCACGCGGCGATTCGTCAAGCGATAGCGGCGGCCAATACCGGGGAGCAACATAAAAAAGAACAGCCCCAAAGCGACCGGCACCGATAGCAACACGAACATCCGCCCGAAAGTCAGCGCGCGGCCGAACCCGGCGCGAATCGAGTAGAGCCGGCCCAAGGCCCGCCCCAGCGACGTGGCCGCGATCGTCGGCCAGACGATCATGACGGTGACTTCAGCCGCTTCAGGTGCCGTGACGCCGGAAATTGCCTGTTTCATGGTGTGCCCAACATGGCGCTGGCCAACTAGGAGCCCATTCGCCGCGACAGCACTCCGCGGCCGTTTAGGCCATCGAGTCGCGCGACGAACAAACCGAAAAACGTACCACGCCGGTCCCCCACGGCCAAGTGGTGCGACAATTGCTTAACGCCACGTTGCGACATTACGATTGAAGGGTCGATCCCCCGACCGACCCGCGCCGGCCGAGGCCCACCCCCCTCGGAGCCAGCCCGGCAATCGCCAGCCCGCCATAACCGCCGCCAGGAGATTTTAGCGCCATGACCCATTCGGCCCGCTCGTTCGCTTGTCCCGCTTGGAACTTACTGCTTCTGGCACTCCTAACGGTCGGTATGACCTCGCTCGCGGCGAGCGCCGTCCGCGCAGCAGAAGCGGCGCCTCCCAGCGGCGAGACCGCGCTCGACCGCTACATCGCCGAGCCCGACGACAGCTATGCGTGGAAGGTCGTCGCCACGCACGAACAGGACGGCGTCACCGTCTATATCGTCGACCTCAAATCGCAAACCTGGCGCACCTCGGTCGACGTCGATCGCAACTTGTGGGAGCACTGGCTGATCATCGCTCGCCCCAAGGAGGTCGCCAGCACGACCGGCTTCTTGTTCATCGGCGGCGGCCGCAATGGCGAAGATCCCCCCGGCGGCGCCGACGACTTCATTCTCAACATGGCCCGCGACAGCAAGTCGGTCGTGGCCGAACTGAAGCAGGTCCCCAATCAACCGTTGGTCTTCGACGGCGACGGCCACAATCGCAAGGAAGACGACCTGATCGCCTACACCTGGGACAAGTTCATCAAGGGGGGCGACGATCGCTGGCCGGCCCGGCTGCCGATGGTCAAAAGCGCCGTCCGCGCCATGGACACCATGCAAGCCTTGATCGCCAGCCCCGAGGGGGGTGGCGACAAGATCGACAAGTTCGTCGTCTCAGGCGGCTCGAAGCGCGGTTGGACCACCTGGTGCACCGCCGCGGTCGACAAGCGCGTGGTGGCGATCATCCCCTGCGTGATCGACGTGCTAAACGTGCGCCCCTCGATGGAACATCATTACGCCGCGTACGGCTTCTGGGCGCCGGCCGTCGGCGATTATCAGCGGCACAAGATCATGGACCGCCGCGATCACCCCAACTACATCAAGCTGTTGGCGATCGAAGATCCGTTCAGCTACCGCGATCGCTATACGATGCCCAAGTTCATCGTCAACGCCGCCAACGACGAGTTCTTTCTCCCCGACTCGTCGCAGTTTTATTTCGACGACCTCCCTGGTGAAAAGCACCTCCGCTACGTGCCGAACTCGGGGCACTCGCTAGGTGGTTCCGACGCCCGCGAGAGCATCGAGGCGTTTTACCTGTCGGTCGTGGCAGGCCAGCCGCGGCCGCGGTACGACTGGAGCTTCGCCGCCGACGGCTCGATCCGCGTCGAGACGAAAGACAAGCCGCTCGAGGTCAAGCTCTGGGCGGCCACGAACCCCAGCGCCCGCGATTTCCGCCTGGCAGCCGTCGGCAAAGAGGCTTACAAGCCGACCACGCTCGAGCCGACAAGCGAAGGGCAATACGTGGGGCGCGTCGACAAGCCGGCCAAGGGGTTCACGGCCTACTTCGTCGAACTGACGTACGACGCGCCGGGCAAGTACCCCTATAAGTTCACCAGCGGCGTCCGGGTCACGCCCGACGTGCTGCCGCACGAGGGGAAACTGCCGCCGTCGAAGAACGACTGAGCCTGGTTGGGCGCCATTCTCGTAGAGCCGTGTACCAGGGGATTTTGGACCGCAAATCCTCGGCTACCAGTTCTTCGATAGCCTGCTCGTCCTGGAACCTGCTCGTCTTGGCCGACCCGCTCAGATCGAGTATGGCGCGCGACGCGGACGCTCGAGCAGGGCGCTGGCTTCGGCGTCGTCGACGAAGTCTTCGCGCTGCTGGTCCCACTTCAAGGGGCGCTGCAATAGCAGTGAAATGTTCGCCAGGTTGCAGGTCGTCGCCGAACGATGCGCGCTGACGACGTCGGAAATCGGCGATGCCCCTTCGCGGACCATCTTCAAAAAGTGATACAGGTGGGCAAAGGCGATGTTGCCCCTCCGCGGCGTGCTCTCGGCGTGCATCCGCACGGCGTCGGGGGGGAGCGGGTCGCTGGCCAGCTCGGCGAAGGCCGGACCCTCGTAGACGCTGCGGGTGACGTAGATCTTGCCCTTTTCGCCTTCGAAGGTGATGCCACTCTTTTCGACCCCCTTGTTCTCCTTGGGAATCGACTTGATCACCAGCAGCGTGCCGTCGGGATAGCGCAGCTCGACTTCGAATTGCCGCGGCTCGTTGTAGCCCCCTTCGATCGAAGGCATCACGGCCCGGCCGGTGATTTCGGTCGGGCCCGAGTTCTCAAAGCCGATCGCCCACTGGGCGATGTCGAGGTGATGCACGCCCCAGTTGGTGATCTCGCCGCCGCCGTACTCCTGCCATTCGTGCCAGTTCTTCTGGCGCTCGGGGCAGTAGTCGACCAGGGGAGCCGGGCCGAGCCACAGATCCCAATCCAGACCGGCGGGGACCGGCTGCGCGGGGAACGGACCCCCTTCGAGCCCTTTGTCGGCGCAGGTGACCGTCACTTGCTTGAGCTGGCCAAGGCGGCCGTTGCGCACCAGCTCGGCCGCCGTGCGGAAGCCGTAGTCGCAGCGCTGCTGCAGGCCGCATTGCAGGATCGTCCCCTGTTGTTCGACGGCGGCGACGACCTTCTTGCCTTCGCCGATCTGGTGCGTGAGCGGCTTCTCGTTATAGACCGCCTTGCCGGCGTCGATCGCCGCCAGCGCCACGCCGGCGTGCCAGTGGTCGGGCGTGGACACGATCACCGCTTCGACGTCGTCGCGCTCCAGCAGCTTGCGATAGTCCTGATAGATTTCGGGCTTGGGCCACTCGATGGGGCTTTCCTTGGCGACGAGATTTTCGGCTTGCCGCAGATCGACGTCGGCGACCGCCACCACTTGCCCGTAGTGATAAAGCGGTCGCGTCATGCGCAAGATGTGTGCCAGCGAATGGCCGCGGACGCCACAACCGACGATGCCGATCTTCACCCCCCGGCGCAAGGCCCAATAGCCGCCACCGCCGACGGCGGCCGCCAACCCCACGGCGCCGGTCGCCTTGAGAAATCCACGTCGCGAGAAGCGCGATTTCTTACCGGTGCCGGCAGGCGCCTTGGCGGCAGCGCCGCTCGTCGCGGTATCCGTGGCGGGTCGATTCTGCGGTGCGACTTCTTGTGTGCTCATCGCTTGGTTCCTTCTTGTGTGGTCGCGCGCGGCGCCTGCTGCTGGCTACTCTGTCGCGCCGGAGGGGAGTGCGGCCGCTTGCGGCGCGGCCGATCCCAGGCACCACAAGTGATGCAGCGTGCGGACGTAAACGCGGTCTCCGCAGAACGTCGGCGTGGCGAACATTCCGTCCCCCAGGTCGTTCTGCGCGACCGCCTCGTACTCTTTGCCCGGCTTGAAGACGTAGGTCACGCCATCTTCATTGGCTACGTAAATATGGCCCCCCGCGATCACCGGCGAGCTCGAAAAGTTCCCGCCGAGGCGCTTTTTCCAGACCGAATCGCCGGAGAGCGCGTCGTAACAGGCGGCCACGCCGGCGTCGTCGACGACGTACAACAACCCGTCGTAGACCAGCGGCGTCGGCACGTCGGCCGCTCCCTTGGTGCTGCGCCAGGCGATTTTGTCGGCGGTCACGTCGCCCGAGCCGTCGGCGGCGATGGCGATCAGGTCTTTCGACTTGGTCGTTGCGCTGGCGTAAACCAAGGTGTCGCCGTAGGCCATCGTGCCGGCCGTGCGATCGGCCGACCAATCGCAGTGCCACAGCTCTTGGCCGTTGAGCGGGTTGTAACCGCAGACTTTGCGGAAGCCGGCGATCAACAACTGCGGCTTGCCGGCCACTTGGGCCACGATGGGCGTGCCGCAACTGTTTTCGTCCGGGCGATCGATGCGCCAGGCGAACTTGCCCGTCGCGCGATCGAGGGCCGCCAGAAAGCTGGTCTTGCGAATCTTCTCGAACCGCGAACCGTGGTTGTCGCCGGCGACAATCAATAGCGAACCATAAATGGCCGGCGCCGAGCCATAGCCGAACTTGCCGATGAACGGTCCTGCTTCGGCCTGCCAGACTTGATTGCCATCGAAATCAGTGGCCGTCGCCCAGATCTTGCCGTCGGACATGAAGACGGTGTAGACGTACTTGCCGTCGCAGGCGGCGGTCGGCGAAGCGTGCGAGTTCTTCTCGTGGATCGACTGAAAACCACCCCGGCGGATGACCTTGTCCCACTTCTTTTCGCCTGTCTCCCGATCGAAGCACAACAGCGATTGCGTCTGCTGCGCGTCGTCGGCCGTGGTCAGGAAGATGTGATCTCCCCAGATCGTCGGCGACGAATGCCCGCGCCCCGGGACGTCGACGTGCCAGAGGACGTTTTCGCTGACGCCCCAAGTGGTGGGGGGAGAACCGGGCCCGGCGACATTGTTGGCGGCGATGCCGCGCCACCAGGGCCAATCAGTTTCGGCTGGCGCGGGCGCCGGCAGGGGCGGTGGGTCGTCGGCGGCGCGTTCTTGCAGGGCGATCTCGCCGACATCCTGCGTACGCACCCAGATATAAACGCCTGCGCCGACAATTCCGATCGCCAGGCAACCAAAGAGACCCAACAACAACAGGCGACGCAGCCAGAGCATCGGACTTCACCCAGCGATAAAGATGCCTTGCGAGCAAGAACTCAAGCAATCCAACCAGCCGCGCGGCAAGCAAGGCGCCACGCTGCGGCGCGTTTCCCCCCCGCGGACCGAACCCGCCTCTACGCTCCTTGCGGGCGCGGAGTCGGCGCGCGTCCCACGGCGCGCCCCATTTTCACTTGAATCCGTGGCCGGGAACCGGCTTGTCCGCCCGCCACCGGCCCCGTTGCCACTGCGGCTCCTTGTATCCCCGTGCCGGCGGTCACCTGGGGCACCCAGGCCCAGTAATAGTTGCCCGCGTGAGCCGTCGACGGCAATGGCGCTTTGATCAACGCCGACATCCGCCCCACCATCACGAACACGAGGACCATCGTGATCGTGGCGAAGTTACTCGGCGAGCTGAAGGTGTCGAACATGCCGATCGCCGCCTCGACGATCAGAACGCCCAACAGCACCCTGCCAATGTCGCGCTCCTCCTGCGTGCGGCCGCGCCACATGACGATCAACGACTGCCACATCGCCGCCACGATCGCACCAATGTAAAGCAACAGGCCGAAGATGCCGTGCGTGTACCAGGCCGACAGATAAGCGTTGTGGGTCGGGCGCAGATACTTGAGGGCGAATTCGCGATCGGAGCCCAAGCCGTGCCCCATCCAGGGCTTCTGCATGCACTCGTAAACCGCGTCACTCCAGATCTGGTTGCGGCCCGTCAGGTCGGTGCTCGTGAACCGCTCCAGGCGGTACTTCCATTGCTTCTGATTGACGCGACCCAACTGCATGCCGGCCAACCCCAGCACGACGACGGCCCCCACGACAAACGCCAAGCCGGCGATCCGTTTGCGCGCCAAGATGGGCACGGTTCCCAGGATGCCGGCGAACGTGCCGCTTCGCTCGCCGCTGGAAAAGAGCATCACCACGATGAACATGGCCATCAGGCCGGTGAGAAGTCGCACGACCATCGAAAAGCGATCGTTCAACGCGGCCCACACCGAAATCGGCAACATCAGCCCGCCGACCGTGGCGAACACGACCACCGACACAATCGCCCCCGAGAAGCGGCCGATCTCTTGAGCTTCCTTGGCGGCGACCAGTCGATTGAGCGACGTCGCCCCCAGAAAGATCCAAACCAGCGTGCCGATCAAATAGAAGATCAGGATTCGGCGGACGCCCTTGACGTCCTTCATTTCGTCGGCCAGCGCGACGGCCGCCAGCGACGTGATCAAGAACAGCCCGCCCGTTTGCAGCGACCACATGAAGACGCTGGAAAAGGCGATCAGACCAAATCCTAAGAAAACGTACATCAAGAACAGCAGCATCGGTAGCCCGAAATACGTGTGCATGCGCAGCACGTTGGCGGCCAGCAACGCCAAGAGAATCCAGCGAAAGAGCGTGCTGCCGGTATCGATCCCCTTCCACATCGCACCCGACAACATCGCCGAGGTGATCAGCAGAAACAGCAGCTCGCGCCGCCGGCCGAACAGCCCCAGCGCCAGCACCACGAGCACCAGCACCAACCCCAGCATCAAGAAGTGGGGTGGAACCTCCTCGAGCAGCGTCTTGAGCCGGCCAAACAGATCGTTCTTTTCGTTGACCAGCGCGTCGTAACGTTCCACGGGCGGTTCTCTGGTGGTTGAACCCCTGAGTCGCGCGGCGCAGGCAACCGCCGCAACTTAACCAGCCACGAGCGTGGCGGGGGCGGCAATCTACCCGGCCCGCGCCGCGTCAGCTTTCCCCTGAACTGGGCTGACGTCGCCAGGCGGTCGAAGCGGAACTCTCGCTGTCCCTGCGTTCAAGAAAGTCGTCGAACCGATCAGTCGGTCAGACTTCCAGTGTAACGCAACCTGGCAGCGGGTAAAGCATTTGGCCAAGTGGCTCGTGCCGGCCGTAAATCCCCGTCAACCGTCACCTTGAGACACTTTTGGCGCCGATTCTTAACGCAATGCTAATCATGTCCGTGCCCTGTTCCGGGGGGGCGTGGCACTCGTCGGCGAATCGGCCCCTGCCGTCAACTTCCGGCGATCGCCGCGGCGATTTCGTCGCCAGCCGACGCATCGGTTTCCGTGGCCAGTCGCGCCACTAGCGCGGCGCGGGCGCGCGTGGCTGCCACGTCGCGCTCGATGAACTGGCCCAACGCCCAAGCGCAGGCGCCACGCACGAGTGGTTCACCATCGTGCAGCCCACGCTCCAGCGCCGGCAGGGCAGCGGCGGTTGGTCGATTACCCAGCACCAGTGCGGCGTTGCGCAGCAGCCCCCGCCGCCGGGCACGCCAAAGGGGGGTGTGTCGATACCGCCGGCGAAACGCTTCGTCATCCAGCTCAAGCAGCGGCGCCAGTTCCACGGGGTTGGCCTTAGCGGCTGGTAAGAACTCACGCGGTCCGTCGGCCGGCGCGCGATGATTCCAAGGGCAGACCTCCTGACAGATGTCGCAACCGAAGAGCCAGTCGCCCAGCCCGCTGCGCAGGTCGGGTGGAACCGGGCCATCGAGCTCAATCGTCAGGTAACTCAGGCAGCGGCGGCTATCAAGCACATAAGGGGCTGCGAAAGCCCCCGTCGGGCAGGCGTCGAGGCACGCCCGGCAAGTTCCGCAATGATCGGCCGCGAACGGCGCATCGACGACCAACTCGGCGTCGGTCAGCAAGGCCGCCAGAAAAAACCAGCTCCCCGCCTCGCGATTCAGGACGAGCGTGTTCTTGCCGATCCAGCCGAGCCCCGCCAGTTGAGCGAATTCTCGTTCCAACAGCGGCGCGGTATCGACCACGCCGCGCGTGCGGCACTCGCCCGACTGGCTCCGCAAGTAATCGGCCAACGCATGCAGGCGCTCGCGCACCAGGTCGTGGTAGTCGACCCCCCAGGCGTAGCGCGAGATGCGCCCCTGCCCCGGATTGGGTGTCGCGGGCTCCAATGTGCGATAGGGCATCGCCAGCATCACCAACGAGCGCACCCCGTCGAGCAAGTGCCGTGGATGGCGATACGCTTCGAGCCGCCCGCCGATCCACTGCATTTCGCCCGCGTGGCCGGCCGCCAGCCACTCGACGAGTCGCGAGAACCCGGTGGGTTCGACCGCGGCGCAAACGCCAGCCAGGGAGAAGCCGAGCCGGCGCGACTCGGCCTTGACGTCGGCCGTTAGCTTGGCGGCGTCGGAAGTCACAACTCTGCTGGGGGGCATGGCGGTCGGTTCGTGAACTGGCGGCGAGCTAGTCGATCGCTTAGCGGTTCGGCCAGACGACTTGGTGCAAGGAGTTGGCCACCGGCCGTCGCGACACTTAGCGGTGACAACATGGACTTCGCGCGTCCCGAACACACGCTACGATGAATTGTAGCCTCGGGGCTACCCCGGGCGTTCAGTCGGCGTTCTGTCCTTGGCAGGAGCAGGATTCATGGCGCGCCATGGCACGGTTTGGCAACGAGCGTCTGCCGGAGCGTTGGCCGCGATCACCGCGACGCTCTTCATGTCGACAATAGGTTGCGGCGGCCCGCGCATTCCGCCCGAGCAACTTGGCGAGGTTCTGCAGGAACTTCCCAAACTGCCCGAAGCTGAGAAACCGTACGAGCATCCGGAGCTCGTGGCCGACGGGCTCGACGTTCCCGCCGCCAAGTCCAAAGCAACGCCAGTCGAAACGCCGCCTGGAAATCTCGAATCCGCCGGCGCGCCGAGCGACGAGACTCCTGAGCCTGTCGAGACAAACCCGCCACCGGGCGACGAACCGTAGCGCGCGTTGCAAGCAATACTACCTGCCGAGCGAGGCCAGGAATTCGGCCATTTCACCGGCGGCGTGCGAGTTGGCCTGCTCGCGCGCGACGTCGATGCCGGCTCGCAACACGTCGCGCGCCTCGTCGATGCGCGATAGCTTCACAAGTTGCTGCCCCAGCATGAAGAACGCCGGCACATACGGGGGCGCGGCGCGCGTCAGCTCTTCGAACTGCGCAATGCTCGCCGGGTGATTCCCCTCCTTCTCGAGCTCCAGCGCCAGGCTGTACCGCAAGAAGGTGTCCCCCGGTTCGTCGGCCAACATCGCCTCGATGCGCTCACGTCGGCTTGCGGTCATACGAGCTGGACCATTCGTACTCTTGAATTAATTCGGTCGCGGACGTCGATCCTGTAATGCGATCGTGCGCCACGGCCCGCAGCGGGCGGGCGATTCTCGCGGCCGGAGCTGCCGGCAGTTATGCTTCGCGGTAGCGCTGTACCGTGATTCGCGGTTGCGCTTCGCCGTGTGCACCATGCTATCGAACGATTTCGCGACAGGGAAACCTAAATGACGCGAACTGCCAATTCGGCGCCTTGGAATCTTCCCTTAACCGGCCGCGAGCTTCGCGCTTGCTGCCGGCTGATCGTCGTCGGCCTGGTGATCTCGGCCGCCACGATTGGGCGGGCCGATGAAGACGCCACGCCGGCGATTGAGCCCGTCTCGCTGCAGCTCGCCGAGTCGTGGCCGATCGAGCACGACCTGCACCACGTGCAAGGCTTGGCCGTCTCCGACGAATGGTTCTGGATCACCAGCGTCGATCGCCGCGCTCGGCGCGGATACATCTACCGTGTGTCGCGCGCGACGCTCAAGGTCGTCGCCGAGCGCGATCTCACGCTCGACGGGCAAATCCATCCCGGCGGCCTGCAATTGACCGGCGAGCGACTCTGGACGCCCGTCGCCGAGTACCGGCCGCGCTCGACGAGCACCATCGTGCAGCTCGATCCCACCAGTCTTGAAACACTCGACAAGTTTGCGCTCGACGACCATCTCGGCGGGGTGGCAGTCGACGCCGGCCGCCGAGTGCTGGCCGCCAATTGGGACGCCCGCACCATCTACGAGCTCGACACCGATGGCCACGTACTCGCGCGCCGCGACAATCCCACCGGCGTGGCTTATCAGGATTTCGAGTACCACGATGGCAGGTTCTACGCCGCCGGTTCAACAAAGCTCGACGGCCAGCCGGCTGCGGTCGTGGACCTGATCGACGTGGCCGATTGGCAGCTTGCCGCGCGCTGGGCTCTGCGTGGCGAAGTGCGCTCAGGCGGCAGCGACTTCTGTCGCGAAGGGTTCTGCAAGTTCGGCAACAGTTTCTACGTGTTGCCCGAGGATGGTCTGCAGGCGACCGTTTACCGCTTTGCGATTGCGTCTGAGTCGGCAGAGCCCAGTGCCGCTTCGGCCGCGCCCAGTGCCGCTTCGGCCGGGCCCAGTGCCGAGCTGGCAGAGCCCAGTGCCGCGGCCGGGCTTGCCGGCGAAGCGGCGGAACAATCCGAGGGGCTGCCGGCCAAGGTCGATTTGCGACCGCAGTTCGCCAAATGGGAGCTCGCGCCACGCCGCCAGGGGCGCCGCAACACCTGTTCGGTCTTCGTCACCGGCGGGGCGCTCGAGTTCGCGCTGTCGAAGCACCGCGACGCCGGCACGCCGCTGTCGGTCGAGTATTTGAATTGGGCCTGCAACCAGGAGATCGGCAACAAAACGGCCGATCGCGGCCAGTTTTTTCACGATCTGCTCCGCGGTTTCGAGCAACACGGCATCTGCCGCGAAGAGCTGATGCCCTACGAGCGCCGCTTCGACAACACGCAACCCGACGACGCCGCGCGGAACGACGCCGAGCAAACCGGGCAGCTCCCCTTCACCGTGCATTGGATCCGCCGCTGGTCGAAAAGCTCTGGCCTGACCGACGAGCAATTCAACGAGACGATCCGCACCTTGGCCTTCGGCTGGCCGGTTTGCGCCGGCTCGAATCACAGCCGGCTGTTCGTGGGCTACGAACTAGACGCCGACGAACCAGGTGGCGGAAAATTCATCACCCGCGACTCAGGGCTGGGCCGCTACAGCGAGGTCAGCTTCGAGTGGGCTCGCCGGCACATCTACGACCTGTTCTGGGTCGAAATCGCCCGCGAACCGGCCGCGGCGCCATCGGTCGATCCACCTGTCGACGCAGCGATCGATTGACGCGCCCGCTCGCGGCGATGCTATTGTGCCGTCGATTCGGCCGGCGCTTCGGCCGCGGCGTGCTCTTCGGGCGCAACCGCCGACTGCGGCGGCTTGTGCATCGCCACTTTCTGGGCGCAGAAGAGCACCAGAAACGCCCCCATCGAGACCATGATCAGCCCGGCCATCATGCCCCCCAGGGTCAGGCTGCTCATCTCCCGATACTTGCCGCTCAAGCCGACGGTAATGAATCCGTTGATGAGCGGCGCAAATCCGAAGACGAAGGGCATCACATAGGCGGGGCTGCCACCGTAGTTGAAGGCCAGGATGATGCCCAGCGCGCCGATGGCGCCCAGCGCGCCGCCGGCCAGGCTCCAGCTCACGCCCCAAAACGTGAACTTACCGGCGCTTTCCTGCCCGAGCGCCAGGGCGACGACCGGCACGACCACCGCGATGGCGAAATAGGCGATGCCGACGCACAACAGCGGCCGCAGCCGGCTCCCCCCCATCGCCATCTGACCCTTGTGCAGCGTGGGGCCGTAGGCTCCCCAGCAAACGAACGTCAGGGCGACGAAAACGGCCACTAGAAACGCGTCTTTAATCACAGTACTTCTCCCGCGGCGGGGGCAAACTTGCTGGGCCAAGGTAGCCGCAAGTGTAGCAGAACGGCGTTCGCCAAGCCCAGGGGCACACTCTGGGCCTCGAACGTCGAGCGAACGCGCGGCGTCACTCGTGCACGGCGTAGAGCACCAGATTGATCGCCAACTGGGCCGCGTCGTCGCGCACGTAGCCCTGGCAGTCGAGCGATTCTTGATGTTCCAGCGCGCAGCTCAGGTCGTACGGCGAGAAGATCACCGCGAAGCGCTCTTTGATCTTGATGCCGTCGAGCTCCGGCTCGACGTCGCGAACGCGCGCTTCGAGCGGGCCGGCGCCGCCCCCCCGGCGCGGATCGCGGCGTTTGAGCTGCCGCACGTCGAAGCCGCCGTATTGTGGCCCGAACATCGGATGATCGTTGGGAATTCGCTCCAGTCCCTGGCCGGGGAAGATGGCCGCCATTTCTTCGCGGAACGATCGCGTAAAGGCCTCGCTCGCGCAGATGCTGTCTCCCAGGATCACGCCGCCCCGCTCGACGTAGGTCCGCAGTTGCTTGCGCTCGGCGTCGCTGAGGTGAAAGTTGTTGCGGCCATGCAGGTAGACAATCGGATACTCGAACAACTCGTCGTCGGCGATCGCCACGTCGCGGCGATCGGTGCTGACGCGCAACCCCGTCTCGCGCTCGATCGCCGCTTGCAGGTTCACCAAGGCGCGTGGGGCAGCGTCGGCCCCGCCGGTGTGTTTGAGTTTGGCCATGTAGAGCTTGGCCCGCTCGAAGCGATCTTCTTTCGAACGTCCGGTCACCGCGGCCGGCACTTCGTATTTGAATTTCAGCTCGCGATTCGTGGCGTACGCCAACACGTTGATGCCCAGCGACAGCGCGCCGGCGATCCGCTGCTTGACCTCGGGGCTGTAATCCTTGTCGCGCCCGGGGCGCGCCAACTCCCAATAGCACGAGAGATTGTCGGGGCAATAAATCACGCTCGTGCGGCACCCCACGTTGATCCCCCACAGCGGTCGCACGTGGGCCGGGTTGATCGGCTCTTCGGCCCGCCACACGGGATGCTCGGGGGGCAATAGTTTCATCTCGTACTCGGGCTCGGGAAACACCCGCTTCATCAACGCGCGAAACGACTCGTCGAACCCTTTGCCGTTGCAGCAGGCGTCGGCGAAGACGAAGCCCCCTTGATCGAGATACTCGCGCAACTTGCCTGCTTCGTCGTCGGAGAATTTGGCCGCTTCGCGTCCGCTGATGTAGAGGACGGGCGCTTGCAGCAGGTCGTCGACCGTGGCCGCCTTCGAATCGACGATTTGCCACGTCAGGTCGCGCTTCCATTTTCCTTCGACGTAGGTCGTCAGGTTCCAGAAGTCGCTGCGATGCCGCTCCCAATCGTCGGCCGGGTCGTGCTTGAGCTTCGAAGCCAGGATGGGGCGCCGCCCCTTGGCCAGAAACAACAGTGCCATGCTGGTGCTGACGAACGAGTTGTTCTCCCCCGCCCCGCCGCCGCGCCAAAAGCCCGACAGTTCGTCTTGCGCGCGGACGAACATGTCGGTCCCTTCGCGATACCAGTCGTGGGCGCCGATGAAGCGCCGGGCCGTCATGCGGCCGACGCGCTCCACGCCATACAGGTAATAGAAGAGCCAGGCGTCGCCGCGCCCTGGATTGTTGTGAACCGAGAAGTTGTCCCCCAGCCAGCCGAGCGCCCGATCGAGCGTGCGGTCGCGACCGTGATCCTCGCAACATTGCACCTGGTCTTTCTCGACCGTGGCGTCGCCCGGATACAACTGCCCGCTGGCGATGATGTAGCTGGTGATGCCGGCGCAGGTCATGCTGCCGGTGCCGGGGTTGCCCGGTTGGTAGCCCCACGAGCCGTCGGCGTTCTGGCACCCTTTCCAATAGCCCAGCGACATGCGCCAGGTTTCGGTGTTGACCCGCGCCCCGGCGCGCTCCGCTTCGTAAAGCGCGAGCATGGCGAACTGCGTATTCGAGTTGTCCCCCATCGCGCGCGGATACGACCAGGCGCCGCGGTTCGCGCCGATCTTGATTTGCGTATCCTCGAACCAGCGGGCCAGCGCCTGAATGCGCGCGGCGTCGGCCTGCGGCTCGGCCGCGCAAAAGACCATCGTTTGCAGCGCCGCCGCGTAGGTCCACTCGGGCGGCATCTTGCGCAGATACTTCAGCGCCCGTTGAATCGTTTCGTCCGTAGTCGGCACGCCGGCATTCAACAACGCCAGCGTGCAGAGCGACGTCATGCCGCCGGCGTTCGTTTGCCAGTCGGGCCAGGTGCCGTCTTCGCGCTGTTCGCGCTTCAGGTAGCCGATCGCCCGCTCGATCGACTGCCGGACTTGATCGGCGGCCACGTCGGCACGCGCCGGGGCCGGACACGCCAACCCGCCTGCCACCAACGCCACGATTCCTACAACCGTCGCGGTTCGCGCAAGCGGGGCGCGGCGTGGCCACGAGCTGGCCACCGCGGCGACAAGCCGGCGGGCAAGTTCGATCCGCGAGATGCTCGGCGTCGTAAAGTTCCACATGGGCTGGCCTTAGCTTGTCGAGTTCGGGGGCCGTCCTTGGCCGGCCACCGGGGCGGGCTATAGAATCATAACGCCAAATCTCGCCGGAACTTATTGACGCACCGCAGCGCGCAAACCCCTTCTCCCAGGATTCTCGCAACTTGTCGACCAAAACACGCAGTCTTGGCGATGTGCTCCAGGAGTTCAGCCAGCATCGACGCCTGATGCAGGAGGAACTGCACAAAGTCATTGTTGGGCAAGACGACGTCTTGGAACAGATCTTTGCCGCGATTTTCACCCGCGGACACTGCCTGCTGGTCGGCGTGCCAGGGCTGGCCAAAACGCTGATCGTCAGCACGTTGGCGCGGATTCTCGACATCAGCTACAAGCGCATCCAGTTCACGCCCGACTTGATGCCCTCGGACATCACTGGCACCAACGTGCTGGAAGAAGACGAAGACGGGCGGCGCAACTTCCGCTTCGTCGAAGGGCCGATCTTCACCAACATCTTGCTGGCCGACGAAATCAACCGCACCCCACCCAAGACGCAAGCCGCGCTGCTGCAAGCGATGCAAGAGCGTGAAGTAACAGTCGGCAAAACGACTTATTCGCTCCCCGAGCCCTTCTTCACCATCGCCACGCAGAACCCGATCGAGCAGGAAGGCACCTATCCGTTGCCCGAAGCCCAGCTCGACCGCTTCATGTTCAACATCAAGGTCGACTACCCGACGCTCGACGAAGAAGAGCGCATCTTGGCGTCGACCACCCGCAGCGAAAAGCCGGAGGTGCGCAAAGTGCTCTCCGGGCGGGCGATCGTCAACTTGCAGAAGCTGGTCGCCTCGGTCGCGGTGAGCGAGTACATCGTCAAATACGTCGCCGCCCTGGTGCGAGCGACGCGGCCGGCCGACACGTCAGCCCCCGACTACGTCAAGGAACTGGTCGACTGGGGAGCTGGTCCGCGCGCCGGTCAGTTCCTCATTCAAGGGGGCAAAGCGATCGCGGCCATGGACGGGCGGTTCAGCGTAGCGCTCGACGACGTCAAGAAGATCGCCGTGCCGGTGCTCCGGCACCGCATCAGCACCAACTTCCAGGCGCAGGCCCAGGGGCTGACGACCGAAGGGGTGATCGAAAAGCTGCTCGCCCAGGTCCCCGCGCCGGAGATTCCGAAATTCGAGCGGTAGCTTGTGTGGAGCTAGTTAGTGAAAGTCGACGTCGAATTGCTGGTCCAGCTCCTTGTCGAAACCGTTAACCAAACGAGTTGCGGTCTGTCTAGACACTAGCCTCTGACCTCTAGCCCCTACCCGGCATGCCCACTGCCGAAAGCTATCTCCGCCCCGAAGTCATCCGCCAGATCGCGCGGCTCGATCTGCGGGCGCAGTTCATCGTGCGCGGCTTTCTGCAGGGGCTGCACGCCAGCCCGTTCCATGGGTTCTCGGTCGAGTTCAGCGAGCACCGCGAATACACCTTGGGAGACGATCCCAAGGGGATCGATTGGCTCGTCTACGCCAAAACCGACAAGTACTACATCAAGAAGTTCGAAGCCGAGACGAACATCACCGGCTATCTGGTGATGGATCTCAGCCGCTCGATGGGCTACACGTTCCGCCAAGAGCTTACCAAGTTCGAATACGGCATCTGCCTGGCGGCCGCCCTCAGCTACCTGATGATCCATCAACAAGACCCGGTGGGGCTGATCGCCTTCGACGACTGCATCCGGCAGAGCCTGGCCCCGGCCTCGAAGCGCACGCAGTTGGGCAATGTGTTGTCGCTGCTGTCGAACCTGAAGCCGACCGGCAAGACCGACATCGCCGCCAGCCTGACGCAGGTATCGGCCATGCTCAAGCATCACAGCCTGGTGATGATCTTCAGCGATCTGCTGGCCCCGCCCGAGGAAGTCTTCCCAGCGTTGCGGCAATTGCGCTACGGTGGACATGACGTGATCCTGTTCCATATCCTCGATGAAGCGGAGGTGCAGTTTCCGTTTCAGGGGCTGGTCGAGCTCGAAGAGCCCGAAACCAACGAGCGGCTGACGATCGACGCCAATCACTTTCGGGCCGATTACCAGCGGCAGATCGAAGCCTTCCGCGAAGAGTATCGCCGCGAGTGCTTTCAGCGGCGCATCGACTACATCGCGCTGGACACCAGCATGCAGTTCGACAAGGCGCTGATGGAATACCTGGTCAATCGACAGTCGCGGTTTTGATGCCCAGTGACGTGTAGTCTGGAAGGGGGCGGGAGCGTGTAGCCGGGGTCATAGACGTCATTGACCCCGGTCGTTGCGCCCGCACCATCTCCGGCCTCACAGAGGCCGGCTACAGTTCGCCGTATCAAGAAATCGAATCCCATGGACTTCCTCAACCCAGCACTGTTGGCAGGCTCGGCGTTGGCCGCCGCGCCGATCGTGCTGCACCTGGTGCTCAAGCAGCGGCCGCGGCAGTTCGAGTTCCCGGCGCTGCGGTTCCTGGAGCAGCGCCGCCAGGTGAACGAACGCCGGCTGCGCTTGCGGCACTGGCTGCTGTTGGCCCTGCGCATGGCGGCATTAGCACTTTTGGCCCTGGCCCTCGCGCGCCCCAGCATGCAGGCTTCGCATCTGCTGGCCGATCGCGAAGCGCCGGTCGCGGCGGTGTTGATCTTCGACACCGCGCCGCGCATGGCGTATCGCCAGCAGAACGAAACTCGGCTCGAAGCCGCGCAGGAGTTCGGTCGCTGGATCGTCAGCCAGTTGCCCGAAGACAGCCAGGTGGCCGTGCTCGACACGCGCTACGCGACGGCGGTTTTTCAAGTCGACGCGGCCGCCGCCCAACTGCGCATCGACCGGCTCGAAATCGCCAGCCTGTCGCAACCCCTGTTGCAGGTGATGCAAGAAGGGTTGCGATTGCTCGGCGAAAGCAAACTGGCCCGCAAGGAAATCTACCTGCTCTCGGACCTTAGCCGCGGCGGCTGGCAAACCACGGCGCCTGGCGCGCTGGCCGAGCGGCTCGACGCCGTTAACGACCTGGGTATCTATGTCATTGATGTTGGCGCGACCGATCCCCGCAACGTGTCGCTGGCCGACATGCGGCTTTCGGCGCAGATTCTGGCGGCCAACAGCCCGCTGATCGTCACCAGCGAAATCCGCTACGAAGCGCCGGCCGGCAGCCCGCCGCTCGAGCGCACCGTGGAACTCGATCTCCCCGACGCCGCAGGCAAGCTGCAGAAGCGCAGCGAGCTGGCGGTGCAACTGGCGCCGGGCGAGTCGCAACGGGTCGATTTTCCGCTCGGCGGATTTCCGATCGGCACGCACCAAGGGGAACTCAAGCTCTCCGGCGAAGACGCCCTGGCGACCGACGACGTGCGCTACTTCACGGTCGAAGTGCAGCCCACCTGGAAAGTGCTGATCGCAGCGCCGGCGCCTGCCGAGCGCACTGGTATTTACCTGGCCGAAGCGCTGGCCCCCGAGCAATGGCGCAAGCAGGGGCTGGCCCGCTTCCACTGCGACGTGATCGACTGGCAAGAGCTGGGCGACACCGAGCTGGCCCCTTACACGGCGGTCTTTCTGCTCGATCCGGGACCGCTCGAAGTTGCAGGCTGGCAGCGCTTGTTGGAGTACGTGCACGCCGGCGGTGGAGCGGCGATCTGCCTGGGGCGCCGCGCTCAGCCGCTCGAAGAATTCCAGCGCGCTGCCGACGCCGTATTGCCTGGCCGCTTGGAAGCGATCGACGCTCCGGCCGACGACGCCGATGCGGCCCATGCCGCCGGCGCGATCCTGCGGACCGACGGCAACTCGCATCCCATGCTGTCGAAGTTCGTGCCGCTGGCCGATGTCGTACCGTGGGATGCCTTCCCGGTCCCCCGTCGCTGGCGGATTGCCGACGCGCGCGATCAAAGCGCCGTGGTGATGTCGTTCGCCGATGGCCAGCCGGCGATCTTCGAGCAACGGCTTGGTCGGGGCCGGTTGTTGACGCTCGTGACGCCATTGTCCGACCCGCCCGACGAACGCCCCGCTCCCTGGAACCAGCTCCTCACCGGCCTGGAGCCTTGGCCCGGCTTCATGCTCGTCAACGAAATGGCGCTCTATCTCGTCGACAGCACCGAAGGGCAGCTCAACTACGCGGTCGGTCAGACTGCCGCGCTGCGGCTGCGCCCCGAAGAACACATCACCAGCTACGTGCTCACCACGCCCACAGGCGACAACATCAAGGGGTCGGTCACGGCGGCGGCCGAGACCGTGACCGTCGCCGGCAACGAGTGGCCAGGGCACTATCAACTGCGCTCCGGCGGCACCGAAGGAGGTTGGCGTCGCGGCTATAGCGCCAACGTGCCGGCCAACGCCAGCCTCCTCGAACGCGTCGCGCCCGAAGAAGTGCAGTCGATCTTCGGCAAGCGCGCGGTCCACCTCGCCCGCACTCAGGAGGAAATGGAGCGCGAGATCAGCACCGCTCGCGTCGGCCGCGAGCTTTATCCGCTGGTGATGGTCGTGCTGGCCCTGGCCTTGGGGCTCGAACAAGTGTTGGCCAACCGTTTCTACCGGCAGGTTTGATGTTCCGCGTTGCCCTCCATCCCGTCGGCGGCTACGTGCTCACCAGTGCGATCGTGGCGCTGTTGATCGCGCTGTTGATCGTGCTGCCGCTGCGCTCGCCGCTGGCCCGTAATCGCCGCCGGATTCTCGTGGCCATCCGCCTGGGGGTGATTCTGTTGGTGCTGGCCGCGCTGCTCCGCCCAACGATCGTTTACACGACCGCGAAGCGGCAGGCCTCGACGCTGGTGCTGTTGGCCGATCAATCGCGCAGTATGCAGACGCGCGACTCGCTGGGGAACGAATCTCGCTGGGAGGTGCTTCGCACGGTTCTGGGAGACGCCGCGCCGACACTCGACGACCTCAGCGACGACGTCGAGATCAAAGTCTTCTCGTTTGCCAGCGAGGTCTCGCCGATCGAGGTCGACGACGGCACAGCCCGGCTCGAAAAAGTCGCGACCGGCTCCGAGTCGGCGATCGGCGCGGCCCTGGCGGAAGTGCTCCGCCGCGAGGCCGGCAAACGGCTCGCCGGCGTCGTGCTGCTCACCGATGGCGCGCAGCGGGCACTGCCGCCGCACGATTTACCGCCGCAAACCGCTGCCCGCCAACTTCGCGATCTCGGCTTTCTGCTGCATACCGTCGTCTTCGGTCAATCGCGGGCCGCCGACGCCGCGCGCGACATCGCGCTGCGCGACTTGCACGCCAACGACAGCGTGTTTGTCAAAAACGAGTTGAACGTGGCGGCCACGACCCGCATCTCGGGATTCGCACACGACAACGTGCCGGTCGATCTGTTGTTTGAAACCGCGCCGGGGCAAATGACGGTCGTCGGCAGCACGCAGGTTCGTGCCCGGGCCGATGGCGATCAACTCCCCGTCGAACTGACGTACATTCCCGAAACGCCGGGCGAATACAAAGTCACGCTGCGGGCCCGACCACAGCCGGGCGAGCTCACCACGACCAACAACGAGCTGAGCACGTTCGTCACGGTGCGCCAGGGGGGGATCAACGTTCTGTATCTCGAAGGGGCCCACCCGGTCGAGGCCAAGTTCATCCGCCGCGCGCTCGAGGCCGGCCCCGACGTTCACGTCGAGTACCACTGGATCGATGCCCAGCGCCCCCAGACGCGCCCGGCTGAGCTGTCGACCGCCTTCGAGCAGGGCAAATACAACGTCTATATTTTGGGCGATCTCGATTCGACCGCCTTCACCGCGGCGGAGCTCACCAAGCTGGCCGACACCGTGCGCAAGGGCGCCGGCCTGATGATGCTCGGCGGGTTGCACAGCTTCGGCCCCGGCGGCTATCAGAAGACGGCCCTGGCCGAAGTGCTGCCGATCCAGATGGGGGAGCTCGAGCGGCAGGGATTCGACGATCCGCCCGCCACGGACCTGCATGTTCCCGGCCCGCTGAAGATGCAGCCGACCGCCGCCGGCGAACAACTCCGCGTGTTGCTGCTTGGCCCGCCGACGCAGAATAGCGATACCTGGGCGCTGCTGCCGCCGCTGGAAGGGGCCAACCGCTTTCGCGGCCTGGCGCCGCTGGCCAGCGTGCTGGCCGAATCGGCCGAAGCGCCGCGGGTGCCGTTGCTGGTCGGACAAACGCCGGGCAACGGTCGGGTGCTGGCCTTCGCCGGCGATTCGACCTGGCATTGGGCCCTGAGTGGTCAGGACTCGCTTCACAAGCGCTTTTGGCGGCAACTCGTCCTCTGGTTGGCCAAGAAAGATCAAAGCGACAACGAAGTTTGGGTCGAACTGCCGCAGCGGCGCTTTCAGCCCGGCAGCCGCGTTGAATTCACGGCCGGCGTACAGGCGGTCGAAGGCGAGGACCAGGGAAATGTCGCCATGGAGGCCGAGATTCACTTGCCCGACGGCAGTCGCCGTCCGTTGCGTCTTGCCCGCCAGCAAGAGAGCTTCGCCGGCATGTTTCTCGAAGCGACCGAGCCGGGCGATTACACGGTGACGGTCACCGCCACCCGCGGCAGGCAATCGTTGGGTTCGGCCAGCGCGCGGTTTCTCGTCGAGGCGGTCGATCTGGAGCTCGAAAGCCCGCAGGCCGATCCGAATCTGCTCACGCAATTGGCCAACATCACCGGCGGCGAAGCCATGGTGGCCGAACAGTTAGTGAGCTTTCTCGAGCGGTTGGAGAAGCAACCGCCGGCTCCGCTGGTCACCATCGAAGCCAAGCAGGAACCGTGGGACACCTGGCCCTTCTTGCTGGCGTTTGCCGCGCTGCTGATCGGCGAGTGGGCGCTGCGCAAGCGCTGGGGCCTGGTCTGACGCGGCGTGGTGCGGAGTCGATTCCGACATCAATTGGCAGCCATTGTTGATCGCCCGGGCGTCGACTAGGTTGAACCAGGAACCGTCCGTGCGGACGATTCGTTGCCAGAAACCTTGAGGTTGGCTGAAGTCGATGCGTGATATCGTTCGTCAACTCATTGAAGCGGTCGACTCCGGTCGGCAGGCCGTCTACTGCCGGCTGGTCGAAACCCGCGGATCGACCCCGCAAAAAGCCGGCGCCGGCATGCTGGTCATGGCCGACGGATCGCAGGTTGGCACGCTTGGCGGCGGTTGCGTCGAGGCCGAAGTCAAACGCCAGGCACTCGCCCGGCTGGCCGCCGGCCAGTCCAGCATCGAACGGTTCTCGCTCGATCACGACTATGGCTGGGACGACGGCCTGATCTGCGGCGGACGGATGAACGTGTTGGTCGAACCCGTGCGATCCGCGGCCGACTTGTCGTACTTCCGCGAGCTCGACCGACTTCTCGCGGCCGGGCGCGCCTGCCAAGAGGCCATCGTCTTCGACTCGGGAGCCGCCGGTTGCGTGGCGCCGGCGTGTTGGCTGTTTGACGAGCACGACCGGTTGGTGGCCGCGTCGCGCGGCGCGCCGGAAGCACCTCCACCGGCGGTCGTCGCCGAATTGCCCGACTTGAGCGAGCGTCCGCGCCCGCGTGCCGCGCATGGCGTCGCCTGGCTGCCGCAGTTGCCGCGCTGCCCGCTGTTGATCGTGGGGGGCGGACACGTCGGGCTGGCCGTGGCTCAATGGGCCAGCGATCTCGACTTCCGCGTCTGGGTGCTCGACGACCGGGCCGAGTTCGTTTCGGCCGAACGGTTTCCGCGGGCCGAGCGCCGAATTTGCGGCCCCATCGGCCAGACGCTCGCCGAACTAGAGATCACGCCCGACACCTACGCGATCATCGTCACGCGGGGGCACAACCACGACGAAGAGGCGCTGCGCCACCTGGCCGCGCGCGGCGCCCGTTACGTCGGGCTCATTGGCAGCCGGCGGAAGATCAAGCTGATTTTCGACGACTTGCTCGAGCAGGGCATCTCGGCGGAGGCATTGGCCCGCGTCCACGCCCCGCTGGGGATCGACATCGGTTCGCAGACCGTTGCCGAGATCGCGGTGAGCATCCTGGCCGAACTGGTCGCGCATCGTAATCGCCAGGGCGAAGTGCCAGGTCGCCCGGCGGCGATCGATGTCGCGCAGTGCGAGTAGCCGAGCCATGAGCGCGCGGCCGATCCGCACTTACGCGATTTTGCCGGCAGCCGGTCGTTCGACGCGGATTGGCCGACCGAAGCTGCTGTTGCCGCTGGCCGACGGCCGCCTCTTGATCGAGCATGTGCTCACGGCCTGGCGCGCCAGCCGCGTCGGCGAAATCGTCGTCGTTATGCGCCGCGACGACGAAGCCCTGGCCGCCAGTTGCCGCGGACTGCGCACTTCGATTGTGCAGCCCGAGATCGACCCGCCCGACATGAAGGCCTCGATTGCGGCCGGCTTGGACTATCTGCGGGCGACGTACACTCCCAGCGACGACGATGCCTGGCTCGTCGCGCCGGCCGATATGCCGCTGCTGCCAACGACGGCGATCGACGCCGTGATCGCGGCCTTTTCGCAACAATTGGTCGCGACAGCCAGCGCGGCTGTTAGGTCAACCGCCAAGCCAACGACTGCACCATCGATCATCGTGCCACACTTCAAGGGGCGGCGTGGGCACCCGGTGTTGTTCGCCTGGCGGCTGGCGAGCGAAGTGGCGCGACTCGCCCCCGACGAAGGATTGAATCGACTCCTGGAACGATATCCCAGCTTGCCGGTCGAAGTTGCCGACGAGGGGATTTTGAGCGACGTCGACACGCCGGAAGACTACGCGCGATTGCGAGAGGGTGCCCGCTAGCGCCGTCGCTCGTCGTCCGGCGCCAAACACGCCGCAGTCGTCTGCAAGTTCAGGCTGAGTTGGCCAACTCTTGTTCGTCGGTATCGCGGGCCGCCAGGTCCGCGTCGAACTCGTCGCGCAGACGAGTCACGCTCGTCTGCAAATCCATCACGCGCAGCTCGAGTTGTCGGGCGCGCGCCAGAATCTGCTCGAAATCGACAGGTTCCGCTTTGGGCATGGTGAATGTCCTCGGAATCCGCGGCGGACGAGAACCAGCGGTAACTTGGCGGGCGATCATGCGGGTAACAAACGCTAGCGGATTCGTTTCGGTCCGACGATCAACTGTACCCGTCGGGGGACGTTCCCACGCCGGGCATGACAGCTATGCCGGTTCTGTGGCGTGCGTTGCCGCCCCGGGGGCAGCGTCGGCCGCGCGCTACGGAATCAACCGGCTTTGTGGAATGAAGGTGACCGACTTGAGATCGAATAATGGTCCCGTCAAGCGACCGTTGGAGCGCACCCCCAGTCGATAGCGCCCCGGCTTGAGATGCACTTCGCCGAGCTTGACGCGGCGATAGCTGTTCCAATCGCCCGTCGATTCGACGGTGCCGGTCAAGCGCTGCTCGGTCGACGGCATACCAGCCGCACGGTTGCCGTCCGCCGGCTGGTCGCTTTCGTCCGTTGACCCGCCGGCAACTGCTGCGGCGGCAACCGGCGCCAGTTCGACGAGCCAACTGTTGCCGGCCGCATTCGGGTCGCAAGCCACGTCGGCGAAGACCACGTAGCTCGCCTCGCGCGGCACTTCGAGTGTCCAGGCGGCGCGATCGTCTTCGGCGGTCCACCAACCCAGGTTGCCGTGCGGCTCCTCGATGACCAGGTTGGGCCCGTAAACCTCGGCGTTGGCCGGCAGACAAAAGAAGTAGCCGCGCAACGGCTCTGGCCGCACGACCGCGGGCTCGTTGCCGGCCAGCACCTTGCGAGGCGCCTCCGCGGCCCTGATGTAGGCAATGATGTCGGCGATGTCCGCCGGCGTGAGATCTTTCTCAAACTCCTCGGGCATCAGCGACTTGCCGGTGCTTTCCAGCGCTTCGAGATCGTCGCGCAAGATTGCCTGTTGTTTGGCTTCCTGCCCGACGAGCGTGACGCTGTTGCCCGTTTCCGCGGAGAGCAATCCTGTGAACGTCAACCCCGCGGTGGTCACCGCCGTGTAGTTGACGAACTTGTTCTCGACGGCCCGATTGGGATCGAGGATCGCCACGAGCAGCGCCGAGGGCGATTTATCGGTCAGCGCCGAAAGATCGGGGCCGACGGCATGTCCTTGCTCGCGAAAGCGATGACAAACCGCGCACTTGCGGTTGAAGTGCTCGCCGCCTCGAGCCGGGTCGCCAGTGGGCAGCTCGGCTTGATAGCGCGCGACGACACCTTGGCGATCGCTCGACGTCGATTGCCCAAACAACTCGCGGGCCCGCTGGCGAATCTCGCGATTGCGATATTCGCGCAACTGCTGCTGCCGGGTGAGGTCAATTTCGCCCGGCGCGATCTGGCCTTGAGAGACCGCATCGAGCAGCTTCATGGCCCACTCGCTGCGACCGACGATCAGCGACAGCACCTCGGATCGCGCGGCGGGGCTGTAACCCTTCCAGGCTGCCAACAACCGCGTCGGGACTTCGTCGATATGCAGCCGGCCCAGCGCACGAATCGCACCCGCTTGCAAAGCCGGCGAAGTTTGCGGGCCCAACAACGTGGTCAATGTCGTGACGTCGTCGGCCTGACCATCGAACCCGCGCCCCAGCAGTTCGAGGGCGGCCAAGCGCAGCGATTCCTCGGCCGCGGCATCGACTGCTTGCTGCCGCGCGAAGGCAAACAGACCCGCCAACTGGCCAAGGGCCGCGCGAAGCGGTTCGGCGGCCTCGTCGCGAAATTGAATCAGCGTCTTACCGCGCCGATCGAGCAGCTCGAGCAGCTCGCCCAGGGCGCCGAGCTGCCAGGGGGCATAGCTGCCAGCGACATCGCGGCTGATCGCCGGCACGAGCTCGACGATGGCGTCGCCGCGCCCCATTGCCGCGGCGATCGACAACAATTGCGCGGCGAGCTCCGCGAGCGGAGGCTCATCGCCGCTGGCCGTCAGCATGGCTGCCACCATTTCGTTTAGATTGCGCGTGGCCGAGCTCAAGGCCGCGGCGGTGATCCAAGGATCGCCGGCGTCGCGGACCGCCAATCGCCCGAGCGCCTCGCCGGCCGCGGGGCTGGTCCACTCGCCCAGCGAGTACGCCAACTGCAGCCGGACGAGCGGATCGGCGTCGTCCACCAGCCGCAGAAATGCTGCCGCGACCGCGGGCGAATTCTCCAAATGCGTTTCGGCAACGCGCACCGCGTGGCGCCGCACGCCAGCATGCGCGTCGCCCAGCGCGGCAACGAGCACTTCGTCGGACACTCCCCCCAGTCCGTCGAGCGTGCAGAGCGCGTGCAGCCGGGCAGTGGGTCGTGCCGCCCCGCGCGACAGGCTCTCGAGCGCCGCGACGGCATCGCGCCCACCCCGCTCGATCATGAGTTGCTGCGCCTTGTCTCGAACCCAACCGTTAGGGCTTTCCAGCGCGGCGACCAGGCCGGCCGCGTCGAGCTCGCCAAGCTTCGGAATCGGCCTGGGCGTGGTGCCGACCGGATAGACGCGGTAGATCCGCCCCTGGTCGCTTCCAGCCCGCAGATCGAGCTTCTTCTGCATTTCGCGAGGAATCCATTCGGGATGCTCGATCACGTAGCGATACATGTCGGCCACCCAGAGCGCGCCGTCGGGGCCGGTCTTGATCGTCGTCGGGCGAAAGAAATTGTCGCTGGCGGCCAGAAACTCGCTCCGCTGCTCGTCGGCCGCTCGGCGACTGACCACGCGCACGCCGTCGGCCACCATGACCTCGCGATGCACGAGATTATGGACCGGCTCGCTGATGAAGACGTTCCCCTCGAAACCGGGACCGAGCAGTTCGTCGCGATAAATCGTGGCGCCGCAAGCCGACGTAAAGCGATTGGCCGTGTGCGGGTCGTTGAAACGTTCGAGCAGCCGGCTGAGCGGGTAGACCGGCGCAACGCCCGGATTGCCCGACACCGGCATCCGCCCATCGGGCGGCGCGACGTGCGGATTGCGGCTCAAATAATGATCCGACAACACGTATTGCCAGAAGGGATTGGCGTTGCTGCAGCCGAACCAGTTGCCCCAGTCGTCGCGCGGTCGGCTGAACTGCGTGAAGCCTTCGATCGGCTCGAACGAGCCATCGGCCGGCCGCAGTCGAAAGTCGCGTCCTCCGATCGCGTGATCGTCGTCGCTGCCGGCGGCTCGCACGCGGCCGCCACTATCGCCATTGGCGCCGTAGATCCAGTTGTCGAGCCCCCACACCAGGCCGTTGGCCAGATGTTGCGGATTGCCCCGCGCGAAGCCGGTAAACAGCACTTCGGTATGATCGGACCGGCCATCGCCGTCGCGATCTTCGGCATAGAGCAGATCGGGCGCGGCCAGCACCAGCGCTCCGTTGCGCCAGGTGAAGACGCTCGTGGGGTAGCGCAGTTCGTCGAGGAACACGCTGCTCTTGTCGTAGCGACCGTCGCCATCGGTGTCGACCAGCACGCGGACGCGCCCCCCGGGCCGGCCGTCGACCCCCGACGGATAGTCGCGCATCTCGACCACCCACAGCCGGCCTTGAGCATCCCAATCGAAGGCGACGGGATCTTCGACAAGGGGCTCGGCCGCGACCAACTCGGCCACCATGTCCGCCCGCGGAACCAGCGACTGTTGTGCGGCGGTCGGGCTTTTGGGTTCGGGGATCACGTCGGCCAGCAGATCGTTGAACGTCAATCGCTCGATCGAATCCGCCAGGCGGTCGGTGTCCTCGTTCTGAACGACAAGCTCGCGACCATGGAACCAGGCGCCGTTGTTCGTTCCCTCGCGGGCGATCATCGGCACGGCGTCGGCCTGCGTGCGTGGCCCCGAGCGCACCGGTTGCGACCAGCCGCCCGCGAGATCAGTAAACAGGTAGACGCCGAATTCGCGCTCGTTCGAGAAGAGCACGTCGAGATCGAGATCTTCGTCGAGGTCGACGAGCCGCAAGCCGGCGTCGCGTCCTTGGTGATCGGCGAAATGGGCCCCACTGGGAAGCGCATACTCGAGTCGGCGCCAGTGGCCGGTCTTGGCGGAGCGATCGTCGTCGTGCGAAGCCTCCCAGGTGAACGCCAATTGCCGCTTGGGAGTCGCGATCAGTAGTTCGCAACCGCCAGCACCATCGACATCGACCAACCGCAGGCCCGCGATGTCGGCCGCTCCCAGTGCGACCTGTTCGCCGTCGCTGTCGACGAGGGGAACTAGTTCGGGCGATTCGATCCAGCGGCCGGCCGAACCGCTGGCTGGTTCAAATCGCCACCCGCGCAGGCCGCGCTCGGCGGCCGCGATCACGACTGGCTGCGGCGGTTGCCCCACTAGGCCAAATCGCGCCGTCGGTTGGCGGTCGGGCCCATCGTCGCGACTTACCATTTCGCAGGGAAAGTCCCCGACGCGCCAAGTCTGCTTGGCTGGGTCCCAGATGCGGGTCGCTCGCACCCGCTCGTTGCCAATGACGACATCCTGGTAGCCGTCGCCGTCGAGATCCAGCAGGCGCACGCCGCCATCGCCACCGTCGGCGGCGCGCAGGGCCTCGCCCCCCAGCAGGTTCTTGTTAAGTCGCTCGAGCGCTTCGCGAAATGTGAGAAACTTGACGCGCCCCTTATGCCGCACCACGGCATGATCGATCAGCTCGACAACTTGCTCGGCGCGGATCCAGTCGTAGGGATGAAAGACCAGGTTGAAGACACCGCGCTTGGCGACCACCGCGTCGAGCGCCCGCTTCATGTCGACGACGATTGCTGGATTGGCCGGCTGCAGCAGCTTCTGTCCTTGCCAGTCGCTGGGGACCGCGCAGGGAAATTCCCAGCACAGCCGGCCAATCGGATAGGGATAGGGATAGTTCTCAATCGTGGCAACGTAGCCAGGATTCGGCAGATAGCGACGAAAGCGCTCGGCGCCGTCGGCCGCAAGCACCAGCTCGCGCGGCACGTCGGCGTCGGCTGGCGTGAACAACTGAAACACCGAACTATCGATCGACAGATACTGCCCCGCGGCCGTGGTGCGATTGAAGATTTCGCTATAGAAGCGCGGGCTGGCCGCATTCAGCGAGTCGCAGCAGGGGACGCGAAACGCCACCGGCCGATTGCCGGGGACCTGCGAGAGCAGCTCGATACAGCCGTCGTAGGTTTGCTTGGCGCGCGCAAGGTTCCCTTTGTTCAGCAGCACGCAAGGATGATCGATCGTGTGGCATTCCAGGCTCAAGCCTTCGGCCAGCCAGGCTTGAAGTTGAGGGTCGCTCGGCGGCACCTGGCAGGTCATGATGCTGACCGGGGCGGCGCCTGCGCGTTCTGTGAGTCGATTGATGATCGGGCGCAAATAGGCTTCCCAGCGCGGCGGGTCGCGCAGATCGTCGATCGCCAGCACCACCACGGCGTCGATCTTGGGTTCGCCAATCCATTGCGGCGTCGTCAGCCTGGCGTGGCGCAGAGAAGCGTAGAACGGATCGTCGCCGTCGAGGTGCACAAAGCGGTTGGCATCCGTGAGTGGGGCTGCCGCGAGTCCGACGGCCCCCAGATGCCAGGTGATCAGCGCGGCTAAGAGTGCTCGCTTCAACGCAAGTCTCCCGTTGGAGTCGGGGGCTAAAGACGGGAATCCGCCTGGCACGCGGGTTGGGCTTGGGGGGGGCTAGGCGCGCGTAACATTCTAGGCGGCAGAACCCTCCGATACATGACAGCAATTGTGGGGTTAAATGGTGTTACCCCCCCGCATGGAGCATGGGGTCGCCCCCCCACTCGAAGTGAGGCAAAAATCGGCGAATTACCCGCAAATCGTGGCAGTTGGAGTACATATGGTACGGTTTGACGTGGCTGTAATCCCCCTCTAGAAAGGGGAAGCCTGATCCCCATTTCTGGTTATAAATCTAGTAGCCAGGGGTGGCTTTCGAGAAAGCGTACGAGCATGGCTGTTCTCCCCCCCGAAGAGCTCGCCCGCACCGACGAATTGCGCGCTTTGCGCCAACAAGTCGCTGAGTTAGAGCGCCGGATCGTCGAATTATCGCCCGGGGGGGCGTTTGGAGACGTATTCGAGGCGCCCGGCACAGACGGCTCCCAGGGAGCCCTGCAGACGGTCGTCGACGGGGGCTCGATCTTCGCCTGGGCCATCGACTTGAAGAGCCGTTTCACGCTGGCGGCCGGCAATGGGCTGGCCGCGCTCGGCGTCGCCACGTCGGACGTGGTGGGCCAACCTATCGATGCCATCTTCGGTGACTCGCCGCAAGTGCTCGAGGGGGCGCGGCGAGCTTTGGCGGGCCAGTCGTGCCGAGCCCTGGTGCGGATTCGCGACGTCGCTTTCGACGCCTACTGCGCGCCGCAATTCGACGACGCCGGGCGAATCACCGGCGCGCTGGGCGTGGCGGCCGACATCACGCGTTTCGACCGCGCGGCCCAGGCCTTGCGCGTCGATCGCGACTTCATGTCGGCCGTGCTCGACGCCATCGACACCCTGGTGGCGATTCTCGATGCCGACGGTCGCGTGCAGTTCTTGAATCGCGCCTTGACACAAATGACCGGCCAGGTGGCGAGCGAGGCCAAGGGGAAGTTCGTTTGGGAACTGTTCCCCCGCATGCAAACCGAGCTGGCCAAGCGCGCCGTCGGCCAGATTCTCGCCGGCGACGTCGATACCACGCTGAAGCAATTTCGGGTGCTGCGCGACGGGGAGGAACGGATTCTCGAGTGGGAAGCCCAGGTGCTGCCGGCCGCCAGCGGCGCCGCCGGCGCGATCGTGATCTGGGCGGTCGACGTCACCGAGCGCGCCGCCGACGAAGAGCGACTGCGGCAAGTCGTGCAAAACATGCCGGTCATGCTCGTGGCGGTCGAGCAGAAGATCGACCTCGCCACCGACACGCCGATCGTGCAGGTCGTGGCTTGGAACGCCGAGTGCGAGCGCGTCAGCGGCTATTCGGCAGAGGAAGTCGTCGGCAATCCGCGATCGTTCGAGCTGCTCTATCCCGATCCCGCCTATCGCCTGCAGATGATCTCCCAGTGGCGCGAGCTCGAAGATCATTTTCGCGACGTGGAATGGACTTTGACCGCCAAGGACGGCACTCCCAAGACCATTGCCTGGTCGAACTTGTCGGCGTTTTTTCCCATCGCAGGTTGGGGGAGTTGGGCGGTCGGGATCGACGTCACGCAGCGATCGCAGATCAAGGCCGCGCTGCGCCAGTCGCGCGAACAGCTCGAAGTCCGCGTCGCCGAGCGCACCAGCGAACTGCTCGACGCCAACGAGAAACTGCGCCGCGAGGTCCAGACCCGACTCGAAGTGCAGCGCGAACTGGTGCGGCAAACGCAGATCTTGCAGTCGATTCTGTCGAGCATTGGCGAGGGGGTCGTCGTCGCCGGGCGCGATGGCCGCTTTACTCTGTTCAACCCCGCGGCCAGCCGCATCCTGGGAGTCGGCCAGCTCGATGTTCCGGCCAGCGAATGGTCGCGCCGCTACGGTCTGTTCCTGCCCGATCGCGTCACACCGTATCCCGAAGACGAGCTCCCCTTGGTGCGCGCCAGCCGGGGAGACGTCCCCCCCGACACGGAGATTTACGTCCAACACTCCGACCGGCAAGACGGCGTCTGGCTGAGCGTCATCGCCCGGCCGGTGCGCGACGATAACGGTACGTTGATCGGCGGCGTGGCGGTCTTCCGCGATATCACCGAGAGCAAGCGCGCCGGCGCCGCCCTGGCCGCCGAGCAGAAGTTGCTGCAACGGTTGCTCGTCGCCCACGAACGCGATCGCCAACTGACCGCCTACGAAATTCACGACGGTTTTCTGCAAGACATCACCGGCGCGCTGATGCATTTGGAGAGCTACCGTCGCTTGCTCGCCAGCGCTTCCGACGCCGCGACCGGCGAGTTCGACGTGGCGATGCGGCTCTTGCGCAATAGCCTGTCGGAAGGGCGCGGCTTGATCAGCGGGTTGCGGCCGCCGATCATCGACGAGCAAGGGATCGTGGCCGCCATCGATTATCTGATCAGCGAGCAGGCGAGCAACGCGCCTGGCAGTATCGAGTTCCGCCCCCGGGTGACCAGCCGCCGATTCAGCGCGCTGGTCGAGGGAACGATTTACCGCATCGTGCAAGAAGCGCTCAACAATGTCCGCCGGCATAGCCAGGCCAGCCACACGATTGTCGAGCTCGTCGAAGAGGGCGCCACGGTCCGCATCGAGGTTCGCGACAACGGTGTCGGCTTCGATCTCGCGGCGGTCACCGAAAACCGCTTCGGCTTGCAGGGAATCCGCGAGCGGGCGCGCTTGCTGCGCGGGCGGGCCAGTGTCGAGACTGGGCCAGGACGGGGGACGCACATCCTCGTAGAATTGCCGGCCGCGCCTCCGCAGGAAACGGCCGACATGCGGAGCGATTCATGGCCTTGAAAATAGTGATTGCCGACGATCACGAAGTCGTCCGCTCGGGTCTGAAAAGCTTGTTGGCCGACAGCGAAATCGAAGTCGTCGGCGAGGCCGCCAGTGCTCCCGAAGCAGTACGCGTCGCCCTGGCGCTGCGCCCCGACGTGGCAATCCTCGACGTGCGGATGGGCGAAACCGACGGGCTGTCGGCCCTGGCCCAACTGCGGCAAGAGCGGCCCGAGATGGCCGTGATCATTCTCTCGACGTACGACAACCCCACGTATATCGCTCGCGCTTTGGCGTTGGGGGCCAGCGGCTACCTGCTCAAGGGGGTCGGCCGCGAGGAGCTGCTCGACGCGCTGCGCAAGGCAGCCTCGGGCGACAACGCCTGGTCGCGCGAAGAACTGCGCCGGGTGACCGGCGCGCTGGCCACGCCTCGGCTCGTCGACGACGTCGAAGTTTCGCTCACCAAGCGCGAGAGCGAAGTCCTCCGGCAAATGGCCCTCGGCCTCACCAATAAAGAAATCGCTCAGTCGCTGAAGATCAGCTACGAGACGGTCAAAGAGCACGTGCAGCACGTGCTCCGCAAGATCGGCGTTTCCGATCGCACCCAGGCCGCCGTGTGGGCGGTCCGCCGCGGGCTGGTCTAGTGGCCTGTTGAAGAATACAGCAGGCCGCGCCATCGCAAGAAAGCGGGCTGCCAGGCGAGGAGCCGACCGATGCGTCGCGCGCTGCAGTTTCTGGCCACCCACCGTGCGCTCTCGCGCCGCTACTTTCTCCAAGCCGGAGGCACCGCGCTCGCCGCCGGCCTGCTCGCGCCGCGGCGCGGCAATGCCGAACCGACCACCGGCCAAGCCGCGGATGCCCCGTCGCAAACCGCAACTCCGCCAGCCAGCGAGGCGCCACCGGTCAAAAAGGCCGCGCTCGGCGATGGCATCAAGCGAAACGATACGCTGTTGACACCGCAGCAGTTGTTCTTCGATGTCTCGCGCGGCAAGCCGCTGCCGCACTCGCTGCCCGACGACAAGAAGACCGAAGTCGGCCTGACGCGCGAAACCTGGCAGCTCGAAGTTGTCTCCGACCCCGAGCATCCGGTGCCGCTGCGCAATCCGCTCAGCAAAGAGAAGAACCGTGCGCTCGACTTCCAGACCCTGCTGCAACTGGCCGACAAACACGCGGTGCGCTTCGTCAAAGCGATGACCTGCCTGAATCTCGGCTGCCCGCTCGGCTTTGGCTTGTGGGAAGGGGTGCCGCTGCGCGAAGTGATTCGGCTAGCCGAGCCGCGCGACAATCTGCGACGCGTCTTCTATTACGGCTACCACAACGACCAGCCCGAGCAGATGTTTCGCAGCTCGCTGCCGATCGGCCGCATCTACGAAGACTATTTCGGCTTGCCGCCGGTGATCTTGTGCTACAAGCTCAACGGTCAATGGCTCAATGCCGAACGGGGCGGGCCGGTGCGGGTGGTCGTGCCCGAGCACTATGGCTTCAAGTCGGTCAAGTGGCTCACGCACGTCGTCCTCACGTCGATGTCGCACGCCAACGATACTTACGCCGAGCAAGGGAACGACATCGACAGTCCGATGAAGACCTTCGCCGCGACGATCGATGTGCCCCCCGAAATCAAAGCCGGCGACAAGATTCCCATTACCGGCTACGCGCAGGTAGGCGTCGGCGGATTGTCGAAGGTTCAGGCCTGGATTCAACCCGAGGGAGAACGCGTCGCCGGCGGCGACCGCGACGGCTACGCCAGCGCTCCCTGGGTCGACATGGAAATTCTCGGCCCGCCTCAAGATTGGGGTGGCGAATTGCCCGACGGCAAGCTGCCGCTGCCGACGCTGGGATTCGACCCCGCCACCGGCCAGCCGCAACATTGGCCGCTGCGCCTGGCGATTGTCCATTGGGCTGGCGTTTTGCCAGCCTTGCCGGCCGGCAACTACATCTTGCGCTGTCGCGCTATCGACGAGAGGGGTCACGCCCAGCCGTATCCGCGGCCGTATCGCCGCTCGGGGCACGCGGCGATCGAGCAGCGCAAAATGGTCGTCGGCTAGCGCCGCGCGACGCATCCGCGCCGCACCTGCAATTGTCGACCAACTGCCCGTTGCGCTATGCGGCGCTCGGCCGCTGGGTCAGCGAGAAACTGCCGATCGCCAACTGGGCGATCTCGCGGCCGATGCTGATCGAGGCGGTCGCCGCCGGCGACGGGGCATTGACGACGTGGATCATCCGCTCGCGCTCGGCAATCACGAAATCGTCGACCAGCGTGCCGTTGGGAGCCACGGCCTGGGCACGCACTCCGGAGCCCGCCGGCACCAGGTCGCCGTCGCGCAGCTCCGGCACCAGCACTTGCAACGCGCGCAGAAACGCCCGCCGGCTCCAGGAGCGGTACATCTCGCCGCAGCCGGTGCGCCAGTAGCGGGCCGCCATCCGCCAGAAGCCCCGGTAACCGAGCAAGCCCGCCACGTCGCGCGGCGAAAAGCTGGTCCGCGTGTAGCCGTGCCGTGCCAGCGCCAGCACGGCGTTCGGCCCCGCTTCGATCCCTCCCAACACCATCCGCGTGAAGTGCACCCCCAGAAACGGGAATCGCGCGTCGGGCACGGGATAGATGAGATGACGCACCAACTCCTCGCGCGACGGGATCAACTGGTAGTACTCGCCGCGGAACGGAATGATCGCCACTCCCGTGTGGACGCCGCACATCCGGGCCACGCGATCCGACTGCAGCCCCCCGCAGTTGATCAAGTTGCGGGCGGCAAACGCGCCGCGCGCGGTCTCGATCGTCAGACCATCGCCGCGCTGCTCGACGCCGACGACGCGGGCCTGCTTTTCGATTGTGCCGCCGCGCGATTGGGTCAGCCGCGCGTACTCGCGGGCGACCCCCTTGTAGTCGACGATGCCGGTCTCGGGCACTTCCAAGGCGGCGATCGCCCTCACGTGCGGCTCGCGTTCGCGAATCTGCTCCGGGCCAACGCGCCGCATGCCGGCGAGCCCGTTGGCGCGGCCGCGGCGCTCGAGCTCGTCGAGGGCTGGCAACTGATCTTCGGTGACCGCCACGACGAGCTTGCCGCAACGGTCGAAGGCCACGCCATGCTCGGCGCAAAAGGCGTACATCAGTTCCCGCCCTGCGACGCAATTGCGGGCCTTGAGCGAGCCAGGCTTGTAGTAGAGCCCCGAGTGGATCACGCCGCTGTTGTGGCCGCTCTGATGCGCGGCCAGCTCGTTTTCGGCCTCGACCAACAGCAGGCGAGCGTTGGTCTGTTCGGTCAGGGCCATGGCGGTCGCCAGCCCGACGAGCCCTCCGCCGATGATCGCGATGTCGTACGGTTCGTCCATGATCAGCGCATCTGGTGAGCAAGCGTGAGCAGTCGTGGCCGAGCTATCTGCCGGATCGATTATTTGCGGTGGTGGTGAAAGCGTTTGTCGACTTTCGGAGGCCATTGGCTCGGCCAGTGCCCGAATGAGGCGACCCGTTCGCCGTGATTGTCGAGTTGAACTGCCGTCGGCCGCACGACGATGGCACAAGGCGACGTCCAAGTTTATGCTGTGCCAGTTGTACGAGGAAACGCAGTTTTCGCCAGGGCAAGTGCGGCTTTTTCGTGAGCGCTCGCCAGGGCGTCCGCAGCGCGCACGCCGAAACGCACATCCGGGGTCATCCGATGCAAAGCTCTGCTACGAGCGTCGCCGCCTATCTGAAGACCTTGCCGCCGGAGCGGCGGGCCTCGGTCGAAGCCGTGCGCAAAGTCATTCTGCAGAACCTCGATGCCGGTTTCGCCGAGGGGATGCAGTACGGCATGATCGGCTACTTCGTACCGCATCGCATTTATCCGGCCGGCTATCACTGCAATCCGCAGCAACCGCTGCCGTTCGCCGGGCTGGCCTCGCAAAAGAACTACCTGTCGCTCTACTTGATGTCGATCTACGGCGAAGGGCCCCACTGGAACTGGTTCCGCGAAGCCTGGGCCAAGACCGGCAAGAAGCTCGACATGGGCAAGTGCTGCATTCGCTTCAAGCGCGCCGAGGATCTGGCGCTCGACGTGATCGGCGAAGCCCTGCGACGCACGACCGCCAAGGAGTACATCGCCCGCTACGAGGAGGTGCTCGGCCAGATGCGCAGTCGCCCCAAGGGTCGACCGGCACCTGCGGCCAAAACGGGCCAGAAGTCTACGGCCCGCCCGGCGACCAAGAAGAAGCCCGCTCGCGCGACGAAGGCGGCCAGGCCGAAAACGAAAGCAACCCGAAGTGGCAAGCCGACGCCGAAAAAGAAGCGCGTTGCCAAATAGCCACCAAATCGCGCCCTCTCGAGACCAATTCACGTGAGTCGCACCAGTCAGCAATTCGAGCAGCACCAGCAATATCTGGCCGGTGGCGTTTCGGCCTCGACGCGCGTGAATCGCGCCCTCGGCCGCGCCATGCTGTTCGCCCGGGCCGAAGGAGCATACCTCTGGGATCTCGACGGCCGCCGCTACCTCGACCTGTGCACGAGCCACGGGGCGACACTGCTGGGGCATGGCGACCCGCGTATCGCCCGCGCCGTGACCGACGTGATGGCTCGCGGCGCCGCTTGTTCTTACGAGAACGAATTGCACGGCGAATTGGCGCGGCGAATTTGCGAGACCGTCCCTTGCTGCGAGCGCGTGCGGTTCACCGGCTCGGGAAGTGAAGCGACCTTGCATTGCATTCGCCTGGCGCGGGCGTTCACCGGCCGCACCCGGCTGCTGAAATTCGAAGGGAACTTTCACGGCTATCACGACCAGGTGATGTTCGCGATCAATACACCGCGCGAACAGCTCGGCGATGAAGCGGCGCCGACCGTCTGGCCAGCCTCGTCGGGCATGGTTGCCGAGTTGGCCGATCAACTGGTCGTCGTGCCGTACAACCGGCCCGATCTGGTCGAGCGGGCCTTCGAGCGGCACGGCGCCGAACTGGCCGCGGTGATCTGCGAACCGATCTATTACAACGCCGGCTGCATTCGCCCCACGGCCGAATTCATGGCCACGCTGCGGCGCGTGACGCGCGACCACGGCGCGCTGTTGATCTTCGACGAAGTGTTGAGCGCCTTTCGCATGGCGCCGGGGGGCGCGCAAGAATATCTCGGCGTTACGCCCGACTTGTGCACGCTGGGCAAAGCGGTCGGCGGCGGATTTCCGCTGAGCGTCTTCGGCGGCCGGGCCGAGATCATGGCGCGGCTGATGCCCACCGGCGATTGCCAGCACAGCGGCACCTACAACGGGCATCCGGTGGTCGTGGCGGCTGGCATCGCGGCCAACGCCGCTTATCGAGAGCCCGGTTTCTACGAGCACATCGCGCGCGTCGGCGAGCGGTTGTTCGGCGGTTTGAATTCGGCCTTCGCCCGGCACGGCCTGCCGGGGCGAGCGGTTGGCCTGGGTGCCCGCTTCGGCATTTACTTCGGCGTCGACTGCGAGGTGCGCAACTATCGCGATGCGCTAAAGCACGATCGGGCGATGATGCTCAAGTTCATCGCCGCGGCGATCGACGAAGGGGTTTACTTTCACGACTATGGCGGCGCGGCTTGCCATCACGGTTTTTGCGCGGCGATGAGCGAGGCCGACGTCGACGACGCCCTGGCGCGGCTCGATCGCGCGATCGACCGCGTCGCCGCGGCCGTCTGATTGGAGCGAGCCGACAGATGCGGATCGGCATCGGCCAACTCTGGCAAGAAACCAACTCGTTCAATCCGCTGCCGACCACGCGCGCCGACTTCGAGCAATTCGGCGTGTTGCGCGGTGCGGAAATCGTCGCGCAAATGGTGCAAACGAACGAGCTGGGCGGGTTCATCCAGAGCTTGAACGCCTGGCCCGAGCGACCGGAGATAGTCGGCCTGGTGCGGTTACCCGCCTGGCCGAGCGGTCCGGCCACGACGGCGACCTTCGATTGGCTGCGCGACGAACTGCTCACGGCAATCGCCGACGCCGGACGACTCGACGGGCTGCTGCTGGCGCTGCACGGCGCGCTGGTGGCCGACGAGCACTCCGACGTCGAAGGCGAGATCCTCACCGCGATCCGGCAGTTGATCGGCCCGCGGACGCCGCTGGTCGCCACGCTCGATCTGCATGCGCACGTCACGCCGGCGATGGTCGAAGCGGCCGACGCGCTGGTTCTCTATCACACGGCGCCGCACGTTGATGTTTTCGAGACGGGTCAGCGCGGCGCGGCCCTGTTGCGGCGGATCATGATCGACGGAGTCCGGCCCGTGACTGCGCTCGAGCGCGTGCCGGCGATCTTTCCGGCCGAGCGGGCGAACACCGAGCGCGGCAGCGGACTGAGCTGGGAGCTCAAACAAGCGCTGCTCGCGCTCGAAGCAACGCCCGGCGTGCTAACGGCCGGCCTGGCCACCGTGCAGCCCTGGCTCGACGTCCCCGAGCTGGCGACGACCGTGCTAGTGACGACCGACGGACAGGGCGACGTGGCCGCCGCGCATTGCAGCACGATCGCCGCGAAAGTTTGGCAACGTCGCGAAGAGTATCTGCCAGAGCTGGTGCCGCACGAACAAGCGGTGCGCGAAGCATTTCACCACAGCGAAGGGCTGGTCGTGCTCGGCGACGGTTGCGATGCGACAACTTCCGGCGCGCCGGGGGACGGCACCTGGATCATCGCCGAACTGCTCAAATACGATTGGCCGCGCCCGGCGCTGGCCGCGCTGGTTTCGCCCGAGACGGTCCAGCAGGCCGCGGCGCTGGGCGTCGGCAAGCCGATCGAAACCGGGCTCGGCGGCGTCCGCGATCATCGCTTTGGGCGCGCGATCGCGGTGCGCGGCGTGGTCGAGAATCTCTTCGATGCGAAGTTCACGCTCTCGGGGCATTTGGCCCGCAATCTTCCCATCGACATGGGGCGCGCGGCGGTCCTGCGCTGCGGCGAAGTGAGGCTTGTGGTCACCTCGCGGTCGGGGCCGCATTTCGCCCCCGAACTGTTCCGCGCGGCGGGGCTCGAGCCGCGTTCGGCCGCCGTGCTGGTCGCCAAAAGTCCGTGCGGCTTTCGCGCCGTTTACGAGCCGCTGGCCGCGCGGATCATCCACACCACGTCGCCGGGCTGCGCGCCAAGCGATTTCTGGCGTTATCCTTACGATAGGATCACGCGCCCCCTGTGGCCCTGGGACGCGATCGTCGACTGGCGGCCGGCGCCGCGGATTTTTGATTCGCGGGCCGCGCGAGCGGCGGCTGAGTAGAATACCGTGTCCGCGGGGGCTCGCGGCCGCAGCCCCGACAATCACTCACCTACACCGATCAAACGCAGATTTTGGGATACCCCTCATGCAGAAGCTCCTTGTCGCGATCGTCGCCCTCGCCTGTTTGCTGCCGACGGCGAGTCGGGCCGACGAATATCTGATCGGCCGCGCCACCGGCGATACCACGCTGCCCATCTGGGGAATCCAGATGCTCGGCTACGTCCATCCCCAACAGGTCGGCAAAGGATTGCGGCAGCGGCTCTACGCGCGCACGTTCGTGATGGCCGACGCCAAGGACGAAGCACGGCTGGCTTACGTGACCTGCGAAGTCGCCTTCGTCACGCACACCGTCAAATTGGCGGTGCTCGAAAAACTGCGCGACAAGCTGGGCGATCGCTACACGCACGCCAATCTGGTGCTGGCCGGCACGCACACGCATGGCGCTCCGGGGGGCTACCATCACCATCTTTCGATGAGCGTGTTGGGGGGAGACTTCTTCACGCAAGCGTACGACGCGCTGGTCGACGGCATCGTCGACTCGGTGGTCGCCGCCGACGCCGATCTCAAGCCCGGCCACATCTACCTGGCGCAGGGAGAAGTCGAAGATGCCAACGCCAATCGCTCGGCGATCGCCTATCGCAACAACCCGGCCGAGGAACAGGCGCGCTACAAGTCGGCGGTCGATACCGGCATGACGCTCTTGAAGTTCGTGCGCGACGATGGCGCCATCGGCTTGCTCAACTGGTTCGCCGTGCATCCCACGTCGGTCAACTACTACTACAAGCTGACCGTCAGCGACAACAAGGGCTACGCGGCCTACGCGATCGAAGAAGCGCACCAGGCCCGCCATCAAGGCCCCGGCGAGTTCGTGGCGGCGTTCGCCAACACGAATTGCGGCGACGCCACGCCGAACCTGAATCTCGACGCCACGGGGCCAGGCCGCACCGATCTCGAAAGCTGCACGATCATCGGCCAGCGCCAGGCCGACGCCGCCAAGCGGCTGTTCGATTCGGCCAGCGAAGAGCTCAGCGGGCCAATCGAAGTGGTCCAGACGTTTATCGACTTTTCGCGCGTCGTCGTCCGCGACGAGTTCACCGGCGCAGGCGAGCAGCACACTTGCCCGTCGGCCTGGGGATACGCATTCGCGGCCGGCTCCGATGCCGAAGGGGGTGGGCATTCGCTCTTCAAAGAAGGGATGACCGAGTCCGATCCCTCGATCGACGCCTTGTTGCGGCTGGCCCTGCCGGGCGTCAAGGCGACACCCGAGTTCATCGAATGCCAGAAGCCCAAGGCGGTGCTGATCGCCAGCGGTCTGGCCCGCCCCCCGATGCACGAGCAGGTGCAGTCGCTGGCCGTGGCGCGCATCGGCCAGTTGGTGCTGGTGGTCGGCCCGGCCGAGTTCACCACGATGAGCGGGCGGCGATTCCGCGACGCGGTCGGCAAAGAGCTGGGGGTCGAGCCGCGATACGTGGTGGTCGCCGGCTATTCAAACGATTTCGCCGGCTACGTCACGACCTGGCACGAGTATCAGCTACAGCAATACGAAGGGGGGCACACACTCTTTGGCCCCTGGAGCGAAGCGGCCTACCGGCAGGAATTCGTCCGCCTCGCCCATGCCCTGAAGACTGGCGAAAGCGTGACGACCACCGTTGAGCCGACCGACATGCGCACGTTGCCGCACCGGCAGGTCGCGCTCGACGGTCCCGACGAACGGACTCCGCCCGACGCCGATTTCGGCGACGTCGTCACCGCGCCGCAAGCAAAGTACACCGCCGGCGAAACGGCCAGCGTCACCTTCTGGACCGGCAGCCCCGTGAACGAGTACGACCGTAAGGACAAGTTCATGGCGGTCGAGCGACTGACCGACGGGAGCGACACCTGGGAAGTGGTCCGCGAGGATTTCGATTGGGATACGGCGGCCGAGTGGGAGCGCGTCGCCGGTTCGAAGCCCAAGCCCCCCCGCACGACGCGGACCGGCATTCTCGACCTAGCGCCGCCGCGCTACTCGACCAAGCCCGATCCCTTCCAGGTGACGATCACCTGGGACGTGAGCGCCGACACGGCGCCCGGCAAGTATCGCCTCGTGCACTATGGCCGCCACAAGACCGACGGCAAGGTCGAGCGGTTCACGGTTCACTCACCGGCGTTCGAGGTCGTCGCGCCGTGAGTCGCACGGGTCGCCACCACAGTTGGCCACGTGGCACGTGTCGGCGGCGCGGCATCGAAGACGATCAACTCCCAGGCTTTCTCCGAGCGGATCGCCGCCAACCGCGTTCCGGATCGATTGAAGCAGATTCCCCCTTTGGTCGTCTCAATACCCTCGAAGCGAAGGATGACTTTTTCCGTCCGCAGATCCCAAAGGCAGGCGATTCTGCCGGCATCGAGGCTCGCCAGGTTCCGCCCATTGGGGTTGACCAGCGCGGCGAGCACTTGTTGGTTGTGGCCGGCCAGGTGGCTGGCCAGCGCGCCGGTTCGGGCAGCGCGGATTCCGATTCCATGGCGCCCCTCGGCGACGGCGATCTGCTGGCCGTCCGCCAGGAAGTCGACGCCATGGAAAGTTGCGGGAACCTGTCGGACCTCGCGCTGCGTTTGCAGCGTCTCGGCATCGAGGTACTTCAGGCCGCTCGTGCCCGCGGTGATCAACTGGCGGCCGTCGGGCAAATACCGCAAGCTCTGGATGGGGTCTTGGCAGCGTAGATAACTCAGCTCGCGCAAATCGGGCCAGCGCATTACGCGCAAGGAGAACGAACCATTCTTGTAAGCCGCCAGCGCCAGGCGGGTTCCATCGGGTGAGAAACACCAGGCGGCTAATTCGTCAACGAGGTTTGGTCCATACTCCATGATCGCGGCGGTGCGCGTGTTCCATCCACGTATCGCGCCATACGAAGTGATGCCGATCAATTCGTCGTCGCCACGAAAGCCAATGGCGGTGAGCTCGCCATGGCCAGGCGGGAACTGACGAATGCGTTGGAGGTCGTTGTCGATGACGACGAGTGTGTTTGGCCCTCCGCAGGCCAGCAGGTGACCGCTGGGCGAAAAGGCGACGGTGGTCAGGCGGTTCTTCGTGCGATAGACCGCGATGGCCCCGTCGGGGTAGTGGTAGCGTGGACTGCGGGGCGTCTCCCAGAACAGCACGTCCCCCGCCGCGTCGGCAGACGCGATCCGGTCGCTGTTTGGACAGTGGCGAACGTCCCACACGCGATCGGAGTGACCCACCAGCGCGGCCAGATGTCGTTGCGACTGCGGGTCGCAGACGCTGAGAACTCGGTCCTCGCCGGCCGAAACCAGGCAGCGACCATCGGCCGTTCCGGCCAATGCGAACACGGTATCGCGGTGCTCCTCGGGAACCGTCCCAATCCGCTGGCCCGTACGGATGTCGAAAACGTCAAGTATGCCCCTGGTTTGTGCAGCGACCAACGCTTGCCCGTCGGGCGCAAACCACACCGCGGCATAGTTGGCCCGCAACTCGAGCGTGCTGGGCACGAAATCTTGGGCCCGCCACAGCATCATGTCGTACCCGGCAGTTGCCAGGTGGCGGCCGTCGGCCGAGATCGCCAAACCGCGAATCTGCCCTTGCGACGCCACGACGGATGCGAGGCGCTGGCCCGTTGCCACGTCCCAGGAGAACAACGAGTTATCCGACGCGACGTACAGAGTTTCGCCATCCGGTGAAAACACCAGGCCGACGATCCTGGCGTTACGATTGGCCTCGTCGTGCCGCAACTCGCGCAGTTTGGCATGCGTTACGCTGTCGCGAATCACAACGCGGCCGGCATCGTCGCCGGAAATGAGCAGTCGACCGTCGAGCGAGTAAACCACACAGTTCGCCTCGCCTTGCTGGTCGCCAAGCTCAGCCATCAACTGGCCCGCGCGCCAGTCCCAGACGCGCACCCGGCCGTCGCCGCAAGCCGTCGCCAGGCGATCGCCATCGGGCGAAAACGCCAGGCAATAGACGTCCCCTGGGTGACGCGGCAAACGACCGACGTCGCGATTCATAGCGTTCGTCAGGAATTGCCAGGCGAAATCGCCCCGCGCCGACTCGTCATTGGCCGGCGCATGCCGCGCCAGGATCGCTAGCGCCTGCGCGGTGTGGTTGTTGAGCAGGGATTCTTGGGCGAGGCGAATCTCGCCCGTGTACACGACGCTGCGCATCTTGGCCAGCGCCGCCTGCAGGCGTACCGTGAACGTAACCGACCCCACGATCAACGTAGCCAGCAACAGTAGCAATGCCGCGGACAATCCGGCGATCACGGGCCGGCGCCGCGCCCATTTCCACAGCCGCTCGGCGGTGCGTGGGCGCCGCGCCTCGGTCGGTTCACCACGCAAGAAGCGACCGAGATCGTCGGCCAATTGCTGGGCCGTGACATACCGCCGCGCCGGTTCTTTGTCCAGGCATTTGAGACAGATCGCCGCCAGGTCGCGCGGAATGTCCGTCCGCCAGCGCGTAGGTGGACGGGGTTCCTCGCCGATCACGCGAGCTATGATCTCGACGTCGCTAGCGCCCTCGAACGGACGCCGCCGGGTCAGCAACTCGTAGAGCACCACGCCCAGGGCATACACATCGGCTCGGGCGTCCACGTCGCGCAACTGCCCCGAAGCCTGCTCGGGCGCCATGTAAGCGGGCGTGCCGATGAGCGCTCCGCTGCGCGTCTGGTCGTTGGCGTGTTCGAGCAGCTTGGCCATGCCGAAGTCGGCGAGCTTCGGACAAAACGCCTCGACTCGACCGGCCGATCGACGTGAGCTCGGTCCCGGCAACGCCGCCAGCAAGATGTTGCTCGGCTTGATGTCGCGGTGCAGCACGCCGCGGCCATGTGCGTGCTGCACGCCCGCTGCGAGTTGCCGCACACAGTCGGCGGCCCAGCGGGGCGGAGCGGGCCCAGCGCGCTGCCGTAGCCAGGCGGCGAGCGTGGGCCCAGGGCAGAACTCCGAGGCGATGTAGCAGATGGGCCCTTCTTCGCCGGCGTCGAACACGCTGATCAGGTTGGGGTGCGACAGCCGCGCGGCCGCTTCGGCTTCGCGCAGAAATCGCCGCTGCATTTCCTCACTAGCCAGTGATTCGATGCGCGGTATTTTCAGCGCCACCTGCCGGCCGAGCTTGGGATCATACGCCAGGTAGACGATCCCCAATCCGCCGCGGCCCAGCTCGTGCGAAACGCGGAAGCGGCCCAGCGTGCGCGGCAACGCCGCCGGCGTGTCGGGCGACGAGCCCGGCTCGACCGCCGGCCAGGGGGGCGTTTCACACTCGGCTTGCCCCGGCGTCCCGAGTCGCCGCACGCGATCCAACAGTTCCAGGCACCCGATGGCCTCTTCGTAATCGGCGCGCAGCTCGGGGTCGGCGTCAGGCGGCGCGCTTGGCCGTTTGGCACCGGCGCTATCCAGCGCTTCGCCATACTCGATCAAGAACGCGGCCAGCCGGTCGTCGATTTCATCGTCCGTGGCGCTCATGGCAATCGCCGTTGCGTCAACCGATACGCCTCAGGATCTTCTGCAACTCCCTGACGGCCCGCGCCCACCGCTTGCGGGCGGCCTCGTCCGAACAGCCAAGCCGCTGTCCGATCGCCACGAACGATTCCTGGCGAAACGTGCGCCCGAGGATCACCTCGCGGTCGAGCTCATTCAACTCGGCCAGGGCGTGGTGCACGCGGCGCTGTTCGTCGCGCGCGACGGCCGCCGCCCCCGGCGTAACACAGCGGTCGCGCAATTGGGCGATGGCCTCGTCGAGCTCGTCGCCCGACAACTCGCGATGAACGTTCGTCTGCTCGGTGAACAGGTACTTCCGGGCATTGTTCCGAATGCGGTTGATCAGGATTGCAGTCAACCAGGCCAGCAGTTCTTGTTCGTTCGTCCCTGCGAAGCGCGCGAAATCGCGCTGGGCCTGGATAAAGGTGTCTTGCACCAGGTCCGACGCGCCGACTTTGGCCCGCAACTCGTCGTCGAGCGCGCGGTTGGCGACCAATAGCAGGTACTTGCGGCAGGCTTCCAGCGCCCGGCCCAGGGCCGAACGCGAGCCGGCCTGGGCGTCGACCAGCCAGCAATCGACCTGCGACCGCGGCGCGTCGTCGGCCGGCGGCGGTCCAGGGATGGGCGAGAGCGACGAGTTACTCACCAGCCAACGCTCCCCCTTACTGTAAGAACGATCCGCGACAGAAAGCGGACACAAGTTTCAAGAACTTTCATCGAGCGACCGGGCGGTCGTCAAGCAGATTTCCGCGGGAGCCAATAAATTTTTCCGGAGTTGAGAGTTTCCGCGTCCGCTTGGCCGGCGGAGCGTTCTTTAGGAAGTAGCGGCAGTTCGGCCGGACGTAATCCGCGCGCGGGCGCCAGCGGCGAAACGCAGGAGTGAATCCGAGTGCCCACTCCCAACGCAGCACGACACACCCGCATGCCGGTCAGCGCCGGCAGTTGCCAGTCCCGGAAGTTCGGACGCCGCCCCGTGCGACTCGAACCACTTGAAGAGCGCCGGCTGTTGGCGGTCTTCTCGGGCATCGCGGCGGAAACGGGAATGCGTCCCGTGATCTCCAGCCCCGGCGGTCCCCGTTTGCTGACCGAAATGGCGGCGCTGGGCCCGCTCGCCGTGACCGTCGCCGGCGAGATTACGCAGGATGCCGCCGCACCGCGCCTGGTGCTGGTCGATGCGGCCGGCAACCCGCTCGATATTCAGTTGGACGACAACACGCTGCTGATCGGCGCTGCCACCTGGTGCTCGGCCTGCGCACAATTCAAGACCCAGTTGGCCGCCGCCCACAGCGCAGGGCAACTCGCCGGGCTGCGGATCGTGTTCGCCTTTGGCGACGAAGGAGGCGCGGGCCCCGGCGGCACGCTGCGACCCGAGTTTCTCAGCGACCTGCCGGGCGAGGTCGCCTTTCTCGCTCCGTCGAGCGTGGCTCCCGCGCGCTACCCCTCGGCCTTCAATCCGCAGACGGGGCAATTCGATCGCCATGCCAGTGAAGCGATCGGCGACTGGCTCACCCGCCAGGACGCTACCACACCCGAGGCGTCCGCCGCCAATGCGGATGTCGCGACCGATTCGCAGCCCGCGCCAAGTTGCGGCTGCGGCTCGAAATCCGGCGGCAAGAGCACCAACGCGGCTACGACATCACCTGCCGCTACGCCGTCACTTGATGATGCGTCATCGCTGGCCGCCGCACTCGCGCCCGGCGGGCCGGCGCCGCAAAACCTGAGCAGCTCGCCCGGCGGCAGCACCTTCGAGCTGGTCGATAACGGCGTCTCGATCGATCTGGTCTGGACCGGCACCGCCGGGGCCGACGAAGTTCAGTTCACGCAGCTCACTGCCACCACGATCCGCGCCGCCCTGTCGCTCGACAACGGCGCGGCCAGCAGCTTTGTCGAAGACTTCACCGGCGTGACCGGCACGGTGAAAGGCTACGCCCTGGCCGGCAACGACAAGCTCGACGCCTCGCTGCTCACCACCACCGCGGCCCTGCTCGACGGCGGCGCCGGCAACAACCGGCTCTACGGCGGTCAGGCCCACGACACGCTCAGCGGCGGCTCCAACGGCGGTGAAGGCCAACAGGGGAGCCACGTCATTTTCGGCGGCGACGGCGATGATACGATTTATGGCAACGCTCAGGCGGGGGCCGAAGGTTCCAGCGGTGGCAACCATTTGCTGGTCGGCGGCGTCGGAAACGACACGATCTTTGGCGCGTACCAAACCGTCTACAAGTCTGATCATGTCACCGTTTCCAACGGCGGCGAAGGGGGCCGGAACCTGATCGTTGGCGGCGCGGGCGAAGACACCCTCTACGCCTCGCAAGCGACCGACGGCGCCGAAGGGGGCAAGGGCGCCGCCCTGGTCGCCGGCACCACGCTGCTCGACGAAGCGGCGCTGACCGCCGTGCTCAGCGAATGGACTTCCACCCGCAGTTATGCCGAGCGAATCGCCAATATTTCCGGCACCGGAGTCGGGCCGCGCAATAACGGCGACCACTTCCTCGTGGCCGGCGATGATAGCCAGCTCGATCAGCTCTTCGGCGACACCAACGGCGGGCTGAACTGGCACCTTTACACGTTCACCCACGATACGACCAGTCGGGTGAAGGTCGGCGAAACCGAGACCGACACGCCCGACTCGCAACTCCCGGGGCCGCTCGACATCATCTCACCCGTCAGCCCGAATTACACCGGCGATTTCACGATCGCCTGGAGCCCGTCGGCGGGGGCCAGCAGCTATCGGTTGGTGCTGTCCAACAACGCCGATCTCTCCAACCCGTTCCTGGAGGAGGTCACCACCGCGACCGAGCGCGAGTTCACCGGCGTGACGGAAGTGACCTTCTATGTCGGCGTCTGGGCGATCAACGCCGCGGGATCGACGCCGGCCGATAATCAGCCGTACCAGATCGAGGTGGCATCAGTTGATCTGCGGCAAACGCTGTTCGTGACGGATTTGGAGTTTTGGGTTGATTACTTTGAACAGATTCCACCTTTCCCCGGCTTCTTCGGGAGCGCCGGCGCTGCAGACTATCATTGTTCGTATGAAGCGCACCTCGCAGGGCTGCTCGACGAGCCGTGGGATAATAACACCATCTATTACCGAGCGCTACTGAATATCACCGCGTCTGATTTGGAGAGCCGTGCCGGCGTCGGCAATCACGGCTTCGTCAACGTGCTCGGCCAGCAGATTGCCGCCGATCGGGCCGAACTGCTCAGCGGCGACTTCACGGCCCCGTTGCTGACGCAGACCGGCGCATTGTTGCCGGGCGAAACGCTCGTCTGGACCGGCTCAAACCCCGACGGCACCTGGTCGGGCGCTAGTGCAAACGATTGGGTCATAATCGACCTCACGCCCGCAACAGTGGGGCGATTGGTTAACGGCAGCGGCAGCGATTGGCTTTCGTACACAACCCTTTCGCCTTGGTTCCACGCGGCCCATTTGTACTGCGTGGCCCTCGATTGATCCGCGCGTCGCCTGCGGCTTCACATCGTGGCGTAGGTCACGCACCCCATGCGTGACGGTCGCAGCGTCGCTCGAGCTGTTGTCATTCACGGGTGGCCTGAACGGCACGGCCATGCCTGCGGCTTCACTTAGTTGGCCCGAGTTCCGCACGATTTTCTGATTTTCCGCGTCCGCTTGGCCCGCGCAAAGTTCTTTCCGTATTGGCGGGGCGTCCTTTCGTCCGACATGTGCATCTTCCAGCCGAGACGAGGTCGACTTCGCTCGGCGAGTAACGCCTTCTTGAGGCTAATGCAGCGGAAACAAAAAACACGCGGCGTACATCGGGGAGAGATTCTGCTTTTGCTCCAACTACGCACACTGCAGCCTCCCGTTGATCAGTAACAGTGCTCCGAAAAAAGGGGAAAAACAAATGTCGCGATCAATATTGATCGTGGTGGTGGCGACAAATCTTGGCGCATTGGCGACCTCGGAGGTTGTGCAAGCTAAGTCCGAGGGTGGACAGAAGCGACGAATCGAGCGTCGCTACGAGGCAGTCGCATGGGGAAAGAAACAGAGTCTCCGAGATAACCTGTTTCGCAGCTTCAAGGCGGGCGCGTCGAAGGGCACTGACTGGAGTGTCTATCAGCAGAGATACAAGGATCTCGACTTCCATTGGGAAGAGATGAAACGAAAGGGGATTGACCCGCGCGAGGAAACGCTTTACTTCGGTTATATCAGTTGGTCGACGGACAAGGGATTGCTCTCGGATCACTACGTTCGCTTCTACGTGGCCGCGAGAAAGCTGAGCCGGGACCAGCAACTCGCGAACGAACTTCAAGGTTACAAGCGACCCCAACTTAAAAAGGCGTTAGAGTCCCTTGAAGCGGAGGAACTGAGCGTCTTGGACTTGGTCGACCGACGAACCTTGCAGATCGCCCTGACAATCGTTGATAAGCAGACACTGATGCATATCTTGGAGAATATTGATGTTGCGACGCTCAGGGTAGCGCTTGAAGTAATGGACCGCCCCACACTCATGAACGGTATCACAAGGATCGACCGACCGACGCTTAAGCACGCCGTGCAGGAAATGGACCGCGAGACTCTGACCTATGTCCTCTCAAACGTCGATCCCGCGACGCTCACAGCAATCAGCGAGGTGATCGACGACGAAACTTACAGTGTGGCACTCGCTGTCGTGACGAACTCTGACGTCCGAGCCAGAATCGCAGCCGCGCGCAGATAGCCGAGTCGGTCGTGTGCGCAGTATCTGACTAACTACCCCGTGTTCCGTTGCTGTTGTCGGAGTGTGGAGGAATTCGTCATGTTGAGGTCTTATGTGGGGTTCGTGATGTGCGCTGCGGCTGTCGTAAGCGCTCTTGTGTTGCTCAGTGAGTCAGCAGTGGCGCAGCTACCGCGTCCTCGAATTCCCGTGCCGGTGCCGGACCCGACTCGGCAGGGCAATCGCATCACACTTTGACGGCAAGGTCTAGTGCTTGCACGCTCCTCGCCACAAGTTTGATGCTCTGTCCACTTGTCGCGCGCTCGTCACGGCGAAAAATGGCTGGCGACGAAAGGCTGCGACAGGGCGAATCATTGAAAACTCGACCGGCCATTTTTCGCAGAAATAGCCTTGGGACAAGTGTACGGCCACATGTTCTTCCAGCAGCCGCGATGCTGGCACTAGTCACAGCCCGCAGATTGTGATGCGATTGCCCTACCCGACTCGGGGCGATCCGTTGGAAACCGCGCGCCAGTCGCTGGAAGACGCTCGGAAGCAGGCCGAACGAATTATTGAAACCATCAAGAATCTTGATCCGGCGGGAGCATCGGAAGAAATCTGGGGCGAAGCAGGAAGAGTTGCCTACCCATCGGCTGCGGCCGTCATGCGGGAGCGCTCGCCAAATGGGGTGCCCATGTCGAAAGACATGCACGATTCACTGAAACGCCAATTTGGCGATCTTGTCGACCGTGTGTCGTTGCACTGGAGTGTATCGGGGTTGGATAGCTGGACGGCGGCAAACTTCAGAATCAACCTCTCGGGGACTGAGAGTGACGGGCAAACATATGGATACGACGTCTATATTCGTTGGGCTGAAGATGATCAGCCGCACCACGTGTGTCTTGCGCTGTTGGCCCACGAGCTAGTTCATGTTCAGCAGTTCGAAAAGTTTGGAAAATCGTATTCGAATTTTGGCTATCATTATTTCAAGGAATTCAAAAGAGCAAACCTCAAATACGAAGACAACAAACTGGAAAAGCAGGCCGAATCACGGACCAAGGAAATTCTGGATTCTCTGACGCCCCCAGGTCTCGAACGCCTTTCTAAAGACGAACTTAAGGTAGCTATCGAGCGATTGAGCCAAGACCAACTGGCGGCCGTGTTGGGCGGACTCGATGGCCGGACGTTGGAAAATGCTCTCGAGTTGATCGACTCGCGGACCCTGCAAGTGGCCGTCGACTGCATGGATCTACAGACGCTCGCCTCCGGAATGCGCCGTGTAAACAGCGATACATTGCGCAACATCCTCGAAAAACTCCACCCGGCGAAGCGTCAGCGCGTGATGCCCAAACTTGATGACGACACGCGAAAGGCCGTGGAACGACGTAGAGAGTTCTGGAGAACGTAGGAAATGATCTTGGCCACGCGACAATCTCGGGCATGTTGCACCACACGCCCGAGATTGCCAGCTCTTGCGTGCCCATTTCCTACAGCGCACCGCAACCATCGCCAGTCAGGCACCCCGTGCCTGAACGATCGTGTCTCGGCCCCTTCCGGCCACAACACATCCTTCGTCGTCGCCGCGCGCAGGTTCGCCATCCAACCTTGCTGCCCGGGGCCGCGTCCCACAGCACAGGTCGCGAGCCCCGGGTCGCTCTTCTGCCGCGGCTCCCTCGCTTTCCCGCAGGTCGCCCCCACAGGGCCTTTGGCTCCTCGGTGGACCGCCGGCATCGACGCAACCGCGGCCAGGCGGCCCAGGCCCCCGCCCGGCGACCCCCGGCCGGCACGATAAGCCACCGACGGGTGCGGAAAAAAGATGCTAAATTCTGTGCACAAACATCTGGACAATGAGCCAGCCGGCGCCTGAAATGTCATTATGGCTTGGCACGCAGTGCTGGGAAAACGAGTCCGAGGCCGGGGTGACTGTCGCGGGCGACGGAGTCGTCGACCATCTCTTCGGCGTGGAAGACTGGAGTTCACCTTACGAAGCCCAGTGGTTTTGGTACGCACTGGCGCTCGACTTCATCGAACACAACAATCCCGCCGACAAGCTGACGATCATCCCCGAGTGACCGTCAAAACGACTGCGCGGCTCGGCCGTGGCCGCAAGCAGCCCTAAAACGCAATCTGCGCCCGGGCCACCAGGCCGTCGAACGTGATCGAGTTCGACCCCGGCAGCAGGGACGAGTTCTGCACCGAACCGATCCAGCCTGGCGTGCTCACGCTGTTGAACCAACTGTTGATCATGTAGCCGCCGTAGAGGCGCACGCCCGCCTTGGGGCTGATCCACGACACGCCGATCTCCAGATCGAGCAGCGGAACGATGCGGGCGTCCTTGATGCTCGTCGTCGCTTCGACGCCGTTGAACTCGTTCGTCTGCAGATAGCTCGAGCGGAACTGCCCACACAGAAACCGCGACATGCCGCGGCCGTAGACGCAGAAACCGAGCTTTCGCCAGATGCGCTGCTCCCCTTCGATACCAACCTGGATGCCGGCACCGTGGAAGTCGACGTGCGACTCGACCGTGGTCGGACCATCTGGGGGCGAGAAGGGATAGTAAGCCGAGAAATCTTGCTGCAATTGGCCGTACACGGCACCACCCATCAGGCCGATCCAGCGGCGATCGCAATTGACGAACAGCGCCTCGTAGTTGGCATCGGCCAATTGGAAGTCGAGATCGTGCGACGCGGTCGACGTCTCGGCGGTGAACCCAGCATTGAACGTGCCGGGGAACATGGTCAACGGATTGACGACCCCGCCCGGCGGCACGCTAAGGTTCGCCGAGGTGTGGCTCTCGTACCAGGTGTAGCTGCCGGTCAACCGTGAGGCCGGGCCGATCAACACCGCCCCGCCCACGCGAAATCCAGGTCGATAGACGGGGACGACGCTCCCCGCCGGCCCGTTCGGCGCGGCGCCGGCGAAGCCGATGCCGTTCTGCGGCACCGCGAACGGCACGCTCGCGTTGCGCGCCTGCAGAAAGAGAAAATCGCCATAGATGCCGCACCAGCGCCAGGGGGTACGGCAGCACTTGCCGAGCCAGTCCGCCTTGGCGCAGCAATCGTCGCCGCCGCAACTGTCGCACGGGCCGCCATAGGAAGGGAAGCCCGCGTCGATCGATTCGATCGGGGCGCGGCCGTCGGGCTCGTCGGCTGGCTCGCGCGTGGCTTCGTCGCTAAACGACGCCGGCCGGCGCGCGGGGGCGTACGATTCGTCGTCTCGACTATCGGCGCGATCGTCGGCCTCGTAGTCGCGCTCGTCGGTCCGATAGTTGTATTCGCCGTCGTCGAGCGGCTCCTGGTAGTCGGCGTCGTCGACGTCCCACCAGTCGCGGTCGTCGGATTCCGATTCGTACTGCGCGTGGGCTGCCCCGCGCTCGGTATCGGGGTATCGCAGGCGGTCGCGGGGCGCCGCTCCCACCGGCCCAACAAACAGGCCGGCCACCAGGCAACCAACAGCAACGAACGCAGTGCAGCGCATGAGACGGCCCCCCCGGGCGCATGTGTGGGATTGTCGGCAGGTTCGGTGGCCCAGTCCGAGCGCGCCGCAAAGGGCGCTGGCAATCGAACCGCCACCGTCAGTATCTGGCTTATCGGTAGACTCGCCGGGATGGCTATAACCGAAATCGCCGGCAACCGAGTTACAACCGGCAAGGTCCGCCAGCGGCGCGTGACCGAGAAGTTCGCGTGATGCCAGCACTCGCAGGCGTTTGCTCGCCTGGACTTGCGCGTTCGTAAGCGCCCCAAAGGGGGACGCTCGAGAACGGCTTTTCGGCTAGCGTGGCGACTCGCGCGACGGCTATTCGCGCAGTTCCGCCGCCAGCTCGCGCCGGCAGGCGGTCACGATCCGGTCGCGAACTTCGTCGGCCTGGGCGCCGGTCAGGGTCCCCTGCGCGTCGCGCAGTTCGATCGACAGCAGCAGGCTCTTGCGACCCGCGCCCAGCCGCTCGGCATCGCGGTAGGTGTCGCGATACTCCAGTCGGGCGAGCAGCGCTCCGGCCGCCTCGCGGACCACGCGTTCGACGTCGGCCCAGCGCACGTTGTCGGCCACCACCAGGTTCAAGTCGCGCTCGATCGAGGGGAACTGCGAAATCGGCTGCGACTTGGGGACCAGCACGGCCGTCGCCAACAGGCGATCGATCGCCAACTCGGCGACGCTCGCGCGGTCGCGCAGGTCGAACTGCTTGCGCCCCGTGGCGCTCAGTTCCCCCAAGAATCCCAGCCGCTCGCCGGCCAATAGCAGCTCGACTCCGCGCCCTGGCTCGAACAACGGGTGCTCCGCCGGCGACACCGTCAGTTCGCCCTGGGCATGCAGCGTGGCCAGCAACGTCTCGACGACTCCTTTCAAATCAAAGAAATCGCCGCCGCTGGCCAGCCCGACCATCCGCGGCTCGGCGGGGAGCTGATCGGCCTGTTGCCAGTAGACCTTGGCGATCTCGAACAACCGCACGTCGCGGTTGCCCAGCGATTCGTTGGTGCGCAGGGCGCCCAACAGGCTGGGGATCAAGCTGCGCCGCAAACGATCGGCGCGCCGCAGCACCGGTGTCTGGCTGTGGAGCGCCGCCATCGACGTCCAAGGGCTGAAAGCCTCGGACCAAGGCTCGTCGACGACCGACAACGTATAGGCTTCGTCGAAGCCGCAACCGACGAGCGCTTGCCGCACGGCCGTCAACAACCGATCGAGAGGCGTGCGGGCCGAGGCCGCCATCGGCACTTGAACGTCTTCGGGGATTTCCTCGTAGCCATGCACGCGGGCGACTTCTTCGACGAGGTCGATTTCGCGCGTCAGGTCGGCCCGCCACGACGGCGGAGTCACTGCCAGCGATTGATCTCCGGACCCGCTCACGCGGCAGCCCAACGCTTCGAGGATCACGCGGATCCGCGCCGGAGCGATCTCGATCCCCAGCACCCGCGGAATCTGCGGCAACCGCAGCACGATCGACGCGCGCTCGACGGGCGGTGGGCCGACATCGATCACTCCCTTGGCCAATTGCCCGCCGGCGGTCGCCAGAATCAGCTCGCAGCAGCGGCGGCTGGCCCAATCGATCCCCTGCGGATCGAGCCCGCGTTCGAAGCGATACGACGAATCGCTGTGCAGGTTCAAGAGCCGTGCGGTGTTGCGGATCGACATCGGGTCGAAGGCGGCCGCCTCGATCAACACGTCGGTCGTGGCGGCGGTGACTTCGGTCGCGGCCCCCCCCATCACGCCGCCGATGCCGACCGGGCGCTGGGCGTCGGCAATCACGCACATGCCGGCGCCGAGCTCGTAGACGCGATGGTCGATCGCCTCGAGACGCTCCCCGAGGCGCGGCTGGCGAACGACGATCTCGTGCCCCGCAAGCTTCGCCAGGTCGAAGGCGTGCAGCGGCTGCCCGCATTCGAACAACACGTAGTTGGTCACGTCGACGACGTTGTTGATCGAGGCCACGCCGATTGTCGCCAGGCGGTCGCGCAGCCAGGCGGGGCTCGGTCCGACCTTCACCCCGCGGATTACCCGCGCCGTATAGCGCGGGCAGAGCTCGGGGCAGTCGACGCGCACCTTGGTCAGCTCGCCGATCGGAGGCCCCGTTTCGGGCGGACGCGGGGCCGGAACCGTCAGCGGCGCGTCGAACAGCACGGCGACTTCGCGGGCGATGCCCAAATGCCCCAGGCAATCGGCGCGGTTGCTGGTCACTTCGAGATCGATGGCCTGGTCCGCGCCGACGGTTTTCGTCTCTTCGTGGTTCAGGCCGGCCATCATCAAGCGGCGCGCCGCATCGTCGGCCGAGGCGTTCGGCTTGACGTACTCTTGCAGCCAGTTCCAGGAAACGATCATGTCCGATGGCTCGGTGACTTGCGCCGCGCGACCAACTCGGCCGCGAGCACGGGGCGATGGCGGTTAAAACTGCCGCAGGAAGCGGACGTCGTTGCGGTAGAAATCTCGGATGTCGGCGACGCCGTGCCGCCGCGCACAAACGCGCTCGACCCCCAGTCCGAAGGCGAACCCGGTGTACTCGTCGGGGTCGTAGCCCACGGCGGCCAGCACGTGCGGATCGACCATGCCGGCCCCCCCCATTTCGATCCAGCCCTGGTGCCAGGTCATGTCGACTTCGACACTCGGCTCGGTGAACGGAAAGAACGACGGCCGAAAGCGGATGTGCACGTCGCCGCCGAAGTAGCTCTTGGCGAACAGTCGCAGCACGCTCTTGAGATCGGCCATCGTCACGTGGCGATCGACCAGCAGCCCCTCGATTTGATGGAACATCGGGTAGTGCGTGGCGTCGGCCGTGTCGGGGCGATAAACGCGCCCCAGCGAGATCACCCGCACCGGCGGGCGCGTCTGTTCCATCACGCGAATTTGCACGGTGCTCGTCTGACTGCGCAACAGATACGGTCCGCCGGCGACTTTGGCCGCCGTGGCCAGGTAGAAGTTTTCCAGCGGGTCGCGAGCCGGGTGGGCCGCCGGAATGTTGAGCGCCTCGAAATTGTGGAACTCGTCTTCGACTTCGGGCCCGTCGGCCACCGAAAAGCCGAGCCGCCCCATGATCTCCTGCAGCTCCTGGATGGTCTGCGTGAGCGGGTGCAGGTGCCCCAACTGCCGCGCGTGGCCCGGCAGCGTGGCGTCGAACGTGGTGTCGACGGCCGCGGCGCTCTGGCTCTCGACGCGCTGGCGGGCGTTGTCGAGCGCGGCTTCGAGCGCTTGCTTCAATTCGTTGAAGCGCTTGCCGGCGGCCGGCTTATCGGCCGGGGGAACGGCGCCGAGCTGCTTTTGCAGAGCCTTCAAGCGGCCGCTTTTGGCCCCCAGAAACTCGACGCGGGCCGCTTCGAGCGCAGCGGGCTCGGAGGCGTCGGCCAGGGCACGTTGGCCTGCCGACAGCAAGTCGTCGAGCTCCGCAAGAAATGCCGCCAGCGACACGCTTTCTGCTCCAGCCGTCGGGGAGGCGCCGTCGTGCTTCGTCGAACCCCGGCTTTGAGGGGGGTTCTGAGCACCGTCGCCGCGCGCTTGAGGGTGCGGCGGCCAGCAATCCCGAACCGTTCGTTACGACAGAGCGCTAATTGGCCGCAGCCAGCGACTTCTGAGCCTCGGCGACCACGGCATCGAAGGCCGTGGGATCGTGGACCGCCATGTCGGCCAGAATCTTGCGATCGAGCTCGATCTGGGCCAGCTTCAAGCCGGCCATGAACTGGCTGTATCGCAGCCCACGTTGCCGGCAAGCCGCATTGATGCGGATGATCCACAGCGCTCGCAAGTTCCGCCGACGCGTTCGGCGATCGCGAAACGCGAACTTGCCCGCACGCAGCAACGTCTCTTTGGCGGTGCGCAGCAGGCGCTTGCGGCCGCCGCGAAAGCCTTTGACCTTGCCGAACAACCGCCGCTTGGCCTTGCGGCGCGCGGCCCCTTTGGTAGTACGCATGACCGTAGTCCTTTTGGCGAAATCAAGGCCCGCCGAGCGGTGCGAACCCCGGCGGGTTCGTCGTGCCGGCGCGTTTCAGGTGGTTGCCCGTTTCGCGAATGCGTGATTGGCGTGAACTGGCCTTTCGGCTGGAACAGCTTCGTCAATAACTCTCGCCCACCAGGGCGAGTTTGATCCGCTTGGCGTCGACATCGCAAAGCGTAGTCGTGCCGCGCAGTTGGCGCTTCTGCTTGTGTGTTTTTCGCGTCGCGCGGTGGCTCGTGCCGGCGTGGCGGTGCTTGACCTTGCCGGTGCCGGTGACGCGGAAGCGTTTCTTCGACGCCTTATGTGTTTTCTGCTTGGGCATGGTCGTCTACCACGGTTGGCGAAGCCCGAACTCACGGCTGGCCCCGAACTCACGGCTGGCCCCGAACTCACGGCTGGCAAAGCCCGACGTCGCCCTGGAGCGATACCGCGCGATGCCGCGCAATTCTCGGCGGCGCACTGGGCGAGAGCCGAGCCCGTCGCCACAGGCGATTCGATCCCCTGAGAGGGTCGACGGGGTGAATCGCTCATTATAGAGCCGGCGATTCGGGCGCAAAGGGGGGAATTACACGGGAGTTTTGGCGGCCAACGGTCGTTATCCGGTGACGATTGGCAGCGGGACGACTTCGACCGGGCCCAGCGTCGACTCGAGCCGGCTCCCCGGCGCGGCGTGCTCGCGACGCACGTAGCCCAAGCCGATCGGGCCCAACCGTCGCGAGCGAGCGGTCGAAGTCACTTCACCCGCCGGCTGCCCATCGGCAGTAAGCGGCGTGCCGGCCACCGGCAATTCCGAGTGTGGAGGGTCCGCGTCGGCAAAGCGCAGTCCGCACAGCAGCCGATTCACGTGCCCCAGGGCGTCGATCCGCGCGACCGTCTCCTGCCCCAGGTAGCAACCTTTAACGAAGTTGATCGTCCGCGCGTCGCGGGCGACCTCTTGCGGCAGATTTCGCGACGTGATGTCGACGCCGTAGAGCGGGCTGCCGGCGGCGATTCGTACGGCGTCGAGCGCCGCGGCGCCACACGGCGTGGCGCCGGCCGTGAGCAGCGCCGACCAAAGCCGCGGCTGATCTTCGCGGCGGCCGACGATCGAAAAACTTTCCGGCCCGGCGAAGTCGTGGCGCCGCAGTTGAATGTCGACATCGGCCAGCCGCGTCTCGGCAATCGCGACCGGCGTTGCCAGCGTGGCCAGATCCAGCCCTGTCACGCGCGAAAGCAAAGGCGCACTCCGCTCGCCGGCAACCAGCAACTGGCACCATTCGGCCGTGCGATCGGCAAGCTGCACGTCCTCACGAATCAGGTAGCGATCCAAGTGCGGCAGCAGCACCTCGGCGGCGCCGGGCACGCTGTCGATCACCAACGATTGTTCGCGGCAGAAGATGTAAGCATGTGCCTGAATATGCCCGCGGGCGTCGCAGAAGAACGCTTCGCAGCCCGAGCCGACCGCCAGCTTGCGGATTTCGTTCGTCGACAAGTTATGCAGAAAGCTGGCTCGATCGCCGCCGCTGACTTCAATCTGGGTGCGCGCCGAGCAATCGACGAGACCGGCGCCGTCGACGAGTGCGTCGATCTGGTCGTCGATCTGGTCGTCGACGTCGTCGGACGTGTTGCCTTGGCAGGAGTCGTTCATGCGCGTCACGCGTCTTCGTCGGCCGTGGCGATGGTTCGCTGGGCACTTTCGAGCACGATACAACTGGCATGCCGTTTGGCCAGTCGGCCGATGTCGTCGGCGTCTTCGACCGGGGCCAGCCCCAACTCTTCGACGGTCTCGTCGTCCAGTCGGCTGAGCAAATAGACCTTGGCCCGCTCCAGGGCCTCGGCCAACTGCAAGGCCGGGATCAAATCGGCGGGGCGATTCTGTCGCAGCCGGCGAACCGTTTGACGTGGATTGTCGGCGCCGGCGATCTTCTGCACGGCCGGGCCCGGTTCGTCGGTCAATTCGCAACAGACGGCGATCGCCCCTTGATCGGCCACGACACTCGCCGCGGCGGCCAGCGCCCGACCGACGTTCTCCCACGTCTGTTGCTGCGGAGGGCCTTCGACGGCCGCCACGACCAGGCTCGCGCGCTGACGCACCGAATGGCTCCAAGCGGCGTCGCACGCGGCTTGCCCCTGTTGGGCGACGCTCGACAGGTTGCCGGCCAACACGGCCACGACTTCGTCACCGGCGCCGGGCACCACTTGCACGCTGAACAAGATGCCCAGCAGCCAGGCAACTTCTTCGGCTTCTTGCCGGGCGGTTTCGACGAGCGCCGCGCCGGCGCGGGCCAAACGTGGATCGCGATAACGCGCCAGCGTCTTGGTGTCGGAAAACGTCGGAAACAATCCGCCCGCCGCGCCGTGATAGCCTGGCGCAGCGCCGCAGCGCAAGCACCCGATCGGCACAACCAGGTCGGCATCGCAGAGCAAGCGATTGAGATAGATCGGTTGGCCGGCGGCCGTCGCCGCCAGATAGGCCACGGCGTCGCGCGAGGTGGGATCGTGAACGGCGATCTGCAAGCCGGCCCCCACGGCGACGGGCAAATCGCGCCGCAAGTAATCGGTATCGCGCCCTTGGGCGGTTGCATCCAACAGCAGCGTGATATCGGCCGGGCGAACGCCAGCCGTGAGCAGCGCTTCGACAATCGGTCCGACGATGGCTGCCCCTTGCGGAACCTCAGGGCCGATCGCCAGCACAACGCGGTCGCCGGGCGTGGCCGCGGAGGTGAGAGGCGGAAAGTCCAACGGCCGGGCGATTGCCTCGCGTACCAGCTCGCGCGTGCCGGCCGCATCGCGACCGCGCGGAGCCAGGCAATCGGCCACCAGCGCGCGGTCGTCGACCTCGAGCCGCAGCGTCGATTCGGAGCCGTAACGCAAAACCGTGTCCATCAAGTCCCGTCCGGATATCCGCCAGCAGACCAAAGCTGGCCGCTGGCATATGCACGCAAAGTTAAGCGCCCCAAGGCGTTGAATCTTATCGACGGCGCCGACCGCCGGTCAAGGATACCGAGCTTTACGCAAATGGGCTGCTTTTTCATAATGCCGCCCCCCCAAGCCATTTAGGCGACCAACGGCCGGGCCTGCGAGCGCGCATCGACCGTTGGCCCTCCTGCATACCCAAGGAAGCACGACCATGACCGATCGCGTCGCCCCGTTGTCTTCGTACGAAGCGACCAACCTTGGATGCCGCCGACCGCTTCGCGCCTGGCCGAGCGCGGCCCTGGCCCTGGCGCTCGTGGCGGCGGTTGCCGGCTGTGCCCCCAGTGGTGGGTCGTCGGCGCGCCCCGCGGCCGAGCAAGTGCTGCGCGACATGTGCGCCACGTATCGCGACGCCAAGACCTACGCCGACTCGGGCGACCTGCGGCTGGTGTTCACCGGTGGCGACGGGCAGCCGGTCACCGAGCAGGTGCCGTTCGCTGTGTCGTTCGCCCGGCCGAATCGCGTGCGAATTCAAGCATACCGCGCGATGGTCGCCAGCGACGGCAAGAAGCTGAGGGCGACGATCGGCGACCTCGAAGGACAGGTTCTCGAACTGGACGCCCCCGCGACCCTCACGCAAGAAACGCTCTACGCCGACGAAGCGCTTGGCCAGGCGCTGACGGCGCAGATCGCCGGCGGCCTGCCGCAAATCACGCTGCTGCTGACCGACGATTTCTTGAAGCAAATCCTCGAAGGGACCTTCGCCCCCAAACTGCTGCCGACCGAGAAGTTCGAAGAAGAAACGTGCGACCGCGTCGAGATCGATCGCCCCGGCGGCAAGCTGATCTTCTGGGTCAGCCAGAAATCGCACTTGCTGGTGCGCGTCGATTTTCCGACCGGCGATCTGGCCAAGTATCTCGAACAGCAGACCGGCGCGGCGGTCAAAGGCGCCACGCTAACTGCCGAGATGCACGCCGCGCAGGTCAATCGCCCGATCGAAGACGTGGCTTTCGACTTCGAAGTGCCTGCCGACGCCAAGCTCGTCGCGCAGTTCGACACCCGCTCGCTGGTCCCCGGCCCGCCCGAGCCCTCGAAGCTGCTGGGGACGAAGGTCGCCGCCTTCGAATTCAAGGGGCTCGACGGCACGCCGATCAACCGCGAAACGCTGGCCGGCAAGATCGTGATCCTCGACTTCTGGGCCACCTGGTGCGAGCCCTGCCTGGCCAGCCTGCCGAATTTGGAACTGGTCAAACAGAAGTTCGCCGGCAACGACAACGTGCTGTTCCTGGCGGTCAGCATCGACCGCTCGGACATCGACGACGCGAAGCTCCGCGACGCGTTCGAGAAGATCAAGGTCGACGTCACGATCGCCCGCGACCAGAACCAGGACGCCTTCGAAGCGTTCGGCATCGAGGGGATTCCGAACTTGTTCGTGCTGGGCCCCGACGGCACGATCGAAGACAACGAGGTCGGCTTCAATCCACAACTGGCCAGCGAGTTGCCCGAGCGCATCGAGAAGCTGCTGGCCGGCGAAAGCCTGCACACCTTGGCCCGCGAGCGCTACGAGGAGCGCAAGCGCGAACACGAGGCCTGGCTGAAAGAACCGCTGACCACGGCGTCGGCCGCCCCCACCGAGGAGCAAATCAAGCCCGAGATCGCCGCGGCCGGCCAGCCGAGCACGCTCAAGCTGACGCAGCTCTGGTCGGCCGAAGGCATCGGCCAGCCGGGGAACATCCTGGCGATCGAGTCTGGGCCGTCCGCTGGATCGATCTTCGTTCACGATGGCTGGAACAAAGTCGTCGAGCTCAACAGCGACGGCACGACCGTGGCCGAGCACGATCTCGCCGTCGGGCAGGCGGTCGTCAGCGCGCTGCGCACGGCGGTCGGCGCCGATGGGCGGCGCTGGTTCGTCGGCTGTGCCAGTGCTCAGCGTCAATGGCACCTGTTCGACGATGCCTGGAAGACCGTGCTCAGCCTGCCGGCGGACGAGGCCGAAGTCTCCGACGTGCTGCTGGCCGATCTCGACGGTGACGGCGAGTTGGAAATCGTCTCGGGCTACTGGGGCAATCGCGGCATCGAGGCCGTGTCGCTCGCGGGCGAAAGCCGCTGGAAGTATGCCCCATTGGAAAACGTCTTCCGCCTGGCGACCACCACGCCAGAGGCCGACGGCCGCCGGCACGTGCTGGCCGCCAACGGTCGCGGCTCACTGACGAATCTCGACGCCGCCGGGCAAGCGGGCCCCGAGATCACCGTCGGCAAGCGCTTTCTGCGCTCGATCACGGCGGCCGATCTCGACGGCGACGGCGAGATGGAATGGTGCGGACTAGCGCCGATCGACCAGGTGCGCGACACGCTGGTCGGCTTCAAGCCCGACGGCACTGAGCTGTGGAGCTACGAACTGCCCCCTGGGTTGCACCAGCACCCGATTGAAGCGATCGCCGGCGGACCGATCGGCGGCGCGGGGCGCTGGATCGTGGCCAGCGCCGACGGAGTCGTTCACGTTGTGGGTGCCGACGGCAAGGGGGTCGACCGCTGGAGCCTGGGAGCCGCGCCGTGCGGCCTCGCCGTCACGACGATCAACGGCCAGCCAGTGCTTCTGATCTCGACCACCGCAGGCGTCACGGCCTGGAGCGTGGAAGAGTAGGGGGCGGCTACTCGATCGCCCCCTCGGCCAGCGACAACAGCTTCGTCAACGCCGACAAAAATTGCCGCGGGTCGGCGGCGCCGGCCGGGTTGTTCCAGTACAAATGCAGCGTGTACCACTGGCCGTTCTTGTGCTCGAGCAGCCAGTTGCCCGCCATGATCTGATCTTCCGAGCCCCCTTTGAAGCCGACGAACGGCCACACCGTGGGGTCGTGCGGCAACTTGGTTTCGACCGTGAGGATCGCCAGCAGGTCGTGCGCCGGCTGGTCGGGCTCGGTGCGCGCTGCGATCCACCCTAGCGCCGCGGCCATATCTCGTGGCGAGGCGTACCACTCGGCCATCGAATACGCGCTGGCGTCGAAGTCGAGCTGATCGTAGTCGGGCACGCCGGCGTCGAGCTCGGCGAGCAACTTGCGCCGTGCCGCTTCGTCGAGCTGGCGATAGCCGCGCCCCGGCAGCCCGCGCCGCTTGTCGCGGAGCAGGGTCATTTCGCGCGTCGACAGCAGCGGCCGATTGACGGCCGGATCGCCGTGCCCCATGGCGGCCATCTGCCGTTCGATCCGTTTGCGCCCCAGCAAGTAGAGCAAGTGATCGGTGGCCGTGTTGTCGCTGATCGAAATCATCTTCAGCGCCAGCGTGTGCAGCGTGACGGGCGAGCGAACCGGCCAGGCGGCCAGTTCGCTGGCGGGCGGACCAACGAGCTCGCGGCGCAGCAGCATGACGTCGGCGGCGCGGCGGCGACCGCGATTTACTTCGTCGATCAGCGTGCCGAGAATAAACAGCTTGAACGACGAGCCGACGGCCAAGCGCTCGTCGGCCCGCACGCCGATGATCACTGTCGGTTTGCCCCCGGCGAGCGAAGTGAAGGCGAAGGCGCTCTCGCCGGGCAGCGAGCGGAGAATCTCGGCGGCTTGGGCGTCGAGCTGCGACGTCTCTGGCGTTGCCGAGTCGTCGGCAGCCGGCAGGACCAGTGCGAGGGCCAACGTAAGCGATAGCGCGTGCATGGCGAAAGTTCCGGTTATGCAGCAGGCGAGGAATCGTCCAGCCCCTGGGGCGCGAAAGTATAGCTCGATGCCAGGCCGCGCCCGACCAATCGATCCCCCACCAGAGAATGGTCCGCTGGGTGCCGATCGTGGACCAATCACCGCGATGGACAATCACGCATGACACCCGAAGGGGTGGCCCAGCCGCTTGCCGGCTGGGTCGCGAAGCGACAAGAAACCTCTTGAAGCCGACGCGGCTGACATCAGCCACGCCGCCTGAGTAGATTCTTGTGGCTGCGCCACCCGGCTGCGAGCAGCCGGGCCACCCTCGGTTGGTTAGCGGCGTTGAGTGGTACCCAGGCCGGGTTTTGAAACTGCTTCTGGTGACACCCCAACAACTTCTTGAAACTGCTTGGCACTTCCTGCGATCGAGCGTGGCGATGCAGGTTGCAGTGCGTTACTCTTTTGGCGGGGGTATCTCGGGCCGCGATCAAAAAGGGTCGTCCATCATGCGCGCTACAACCAGGCTGACCGCTCTGACTCGTTTCGTCTCGCGTGCCGCGCTTTTGGCCGGCGCAGCCATTTGCATCTATAGCATCACCCAAGGCGAAACCGCGCCGTCGGCCGCCAAGCGCGTCAGCACCGTGCCGCCGCGCGCGACCGATGTGCTCCCCTTCGAGGACTTCCACTTCAAGGGGAGTATCGGCCGCACCATCGCCGACAGCGATCCGCCCGAGTTTCCGCAACCGGTCCGGCCACCTAAGGGCGCGCCCAACATCGTGCTGATCTTGATCGACGACGCCGGCTATGGGCAGTTCGGCACCTTCGGCGGCCAGGTCCCCACGCCTGCGCTCGACCGCGTGGCCGCCGATGGCTTGCGCTATACGCGATTCCATAGCACCGCGCTTTGTTCGCCGACCCGCGCTGCGCTGCTCACCGGTCGCAATCATCACGTCGCCGGCACTGGCGTGATCACCGAGGCGGCCACCGGTTACGACGGTTACACGGGCATCATCGCCAAGAACGTCGGCACCATCGCCGAAGTGCTGCGCCAACACGGTTACGCCACCTCGTGGTTCGGCAAAAACCACAACACGCCCGACTGGGAGACGAGCCAGGTGGGGCCGTTCGATCGCTGGCCGAGCGGGCTGGGGTTCGACTACTTCTACGGTTTCATCGGCGGAGACATGGATCAGTGGCAGCCGACCCTCTACGAAAACCACCAGTTGGTGCCGCGGTCGGACGACCCCAACTACATCCTGACGCACGACCTGGTCGATAAGTCGATCGCCTGGTTGCGGCAGACGCGGTCGATCGACTCGGAGAAGCCGTTCTTCCTCTATATGTCGACCGGGGCGACGCACGCCCCGCATCACGTTCATCCGCGATTCGTCGAGAAGTACCAGGGCAAGTTCGACGCCGGCTGGGACGTCTACCGCGAAGAAACGTTCGCTCGCCAGAAGAAACTCGGCGTGGTGCCGTCGGACGCCAAGCTCACTCCGCGACCGGCCGAGTTGCCCGCCTGGGATTCGCTGTCGGCCGATCAGAAGCGGTTGTTCGCCCGCATGATGGAGGTCTTCGCCGGCTTCACGGCCGAAACCGACTACGAAATGGGGCGCCTGCTCGACGTGGTCCGCTCGCTCCCCGACGCCGACAACACGATCATCCTTTACCAGGTCGGCGACAACGGCGCTTCGGCCGAAGGAGGGCTCGTCGGGCTGCTCAACGAAAACTCGTTCTTCAACGGCGTGCCCGAAACGCTCGCCGACAATCTCAAGCACATCGACGAGATCGGCGGGCCGAAGCACTTCAACCACTTTCCGGCCGGCTGGGCCTGGGCGATGAACGCGCCGTTCCAGTGGACGAAGCAAATCGCCTCGCACCTGGGGGGCGTGCGCAATCCGCTGGCCATCTCGTGGCCGGCGCGGATCAAGGATCGCGGCGGGGTCCGCGGGCAGTTCCATCACGTCATCGACATCGCACCGACGATTTACGAAGCGGTCGGCGTGACCTTCCCCGACACGCTCAACGGCGTCGCGCAAAAGCCGCTCGACGGCGTGTCGATGGTTTACTCGTTCGACGACGCCGCGGCCGCCGGGCGGCGACGGACGCAGTACTTCGAAATGTTCATCAACCGCGGCATCTATCACGACGGCTGGTGGGCGGCCTCGCGCACCGGCATTCCCTGGGAGAGCGAGCCCCCCAAGCCGATCGATCCCGACACCGCGACGTGGGAATTGTATAACCTCGACGAAGATTTCACCCAGGCCAACGATCTGGCGGCCAAGAACCCCGGCAAGCTGCGCGAGCTGCAAGACCTGTGGTGGAGCGAAGCGTCGCGCAACAGCGTGCTGCCGCTCGATGGCCGCAAGACGGAGCGGCTCAACGCCGAGCTACAAGGGCGGCCGTCGCTGACCGGCAAGCGGACGACGTTCACTTATTACCCCGGCGTGTTGGCCTTGCCGGCCGGCACCGCCCCTAATCTGTTGAACAAATCGTTTTCGATTGCGGCCGATATCGAGGTTGGCAAGGCCGAGAACGACGGCGCGGTCTTTTCCATCGGCGGCTCCGACGGTGGATTCGGCATCTACATCCGCGAGAATCGTCCGGTGTTCGTCGCCAACTTTCTCGGCCGCGCGCTCACGCGCGTGACCGGACCCAAGCCGCTACCGGCCGGGCCCGTCAAGCTCCGCGGCGAATTCGCCTACGACGGCGGCGGGCTGGGCAAAGGTGGCACGCTCACGCTCTATGTCAACGACGCCAAGGCGGGCGAAGCCCACATGCCGCAAACCCAGGCCATTACGCTCGGACTGGGCGGCACGCTTGATATCGGCGCGGATACCGGCACCGCGGTCGACTCGGTCTACACCCCCCCGTATCAATTTCCCGGCACCATCCGCCAGGTGACGGTCAACCTGAAGGAGAAGTGATCCGCGCGGCACGGCTGCGCGAGCGGTGACTGGCGTGACGAGCGCAGACGGACCTTGGTCGGGAGCTGGCGATGACGATCGACTACAACCAGGGACAGATTGCCGAGCAGTATCAGCAGGCCAAGGAACAACCATGGCGCGAGCGGACCGAGACCTACTCGTTCCTGAAGTTGATCGGCGATCTGCGCGGCAAGAGCGTCGTCGATATCGCCTGCGGCGAAGGGCACTTCACCCGCTTACTGCGGCAGGCCGGCGCGGCGCGGGTCGTGGGCGTCGATATTTCCGAGCGGATGATTGAGCTGGCCCGCGCGCAAGAAGCCGCGGACCCGCTCGGTATCGAGTACCGCGTCGGCGACGCCCGCGCGATCGTGCCGCGGCAGGATTTCGACCTGGCGGTCTCCGCCTGGCTGCTGGTTTACGCCCACGATCGGCGCGAGCTTGGCGAGATGTGCCGGGGGCTGGCCTGCTGGGTTCGTGCGGGGGGGCGGTTCGTCACGTTCACGACCAATCCCGACGTCTATTCGTTTCAGCCCACGCCCGATTACCGCAAGTATGGTTTCGACGTTGAGCTCGCCGATCACGTCTACGAAGGGGCGCCGATTCTCTGGAAGCTCCACCTGAGGGACTCGACGCTCGACATCGAGAACTACTATTTGCCGGTTTCGGCCTACGAGTCGGCCCTCTGCGAGGCGGGCTTTCGCGACGTGGCCGTGCATCGGCCGGAGTTGGAGCCCGATCCCACCGGCGCCGATGATCGCGCTTATTGGGCCGACCTGCTCGCGCATCCGATCGCGATTCTGATCGAGGCGGTGCGATTGTAGCCGCGGGCCGATGGTGCACGCGTGACCACGTTTTCGTCGGCGCGGCGTTTGCTTCTGGAGCGGGCGGTTGATTTGAGACCTACGTTTGCTGGATACTACTGCCTTGCGGCCAGTAAGCGGGCATCGACATTCAAGAAAGGGAGCAAAACGTCATGCGTATCGCCCTCGCTACACTCGCCAGCGCACTGCTTGTCCTCACGACCGGATGTGGTTCGCAAACGAACAACTCGGACGTCGACGGACCGATGACCCACGAGGCCAATCGTCCCGTCGGCAGCTCGGATATCACCGACGAAGCGTCGACCACCCTGGACGAATCCGCCACGACGGCCCCGGAAAGTGCGACCGAAAGCGCGGCGACCGAAGACGCGACATCCAGCGCGCCAGAAACACCGGCTCCGACCGACAGCACGAGCACCCCTGACGCGACGGAGCCGGCTGCCGACGAGACAACCGCGCCCGAGCCCGACGCGGCCAAGCCGAGTTCGGAAAGCGACGCGGCCAGCCCCACCGAGACGCCGGCGGCTCCGGAATAACTGACTGGCAATGGGACCCTGGAGTTTTGGGCTCGGGGGGCTCGTGTCGAGTCTTCGCGTTCCTGACCTTCTGGGGGGTGGTCGCCTGGCGACCAGGGGAGTTATCCCCTTTCCCCCCGGCGGTCAGGGACAGCATCGGGAGCGGTCAGATTTTTTTTGTAGAATTTCGTTGACATCAAAGTTGGCGCGGTTTAACGTGTTGGAAGTCGGACCAACGTTTGGCCCGGCGAGTACTTTTGCAACCGTTGAGGTTTCGCGGCGAATCGCCTGGTAATCTGGCGATTCACGCAGCTGCTAATGCGAACCGAGTGAGTTTTCGCCCGCAAGAAAGCTCACGTTCTTAATCGGTTCTCCCGGAGCAATCGCTCCGCGAGGCGGCTGCATTCTCCCTGCTTGGTTGACGCCTGTTTGTGCATTTGGCGTTGGCCTTCGTCGGGGGGCGATTTCTCGCTCCCCATCAGCAGTGCTGGTTGATGGCCGCCTCGGTTTCCAGCGGTCGCTTGCGCGATTCAGTTGCGCGCGCAGCGACCCTCGTGACGAGGCACAGCAACTGTTGATTTAGGCAGTGACGAGGAGTCGAACGACTATGGGCCATCGCAAATTCACTTTTTTGATCACCCTGTTTGCCGCCTGGGCCGCGGCCAACGCAGCGCACGCGGGAATCATCCCCGGCAGCACTTACGACGTGGCTGCCCTGGGCGGCTTCCCAGGCGCAATCGCCGGCGTCCAAACGGTCACCTTCGACGGCAAGGCCGAACTGATCAACGGCGGCAAGCTGACAATCAACGAACGGGCAATCGACGTGACGCCACAGAAGCAGTGGCTCGAATTCACCCTGCAGACCGTCGACGGCAAGGCGATCGCCACGCCCGACATCTGGACGGTGAACCTCAAAAACCTGCAGATGGGCTCGAACGCCACGTTCGACGCGGTGCCGGGCCAATCGGTTTACATGTACTTCACCATCAACGGCACGCCGGTCACCACCGGCAACCCGTTCCAGACCACGCCGAATTCGACGATCGCCGCCCACCCGGTCGATCCGAACACCAACGTGTTCTACTTCAACAACACGGCGAACAACGGCGACTTCAACGAAACCACCAGCCAGTTCTTCGCCCGCGTGTTGCAGCCGATGATCCACAACGGCGTCGACTTCTCGAAGGTCAACGGCGTGGTGTTCGGCGTGGCCTACACCACCGCGGCCCTGATCCCCGAACCGTCGACCAGCGTGATGCTGCTGCTGGGCGGTGTCGGGTTGGCCATGGCGGGAATTCGCAGGGCTCGCGGCCCCGGCCGCCGGCGCTCGACTTAGGAGGAGAGAATGCTGCTCGCGCGAGTCGCGCTGCCCGGCCCATAGGCAGGTGACCCGACGAGCAAAACGACTGCCTCGTCGCCCAAGCCGCAGCACGACTCCGGACGCACACCGGGGTTCGTGACTGCGGCTTGAGTTTCTTGTTGAAGCAGTTTCAAAACCTGCCTCGCATTCGGCAGCTCGTTCTCAGTGGCGCTGCTGCTCAGTTCAAAGCAGTTTGATCAGTTCGTCTTGCACGCTCGCTGTAATGCACCACGATCACCGCCGTGATTAAGAACAGCAGCACGTAATAGACCGCGAAAGCGAACTCTGGCCACGCGCTCCAGGGACCGGTCACCCCCTGAGCGAGCACGTTCTGCCAGATGAGCACCAGCCACACGATGCCGACCGCTCGGGGGAAAGCGTCGCCGGCGAAGTCCTTCGGCAACGGTCGGCGAAGAATCCAAGCCCCGAGTGCGACGAGTAACACCAGCATCGCCGGGCCGACGATCTGCCAAAGCAGCCGGTCGTAGTACGCTTCGTCCCCGCCGTGAATCAGCAGGTAACCTCTCAGCCCGTTGGAGAGTGAGAACCCCAACCCCAGCAGCAGCCCCAGCCCCAGCCCGAAGCGTTCGAGGTTGGCATCGCCGTTGGCGCGCGGCAATTGTTCCGCCGTGGAATGGTGGTTCGAATTCCGCCAGTAGTAGGCGATGCCGAACAGGGCGACGGCCGCCAAGAGCAGTTCGCTCGTCCAATGCGCTTCGAAAAACGCCGGTAGGATCAGTAGCGCCGTCAGCCCGAGATAGACCGCGAGCCACTCGAACGACGGAACATTGAGCGAGCGGCGGGCGCGAAGCGCCTCCCGTTCGGCGGTTCGCATCGGGCGGTTCACCAGAAAAAACGCCACCCCATAGGCGATGCCGATGCTGATTCCGCCCGACGATTCCCAGCAGCGCCACCAATTGAAGCTGGTGCCGGGCCAGGCGTCGGCGTGCCATTTCCAGTTCTGACATAGCGCCCAGCCGATGCCGTTCACGATGCCGACCGTGGCGATCAACACCACGTTCTTCCAATCGCGGCGGCCAACCTCGTACAGCAGAAAGCCGAGGTACAGCCCCAGGTGCATGATGGCGTTGCGGTTGTCATTGGTCAGCCGGCGCAGATTCGGGTTGTTCGCCAGGTCCTGGTAGCGGTCGAGGTGCTCTTCGTAGAGGGGCATGAAGAACTGCGGAAAGTTCTTGAAGAGCACCAGGCCCAGCGCGGCCACGCCGAGACCGCAGGCGATCCGCAGCCCCCAGTGCCAGGCGCGCGTGGTGCGCAGCGGGCTGCACCAGGCGAGCATGCAGGCGCCGATCCCCGCCCAGGGCATGCCGGCGATGAACAGCCAGACGAAGCCGTAGGTCCGCGAAATCGGCACATATTCGCCGGCGGCGTAGTCGGTCTGCAGCTTCCCCTCGAAGAAGCTCGACCACTGCATCCAGCCGCGGGCGCCAGAGAGCCCGATGCCGACGGTCAGCGCCAGGACGATCCAGCCCGACGTATAACGCCGCGCGGGCCAGGCCCAGTCGGCATCACTGGCTGTTGCCCGATGGCGGGCGGCAAACCACCAGGCGGTCCCCCACAACACGCCGGCGAAGATGCAACCGGCCGAGCCGCCGAAGCCTGCACAGCCGCGCACGGCCCAACTCATCCCCCCCAGCGCCGCGAAGAACAACGTTGGTAACAGCAGGTTGTGCACCAGTTCGAGGTTTCGCTCTGCCGGCTCGGACGCGGTATTTGCCACGCAGCTTTCTCCGGATAGACATCGGCCAATGTATCGGCGAACAAGATGAATGGCACGATTGTGCTCGTCGCGCGGGGGAGAAGCAAACGGCGGATTTGTCGGCCGGGCAGCGCGTGAGCTAGATTTGCCCGCGTCGTACTCCGCGATGCGACGCCATGAACAACGAGGGACGCGATGCCTAGTTTGCCGGGAATGCGCGCCGGTGGTTATTACGATCAACATTCGAGCGGCCAACGGGCGTCGATCGAAGCGGTCTTCGGTTGGATCGACGCGTTGTTGCCTGGAATTCCGGCGCAGGCGGCCGATCGTCCTTTCGCGATGGCCGACTTCGGTTGCTCGGAAGGAGCCAACTCACTACGGATCGTGGCGCACGTGCGACGGGCGCTGGCGGCGCTCGGGCAGGGCGATCGGTTGTGGGCGACCTTCAACGATCTGCCCAGCAACAATTTCAATCGCTTGTTCGACAACCTCGCGCGCCAAGAACTGTTGCCGGCGCAGAAGCCGGGGCTGTATCACGCCGCCGTGGCGGGATCGTTCTATGGTCCGCTGTTGCCTCGGCACAGCTTGCAGTTTGGCCTGTCGTTCAACTCGTTGGTCTGGCTCGACCAGTTGCCGCCAGCGCCCGTCCCCGACTTCGTCATCTATCCCGGCCCGACGCCGCATCGCGCCGACGTGCAGGTGTCGGCCGCCGCGGTGGCGGCGTTCGCCGAGCAGGCACGCTCCGACTTGTTGCGTTTTCTGGCGGCGCGGGCCGACGAGCTCGTGCCGGGCGGAAAACTCCTGGTGTGTGTCCCCGCACGCGACGCGGGCCACAGCACCTCCGAAGGTTTGTACGACCTGCTGCACGACTCTTGCGTCGACATGGTGCGCCGGGGCTTGCTGGACGAGCAGGCTTATCGCGACTTCGTGATGCCGGTCTACTTTCGGCGACTCGACGAGATGGTCGATCCGCTGGCTGGCGTCCCTCACCTGGCCGAGCGGCTCGCGGTCGAACGGGCCGAGATCGTCTACGTGGCAACGCCGTTTGTCGACGAGTTCCGGCGGACCGGCGATCGCGCGATCTATGCCGAGGCGTTTGTCGGCTTTCTGCAGGCGTTTAGCGAGCCGGTCTTGCGGGCGGGCCTGCCATCGGCGGAGAGTGTCGACGTGGTGGCCTCGATCTACGACCGGGCTCGCGAGCGCTTGCGCGTCGAGCCGGAGCGCTACCCGTTCGAGTATATCCAAGCTGCCTGCGTCTACGCGCGCCGTTGATGGTCGGCTTGTTAGCGGTATCGATGCCAGTCAGCTAGCGGCGCCGATTGGTTCATGGCATGGGCCTTGGGCCCACCAAAAAACTCGCCACGCTGGCCATGCCACGAAAACTGCTTACCGGCGCTGCACGTTGCTGGCAAGAACGCGTTATGACCAATGGCTGGCCCTTTCGCACGAATTGCTAGCACGCTCGCGAGAATCACGCTCGGCAAACGACGGCTTATGCCAGCCGCAGATCTCCCAGCTCGAAACTGCACTTGCCCGCTGGCGTGGTCCTTCTTATAGTCCGCGCCCCCTCTGTTACGGCATTCGCTCTTCATTTTGATTTGATCGTTCTTTTCGCTGACGTCTTCTCGCAATCTTTTCAGTCATTTTTGAAGCCAACGACCATGATGATTCGTCATGCGGCCGCGCTGTGCGCGCTAATGCTGCTGGGGACGGCAACCGGCTGGAGCAAAGCAACCGAGTTGGGCCCCAGCGACGACTTTCGCGACAAGCTGCGCGACATGCGCGCCGGCTCGATACGTGAGTCCGCCGATGAGGATCGCCGCGCGGCCAGCGACCGCGACGAGCGCCGCCAGCGCGACAGCGGCGACGATCGTCGCTGGCGTGCGTCGGACGAAGATCGGTCCCAGCGATCGGCTTATGACCGCGATCGCTACGACGATCGAGATACACGTCGCCCATCGGCCAGTTCGCGCTCCGCGCGCGAGCTCGAGCGAGATCGCTATTCGTCGAGCCGTTACTCGACCGGCGCCGCCGACCGCGGCTATCTGCGGCGGCGCGTAGCGCAGTTGCCCGGCGAACTGCCGGCGTACGAAGACGACCCGTACGCTTCGCTCTCCGAGCCGCAATCGGTCCACCTCGGCGAGCCGATTTTCACCACGCCGCAGACCGAATCGGTGGCGCCCCCCGCGGTCTCGAACTACCCGGTGCCGAGGTTCATCATGGGCGAAACCTCGGTGGGGTACGGACCTCCCCCGGGAGCGTATGGACCTCCGCCCCCTGGCGGCGGCGCGTTTTTCGCCCCCGCAGCCTGGGGACAGCCCGGCTGCCTGGCCCATTGCGGCCCACGGTTCGGCGTCTCGCTGTATGGCGACTTTTTGTATCTTTCGCCGCGCGGCGTAGGCGTTCCGTTCGCGGTGCCGGCCGACGGGATCGGATTTTTCGGCACCGTTCCGCAAGGACCGACCGGCACCATCAACCCCGACTACAGCCCTGGCTTTCGTGTCGGTGGCGCGTTGATCGTCGCGCCTTGCTCCCGGATCATGGCCAACTACACCTGGCTGCAAACCACGACAAACGACGGCCTGGCGCCGACGCCCGGCACCGTGATCGACCCGCTCACGGCCTATCCCGGAACGTTCAACGCCGGCTTTCAAGCCGACCCCACGACCGCGTTCTACAACTTCAACTTGCAGATCGGCGACGGCAGCTACGAAACCTTGCTGGTCAACACCGAGCGGGCCTGGCTAGGGGTGTTTGCCGGCGGTGCGTACGCCCGGCTCGAACAGCAGTTCGGCGCCAACTATCCCTTTGCGCCCCCCAACGGTCAGACCAACGTCAACACGAACGTCGACTTCAACGGCGGCGGCCTGCAGCTCGGGCTCGAAGGGGAGCAGCGCATCTGGAAATGCTACGGCTTCTGTGTCTACGGCCGCGGCATGTCGCGGTTCCTGGTCGGCAAGTTCCAGTCGTCGTACACGCAGACCAACCAGTTCAACGGTCTGGAAGTCAGCACCAGCGCGACCGATAATCGGATCGTGCCGGTGCTCGATCTCGAGCTCGGATTGTCCTGGATCAGCCCGCGCAGCTTCGTGCGGTTGTACGGCGGTTACCTGATCTCGGCGTGGTTCAACTCGGTGACGACACCCGGCTGGATCCAGTCGGTCCACAACGAGTCGGTGTTGCCGGCCCCGGCCTTCTTGCCGGCGACCACGAATCTCACCACGATGACGTTCGACGGGCTAGTCGCCCGGGTAGAAGTCGCCTTCTAGCCGGGGAGATCGTCTGCCAGGTCCGCACCGCGTGCCAGTCGGGACACAATAAAATCGCCGAGCGCGAAACCGCGCGTTATGGCGATGGCAACCGCGACCGGCCTCAGCGCGACTACTGCTTGCGGAACACCGAACCGCGGTCGACCTGCTGGAAGCCCAGCCGCTCGTACAACGACACGGCCGCGCTATGTTCGCGCTGCATGGTCTGCGTTTCCACCAGCGCCACGCCCGATTGCTGCAGCCGGCGAAAGACTTCGCCCAAGAGAAAGGTCGCCAGGCCGCGGCGACGATGTTCGGGATGAACCGCCACGTCGATCAGGCCGACGGTGCGCACCCCCCAACTGGCCGACAACGGCTCCATGTTCCAGGTCGTGGCGCCGGCCAGCACTTCTTGCGTGGCGTTGGAGACCAACTCGTGCCGCGTCCGTTCGAAAGTCCCCAGGGTGCAGGCTTCCCACCAGGTGTGCGAGGCAGGATCGGCCGTTTCGCGAAGCGTCGTTTCGCGGCGCACAGTCAACTGCTCGCGGCTGATCAGCGGCCGAAAAGCCTTCAACTCGCGGTGCAGCACCAGGCAGTGATCGATCTCGTCGTACCCCGCCGCGTGGTAGAGCCGTTGCGCTTCGACGTCGGAATCGAGCACGCCCGGCAGTTCGCTGCCGCCGTAGAGCCCCAGGTAGAACGCGTTGAGCGGGTAGATGCCACCACCGTACAAGACTTGCGCGCCATGCTGGAACAGGTACGCTTCACTCCGCGACAGCAACTGACGGCCGATCCCCAGGCGACGATAATCGGGGCGCACCATCAACATGGCGGTGACGCCAAAGTGCGTCGATAACCCTCCTTCGTCCTCGGTGGGGCCGAACGCGCCGTGCGCGAAGCCAACGGCCACGTCGCGATCGAGCGCGACGATCAGCCCCTCTTTGTCGAAGTAGGGCTTGGCCAGCACGAGCCGCTCGAACAGCTCGGCCGACATCGGATGCATCAGCCCCCGCTCGCGCGCGCGGGAGCGCCAGATTTCCGCAAGTTGGGGCGGATCCTCGTTGCGGAACGTGCGATAGCGGATGCTCCGCGCCGAAGGCTCCGCGGCGGCAGGCGATGTTTCGGATCGTGGCCCGGACATCTGCTGAGCTTTCTTGGCGAGCGCCGGCTACGGGCCGACGTCGACCCAGATTTCATCCCCTTCGATCTTTACGTCGAACGTTGGCTGCCGAACCGACTGGCTCGTGCGGTGCTGACCGGTGCGCACATCGAACTGCCAACCGTGCCAGGGGCACGTTACCGTCGTTCCGCACAATTCACCTTCCCCCAACGGTCCACCCTGGTGAGGGCAAACTCCATCCAGTGCATACAGCGTGCCGTCGCAATTGAACAGGGCCACGACACGGTCGGCCGCCAACACTTCGCGCCCCGTGCCCCTGGGGCAATCGGTCAGCCGAGCCACTCGCACCCAGTTGCTCATCGCTTGGTTTCGCGTACTTTCTCGGGCGCTGGCCAGTTGTCGTGTTGCACCCTGGCACCGCGCCCGTCGCTCCGAGCCGCGAGGGGGGGAACTGGCCGGCCGATCGCAGGTGGGCTGTCGCCACGATTATAATGCGGCCGCAGGCCGCGACCATTCGCCTGAGTCTACTTTCGGCTGCTTTCAGGCAGCTTGCCGTTTCTTTTTCGCGGCGCGCACTGGCGGTGTGCGCCAGCGGCGATGCAGCCACCAGTACTGCTCCGGCGAACGGCGGATCATCCGCTCCAACTGGGCCGTGTACCACTCGGTCAGCGGTCGCACGCCGGCCGTTTCGGGCAGATCCTCGCGGGCATCGAGATGCCCTTCGAGCCGGAACTCGTAGTGCAATGGCCGCCCCCTGCGGCGGGCCGCCCCGACCAGCACGGTCGCCTGGTGCTCGAGCGCCAGCAGTGCGATCGCCTTGTGAGTCGAAGCGGGCCGGCCGAAAAAATCGACCCAGCACCCTTTGCTCCCGGCGTGCTGGTCGGCCAGAAACCCCAGCGTGTTGCCGCTGGCCAGCACCTGCAATATCTGGTCGTAGCCCCCTTTTTTGGGGATCATGAACTGGCCGGTCATGCCGCGGAACTTCGTCACGAAGCGATCGAGATACGGATTATCGAGCGGTCGCGCGATCGCGTACGACGGAAACCCCAGCAACCCGAAGACAAAGCCCAACAACTCGAAGTTGCCGAAGTGCGCGGTCACCAGCATGCGGGGGCGATCGGTCAAGCAGAGCCGCGCGACGACGTCGCCGTCGATCATGTGGATATACTCGCGCCAGTTCGAATCGTGAACTTTGCGCGGCAGGTGGGCGATTTCGGCCACCATCAAGAACAGGTGTTCCCACATCTGGCGAGCCACCTGGCGGCGCTTTTCGGGCGAGTACTGCGGAAACGCTTGCGCGAGGTTCTCGTCGACCACGCGGCGCCGCACCCGCGCCACGTCGGCCATCAGCCACGCCAGCAGGCGGGCGACTTGCTGGCAGGACTCGATGCGCAAGGCCTGCAAGACACAAATGCCGGTGCGGACCACGACATAGGCGGTCCAGTCGACGAGCGATCGCAAGCGGAACATGGCCTGACCTCCGCGCAACTAGCAGGTGTTGCCTGCTGGCCGGCGAGCGGAATTGTCGCGCAGCGGCCGATTTCGGCCAAGACCGGTTTTCGTCGAGTGGGCCACGGCCGGCGGATGCGAGCGAAATTAAGGAAACCGCCCGGCGTGGCGGCGCACGCGTTGGCCATGCTCGGCCAGGGCCCGATAGCGCTCGTCGTCCATCGGCCCGGCGACGTCGAGCACGCGCAAATCCTCGTCGAGCTCATGGCGACTGGCCGGAGCCGCCAGCACGACCGACACCGACGCCGCTTGCAGTGCGAAGCGATACCAGTCGACCACCGGCGGCGGCGTCCAAGCGGGCGGATCGTCGGGCGTCGGCTGCAGCAGGGCACCCCACCGCAGCGCCGTGTAGGCAATCAACGGCAAGCCGCGCGCCTCGACTACGGGAAAGATGTCGCGCTCGACACCGCGATGGGCCGCGTTGTATCGCAACATCAGGGCATCGATGCGGCCAGTTTCGGCGATCCGCGCGGCCAGTTGCCGCTGATGGCTCGTCAGGCCGATCTGCCGCACCACGCCGTCGCGGCGGGCCGCTTCGAGATATTCCAACACGCCGCCGGGTGCGGCCAGGGCATTCCACTCCTCGGCATGCTCGACGTAGTACAGCGTCAGCACGTCGATGTAGTCGGTGCGCAGTTCGGCGAGAATCGCCTGCAGTTCGTCGCGGGCGTCGGCGACTGTGCGGGCGCCAAACTGCACGCACAACACCAAGGGCTCGCGGGCCGCGTCGTCGAGGCCGGCCACCGCCGCCTGCAGCCCGTCGCGACAGAGCGGCCCGTCGGCCTGGCCCGGCCAATTGAGGAAATTGACGCCTTGGGCGATCGCCTCGAGCACGTCGTCGGGCGCAACGGCCCCGGAACCGCGCGAGGCCAGCCCCAATCGGCAGACCGGCTTGCCGAAAGCGTCGGCCGGGCAGGTCAAAAACGTCGAGCGCGGCAATTCAGTCATCAGAACACTTTTTAACGTCGAGCCCCGGCCGCGTTTGGAAACGGCTTCCAGCGATTCGGCGAACGCGTCGCGAGTCGATCAAGGGGCTGTGTTTCCGGCCGGCAATTGCTCCAGTTGTTCTTCGGCGGCCCGCAGCGAGGGGTCGATGCGTAGCGCCTCGCGCAAATGTTCGGCCGCCGCCGAGTTGTCGCCTGCGCGGATGAGCGCTTGGGCCAACGCGAAGTGCACCAGCGCGTTTTTGGGTTCGAGCTTGAGCGCTTCGCGAAACAGGGCGATCGCCTCGGCGGTTTCACCTGCCTCGGCCAGGATCGAGGCCAGCGACGTTTGCGCGGCGAAGAACGCAGGCCGCGCCGCCAGCGCCCCGCGAAACAACGGCACCGCTTCGCTCGCGCGCCCTTGCCGCACTCGTACCGCCCCCAGGTTGTAAAGCGCATCGGCATTCTGCGGCTCGACAACCAGAATCGCCTGAAACTGCCGCTCGGCCTGCGCGAGATCGCCGACCGTCACCAAGGCCACGCCGAGCGAGCGGTGAATCTCCACGTCATTCGGCGCGATCGCCTGCGCTTGAGCGAAGCACTCGATCGCTTCGCGCAACTGGCCGCGCCCCATGAACAGCGCGCCCATGAACTGATAGGGGCCCGGCGCGTCGGGCGCAAGCTGCCGCGCGTGATGGCACAACCGCTCGGCTTCGTCCGGATTGCCCACGGCGAGATAGCCGCGGGCCAGCGCCAGCCAGGTCGACGGATCGCGCGGCCGCAAGCGCGTGGCGGCCCGCAAATGCGGGATGCTCTCCTCGGCGCGATTCTGCTGCAGATAGAGCTCGCCCAAGTGGGCGTGGGCGCTGGCCAACGCCGGATCGAGCCGCGCGGCCGTGGCGAGCTGTTCGATCGCGGCTGGCGTGTCGCCATGTTCGGCCAGCAAGGTCCCCCAGTCGAGATGCACCTTGGCGTCGCGATGTTTGGCCAGATAGCTCGTATACAAGCTTTGCACGTCGCGCCAGCGGTTCTGCTTCTCGAGTACGACGGCCACGTTGTGGATCGCGCCGGCGCTCGGCTTGATGCGCAGCGCCGTGCGATAGTGATCGAGGGCGGATGCGTCGTCTCCTTTCGCCTGCAGGGCGATGCCCAGATTCGTGTGCGCGACATGATTGTCGGTGGTGACCGCCAGCGCGTGAGCGAACAACACCTCGGAATTGCGCCAGTAGCCGCACTGCACGTGCGCTACGACCGCCAGCGCGGCGAGCCAGAGGGCCGACGCCCCCGCGACGGCGCGCCGCCAGCGCGGCGCGTGCGAAACCAAGTCGCCCAGGGTCCAGAAGACCATCATCGCCAGCCCGACCAACGCCAGATAGGTGTAGCGATCGGCGCGGGCCTGTTCGCCGACCTGCACGATGCCCAGCACCGGCAAGAGCGTCACCAGAAACCACAACCAGCCGACGAGTAGATACGGGCGGCGCCGCCGCTGCCCGATGGCCACCACGCTGATCGCGATCAGCACCAGTCCAGCGACCAGCACCTTCCAAAGCGGGAGATTCGCCCCAGGATGTGGATAGAAGATCGCCAACCGCGTCGGCCAGATCGCTTGCCGCAGGTAGTCGCCGATGGAGACCACGCCATTTTCCAGGCGAACTGTCAGCGGATAGCTTTCGCCGGCGGTCATCGCTCCTTCGGCGCGTTGCGTCCAGAAGGTGACCAGCGCGGCGATCAGGGCCAGCGTCCAGAGGGGCCATTTCTCGGCGAACAGTTTCGCGGCGCGGCGGGCCGCTTCGCCGCGCGACGCCGACGAGTTGTCGTAGCGACCCAGAGGCCAGTAATCCAACAGCATCAGCAGGGCCGGCAAGGTGACGGCCATCGGTTTCGACAACAGCGCCAGCGCGAAGACTCCGGGGACCAACAACCAGCGCCGCAGCACCGTCGGCCGCCGAAGAGACGAAGCGTACGCCCAGATCGTCACGATCGAAAGCAAGCCGCAGAGCACGTCCTTGCGCTCGAATACCCAGGCGACCGACTCCACGTGCAGCGGATGCCAGGCGAACAGGGCCGCGGCGCCGAAGCTCGCCCACGTCGAGCCGGTCAGACGCAGCAGCAACAAGAACAGCATCACCGCGCTGGCCGTGTGCAGCAAGACGTTGGTGAGGTGATGCCCCCCGGCGCGTTCGACGCCGTAGAGCTGGCAGTCGAGCTGGTGCGACATCCAGGTGAGCGGCTGCCAGCTTCCGCCGAGCGTTGTGGTCCAGGCCCAGCGCAATCCGTCGAGCGAGAACCCCTCGCGCACCTGCGGCGTGGCGGTCACGTACGAGTCGTCGAAGTTGATGAACTCGTGTCGCGCCGTCGCGGCGAAGACCGCCAGCGTCACCAGCACGAGCAGCAGCGACAGCCCGAGCGCGCTGCGGCCCTCGCTCACGGCGGCGCCGCTCGAGCGCTTTGCGCGGATCATGAACGCTTTCCCGGCACGAGCTGGTTGTCGAGGAGAAACCGCGCCAGGGCCGCGCCGAGCGCGGCGTGCCCCTCGCGCGTGGGATGGACGATATCCCAGTAGAGCGCGCCAGGCGAGGCATTGGGCGGATGCAGGCAGTCGTACGCTTCGAACATCGGCACCTGCTCCGTGCGGCAAAACTCGGTCAGCACGCACTCGTGCGGCTGAGTGTCGCGATACGACGGATGGATGATCACGAGCCGAATGTCGTGGGCCCGACAAACCTCGACGAGCTCGGCGAGATTCTCGCGGCGCTCGTCGGGCGACACCCGCGTCGGCAGCGCGCGCTCGTTGAGCATGGCGTCGCGCCCCTCGTCGCCGAGCTCGGTGACGACGCGCGGCCGCGGCGTGAACGAATGATCGGGCATGCCGATCTGCGCCCACGGCACCGTCAGGTCGTGCGTCTGCAGTTGCTCGATCTGTTGGCCGGCGGCGTAGAAGCTCACGAACCGATAGATCGCCGAGTACTTCCAGAGCCGGCGCCGCCAGGTGTCTTGCGCCGACTGGTAGCGCTGGCGATCGGTTTGGGCGACGTCGACCTCGCTGGTCGCGCCTTCGCGAAACGACGTCGGCAGATAGTCGTTGAACTCGTGATAGAAAAGGACAATGTCGGGCTCGAGCGCCAAGCCACGCCGCTTTAGATACAGCAGGCTTTGAAACGACGAATAGGCCGACACGCCGGCGTTGATCACTTCATAGCGATGCGCCGGGTCGGCTGTTTGCAGCTCGCGCTGGAGCACGCTGGCGTAGGTCTCGTCGTCGGCCACGCCGGCTCCGAAGGTGGTGCTTTCGCCCAACGAGAGGATGCGCACCGTGCCCGGCGCCTTGGGGCCGAGCGGCGGCGAGCGCAGCCCCAGCGAGTTCGTGTTGACCGGCTGATCGAGGAACACGCCGTGGAAGTCCGGCTGCAGCGACCAGAACAGCTCGTCGTCGGGCCGCATGACGCCGGCCAACTGCTCGGGGAGCGGAATCGTCTGCAAGCTGGGGACGGCGGCGCCGACCAGCCGCAGACCAACTTCGGCCAGCAGCACCAACAACAGGGCCGGCGTGCAGGCAAACAAAAAGAACTTGCCGCGCCGCCGCCAGCTACTGCCGCGCGGCGGGGCGTTGGTGGTCGCGGTGTGCTGCGACCGCCGCGGGACCTGATCGATTTGAGCGGCGTCCCCCTTCATAGGGGCGATTATATTTGCACCGCCGGGCGGCAACCATCGCCGCGCGCCGCCGTAACGGCTCGTGCGGATTTCACCAAAGCCGCTCGTCGCACCCTCGGCAGCAAATGAAACTCGCCCAAGGCCAGAGGCCGACCGCGAACGCCGGGTGACCCCCGCTACAGGTTCTTTCCGCCACCGGTGTGGCTATCGCAGATGAACGGTCTTGGTGCGGCCGCTCTCGTCGATCCAGAGCTTCTCTTCGCGCGCCAACCAGCCCACGGCTTGCAGCACCAGGTCGCGATGGGCATCGACCGAGCGCACGAGCTTGGTCAGCGTCTGCGGTCCGTGCGCATCGAGGTAGCTCCAGACGAGCCCCGCCGTTTCGCCAACCTGTTCCACATAAGAAATGCATGCAGTCGCCATACGTGCTTTCTCCCGACGTCAGATAGTTACGGCAGGCCGCCCCTTCGGGCCACGCCTTGCAATTGTGTTTTCGTTGCGCGCTCGTCGTTGATCGTTTTAGTTGCGCGCGATGCGCTTTGGGCACCAACTGCCCGCTGCGGCCCTGGCCGGCGCGAGACGCGCTGCACGGTCTCGCTTCGGGCAAATATAGCGGATTTTTTCGTAATTTCTCAAGCTGAACTGCCTAGGCGGAGCGTGCCACGTTTGACGACTGTGCCGTGCGACGTCGATCGGCGCCGTAGCGCGGCAGGCCGAAACCCGCGAATGGGACCGTTCTGCCCGGCGGCCGAGCGGTCGCCAGCGCGACATCGCCCGCGCGCCGAAAACGCCTGGAGCCCGACTCAGCTTTTAGCTGCTGCGCCAGCCGATTAAACTGACTGTTCTATGTCTACGCTCGATTCCGGCCTCGATCCGTTGCAATCTCCCGCCGAGCTGCAGCGCCGGCTGACTAATCTCGAAAAACTGCTACAGCTCACCCGGCAATTGGCCTCGGATATCGAGATCGAGCAGATTCTCGAACGGATCACGCACGCCGCCTGCGACGCGCTCGACTGCGACCGCGCCAGCTTGTACCAGTTCGACCCCAAGCGCCAGGAGCTGTTCACGCGCGTCGTCACCGAGTTGGAGATCGCCGAAGTGCGTCAACGCCTGGGGCACGGCATCTCGGGGCACGTCGCCCTGACGCGGCAATTGGCCAACGTCCCGCATCCGGCCGACGACCTGCGCTGGAACCCCAACGTCGATCGGCAAACCGGCTATCACACCCGCAATATCCTCGCCGCTCCGCTGCTGTCGGCAGACGACGATCGCCTGCTCGGCGTGCTCGAAGTTTTCAATCGCCGTCAGGGCTCGTTCGACGAGTTCGACGAACACATGCTCGAGGCTTTCTGCCGGCACGCGGCCACGGCCCTCGATCGCGCCCGGCTCATCGACGAACTGAACATCCGCAATCGCATCGAAGCCTCGCTCGGCGTGGCCCGCGACGTGCAGCGCGGTTTTATGCCGTCGCGGCTGCCCGAAGTGCCAGGCTACGAGTTGGCCGTCTGGTGGCTGCCCAACCAGGCGATCGGCGGCGATTATTGCGACGTGCTCCGCCTGCGCGACGGGCGGTTGGGGCTGGTCATCGCCGACGTCAGCGGTCATGGGCTCGGCCCGAGCTTGATCATGGCTTCGGTCCGGGCGGCGCTGCGCGCGCTGACGCTCGAATACGCTTCGCCCCGCGTGCTGCTCGAGCTATTAGCGCGAGCCCTGGCGCCGGACCTGCAGAATGGCCGCTTCATTACCCTCGCCCTGGCGGCCGTGCATCCCGAAGAGCATACGCTCGAACTGGCCAATGCCGGGCATGCGCCGGCCCTGCTATATCGCGCCGCGCCACGGGACTTCATCACGCTCGAAGCCGGCGCAATGCCGCTGGGCGTGCTCGACGAACCGGCCTTCGACGCCGAGAAAACGCTTCCCGTGGCGGCCGGCGACATCGTCGTGCTCTGTACCGACGGCATTGTCGAAGCGATGAACGACCGCGACGAACAATTCGGCCGCCAACGGCTCGAAGAACTGGTGATCGAGCACGCGGCCGCCCCCATCGACGAACTGGTGCAGGCGGTCGCCCGCAGCGTCGAAGCCCACTATGTCGGCGAGAGCCCGGCCGACGACTTGACGATTCTCGTCCTGCGGCGGAATGCCTGAGAACGCCGCGATTGCTCGGGCGCTGTCCGCTACTTCGGGCCCCAGCGGAGCCGCAGCGGTTGGCCGGAGCGATACAGCATCGCTTGCGCCTGCAACTGGTGGTACTCGTCCGCCCGGCCCGAGCGTTGGGCCAACTGCGCGGCGTATAGCGCGGTCTTCTGGGCCGCGACGAGATCGCCGCTTTCGGCTTGCGCCATCGCCAGCACGCCGAGGGTTTCGACATCTTGATGATCGAATAGCGCGTCGGCATGCCGGGCCCAGCGGAGCGCTTCGGCACCGTTGCGCGTGCTGTCGTCGTAAGTCGTGGCCAGAATCTTGGCCAGGTCGCGGGCGGCCAGCGCGAACTTCGGTTCGATTTCCACGGCGCGCCGCAGCTTGGCGATCCCCTCGGCGACGTTGCCCGACAGCGCCAGACTTGCCCCGTAGTTTCGCCAGCCTTCGGCGTGATCGGGGCGCAACTCGACCGCCTGCGCGAGGTGTGGCACCGCCTCGGCTGGCTTGCCGGCATACAACAGCGCGGTGCCGTAGTTCATCTCGGCGGTTTCGTTACGAGCGGTCACCGCCAGGGCATGGTCGAAGAGTGTCAGATCGTCGCGCCACACGCCGACTTGTCGCCAGGTAAGCGCCAGGCAAGCGACTAGCACGAGCGCGGCGACGACGGCGGACGTAACGACCAGCGGCCGCCGCGCCATATCGCGATTGTCCGCATCCGGCGTCGCGCGGCGCTCGAGCCAGGCGACCAGCGCCGCGGCGCCCCACGCCAGCGCGATGAAGATGCCGACCAGCGGAATATACGTGTAGCGATCGGCGCGCGCTTGCCGCCCCACTTGCACGATGCCGATCACCGGTACGAGCGTCGCCAGGTACCAGAACCAGCCGGTGAACAGCCAAGGCCAGCGCCGCCACAACAGCAGCGCCGCCACGGTCACGGCGACGATCGCCACGACCGACACCAGCACGCCCGGCGCTCCCCAGCCTTGCACTTCGATCTCGGCGTACGGATGCGGATAAAAAACCGCCAGCCCCGTCGGCCAGAAGGTTTGCCGCAAATAAGCGGTTGTCGACAGCGCGGCGTTGGCCAGCCGCACCGGTAGCGTCGTCGGCTCGAGCGTCTTGGTCGTGCCGCCATGTTGCTGGACGTGATACGTGATGTACGCCGAGCCGAGCGACAGCAAATAGAAAGGCCACTTCTCCACCACGCAGCGAACCGCCGCCGGTAACGAGAACTTCGCCTGGCTGCCGACGCCGCTGGCCGTCAATCGCCCCAACGGCCAATAATCCAACAATAGCAGCACCGCGGGGAGCATCACGATCATCGGTTTGGACATCAGCCCCAGCGCAAACAAACAGATCGCCAACAGGTATTGGGCCAACGTCGGCCGCCGCGCCCAGCCGGCATAGACCAACAAGGTCAGCCACCAAAAGAGCCCGCAGAGGACTTCCTTGCGTTCCGCGGCCCAGGCGACCGACTCGACGTGCAGCGGATGCAAGGCAAACAGCGCCGCCACGAGGGCGCTGGCCCACACGTTGGCATCGGCCGGCGGGGGCGGCGCGGCGGCGTCGCGCGGCGATTTCGCTTCGCCTTTGCGGTGCTCCTGGCGGCGCGATCTTTTCGTCGTTTTAGCGACCGCTTCGGTTGTGGCCCGCGGCGCCAGGTGCCGCAAGGCCGGCGGTGGCGACAACCCGCGCGTCAGTCGCACCAATGCCCAGAACAAGCAGACCGCGCTCGTGGCGTGCAACAGCACGTTCATCGCGTGATGCCCGCGCGGGCTGGCGCCCCGCTGCGCGGCGCCGAACAACTGGCAGTCGAGCATGTGCGACAGCCAGGTCAGCGGATGCCAGTTGGCTTCGTACGGGCGCCAATCGTCGCGAAAGCTCAGGTCGAACGCCCAGCGCACCGCCTGCCGCGTGAAGCCTTGCTGCACGTGGGGGTTCTGCCAGATGTAGACGCCGTCGTCGATGTTGACAAAATCGTTGCGCCACACCGGCGCATAGGCGACAAACGTAGCGGCGACCAGCGCGACGCTGACGACCAGACAAGTTTGCCGCGACGACATGCGATGCCAGCGGAACCAGCGATTTCAGAATCCCCACACGCCCGAGTGTTCAGCATAGACCGTGACCGGTCGGGCTGACAGCACCGCAAAGTCGGGGACTGGTACATTTTTCGGCTCACCAACGTTACTGCGTACCAAACCACGTCGGCCGAAAACATGTACCTGTCCTCCTGGCATTCGCTGTTAACCGCTCGCCGCTAGAGCCCGCTCCCATCACCGCATTTCAAGCCGCGTCTTGATATCGCGATACGCCGTGGTGATCAGTTCGGTCAGCGCCGTGGCGTCGACATCACTTTCGGGCCGCAGCTTGACGTGCCGCATGAACTTGCCGGTCCCTGTCAACAGCCGTGCGGGGTCGGCGATCTCGGCGCCGCGAAAGAACCCGACGTTGACGTGCGCCGTGAAGACGTTGACGTAGCCAAAGGCCGCATCGCCGACGCAGGCGGTCGGGTGCCCGTCGTGCAGCAGTTCTCGCACGTCGTCGCCGCAGCCGCGCAGGACGTCGAACCACTGCCGCGCGATCATGCCCAGCGGGCCGCGCTCGCCGAGCCAGGCATCGATCGCCGGATCGTGTTCGACGGCGCTAGGGAACCGCATCAGCCGGCTCATACGGCCTACCTGTTGCCGGCAGCGAAGGGCTCGCCGGGATTGACGTCGAGAACCTCGCGCTTCGGTTCCAGCAGCGAGTTTTCGAACTGGCACAACCACTTTGAGTCCGGTTCGATCCCGGCCACGCTATGGCCCGACTCAATCACAGGCCCATTCTCAAAGATGTAAACCGCAGTGTTAAAAAGGAGGCGAGCGACCGCCGTCGCACCTAGATCGCGAAAATGGCATTGCAGGTCGTGTAGTCCGACTTCCGTCAGGCCGCGAGTGTCCATGATCATGTCGCCGCCGGAGTTCGAGATATTGAAAAAACGCACGTTGAGCGAACCTGGCCGGAGGATTGGCTCTCGGTCGCACGCCGTCAGATATTCCGCTGGCTCGACTACTTGCTGCGAATGTTTGCAGACCATGGCATCTGGATTGGTCAATTCGATCATGGCCCGCAAGACACCGTGGAAGAGCGATACGCGATCTTGTGGCGGCAACGATCGCGTCATCATCTCGGTCACCAATCGAGTGTCGCGACAATCGCGCAATAGCTCCTTAGCGTGTGGAGTTGCCCACGACTGCTGAAGTTCTTGCTCGTACGCTTCTAGTCGAGGGGGCTGATCTGCGCCGAGAATTGCCGTTTGAGCTGGGATTTCGCCATCGGAGAATCTGATGGCGTGCTCCTTGTGAATAATGAGAAAGCCTCTATCCGCCTTCCCCGGTCCGGGCGAATCGAGTTCGCTTTCCAGAAGCTCTTGCGCCCTCGCTTTAACCGCTGCGCAATCGCACTGAGGGGAGTAGCGATAGTGGAGTTCGGCAAGTTGGATCATCCGCACGTGCCTTGATGTCTCAATGACCTAAAACACTCCGCTGGATCGCAGTTTCAGCCCTCGGCAGGGTGTGGTCAACGACCAAGACAGGAGAGCGACTGATCGATTCGCCCAGGGGGACTAAATTCTGGTAGCGGCTGAATCTTAATTTTCTTGCCATGGCGGTCGCCCGGCGGTAGCCTCGGCTTTGGAACAGAACCTTCTTATCCGGCAGCGGAGTACCGTCCGCACGTTGATCGCTAGCTCGCCGGCGCGCACTCGGGTGCTGCTCCACCGTCGCGGCGGGGGAAATCGGTGGGATCGCGATCGACGTGCGAGCGCCGCGACTCGCGTGCCAGGACTACGCCATCGCGCGGATCTGTTGGCCGCCGGCCGGCAGCACCTGCGCCCAAGCCAAGGACTGGCCGCAGAATAATTTCTCCATAACCCCCTCTCCCCTCGCGGGAGAGGGCAGGGTGAGGGGGCAAGGAATCGGGAAGTTATTCTGCGGTCAGTCCCAACGGGGGATGCTGAGATGAGGCGCGCTTTGATCGCCGCGCTGGCGAACGTATACGGTCTGTTGGGCACGCTGCTGCTGACCGGGTTGAGCGTCGTTCCACTGACGAGTCTCGGCGCCAAGGCCAGGGCCAGCGAGCCGGCGGGCGCGATTCGGCCGGCAGCCGACGACGCGGCGGCTTCGAGCAAGCTGCGGCAAGGTACGCTGCTCGTCGCCGAACAAACGGCTGGCTCCTGGCGCTGGCTGAATCGCGGCGACGACTGCCCCCCGAAGTCGCTGCTGCGCGTCCCCGAAACCGCTCCCTCGTCGATCGCCTGGTCCGGCGCCACGCTCACGGCCGACGCCGGCTCGCAGTTCACGCTCTCCGACAATCGAACTGCGGTGTTGAACCGCGGCCGCCTGTACCTCGAAACCACGCCGAACGCGTCACTGCGCTCGATCAAGGCCGCGGAGGTCTCGATCGAGGTCCCGGCCGGCTCGGCCCTCGAAGTTTCGCTGACCGACGACGACACCGTCGTGGCGATCGTCACGCGCGCCCCCGCGCACGATCAACCGCCGATCGCGGCCCTGGCCCCCGGCTCGCACGAGGCCCAGGCGATCGCGCCCGGCTTCGCCTTCAGCTATGGTCCGCGCAAAGAGTCGCGTACCTACCTGCCGCTCGACCATGCCGAACAACAGGCCGAGCGAATCGCTGCCTGGACCGCCGCGGCCCAGCCCACGCCAGGGTTGGGGCAAATGGTGGTCGACGATCCGCAGTCGGAGCGTGCCGAGCGGCTCAATATCGCCCGCTCGCACGTCAACCTGGTGCTGGCCCCGCCGGTCGCGCTCGTGCAGTTGGACCAGTCGTTCTACAACCCGCAATACGCCGCGCGCGAAGGGACGTTCGTTTTCAATTTGCCGCGCGGGGCGTCGGTCAGCCGCTTCGCCATGTACGTCACCGCGAACGACTTGATCGAAGGGGAATTGATCGACCGCCGCCGCGCCGCCGATGTTTACGACCGCATTGTCAGTGGGCGGCGCGATCCGGCGATCCTCGAACAACTCGGCGACAACCTGTTCCGCATGCGGGTATTTCCGATTTTGCCGCACGACGTCAAGCGAATCCTGCTCGATTTCACGCTGCCGCTGGCGGCGGTCGACGGCCGCTGCCGGTTCGAGCTGCCGCTGCTTTCGGATCTGGAACCGATCTGGGATTTTCGCATCACCGGCACGGTGCGCGGCGTATCGACACCCGACAAGTTGCTCTGCCGCACCCTGCCGGAGCTGACGTTCGCCAGCCAGGCGGACGGCGCCGTGAAGTTCGAATTCGCGCGGCGGAACTACCAGCCCACCGCACCGCTCGACATCGAGTTCCCGCTCGCGGCTCCCGCGGAGCCGACGCTGCGCACGTATGCGGCCCCGGCGCTGCCGCCGCGGCCACAAGCGGCGCCCGATCAGAACACGGATGATGTTCCGATCTGGCAAGATCCCTGGGCAGGGCGCAGCGCGACCTACTTTCTGGCGACGCTGCCGCCGCTCGACAAGCCGCGGCCGGCCGACGCCGAGCCGCCGGTCGACGTGTTGATCCTCGCCGACACGTCGGGCGCGACCGCGCCGCAAGAAAGCGTGCGGCAGGCGGTCCGCAGCGTGGTGCGCAATCTGCGACCGATCGATCGCTTCCGCCTGGCTTGCGCCGATGTGGCGCTGCGCCCGTTGGACGACTCCTGGCTGGCCCCGGGCACGCCGGACGCCCGCGACGTGCTCGCCGAATTCGAGCAGCAGGTGTTTCTCGGCGCCAGCGACCTGGTCGAAGTGTTGTTGGCCGCCGGTGGCATGGTCGGCCAGGTCCCTGAAGTCGCCGCGGGCGAACCAGCCGGCGATCGACCGGCCGGCGACGGGCCAGACGCCATGACCGATCGGCGGCGGCTGATCGTCTACGTCGGCGACGGCATCAACACTCACGGCGAGATCGCGCCGGGCGAACTGGCCGATAAGGTCGCCGGGCGGATCAACGCTGCCGGCGCGCACTTCGTGGCGGCGATCGTGCGCGACGACAGCCGCGGCTTTGCCAATCTCGATCTACTGGCTCGCCAGACCGGTGGCATGTTGATCTCGGCGCCTGGCGGCGCGGCCGACAGTCTCGAACTGTTGCGTTGGGTCGTGGCCGGCCTGCCCAGTCCGCGCGGCATCATTTCGCTCAGTGTCGCCGGTGTCGACGACGGGGACCTGTTCTACCCGGCGAGCTGGTCCGAGGGGCGCGGCTTGCCGATCTTCGGGCGCCTGGGCGTCGATACTCACGAAGTCAGAATCGAAATCACCACGCGCCGCGACGGAGCGGAGCGCAGCGACACCTTCCGAATGCCCCTTCCGGCCGAGGGGGACGATCTGTTCATCGGTCGTCTGTGGGCCCAGGAGCGTTTGGGCCATCTGCAACGCCGCCAACAGGAGCAGCAGTTCACCAATCGCTGGCTAGATCAAGAGATGATCGGCCTGTCGCAGCAATGGACGTTGCTCTCGCCGCTCACCGCTTTCCTGGTGCTGGAGACTGAAAAGGACTACGCGCGCTGGAACATCGACCGCCAGCAGCGGCGCCGCTATTGGCAGCCGTCCGAAGCCGTGGCCACCGCTCCGCTGCCGGCCGACTGGCTGGCCCGCGTTCGCCCTGCTCCCCAGCCCGATCCGTTGGGCGATCCGGCGTTCGTCGCGCGGGCAATCGCCAACGCCAGGCTGGCGCTGGCCGAGGGGCAGACGCGCCAAGCCCTCGTGGAGTTGGAGCGGATTCACCGCTCGCCGCTGGTGCCCGAGATTCTCGAATATGCCGAATTGCTCGAACTGGCGCGGCAGGTGGCCTTGCGCGAGGCCGCCTTGGAAATGCTCGGCTTCGATCGCGTGCTGGTCGATCGAGGCGCCGAGGTCCACCGCGATCCGGCCGAGCTGCAACTGGCGCGCCCCGTGGCGGGGCACTTTCCGGCGGAGTTTCTCGAGCGGCATCCTCACGCCGTGCCGCTGCTGCAGGAAGTGTCGTTTCCGTCGGCCGAAATCACCTTGCCGCAGCTCGTGCGCCTGCTGCGCGACCTGACGAAGGCCAACGTCGACCTCGACGTGGCGGCGCTCGACGAAGCTGGCATCGTCCCCGACTTGCCACTGCGGTTCATGGGCTTTGGCAAGTTCTCGCTTCGCGATTTCGTCTTCAATCTGCTGATGCCGCAAGACCTGGTGCTTGTCGACGAACCCGGCCAGCTCATCATCACGACAACCGAAGAGGCCCAGAACCGCCTGCAGACCGAGGTCTACCCGGTGGCCGATCTGTTGCTCTCCGATCGCGTCGCCTCTTTCGACCAGTTGATCGATCCGTATGCCGATCATCAGTTGGCCAGAGAAGAGCGCATTCGCCAGCGGCTGCTGAAGCCGATCGCGGTGGATTTCACCGAAACGCCGCTCGTCGACGTCGCCTGGGCGCTGGCGCAGCAACTGAATATCCCGGTCGTCGTCGACGAGGCGGCGCTCGACTTATCCGGAATAGCCCCCGACACGCCCATTACGATCCATCGCGAGGCGATGCCCGCCCGAGATGCCCTGCGCTGGTTCCTGCAAGAGCACGATTTGACGTACGCCTTTGCCAACGGCGCGATGCTCATCACCACCCAGGAAGAAGCCCAAAACCGGCTCCACACCCGGCTGCATTCCGGCATTGGCGTGCTGGGCGAGTATCCCGTCAGCGACGGACCCAACGGCTTGCGCAATCGCTTCCTGGGGCCCGGCATGTTCGGCGGCATGGGAGGGACAGGCATCAACGGAATGGGAGGCATGGGAATGGGGGGTATTGCCGGCGGAATGTCCGGCGGCATGGGTGGCATGGGTGGCGGTATCGGTGGCATGGCAATGTTCGGGCCGAGTTCCACAGCACCACTAGGCGGTCAATCGGTCGCCTTTGGTGGAGTGCAAGAACCCGCTGGACCAACGGCCGACGACACTGAAGCCGACAAACCGGCCGGGGCACAACCAGCGGCCGAAGCAGCCGGCGCGCAGGGCGCGGCGCCCACCGCGACTGTGCAGCCCAATCCCATTCGTTACGTCGTCGATGCCGACTCTCCGATCGAGATTATCACTTCGACCATCTATCCAACCACCTGGGAGGACGTCGGAGGGCAAGGCGCGATCGAATTCTATCGCCCCACGCTCGACCTGGTGGTGTCGGGCACCGAGGAGGTTCACGATCAGATCGAGTCGCTGCTGGCCAAATTGCGCAAGCTCCCCCCCATCGGCGAAGGCCGCTTTGGCATGCGCCTGGCCGAACCGAGGCCGCTGGTCGAACAGCCCGACCAGATGATCGACTTCGATTCGCTGATCGACCTGATCACAACACACTGCTCGCCCACCACCTGGGAGGACGTTGGCGGCCAGGGAAGTATCGACGCGGAGCGCGTCCGCTTGGCGCTCATCTTTTCGCAAACCGACTCGGTGCACGCTGAGGTCTCGCGGCTGCTGACGCTATTGCGCCGCAGCCGCTGGGAACAGCTTTTCGGCACCCGCCCTTGGGAGATGGCCCCCGGCTCGGGTGGCGTGCTCTCGAGTGGTTGGCTGCTGCGCAGCGCCGACGTCGGTCGCCGCAGCGCGGAACTGCCTGCGCCGCAGCCCCAGGAGTTGACCGCCCTGTCGATCCGCCGCGAGCTGACGTCGGGCAACTTGAGCTGGCGTCGTACACCCATCAAAGGTGCCGAGCAGGGTCCGGCCGCCGAGCAATTCTCGCTCGCCGTGTCGAAGGGTCGCCGGCAGTTCGCGCAAGCCGATCGCACGCTGATTATCGATGGCGACGATGCGGCCGTTGCTTACCCCGGCTTCGATCTGGTGGAGTTGGGCGTATGGGGTCAGGCCGCCCGCGACACGATCGACGGTTGGCTGCCGTGGTTGCCCCATCGGTCGAACGCCGAGCTCGCCGCGCGGTTCGACGTCACGGTCGTGCCACCGGCCGACGACCAACCGGGCCAAGCCGGGGCCGACCGCCAGCGGAAGCTGCGCTTCGCCTTCCCCGCACAGGGGGCGGCGATCTATCTCGAAGTCACCTTCAGCGACATGCACGGGCTGCCGATCGCCTGGGAGTCGTACGTCGATGGTCACCTCGCCCAGCGGCTGCGGTTCGCCGATTTCCAGGCGACCAAAGCCGGACCGCAATGGCATCAGGTGACGTTGGAAGACGCGGCCGGTAAGCTGCAGGCCCGTTGGGAGCTATTGGCCAGCGAGAATCGCGCCGACGTGCCGAAGCTCGGCGATCCGTTCGACGCGCCGTCGCTCGGCAAGCTCACGCGGTTCGATCGTCGCCCCGCGACGATGCCGCGCGATGCCGATTTGACCGACACCGTGGCGGCGATCGAACGTCGCGATTGGGAAGCTGCCGTCGCGGCCGTCGATGTTCTGCTGGCCGGCGACCACGAGCGGCCACTCCCGCTGTTCCTCAAGGCCTGGTGCCGCGAACAGCAGGGGGAACCGCTGCGTGGCGAGGCGCTGGTCGACGTGCTCTCGCGCGTCACGGCCAGTTCGGCCGTGGGGCTAACGCGGATGATCGCCGCCGGCACACCAGGTTTCCTGAGCGCCGGCGAGCGCTACGCAGTCTTGAACGCTCAGCCTGCCGCCGAACGTTCGCACGACGATTGGGCCCACTTGGCGCATTGGGCCATGGAAGCGGGCAAGCGCGACGAAGCGCTCGAGTGCATCGATCGCTCGCTTGAGCCCGACGACGTCGAGCCAGGCTATCGCTTCGCGCGGCAGATGCTGCGCGCCGAGATTCTGCTGGCCTTGGACCGCGCGGCGGATGTCGAGGAGATCGCCGAGTCCTTTGCCCAGGACAATCGCGCCGCGCCTGCGGATCTTGCGCATCTGGCAGGGCTGCTTGCCCGCTTTGGCAAGCGCGAGCTGGCCGAGATGTTGCTGGCCGCGGCGCTCGACCGCGACGCTCTGCCGGCCGAAGAGCGATACGAGCTGCTGATCGCGCGCGCCGCTTGCCAGGTAGGGCTAGCCCGCTGGCGCACGCTGATCGAAGCCGAGCTGTTGCTGGCCGGCGACGCGCCCCATCGCGGCACGGCCTTGGCAACCGTGCTCGGCGAACTGCATCAGCCCCTCGACGCCGAGATTGCCGCGCAGCTCGCGGCGCAGTTCCCGCAGCCGCGCGTGCACTGGCCGCTGGTGATTCGCCAGGCCGAGCTGACGGTCGACGCGGCGGCCGCGGCCGATCTCTGGTGGCAAGTCTACGAGGCCCGAGCGCTTCCCGACGACAAGCTGACCGTAGCCTGCATTGACCTCAACGATGGCCGGCGTAGCGACCGGGTTGTCGAACTGGTCAAAGCGAAGATTCGTCAGCACGATCCGGTGGCCGAACACTTGCTGGCTGCGCTCGAAACGGCCTATCGTCGGCTGGGCCGGCTGGACGAAGCGCGCCGGGCCGCGACCAACGACAGCGAAATCTCCGCCCAGCGCCGCTGGCAAGAGAAAGCGATCAACCGCCGCCCGGGCCGTGGGGGACCGCTCACCGGCGTTGGCATGTTCTAGAGTGCCCGCACAGAGAGGCCGCGCGGCCGCGAAGATTTTAGAAGAAGTGCCACGGTCGGCCGCTGTCCTGCGGCCGCCAGCATGTAAGAACTACCAAATCGATCCACCAATTTGGCGCCTTCACCAATTCAGCATTGCCTGGCAGGTGTTCAAAAGCTCACTGCCCGGCGTTGTTCGGCCAGTTGCAACAGTTCCTCGGCCCGGCGCAGCAACAAGACCGACGGGCTGTCGGTCGTGGCCGGAGCACAGGAAGGATCACTGGCGACGAACTGACCTCGGCAATGCTGACACGCCACGCGTTTGCCTAAATACTCGACCCGGATCTCCAGGTCGCGGCCACACGTGGGGCACTCTTGCACGAAGTAGGTCGCTTTGGACATGGCGGTAACTCCTTCCACCGGCGAACCCCAAAGCAGGAATCAGCCCGCTGAGATTACCAGACTGGGTAGCGAAATTTCAAATAAATTTCGGTGAATCGATCGAGACGATTGTCCCTAAACCGCTAGCAGAACGGTGCTTGCGAGACGAGAAAAAAGGTTTGATTAGTGCACCTATCGACGGCCGCCGTCATCCGATACGCAGCCGCCGAGCCGATTCTGGCGGGGCGATCCCGCTGGTGCAAACGCCGGGCCGAAGCCAACAACGCCCCGCCGCCAGAAAACGAAGAACACAATCGGCCGAAAGGAAGACACCCCTCGGCGACCTTTGTGTGCTTTGCGTGAAGAGCCGGTCGGCGCCAACGTGATGAGGCGCCCTTTACGACGGCCCCGGCGGTGCTAGCGAAGCTTGCGCCGATTCGCGCGATGGGCCGGCCATATCCAAGGCTTCGATCACCTGACGCTTGGTAATCAAGTCGCGCAATACCAGGGGCTCGTGCGGTCGGTCCGCGGAAAAGATCGCATAGATCGGAATCGAATCGCTCCCGAGCGCGTGCAGGGCATTGGTCACATCGGCTGTATAGCGCGTCAAATCTGCTTTGAGCGTGACGACTTGCCGCTGTTCCAGAGCTTCCTTCATGCGGGCCGTGTTGAGCACCGTCTTTTCGTTGAATTTGCAGGTCGGACACCAGTCGGCCGTGAAATCGACCAGCACCGTGCGACCTGCCGCCAATTCGTCCTCGAGCCGTCCCGTGGAATATGCCTGCCAGTCGAGCTTCGTCGTCTCGGGCATCAGCACCCAAAAGGCAATCGCTCCTAGCACGGCGCCCGTGGCAATCCCGGTCGTCCAGCCCCGCAATCGCTGCCCGAGCGACGCCGTCAGCGAGGTACGGCCGATCACCCAGCAGCCAAACCAGACGGCGATCAACATCGCCACGGTAGGCAACAAATAGGTCTGCCCGACAAACGAGAGCAGATACACCACGGTGAACAGCAGCACGAAGCCCATCAATTGCTTGAACGTATCCATCCACGCGCCGGGTTTGGGCAGAAAGCGGATCAATTTCGGGAAAGCCCCGATCAGCAGGTAAGGGCTCGCCATCCCCAAACCGACGCAAGTGAAGATCGCGTAAATCACCAGCCAGTTCTGATTGAGCGTAAAGCCGAAGACCGGTCCCAAGAACGGCCCGCTGCAGGGGGTCGAGAGTACGGTCGTCAGCGCGCCCTTGGCGAAGGCGCCGCCGGGTCCTTCCTTGGCCGCCAACTGGCTGGCCGCGTTGCCGCCGACGAAGCCGGGAATCGGAATCTCCCACACGCCCAGAAAGCTCAGCGCCATGGCGAACACCAGCCCGGCCAATACGATGTTGAAGCTGACCGACTGGAACTGTTGACCCCAACCGAGATTCAGTTGCACGGCCAAAGTGGCCAGCACCCAGAACACCGAGAGCATGCCCAGCGCGTACCAGACATTGAGCATCAGCACGTGCGACCGCGAGGCGTGGCTTTGCTCGACGAAGCCGAGGATTTTCAAGCCGATCACCGGCAGCACGCAGGGCATGAAGTTCAGGATGAAGCCGCCAATCAAGGCGGCCCCCAGCACCAACCACAGCGAAGCAAAGCTGCCACCCCCCAAGTAGCGCGGCTTCAATTGGGCGAGCAGCCCCCCCAGCGGCGCGGCCGATGCCGATTCGGCTGGGGGCTTGTCGTCGCCGGTGCCGGCCGGCTTGGCGTCGAACCGCTTGTCGAACCCGCCGCGCGGTTCGACGATCTTCACCGGCGGTTTATCAACTAGAGTCGCGGTGAACTTGAACATCTTGGGGATCTTACAACTCGTCGCGTCGCACGCCTGCGCGTAGACGCTTCCTTCGATCTTCACGTCGGCCGGCTGCACGCCGGCTGCCAACTCGATCGGCACAAACCACGTGACCACACCGTCGTGGGCCTCGATTTCGATGCCCTTGAAATTAGGGTCGCTGGTGAGATGGGGCGCGGGAAACGGCCGCAGCGGCCCGGCGAGCTTAAATTGCTTCGAGGGTGCCAGCTTGATCTCAGTCGTGAGCGGGCCCCCCTCCTTCTGCGTGATCGAGAAGGTGTGAAAACCGTCAGCGAGCTGCGCTGTGATATAGAGCATCGCCGGCGTCTTGCCACTGGAAGCAGTGAACGCCGCAGTCACCTTTTCGACGCCGTCGGATTGACCTCCCGGGCCCGCCAGCGAACCACCGAGCAGCGAGCCGCCAAGCTGCGCTTCGGCCGGCAGGGCAAAAGCGAGCAAGGCAACGACTGCCACGATCCCGGCCTTGGTGGCCCGCGAACGAGTGGCCCTCGAAGAAGAATGCACGCGGCCAACGAACCGCTCGTGAATCATCGAACTCCCTCTTCGATCGGAGAATGTCGCCGGCTCAACCTGGCCGCGACCTCGGAGCGCGAAGCTCTATTTCCAGCTTACTTTAACCTATTTCGGTTGCGGCGGCAGCGTCGAATCAGCGCCACGAATCGTGCAATGCAGCGTGCGACATGTAGTCGGGCTCCATGAGCCCGAACCTCCCAAACTTAGCTGGGGCTCCATGAACCCTGATCGCCCTAACTCTCCCCCGCCCTCACTGCGGCCGACTACCTATATCGGCCGCCGCTTGACAGTCGCTTGCCACCCGCCCCATATTGCGCAAGCGAACCAGAATTCGGGACAGCGCATCCTCTTGAGGCAATTTTCCGGCAGCCAGCAGCAGAAAGGCAACCGCCTTGCAAGATTTCACCTACGCCGCGGCCACGACAATCGACGAAGCGGTCAGCCTGCTATCGGCCAGCGGCGACCGGGCCCGCGTGCTCGCCGGCGGCACCGATATTATCGTCCAGCTCCGCGAGGGCTTGCGTTCGGCCGACATGGTCGTCGACGTCAAGAAAATTCCCGAGCTGATGCGGCTGGACTTCGACCCCGCCAAGGGGCTGACGCTCGGCGCCGCGGTCCCCTGCTATCGATTGTATGACGACGAGCCGATCGCGGCCGCCTATCCCGGTCTGATCGACGCAGCCCGCATCATCGGTGGTTGGCAGATTCAGAGCCGGGCCTCGATCGGCGGCAACTTGTGCAACTCGTCGCCGGCCGCCGATTCGATCCCGGCGCTGATCTCGCTGGGAGCGACATGCCGCATCGCTGGCCCCGCTGGCACGCGCGAGGTGCCGGTCGCCGAGTTCTGCACCGCGCCGGGCCGCAACTGCCTGGCCCGGGGCGAGTTCCTGGTATCGCTCGTGTTGCCCCCGCCCAAAGGTGGTTCGGCTTACTTGCGGTTCATCCCCCGCAACGAGATGGACATTGCCGTCGTCGGAGCCGGGGCCTGGGTCGAGCTCGACGCCAGCGGACAGAAGATCGCCGACGCCCGCATCGCCCTGGCGGCCGTCGCCCCCACGCCGGTGTTGGCCGCAGCGGCCGGCAAGGCGCTCGTCGGACAGCCGGCCAACGAGGCATCGTTCAAGGCGGCCGGCGAAGCGGCCAAGAAAGTCGCCAAGCCGATCACCGATCGCCGCGGCCCGGCCGACTATCGCACACACCTGGTCGGCGTGCTCACCGCGCGCGTGCTGGCCACGGCGGTCGAACGGGCACGGGCCAAGAAGTAGTTCAATCTAGACTCGCGATCAAAATACTTCAGACTTCAGCGGATGAACAACACGTGACCAAACGCCTACAGGTTTCGACGACGATCAACGGCACGCCGACCGACTTCTTGTGCGAGGCCCGGCAAACTCTGCTCGAAGTGCTTCGCGACGAGCTGCGGCTCACCGGTACCAAGGAAGGTTGCAGCAACGGCAACTGCGGCGCCTGCACCGTGCTGCTCGACGGCGTGCCGGTCGATAGTTGCCTGGTGCTGGCCGTCGAGGCCGAAGGGGCCGAGATCACCACCGTCGAAGGGATCGCCCACGACTCCCGGCTGCATCCGCTGCAACAATGCTTTTTGGAAGACGCGGCCCTGCAGTGCGGCATCTGCACCCCCGGCTTTCTCGTCGCGGCCAAGGCCTTGTTGGACCGCAACCCCCAGCCGACCGAACACGAAATCCGTTTCCAGCTCTCGGGCAATTTGTGCCGCTGCACCGGCTACGACAAGATCGTGCGGGCCGTGCAAGACGCCGCCCAAGCGCAGGGCGAAAACGGCAAAGCAACGCAAAACGCCACCAAGCCGCGCGCCGCGGCCCATTGAACGGCGGCAGTTAAGCAATCGCCGCACGCCGAGGCGCGGAGCACGCGGAGCTAAGGACAAACTGAGATTTGGTTTTTGATTTGGGTGCCACTGCTGGCTTGTCCAGCAGTGCAAGTTTTGCAGCGGGCAAATTCGCCAACTGTTGTCCGGCCGTTCGCCCTGAAACTACGAAAATCCGTTTTCCGCGATCTCCGCGCCTCCGCGTGGAGTCATTCCAAGAAGTAACGACAGGACTTTTCCCATGGCCGAAAGCAAAACCGTCCCGCCGGCGAAGTCGGAAGCCGTGCGCGAAGCCTCGCAGTCCAACGGCAACGGTCAGCACGCCGAACAAAGCGGGCCGGTCGTGGCGCCGCCGTACCGCGTGATCGGCACCCGCCCTGTGCGGCACGACGGGCCCGACAAAGTGACCGGCCGCGCGGTTTACGGCGCCGACGTGCAATTGCCCGGCCTGGTTCATGGCCGCGTCCTCCGTAGCCCGCACGCCCACGCCCGCATCAAGTCGATTGATACGTCGGCCGCCGAGAAGGTGCCCGGCGTACTCGCGGTGGTCACGGCCCGCGATCTTCCCGATCTGAAGGACAAGGTCGCCAATCTCGGCGAAGGCGCGGTCAATCTCGCGCACCTTGGCGCCAACGTGCTCGCGCACGACAAGGCGCTCTACAAGGGGCACGCCGTGGCGGCGGTGGCCGCCGTAAATGCCCACGTCGCCGAGGAAGCGCTCGGTAAGATTCGCGTCGAATACGAACCGCTCCCCTCGGTCACCTGGGTGCTCGACGCCATGCAGCCCGGCGCGCCGATTTTGCACGCAGACCTCCGCACCGACGAGCTCGGCGAACCAGGCGCCGGCAACACGAACATCGCCACGCACCTGCATTTCGAACAGGGGGATCCGGACAAGGCCTTTGACCAGGCCGATGTGGTGATCGAGCGCGAATATCGCACCGCCACGGTCCATCAAGGCTACATCGAGCCGCACGCGTCGACCGCGCTGTGGAACACCGATGGCCATCTGACCGTCTGGACCTCGACGCAGGGCTCGTTCACGGCCCGCCAGCAAACGGCCGAGCTGCTGCAGATTCCGATCTCGCAAGTGACTGTGGTGCCGTGCGAAATCGGCGGTGGTTTCGGCGGCAAGATCCCCGTCTATCTCGAGCCGGTCGCGGCGATCCTCAGCCGCAAATGCGGCCGCCCGGTCAAAGTCGTGATGAACCGCGCCGACGTCTTCGAAGGGACCGGCCCCACGCCTGGCTCGTTCGTCCGCGTCAAGCTCGGCGCCAACAAGGACGGCCGCCTCGTGGCCGGCGAAGCCTACCTGGCGTACGACGCCGGCGCGTATCCCGGCGGCATGATCGGCCCCGGCTGCATGTGCGTTTTCAGTTGCTACGACATTCCCAACGCACGGGTCGACGGCTACGACGTTTGCCTCAATAAGCCGAAGACCGCCGCCTATCGCGCGCCCGGCGCCACGCAGGCCGCGTTCGCGTGCGAGTCGGTCGTCGACGAGTTGGCCGAAAAGCTCGGCCTTGACCCGATCGAGTTCCGCCTCAAGAACGCCGCCCGCGAAGGGACCCGCCGCGTCGACGGCCCGGTTTATCCGCGCGTCGGCCTGGTCGAAACGCTCGAAGCCGCCCGCAACAGCCCCCACTGGAAGTCGAAGCTCGAGGGCCCCCACCGCGGCCGCGGCATCGCCTGCGGGTTCTGGTTCAACATCGGCTTGAAGTCGAGCGTTTCGGCGCACGTCAACTTCGACGGCACGGTGATGCTCATCGAAGGTTCGACCGACATCGGCGGCACCCGCACCAGCATCGCCATGCAACTGGCCGAAACGCTCGGCATCCAGGCCGAAGAGGTGTTGCCGCGCGTCGTCGATACCGACAGCGTCGGCTACACCGACGTCACCGGCGGCAGCCGCGTCACGTTTGCCACGGGCCTGGCCGCGTATCATGCCGGCCTCGACATCATCGAGCAGATGCGCCAGCGCGCCGCGCTCGTCTGGGAATGCCCGGCCGAGCAGGTCGAGTTCGACGCCGGCACGTTCCGCCACAAGAAGGAGTCGATGAGCTTCCGCGAGCTGGCCGGCAAGCTGCATCAAACGGGCGGTTCGATCGTCGGCCGCGCCACGGTCGATCCCGAGGGCTCGACCAACGGCTTCGCCGCGCAAATCGCCGATGTCGAAGTCGACCCCGACACCGGCAAAACCACCGTGCTGCGCTGGACGATCGTGCAAGACGCCGGCCGCGCTATCCACCCCAGCTACGTCGAAGGGCAGATGCAGGGGGGCGCCGTGCAAGGGATCGGCTGGGGCCTCAACGAAGAATACATGTTCGACGACCAGGGGCGCATGACCAACGCCAGTTACCTCGACTACCGCATGCCCACCGCGCTCGACGTGCCGCTGATCGAAACGATCATCGTCGAAGTTCCCAACCCGGCGCACCCCTACGGCGTGCGCGGCGTGGGCGAAGTGCCGATCGTCGCTCCGCCCGCCACGTTGGCCAACGCCATTTATCGGGCCACGGGCGTGCGGCTTCGCGAACTGCCGATGTCGCCGCCACGCGTCTGGGCGGCGCTGGCCGCGAAGAAATAGTGCCGCGAGTTTCCGTCCCTTCCTGTCGCTGCCATTCCTGTAGCCGGCCTCTGCGAGGCCGGTCCGGGGTCGCAGACCCCGGCTACAGATCCGCCGCGCAGCGGCGACGGCCTTCGACCCCGCAGGGGTCGCTCTGTCAGCCGAGGGTGTCAACCCTCGGTGCCCGTCGCATCATCGCCCGGCCCTGACAGGGCCGCTCGTGGCGGTCGGCGGGTCAAGGGGTGTGCGTCGCCCCGCGCTCGGCGCTGTGTGGATTGGAGATATCGGTCCCCGCCGCGCAGCGGCGACATTCTCGGGGCAGGCGCCTGCCGAAGGCTAGTGGCCAATTTGGTCTTGATATAATAAACACAATAGTGTACAAAACTAAGCCTTGGCATCCCGCTCTGCGCGCACCTTCAGGCACTGGCAGAGCCAGTGGCACCCGAAATACGTCCAAAAAACCTCCCCGCCGTGGCGTGCGGCAACCGCCGAGGGGGACGGGAGTCGTTTCCGGAAATCGACCTCACCTCGGTCGACGCGCCGACCGGAAACGACTCCCGTCCCCGTGATGCTGCATCGAAAGGAGGAACGACACCGCCGATTGACACCGAGTCAGTTTGCATCTCCCCCAGGGGCTTCGCGATCGGAGCGCGATCGTGATTACGCAGATGAGCTGTTCGCGAACTCGCCCGCATTCCCAATCTGCGTTAATCGGCGAAATCTGCGGACCGCAACTGCATTCTTTGCGCCTTGGCGCGTTGGCGCGAGAAGTGCCTCGCTCGTCGTGGGTACGAATTCACTATCCACAGATTTCACAGATTACGCAGATGAGTTGCTCGCGGACTCGCCCGCGTTCCCAACCTGCGTCAATCGGCGAAATCTGCGGACAACAGGCCGCCTTACTTTGCGCCTTCGCGCCTTGGCGCGAGATCCAATTCACAGCAAGGGGAATCCAACCCCGGACCTCTCTGCGATCCTCGGGACCTCGGCGGCAATCGACCTAGGACGCAAAACGGTTCGCTAGGA
>JBFXAH010000008.1:0-287473 GCA_050184475.1 Pirellulales bacterium | reverse complement strand
AAAACGAAAGCTTTGGACGCAAGTTGGACGCAAACGGTTTTATTTTGCGTCCAAGAATAAGTGGATTGGCCGGAACGACTTACTGCCGGCAACAGCGGCTTTGGACGGTTTGGACGCAAAATTCCGGCCATGGAGTGAGAGATAAGGCGACATGCACGAATGCTGACAACACCCGCTTGGACCAACAATCAGTGGCAGTCGCGCAACGCCGCCGACCTGCCGTGGTGGCGGCAATCTGGCGTCACTTCCAGTCAGGCATTATGCCGTCGTTTTGGGGGGCGGCGTAATTGTTCAACGGCTCGATTGCCAACCCGTGGGCGGGTCTCGCGCAACCTGGGGGCAAGCGGCGTGCCGAAGGCGGGGGTCAGTCCACGATTGCCACCTTTGACGGCAACGCACTCTTCGGGTGAGTTGCGGCCCAGTAGTAATTGACTTTGGCCGGAGCTATTTCGCGGACTATACTTTTGCCGATTGAGCCGCTCCCGTGCATTTGTTGATTTGTGATGCGCGGACTTGCCTCCGCTGTCCCACCAATCGTCTCGAGCTATTTCCCGCCTGTTCGCGAGATTTCGTCTCATGACGCGACCAACGCGCCTTGGTAGTGCAACGTTCGTTTTCAAGTTGGCGACGATTCTGCTGGCAATCGCAGCACGCGCGACGGGGGCCGACGCGTTTGACGCGGCCGCCCTGTCGCGGGGCTTGATGTCGATTCAACGCGATGACTTGCAGCGTCACGTGCTCGTCTTGGCCGACGACACCTATGAGGGACGTGAGGCCGGCAGCCGCGGCGGACGCGCCGCGGGCGGATATCTCCACAGCAAGTTTCAAGAACTCAAGCTCACCCCCGCGGGAACGCGCGGCAGCTACTACCAATCGTTCGGCAACGGCAATCGCAATATTCTCGGCTTGATTGAAGGAAGCGATCCGGCGCTGAAAGACGAGATCATATTGATTGGCGCCCATTACGACCATGTGGGCTACGGCACGCTGCAGAACAGTTTCGGGCCGACCGGCCGCATCCACAACGGCGCCGACGACAACGCCAGCGGAACTTCGGCGCTGGTCGAAGTGGCCGAGGCCTTTATCGCCATGGGCACTCCGCCGCGGCGCACACTGTTGTTCGCGCTGTGGGATGGCGAAGAGAAGGGGCTGCTCGGCTCGAAGCACTGGCTTGCCTCGCCGACGATCCCGCTGTCGCGCGTGAAGCTGGCAGTCAACCTTGACATGGTGGGCCGCCTGCGCGGCAAGCTCGAAGTGCTCGGCAGCCGCACGTCGTACGATTTGCGCCGCGCGGTCAGCCTGGCCAATCGCGACATCGGGTTGAAGCTCGACTTTACGTGGGAGCTCAAAGAGGACAGCGATCATTGGCCGTTCTACGAGCGCGGCACGCCGATCCTGATGTTCCATACGGGCTTGCACGATCAATACCATCGGCCCAGCGACGACGTCGAACACATCGAGTTCGACGGCATGCGGCAAATCGCCGAGTTGCTTTATCGCACCTTGAACGACATCGCCAGCGAGGAGCAAGTCGCTGGTTTTCGTTCGCTGGCGCGTCGTGAGTCGGCCTACGATCGACGCCAACTCGAACGGCCGTTGGCTGCGATGCCACCACGGTTGGGTACGCGGTTGCGGGTCGATCCGGCCAGCGGCGAGGTCTCGATTACGAGCGTCGAACCGAATTCAGCGGCCAGCCGCGCCGGCGTGCTCGCCGGCGACCGCCTGGTGCGAATCGGCGGCGCTGACGTCACCGATTTAGCAACCTTGCGCAAGCGCATTTGGGCCGCGACCAGTCCGCTCGTCCTGGAAGTCCAGCGCGGCGACGGCGAGGAGCCGATCCTGCTTTCCGTGACTTTGGACGGCGCACCTGTCCGCGTTGGACTGACGTGGCGCGGCGACGACGCTACCCCCGGAGCGGTGATTCTCTCGCGGGTCATCGCCGGCACGGCGGCAGCCGAAGCGGGGCTGCACCCGAACGACCGGGTTTACGAAGTCAACGGTCAGCCCTTTCACGGGCAGGATCAATTCCTGGAATTGCTGAAGTCGGGGGGCGATTCCTTGCAACTCGTCTACGAGCGGCAGGGCGTGATCGGCACCGCCACCTTGTCGCTGTTGCCCGAAGTGGCGGCACCGCCCGTCACGGCGCGGGCCAGTTCCGGCGGCGCGGTGTCGTTGAGTGGACTCAGTCGCGACTAACCGGCACTGGAGCGCTCGCAGACAAGCTCGGCGAAGTGCCCGTAATAAGGCGGCGGCAGACGCAGCGTGAACTCCCCCTGGCATTCGTCGACGAATTCATCGACCGCCCGCTGCGCTCCGGCCGAAAAGAAGCCGTAATCGTCGACGACGATCCGGCCGCCAACAGGCATCACCTGGCGCAAGAATCGCAACGCGACTAGAATCGGCTCATAGAAATCGAAATCAACGTAGGCAAAGGCAACTTCCTGTGGCAGATGCGGCCCTTGAATCGACTGCTCGATGTAGCCAGGCACGATCTGCACGCGCGACTTAGGAAAATCGATCGCCGTCAGTCGCTTGCGCACTTCTTCGACCGGGTAGCTCATCTTGCCGGTATAAGCGTCCATCGAACCGAGCTGAAAGATGTCGTCGATCAGCACGTCTTCGACAGTCGGTTGCGACAACCCTTGAAAGGAATCGAACAACCAAAGTCGCTTCTCGGTCGCGCGGATTTCGTTGGCCAGCAGCGCCGATGTCGCCCCTTCGGCGATGCCGAATTCGCAGACATCTCCTGGCACGCTCAGGGCGTCGTGTAGCGAGCGGATCAGCCAGAGTGCCTCGCCAACCTGCGTGCCGACCAGATTGCTCAACAGTTCGTCGCGCCCCGGGGTCGCCGGCAATTGCGGGTGAGATTCGCGAAACAGCGCGTGCAACTGCCGAACCGTGGCCGCATGTCGCTTGGCCAAGTCGGCCATTTGCCAGGGCTCGGGAGCGTCGTCGCGTTGCAGCCGGGCGCCCAGTGGCCGCAGCACGGCATTCAGCGACGCGGCGAGAGTGTATTTGATGCCCATCGACGGTCGTTGTGGTTCGCGGGGCCTGGAGGCGATACGCAGGCCGGGGTTGCCAGTCTAGAATCGCACCATTATGGCCTGCCACCCGGTCCACGGACTAGAGAGCCAAGCCGCCGCCGTAGAAAGACACGCAGAGGAGATCATCGTGCCCGCCGAGTTCGCAAAGCTTCTGGAAACTTTCGAAAACACGTACCCCGACCGCGAATACACGATCGAGATCACGTGCCCCGAGTTTACGTCGGTTTGTCCCAAGACTGGTCAGCCCGACTTTGGCACCCTGACCATCACTTACGTTCCGGCCGGCCGCTGCGTCGAGCTCAAGAGCTTGAAGCTCTATCTCCAACAGTTCCGAAATGAGGGGATTTTCTACGAAAACGCCACGAACCGCATCCTCGACGATCTGGTCGGGGCGATCGCTCCGCGGCGGATGACGCTCGAAGCGGCCTTTACGCCGCGCGGCGGTATTACAACCAAGGTCACGGCCTGCTACGAGGCATCGCGCTAAAGGGCCGTCGCCCCGGTGTCTGCAACAACCGGCGGCACCGCCTTAGCGCGGCTTTGCAACGGCCAGCGGTTCGGAAAGGCGCGCCGGCGCGGCGGCGGGGCCGACCAGTTCTAGCTGCTCGGCCAAGCGACGCAAGGCGTCCTCGCGATCGGGCGAAATCGCAGCCAGCGGCGCCCGCGGCGCTCCGCAGTCGAGCCCCAACTGCTGAGAGTTCACCCACTTTGTCGAAGCAATCACCGGGAATTCGTCGTACAGATCCTTGACGCTCGAAGCGTAACGCTGGGCCTCGATCGCACGATGCAAATCCCCATCCTGAAAGGCCTGATAAACCGCCACAAAGCGCTCGGGTGCCATGCATAGCGACGCACAGACGACGCCCGTCGCCCCCAGCGTGAGCGCGGCCAATGTGGTCTCACCGCGACCGATCAGCACTGTAAGGTCGGGTTTCCATTTCAGAAGTTGGTGCACGTAGTCGACCACGCCGGCCGATTGTTTGATACCAACGACCGACGAGACGCGCTCGACGATCGCTTCGACCAACGGCAATGTCAGCGGCAAGCCACTAGCGTCTGGGAGATTGTAAAGAAAGATCGGTCGATCGGTTACGTCGGCCAAGGCCCGATAGTAATCGACGACTTCGCCTTGGCTCTTTCCGTAGAAGTAGGGCGGCACGCTGCAGATCGCGTCGATCCCCTCTTGCTGGCAGCGTCGCGCGGCAGCCACGGCTTGGGCTGTTGTCGGCGCGGCCACGTGAAAAATCAGTTGCAGTCGACCATCGGCATGTTGGCTCACCAGCGCGATCATTTCATCGCGTTCGCGCGGGCTGAGGCTGACACCTTCGCCGGTACCGCCGCAAACCCACAACCCATGGCAACCAGCTTCGACGTACCAGTCGACAAGTCGCCGCAATGCCTCGGAGTGGATTCCCCCGGACGCGTCGTAAGGCGTGATAATCGGCGGGATAACTCCCTGAAAGACGCTCATGCGTGGCAAGCTCCGAGGCGTAATCGACATTTCGAGTTGCAGGTGCGCGTCCGTCAATCGTAGCGCGCGGCGACGTCGTGCACAATCGGCCGCCGAGCGCAAAAACGATACTTCGCCGCGCCGGCGGCCCGCGTTGCGCCCGTTAACGAAGGTGTGGCCGTTATTGTCGGTTCAATCGCTAATGCCAAAGGGCGCCCAACTTTCGGGGAGCGGGGCGATCAGTTCGATCGACTCGTCGCGCACCGGGTGGCGGAACACCAGCCGGCGGGCATGCAAGGCGATGCCGCCGCGCATCGGTCGACGGCTGCCATATTTTCGATCGCCTACGATCGAGTGACCGCGCGCAGCAAGCTGCAGCCTGATCTGGTGCTTGCGTCCCGTTTCAAGTCGCACTTCGACGAACGTCCCGATGTCGAGTCGCCGCAAGCCCCGATAGACCAGGCGGGCCTCTTGGGCGCCCGGCGTCGCCGGGGTGGCCAGCCGCATGCGGCGATGTCGCTCGTCGCTCTCGATCCAATCTCGACAAGCAACCTCGCGCGGGGCGACTTCGCCTTCGACAACCGCCCAGTAGGTTTTCTCTACCGCTCGGCTGCGGAATTGATCGTTGAGCCGCGCGGCGGCCTTTGACGTGCGGGCCAGCAACACCACGCCCGAGACCATGGCATCCAGCCGGCTGACGACGCCCAAATAGACCTCGCCAGGCTTGTGGTAACGCTTCTTGACATACTGCTTGGCCAAGGTCAATAAGCTGGACCGATCCGTCGAGACCCCCATCGTCGGCAACCCGGCTGGCTTGTTGACGGCCAGCAGATGGTTGTCTTCGTAAAGCACTTCGAGCCGCGGCAAGGCGACAGTCTCGCGAAGTAGGGAAGCTGAAGTTTCGACCTTTGCAATTGCCCAGGCAGGCCGCCCAATTCTCGACAATCGCGCCGGCCGCTGCTAGACTCGCACCCTGAGAGAAGCAGGTTCAATTGGCTACGGCTTCGCGCCGTGTCTCGCGGGCGATGCGTCTTCGAGGACGCAGCAAGGTCGCCCAAGCAGGGGAACCAGGTGAGGCGCAGAATCTACCATTGCGGCAGCGCGCGCGGAGTTCAAGCGGGTGGCAGGGGCGCGAGTCCTCGCGCGACGCATCTCGGCGGCTTAATGCTGACTGTGGGCTTCCTGCTTGTTCCCCCGCTGGCTTCCGCCGACCAGGTTGCGTTGAACTTGATGACCTTCAACATCAAGGGGGACGGCGGCACCCTGCCGGAACGGCTCAACGAAAACTCTTGGTACTCGCTGTTCGTCAACGGTACCGCCCGGCGAGAACGCGCCCTGACGGTGATCGGCGACTACGGACCCGATCTACTCAGCGTGCAGGAGCTAAAAGACAATCAACTGGCGGACTTGCTGGCTTCGACGCAACTTGCTGGCTACGACTACTACGGCGTGGGGCGCGCGACGGGCACGTCCGGAGATCGCAACGGAGTCTTCTATCGCGCCGCGCGCTTTACGCGGCTCGACCAAGGAGACTTCTGGCTCAGCACCACGCCCGACGTTCCCGGCACGGTGTTCGCCGGCAATGGCACCGACACCGCAAACCCCAGGATGGCAACCTGGCTGAAGCTGTACGATAACCAGTCGCACGCCACGTATTTCGTCCTCTCGACGCATTGGTCGCTCGATTCGTTAGCGCGACGGCAAGGCGCCACGCTCATTCACTCACAAATCGAGCAACTGGCTGGCGACATGCCGATTATCGTCATGGGAGACCTGAACGCCACGCAGTCGAGCACCGAGTACCGCACGCTGGCAGGCACGTTGGATCCAGCGGGCTACCAGTTGACCAATGCTTACCGAGACGTGTTTCCGACGACCGGCAGTCAGGAGCGTACTTTTCACGACTGGACCGGCGCGACGTTTGGTTCATCGATCGACCATATCTTCTACAGCACCGACAGCATCTTCGACGCAGTGTCGGCGAACATTGTGCGCACCGACTTCAACGACAAGTACCCGTCCGATCATTATCCGGTCACCGCGAACTTGCTGGTGACTGTCGTACCCGAACCAGCGACGGCGATCATGCTCCTCTTTGGTGGTGCTATGGTCGGCCTGGCGGTTAGCTGCCGGCAACGTGTTAGGCGACATCAAGACTGAGCTCCATCATGTCGCCTGAATAACCGTGTTGCTCAGCTTCCCTAGCCCGTCGATCGAGATCTCGATCGCATCGCCGGCAGCTAGCGCGAAGTCGTCGGGCGGAATGATGCCCGTGCCGGTCAACAGCACGACACCGTTGGGGAACGAGTTGTCGCGCTCCAGCCAACCGATCAAGTCGCCGAACGAACGGGCAATTTGGGAGACATCGGTCTCGCCGGCGAAGGCGACCTTGCCCCGTCGCCGAATCACCAACTGGATCGCCGCGCGGCCGGCTTCCAACCAGGTTTCGGCCAGCGTGATCGCCGGTCCCAACGCGCAGCAGGCGTCGTAAACCTTGGCTTGCGGCAAGTAGAGGGGATTTTCCCCCTCGATGTCGCGCGCGCTCATGTCGTTGCCGATCGTGAAGCCGACCAACCGCAGCCGCGACGAGAGGACCAGGCCCAACTCGGGTTCCGGAACGCTCCAGCGGGCATCGGCACGAATCCGCACTTCCTGGTCGGGGCCCACGACGCGATGCGGATTCGCCTTGAAGAACAACTCGGGGCGCGCCGCTTCGTAGACCAAGTCATAAAAACGGGCCGCCCCTTGCGATTCCTCCATGCGAGCCGTGCGGCTGCGGCGGTACGTTACGCCAGCGGCCCAGACCTCTTGAGCGTCGATCGGCGGACAAAGTCGCACGTTGGCCAGCGGTAGCGGGGCGCAACGATCGTCGATCAACAAGCGCGCCGCCGACAGGGGGTCCTCGTCTTCGAGCACATCGCTCAACGAGCAATATTGATGATGGCCAGGCGAGACAGCCAGCGGGCGAATCTGCCCGTGGTCGAGGATGCCCACTTCGGGCGTGGACGTCTGCCGCTGATATTTCACGAGTTTCATGACGCGTGCCCTGGGGTTCGGTTCGCAGGCGGGGACTGCTTCGCGCGAAACTGCCGCAACAAGACAAGTACCCTTGTCAGATCATCGGGCAACGGCGCTTCGATTTCCAGTCGCTTGCCGGTCGTGGGATGGGCCAGCGCTAAGCGGCGCGCGTGCAATGCCTGGCGTCCTAACAGCGGTCGGTCGTCCCGCGCGTCGCCAGATATCTCGCCCTGCGCCAGGTGCGCGCGGCCGCTGTAGGCGGCATCGCACAGCACCGCGCAGCCGATGCTCGCCAGGTGGACGCGAATCTGATGCGTCCGACCGGTCTTGGGGACGATCCGCACCCCGGCGTAGCCGTGGAAACGCTCGAGCACTTCGTAGAAGCTCTCGGCGGCCCGCACGCCAGGACCGGCGCGGCGCACCGCCATCTTCTCTCGCTGATACGGATGAACGCCGATCGAGACGTTGATGCGGTCGCGGTCGCGGTCGGGCTCGCCTGCCACGATGGCGAAGTACTCCTTCTCGATCGTCCGATCCTCGAACTGGCGGGCCAACGCAACGTGAGCGCGGTCGGTCTTGGCGACGATCATCGCACCGCTCGTATCGCGGTCCAGGCGATGCACGATACCCGGTCGCAGCGGTCCGCCGACCTGGCTGAGTTGCTCGAAATGATATGCCAACGCGCTGGCCAAAGTCCCCTGCCAATGTCCTTTGGCGGGATGGACAACCATGCCTGGCGGCTTGTCGATGGCCACGACCTGTTCGTCCTCGTAAAGGATCGTGAGGGGAATGTTCTCGGCCTGCGGTCGAGGGCGGGGAAGCTCGGGCAGCGCAACCGTTACGCGATCCCCGGCTTTGAGGTGATGTGCGGCCTTAGTGCGCTGACCGCCAACCCTTGCCGAGGCGGCGTTGATCGCCCTGCGCAACAGCACGCGACTGTATTCGGGAAATGACTGTGCCAGGAATTGATCGAGCCGCAGGCCAGCTTGCTCGGCCAAAACGATCAGTTCGAGCGGTTCAGGTCCCAATTCAGCCATGGCGGTAATGGGGCTAGCACCGCCGGCTGACGACCGCAGAGCAAAGGACGCTGGCGGTAGAACGCGCGTCGAACTCAGGGATTCGAGGGGGGTGTGCTCGGTTCGGTCGCCGGCGGTGCGGCTGAGGGTGCGTCGTCGGCCGGCGCGGTCGAAATGTCCGCAGCAGCGCCCTCGGGAGTCGGCGTATCCGCCGCGGGCGTGGTGTTCTCGTCGGAAGCTGCTGCTGTGTCAGGCGCTGTCGCGTCTGGGCTATCGGTTGATGGCGCGGCGGGCTCTCGTGGTGTGGGCTCGGGCGTTGCGGGGTTCGTCGGTGCTGGCTCGCCAGGCGGTGACTCCGCCGGCATCGACTCGGTGGGCGAACGCTCAGCCGGTGCGGTGGGTTCCCCTGGGAGCTTGCTGTCTTCAAACAGCGACTGTCCATCGAGCGAAGGGCTCAATGCGGGCCGCGGCTCCTGCTTGGCAAACCAATCGTAAAACTCTTTGGTTGAATCGCGAGACAGAGCATCGAGCCGCGCCTGCGCTTCGCTGGCGTAGAATGCTTGCGGCCAGCGATTGGTATCGGCAAGTTGCTGATAGGCTTCGCGTGCACGCGGCAAATCGTTGAGCGACTCGGCTGCGCGAGCCAGTCCCAAGAGGGCTCGCTGGCGAACGATCGGCGTCAGATCCGCTCGCGAGTCGACCACGGCCTGATAGTTGTCGAGGGCGCGCCGCAACTGGTCGTTCGCGTCTGCCCGATCGGCAAACAACTGATCGGCGCCGGCCCGCAACTGTCGATCGGCTAGCAGCAATCGGGCACATGCGCCACCAGGCATATCCGCATAGCGGGTGGCGACGTCGTCGAGTTGCGTCGATTCCTGCTCGGCCGCGGCGCGTTGATAGGCCGCCCACGATTCCTGCATTTTCTCGGCGGCACTATTGCGCAGGTACGCCCAGACGGCAACGATCAAGACGACCACCACGACGATCGCCAAGCCGACCTTGTAGTTCTCTTCGACTCGGCCGATCGATTTGCCGAGCCAGTCGGCCAATTCGTTCGTTTTTAGTTCGTGACGACGCTCGGTTTTCATATTCGATCGCTGTTAGGCGGGATTGCACACTTCAGGCCACTGGGTCATCGGCAGACCTTGTGTTGGCGACTCTCGCCAACGCACAACTTGGACCGCGCCAGGGCACTTAGGCAGGCCACAACAACACCTCGGACGGCGGGAAGTCGTCATGGCAAAAACCAAACCGAGAATATAGAGGGCATCGGCCGAAGGGGTCAAGGGTAAACAACTTGTGGCGATTCTAGTCAGCTTCCGCTTAGCGCCGATCAGGCCAAGTTCGTTGGCGTTGGCGGCCGGGCGATGAAAATCGCAATTTGACTAGCCCCCCGACGCGACGTAGATATCCTTTGCTGCCGCAGTGGTCACGTCTGCCGACGCGATCCCAAAAGGCTCCTCTTCGCCAGCTCCGGCGCTGCGGCCAACGACCGATTGCAACCGCAGATCGACGGCTGTCCGCACCGCGGACGGCCCTTTCGCGGCCCTGTTGGACGCGTGGTCTTTTCCAGTCCAGTCCGGCTGATTCATGCATTCGACATCATTCAACTCGGCGTGCCACACCAGGCGCGCGGCGTTGGCAAGGAGGCACTTCCGCCCTCGCTTGCCCACGCCCGCGTTGGGGCGTCGCGTTCATGCCGAACCATGAATTGCCGGACTTGGATGGAGGTTCTTTGCCGTCTGGAGCCAGTCGGCGTTAAGTAAGGGTGAACCTGTATGAGCGTGGCGGCCACGATCGGTACTGGACAATCGGCGGCGGGGGGTTCGCCGGAGGCGTGCGTCGCAGTGGGGACGCCCCCCACCAAGCAACTGCGGGCATTCGGCCAAGACACCGTTGTCTGCACCGACTTGCGGTCGCACGTCTGGGCCCTGTTATCCAGCTCGCAGTTTCAATCGCGCTCGGCCGATCGCCGCAACAGTCAGCGTTTTCCGTATCCTTACCTCGTGACCGTTACCCCGCTCGACCTGACGGGTCGACCTCTGCCGGACGATCAGTTCGTCGTCGTCGGCAAGAACATCTCCGAAGGGGGTGTGAGCTTCTATCACCAAGGCCCACTCCCGCACCGACAGGTGATCGTGTCGCTCGACGCGGCCGACGGGCGTTGGATGAGTTTTCTTGTCGACCTGACCTGGTGCCGCTTCAAGGCGCAAGGCTGGTACGAAAGCGGCGGACAGTTTTTGAAGAAGACTAATACACCTCCGCGACTAACTCAGTGACGTGATTCGTTCACGGACCAAAGTCCTCGTCTGAGTTGGCCTAGCCTGCGTTCATTACAGGTCGGGAACACCACGCGTCGGGATATCGCCGGCATCGCTCGAGACGTGGATTTCCGTGCGACCATTCTTGGGAGCGCCATTGCCGGACGAACGCTCGTGCGATGCCTCGGCTTGGCGAAACTCTCCTGTTGCGGCTGGTGGGCCCGCCGCCTGCGGGGTGTTCGCAGCCAATACCGCGGCAAAGCGCTCGGCAAGCCCGCTGGTGCGCTCCGGCGTCCACCAGGCGAGAAAATCCTGCAGGCTTGCCTCGAAAGTCTCCTGTTGCCGCGCCAACAAGCTTCGCAACCGCCGCTGTCGGCGATGCGAATGCCGATCAGAGCTCCACTGCTCAAAACGCTCGATGGCAGCGGCCCGATCGTTGATATCGCCTAGCCGCTCTTGGATTTCCTCGATTTGGGGATAAAGCTCCTCACGGAGCGAGGGGTCGAAGACGCCGCCAAAGACTTCCATGGCGTATCGCAGACGTTTGCCTAGGATACGCAGGCGATGCAAACCGGGGGCGTCGGACGAACCGGCCGTAGCTGCAGCGAAAAACTCGTCGACGAACGGACGCAGCCGCCGTTGCGCGGCCAGCGCGACCGTCGGCTCGCCAGATCGCTCATCCCGCCAGCGGGTGCGCTTGACCAGCGCCTCCACGCGCTCCGGAAACCCCTTGCGCCGTAGCCGGCGATGTACGTCGACGATCGGTCCCTGTGCGCTCACGCGGCGGTCATGAACCTTGCGCAGCTCGTCTTGGATTTCCTCCGACTGGCTGTCGCCAGTCCAATGGGGTAGCTGCGCTTCGAGTACGTCGAAATCGCGCGCTTCGGCCGCCGCGCGGCGGAGTCGACGAAGCTGCTTGGCCAGCCAACGACGACGTCGTTTCGGCAGCAGGTCCTTGAACAGTCGCAGGGCGGCCGCGGCACGACGCGTACTGACGCGCAGTTGGTGCACGTACTCGATTTCCTCGGACGATAGTTGCGCGGCCAGCGGCAGATAATGCCATACGGAGGATAGGCGCAGGTCGAGCGCCCGGCGAGCCAGATCGCTTACCGGCTGATCGGGATGCACATCGTCAATCCACTTCCCCATATCGACAATTCTTGCAGCGCCGGGTGTGCCGGTAAACGATTTTGCCGGCCGAATCGGCGCGGAACCGGCCAACCCGCGCCGTGTACAGCCGCACATCAAATTGCGTGGCGGGCCGGATCGAACGCCCAGGACGACAATTGGGGGTTTAGGGCTTGGGGGCCAGCAACCGCTCGACTTGTTCGACAATCGCCGGTCCGCGCACATTCTGCGCGACGACATTACCGTTACGATCGACCAGCAAGGTGAAGGGAATCGCGCGGACGTGGAGTTTTTCGGCCATGGGATGTTGGCCTCCCTCGTGAAACAGGATGGGCCAGCCGAGTGGGTTCTCGGCCAGGAACGTCTCGAGCGCGGCGCGATCGCGATCGAGGCTGATACCGACAATATCGAATCCCTGGGCGTGCAACCTGTCATACGCCTGCTTCAGGTGCGGCAGCTCCGCCTTGCAAGGTCCACACCAGGTCGCCCAGAAATCGACGAGCACCACGCGGCCGCGGTAGGCCTTCCAATCGAACGGCAAACCATCGACCGTGGCGCCTTCGATTTCCAGTGGCTGTCCGACCAGCGATTGCTCGTCGCTTGCGCCCCCTTCGGCCAGGCGCTTGCCGTAGCGGGCGAGTTTGCGATCGGCGCTGGCGGCCAGCAACTTGCCCAGCGACTGCGACCGGCGTTTGACTTCCGCCTCGTCGGTGAGCGAACGCAGCAGACGGATGGTGGCAATCGCCAATCGCTGATGTCGTTCGTCGGGCTTTTCAGCGGCGAAGTAGGTTTCAACTTCGTCAAGAAGCCCCGGGACCGACTCGGCATCGATCGGTCCACCCCGTAGCGCCAGCGATTCGAGCCGATGGAATCGTGCCTCGCTGGCAATTTCCGGCTGCGCGTCGTCTTGATGCTCGTCGGCCAGCTTCGCCAGACGCTCGGCGGCAGCGCGGTCACCGCCGTCGGCCACCAGCGACAAGCCATCCAACTGCGCCACGCGCGCCGTGACGACTTGCTCGGGCAACACCGACGGAGCGGCCAGCACTCGCTCGGCAGCTTCGACCAGCGCCGTGCCGAAGCCCGGGCGCTGGCGAATCGTCTCGGGCCTGCGACGCATCTTGTCGATATAGCCGACGAGCTCGGCGATCGACACGTCGGCCGGCGCAAGATATGGATTGCCGTCGGCCGCAACCGGCGCCGTGGCGTCGGCAGCCGCGTCACCTACAGCTGCGCTATCGGCGACCGTCGACGTCGGCACCGTCGAATCGTCGGCCGAGAGGGACGACGCAATCGCCAGTGCCAAGGCGCACATTACGATGTACGGCATAGCGCCGCACAACGCCGCGCGAACAGCAGGCTGCCACGACCAGCGGAATCTCAGTCGCACGGGTTGTCCTTGTTACTGGCCGCTGCCAGCGCCTTCGGCCGCTGCTGCCGGGCCGAGCATCCGCTCGAGGGCCTCGCCGAGCTTGCTGCCGCGAGCGTTCATTTCGACGACTTTGCCCTCTTTGTCGACCAGCAGCACCGCGGGAATGCCGTTGATCCCGTAGTGAACGGCCATCGGGTGCTTCCAGCCATTATTGTCGGGATCGTCGCTGTACAGGCAGGCCCAGGGGAGCTCGTTATCGGCAATGAACTTCACGAGCTTGTCCTTATCCGTGTCGAGGCTGATCCCCACGACGTCAAACCCGCGATCGTGATACAGCTCGTAGTTCTTCTTGACGTTGGGCAGTTCGCCAATGCAGGGCCCGCACCAAGTGGCCCAAAAGTCGACCAGCACGACGCGGCCGCGATAGCTCGACCAATCGAACGCGGTCCCGTCGACCAGTGTGCCCGAAATCTCCATGAAGTTCCCGGGCAGCGACATGCGCCGGGCGCAAGCTTCGAGCCGCTCGGCCTGGGCTCGGACCGCCGGATCGTCGCTCTTGGCGAACCGGCCAGCGAACTCTCGATAGGCGGCGCCAGCTTCATCGGTCTTGCCCGAGTACTCGAGCGTTTGCGCGGCCGACAACGCCAGGCTGGCGAGCTGCTGCGTTAGCGGCTGCTTGTCGAGATACTCGGTGAGCGGTCCGCGAATGAACTCGACCAACCCTTCGACCGCCCCCTCCTGACGCATCTGGGCCAGCAGCCCGAGCGCTTGCAGCTTGACCGGCACCAGCGCTGCCGATACTTCGGGCTTGGCGTCGGCCAACCGCGGATCGACCCAGTCCTTTAACACCGTGGCCAGCTCACTGCCGGCATCCTTGTCGCCGAATCGCGCCAGCATGCTCAGCGACTGAACCTTCAGCGGCAGCACCTGCAACACGATCTCGGAGTCGGCGTCGGGCACGAGCAGCTTGTCGGCTGCCTCGTTCACCGCCGATTGGATCTTCTTGAAATCGGCGATCATCTCCGGTCGGTTGGTCCCTTTCGGGTTTTGCACCGCCAGCTTCTTCATCGCCGCGAGCATTTCGGCTGGCTCGCCGTCGGCGATTGTGTAATCGGCGTCAGCCGGTTCGGTTACCGGCGCAGGCTCTGGCTTGGCGTCATCGGCCGCGCGTACGGCGACCGACACAACGGCCAGCGACAACCAGCACGCTAGCGCAAGACGAGTCCACACGATGGTCGACCGCAGCATCTTCGTACCCCTGCTTTCTATATGAGGTTTGTGATCGAGTTATCGTTCGCCGGCTGCTGACCCAGCCGGACTAAGCATCAGGCTAACGTACCGCTGCTGACCGCGACAAGCAGCGGCGGCAAAATCGGCAGTCGCACCCGAAAACGCCGAACTAGGCCAGGGGTTTGATCATTCGTCCACCATCCACGGGCAGGCAAACCCCCGTAACAAAGTCGTTGCGGAGCAGAAATAAGACCGCGTCGGCGACGTGAGCGGGGCTACCTTCCCGTTGGACCAAGGTGCCGGCAATTGCTGCGGCCCGCTCGGCAGCAGACAATTCCGCCGGCAACATGACCGGCCCGGGAAGCACGGCATTGACGCGCACCCGCGGGTTGCGGGCGGCCAACTCGATGGCAAACGTGCGAGTCAGCGTGGCGATCGCTCCTTTCGAGGCAAAGTAAGCGGCGTAATCGAGATACGGACGAGCGGTCGCCCAATCTCCGATATTGACGATCGCTCCCCCCGCGGGCTGCCCCACCATCGCCAGTCCAGCGTGCTGACAACAGAGAAACGTCGACAAGGTGTTCGTTTCGAATTGATCGCGGACATCGGCGGCAGTGGTCTCTTCGAGCGGCTTCCGTCGCCAGACCGCTGCGCAATTCACCAGGGCATCGAGCCGACCGAACTTCTCGATCAGTTGCTCGATCATGCGGCGGACGACCGCTTCGTCGCGCAGGTCGCCGACGACCGCCAGCGCTTCGGTCCCCTGCCGCTCGAACTCGGCGACAGTCGCTTGGGCCGCGGCCACCGAGCGATTCGCGTGCACGGCCACGCGATAGCCTTCGGCCGCCAATCGCCGAGCAACGTGGTTGCCGACGCGCGGCGCACCGCTACCGGTGACCAGCGCGACAGCCGTCGGATCAGATGGCGATGGATTGCTCACGTGCCGATGCCCTCGACAAGAATGACGACGTGACATGAGGCGCGGGCTATTGTAGGCCCGGCGGCCGAGGCGACTAGCGGCGGTGCGGGGCTATCCCCCCACCACCTAAGAAGCTCCGTAATTTTGCGTCCCGACCGTCCCGGAAGCATGTTACAGATAGCTAAGCGGTTAATTGTCAGAGGCTTGCGCCGGGACGCAAATGATTTCGTTTGCGTCCCGCTTGCGTCCCGACCACCGTTTTGCGTCCCGCCGCGAGGCGACAGGGTGTCGGGCGGCTCGACCGTAGCCGATTCTGAGCGGACCGTGATGTCAAAGCCGCGGGAGTCGCCTCCGGGCGACGACCAGGTGTCGAATCGAAAGCCGGAGACGGCTTCCATCCCGTGTGCTCAAACTCGGACCCGCTTTGCCTGATTGGCGAATCGCCCCGGTTGTGGTCCGCCACCGCGGGCTTACTTCGTCGAGCCGATCGGCGGCCGGCCACTGCCGGCGAGCAACCGCCGCAGCTCCGCTGGCGGCATGTTCGGCGTCAGCAGATGAACTTTCCCAGTCCCGTCGATTGCCAACGTGCCGTAGGGCATGGCGCCCGAGATGCCGGCCATCGGTCGTGCAAAGTCGATCGCCAAATCGTCAGGCTTCGACCAAATCACGCTTTGGGGGGTTCGCGCTTCAAGCAACACGATGCCGCGGGCGCAAGCGGGATGAGAGTTCTCTCGTCCTACGAATTCCGTGCCGTCGCCCGTGGGGCGCAAGCAATTGCCGTGAGTACCCATAGGCGCATACGGATGTTGGTAAACCAGCGGTACCGACATGGCGACGTTCATGTTGTGGGAGCGACCCCATCGTTCGTCGAGATGGAATTGCTTGTACAACTCCTCACAGCCGAGGTACGGCAAAAGCACCACGCGCCAGCTCAACAAGGGTTTTCCGTCAGCGTCACAAATGTCTTCGGGATACTTGCCGTGCTGGGCGCGATACTTTTCGAGTGCGGCTGAGATCTTCAGCAGGCGGTTCGTCGCCTCGGCACGCATTCCGCCAAAGTAAGCTCCGCCCACCGCTGGCAAAAAGGTTGAAATGGCAGCACCAAATCGAGCGACATCGTCGATCTCGGAAGTCAACATCAGGCCTCGCCTCTTGGGCGCCATCCCTGAATAGAGCACCTTGATACTGCGTATTCCGGTTTCGATCTTGGCGAGCTCGTCGGGGGCGAGTTGCTTTCGCTTGCGGTCCACCTCAGCTTGTACCGGGCCGACGGCCATGCTTATCAATTGCGCAAAATACTCGTCGAATGAGCTCGCAAGTTTCTCGGCCTGGGCTTCATCGGTGGCGAAAAAGACTGAACGTGCCGAAGGCTTTCTCAAGTCGATTACCAGAGTCGCGGATTGTGCTGTATCGACGATAGTCTTCGTTGCCTGCACAACGCGCGACAAAGGATCGTCGTCCAATTCAGGCGGAATCCACTTGTGCAGGCTTTCGCGGCATGCGGCTAGGTCCGCTGCGGCGCGCACCTCGTTTGTCGGTTCAAGCTGGGCCAGAAGTTTCGCGACATTTCCGTTTGTCTTCGTCGTGTCGAGCATGCCTTTCAGTCGGCGGTCGCTGCCCACGGCAATCGTGTGCTCGTCCAAGAAGACGGCAGCGTTCGCACCCTCCTTGACACCTCTAGCACCCTTGAAGCCCAACACGTCGACGCGTTTTGACGCACCGAGAAACGCCTGGCAGCAATCGCCTCGGACATACGGTTGCTTGAACCGCGCGACAAAGGCCCATTCTGGGACTTCGTCCTCGGCGACGAGCCAGAACTCGACAAGCAGGGAATCGCAGAGGGACGCGACCGATGGGTTGAATCCGGCGGGGTTTCCGTATTCGCCAAAAAGCTCGAGCAGCGGCAGCGGCTTGCCGCCGAGCTGGAAGTCGACGAAGTTGGCCGGGCGGATCAGTGCGGCCGCGTGGCAATCGCTGGCGACGTACGAGAGCAGCGATTCGTCGGCCGCCGCGGCCCCGCGTGCCGCGAGGCAGATGGTGATCAGGAGCGCGAAAAGAACTTGCCGTCGTTTGATGCCCATCGGCTCCCCCAAAGTGGCCGCGCCGCCGTGCGCTGGGTGCAAAGATCTATGCGGAAGTGTGGGACGAGTGAAACGAGCTTCGCCGCCGTCTCTGCCCGCAGTGTAGAGTGCTCCTGTGTCGGATACTACAACGAGAGCCTTTGGCGGCGATATTCAGATTTCGCCGATGGACGCAGATTGGGAAAGCGCCAAATCAACGCACGGCTCGTCGGCGTGATCTGTGAAATCTGCGGACAACGAATTCGTACCCACGGCGAGCGCGGGCACGGCAGCATGGCCACGCCTGGCTACGCAGATTCTCGGCTCGCTAGATTCCTGGTACGCACAGGAGTGCGTACCCGACGGCCTGTAGCCGGGGTCTAAGAACCCGGTCCGGCCCCACAGAGGCCCCCTACAGGCGTCAGCCGACCGAGGCCGCGGCTTCGGCGGCCGCCAACAGCGGTTCGTCGTCGCACAGCGATGCCACGGAGTCGACGATCAGATCGGGCCGGTAAGCGTAACGCACGAGATCTTCGCGCTGCGTGCCGCCCGAGAGGACCAGCACCGTGCGATAGCCCATCTGCACGCCGCCGAGAATGTCGGTCTCCATCGTATCGCCGATGATCGTCGTTTCGGCGGTCGACAGGCCGAGTTCCTTGCGGGCGGCGCGCATCATCACGGGGCTGGGCTTGCCGACGCTGAAAGCCTTCAGCCCGGTGGCTGTCTCAAGCATGGCGACCGTGGCGCCGCAGCCGGGGCGCAGACCATGCGGCGTAGGGCAATTGGGATCGAGATTCGTGGCGATCAACTTGGCGCCGCCGAGAATCATCCGCGAGGCGATTTCCATCGTCTCGAAGGTGAGCGAGCGCCCCTCGCCGACGACGACGTAGTCGGGATCGTGATCGACGATGGCGTAGCCGTTGTGGTGCAGGGCCTGGAGCAGCCCCCCTTCGCCGATGACGTACGCGGTGCCGTCCGGTTTTTGCGCGGCCAGAAAGCGGGCCGTGGCCATCGCACAGGTGTAGATGTGTTCTTCGCCAACGTTGATCCCCATGCGGCGCAGCTTCATGGCGACGTCGCGGCGGGTGCGCTGGCTGTTGTTCGTGAGGAAGGCAAACGGGATGCCCAGTTCCAGGAGCCGCGCGATGAACGCGTCGGCTCCCGGGATCAGTTCATTGCCCCGGTAAATCACACCATCCATGTCGATCAAATATCCGTGTTGCATCGTCGTTGTATTCCGAGGGGTGAAGTAGGCGGTGTTTTGTGAGATCACAGGTGGGTTGCTAGCAATTGGAGGGTTGCAAGGGCGGGTCGCGCGGGGCCGACCCGCGCGAGTCTAGCGGTTGCGGAGGGCAGGGCGGCTCAGTACGCAAACGGTGCGCCGCGGGCTCGATCTGGTGTCGCCCGCTATGGAGCGACAGGAGTTACGACCGCGCCGGTTATCGGTTGCCAAGTAAAAACTGGCGGCTTTTTTTCGGCATACTGCCCGGCTGCCCAGATTCTATGCAGGCCGGTGAAGAGCCCGCGCAGAACGCGTCAAAGTTGTGCGGTGGCGAGCAAAGTAATCCTGCTGCGCTTAGCGCGCTTGTAGTTTGCGTTGTGGCGCGTGGCCGCGGACCGATCAGCTTCCGCCGCGAGTCTTTGCGGCGGCAATCGCCAGAATAGGAAGTCAACTATGCATCCGCGGCAATGAGTCGCCGCGGGCGATGATCTCGGCTTCGGCGGCGGTCAGCTCCGTGAGCCGGGCCCGCACCACCGCGGCCGTGGCGAACTGCTCGGCGAAGTGGACGTAGGTCGTGTAATGCCGGGCTTCGCTCTCGAACAGGCTGCCGTAGAACTCGGCCAGCTCGGCGTCGCGCGTGCGCATGTGATCGCGCAACAGCGCGAACCGCTCGCAACTGCGGGCCTCGATCAAGGCCGCGATCAGGCAGCGATCGACCGCGCGCCCCGGCTCGAGCTTGCGGGCCAGCTCGTGGAGTTGCCGTCCGTAGTTGCTGGGTGGCAAGCGACGAAACCGAATGCCGCGGCGCTCGAGCAGGTCGAGCACTTGCCGGAAATGATCGAGCTCTTCGGTGACGATTTCGGAGAGGGCCCGCGCCAGATCGGTGCGCTCGACGTAAGAGAAGATCAAGTTGAGGGCGACGCCGGCGGCTTTCTTCTCGCAGTGGGCGTGATCGATGAGCACTTCGTCGAGGTGCTCGTCGACCGTGGCCAGCCAGCGCTGGGAAGTATCGGTACGCAAGCCCAACATGGCGGCGCGCTCCTCAACGGGCTCCAGCAGAAATCATTCCAGCGCGGCGATCATTCGCCCGTCGAACCGCGCAACCGTTTCTGCGTGTTGCGCAAGAACCAGCCGGGGGCCAGCCGCTTGAGATACCAGGCGACGCGCCCCTCGCGCGGGAGCATCACGTACAACCGTTTGCGCTGCATGGCCGTGATGGCGGCCTCGGCCACGTCGTCGGCCGTCATCTTGGCGCGCTCGAAGGCGCGGCGGGCAACCTTGATCAAGTCGTCGGTGACGAAGCGGGCATCGGCGAGCAAGTTCGTGGCGAAGAACGCCGGACAGAGGACACTCACCCCTACGTTGTGCGGCATCAGCTCGGCGTAAAGCGTTTCGGACAACGACAGCACGCCCGCCTTGGTGACGTTATAGCCGGCCATGCCGGGCAACGAGCCGACGGCGGCCAGCGAGGCGGTGTTGATGATGTGCGCGCCGTGGGGATTCTGCTTCAACCACTCGACGAAGAAGTGGCAGCCGTAGATGACGTTCCAGAGATTGATGTCGACGATCCAGTGCCAATCGTCGAGCGAGAAGGCGCCGACTTCGCCCGCGCCGGCCACGCCGGCGTTGTTCACCAGCAGATCGAGGCGCGGCCAGTCGGCTTGCAGTCTGTCGCGCAGGGCTTGCCATTGTTCGGGGCGGCGTACGTCGAGCAGTTCGACCTGGCCGTCGCCGCCGGCGGCGCGCACCAGCTCGAGCGTCTCGCGACCGCCGGCCTCGTTGATGTCGCAGATGGCGATGTGCCAACCGTCGCGGGCCAAACGCAGACAGATGGCGCGACCCAGCCCACTGGCGGCTCCGGTCACGATGGCATGACGACGATCGGGCATGAAGGGATGGTCTCTCGACGACGCGCGTCGCGTACGTTCTTGTCAGCCAGCGCGCGAACGGAGCAGCTCGCAGTCCGCGCGACTGGCTGCCGGCGTGCGGACGACTCGGCTCACTTGCCGGCCGTTTCTTGATCCTGCAACTGGCGATCCATCCAGTCGGCGGCGATGGCCACTTCCTCGTAGATGGTCGGCCAGGGGTGCCCGCCCCCCTGCTTGACGATCAGCTCGCAGGGGACGCCGGCCTTCTGCAGCGCTTCGAGCATGACCTTCGACTGCTGCAACGGCACCAGCGGGTCGGCGTCGCCGTGAATCAACAGCATCGGCGGCTCTTTGCCGGTGACCAAACGGGCCGGAGAGATCTTGCCCATCTGCTCTTCGATCTCCTCGGGGCTCTGCTTTTTGATCCCCCCTTCGAAGAGCAGGCCGCCGAGCATGATCACGATGGGGCTCTTGCCGGGCGATTTGCCGAGCTTGACATCGCCCCAGTTGAGAAAGTCGGTCGGCGGAAAGAAAGCGACCGCCGCTTTGACGCGCGTGCTATGCCGTTTGAGGGGATCCTTCGCCTGGGGATCGCCGTCTTCGGCCAACGTTACCGACAGGCAGGTCAGGTGCCCCCCGGCCGAGGCGCCGGTCAGGGCCAGGCGATCGGGATCGATCTTGTATTCGTCGGCGTGCTCCTTCACCCAGCGAATGCCGAGCTTGAGATTGTCGACCATTTCCATCGCGCAGTACTTGCTCGAGCTCCCCGGCCGGATGGCGAACACCGTGTAGCCACGACCGCAAGCGATGTCGTAGATGCGGGCCTTCTTGTGGTCTTCCAAACGTCCGCGGGCTGCCGACCAGCCGCCGCTGACGATGTCGATGATCGCCAGGCCGTTGGCTTTGCCCGTCGGGGTGAAGATGTCCATGATCAGGCCGACGCCGTCGTCGGTGTCGGCGAAGACCACGTTCATGTGCTGCGTGTAGGGAGGCGTCTCAGCTTTGGCTTCGTCGGTCTTGGTCGCGGCGGGCTTGTCGGCCACGGCCGGCTCGGCGTGCAGCCGCGCGACGGGGACCAGCGCCAGCAGCAGCGCCCAGAGCATCCAGTTGAGTGACTTCTTCATGGCAAACGTTCCCTCTTGTCGGAGCGAATCAGAATCGATCGGATGGTTTGTTGCCCACGGAACGCGCGCGGCCGCTAGCGAGCGTTACTTCTTCAACCAGCGCACCATCTCCTTGGTCACCTGGTCGGCGGCGTCTTGCTGCACGAAGTGCCCGGCCCCGGGGATGGTGACCAACGTCAGCTCGTTATCGATCCATTCCCAGGTGTCGTTCAGCGCGCCGGGGAGCAAGGCGGTGTCTTTCAAACCGTGGATCACCAGCACCGGGCACTTGATCTTGGGCATCTGCTCGGCCTGTTCGGCTTCGGCCGTGTACGGCTCGCGCGGGTAGTTGGCCTTGTAGTAGTTGAGCATGGCTTCGACGTCGGATCGCTGGAAGGCCGCGACGTACTTCTTGCGCGCCTCGGGGTCCTTAACCCAGAAGGCCAACATCGCGGGGACGACTTTCTTGGCGGCGTCGGGCTCCTGGAAGCCGCGGGCGTAAGCGCTGTTCTTCTGCTGCTTGGGATTGTTCTGCAACTCGCGCAACAGGCCGCGCGGGTGCGGCAGATTCAGGATGATCAGCCGCTCGACGATTTCGGGATGTTGCATGGCGACCGACCAGGCGACCATGCCTCCCCAGTCGTGGCCGACGATCACCGCCTTGTCGCGGCCGAAGTGCTTGACGACCGCCACCACGTCGCCGACGAGCTTGTCGATCTTGTAGTTGTCGACCCCCTCGGGCTTGTCGCTAAGGTTGAAGCCGCGGCCGTCGATGGCCACGACCTGGAAGCCGGCGTCGACCAGGGCCGGCATCTGCTCGCGCCACGAATACCAGAAATCGGGAAAGCCGTGCAGCAAGACGACCAGCGGGCCCTCGCCCTTGGTGACGTAATGAATCTTGACGCCGTCGGAATCAGCGAAGCCGTGCTCGCCAAGCGCGGTATCTTCGTCGTCGAGCGCGGCGGACGAATCGGTTGACGCGGGGGCTTTGCTGGCCGGCGCGGCGGCGGCCGGCTCTTCGGCGCGCAGGTCCGTGGTCTGCGATAGCACGGCCCAGGCGGCGACGAGAATCGAAAGGCACGTAGCGAGGCGGGTCACACGGAGGGTCATCGATATGCCTTGTTGCCGAGGGTTGCAGCGCCCGAAAGCCGACGCCGGTAGCCGAGCCTAATGGCCGCGCGACGCGGCGTCAAGCGTCGGTCTTGCTTGACTTTACGCGCAGCGGCCGATAGTCTGGCGCGCTAGTCGCCGGCCCTTTGGGGCCCGGTCGAAATCGTGGGGAGCATGTCCCGTTTGCTATTGCCCGGGGCAACATGCGGGGGGACTTTGTTTGGCCGAGATCCCGGCAATATTCTTACGTTCGACGCGCCGATCGGCGTCCCGCGGAGGAGAGTCGCGATGAGTGTGTTGTTGGCCTCGCTCGGCGTGTGCCTCATCGCATTGGTCGGGGGCCGCTGGCGTCGACGATTTGCCACCGGCGACTCGCAGACCCGGCGCTCGGCGTGGCCGGCGCTTGCGCTGTTGGTTCCGGTCTGGGTTTGCCTGGCGGCCAGCGTCGAACTCTGGCTGGCTTCGACCGCCGTGGCCGAGCCGACCGCAGCGGATGCCGCCGCGGCTGACGACGAGCCTGGCGACGACAAGAAGTCGGCCGATGCCGCGCCGCTCGTGGCCCCCAAGAACTGGCCCAAGGATCATCCCCTGCCGCAGGTGTCGTCGAACTGCGCCCGCTGCCACCTGACGGCCGGCCGCGAGTTGACGCTGGCCGTAAAAGACTTCGCCCACAGCGTGCACGACTTGCAAGAGATGTCGTGCTCCGATTGCCACGGCGGCAATACGCACGACGACGTCGAAGCGCACGAACTGGAGTTCGATTTCATCGGCACAAAGCTCAGCGCGCATTTGACCAAGTGCCGCGAGTGCCATGCCGACGCGGTCGAGTCCCTCGACGCCGGGCCGCATCACTGGGATTTTACGCAGCGGATCAACACCAAGTATCCGTCGTGCGTCGACTGTCACGGCAATCACGACGTCGGCAATCCGCCCGAAGACTTCACGCTCATGAGCGTGTGCGCCGATTGCCATCGCCAGTTCGAGAAGGAGTTCCCGCAGATCGCCTCGGTGGTGACCGAGAACGACAAACTGTGGGTTACGATCAGCTCGCTGCGCGAGAAGCTCGGCATGACCGAGCAGCGCGTGCCGCCGCAGTTCGCCGATGAAGTCGCCGCGCTGCGGGGGGATACGATGCAACTGATGCACGCTTCGCGCGAGCCCTCGGCCGCCGAGGCCGCGGCCCTCAACGAGCGGACCGCCAAGCTGCGCCAAGCGCTGGCCGAATGGCTCGCAACACAAAAGTAAACGCTCACATCAACGTCGACGTCGACCGACATTTCCGGAACCCTAAGCTAGCGAGTACTGCTGATATGTTCGTGACCACACCTTGCGGGCGACGGAAGTTCCTACGGCAAGCGGGCACCGGAGCCATGGCGCTCGGTGCGGCCGGGTTGTGGCGCCCCCAGTGGGCCAGCGCCAAGGCCGAAGTGAAGCACCCCGAGCGGGCCACGGTCGGCATCGCCCGCGGCTCGAACATGGAAGAGGCAGTCCGCCGCGCGGTCGAACTCTCGGGGGGGCTCGACTTCATCAAGCCCGAACAAACTGTGCTCATCAAGCCGAACGTCACCGGCGCGGCCATGAGCCCCACGACCACGAACCCCGAAGTGCTGTACGCGGTGATCAAGCTGGTCAACGAGCAGCATCCGAAGCGGATCATCGTGGCCGACCGCAGTTTCTCGCCGCTGTTCGTCACCACCACGCCCAAAACGATCGACGTGATGAAGCGCGTGGGGCACGTCGACGCCGTGAACCAGGCCATCGCCGACTTCAAGGCGCCGGTCGTGGCCGTGGGGCTCGAAGATGCCGCGGCCGAATTCGTCAATCTCGGCCTGTCGGAAAAGACCGAGCATTGGCGGCGGATCAAGCCCGAGTTGGCCACGAACTGGCCCAACGGCTTCGAGATGGCCGAGTTGCTGTTTGCCGTCGATCACGTGATCAACGTGCCGGTCATCAAGACGCACTTTCAGGCCTGGTTCACGATGTCGATGAAGGCCTTCGTCGGCATGAGCCATCACCGCACGCGCCGCGAGTTTCACACGGCCTTCAAAGGTGGCGACGATCTGTTCAACCAGAAGAAATCGGGGAGCCGCCGCCGCCGTGGCCCCGAAGCCCGCAAGCTCGACGTCGAAGATGTGCAGCCGCTGGTCAATCGCGTGGCCGAATTGAACCTGGGGCTCGCGCCGGCGCTGAACATTCTCGACGGCTCGCGAAGCTTCGTCTTCGGCGGGCCGTCGCAGGGTGACACCGTCGATCCCAAGCTGATCGTCGCCAGCCGCGACCGCATCGCCGCCGACGCAACCGGCGTGGCGGTGCTCAAGCATTACGGCACCGAGTATCGCCTGCAGCGTTATCCGGTCTGGGAGGCGCCGTTCATTCAGCACGGCATCAAGATCGGGCTGGGGATCGATTCGGTCGACAAGCTCGAGCTGAAAGACCACGACCTCGGCGAGGACTTGGCCGGCATCCGCGAGATGCTCGTCTAGCAATGCCGAACGTGCGCAACACTGCCGCGGCCACTTCGCGCCGTGGATTTCTTCAGGCGCAGGCCGCCGCCGTGATCGGTGCCGGCCTCGGCAGCGCGCCGTTACGTTGGGCGATGGCCTGCGAACCGGCCGCCGCAGCGCCTGCAAACGACGAGGCGGCACGATCGCTGCGCGACAAGGCAACCGCCGCCAAGCGGCGCGGCCACCGCTTCTTGCTGGGATTGTTCGATCCGGTCGTCGAGCTCTTGCCCGAGTATCGCGGGGCCGACGTCTACTGGCTCTATCACGACAACTACCTGGCCGCGAAGGTCCTGGCCGACACCGACCAAGAAATGGCCGCCCGCATCGAGCGATCGATTCGCCGGCACGGCGCGACGGCCTCGGGCAAGATCGAAATCCTCTTCGACGAATCGCCGCGCGGTTTTCCCTTTCGGCAATACGAGCTGAACGAGGTTGCCCGCATCAAGGGGCGCATCATCAAAACCGAGATCGTCACGGGCGAGCCGTTTGCCGGCTGGCGCGAGTACGTCGATTTGCTGCTGCTAGCGGCGATCTTCAAAGCGGGCAACGACCGCGATCTCGCTGGCGCTCGGCACGATTTCGCCGCTGCCATGGGCAAGTGGGACGGACGCGGCTTCCGCGACCGCGTTACTCAGAAGAGCGGACTGTACGCCACGTATAAGCTCGCGCTGGCGCTGCTGGCCGCGGCTCGACTTCGCGAGCGTCCGGCGGCGCTCGAATCGGTTCTCACTGCGCTGCTGGCCCAACAAGCGGACGACGGCGGTTGGATCACCGACTACAACGCCGAGGGGGAACGCGTCGGTCTGGCCAATGTCGAAACCACGTCGCTGGCCGTGTTGGCAATCGACCGATACTCAAACTGACAGCCGTGGCCGACCTTTGAGCGACCCACACGGCCCGACAGGTGTAGGCGGGCCTGTGCTTTCAGCGTGTTGAAGGCGACCTTCGGCTAGAATGTCGTTGTGCGTATTCTGCCCCCACTCCGCTGGTTCCAGTTTCGATTGAGCACCTGGTTCATGCTGGTGGCGCTGTTGGCGGCCTGGGTTGTGGCCTATCGAGAACACAAACGGGCCGAGCACGTAGAGCAGGCTAATCAGGCGATCCTCAAGAACTGTGATGGTAGAGAGCGGAGAGCAATTGAAATCGCAACGGAAAAGGAAAAGGAGATCATGTACCTGCTGCGAAAGTATGAGCCGGACTCGAATCTGCCGGCCGGCGAAGAGTAGGTAGCGTTCAACAAGAGCATTGACGGAAATCCATTGGCTAGATTCGATCCCAATGACGCAACCTATGACCAGATCTCAACACCAGTTACGTGGTCGAAAGATCGCAAATATGTCGATCGCCCAACTCCGCGAATGGATCGACGCCTGCAACAAGATGGAATCCTGGGTCAAGGAGGGCAAATCGCGTCGTGCATGGAGAGCAAGCCGCGTCGAGGCCGAAGCCGCGCTAGAGTCGCGGGACGATGGGCGGTGCGCATGATGCGCTCAGCAGCAAGCCGAGCCGCTGATAAGGCTGTCGCCCCCTTGTTTGCCCAGCTTGCCGGATCGCGCTAAGCAAGCCCGCCTTGACGGCAACCGCGCCCTGGTTCATACTCCCGCCCCCAAATTCGGGAATCAGGCGGATTACTAGAGCTTCACCTGGCCGGGAGGGAACCCTTGGCCATAGGGTGCCGGAACGGACGCTGGCAGCGCTGGCAAGGAGTCGTCGCGGCGGCGATGGCGCTGGCGTGCGCGGCGTCGCTGGGCGCGGCCTGGCGCGACACGGTGGTGTTGCCGCCGTTCGTGTGCCGTGCCGAATTCTCGGTGGCCGAGCAGCCCTGGCTGAAGGAAGAATTGACTCGGCTGTGGACCGACGTGCGCGGCACCTTGGCGCTTGAGCCGCCGCGGCGCACGATCGACATCTACCTGTTCAGCAACGCCGCGACGTATCGCCAATACCTCGAGACGTGGATGCCCGGCGTGCCGCATCGCCGCGCGCTGTTCGTCGACGCGGGGCACGGCGGGCAAGTGTTCGCCTATCTCAACCGCGAGCTGGCGGTCGATCTGCGGCACGAAGTCACGCACGCCCTGCTGCACGCGGAGCTGCACAACGTGCCGCTCTGGCTCGACGAAGGGCTGGCCGAGTACTTCGAGGCTCCGCAGCCACGGCACCGCTGGCGGCACGCCCACGTGGCCGGCATCGACGACAACTTGCGGCAAGGACTGGTCCCCAGGCTGGCGGCGCTCGAACAGCTCGACGCGCTGGACGAGATGGGGCCCGACGAATATCGCGACGCCTGGGGCTGGGTTCATTTTCTACTCAACGGTCCCGAACCGGTGCGTGCCGAACTGCGGCACTACATCGATAATCTGCGCGCCGGGCGGACGTCGCCTGCCCTGAGCGCGCGGCTCGAGTCGCGGCTGCCCGACGTCGAGGTGCGGTTCGCCACGTATTATCGGCAGTGGGGGGAACGTCCGTGATAGACTGGCACCCCCTGTTGATCACGTTCGTGGCCACCTTGGCCGCGGCGCTGTTGTTGACCCCGCTGGCGCGACGACTGTCGATCTTGTTCGGCGTGGTCGATGCCCCCGACGGGCGCCGCAAGCTGCAGAAGACACCGGTGCCGCTGTGGGGGGGCGTGGCGGTTTACGGCGCGATCTTGATCGGCCTGGGAGTCGCCCGCCTGGCCGCGCCGGGATTAGGGCAGAACCTGACGCAAATCTCGCTGGCGTTGGCCGCCGCGGCCGGACTCGTCTGTTTTTTCGGCTGCATCGATGACGCCCGCGACCTCAAGCCGCGCTTCAAGCTGCTGCTGCAGATCGCCTCGGTGATTCCGATCGTGATGAGCGGGTACTACGTCGACCGCGTCGTGGCGTTTGGCTGGCCGGTCGAACTGGGGTGGTTGGGCATTCCGCTGACGGTTTGCTGGCTGGTGGGCTGCATCAACGCGCTGAACCTACTCGACGGCATGGACGGGCTGGCGAGCGTCGTCGGCTTGTCGACCGCGGGCATGATGGCGATTCTGGCCTCGAACACCGGGCACCCGCACGTGGCCCTGATCGCGATCGTGCTGGCGGGGGCGTTGTGCGGATTTCTCGTCTACAACTTGCCGCCGGCGAGCATCTACCTGGGAGATTCGGGGAGCATGTTGATCGGGCTGTCGATCGGCATGCTGAGCATTCAGGCGGCGCTCAAAACCTCGGCGACGCTGTCGCTCACCGCGCCGGTCGTCGCCCTGGCGATTCCGATGTTCGACACGGTGCTGGCCGTGGTGCGGCGCCGATTGTCGGGGCGGCCCGTCGATGTCGGCGACCGCGGGCACATCCATCATCGTCTGCTCGACCGCGGACTGACCAACTGGCAGGCGCTGTGCATTATCGGCGCGCTCTGCCTGACGACCGGGGCCGCGGCCACGGCGGCCACGATCCTCAGCAACGACGCCCTGGCCTGGATCATCACCGTGGCCGTGCTGCTCTCGCTGGTTTACACGCGCTCGTTCGGGCATCACGAGTTGTCGATGCTCAAGCTGTCGGTGGCCGGAGTGTTGGCCGTGGTGATGCACTCGCTGGTTTCGCCGGCGCGGGCGACCATGCGCTTGCGGCAAGCGGCGGCGCGGGCCGATTTCGAACAGGCGTGGGCCACCTTGCACGAGGAAGTGGCGCTTTGGCATGGCCGCCGGCTCGAACTGCGCGCCGATCTGGCCGACGGGAGCACCGCCGCGCGAACCTGGGTCGCCGGGCTGAATCAGCGGCCCGAGGCGGTCGTCTGGACGCTCGGCTGCGAATTGGATTCGCCGTCGGGGAATCGCTGCCGGCTGCTGCTCACCGGCGAGGACGAACGCCGCGCCGAGCCGTGGTACATGCTCCGCCTGGCCAAGCTGTTGCGGGGCTTCGCTCAAGATTGGATCGATCGGCCGGAGATGATCGCGCCGCTGACGCCGCCGGTGGCCGGCGGCCCGTCGACGGTGCCGTTGACCGCGCCGCTGCCGCGCAAGCAAGCGGCGTAACCTGGTGTGAAACCTGTTAGTCGGCCGCTGCTGGGTCCGAGTCTTCACTTCCGGGGTCAATGACCCCGGCTACAGGTTCTCACTTCCGGGGTCAAAGACCCCGGCTACAGGTTGCCGCGCAAGCAAGCGGCGTAACCGGCCGCGCATTTCCGATCGCGATGTCGCGGCAGCTTCTAGAGTCGCGGCAGCTTCTAGAGTCGCGGCCGCTTCTAGAGTCGCGACCGCTGCTCGAGTCGCGACCGCGATGCGACTATTCGAGGTCGCGGCGAATCGCTTCCATCAGCGCCGGGATTGCCGAGGCGGCCTCGGGACCGATCTGCCCAAGCGCCCGCGCCGCGCTGCGTTGCACTTCCGGGTCGGGATCGTGCAGCGCGGCGATCAACTCGGGGACCGACGATTCGGCGTCGGGGCCCATCCGCGCCAGGGCCTGCGCCGATAGCTCGCGCACGTGCGGGTTGGCGTCGCGCAGCCCCTGGACCAAGGCCGGCACCGATTGCGTGCCGATGCGCGCCAGCGAGTCGGCCGCGATTTCGCCGACGGTCGCTTCGCGCACCAGGGCGATCGGTTCGGCCGCGGCCGAGGTCAGCTCGGCCTTCTCCTCGGGCGTGGCCATCGCCAGGTCGAAGCGGTGCCGCAGTTCGACGACTTCTTCTGGCGTGGGATAACCCTTCGAAACCAGCTCGGTCGGGCTGCGCCGACAGCCGACGGCCAGCGGCGCCACGAGCAACAGCAGCGCAACGCTCAGGAACTTGGAAATCGAACCGGGCGCGTGACGACTCGGTCGCACGTACGACATGGCGGCACCAAGATGTTGGGACCAGGATGCGATTTCGACGAGGAGCGGCAACATTCAGAATGAGCGACAGACGAGAGAGCGTCTAGCCGAACGGCCGACGGCAACAGATATTGTTGTTCGATCGCGGGCGACAGGCCGGACGACGACCGCGGCCGGCGGAATCGACCGCGGCACCAAAGTCGTTGGCTGGCAATCGCTTTCGGCCGCGGCGATACGACGCCAGCCCGTTGGCAGTTCGCGGGCGACTGTGTCCGACGGTCGCGCGCGTACGCCCGCCAGCATGCACATGCACTGCTGGGCAAGCTTGCCCAGCGGCACAACTAGCGGGTATTGAAGCTGCCGACTACTTGTCGGCTTCGTCGGTCTTTTCGGCTTCGCGCTCGAGATCCTGGCGCTGCTTGTCGCGGGCCTTCTTGTCGCCGGGGGATTCGATCTTGGTGAGCATCAGCGTGCCGTCTTCGTTGTTGATCTTGTAGCTGAAGTTGCGCAAGAAGGTCATGCCCAACAGGGCCGTGGCCTTGGGCAACCCTTCGGGGAAGACGGCGCACTCGACGTTTTCGACGACGAACTTGCCGACGCGCACGCTCTTGGCGATCACCAGCTTGGCCGGGATGGGGCGACCGTCGGCCAACTCGAGGAGGATTTCGGGATCGTTCTCTTTGGGTTCGAGCCCGACGTCGACCGCCATCTTGTAAGGCAAGGCGATCAGGCTGGCGCCGGTGTCGATGCCCATTTCCTTACTGTAGCGGTCGTCGAAGACGACTTGCACGTAGTACATGTCCGCCTCGTCGCGGCGGAGCTTGATCGTCTCGGCGAGGACGACGTCTTCGAGCTTCTTGAGATTGAGCAGGTTGCGTTGATACGGCGACGAGGGGCCGAGCGCCAACGGTTTGCTGACCTTGGCGTTCAGCTTTTCGATCGCTTCCTTAAGGGCCGGATCGGCGGCGAGATCTTCGTACTTCTCGTTGATCTCGTCGGCCAGGCGGCGCATCTTCAGCAGGTGCTCGGTGTAGGCGTCGCGGGCGTTCGCGGCGCGGGCTTCGGCCTCGGATAGGACTTGCTTAACCTCGGTACCTTCTTCGAGGATGCGGATGCGGTCCTCGGCTTCTTCCATCAGCGTGATCAGGCGGTTCAGCGCGCCGGCATCGCGCGTGTTCTGCAACATGCCGCGCATCTTGCGGCGCTCTTGCAGCAAGTGCACGATCGTCGCCCGACGCTCGGCCTCCAGCGCGTTGGCCTTATCGAGCTGCTTGCTGGCGTCGAACACCTTGCGCTGCAACGTTCGGGCATCTTTAAAGAGCTTGTTGAAGTCGGTCTCGCCGGGAAGGACATAGTTGGCGGCGGATTTCTTCAGGCCGCGGGCTTCGACCAGATCGGCCGGCTCCTGGGCGTCGAGCTTCTCGTCGGTCTTGTCGTCGGCGGCGCCGAGCGGCAACACGAACAGGCACAAGGTCAACAACCACAGCGCAGAAAAAAAACTCTGGCGCAAAAACATGCGAGCACTCCCCTGGGATTGGCAACTGCCACTTGCCGACGGTCGGACCGTCGGCGATGCCGTCACCTGCCATTGATGTGATGATTCGTGAAGCTGGTACGCGCCTCTGGCCCCCGGAGCGGGGGAGTGCCTCTGTCCCGGCGTGTAACCTCTGCGTGCGAGTGCTCTTCTCCGTAGCCTTCCTCCGACCAGCAGATTATCCGCTGCCGACGGCGGCCAAGTCAATTCGCGGGCGGGAGCCCAAGAGCACTGCAAAGTCAAAAACGCCGCTCGTCAGTCGGATTCCGGTTCTGCATCGAGCGCGGATTTTAAGTCCGCGTCGGGCGCGGGTTCCGGCATTTCCGGCGGCCGCCGATGAATCCGCGGGTCGAAGGTATCGTCGATGCGGCGGACGAACTCAAAGTCTTTGCGGTAGTCGATCGGATAGAAGCGCAGGGGGGCGCCGGTCGCTTCGTCGATCGGGCCGGCGGCGTTGGCAAAGTCGAGCGCCGCCGACGTGATCTGGGCGGCCAGCTCGGGCTTGATGTTATGCACGTAACCGAACGTCAGGTGCGGGATCGGCTGCGACTCGAAGATCACCCGGTAGTCGCCCGCCGCGACGCTCCCCTTTTGCAGCATGTTCTGCAGCTTTTCGTACGAGAGCGCGGCCACCTCGAATTCGCCGGCGGCGACGCCCAGCACCGATCGCTTCTGTCCGTGCGAGAACTGGACCGCGTAGTCGACGTCCGGACGCAGGCCGACCTCGCGCCAGAGGACCGCCACCGCCGCCCGATATCCCGTGATCGAATCGGGCATCGTACAGGTGAGCGTCCGGCCGCGAACGTCGGCAAGCTTCTTGATGTCGCTCTTGGCCTTGACGGCCATGACCAGGTGATTGCCGTGGGCCGCGGCCTGCGTGCCAACCACCGCCACCGGCACGAAGCCTGCGTTGTTCACCAGGTACGGCGTATCGGCCGCGTGCAGCGCGATGACCTGAATGGCGCCGGCTTTGATCGCGTCAAGCTCGTTGGCGGTGTTGTAGTACTCCTGACAGGTGACTTGCTTGCCCGTGGCCTGCGCCAGGTGCGCTTGAAAGTCTTCCCAGGCGACCGGCTGCGTATCGGCGTCGGCATCGCGGTAGTAGGCCACGACCAACGTGTCGGGATCGAGCTGCTGCCGTGGATCGCTCGGCGGGTCGGCCAGCGAGTCGCCGTTCTGGTCGACGTAAAGAGGGGCCAATTGCCTGCCCACGGGATCAATCAGACCGTGCTGCATGACCAACCGATTCTGAGCAGCTTGCAGGTCGGCTTTCTCGCGCGTGAAGCGATACGAACTGTAGGCGAGCGAAACGATGGCGACGAGCATGCCGCCGCCGAGCACCACCAACAGAATCGTGCCCGAAGTCGATTTCGAACCTGGGCCGAAGTACGCCGAATTGCCGGTCGACGGAGAAGCATCGCTCATAGGTTATTGCACTTCGTGGGGGAGACCGACCTCTAGGCGCGCGGCACACAGCTTCATGCCCCCAACGCGACGAGGGTCGAGAAACTGTCGATTCTAGAGGTGGATTGTTCGGAAGTTGTGAAAACTTGGTGTGGTTCTGGCGGCCCAGCGCTGGTGCGCAGAGGAGCCACAGAATCTCCGCCCGATGAAAGCAACTTGCGAATTCCCGGCGCCCGCTACGGCGAGACGGCCAACAGATCGTCGACCAGCCGCAAGAGAACTTCGCGGGTGACTTGCGCGGCGATCCGCTCGCGCAGCGCGCCCGGCCGGGCCCGATAGCGGCAGATGCTCACTTCGCCCGTGCGTTTGACCAGCAGTTCGTAGTAGCTGGTGGCGTCTTCGGCCGACTGCGGCGGATTGCTGCGCAATTGCACGGTGCACTGCTGGGGATCGACCTCGATCGGCGTGATCGGCTCCAACAGATAGGTGAGACGCTTTGAGATGGCGTCGGCGACTTGTTTGAGGCGATCGAGCCCGAGGCCGGCCAATTGCGGGTCGTGCAGGGCCAGCCAGTCGAAGGCGCAGGCCAACGAATCGAGCGCGACCAGTTCGCAGACCAGCCGGCGACCGTCGGCAGCCGACTCGATGCGGAGCGTCGTCCCGCTGAATGGGGCGGCTCGGTCGAGCTCGGCAGTGAATTCGGTCTTGAGAGACATGGCTGGCAGGGGTCAGGGTTCAGGGGCTAGTAATTCCACTTTAATTACTCTGACTCGATTTTCACGGGGGCCTGGCCCTGCTCCAGCTTGTGCTCCGAGCCGTCGAACGAGACCACGGACTTCTTATCGTCCAGAATCGTCTCGATGTGGACGGGCCGCCCCCAGATCTTGTGCAGATTTGCCAGGGTGTCGCGGGCGTAATCGAGCTGCAGCTCGACACCGCTGTAGTCGTGCTCGAGGAACAGCTCGCCGCGGTTCTTAAAGTTGCCGTCGCGGACCCAGATGCGCGGGCGTCCGCGGTTCGTGAGGCTGAACAAGAGCCGCTCCTTGATCTTGGGAAACTCACGGCTTTCGATTTCGTAGACTTCGGCCTCTTCGTTGTAGCCGAACGAGAAGAGCTTGTGGTCGCGGCAGAAGTCGAGCGTGAGAAACTCGTCGATAAAAGTCAGGTCGTTGTGGATGCGGCGGACTTCGAAGATCTTCTGCCGGCCCAGCCCGGCGCCGGTGTTCCAGCGGCGACGCTCGGCGAGCGTATCGCATTCTTCGTAGTCGCGACCGAAGCAGCCGCGGTTCCAGCGATCCTCGATGTCGCGGAACAGCTCGATCCCCAGCTTGTATGGGTTCAAGCGGCCGGGGCTGGTGGCCATCGTCCCCGAGTGGTGGTCGCAGTAGTGGATCACATCGGCGGCGTTGAGCCCCTGGCGGGTCATGATGGTCGAGTGCCAGAAGCTGGCCCAGCCTTCGTTCATGATCTTGGTTTGGGCCTGCGGGGCGAAGTAATAGGCTTCGTCGCGCACGATGGCCAGCACGTCGGCCTGCCAGGGCTTGAGCGGCGCGTGCTCGAGCAGAAACAGCAGCACGTCGCGACAGGGCTCGGCCGGAAAACGACGCTCTTGCTGCGCAAATTCGGTCCGCAACCGCTGCTGCTCGGCGGCCAGCACGTCCGGGGGATTCACGTAAGAATCCATGTAGTGCTTGGCGGTGAAGCGGCCCGGGCGGGGAGTTTCGTCGTCGGCCTGCGGATCGGGCACTTCGCGCCGCGGCTCATCAAAGCGCTTGATGTACGGCGCGTGGATGTCGATCAAGTCTTCGACGCTCAGGCAGGCATCGAGAAATTCCTCGACTTCGTCGATGCCGAAGCGGTCGACATACCGCCGCAGGCGGTTGCCGTGGTTGGCCATCTGGTCGACCATCTTGCGGTTCGTGTGCGCGAACGTGCTGTTGTTCTTGAAGAAGTCGCAGTGGCCATAGACGTGCGCCATCACCAGCTTCTGGTCGGTCAGCGCGTTGGACTTGAGCAGGTAGGCGTAGCAAGGGTTGTTGTTGATCACCAGCTCGTAGATCTTCTGCAGGCCATAGGTGTAGCCCTTGGCCAACTGCTCGTACTCCATGCCGAATCGCCAGTGCGGGTAGCGATTCGGGAAGCCGCCATAGGCGGCGACTTCGTTGAGCTGGTCGCAATCGACGACCTCGAAAAACGTCGGGAAGAAGTCGAGGCCGTGCGCGCGGGCATACTCCTCGATCTCTCCCTGCAAGACGACCAGATCGGCAGGCAACGGTTCGAATTGGTGGACAACTGCCATCGTATTTACCCAGAACCAAAGTGCGCCGGCGCGCGCCGGCGCCTGCAATCAGCTAGGGCTGTGAACACGCCCTGTTGTCGCTACACGACCCGGCGGCGGCTGCGCCGTCTTGCGGGCCACCCTGCGCTCGATTGCGGACAACTCGATTACGAGCCGGCGTCGGAAGTGGCGGCGTCGCCGGCTCCGGCCAAAGGCACGGCGCGGATTCCCCCGTTCCAGACCGCCTGCACGACGAACTGCTGATCGTCGAGGCGATGGATGATGTCCCACAATCGAGGCATATCGCGCCCCAGCGCCGCCCGCGCCTCGCGAACCGCCTCGGCGGCATCGCGGGCCAGCACGATCACCTGGGAATGGCCCACTTCCACGCGGAAGCGGGTAAGTCGGGGCTGTTGTCGATAGCTCATGGATGGCCGCTCACTCTGGGGGAGAAACGGAACAAAAAGAACCGAGCCAAGAAATTGCAAATTCCGGTCCGATTCGACGAAAAACCTAGCGCCCCTTTCCCAAAAACAGCTTGATCGAGTCGTAGATCCCGTCCTTGTTGCGGATCTCGGAAAGCACAAGTTTCTCTGGTTCGTCCTTGAAGCCGGAACGCAGCGCGCGGATGAACTCGCCACTGCCATAAGGACTTTCGACCTGCCCGTAACAAAAAAGGTTCGCCTGCGGCAACAGCTCGTCGCGCAACAGGCCCAGGCAAGTTTCGTTGTCTTCGCCCCAGTTGTCGCCGTCCGAAAAATGGAAGCAGTAAACGTTCCATTCGCTGGTCGGAAAGCTCCGCCCGAGCAGATCGACGCACAATCGGTAGGCGGAACTGATCCGCGTGCCACCACTCTCGCGGGTGTGATAGAAGGTGTCTTCGTCGACCTCGCGAGCGGCGGCGTCGTGGATGATGTAACGAATTTCGAGCCCGTTGTACTGGCTCTTCAGCCAGGTATCGATCCAGAACGCCTCGGTGCGGACGATCTGTTTCTGCTCGTCGGTCATCGAGCCCGAGACATCCATCATGTAGACGATCACGGCGTTGGCTTGCGGCTGCGGGATCGACTTCCAAGCGCGATAGCGCTTGTCTTCGTTGATCGGCACGACGAGCGGATCGACTGGGTTGTAAGTGTTCGATGCGACTTGCCGGCGCAGGGCCTGCTTGTAGGTGCGCTTGAAGTGCCGCAACGATTCGGGGCCCGAGCGGCGAATGCCGGTGTACTTGGTCTTGAGCTCGTCGATATTGGCCCGCCCCTTGGGCTCGATGCGTGGCAGCTCCAATTCGTTGCCGAGGATTTCGGCCAGTTCTTCGAGCGAGACTTCTACTTCGCGGAGGTGCTGCCCTGGCTCGTTGCCCGCCTGCCCGGCGCCTTGACCTTGCTCCTGCCCGGGACCGAGCGCCTGGCCGACTTCCCCCTCGCCCTGGCCGACGCCTCCCGAGCCGTTCTGCCCGAAACGGAAATGGGGAAGATCCAACTGCGGCAGGGGGATGCTCACCAGCTCGCGCCCTTTGCGGCCGATCATTTCGCCGTGGGTGATGTACTTGCGCAAGTTGTCGCGGATGCGGCCGCGGACAATCTGGCGGAAGCGCGAGTGATCGTGATTGATGCGTTGGACCATGGCTGTCTGCAGACTGCTCGTGCGTACTTGGGTGGCCCGGCTGCTGGCAGCCGGGTGGCGCAGCCACAAGAATCTACTCATGCCGCGCGGCTCCGATCAGCCGCGTAGATTCCAAAGGCTTCTTGTCGCTTCGCGACCCAGCCGGCAAGCGGCTGGGCCACCCATCGAAACTGGGATTTGCGGTTTATTAGTGCTTGACGTCTCCGCGGGCGAAGATGCTGGCCACGTAGTTCAGCACGTCGGTGGCGCTCTCGTCGTCGTAGCCGTAGTCGCGGATCAGGCGGCTCTTGACCACGTCGATCTTGGCCTGGGTGTCGGCATCGACCACCTTCGAGACCAGGCTGGTGAGCTTGATCGTGTCCTTCTGATCCTCGAAGAGCTTGAGCTCGAGGGCCTTGTAGAGTCGCTCGTTGGTCTTGTAGTCGAACGTGCGGCCGTCGATCGACAAGGCGCCGATGTAGTTCATGATCTCGCGGCGGAAGTCGTCCTTGCGGCTCTCGGGGATGTCGATCTTCTCCTCGATCGAGCGCATCAGCCGTTCGTCGGGCTCTTCGTACTGGCCGGTGAATTTGTTCTTCACTTTTTCACGCTGGGTGTAGGCCTTGACGTTGTCGATGTAGTTGGCGCAGAGCCGCTTGAGTGCGTCTTCGTCGGCGGCGATCGCCCGCTGCACCTCGTTCTTGACGATGTTTTCGTACTCCTGCTTGACGACGCCCAACAGCTCGCGGTAGCGGCCGCGGGTTTCTTCGTGGGTGATCAAGCTGTGGTGTTTGAGCCCCGACTCCAGCTCGTTGAGCACCATGAAGGGGTTGATCGAGGTGGCCTCGGGGTGCGACACCAGGGCGTTGGAGATCTTGTCCTGCACGTAGCGCGGCGAGATCCCTTGCATGCCTTCGGTCAGGGCCTGCTCGCGGAGCTCCTTGATGTTGTCTTCGGTGAAGCCGGGCAGGCTCTTGCCGTTGTAGAGTTTGAGCTTCTGCAGCAGCGACAGGCTGGCGTTCTTGGGCTCTTCCAGTCGGGTGAGGATCGCCCACATGGCGGCCATTTCGATCGTGTGCGGGGCGATGTGCTTGCCCAACACGCGTTTGGGGTTGTAGTCCTTTTCGTAAATCTTGATCTCGTCGGAGAGCCGCGTGACGTACGGCACGTCGATCTTGACCGTGCGGTCGCGCAAGGCCTCCATGAATTCGTTGTTCTGCAGCCGGCGGTATTCCGGCTCGTTGGTGTGACCGAGAATCACTTCGTCGATGTCGGTCTGCGCGAACTTCTTCGGCTTGACCTTGTGTTCCTGGCTGGCCCCCAGCAGGTCGTACAAGAACGCCACGTCGAGCTTGAGGACCTCGACGAACTCGATAATGCCGCGGTTGGCGACGTTGAACTCGCCGTCGAAGTTGAAGGCCCGCGGATCGCTGTCGCTGCCGTACTCGGCGATCTTGCGATAGTTGATGTCGCCGGTCAGCTCGGTCGAGTCCTGGTTCTTTTCGTCCTTGGGCTGGAAGGTGCCGATGCCGATGCGGTCCTTTTCGCTCAACAGCAGCCGCTTGACGCGCACGTCTTGCACGACCTTGGTCCAGTCGCCGCCGTAGTGCTTGAGGCGTTCGCTATAGACGTAGCGGCAGAACGGGCAGAGCTCGCCGGTGATCTGGGCCTGGTAATCGTCGGAGTCGCGCGTGCCGTTGAGGTGGTCGAGCACGTCTTTGCGGAATCGCTCGGGGACCAGGTGCAGCGGCTCCTCGTGCATCGGGCACCAATGCACCTGCGAGCTGTTCTCAAGATCGGCCCAGCCAAGCGTGAACACGGCCCCTTCGTCGGTGGCCGTGTAGCGTTCGAGCCCTTTCTTCAGCAGGCGGGCGATCGTGCTCTTGCTGCTGCCGACCGGTCCGTGCAACAGCAGCACGCGCTTTTCGATGCCGTAGCCCTTGGCGGCGCTTTTGAAGGCGTTGACCAACAGGCCGAGCGTTTCGTCGAGGCCGAACACGGCGTCGCGGCCGTCGTCGTCGGGATCGTCGAAGAAGCGGTAGTGGAGCCGCTTCTCGCGATTCTCCTCGTACGTTTCCACGCCGTACGACATGATCATGTCGTACGTGCGCTGAAACGCATTGCGCGTCACGCCCGGGTTGTTGCGGGCGACGTCGAGATACTCCTCGAACGTCCCGACCCAGTTCTTGCGACGGAACTGATCCAGATCTTGACGCTGCCCGATTAGTTCGACGATCGAACGGCCGTCCATCGAATGGCTCTCCTCGAAATGGGCCGGTGTCGGGTGCCGAAGTCGTCGTCGCGCGACGGCTCTCCGGCACTGCCCCGGCCGGCGTTCGCATCAATGCTCGTAATTGCCGCGAAGATTTCTTCGCGGGTTGTGTTTGGTGTTGGCTCTTTAAGTTTGCAAAGTCCGCGCCGGGACCAAGGCTCTCCCGTCGTTGAGGAGCGCGGTTCCGCGATCGTGGGGAAACCTGGCCCAGGTGCCGGCGGCTTCGCGGCAAAGATTCCAAGCGTTCGGTTGTCAACGCGAGGCGTCGCGGATTGGCCCGGGGTGCGACAGGAATAGCTCGTTCTCTGTTCCGACGCGTGTTGCTCGTCGTCTGCGCTCTCTCGGCCGGCGGCAGGCCGCCGTCGACGTGGGCGCACGCTAGGAACGACTCGACAGATCTACGTTCGAGGCCAGACTCGTCGATCTTCTTCCGCAGCGAAGTCGGCCAGCATTGTCTGGCCGGGAAGAAAATCAGCCTCACTCACCGCGAGTCGTTCGCGGGCACACCCTGAGAGAACTTGACAAAGAGCAAGTCGGGGCCGGAGATGAGGTCGTATCCCGTGGGCAATCTGCTCCATGCTCGCCGAATGCCGACCGGGCGGCCGACATCCAACACATCTTGTGTCTAGTCACCAGTATCACTAGAACCCCGCAGCGGGGCAATATCGAAGTTCGGCCGAAGCCATCGCTCGCAGGCCGAGGAAGTCGGAAGATTCGGAGCGAGAGGAATTCGCTAAAGCAATTCCGAGAAAAGGCTTGGCGCGATGTTACGCCGACCACTGCGGCGTTCCGTGTGGGCTTTTCGCAGCACGCTCGCAGGCCACAGGACATTGTCGCGTGGGAGCGTCGCCGCATGGCGTTGCGGCGCTGGGGGATAACTGCACCGCAAGCAGCATCGCGCCGAAGAATTGCGGCGGCCCGAGTCAGGCCAGCAGCTTGTCGACACTCTCCAGCAGCCGGTCCATGGCGAACGGCTTGCGGATGTAGTCGTCGACGCCGAGCATCTCGGCGTAGGCCTTGTGGCGGCTCCCCTCGTTGGCCGTGATCATGATGATCCGCAGCGGCACGGGGCGGGTGCGGCGCAGCTTTTCCATGACCAGAAAGCCGCTCCGTTTGGGCATCATCATGTCGAGGATCAGCAAGTCGGGATCTTCGCGCTCGGCCATCGCGAGCCCTTGGTTGCCGTCGCGTGCCACGACGACCTCGTAGCCGCGCGCCTCGAGCGCGATCCGCATCGACTCGACGATCTCGAAGTCGTCGTCCACTAGCAGGACGCGCTTGCCCGGTTTCGCGCCGCTCGATTCTTCGGTCATGACATTCCTCGTCGTCGGCCGCCCTGGCAATCGCCGGGGCCCTCGCTGCCAGCCTCGAACGAGAGCACTGCTGGCAACCAACTATCGCACTATTGCTAACGCAGCCGCGGGGGGTTGGCAAGGGGCGGGGACCACGGCAACAGCGCGATTTCTGACGACCGCCGCGCTGCCGGCTCGAGGTCCCTGATCGATACGACCGATTCTCCAGGTAAGCACGCAGGGCGACCGCCTGCGCGCTGGGCCTCGCTGCCGGCCGCCAGGGCCCACCTACGCCTCGCGTTTCCGCTGTCCGACGTCGTTCCGCCGGGCCGGAGTGCGCCGGATACCCACACGGCGTCTGCCAGCACTGCCTACCCGCCTGTATTGCCCGCCTGTAGTACCCGCCCGCACCAGACCGTTTTGTCGGCATACCTTGCCAGAACCAAGGGGGCGACATGTTGCACGCGCTTGAGGTCGCCCTGCGCAACCGACGATGGCGACTCGACGACAACGCCGAGCGCCGCGCGCGCCATCCGCAGCTCGCCCGAGTGCTGGCAGCGCCGCGCACCATCGTGGTGACCCGGCAACAATGCCTGGGGGACATGGCGGTCTTCTTGCCGACATTGCGCGAGCTGCGGGCGTTGTTTCCAGCAGCGCGAATCATCGTGCTGGTCAAGCACGCTTCGGGGCGCGAGCTGTTGAGCGGCGCGCCGTTTGTCGATGAACTGCTCGTCAGCGGTCCCGGCTGGCGGCAGAAGCTGCGCGTCATCACCGAACTGCGTCGCCGGCAGGTCGATCTGTTTGTGATCTCGGCCCAGGACCGCGGCCGTGTTCCCTGGGCGTTAGCCTGCGGCGCGAAGGCGATCGTTGGGTTCCCGACTTCGCCGACGAGCCGGGGCCTGCGCCGCGACAAGCTGGCCGGCCTGCTTTCGCTCTCGGCCCACTACGACGCCCGCCGCACCGAACTGGAGAACGAGCTCGAGCTAGTCCGCGCGCTCGGCGGCACGGTCAGCGATTGGTCGTGGCCCGCCCCCTGGCAGTCGGGCACCGACGCGGCTCACGTGGTCGCCACATTGGCGCGCCATGGCGTGCAATCGCACGAACGGTTCGTCGTCATTTCGCCACAAGGCAAGCGCGACAACAAGTTGTGGGAGCCGGACCGCTTTGCCGCGGTGGCGCGTCATCTGGAGGAGACGGCCGGCGTGCGCATCGTGTTGAGCGGCGCGGCCGCCGATCGCCGGCAGCTCGAAGAGATTCGCCGCGAGCATGGCCATTGGATCAATCTCGCCGGCGAGCTTTCGATCGCGCAACTGGCTTGCCTTTTGGCGCGAGCCGCGCTGTTGGTGACGGTCGACTCGGGACCGATGCACCTGGCGGCCGCGCTCGATACGCCGCTGGTGGCACTCTGCGGTCCGACCGACCTCGATCGCTGGCGACCGCTGGCCCGACCGGGGAGATTCGCGATCATCCACCGCGCGTTGCCGTGCGCGCCGTGCCACGCGCGCGACTGCCCGCTGGTCCACCATCGCTGCATGCTCGATATCACGGTGTCGGAAGTGGTCGACGCCTCGTTGCGGATGCTCGGCGTTTCGTCGCCGGCAGAACAGCCCCAGCGGCGGGCAGCGTAAGCAGAAAGCCGCGGTCACTCGGAATGCACCGCGAATGTCCGGCCTCGATGAGGCCGGCTACAGCGAACACGGGCAGCGTCCCCCGGCCCTCGGTGAGACCGGCTTCAACTAGACCGCTATCTCGCGGCGTAGTTCCGCCTCAGTCGGCGCGTCTGGTATTCTGAATCGCTCGTGGCGGGTGATTTTCCCTCTCGCGGCGGCTGCGGCCCTCGACTCAGGCCCCGGCTAATCGCATGATATTCAAGGGGGAAATCCGGCCCGCCTAATCGACCGACAGGGAATGGCACGGGCCGCGTCCGTGTCGCTCAGCGACAAGAGGTAGTTGTGTTCGATTGCCGCATGTTCGACGACGATCGCTCAACAACCTCCGGCACGGCGATCAGTTCACCCCTAGCCCAGCAGCGGCCGTGGCACGCCGCTTGGGTTGCGAAGCCTGTGGGCCGTGCGCTGATCGTTATTGTCGCTAGCCAGTTCATGGGCTCGGCGGCGGCCGCTGAAATCCAGTTCAATCGCGATATCCGCCCGATCCTGTCGAACAACTGCTTCGCTTGTCACGGGCCCGACTCCGCCAAGCGCGAAGCGGGCTTGCGGCTCGACCGCGAGGAGGACGCCCGGGCCGAACTCGAGTCGGGTGAAACCGCGATCGTCCCCGGCGACGCGGCGGCCAGTGCCCTGGCGGCGCGCATCACGACGACCGACGAAGGGCTGCGGATGCCGCCGGTGGATTCGGGCAAGTCGCTCACGGCCGACGAAGTCGCGTTGTTGCGGGCGTGGATCGCCGCCGGTGCCGCGTATCAACAGCACTGGTCGCTGGAACCGATCGCCCGACCGCCGCTGCCGGTGGTCAGCCGCGGCGACTGGGTTGGCAACCCGGTTGACGCCTTCGTGCTGGCCAGGCTCGACGAGCAAGGGCTGGCGCCGTCGCCCGAGGCCGATCGCGCGACCTTGGCGCGACGCGTCGCGCTCGATCTGACGGGGCTGCCGCTCGAGCCGGCCCAGCTCAATCGCTACTTGAACGATCCCGATCCGCTGGCGTACGAGGCGCTCGTCGATCGCTTGCTGGCTTCGCCGCGCTATGGCGAGCGGATGGCGATGTTCTGGCTCGACCTGGTGCGGTACGCCGACAGCGTGGGATATCACGGCGACCAGGCGGTGAGCGTGTCGCCATTTCGCGATTGGGTGATCGCGGCCTTCAACGATAACATGCCCTTCGACCAGTTCACCCGCGAGCAGTTGGCCGGCGATCTGCTCCCTGGCGCGACGACCGCTCAGAAGATCGCCTCGGGCTACAACCGGCTGGGGATGATGACGGCCGAAGGGGGCGCCCAAGACAAGGAATACCTGGCCAAATACGCCGCCGAACGGGTCCGCAACTTGGGTGGCACCTGGCTGGGGCTGACACTCGGCTGCTGCGAATGCCACGACCATAAGTTCGATCCGCTGGCGACGCGCGACTTCTACCGGCTCGAAGCGTTCTTCGCCGACATCGAGGAGAAGGGCTTCTATGGCGGCGCCAACGTGACCGGCGAGTGGGGGCCGGTCATGCAGGTGCCGACCGACGAACAAGCCGCCGAGCTCGCGCGGTTGGATGGCGACCTGGCCGAGGTCCGCGGCGTGCTCGATACGCCCACCCCCCAACTCGCGGCGGCCGAAGCAGCCTGGCAGCAAGCGGTGGCGCCGGCGATTGAGTGGACGGTGCTGCAACCGCAAGTCAGCACTTCGTCGGCCGACGCCACGCTGACCGTTTCGGAGGATGGCTCGATCTTCGCCACGGGGGGAGACGACCAGGCGAAGGCCGAAACCTACTCGCTGATAATCCCCGGCCCCTTGGCCGACATCACCGCGCTGCGTGTCGAGGCGCTGCCCGACGATTCGCTTCCCGGGAAGGGCCCGGGTCGGGCGGCCAACGGCAACTTCGTGCTGACCGAAATCACGGCGAGCGTGCAATCGGCAGTGGAAGCCTCGCCAACGGAGCTTAAGTTCGCCGCGGCGACCGCCAGCTTCGAGCAAGCCAAGGCCGACAAAGACAACAACCCGCACGGCGGCTGGAAGATCGCAGCGGCCATCGACGGTGATGCCCAGGGGGCGAACTGGGGTTGGGCGATTCTGCCGGAAGCGGGGCAAGCCAATCAGGCGGTGCTCGAGTTCGACGGTCCACCGATCAACGTGCCGGCCGGCGGTTCGCTCGTCGTGGCGATCCAACAGAATTACGGCAGCCGGCACGCGTTGGGGCGGTTCCGCTTGTCGGCGACCTCGGCGGCACGGCCCGTCAAAGCCGCGGGGAGCGGTTTGCCTCGCAACATTCGCGACGCCTTGGCCGTGCCGGCCGAATCGCGGACCGAGTCTCAGCGCAACGAGCTGGCGGCTTACTACCGTTCGATCGCGCCGGCGTTGGAGCCATTTCGCGAGCGGCTCGCAAAGTTGCAGAAAGAGCGCGAAGCCCTCAACCGTTCGATCACCACCACGCTCTATACCGTGTCGCGCCAGCCGCGCGAAATCCGCGTGTTGGCGCGCGGCAATTGGATGGATGATACCGGTGAAATCGTTGAGCCCGGCGTGCCGGCGTCGTTGCCGCAGCCGCCGCCGCGCGAAGAGCGGTTAACGCGGCTCGATCTAGCTAACTGGCTGGTCGCGCGCGACAACCCCTTGGTCGCCCGCACGCTGGCCAATCGCTTGTGGGCGATGTACTTCGGCGCTGGCCTCTCGACCAAGCTCGACGACATCGGCGCGCAAGGCGATTGGCCCAGCCATCCCGACTTGCTCGATTGGCTGGCCGGTCGGCTGCTCGACTCGGGCTGGGACGTCAAAGCCCTGGTCCGGCTGCTGGTCACGTCGCACACCTACCGGCAAGCGTCGCAGGTTTCGCCCGAGCTGGCCGAGCGCGATCCGTTCAATCGTTGGCTGGCCCGGCAGGGGCGCTTCCGTCTCGACGCCGAGATGGTCCGCGATCAGGCATTGGCTGCCAGTGGGCTGCTGGTCGAGCACGTCGGCGGGCCGAGCGTCTTTCCGTATCAACCGCCGGGCTACTGGTCGCATTTGAACTTCCCGGTACGCGAGTGGCGCAACAGCACCGGCGAAGGACTTTACCGCCGCAGCTTGTACACGCACTGGCAGCGGCAATACCTGCACCCGATGCTCTCGGCCTTCGACGCTCCCAGTCGGGAAGAATGCACGGCCGATCGCGTGCGCTCGAACACGCCGTTACAGGCCTTGGTGCTGTTGAACGACACGGAGTTTGTCGAAGCGGCCCGCGTCTTCGCCGAGCATCTACTGCGCGAAGCGGGCACGTCGCCTGCCGAACGGATCGACTTGGCGATGCGGCGGTTGCTGGCCCGCGGTGCGCGGCCGGCCGAGACGCAGTTGCTCGCCGCGCTGCACGAGCGGCACCTGGCCGAGTATCGCGCCGATCCGGCGTCGGCGGCCGAGTTGTTGGCCGTCGGCGCGCACCCGGCGCCGGCCGAACTAGACGCCGCGGAACTGGCGGCCTGGACAAGCGTCACCCGCGCACTGTTGAACTTGCACGAGACCGTGACCCGGAACTAACGAAATAAGGGGACAGCCTCCGAGCCGATTGACGTAGGTGGAATGGGTGGCCCAGCCGCTTGCCGGCTGGGTCGCGCAGCGACAAGAAACGATCGAATAGCGGCACGCCTGCTCTGGACCGCGCGGCATGAACAGATTCTTGTGGCTTCGCCACCCGACTGCGAGCAGTCGGGCCACCCGAATGGACGTCCAGTTGCCAATCCCCTTTCGCAGGAACTAAACACCATGCACGATTGCTCCGCTTGCCGGCAACGACAGCAAATCGTATCGCGGCGTGCCTTTCTGGGGCGGGCCTCGCAAGGGCTCGGCTCGCTGGCCCTGGCGTCGCTCGTTGGCGAAGCTGGCCGTGCCCGCGCCGCCACGGCCGACGATCGGCCCGCGGCCCCGGACCGCTGGACCGGCGCGATCGATCGCTTGCATCATGCGCCGCGCGCCAAGCGGGTGATTTGGCTCTACATGGCCGGCGGCATGAGCCACCTGGAGACGTTCGACTTTAAGCCCAAGCTCGCCGAGCTGCACGGCCAGCCGATGCCCGAGTCGTTCACCAAGGGGCAGCAGATCGCGCAACTCCAAGGCGCCAAGCAGCTCAACTGCTTCGGGCCGCAGCATCCCTTCGCCAGGCATGGTCAGTCGGGTTTGGAGTTCAGCACGGTCTTTCCGCAACTGGGTCGGCAGGCGGCCGACGAGATGTGCGTGATCCGCTCGATGTTCACCGAGGCCATCAATCACGATCCGGCCCACACGTTCATGAACACCGGCACGATGATCGCCGGCCGGCCGTCGGTCGGGTCGTGGCTCACCTACGGCTTGGGGAGCGACGTCGAGAACTTGCCTGGCTTCGTGGTGATGGTGTCGACCGGCAGCCACGGGCAGAATCAGCCGATCGCCGCCCGGCAATGGCACAGCGGCTTTCTGCCCAGCCGTTTTCAGGGGGTCGAGTTTCGCAGCAAGGGAGACCCCGTGCTGTACGTCGGCAATCCGGCCGGCGTGAATGCCACGCGGCAGCGCGACGTGGTCGACACCATCCGCGCGCTCAACGAACTGGAAAACGACGTCGTCGACGATCCGGAAATCTCCACGCGGATCAGTCAGTACGAGATGGCATTCCGCATGCAGACCGGCGTGCCCGAGCTGGTCAACCTGGCCGACGAGCCGCAGCACGTGCTCGACCTGTACGGCACGCAGGGGGCCGACGGTTCGTTCGCGGCCAACTGCCTGTTGGCGCGGCGGCTGGCCGAGCGCGGCGCCCGCTTCATTCAGCTCTATCACCGCGATTGGGATCACCACGGCGCGGTGAAAGACAACGTGGCGGGGACGGCCAACGAAGTCGATCGCGGTGCGGCGGCCCTCGTCACCGACTTGCGGCAGCGCGGCTTGCTGGAAGATACGCTGGTGGTCTTCGGCACCGAGTTCGGCCGTACGCCGATGGCGCAGGGCAACGGCCGCGACCATCACCTGGCCGGCTTCTCGATCTGGCTGGCCGGCGGCGGTATCCGCGGCGGAATGAGCTACGGCGCCACCGACGAGTTGGGCTATCGGGCGACCGAGAACCGCGTACATGTCAACGACCTGCACGCGACGCTCTTGCATCAGTTGGGGATCGACCACACGCGGCTGACTTACCGCTTTCAAGGGCGCGACTTCCGGCTGACCGACGTGGCCGGCGAAGTGATCCGGCCGATCTTGGGGTAGCGCGCTAGTCCGACCCCGGACTACGGAAGCAGTGCTTCGAGCAGCGCACTAGCCGACGACTGGCCGCTGCGGCGGCGCTTGGGGTTGTCGCCGTCGGTCTCGTCGTCGTCGGCTTCGCTCTTGACCTTGTCGGCATCGGGCTCGGCGTTGGCCGCCGTGAAGAAGCCAACCATCATCTCCTCCCACGTCTGCTCGCCGAAGCGAACGGTTTGCGTGGGATCGGGATTGAACGGATTGGCGGCCGAGTTGTCGAAGTGCGCGATGCAGTGAATGCGCGATCCCTTGGGCAACAGTTTCGGCTCGATCAGGTCGTAGCGCAACTGCCAGTTGAAGTCGTAATGCGGCACGTCGAGCAGGATCTCGCGAGTGCCGTCGGGGTATTCGACCTCAAAGCGGAAGTCCTTGCCGCGCAGGTGCATGTGCGGGAAGTAATTGAGCAGCAGCATGTCGCGTTTGACGCGGAACCGCGAACGGATCTCGTGGTTGTCGGCTCCCGGCGGAATGTTGATCGCCAACTGCGGCGCCATCAAGCTCAGCGCCTGGCGTTCGACCTTTGCGGGATCGGCCCACACCAGCCCGATATAGCTACGGTCTTCGGCGGCGGTGCCGTTGGGGGTGTAGTGCATCTGGAAGCTGATCCGCGAGCCGGCCGGCACGTGGATCGCCGTACCTGCGGGGAACGACCAGGGGGGCGTGCCCGGCGCGAAGACCGCCACGAGCCGGTTGCCGAACGAAATCTGGCTGTCGCCCGAGCCCGGCGGCGAAATCCAGCAGACGATGTGATGCACGACCGAGCGGTTGCCCGGGCGGGCTTCGGCCGCTTGCAGCCACTTGTCTTCGGTGACGTTCAGGTCGACGGAGAACATCTGGTAGTCGACGACCCCTTCGGCCGGCACCTGGAACGGCTTGTCGTCCATGTAGACCACCTGGTCGGGCTTGATCCGCCAACCGTCGACGAATTCGGCCGGCGGCGGCAAGTCGCTGGGATTGCCTTCGGGGCAACCATTGGCCACCCAGGTGCGGACCGTTTGCTTTTCCTCGTCGGTCAACCGGCAGTCGTTGACGAACTCGCCATACTGCGGATTGGCAAACCAGGGGGGCATGCGCCCCTGGTCGATCACCTCGCAGATCATTGGGGCCCAACCGAGCACTTCGTCGTAGCTGGTGAGCGGGAAGGGGGCGATTTCTCCCGCGCGATGGCATTCCTGGCAGCGGGTTTGCAAAATGCCGGCGATATGTTTTGTGAACGTGACGTCGCCGGTCGGCGCGACCTTCGCGGCGCGGCCGATCAGGCAACCCGGCGCGGCGGTCTCGGGCGTGGTCACGGGCTGGCCGGCCAGCAATTCGTCGAGCGCGACGGCCAGGTCGCGGCGGCCAATTTCGGGCCGCTGAAAACCGACGCCAAACTGATCGTCGATTCGTCCGCGATACTGCACGACGCCGTCGGCATCGAGCACGAAGACCTCGGGCGTGCGCTCGGCGTCGAACAGATCGGCCACGGAGCTATCGGGATCCTTGAGAATCGGAAACTTGATGCCGTTGCGCTCGGCGAAGGCGCCGATCTTGGTCACCGAGTCTTGCAGGTTCGAGTTGATGCCGACGACTTGCACGCCGCGGTCGGCGTACTCGCTGGCCAAATCTTGCAACCGCGAAGCGTATAGCTTCACCAGCGGGCAATCGGTCCCCAGGAAGACCACGACCAGCAATTTCTGGTCGGACAAGTCGGCGAGCGAGTGTTGCTTGCCGCGGAAATCACGGAGCGAGAAGTCGTCGACCTTGCGGCCGATGCGGCTGGCTTCGGCTCCGTCGACCGTCGAAGCGAGGCACACTACCGCCAGCGCGGCGAGACAACCCACGAATTGACCGATCCTGACGAGCGCCAAGTGCATGCGACCTATACCTTTATGCATATGAGCGTGGGCTGCCGGCGGGCGCGGCCCGGGGCGATGATGGAGAACGCGTGCGCTTCTTCGCTGTTCCGCCCTGTTCGACGAGCCTCTGTGCCAGCAGAGGTGTGTTTCCCAGTTGTACCCAGGTCGAACTGATTAGCAAACAAATTGTTGATTCGACATCGTTTATTCGTCACCGCGAATTGACTGGGGACATCGAGAACCGAGAAATCTCTCCAGCCGTCAATCGACGGGGGCGCGGTTTGGCGTTTGGCGAAAGGTTTGCGGCCCGACCAATCGCTCCGGCGCAAGTTGTCCAACCGCCGACTGCCGCGTACGCTCGGCGCGGTGATGGCGTGCTCGGCACGTTGATGGCGTACAATCGCCCGCTTGGGTGAGCCGCGGCCAGCGTTTTCAACCAGGGGCATCGATGAACGAAGCTTCGGCTTTGCAAAGTCCACTCCCCGACGACGATGCCGAGCTCGTCGAACGCGTGCGGTTGGCCATGGTCTCGGGCATCGGGCCTCGTCTGGCCGAGGCGCTGCTGGCCCGCTTCGGCACGGCGACCGCAATCTTCTCTGCCTCGCGAGACGAGCTGTGCCAGGTCGAGGGGATCGGCGCGAAGTTGAGCGCGGCGATCCAGGCTGGGCGACGAGAGATTGACGCGGCGGCCGAGATCGAGTTGGCCCGCCGCAGCGGAATCACGTTGCTGGCCCGCGAGCGGTCGCGGTATCCGCGGAGCCTGTTGGAGATCGCCGATCCGCCGAGCGTGCTTTATGTGCGCGGCGAGTTGCACCCCGAAGATTCGCTGGCGATCGCCATCGTCGGCGCGCGGCACGCCACGCAATACGGCCTGCAACTGGCCGAGCGCTTTGCCGCCAGCCTGGCCCGCGCCGGATTGACGATCATCAGCGGCCTGGCCCGCGGTGTCGACGGGGCCGCCCATCGCGGCGCGCTGGCCGCGGGCGGACGCACCTTGGCCGTGCTGGGGAGCGGCTTGTTGCAGATCTATCCCCCCGAGCATCGCGAGCTGGCGGCCGACGTCGCCCGCAGCGGCGCGGTGATCAGCGAATTGCCGCTGCGCGTGAAACCGTTGGCGGGCACGTTTCCGCAGCGCAACCGGCTGATCTCCGGGATGTCGCTGGGCGTGCTGGTCATCGAGGCCTCGCTGCAGTCGGGCGCGCTGATCACGGCCCGCCACGCCGGCGAACAGGGTCGCGACGTGTTCGCCGTGCCGGGGCGCGTCGATAACCGTATGTCGCACGGTTGCCATCGCTTGATTCGCGACGGCGCCAAGCTGGTCGAAACGCCCGACGATGTGCTCGAAGAGCTGGGGCCGCTGTCCGCGCCGACTCCAACTGCCGACGGCCGCGTGCTGCATCACCCTGCCGAGTTGAAGCTTAACGAGTTGGAACGCCAAGTGCTCGACGCCATCAGCGGCGGGCAGTCGACTATCGACGAAGTGGTGCGCGTCAGCGGTCTGCCGACACCGCAGGTGCTGGCGATCATCAGCGCCTTGGAAATCCGCCGCCTGGTACGGCGATTGGGGGGGAACACGATTACCCGGCTGTGACCGCGGGCATTTGCAGTGCCGGCGGATTCACCTGGCCCGCCCCGCGGGTTACGATCGTGTCCAGAACCAACCTTGTGACCGCGCGCGTGGGGGCGCCGCCGAGTTCTGAGTGCGGCATCGGGCGCGGAGTGCATACCAACCTGGGGAGGTGATCGTGTCGCGAAAGTGCCATTCGTTTTTGCGGGCGCTGTTGTGGATTGGCGTGGCCATGCCTGTTGCGCTGGCGAGTGCCGCGGAGGACGCCGGCAGCCAGTCGCCGGCGACCTTGGTAATCGAAGGGACCGACGGACCGGGGCACGGCAAACACGTGGTTCTGGTGAGTGGCGACGAGGAATACCGCTCGGAGGAAACGTTGCCGCAACTGGCGAAGATTCTCGCCCGGCATCACGGCTTCAAGTGCACGGTGCTCTTCGCGATCAACCCCGACGACGGCACGATCGACCCCAACCGCGGCGACAACATCCCGGGGCTGGCGGCGCTGCGCGACGCCGATCTGCTGGTGATCTTCACGCGGTTCCGCCACCTGCCCCCCGAGCAGATGAAGGAGTTGGTCGACTACATCGAGTCGGGGCGCCCGATCATCGGCCTGCGGACGGCCACGCACGCCTTCGATAACAAGGCCGACGATCCCTACGCCCGCTACGGATGGCAGAGCAAGGAGTGGGACGGCGGCTTCGGTCGCCAGGTATTGGGCGAGACCTGGATCAGCCACCATGGGCACCATGGCTCGCAGAGCACGCGCGGCATAATCGCCGTGGGTCAGCAAAGCAACCCGATCTTGCGCGGCATCGCCGACGGCGACATCTGGGGACCGACCGACGTCTACGGCGTGCGATTGCCCTTGCCGGGCGACAGCTTGCCGCTGGTGTACGGTCAGGTGCTCACCGGCATGAAGCCCGACGATCCGCCGGTCGAAGGCAAGCAAAATGACCCGCTGATGCCGATCGCCTGGACGAAGAGCTACTCCGGCAAGGCTGGCAAGACGGCGCGCGTGTTCACGACCACGATGGGGGCCGCGCAAGATTTCGCCAGCGAAGGTCTGCGGCGGTTGCTGGTCAACGCTTGCTATTGGGCGGTCGGGCTCGAAGAGCAAATCCCCCCGCGCAGCGACGTGACCATCGTCGGCACGTACGAGCCGAGTCCCTTCCGGCACAGCGGTTTTCGCCGCGGCGTGCGGCCGGCCGATCTGAAGCAATAGTAATGGCTTCGATCTCGTTAGAATCGTGTTAGTGCGCAAGTGCCTTGTCGGACCATTCACTGGGCCCGCCGGCTGGACCGCCTCGCGTGAAAATGTCGCCAGTTCGTAATCACCCTGAGCTTGTTGGCGAGACGGCGGCGCTCGGCCAGAGCAGTTCCGCTGAACAAGCCGACGCGCGACCGGCCGACGCGGCCCTGCTGGGCCGATTGCAAAATCGCGACGAAGAGGCCGCCAACGAAGTCTTTCAACGCTATGTTCGCCGGCTGACGGCCCTGGCCCGCTCGCGATTGTCGGCCAGCATGGCGGCGCGCTTCGACGCCGACGACGTGGTGATGTCGGCCTACCGCAGTTTCTTCATCCGCGCGCGCGAGGGCCAATTCGCGCTCGAGGCCGGCGGCGATTTGTGGCGCTTGCTGGTCGAAATCACGCTTCACAAGTTGTATCGCAAGAGTGCCCACCACCAGGCGCAGAAGCGCTCGACGACGCGCGAAACGGCGCAGCGCGATGGGGAGCCCGTGGCGGCGGCCCCCGAGCCAACCCCCGATGTTGCATTGGCGATGGCCGAAGAGCTGGCCATGGCCATGCAGGAGATGCCTGGCGAAGCTCGCAGTGCTCTGGAGTTGCGACTTAAGGGCCATGAGTTGCGCGAAATCGCCGAGGAGTTGAACTGCTCCGAACGGACGGTGCGTCGCTGGCTCGACGACGCCAGAGCGGTCTTGCGCCGCCGATTTCCCGAGGTCGATCGCACTCTAGCGGCGACCCAAACGCAGCGCGGCCGGCGTGCGACGACGGTTCGACGTCGTACGAAGAGTCCGCGGCGGCAACGCATGGCGCGCCCCTTACCGCAGGCGCCGATCGAGCACCTGGAATTCAGCGACTATCTACTGCGGCGGCAGCTTGGCGCGGGAGCCACCGGCAAAGTCTTTCTGGCGACCGACAAGCGACATGCGCGCGATGTCGCCGTCAAGTTTCTGCGCAAGCTGTTTCTGCGAGACGCGGATGTCCGCGCGCGATTCGTCGCCGAAGCGGGGCTGATCGCCGCGCTCGATCATCCAGGCCTGGTGAAACTGTATGGACTCGGCCCCACGCCGAACGGCGGGTTGTTCATCGTGCTCGATTATCTGCATGGCGGAGACCTGCAAGCGCGCTGCCAAATCAGGCTGCCGACCGACGATCAAATCGAACGCTGGCTCGCTCAGGCGGCGCTGGCGATCGAGCACGCCCACAAGCGGGGCGTGGTGCATTGCGATTTGAAGCCAGCCAACCTGTTGCTCGACGCCGACGACAACGTCGTGGTCACCGACTTCGGTCTGGCGCGCTTGCTGTTGGCCGATCGCGATCCTGAAGAGTCGATTGCCGGAACTCCGGCGTTCATGGCGCCTGAGCAACTGGAACCGAGTTGGGGACCGGTTGGGCCGACGACCGATGTCTACGGACTGGGCGCCACGTTGTACTCGCTCCTGGCAGGTCGGGCACCGCGTTCGGGACCTGCCGCAGCCATGGTTTTGGAACTGACTGCCGGTGTGCCGGTCCCGCGGCTGACGGGTTGCGATCCTCGCCTGGCCGACGTTTGCGCCCGCGCGCTGAGTGCGGACCCGACGGCCCGCTTTGCGACCGCGGCCGACTTCGCGAACGCCCTGCGGCTCGGCCCAAGCGATGCCGCCAAGCCTAGCGCTTGATCCCGTACTCATCGATCTTGCGATACAAGGTCGCGCGGCCGATCCCCAGCAGCTTGGCCGCCTCGGGGATGTTGCCCGACGTGCGCCCCAGGGCTTCGACGATCAGCTTCTGTTCCCAGACGTCGATCCGTAGCGTGTCCAACTGCGCCGCGCCCGAGTCGCGCAGCCCCAGATCGCCCAGTTCGATGCGGTTGCCCGCCGCCAGCACCACCGCGCTATCGATCACGTTACGCAGTTGCCGGACGTTCCCTGGCCAGTTGTAGGCCAGCAACCGCTCGCGGGCTTCGCTCGACAGCGTCAGGTTCGGCCGACCATGTTGCGCACAGAAGTGGTCGAGGAAGAAGTCGATCAGCAGGCCGATGTCGCCGCCCCGTTCGCGCAAAGGGGGCACATGCAGCTCGAAAACGCTCAGCCGGTAGTAGAGATCTTCTCGGAACTTCTTTTCGCGGACGTAGGTTGCCAGGTCTTGATTCGTGGCGGCGATCACGCGGACGTCGACCTGGATCATCTCGGTGCCGCCGACCGGCAGGAACGGATGCCCCTCGAGAATCCGCAGCAGCTTGGCCTGCCCGGCCAACGTCATTTCGCCGACTTCGTCGAGAAACAGCGTGCCCAGATCGGCTTGCTCGAAGACGCCGGCATGATCGCGCTCGGCGCCGGTGAAGGCCCCCGCGCGGTGGCCGAACAACTGACTTTCCATCAGCGTCTCGGGAATGGCCGCGCAGTTGACCGACAGCATCGGCCGATCGGCCCGCGTGCTGGTGCGATGCAACGCCCGCGCGACGAGCTCCTTGCCCGAACCGCTTTCGCCGCGCACCAGCACCGAGCCGGTCGTGCGCCCGAGCCGCGCGATCTTCTGTTTGAGCTCGAGCATCGGCGGGCTTTCGCCGATCAGCTCGTCGAAGCCCCCCGATTTCTGTTTCAATCGCTGGTAATCGACTTGCAGGCTTTGCTCTTGCCGCGCACGGGCTAGGGCCACGGCGGCGATATTCGACAACGAGATGGCAAAGTCGAACTGCGTTTGCCGGAACCGGCCGCTGGCCAGGTAGGCATGGATCGCGCCGAGCACGTGCCCGCCGTGCACCAGCGGCACGCAGACGGCGTCGGCGAAGTGCTCTGGTTTCTCTCCCTGCTTGAGCGAACGTTGATTGGCGACCCATACGGCCCGCTCTTCGGCCAGCACGACTCGCGTGAGCGACTCGCTCAGCGGGACGCGGTCGGCCATGTGTTCGGGCAGGACCACGTGGGGCCGCAACTGGTTGTCGTCGCTCACCCACAGAAAGCCCACCATCGACGCCGCCAGATGATCGCGGAGCAGATCGAGCGCGATGCGGATCACGTCGTGGGGCGAGGTGCAGCCGAGCAGCTTGATGCTGAGTTGATAGAGCAACAGCAGATCTTGCGCCCGTTCGCTGTCGCGGACCGCCGCCAGCACCAAGGCGCCGGTGTCGCCGAAGCCCATGCGGACGTCGCGCACGACGGTCTGCGAAACTTCGGGCCGATCCTCGTCGTCGTCGGTCGGGCGGTGAGGACTCTGGTGGAAGGCGAACTCGGTCTGCCCGACGCGGATGATGTGCCCTTCATCGAGTACGGCGTCGTCGATTTTCTGGCCATTGACGAACGTGCCGTTGCGGCTGTCGCCATCGCAGATACGCCAGACGTCGTCTTCGCAGACCACGATGGCGTGCACGCGCGAACAGAGCGGATCGCTCAGCACCACGCAATTGTCGGTGCCGCGACCGATGCGATTGGTGCCATCGGCGGCCAGCAAGTAGTGCTTGCCGGCTCGCGGACCGATCGTCATCGTCAGGTAGGTGTACACCAGCGTCCTAGTATGCGAATAATGCCAGCGACGGCGCGCCACGGGGGACGACAGTCAACCGCCGGCGCAGCAGCAGCCAGTATAGCAGTCGTCCGCGGTCTCGCGGCACTCGTGGCTTGAGCGATAAGACCGCAATGACAACCGACCACCAGGCAGCGGGATCATCCGGTAACGACGCGCTCCTCGTCGTCGGCCATGGAACGCGCGAGCCACAAGGGATCGCGCAGTTTCATCAGGTCGTCGAGCAACTGCGCGAGTCCCTGGCGCCATGGCTCGTCGAGCCGGCCTTCCTGGAGTTGTCGCCGCCGCCGATCGCTGAAGGTATCGCCGCGCTGGCCGGTCGAGGCGCCACTCAAATCACCGTTGCGCCGCTATTGCTCTTCGCCGCGGGTCATGCTCTGCGCGATATCCCGGCGGTGATCGCCGAGGCGACGGCACGTTACCCGCAGATCGAATTCCGCCAGTCGCGCTGCCTGGAGTGTCACCCGGCGATCGTCGAGCTCTCGGCACTGCGGTTTCAGGAGACGCTCACCGCAGCCGGGCCGAGACCGCAAGTCGATGCGGCCGACACCCTGCTGTTGTTTGTCGGTCGTGGCAGTCGCGAGCCGGCGGCCAACGCCGAGATGTTCCGCTTCGCCCGCCTGCGATTCGAGACCACGCCCGTCGGCTGGGTCGAAGTCTGCTTCACGGCTCTGACTGAACCATCGCTCGAACGCGGCCTGGAGCTGGCCGCCCGTTTGCCGTTTGGGCAGGTGGTCGTGCAGCCACATTTGTTGTTCGATGGCGAGTTACGACAGCGGATCGAACGCCAGACGGCGGCCGCGCGACGGAGTTGCCCGCAGAAACGCTGGCTCGTGACCGCGCCACTAGGAGCGCACCGATTGTTGGTCGACGCCGTAGAAGAACTTGCCGGCACCCAGGGCGTCCGATAGGGTTCAACTCCCAGAGCGTGGGGCGTCGCGTGCGGCGCAATGCTCGCAATCGGGCTGGAAACAGGAGAATTGAGGGCAGAAATGCCTGTTGCCGGCATTACTCGGGACGGCCACTGCATCAAATGTCGATGAAAAGCGGCGGCCCGCGTGGCTCGCCTGTCCGCAAAGTCAGCCTGCCTTGCCGGGCTGCTTGAGCTTGATTTTGGCGAACTTTGCGGATAGTATGCAGTAACTCGTTGATATTTAGGGACTTAGTGATTATTCATCCGTCAACTTCTTGGCGAGGGATCGGCATGCGTCATCCGAAAAGTTCTCCGGTTCGGCAACGGATGTTTGTAGCGCTCGTGCTATTGGGGGCGCTGGGCGTGGTGGCGGCCATGACTTCGGCCGAGGCTCCCGCCCCGCCGGCCGCGGTGGCGGTCGAAGCGCCTGCCATTCCGTTGCAGCCGACCGCCGAGGACCGCGCCGTGACCCGGGCCGTGGTGCAACTATTGCGTCGCGGGCATCTCTCCCGCCATCCGCTGGACGACGAAATCGCCTCGCGCACGCTGGAGACGTTTCTCAAGTCGCTCGACGCCATGAAGTCGTACTTCTATCAGGCCGACATCGACACGTTCGAGGCCCAGAAAAACGAGATCGACGATCGGGCTCGCGACGGCGATACGACCTTTGCCTACGACATTTTCAACGTCCTGTTGGAGCGAGTCGACGAACGGTTGACCGTCATCGACAAACTGCTCAAACAGGAGCCCGACTTCACGATCGAAGAAGAGATCATTCGCGATCCCGACGCGCTCAGTTGGCCGGTTAACGCGGCCGAAGCCAACGAGCGGTGGCGTAAGCGAGTGAAATACGATTTGCTCGTGCTCAAGGCCGAAGGCAAGGTCGGCGAAGAAGCGCGTACCAAGTTGCATCGCCGCTACCACGGTTTCGCCAAGCGGTTGCGGCAGACTGATGCCGACGAATTGTTGGAGATGTACCTGACGTCGCTGACGACCAGCTACGACCCGCACACGTCGTACATGTCGAAGGAGACGATGGACAACTTCAAGATCATCATGGGGCTGCGACTCGAGGGGATCGGCGCCGCGCTGCAATCTAGCGACGGCGACACCACCGTCAGTAAGGTAATCCCCGGTGGCGCCGCCGACAAAGATGGCCGACTGAAGCCCGAAGATCGCATCGTGGGTGTCGGCCAGGGCGAAAACGGTGAGATCGTCGACGTCGTCGAGCGCAAGCTCTCCGACGTGGTCGAACTAGTGCGCGGCAAGGCCGGCACCATCGTCCGGTTGCAAGTTATTCCGGCGGGCGCGACCGTGCCGGTGATCTACAAGTTGACTCGCGCCGAGATCGAGCTCAAAGATAGCGAAGCCCGCGCCGACGTCGTCGAGTTGGGCGAGGCCAATGGCCGACCGCTGCGGATCGGCGTGATCGACCTGCCCAGCTTTTACATGGACATGGATGCCGCGCAACAGCGCCGCACCGACTACAAGAGCACCACGCGCGACGTGCAGAAGATTCTCGAAGGTTTCAAACAGCAGCGTGTCGACGCGGTGATCATGGACCTGCGCCGCAACGGGGGCGGCTCGCTCACCGAGGCGATCAGCCTGACGGGCCTGTTCATCGATCAAGGTCCGGTCGTGCAAGTCCGCGGCGCCGATGGCGAAGTGCTGCAGCACGACGACACCGAGCGCGGCATGACTTGGGATGGCCCGCTCGTGGTGCTCACCAGCAAGGGGAGCGCCAGCGCCAGCGAGATTTTCGCGGGCGCCATCCAGGACTACGGCCGCGGACTCGTCGTGGGGGACCACTCGACCCACGGCAAAGGGACGGTACAAACGCTTCGCGATCTGGGACGCGAGTTGTTCTTTGGCCCGAATGCCCCGACCCTGGGGGCCTTGAAGATCACGATGCAGAAGTTCTACCGCCCCAACGGCGAAAGCACCCAGAAGCGCGGTGTCGTGGCCGATATCGAATTGCCGTCGCTGACCGATCACTTGCCGATCGGCGAGGCCGACCTCGACTATGCGATGGAGTTCGATCGCGTGCCGGCAGCGCCTTTCCGCAAAGTCAATCTGGTCGATCAGGCGATGGTCAACAGCCTGCGCGATCTATCGAAGCAGCGCATCGCCCAGTCGACCGAGTTCCAGAAGGAAGAGCAGAACATCGCTCGCTATGAAGAGCGCAAGAACCGCAAGACCTTGACCCTCAAGGAAGACGAGTTTCTCGCGGAGCGCGCCGAACTCGACGCCGAGAAGGAAGAGGAGAAGAAGCTCGAGGAAGAAAACGGCGGCGCTACCCGTCCTGTCGTCGACCCCAAGGACTATCACCTCAAAGAGGCGATGGCCATCACGGCCGATTACCTGCGGATGGTGCGCGTGGTGCAGGCGAACTAGAAAAACCTGCACGCGAAAATCAACCCATGACCTGGGGTTGATATGATTAGTCGACTTTATGCCGCGGCCGTGGCCGGAGTGACAATCTATGCGCTTGCGGTCGGTTTGATCGCTGTAGTGCGACCGCAACGCGGCACCAATCCAAGTGCTTTCAGCATGATCCTGGGGAGCGCCGGAGGTCTCGCGATACTCGCACTGTTCGTGTGCGCGGTGGTCGGCATCGCGCTATTCCTCGCCAGCTTATGGCGACACCGCGAGCCAACCGATTTGCTTGCGTATTCGATGGTGGCGGCAATCGTCGGAACGGTTGTCACGTTCCTGTTCGTTCCAGTCTGAGCGCATCGTCGCAGGCTACGGTTTCCGCCGACCGAGCACTTCCAGCCGATAGCCGGTCACCTCGATGCCGCGGGCTGCAAGCCGGCGGGCAAGTTCCGGATCGAGCTTCGCCAGCAGTTCGGGGTCGAATTGCGTCGGCAGGTCTTCGACCGCGCCGGTCACCACGTCGCGCAAATGGTAGTGCGCTTCCTCGCGGCAGTCGTAGCGGGCCGAGCCATCGCCGTACGTTAGCTTGTTGGCCAGGCCGGCGTTCTCGAGCGCTTCGAGCGCCTTGTAGACCGTCGCCAGGCTGATTCGCGGTACGCGCGTCCGCACCGCCTGGTAGACTTCCTCGGCCGAAGGATGGCTCTCGACGCTGCGCAAGAAGCCGTACACCGCGCCGCGCTGGGCCGTGTAGCGGCAGCCGCGCGCTTCGAGCACTCGGCGCAAGTGGCGGTCTCCCATCGCTCCAGTGGCGGCGCCTGTTTCACCGCGCCCCGAGCCCCTGGCGGGCGCGTCCGACGGGCGCTGCGCCGGCGCGGTTCGCGAGAGGCCCGTCTGCTCCGAAGTGTTGTCGCGCATTGGAGTTGCCATCCAATCGCACTATAGCGCCCCCTGCGCGCGCGGTCAAGCGCGCGAGGGCTGCCGAGGGTTGTGAGCGTGCTTGCCGCCGCTGGTTGACCGCCCGCTTTCGCGGCACCTATAATCCGTCGCTCATCGGCGGCCGCGGCACGCCTCTGGCCGATGAATTTTTCTCATGCTCCGCGCGGTCCGGCCGCATACCGCGCCGGCTGTTTCCGGCCCTCCCCACCCTCGGACACTCCTTTGCTGGCAAACGCATGAAGATTCACGAGTTTCAGGCCAAAGAAATCCTCCGCCAAGCCGGCGTTCCGGTGCCGCGCGGAATTGTTGCCCGCACCGCCGACGAAGCCGCCGCCGCGTTCGGCCAGCTCGGCGGCAGGCTGGCCGTCGTCAAAGCGCAGATTCACGCCGGCGGGCGCGGCAAAGGAACGATCAAGACCAATCCGCAGCAGCGCGGCGTGCAGTTAGTCAAATCGGCCGACGAGGCCAAGACGGTCGCCGGCAATCTGCTCGGCCAGCCGTTGGTGACCATTCAAACCGGCCCCGCCGGGCAGACGGTTCGCCAAGTGCTCGTCGAAGAAGGTTGCCAGATCGCCCGCGAGCTCTATCTGGGCATCCTCGTCGATCGTCAGGCTGCCGCTCCGGTGCTGATGGTTTCGGCTGAAGGGGGCATGGATATCGAGGAGGTCGCGGCCAAGACGCCGGAAAAGATCTTCAAGGAGCATTTCCATCCGGATCAGGGCCTGGCCCCGTTTCAGGCCCGCAAGCTGGCGGCCCGGCTCGGCCTGCGCGGCTCGGCCAGCATTCGTTCGGCCGAGAAGTTCATGACCGGCCTGTGCCGGGTGTTCGTCAACAACGATTGCAGCCTGACCGAAGTCAATCCGCTGGTCGTCACGCCCGAGGGACAACTGCTGGCGCTGGACGCCAAGATGACGTTCGACGACAACGCCTTGTTCCGGCACCCCAAGCTGGCCGAACTGCGCGACATTGCCGAGGAAGAGCCGGCCGAAGTCCGCGCCGGCAAAGCGGGCTTGAGCTACGTCAAGCTCGACGGCAACATCGGCTGCCTGGTCAACGGCGCCGGCCTGGCCATGAGCACGATGGACATCATCAAGCTGCACGGCGGCAACCCGGCCAACTTCTTGGACGTCGGCGGCGGCGCCAACGTCGATCAGGTTACCGAAGCGTTCCGCATTTTGCTCTCGGACAAAAACGTGCAGGCGGTGCTGGTGAACATCTTCGGTGGCATCATGCGCTGCACGACGATCGCCGAGGCCGTGGTGGCCGCCTACAAGTCGGTCGGCTTCAACGTGCCGCTGGTGGTGCGGCTCGAAGGAACCGAGGTCGAAGAAGGTCGCAAGATCCTGGCCTCCAGCGGCGCCGCGATCATTTCGGCCGAAGGACTGACCGATGCCGCCAAAAAGGTCGTCGCCGCCGCCAAGGCATGACCGCGCTGCGACCGCCGCGCACGGTTTGCCGACCCTTGGACAACAGACGCAATACACCAACTGACATCCACTGGCGTTTAATCCCTCCCATGAGCATTCTCGTCGATAAAAACACCCGCGTGATCTGCCAGGGCATCACCGGCAAGGTCGGGCAGTTTCACACCAAGGGCTGCCTGGCGTACGGCACCAAGATGGTCGGCGGCGTCACCCCCGGCAAAGCGGGCGAAACGGTCGAAGGACTCCCCGTTTTCGACACCGTGGCCGAAGCCGCGGCCGAAACCGGCGCCGATGCCTCGATGATCTTCGTGCCGCCGGCGTTCACGGCGGATGCCATCCTCGAAGCGATCGATGCCGGCATCAAAGTCGTGGTGGCGATCACCGAAGGGGTGCCGGTCCTCGACATGGCCCGCATCTACGACCGCGTGCGCCGCAGCGACTCGGTGCTCGTCGGCCCCAACTGTCCTGGCGTAATCACTCCCGACGAATGCAAGATCGGCATCATGCCCGGCTACATTCATCAGCCCGGCAAAGTCGGCATCATGAGTCGCTCGGGGACGCTCACCTACGAGGCCGTGTTTCAGACCACGGCCCTAGGGCTGGGGCAATCGACCTGCGTGGGGCTCGGTGGCGATCCGATCGTCGGCACGTCGTTCATCGATTTGCTGGCCCGTTTCGAGGCCGATCCCCGGACCGAAGCGATCTTGATGATCGGCGAAATCGGCGGCAGCGCCGAGGAAGAGGCCGCCTGCTACGTGGCCGGCAACGTCAGCAAGCCCGTGGCCGCCTTCATCGCGGGGCGCACCGCTCCTCCCGGCAAGCGGATGGGGCACGCCGGCGCGATCATCTCCGGTGGCAAGGGAACCGCCGAAGAGAAGCTCACCGCGCTGAAAGCCGCCGGCATCGAGATTGCCGAAAGCCCCGCTGATCTCGGCCAGGCCATGCAACGGGCGATCGCGCGTAAGGGAAAGAAGTAGCCCACTGGGCATGCGCCCGATCCCGGCAGCCAACTCGCTTTGCCCTGCCTTCATTCTGGCGGACGTTTCCGGCCGGGGAGTTGCCGTCGCGGGGAGCGCCCCTGGCCGGCGAAAAAGAGTATAGTTAGGCGGCCGCCACGCCACCGCGGGCGGCTATCGCGCTGCGCGGCAGGCAGCCCGAGTGGCGCTGGCGTGTGACAGACCCCCTGCGATTGGGAAACGTGCCATGACGACGTGCCCTAACTGCGGCCATCAGAACATCGCCGGCGTCGACGTCTGCGAAGATTGCCAGACGTCGCTAGCCTACTTGAGTCACCCGCGCGGCCGCACGCCGTTGGAACAGTCGATCCTCAAGGACCCGGTGAAGATCATCGAGCCGCGGCCGCCGTTTCTGGTGCCGCAAACCATGCACGTTTCGGAGGTCATCCGGCGGATGGTCCAGTGGAACGTCGGCTGCGCCATGGTGGTCGACGACCAGCAGGAGTTGGTTGGCGTATTCACCGAGCGCGACGCCGTGCGCCGCCTCGGCCCCGACATCGAGACTCAATCCGACCGCGCGGTCCGCGAATTCATGACAACCAATCCGGCCACGGTCGAGGAAGACGATCGCCTGGCCCAGGCCCTGCACAAGATGGACCTGGGCGAATACCGCCATCTGCCGGTTTTGCGGCGCGGTCGTGTCGTCGGACTGCTCAGTGCCCGCGATATCTTGCGATATCTGGCCGATCGCTTGCTGTTGGAAGAAGTGAGCTGACGTAGGCCGCGTACCGCACCAGTGGGGGGGTCGCCGTCCCGTCCGGAACGGGGGGGCGAGGTTTCTGCCCGCCCCGGCGCGAGATTTTGTCCGACCCGAGTGTTACGTTCTGTGCCTCGCGGTGTTATTAGAGGTAGGCGGGTAGCCCTGGCGCGTGTCGCGCGGCATTCCCCGGGCTGCAAATTCGGGGTCCCCCGCGACCGCCGAGGTTTCCTTGGATTCGTGGCTAACACTCGCGTTGCCGGGTGCCGTCGCCTATGCATCGTCGCTGTTAGGCGATCGAGGCCGCGGCCAGGATGTCGTGCAAGACTGCGTTTGCCGCTTGCTGGGTCACGCTGCGCGCTATGACTTGCCGCGCGACGGACGCAAGCTACTTTTCCGCTCGATCACCATCGCCTGCCTGAACCAGAAAGCCCGCGACCGCCGCACGCTCAGCCTGGAGGATTTGGGCCGCGTCCACCCCGCTGACGAGGCATCTGAAATCGCCGACGCGCAGGTCCCCGACCCGTCGGAGATCGCGATGGCAGAGGAACTTCGACAGGCGATCCACGCCGGCCTGCAATCGTTGCCGCTGCGGCAACGCTCGGCCTTGGAACTGGCGAGCCTGGGTTACGACACGACGGAGATCGCCGAGATGCTTGAGTTGCGAAGCGACCATGTCCGGGTGCTGTTGTCGCGGGCGCGATACGCGTTGGCGGCGTTGCTCAATCGCAAGTTTAGCGAAGGTTTCGTGGTATGACGTTCCGCCCGCCGATTGACCCGGCACGGATCGATCTACTCGTGCGCGAAGCGCTCGAGGCGGACGCCCGCGCGATCGACGCGGCGGCGCTCGAAAGTGCGATCGCCGCGCGGCTGGCCGCGCGGACCGTCGAGCGCGTGCCGCTGCGGCGGCGCCGCTGGGTGCGGTGGAGCGTGGCCCTGGCGGCCAGCCTGTTGCTGGTGGCCCTTTTCGGCGAGCAGTTCCTGGTTCCTCCCCGACCGGCCAGTGCGTACACGGTTGTCAATTCGGCATACCACGCCCTGGTGCGTGGCGCCGATCGCTGTTACCAGGTCGAGCAACTGACGGTGCCGCGGATCTGGAGGCCGTTTTTGCAGCCGGGAGACGAGACGCTAATCTGGACGCGTGGCGACCGCTTCCACGTGGTCACGCGGCGCGGCGATCAGACGCTCCTCTGGGGCCAAGACGAGCAACAGCGATTCTGGGGAGTGCTCGATCCTCAACGGGGGCTGCTCTACGAGCGCCGCGAAGTGCCGGCGGCGCTTCGCGAAGCCCTCTCGTGCCTGAATCTGGACGCCGGCCGCATCACTGCCGAGATTCTCAGCGACTTCGTGCTCACGCGCGAGGCGGCCGATGCCGACACGGTGCTGATTCGCGCCACGCTCAAAGCCCGCCCGAAACAGAAGCACCACTTCACCTCGGTGTTGTTGGATATCGAGCCGGCCACGATGATCATTCGCCGCATGGAAGTCACCCGCACCGTCAACGACAAGCACATTGCCCGGCTGTCTTTCACGCTCGTCGACGACCGCACCATGACCGACGACCACTATCGGTTGAGCGGCAACTTGCAGCCTGGGGCGGAAATCTACGATCGCACTCGCGGTGTCGAACGGCAAAGGCTGTTCGTTTCGCAAATGCGTCGTAACTAGCGACCCACGGGGCCCTATCCATCCGATTAACGACCTGACCTGGAGACGCTAATGAGCTGGTGCCCCGTTCGATCACAGCGCGCAAGTCGCGGAGTTGCCCGTTGGATCGCCCCCCTGTTGGCGTGCTGGCTGCTGGCGATTGGCGCGGGCCACGCCCTCGCCGCGCCGATCAACGGCTTTGCCGCCATGGGGGCCAGCGAAACCCAGGGCACCAATCACAACGGAAGTTGGGTTCCGTGGCTGGCCGTCGATCGGGGGCTGAACTTTGGTTCCGGGCAGTCCTACAACAAGGCCGTCGGCGGTTCGACCACCACCACGCTCCTCTCCGGCGGACAGCACACTAAGGTTGCTTCGCTCGTCGATAGCGGCAGCGTCGATCTGGCCTACCTGTTCATCGGCGGGCTCGATGTCCCGCCAGTTGTTCCCGACCTGTTGCTCGGCAATCTCAACGTGCCAGTCTGGTCCGATGGGGTCGTGAGCAGGATCTTGACGGCGGTCGACACCGTGCTCGCCGAGAATCCCGAGGGGATGATCGTGTCGGGTCTCCCCGATATGTCGCTCGTCCCCGGCGCGGCCCCCTACAAGGTGATCGCCCAACCGGTCGTCGATGCCATCGATATCGTCAACGCCAAGCTCAAGACGGAGATTCTCGCCCGCAATCTCGTTTATGTCGACATCGCCGGCGCCATGCGCGACTTGAACGCGGCGCCCTTCGTGGTCGGGGGTGTCACCATCAATGTCACCACCGGCAGCAAGACCAATCCCGCGCACTTTTTCGTCGACAACATCCACCCGGGCACGGTCGGCAACGGCTTCTTCGCCAACCTGATGCTCACCGCGCTGAACGAGGGGCACGGCACGAGCCACGCGTTGTTCAGCGACTCCGCAATCCTCGCCAAGGCGGGGCTCTCGGCTTCGTACACGGGCGAAACCTCGACGATCGATTTCACGCAGTACATCTACTTCAATCCCGTTCCCGAGCCACGTTCGCTCGTGCTGTTGGGAATCGGCCTGCTGCTGGTTGGCCCGCGCGTCTGGACCGCGCTGCGCCGGCGATAAGCGCGCGGCGCGCTCCTGAGTATTCGACCAGTCTGGGCCGGCAGTTGGTGCTCGTGATCTTCACGGCGTCTTGATTTGTCTTGCCGTCGGTCTGCCGTGTATCCTTGGCGATCATGGCACGAACGTTCACTCGCGATGACGTGCTGCGCTTGGCCCCCGACGCCGGCTCGGCCAAGAGCGGGCAAGACCTCGCCCAGGTGCGCAAATGGGGCCTGCTCGAACACGACGACATCGCCCTGTGGGGCGAGTGCCAGGGGAGTGGAGCCAAGCCGTATCGCGTGCAAATCGACCTGGCCGAGCCAGCCTTCAAGTGCTCGTGCCCCAGCCGCAAATTCCCCTGCAAGCACGGGCTGGCGCTGCTGCTGATCTACGCGACCACGCCCGACGCGCCGACCGCCGCCGCGCAGCCCGACTGGGTGCAGGAGTGGCTCGCGTCACGCCAAGCGCGGGCGAGCAAGGCCGCCGAGAAGCAATCGCGCGAGCCGGCGCCCCGCGACCCCGCGGCTCAGGCCAAGCGCCGCGAGAAGCGGATCGAGCGGGCTCGGGCGGGGCTGGCCGATCTGTCGGCGTGGATGCGCGACTTGGTGCGGACCGGCATCGGCACGGCTCCGGGGCGCGGCTTCGAGTACTTCGATAGCCAGGCTCGCCGGATGGTCGATGCCCAGGCCCCGGGCGTGGCGCGGCTGGTGCGGCAGCTCGGCTCGCTGGCCTCCGCGGGGGCGGGGTGGCAGCGGCCGTTTCTCGAACAGCTTTCGCTCGTGCACTTGCTGACCGCCGCCGTCGAACGCTTCGCGATCTTGCCCGAAGCCATTCGCGCCGACGTCGAGGGGGTGCTGGGGATCACCACGGCTGCCGACGAATTGAGCGAGCTGGCGGGCGTCGCCGATCTCTGGCAAGTCGTGGCCCAAGAAGTCGAGCTCGAAGATCGCCTGCGGGTGCAGCGCACCTGGCTGTATGGCGCCAAAACCGAGCGCGTCGCGCAGGTGTTGCAGTTCGCTCACGGCGCCGCGGCGTTCGACAACACACTTTCGCCCGGCACGGAGTTCGAGGGAGAGTTGGTGTTCTTTCCCGGCAGCGGGTTACGAGCAGTTGTGCGGACGCAGCAACCGAACTTCGCACCGCTCGCGGCGCTGGCCGGTCTCGATCGCTTCGATCAGCTTCTCGATCGCTATAGTGCGGCGCTGGCCGAGTTCCCCTGGCTCGAACGGCTCTGTTTGCCGCTGCGACAGGTAACCCCGGCGCGCGTCGACGAGCGTTGGTGGATCGTCGACGCCACGGGCGCGGCGTTGGCCACGGCGCTCGGCGACGACGCCGGCTACTTGCTGCTGGCCGTTTCGGGGGGCCGGCCAGTCGACTTGGCGGCCGAATACGATGGACAACGCTTGCGACCGCTGACGGTGATCGTCGACGGAAAGGTCTTTTCGCTGGCTACGAATCTGGCCGATGCCGCCTGAAAACGCTTCGGCCAAGGGCAGAACCCTCATGAACAGCGCGGCGACACTCGACAACCTCGTCTCGGCGGCACTGCTGGGGACACGCGGTTCGGCCGATCGCCTTCCCGCGTTGCCTGACGAACTGGCGACGGTGCTTTCGCCCGCGGGGCGCGACGCCGAAACACGATTGCTCGACGCCGCGGCCGCCGCCACGCTTTGCTCACGCGCCGGCGCACAAGCGCGCGAGGGAATTGCCCGCTGTGCAGCCAGCCCCCCCGATCGCTGGCCCGAGTGTTCGCCGCGCGCCGCCGCCATCCTGGCGCAGGCGTTTGCGGAGAATCTGCACCCAGTGCTCGTCGAATGGCTCGAGTTGGCGGCTGCGGCCCGCCAGCGCCCCCCGCATCACTTGTTGCCGCAACTGCTCGAAGCCGCCGCGGCGCGGCGCGCGTTGCGGCCGCTGGCCAGCCAGGTGGTCGACGAGCGAGGCGATTGGCTCATGCAGTTCAATCCGCGCTGGCAGTTCGCCAGCCCCACGGCCGAGCAGCCGGAGCAGGTCTGGCAACTGGGCAACCGCCAACAGCGCGCCGAGGTGCTTCGCACGCTGCGCGCCAGCGATCCGGCCGCGGCGCGCGACCTGATCGCCACGACCTGGAAGGACGACGGCGCCGACGAACGGGCCGAATGGGCCGCGACTCTACAAATAGCCCTGAGCGACGCCGACGAAGCGTTTCTCGAATCGTGTCTCGACGATCGCAGCAGCAGGGTGCGCGAGATCGCCGCCGATCTGTTGGCACGACTGCCCGGCTCGCAACTGACGACGCGGATGATCGAGCGCGCGGCGCCGTTGGTGGCGTTTCATCCCGGCGAAATCGGCAAGCTGCTCAACCTCAAACGCGCGGTCCAGCCGAGCCTCGAAGTGACCTTGCCGGCAGCGTACGACAAGTCCTGGCAGCGCGACGGCATCAGCGAGCGCCCCGGCGAAAAGCTCGGCCAGAAACAATGGTGGCTCCTTCAGATTGTCGGCGGCGTACCGCTCGATCATTGGACGAATACGTTCGGCGCTTCGGCCAGCACGATCGTCGCGGCAGCCCCCTCCGACTTCGCCACGGTGCTCGTGCGCGGCTGGCTGATCGCGCTGGCGCGCCGGCCGGTCGTCGAGTGGATCGAACCGCTGCTGGCGGCCAGTGAAACCAAATCGATCTGGAACGCCGAGCTGTTGCGCGCCGTTCCGGCCGCGCGGCGCGCCGTCTTGTTGACCGCCTTGCTCGCTCGTCAGGAGCAACCTTATGGGCAGCTTCAGCAAATCGTCGCAGCGTGGCGCCCGTTCGACGTGGCGCTATCGCAAGCGATGCTCAAGGCGTGCGATCCCGCCTTGTTATTGCTCACCGAGAGTTACTTTTCGATGCACCCCCAGGCACTGGCCGAGCTCGACGCGCGATTGGCCGATTGGAGGGGCGCGCCAAGCGAACGGCGCCGCGCCGATCAAGCGCTCAACGTCTCGGCGCTTCGTCGGGACATACATAGGGAGTTTGCCGCATGAGTAAGAAGTCCGCAGGCAACGGTCAGCCCGCCAGTGTAAAGCTGCGCGAGCACGCCGAGCATCAATACCGCGACGAGCTGCAGGCGCTTGCCAAGGTCGACGACCGGCCGCGACCGCCGAACTGGCGGCTCAGCCCGTGGGCGGTCTGTACCTACCTGCTGGGAGGCGAAACCGGCGGCGTCGAGATCACGCCCAAGTACATCGGCAGCCGCCGCTTGATCGAAATCGCCGTGGCCACCTTGGCGACCGACCGCGCACTGCTGTTGTTGGGCGTGCCCGGCACGGCCAAGACCTGGGTCGCCGAACATCTGGCGGCCGCCATCAGCGGCAATTCGACTTTGCTCGTGCAAGGAACGGCCGGTACGGCCGAAGAGCAGGTCCGCTACGGTTGGAACTACGCGCTGCTGCTGGCCAAGGGGCCCAGCCGCGAGGCCTTGGTCCCCAGCCCGCTGATGACCGCAATGACGGGCGGGGCGATCGCCCGCATCGAGGAGCTCACGCGTATTCCGGCCGACGTGCAAGACACATTGATCACGATCCTCTCCGAGAAGACGCTGCCGATCCCGGAACTCGGCGACGAAGTGCAGGCCCAAAAGGGCTTCAACGTGATCGCCACGGCCAACAATCGCGACAAAGGGGTCAACGAGCTGTCGTCGGCCCTCAAGCGGCGCTTCAACACCGTGATTCTGCCGGTCCCCGACAGCGCCGACGAAGAAGTCGAGATCGTGCGCCGCCGGGTCGAACAGCTCGGCAAAGCGCTCGAGATTCCGGCCGAGCCCCCGGCCTTGCAGGAGATTCGCCGCCTGGTCACCGTCTTCCGCGAACTGCGCGACGGCAAGACCGAGGACGGCAAAACCAAACTCAAGAGCCCGACCGGCACGCTGAGCACCGCCGAGGCGATCAGCGTCATGACCAGCGGGCTGGCACTGGCTGCCCACTTTGGCGACGGCACGCTGCGCGCTGCCGACGTGGCGTCGGGCTTGCTGGGCGCTGTCGTCAAAGATCCGGTGCAAGACCGTGTCGTGTTTCAAGAGTATCTCGAAACGGTCGTCAAAGAACGGGACGGCTGGAAGGATCTCTATCGCGCTTGCCGAGAGCAAAGCTGACGCAGCCGCGCATCAGGGGGAACGTAGTGCCCAAGCAAGTGCATCTGTTTGGCGTGCGCCATCATGGGCCAGGGAGCGCCCGCGCGGTGCGGCGTGCGCTCGAGGCGGTCCGCCCTGCTTGCGTGTTGATCGAAGGCCCGCCCGACGCCGAGGGAGTGATCGGTTCTGCCGCGCTTGACGGCATGGAACCACCCGTGGCGATCTTGATCTACCAGGCCGACGACGCCAAGCAGGCGGTCTTCTACCCGTTTGCGGAATTCTCGCCCGAGTGGTGCGCGATCCGTTGGGCCTTGGCGGCCGACGTGCCGGTGCGGTTCATGGACTTGCCGCAAGCGCAGCGGATGGCAATGGCATCGCAACCAGTCGAGGCCGAAGCCAGGCCCGCTTCCGCACGGCCTCGCGAAGACGAACCGCGGGCCAGCAAAACGGGGGGCGCGCGTTCGGGCGATGCCGATCCGTCGGCCGCCGAAAAAGACGCCACTGATCCGACAACTGCCGACGCAGACGCCGATCCGGCTGCGGCCGACGACGCACTCTGGGCATTGCGGGTGCGGCTCGATCCACTCCATGCCCTGGCCCAGGCGGCTGGCTTCGACGACGGCGAACGCTGGTGGGAGCACACGTTCGAGAATCGGCTCGAACCCGATACCGACGTCTTCACGGCGATTCGCGAAGCGATGGGCGCTCTACGCGAAGAGCGCGATGCCGCCGCGGCCAAACAGCATGCGCACGAGATCGATCGCCTGGAGCCGTTGCGCGAAGCCTGGATGCGGCGCACCATCCGCCAGGCACAGCGCGAGTTCGACAACGTAGCGGTGATCTGCGGAGCCTGGCACGTTGGGGCATTGTCCGACGAAGCGCTCCAAGGCCTGAAAAAAGAGGACGAGTCACGACTCAAGTCGCTCGGCAAGGTCAAAACCGTCGCTACCTGGATTCCCTGGACCTACGGGCGATTGACCGCCGCCAGCGGTTATGGCGCCGGCGTGCAATCGCCAGGCTGGTACGAGCATCTGTGGCGCAGCCAGGCACACGTGCTCGAGAGCTGGCTGACGCGCGTCGGCCGGTTGCTGCGCGAACAAGATATCGACTGCTCCAGCGCCCACGTCATCGAAGCGACGCGGTTGGCCACGTCGCTGGCCGGCATGCGCGGCCGCCCGCTGGCCGATCTTTCGGATATCGCAGACGCTTGCCGGGCCGTGTTCTGCTTCGACAGCGATCTGGCGATGCGCTTGATCGCCAGGAAGCTGTTGGTAGGCGAGCGGCTGGGACAGGTGCCCGACGACACGCCGCTCGTTCCCTTGCAGCAAGACCTGCAGGCCCAACAGAAACGGCTTCGGCTCAAGCCCGAGGCTCTCGACCGGCAACTCGATCTCGATCTGCGCAACGACACCGATTTGCGCCGCTCCGAGCTTCTGCATCGGTTGCGATTGCTGGGCATCGATTGGGGCACGCCGCAAGCGGCGCACTCCAGCAAAGGGACGTTTCGCGAGAGCTGGCAGCTTCGCTGGGAGCCGGAATTTCTCGTGCGGCTGATCGAGTTGGGCATCTGGGGCAACACGATCGAGGCGGCCGCCGCCGGCTACACCTGTCACTTGGCTGCCGAGGCGGGCGATCTCGAGCGGCTCACGCGGTTGCTCGGCGACTTGATGCTCGCCAATTTGCCGACGGCCGTCGAAACGCTCATGAATCAGATTCTGTCGGCCGCCGCCGTGGGGGCCGACGTTGCCAAACTGATGGACGCCTTCGGGCCGTTGGCCGAAATTCATCGCTACGGCAATGTGCGGCAAACCGACAAGGATCTCGTGCGCCGCGCCATCGACGGCGTCTTGCCGCGGATCTTCGTCGGACTGGGCGTCGCCGTGGCTTCGCTCAACGACGATGCCGCCCGCGGCATGGAGCAACGCCTGGCGCGCGTGCACGAAGGCGTGCAGTTGCTCGAGTCGCCGGCCGAAACCGAGGAATGGTTCGACTGCCTCGCTCGCCTGGTCGATCAATCGTCGGTGCACGGTTTGCTGCGTGGCCGCGCGACGCGGTTGCTGTTCGACGCCGGACGGTTCTCCAGCGAAGACGTTGCCCGCCGCATGAGCCTGATGCTCAGCCGCGGCAGCGATCCGGCGCAGGCCGCCGCCTGGGTCGAGGGCTTTCTCAGCACCTCGGGGCTGGTATTGCTCCATCACGGCGAGCTGCTCGGCGTGATCGACGACTGGATTTGTTCGATTCCCTCCGAAGTGTTCAACGAGCAGGTGCCGTTGTTGCGGCGGACCTTCTCGGTTTTCGCGCCGGCCGAACGTCGCCAAATCGGCGAGCGTATCCGGGCCGGACAAGCGAAGACCGCCGTGCCGGCGACCGCCGCCGCGGATCTTGATGCCGCGCGCGCCGCCCGCGTGCTGCCGATCTTGCGGACGATTCTCGGTCCCCTGTCGACGGAGGCCGCGCGATGACCGCCGATCACGCTGAACGCTTGCGCCGCTGGCGCCTGGCGTTGGGGGGCAACGAAGCCGACGGCGTCAACTGCACTCTTTCCGACGCCGATTCCGCCATCGACCGCGCCATGGCGGCGCTCTACGAACAAGGGCCGCAGGCTGCCGGCGACAAACGTCGCGGCGGATTGGGCGCCTCGTCCCCCAGCGTCGCGCGCTGGTTGGGCGACATCCGGCAGTACTTTCCCACGTCGGTCGTGCGCATCTTGCAGCAAGATGCCATGGAGCGGCTGAATCTGCGGCAACTATTGCTCGAGCCCGAGATGCTCGAGCAGGTCGAGCCCGACGTGCACCTGGTCGCCGATCTATTGTCGCTGTCGGGGGTGATGCCGCGCAAAACCAAGGAGACCGCCCGACTGGTCGTGCGCAAGTGCGTCGCCGAGGTCGAGCGTCGCCTGGCCGAGCCGATGCGGCAGGCGGTTACCGGCGCATTGAATCGCTCGGTCCGCAATCGCCGTCCGCGACATCGCGAAATCGACTGGAACCGTACGATCCGCGCGAACCTGAAGAACTATCAGCCCGAGTACAAGACGGTCGTCCCCGAGACGCGGATCGGCTTCGGCCGCAAGCGATCGGCCTTGCGCGACATTATCTTGTGCGTCGATCAATCGGGCTCGATGGCCACGAGCGTCGTTTACAGCGGCATCTTTGGCGCGGTCTTGGCTTCGCTGCCGGCGGTGCGCACGCAGGTGGTCGTCTTCGACACCGCCGTGGTCGATCTGTCGGACAAGCTCTCCGACCCGGTCGAGGTGCTCTTCGGCACGCAACTCGGCGGCGGAACCGACATCAACCAGGCGCTGGCCTATTGCCAGTCGCTGGTGCGGCAGCCGTCCGACACGATTCTCGTGCTGATCTCCGATCTGATCGAAGGGGGCGTCCGCGAAAACCTGATCAAGCGAGCGGCCAGCCTGATCGCCTCGGGTGTCACGCTGATCACGCTGCTGGCGCTCAGCGACGACGGCGCGCCGGTCTACGATCACGAGAACGCGGCCGATCTGGCGGCCCTCGGCTCGGCGGCCTTTGCTTGCACGCCGCAACTCTTCCCCGAGTTGATCGCCGCCGCCATTCAGAAGCGAGATATCGCGCTCTGGGCGGCAGCGCACGATCTGGTGACAGCCGCACACGGCGCCGCGACTTGACGGCTTGCTAGCAACGCTAGCGCCATCCTCAGCCGGGGCACTCGCCTCAACAGGCAGCCGAGTTCGCGGCGAATCTCGCTGTCGCACCGTCGATTCGCGACCTTCGCCGCCGCGCCGGCTGAGGAAAGCTTGCTATGGACCGCTTTGAGGCGGGTCAGTATTCTACGCCCCTTCTCCGGCCGTTCTGGCCGGAGCGCTAGCATTTCCCCCTCGCGGTTTCCAAGGAAGGAACCCCAGCGGCCCATGGACGCCTGGTGGCTGGCCTATTTCCTGCTTTCGGCCTGCGGCATCGTCCAAGCGATGCTCTTCGCGTTATACGCCTTCGAGGCGCGACGCTTTGCTGCCAGCCGTCGCGCCAAGCCGACTCCCGACGAAGCGGTCGGCAAGGTCTTGATCTTGGCCCCCTGCAAGGGGATCGACGCCGGGCAGTTGGAAAATCAGCGTCGCTTGTTCGAGCAAGATTATCCCGACTATGAGGTGGCATTCGTCGTCGAAGATGCCCGCGATCCCGCGGTCGCGGTGATCGAGCGGCTGCGTCGCGCTTATCCGCGCGTCCCGTCGCGGCTCGTCGTCGCCGGCCAGGCGGTCGATTCGGGGCAGAAAGTGCACAACCTGATCGCCGCCACGCGCGACATTCCCAGCGACGTCGACGTGCTGGTGTTCGTCGACGCCGACGTCCGGCCGACGCCTCACTGGCTGCGCGACCTGGTGCATCGACTCGGCCGCCCGCAAACCGTGGCCGTGACCGGCTATCGTTGGTTTATCCCCGAGCGGTTCGCGGTGCCGAATCTGTTGATGTCGAGCATGAATGCGGCCGTGGCGGGCCTGTTCGGCCCCGGCGGCTTCTACCTGCTGTGGGGTGGCTCTTGGAGCGTGCGCCGCGAGTGGTTCGAACGCGTGGGGCTCCCCTGGGCCTGGCAAGGAACACTCAGCGACGACCTCGTCGCCAGTCGCACGCTGCGCGCGGCGGGCGCGCCGATCGAATTCGAACCCAAGTGCATCGTTGCCACGCCGCTGGATATCTCCTGGTCGCGGCTCGTCGAATTCGCGCGGCGGCAATACACCATCGGGCGCTGCTACTCCCCACTGCTCTGGTGGGGCACGTTGGCCTCGGGCGCGCTGGCCAGCGCGACGCTGTTGGCCAACCTGGGGCTGGCCTGCTACGGACTGGCGATCGGCGCGGCCTGGGCGTGGTTGCCCGTCGGCGTGCTGTCGGTGCTGTGGTCCGTGGGCGCCTACCGCGCCTATCTTCGCCAGGACCTGGCCTTAGCCTGCGCTCACGAAGTTCCGGCGACCACGCTGGCGCGGCTTCGGCGGTTCGAGTATCTGTGGTCGCCGTTGGTCGGCTGTCTGAACTGGATGCTGTTGGCCAGCACGATCGTTAACCGCACGATCACCTGGCGCGGCAACACCTACTACATTGCTCGCGGGGGTCTGGCCCGCTTGATTCACCGGGCAGCGCCGGCGCCCGCGCCGCTGGCCGCCAGTGCCGTGCCGGCGCCGCATCACGCGCCGGCGGCGGCCGCCGACAAACCGAATTCCCCTCCGTCCAGCGAGGAAAGGACTCCGCATGCGGATCGTGCTGTGGGACACTCGTAAACGCGACGTCTCAAAAGACTTTGCCGGCGGATTCGGCGTCGGGCACTATCCGGGCCGCGGCGGCGTGCTCGGCCGCATCGTGCGCTATCACTACAAGCGCGATCGTCGCCCCGTGGCGCTCGTCTTCGCTTATCTGGCGGCGATCTTCAAGCAGCTCGGTCACCGCGTCGAGTACGTCGAGGACGAAGTTCCCGCCGGCGCCGACCTGTACATCTTTCATCCGGCCCTGGTCAGCCTGCCGCTGGAGCGCCAGGCCATGGCCGAGGCGCTGCGCCGCACGCCCAGCGCGCGGGTGCTGGTCACCGGCCTGGTGGCGCACGCCATGCCCGAGGTTTTCAAGGACCTCGACGTCACGTTGCTGCGTGGCGAAACCGAACAGCTTTTCTGGCGACTCGACGACGTGCTGGCCAGCGACGAGCGGATCGTCGACGTCGGCAGCGTGCGCAATCTCGACGAGCTGCCTTTTCCCGATTGGTCCCCTTTCGAGCCGGCCAAATTCCGCATCGCGTACGATTTCTGGCAGTTCCCCACCGGCCTGATCCAGCAAAGCCGCGGCTGCACGTTCACCTGCAACTATTGCCCGTACATAATTGTCGAAAACGCCACGCGGTTCCGCTCGCCCGAGTCGGTGGCAGAAGAAATGCGCCACGGCATGGATCGTTGGGGTTTTCAGTCGTTCAAGTTCCGCGACCCGTTGTTCGGTCTCGACCGCAAGCGCGTGTTGCGGCTGGTCGAGCTGATTGGCAAGCTGCCGCGCAAAGTTCAATTCTCAATCGAGACCCGCATCGACCTGATGCGCACCGAAACGCTGCTGGCCCTGCGCGACGTCGGCCTGACCAGCATTACGGTGGGGATCGAAACGCCCGACGAAACCACGCTCCGGCACTACAAGCGGGCTCCCATTCGCGATGACAGGCAGCGCGAATTCGTGGCCCGCTGCCGGGCACTGGGAATCCGTACCGTGGCGGGCTTCATGGTCGGTTTTCCCGAGGACACGGCCCACTCGATCCGCCAGGTTCTCAAGTACGCCAAGCGCGTCGGGCCCACGTATGCCAACTTCAACATCGTCACGCCCTATCCGGGGACCGGCTTCTTCAACGAGATTCGCGACCAGGTCGCCGACTTCGACTACAGCCGGTACGATGTCTACACGCCGGTGCTTCGCTATCAGCATCTCACGGCCGACCAGGTCGCCGACCTGCACGCCCGGTGCTTCACGCGCTATTACTTCCGCTGGGAATACCTGACCGAGAACGCCCACTTGCTCTGGCCGTCGTTGCGCAAGCTCGGCGTCGGTCGGCAGCATAAGCTGCCCGCCGGCGACGCTGCGACGCCCGCCGCCAGCAGCACGGCCGCGACGCAGGCGGACCATGCTTGCGGCGAGCCGCAAATCGTCACGTTATCGACCGGCAACGCGGTGCGCAAAGACGAGCCGCACCAACAGCCTGGGGCGCACACGCCGTCGTCTCAGCCGAGTATCGAGCACGAGCACCGCTGAGCGCTGCCGCGGCGCTACGTTCGCGAGACGATCAGGTGCCAGTGCTTGGGGCCATGGACGCCGGTCGTGAGCTTCAACTCGACGTCGCCAGTTTTGCTCGGACCGGTGATGAACACCACGCTCGACGGCCAGCCGGCAGCCTTGCGCGCTTCCAAGGCGTCGAAGACATCGAATAAGTCGGCGACGATTTGTTCTGGCCCAATCAAGGCGACGTGAACCGGCGGCAGCAGGCTGGCGACCGTATCGCAGCCGGCGTCGTCGAACATGGCGAGCGAGCCAGTTTCGGCCACGGCCAAGCCGACGCTCGTCACGCCCAGGTCGGCCGCCAGTAGCCGCTGGCGACGAGTCGCCGCATCTTCGCCCGCCAGCATGCCGGCCGTCGACACATGCACTCCCTGAGCCTCCAGCCCGCCGCGCACCTGCCAGCGTTCCAGCAGCGGGTGATCCCAGGCCACGCATTCGCGGGCGGCGTACCGCGTGCAGATTTCGGTCAGCTTGTCGAGGCCCGCGGCAGGATCGTCGACCACGTCGACCTGCCCGCCGGCAGCCGCCGCTTGTTCGGCAAAGCGCGCGATTGCGTCGTCGCCGGCGCCGACGTAACCGGCGGCGCGGTCGATATTCGGATTCACGGCTACGCGGTAGTTACGACCGGCGGCCGCCGCGGTGCGCACGCGCTGGAGGAACTCCTCGCGGTTCATGGTCGATGGTCCGCTGCGTGGTCGGGCCTGTTGACCGTCTCTCGCGCGCCTTCGCGCTGCCACCAATCGCGAAATCGCTCGCGCGCCGGCGCCGGAAAGTCGCGACTCGATGTCCAGCCACCCAGCGCGCCGGGCAAACGACGCAGCCAGCGTTTGCCGGGCGGTGAGCGCCCCACAGTGCGCGACGCCAACCAGGTCGCGGCTCGGTACGCGCCCGAGTTGCGCAATAAGGCGCCCCAGGACCGGTAGGCCAGGCTCTCGAGCCATCCGCCACCCTGCTGCGCCTCATGTAAGCGATCGCGCAGCTTGATCAACAACTCGGGGATAGCGATCTTCACCGGGCAGGCGGCCTGGCACGCGCCGCACAAGCTCGACGCATGCGGCAGATGTTCGTTCTCCGTCAGGCCGTCGTATAGCGGCGTCAGCACCGCGCCGATCGGTCCGGCGTAGACGCCGCCATAGGCGTGCCCGCCCACCGCCCGGTAGACGGGGCAGGCGTTCAAGCATGCGCCGCAACGAATGCAAAACAGGCTCTCGCGGAGCGGCCCCTCGAGGATGCGCGTACGCCCGTTATCCAGTAGCACCAAATGGAATTCTTCGGGACCGTTGACTTGCCCAGGCCGGCGCGGGCCGCTCAACAGCGAGGTGTAGACCGACATCGTTTGACCGGTCGCCGCGCGGGCGAGAATCTTCAAGAATGCCGGCAAGTCGGCCAAGCGCGGAATCACTTTCTCGATTCCGACAATGGCGATGTGTACGCGCGGCAGCGTGGTCGTGAAGCGGGCGTTCCCTTCGTTTTCGACAATCACGACGGTGCCGGTTTCGGCCACCACGAAGTTGCCGCCGGTGATCCCGGCATCGGCCGCCGCGAATTTGGCCCGCAATTGCCCACGCGCGAATTGGGCCAGTGCCGTGGCGTCAGCCGGCAATGGTTCGGGGGCGTGGCGGCTGAGCACTTCGGCCACCTCGCCCACACTCATGTGCACCGCCGGCGCCACCAGGTGCGAAGGACGCTGGCCGGCCAACTGAATGATGTATTCGCCGAAGTCCGATTCGACTGTTTCGATACCGGCCGCCAAGAGCGCCGGATTGAGATGAATCTCCTCGGTTGTCATCGACTTCGATTTCACCACGCTGCGGCAACCACGGCTGGCGAGTATCGATAAGACGATCTGGCGAGCGTCGGCAGCATCGTCCGCAAAGTGCACTTCGCCCCCATTGCGACGCACGCTCGCTTCGAGCGTCTCGAGATGCTGGTCCAATTCGGCCAGCGTGCGGTCCTTGATGCCGCGGGCCAGTTCGCGCATGGCCGCTGAGCCGGGATACGCCGCGTAAGCGTCGCGATTGCGCTGCCCTAGCGTTTCGCCCAGCCGAGCCAGGGCCAGTTGCAGATTGGCCGATTCGAGCGCCTGCCGGCTGGCAACCAGAAACTCGTGGTGCTCGCGCGCGCGAAAATCGACCGCCCCGTTGGGCGTGGTCGCTGCGTGGTCAAGCGTGTCGGAGTCCGCCATGGAGACGATTCTAATCGATTCGCCGCGCGCGGCGCCTTCGGCTTAGCCTAGGACTCGCGCCACCATGACCCCCAACGGGAGCGCTCCCAAACCGACCGAGAACCAGACGATCGACGCCGGCGGTGGCTCCTCGCGAAGTTTCAATACGACGGGGAGCAGCCCCATGGCGATCAACCAGCTCAACAGGGCCGCCAGCAGCAAGACGGCGCCGAGCGCTCTGGGGGCGGCGGCAGCGGGCCAGGCCAGGCCGGCGCCCAAGGTTGCCAGCCAACCAACCTCGCAGGCGACCACCGTGATCACGGTCAGCATCCAGCCGACGGTCAGCACATCGGCCGGGCTGCCAACGGCACCGCCGCTGGCTTTCGCGGTGCTTCGTCGGCGGTCAGTCTTGCGTTTGCTCATGTCAGCGATTGTCGGCGCTATGGCGACGTTCGTCCACACCGCGGTCGCGCTGCCAACCAAAAGCAAAGGGACCGGCATCGCACAGCGAACCCGGTCCCTTGCAAGTGAATCTACTGACTGGCGATTTCAGACTAACAGTATCCCTGCGTGACGTGGTAGCAGCCGCCGATCCCGAAATGGACCGTCACGCTGTAGCCGCACTCCCAGGTGTAAGTGACATAGCCGCGCTTGCCGAACAGGCCGCAGCAACCGCTGCAGCAGGTCGGTTTGCCGGTGCAGCACGCGGGGATGCAGGCCGTCACGCAAACCGAGTCGTCGCAGCAGCAGCGACGGCAGCACGGGTCGCAGGCGGTCAGTTTAACTTTGACGGTCGGCTCGCACGGCTCGCAACAATCGCCCTTGCGAAGCCGCGCGGCCGCGGCCGGCGCCGGCGTCAGCGAAACCACGGCCACGGCCAGCAACGTCATGGCCAGTGTCAGTCGAATCCAGTTACGCATGGTCAGTTCTCCTGGCGGAAGAGTTCTCGAAGTCGTGGTCGGTTTCGGCGGGCATACAGCGCCCACAACATGCCACATTCCCCGCCATCTGCAAAGGGGGTGACGGGCAATCTCGAAGGCAGGCAGGGAGTTGTCAAGCAGTCGTGGAGGCCAGGTAACCGGCGTGACGCGGGTCGCCTGGCAGCGGCTACGTGCAAAGATGCCTTGCGACGGCCGAACTGGCAAACAGGCAGTTGCCGCTTCCACGGGCACGTGTCAGATACGCGACGTGCCTGTTGTTCTTGACCGACATCGTGGCATTTTTTCAACCTTTTTCGCGGCATTGGTGCGTCTGGGACACCAAAACGCGGACCACGGAGGTGAACGACTCTGCACGGTCTGGGTCGGTCGAGAGCACCTCGCGCATCGCAACGGACTGCGTTTGCCTCAATCCTAATCACGACCTACGGTTGTGCTGACGGCGCGCATTTGCACCTTATCTCGGCCGCGACGCCGTCTGGCGGCATTAGCCTGCCGCGGCCACTCCGATCGGAACCATCGACGACTCGTTACCTCGCCTGGCCGGCCGAAACCCGGCACTGCTGCGCGGTTGGGTTGCCAGCGACCCGCGAAGGGCGTGTTTTGTGAACGTCACCACGGCATGCGATGTCGGCCAGGCGGCGACCGATGGCGGTTCGCCGTTGTCGGCCGCATTGGATGCCCAAGTCTGGCAAACCGCCCTGTCGGAGTTGGACCAGTTCACCGGCCAATGGTGCGCCGATCTCGAAGAACGCCTGGCGGCCCTCGAAACTCAGGCCACGAAGCTCGCCCAGCGCACGCGCGAGCTCGACGCCCGCGAACAAGCCTTGGCCCGACAGGCCGAGCATCAGCAGCTCGAACAATCGGCCGAACTCGAACGGCTCAAGTCGCTCGTCGCGCAGGGCGACTCTCAGGCGCAAGAACTTGCCGACGCTCAAGCGCTTGTCCAGCGCGAGCGTGAAAGCGTCGAAGCTCAGATTAAAGATCTTGCCGAGCGCGAGCAGACGTTGATCTCCGCGCAACAGCAAGTAGTTACCGATCAACAGCAACTTGAAACCGCACGACAACAACTCAGCGTGGCGCAAGCGGAACTGAGCGACGAGCAGCAGCAACTAGCCGCCGCTCGGCAACAGTTGGGCGTCGATCGACAGGCGCTTGCGACGGCCCAACAGCAGCTTGCAGCCGCGCAAGACGGTCTGTCTGCCGAGCAGTCCGCCGCGGCCGAGCAGTTCCAGAAGCAAGCTAGCGATCTGCAGCTCCGTGAGCGGCAGTTGCTTGACAGTCAGGCCGAACTCGACGAGCGTGTGGCGCAACTTGCCAGCGATGTGGCGGCGCTGGAGAAGTCGCGCGAATCGCTCCGGGCTGCCACCGACGATCTCGCCGCCCGCGAGGCCCAGCTTGCCGCGGCGCAAGAGAACTTTCGCCAGCAGCGCGACGCCGAAGCCGAGCAGTTCAATCAGCTCCAGGCCAGGCAGCAGTCGCGCGACGCGGAGCTCGCCACGGCTCTAGAAGGGATTGCCGAGGAGCGCGCGCAACTGCAATCGGCCACCGTCGAACTGCAAGCGGCTACCGCCGACCTGGCCGAGCGCGAGCGCGCGCTGGTCGAGGCCCAAGATCAACTGCGCGAGCAGCAAGCCGCGGTCGGAAACGATCAGGTTGCGGTCGTCGCCCAACTGCAGCAGCGTCAGCAAGAACTGACCGACGCTCACCAACGCCGCGAGCAAGAGCTCAGCGCGGCGCAACAAGTGCGCGAAGCCGAGCTGTTGGCTGCTCACCAGCAGCGTGAGGCCGAGCTCGTCGCCGACCTGACCAGTGCCGAGCGCGAGTGCGAGGTGTTGCGCAGCGCCACGTCCGAGCTCGCCAGGCTGCGCGAAGAGTACGCGGCGCTACAAGAACAACAAGCTGCGTTCGATACGGCCGTGATCGAACGGCAGCTCAACGAATGGGAGGCGGAACGCGCCGCCTGGGAGCGCGAGCGGGTCGACTGGCAGCAACAGTTGCAGCAGCAACTCGCCACTTGCCAGGAGAGCAACGCCGAGCTCGAGGGCTGTCGCGGCGAGCTATTTGAAGCGCAGCAGCAGATCGCGACTAGCCAAGCGAGTGCCCAAGAGGCGATCGCCACCAGTGTGGCTCTGCGCGAACAACTCGCGGCCCTGCAAGGCGATCTCGATTCGCGCCAGGAAGAACGCGCCGTGGCTGCCGCCGCGCAATCGGCCGAAGTCCAGCGGTTGCGGGCCAAGCTCGCCGAAGTATCGCGCGCTCAAGCCGAACTGGGCGACGCACGTCAACAGATCGAAACGCTGCGCGCCGAACTACAAAGCCAGAGCGAATTGCTCCAAGCGACCAACGACGAGCTCACCGAGACCCAGTCGCTGTTGGCCGACGAACGACAACAATCGGCCGAGTCGCCCGAAGCCCTGGCGGATCTCAACCGGCGGCTCGCGGCCCGCGACGACGAACTGCGGCAACTGCGGGCCGAGCTCGATGCATCCCGCGCCGGTTCGTCGCGCCTGGCGGCCACGGCCATCGAGCTGGCCGACGCCCGAGCCGAACTACTGCGCTTGCGGTCCGAGACCGAAGACATTCGTCGCCAGGCCGAGTACGACGCCCGCCAGCGCGTCGAGCTGATCGATCAGGAGCGCAGCGAGCTGGAGATGGAGCTCGAAGTGGTGCGGAATCGCGCCGCCGAGTTGATCGAGGAAGCGGCCGAAGAGCGTCGCCGCGTCGCCGAGGAGCGCGCCCAATGGGCGGGCGAGCTGCGGCAATTGCGGCGGGCGCTGGAGATTCAAACGCAGCAACTGGGAGAGAAAGAGCGAATGCTCCACACCGGGCGCGCGGCGACCCCCGCGATGGGTGGCCATGCGCCCGCCTCCAGCGCCGCGCCGCACGATGCTCGTCAGCCGGCCGCTGCGGCCGTAGCGGGTGGCGCGGCCGATCCCGTGCTCGAAGCGGTGCGGGCGCAGTTCCAACGACTACAGCAGGAGCGCATTCAGCGACATGCCGGAAAGGGCAAAGGTCGCCAGGAAGTTGCCTGATTAGCCAGGGTCGCGCCGGCGGAAGCGGCGGCTGAGTCCTCGGCCGAATCACGCCTGGCGACCCGGAGTTGAGTGGGAGAAGTTGCGATGACTCGAATTCGCAGCATCGGCATGGGGAGCGCCAGCGCGCTGATGTTCGCTTTTGGATGCTGGCAGAACGTTTACTCGTTCGTCGGCACCGGCGCCGTCGTCGTCTGCTTTGCTCTCTTACGAGCGCTCGAAGAACAAGGTCGCGGTGGCGGACACTGGCAGCCGGCGTTTCCACGCGGCAACGGCAGCAGCGTCAGTCCCGCCGTGGCCAGCAATCATGCCATGGCCCGATGGCGCAATCTGTTTGGTGACAATTCTAGCGCCAACCGCTTGTGCAATATCGGCATGGGGGGCGCCAGCACCGCGATGTTCATCGTCGGTTGCTGGCAGCATATGAACCCGCTGGTCGGCTCCGGGGCAGTGGCCGTTTGCTTTGCCTTGCTGCAAGCGATCGGCGCCAAGAATCGATCGCTGGCCGCCGGCATGCCGGTCGAACTCACCCGACCGCAGCAGCCGTCGGTGCCCGACGGCCCCACCGGCCTGGTCGAGCAGATGATCGCCCAATCGCGCTACGCCTTGCTGCTGCGGCAGGAGATCGTCGGCAATCTCTCGGCGGCGCAGATCACCGCCGCGCGCCGGCATTTGAATGCCGAAATGACGCTCGTGCCCGCCGGCGAGATTTCGGTCGGCTACTCGAGCCGCGAAGGGCACGGCGACGCGCGACGCGATCGCGACAGCGACGACTCCGATTCGCGCGGCACGGTCGTCCGCATCGAACGGTTCTTGCTCGATCGCTTTTGCGTCAGCAATCGCCAGTATCAGTGTTTCGTCGATGCCGGCGGCTACGAGCAGATGTCGATCTGGGAGCCCGATATCTGGCCAGGCGTGCTCGACTTCGTCGACCAGACCGGTTGCCCCGGCCCACGCTTCTGGCAGCACGGCCGCTACCCCGAGGGTCTCGATGACCACCCGGTCGTGGGTGTGAGCTGGTACGAAGCTTCGGCCTATGCCCGCTGGGTCGGCAAGCGGCTGCCCACCGATCCCGAGTGGGAAAAATCGGCGAGTTGGCCGGTCCAGCTCCGCGCGGCCAACCGCCCGCCGCGACGCTTCCCCTGGGGGAACACCTTCGACCCGACGCGAGCGAACCTGTGGGGGACCGGTCCGTTGACCACCGTGCCGGTCGAAGCGTATCCGGCCGGCACCACGGTCGGTGGCGCCCATCAGATGGTCGGCAACGTGTGGGAATGGACGACAGGCAATTTCGGCGCGTGGTGCGTTCCCACCCAAGACTTGATCCTGACCGCGCCGGCCCGCAGCTTGCGCGGCGGCGCGTTCGACACGTACTTCGACACCCAGGCCACTTGCCAGTTCCAAAGCGGCGAAGACCCCACGGCCCGCAAGCACAACATCGGCTTTCGCTGTGCGTTGAGCGTTTGCGACCTGGCCTCGGAAGACATCAGCCTGCCGGTGAGCGAAGAGGCCAGCGCGCCAGAGCCCGAACCAGAACCTGAACTGGCCGACGAGCCATTGGAAGAGGTGTCCGCATGACCAAAGAAGCAGTCGTAGAACTCGACTCGTGGCGGCTGGCACAGTACGCCTTTCAAGTCCCTTGCTACATTTGCGAGGGGCCCAATCAATTCGATGCCGAATTGTGCCGGCACTGCTGCGCGCCGATGGCTCTCTCGCAGCAATCGCGCGATCAGAAGGTGCAACCACGTTTGGTCGGCACGATCGGTCCGCCGGGCGTCGGCAAAACCGTCTACCTCGGCATGCTGATCGACATGCTTTCGCGGCAGATGAGCGGATTGCAGATGCTGGCCCGCGGCGCGTTCTCGGTGACGCTGCAACAGTCGGTGATCGCAGCGCTGTCGAGCTGCGAGTTTCCGGCCAAAACTCCCAGCGAACCCGATCGCTGGAACTGGGTGCATTGCCAGGTGCGCTCGCCAAAACAAAAGCGGCCCGTCGAGCTGATCATGCCCGACGTCGCCGGCGACGCCCTGCTCGAAGAGGTCGATCACCCGAACACCTACCTGGTGGTCCGCAAATTCCTCACGCGCTGCGCCGGCATGATGCTGCTGATCGACTCGCCCCGCGTCTCCAAAGGAGCGGCCGAGCAGGATTTCTTCACCATGAAGCTGTTGGGTTACCTCGGCGAGTTAGAATCGGGCGGTGGGCTCGAATGGCGCAAGCGCCCCATGGCACTGGTCTTCACCAAGGCCGATCAGTGCGAAGACTGCTTCGACGATCCCGAACGCTTTGCCCGCATGCACACGCCGGGGCTCTGGCATCATTGCCAGGAGCGATTTCCGACGCATCGTTTTTTCGCTGCGGGCGTCGTGGGAGGAACCGCCTACCGTCAAACGCGGCAAGAGGGACGCGTGCGAGTGCCACTGCGCATCGAGCCCCGCGGCATCACGCAACCGTTCGAGTGGTTGGTGCATTCGCTGCGTAACTGACTAGCGGTTTTCCGTCCGCTGTCGCAGCGCACAGGAACTCCATCGAGGCCCAAGCACGAGTCACCATGATCGAACAAGCCATCTTCACTTCGGCACGTACGGCCCGCGCCGCGGGCTATCAGGTCGTGGCGGCCAGCCCCGGCGTGGGTTCGGCCGACTTGGAAGAGATCGCCGTCTGGGGCCCGTCACACGACTCGCTCGTCGATCGCGGACCGGGAGCCACGAGCACCAACTTCTGGCGGCTAAGTAGCGGCAACTACTGCGTGGCGCGGACGACGACGGCGGGGGGAGAATACAGCGGCCGCGTCGGGCCGTGCGTCTACACGCAGTGTCTGATTCCGCCGGTCGAAGTGCTGTTGAAATTCGCCAATAATCCCTTCGCGGTCTTGCGCGCTGCGATGGTCCAAGGCGCGCTCGAAGTCTACCAAGAAGTACCGCGGCAATTGAATCCAATTCGGCTGGCGGGGCGAGCCGCGGCCGTCGATCAAACCGTGCTCGCCGAAGTGCTGGCCGACACCGGCGCCCGCTCGCTGGCGGCGCTCGTCGACTGCGTGTTGAAGTCGGGCCGCCTGGCGGTCGTCAGCAACGCGAAGTCGCCGTTGATCGCCGCGCTGGTGAACTGCCTGCCGATCGAGTGCCGGCTCGAGTTGTCGTTCAGCACCGGCCTCGAAGTCTCGCCGCGGCGGCCGTTTCGCATCGTGCGGCAGCCCGACGATCCGACGATCGTGCGCCGCATTCAGCGGCTCGGCGGCTGGCAAGTATTTCGCATGAGCGAGGCCTCGGGTCCGCTGAGCACTTCGTGGGGCGGTTATCTTGCCGGCTTGCTCGAGGAGCGCAAGACCGCGGCCCTGGCGACGCAACTCGCGAAGCGACGCCCGCAATTGACCATGGCCACTCTCGAATCGCTCGCCCGGGCGCTCGCCGGGGCCAGCGCCGGGCCAACGGAGCGCGAGGCGAAATATGCCACCCTCGCGCCCTCCGGCGCTGGCTTCCAGGGCAGCCAGCGCGGCTCGGCGCATTCTCGTCCTCAGGTGAATCTCGCCGACACGACCCGCGAAGAAGACGGGGCGTTTCCGCGGTTGGCGTGCGTGGCCCCCTTGGGCGAAGGGGCTGCGGAATTCGTGGCCGACCCAGCGGGAGACCTGCCGCCTACCAAGCAAGATCCGGCCGACGCGCCAGCAGTCAAGCCTCCGAGCGAGTTGCGGCGCGATCCCGCTGTGCCCAGTCTGCCCCACCAGCCGAACGCTCCCGATCCCGCGCAAAAGCGATCGAGATCGGGGCCCTGGTCCACCGAGTCAGGCGCTCCGCAGCCAAACCCGGAAGTACTCGAAGCGCTTGAGCAACTGGACGACGTCGTTTTCGACGCCCTGGTTGGCCACGAAGTCGCACTCGAATCGCTGCGGCGGCTCTGGCCCGACACGCTCGGCCGTTTGGGAGAACAACAACTTGCCGAGTCGCGCGATCACTATCTGCGGCGGGCGCTGGCCGTTTGGCGGCAGGCCACCAACGAGCGCGAGATCCGCGACCCGCTGCAGGCGCTCAGGGCGATTGAGGTGGTTTGCCTGCTCTACGGCGAGTAGCCGCGCACGTTGGCAGCCAGGACGAGAACTGTAGCCGGCGTCAGCGACGAGCGCATCTAGGCGGCGTCTGTGACGCCGCACCAGAAGCTATTTCGGCAACATGCGCCGGAACTTGTCGAACAGGTACCGGCTGTCGTGCGGTCCGGCCGAGGCCTCGGGGTGATACTGGACGGAGAAGGCGGCCATTTCACGATGCCGTAGCCCTTCGATCGTCTGGTCGTTGAGATTGCGGTGCGTGACCTCGACGCAACTGGGCAGCTTGCCCTCGTCGACGGCAAAGCCGTGATTCTGCGAGGTGATTTCGACCCGGTCCAATTCCAGGTTCATGACCGGCTGATTGGCGCCGCGATGGCCGAACTTGAGCTTGAACGTGCTCGCGCCGCAGGCCAGCGCCAATAACTGGTGCCCTAAGCAGATGCCGAAAATCGGTTGCTTCCCCAGCAGTTCGCGGATCGTCTTGATCGCGTACTCCAAAGGTTCGGGATCGCCGGGTCCATTCGACAGGAAGACGCCATCGGGCTTGGCGGCCAAGACTTCTTCGGCCGAGACGGTACCCGGCAGCACCGTCACGCGGCAACCCACGTCGACCAGATGCCGGGGGATGTTCCACTTCATGCCGTAGTCGAGAGCCACCACGTGCGGCGTGCGACTACTTGCTTCTCCGTCGACCCGCCCTGCGCTCGCGGCCGCGTCGGCCGGCGACTGCTCGAGCCGGGCCAGTTGGTTGAGCGGTTCGTGCCATTGCCGGGCCCGCGACGGCACCACCTCGCGCACCAGGTCGCGGCCGACCAGGCCCTCGCTGTTGCGGGCCTTCATGACCAGGCTTTCATCGTCGAGGTCGGTCGTCGAAATAATCCCTTTCATCGCGCCGACGATCCGAATCCGCCGCACCAAGGCGCGCGTATCGATGCCCGCTAGCGCCACGACATTGTGGCGTCGCAAGTAGCTGTCGAGATCGGCATCCGCCCGAAAGTTGCTCGCCAACCGGCTTTGCTCGCGAACGACGAACCCGGCCAGGTGGGGCTTCTCGCTCTCGACGTCCTGGTCGTTGACGCCATAGTTGCCGATCTCCGGCGCGGTCATCACGACGATTTGCCCGCGATAACTGGGATCGGTGAGAATCTCCTGGTAGCCGGTCATCGAGGTGTTAAAGACCACCTCGCCGGGAACTTCGCCTTCGGCGCCGAAGGCCAGCCCCGAATAAACGGCGCCATCTTCGAGGGCAAGCTTTGCGGGTCGCACCATTTGCACGACTCTGGGGGGAGGGGGTCAAGCGACCTCGGTGGGCCGCCCGATACGAACACTACGGCTGTGGGTCTCCGGGTGCGGCAGGGCAACCTACCGACTCCGGGCAGCCTTTACTGAGGGTTCTTGTCCCGGCGAACAAGAGCCCTCTTTTTTTTGCGCGCAGCGGCCGCCAGAGTGCACGCGGGGGTTCGCCGGCCGTGGGCCAGCCGACGCATGGGCGCGATTATACCGCCGGCAGTCGACAATCGGTAGCGGCTGTGTGGGGCCCCTTATCGCCCCGCGGGGGCCGAGTGCCGCTCGATCGCTTCGCTCGGGTCGCTTGCCCCTTGAGCCGGCGCGCCCGGTTCGCTCCCCAGGCAGCGGCCGATCTGCCGCACCGCTTGTCGCAAACGGCTTTCGTTTTCGACCAGCGCCATCCGCAGAAAGCCCTCGCCGGCCGGCCCAAATGCCCCGCCGGGGCTGGCCACCACGTCCCCCTCTTCCAAGAGCTTCATGGCGAACTGAATGGAATCCATCTGCGCCATCCAGCGCGGGGGAATCTTCGCCCACACGAACATGCCGGCCCGTGGCGGCGTGATCTCCCAACCGAGCCGCCTTAGCCCGTCGACGAGCACGTTGCGTCGCCGCTGGTAAATTTGCGCCTGATGCTCGACCGCCGCATCGGTGTGCCGCAAGGCCATGATCGCCGCCACCTGGATCGGCAGAAACATGCCGTAGTCGTAATAGGCTTTGACGGTCGAGAGGGCCTTGAGCATTTCGGCATTGCCGGCGGCGAACCCCACGCGCCAGCCCGCCATGTTGTAACCCTTGCTCATGGTCGTGAACTCGACCCCCAACTCGATCGCGCCAGGCGCCGCCAAAAAGCTCGGCGGCTGATAACCGTCGAAGCCGATGTCGGCATACGCAATGTCGCTGAGCACCATGAACCCGTAGCGTCGTGCCAGCTTTACGACCTCGACGTAGAACTCCGGATCGACCGTCACCGCCGACGGATTGTGCGGGTAGTTGAGGATCACCACCTTGGGCCGCGGGTGCAGATGCTGGCAGGCGTAGGCGATGTTCGACAGAAACCGCTCGCTGTTGGCGACCTCGAGCGTCAGTACGTTGCCGGCTGCCAGCGCCACGCCATAGACGTGCGCCGGGTACGACGGCGCCGGCACCACGGCCGTGTCGCCCGGCCCCAGCAGCGCCAGGCACATGTGGCTGAACCCTTCTTTCGAGCCCAGACAGACGATCACCTGGTTCTCGGGATCGAGCCGCACGCCATATTTGCGCAGGTATTTGCCGGCCACTTCGCGCCGCAAGTTGAGAATGCCAATCGACGGGTTGTAGCCGTGGTTTTCCGGCTCGCGCGCGGCCTCGACGAGCTTGTCGATCACCAATTCGTCCGGCGGCTCCGAGGGGTTGCCCATCCCCATGTCGATCACGTCGGCTCCCGCGCGGCGCTTCTCGTACATCAGGGCGTTGAGCCGGCCAAAGAGATAGGCCGGCAACCGCGTCACGCGGTCGGCCACCTCGATCTTGAACGGCGCGGCGGATTGGTCGGCGCTAGGGCCGTGCCCGGCGTTGTTGGCGGGCGTGTTGGGGCTGCTGCTCATGCACTAAAGATAGCACGTTGGGGTGCCTGGCGCGAACGGGTCGGTCGGGCGCGGCGAGACCGTCTGCAGCGAAGATTCCGCCGAACCAAGGTGACGCGCAAAAGACGACACGCCGGCAGCCGCCGCGGTTCGCGGCGCAGCTCTCGCCCGCCGTTGGTCGCCTACGTGTGGCCGGCCCGCTAGCCGATCCGATTCAGGCCGTCGACGAGCTAACGGCTGCGGGGAGCGGCAGCTTGCGGCCCGCGCGCCGGGGGTGCTCCCACGGCAGGTTGCGGCGCACGAGGGGCGGCGGCCGGTGGTCGCGCCGGACTGGCCGGCGCCGTGGCTCCCGAGTCGGCAGCGCCCGGCGAACCGGAGCGCGGCGCCGTCGCCGCCGTCGGCTTGACGCGCGGATCCAACGACGCACTGGAGCGGACTCGCTCCGGCGATTGCGTGGTGCCGGCCAGGTAATTGTCGATCTGCGAAGCCGCTTGAATCTCGTCGAACTGCCGCCCCATCAGAATCTTCAGCTTCTTCTGATGCACGTCGGCAAAGATTTCGTCGCGAACTTCATCGATCGTGAATTTCTGGCCATCGGTGTAACCTTCGCACCACAAGACGACAAAGTTGTCCCCCACCTGGATCACGCTCGAGAGTTGGCCCGGCTTGAGCTCGAAAGCTTCTTTTTGCAGCGTCGGTTCGCCGCACCACTTCTGGATCGGGGGGATCTCGCCGCGCAGCGCCCGGCTCGTCGGCTCGATCGAGTACTGCTCGGCCAAGGTGCTGAAATACTCGACCGTCGGGTTCTCGCGGGCCATCTCCCACACTTCCATGGCGCGCCGCTGGTTGTTCATCACGATCGCCCGGCAGCGCACGCGCGGCCCGTAGTTGGCCTCGTAACCTCGCTCGATGTCGGTTTCGGTGACTTCAACCTGCGGCGCCACCATTTTGCGCAGTGCCAAGGTGGGCCAGACGACATCGTAGACGTACAAGTCCTTGGTCAGTCCCTCATCGGCCAGGTACTTGAAGAAGGCCGGCATGTCGGGCTGGCCGGACTTGATGTCCATCTTGCCCAGCGCGATCGCCGATTCGCGTAGCTCCTTGTCGATCTCAGCCGGCGTGACCTCGATCTTCTTGGCCTTGGCGGCCTGTTCGACGAGCCGGCGATTGATGTGCGCTTCGAGCACCTCCTCGCCGTAACGCTCCAGGCACTCTTCGGTCAATTGACCAACGGTAATCGTAGTTTGATTGACCTTGGCGGCCACGCCGGGCATCGCCGCCCGCTTCTGCGGATCGGAATAGACCACGTCGACCACCGACTTGGCTTGCAGCGCTTGCAGCAGCGTGTCGGCCGCTTCGCGCAGCTTTTTGTCGCGGATCGCCTCGGTCAACAGATTCCGCACCTGCTCCATCGGCACATCGCGCGGCGGATAGCGTCCTTCGCACATCAGAATCACATACTGGTTTTGCACCTGGATGACTTCGGAGATCTGGCCTTCCTGCAGGGCGAACGCCACGCGCTCCAACTCGGGGTCACCCAGGTGCTTGCGAATCGGTTGGATCAGCCCTTTGATGCTCGCGCTGCCGCGATCCTCCGAGTGTTCCATGGCCAGGTTGCCGAACTCGGCCGGATTCTGCATCGCCAGTTCGCGCACCTTGTCGGCCTTGCGTCGCTCGCCGCATGAAATCAGCCGGGCCTGAATCGTTTCGCCATATTGCGACTCCCAGGCTTCTTGCAGATCTTGCTCGGTGACTTGCAACCGCGAGGCGGCGATTCGCTGCAGCGCCAACGTCGGCCAGATGATGTCCTTGGCGTATTGCGTCGGTTTAATGTGCCGTTCGTCTTCCAGCATCTTCAGCCAGTTCGCGGTCGAGAAGCCGAATCGCTGCGCCATGCGGTCGATCTCGGCATCGACGTCTTTTTGGGTGATCGCGATTTGCTGCCGCTGGCATTCGGCCTCGATGATGCGGCGATTGACCATGCTCTCCAGTACGTCCTTGCCGTAGCGCCACAAGCATTGCTTGCCAAGCTCGTCGCGCGTCACCGTCTCTTTGTTGATCACGGCCACGATCTGGATCTTCTCGCGACCGGCCGAAGGCAAGTGGGGCAGTTGCGAGGTGCCGCTGGCGGGGCGCACGGCCGATCGCGCGGCGGGCGATGTCGCTGCCGGCTCGGCGTGCAAGTTCCCTGGTTGCCACAGCAACCGCACCGCGACGCAGACGCCAAGCACCGCCGCCGAAAGCACGAGCAACTTCGCGGCGCGACGCCAGCGAGCCTTGCCGGCGACTGTAGAAGCTGAGACAGAATCGGCCATGCCGGTTTCTCCGTAAACCATGCGGCGGCGGGATGCACGAGCGGGGTAGCCATACCCCGGTGGGGCGTAGAATCGCGGGGCGGAGTATAGAAACCGGCCAACTTTAGGGTCAAGGTCGCTTGCCGAGAGCCGACCGTTGCGAAAAAACGTCGGCAGATTGCCGGCCAAGATCGAGCCTTGGGCCGCGAATCTAAGGTGAGCGGCCTCCGCGCCCGAGGCGCGTAGAACCCGCAAAACTCGCAGTCCGCCAGCCGATTGCGACCACGGCCCCCAGAGCATACGATGAAGCGTGTGCCCACCCACCCGACGGCGCCCGGCGATCCGGCTCCTTTTTTGTGAACCGGCGGCCCGCGCCGCTCGTCCTAGATTGCATTCCTGACCTCGGAACATTGCTAGCAGCCCCTCCTCCCGGAGGGGTTGTGCCAAGAGTCTCGCGCCATGGGCGAAATCACGGCCGAACAAGTCGCCCAGCGAATTGTCGAACTCAATTTGCTCGACGATCGGCAGATGCAGTCGGCCTGGGGCGAGTTCGGCCAGTCGACCGCGCCGGCCAGCGACTTTCTACAGTTCCTGATGCGCCGCGAGCAGTTGACCAATTACCAGGTCACGAGGCTGCAAAACGGCGAGCGGGCCGGCTACTTCTACGGTCCGTACAAAGTGCTCTACCTGGTGTCGGCCGGATCGTTCGCCCGCGTCTACCGCGCGGTCGACAGCCGCAACGGTCGGGTGGTCGCCCTCAAGGTGCTTCGCAAGCGGTTTGCCGAGAATCTCGAACAGTGCGACCAGTTCATTCGCGAGGGGGAAATGGGGCGCTCGCTTCGGCACCCCAATATCGTCCCCATCCACGAGGCCTGCTCGCAGGGCAAAGCGCACTTTCTGGTGATGGAGTTCGTCGAGGGGCACAACCTCCGCGACTTTCTCAAGACGCGCAAGAAGTTTGAACCGCTCGAAGCCACGAAGATCATGATCGACGTCGCCAACGGCTTGCACTACGCGGCCAGCCGCGGTGTCTGCCATCGCGATCTCAAGCTCACGAATATCATCATGTCGAGCCGCGGCCAGGCCCGCTTGATCGACTTCGGCCTGGCCGGCGCCGACGAACGAATCGGCGACGAAGCGCTCGAGAATCAGGCCAACCCCCGCACGATCGACTACGCCGGCCTCGAACGGGCCACGGGCGTTCGCAAAGACGACCAACGCAGCGACGTCTACTTCATGGGCTGCATCTACTATCACCTGTTGGCCGGCAAGCCGCCGTTGCAGGAGACCAAGGATCGCATCCAGCGGCTCAGCAAGCAGCGCTTTTTGGACGTGGTGCCGATCCACCAGGCTCTGCCCGAGTTGCCGCGCGTCGTCAGCTTGATCGTCAACAAGGCGATGGAATTCGATCCCGACAAGCGCTATCAATCGCCGGGGCAGATGCTCATCGACCTGAATCTGGCTGCCAAGCGCCTGGCCGACCCAGACGGCGGCCACGACGCCGAACCTGGCGCCGACGGCGAAGCCGCCGCACTGGGGAGCGACGCCGAGCGCAATCGCCTCGAGGCGATGCTCATCCCCAATGCCCAGCGCAAGGCGCTGATGTTCGTCGAATCGAACCTGCGCATGCAGGATATCTTTCGCGACGGTCTCAAGCGCTGCGGCTACCGCGTGCTGCTGACGAGCGACCCGCAACGGGCCTTGGCTCGCTTCGAAGACGATGCCAAGGCGGCCGATTGCGTCGTCTTTTCGACCGGCGATCTCGGCGAGCCGGCGCTCGAGGCCTTCAACGCCTTCGGCGACGACGAGAAGACGCGCAACGTGCCGGCCGTGCTCCTACTGGGAGACACGCAGCGCAACTGGAAGAAGCAGGCCAAGCTCGACAAACACCGCGTGGCGATCGCCATGCCGCTGAAGCTGCGGCAATTGCGCGGCGTTCTCACCGAGCTGGTCCCGCCGCTACCGTAGCGGCGGCCACTTGAGCGGTCTGCAGGCGGCAAAAATGGGGGCCATGCATGGCACCCGTGCTCTCGCGACATCAGCCGATCGCATGGCGGCGTAGAGCTATCGCACCAGCCGGGCCGAGAGCCAATCGGCGTAGTCGAGCTCGTCGGCCCGATCGGCGAAGTCGACGATCAGGCTGACACGCTTCCCGCCGCGGACGTCGACCGACACGTTCACAGGCGCGGCGCCGCCGCGCACCACTTCGCTGACGAACCGCTCCTGGTTGTCGACGTAGACGCGGCAGACGACGCTGCCGCGGGGGCCCGCCTCGGCGTCGATGGCCAGTTCGGCCTCGAAGCGCTGGTGCTCCGGGCGCAGATCGTAAGTGAGCCGCGCGGCGCTGTGCATGCCGAGCCCTTTGGGCCACCAGCGTTCGGCCGCGCGCAGCCAATTGCCCGACGCCGTGCGATCGGCGCGATAGGGCCACTCGACGGTCAAGTAGGGGATGTGCCGATAGCTTTGCGGTTGGAGGTCCGAGAGATAGTCGACCCGCCCTCCGAGCGGTTGCAGGTAGACCACTTCGGCAGCGGCGGCCGTGCCGGAGATGCCGCCGAGCGTGGTGATTTGGGCGAGCCTCGGCTTGTCCTTGCCAGCAGGCTTGAGCGATAGTTCGTCGACCACCAGCAGGCTGCCGTCGGCCAGACCCAATAAGGCTCGCAGCCCCTTGGGTTCATGCCGGGCGGCCAAGGCCGGATTGAAGACGATGGCCGCCACGCGAGCGATTTCGATCGTGGCGGGTCCGATATCGGTTTCGAGCTCGACGGCTTCGGGCCGGACCGACTTGAGGATGCCTTTGAGGCGGTCGCCGTTGTCGAGCCACAATTCGTCGGTGTCGCCGGCGACGGCGCGCAGCTCGTCGAGCCAGCGATCGCGACGGGCCGTGGTGCCCGGCGGAGCGAGAGCCACGGCCGCGACCTCGGCGAGCGGTACCTCCAACTCGCCGAAGGTTGGCGACTCGATGGTCACCTGCTCGCGACCGACCGCTTCGACGTTGGCCGCCAGCAGGCTGCCGTCGGCCAGCAGCACCAGCGGACCGCGGGCGGGCTCGACCGGCGTGCCCCACCAGACCAGGTCGGCGGCAGCGAGCGATTTCGTTCCCTTCTCGGTCGCGAACGTCAACTTCCAGACTGGGTCGCAGGCGACCAGCCGCCCCCGGCTGCGCCCCCCTTCGACGCTAACCAACTCGCCGAGCGGCGACGCGCTGGCGTCAACGGCCGGAGCGTCTTGCGCCAGCGCGATGAGCGCGCCCGTCGGAGACCAGCCGACCGCCGCCGCGAGCAAAGCGACGCCGACCGCGTAACCCAGGATGACGCGACGCGTGACCATGAACCTCGTCGACACCATTTAACGCTGGAAGATCGGCAGATAGTTGTTGGGCATTTGCAGCACGATGCAGGCCATGGCCGTGCCGTACTCGACGCAGATCGAGTCCATCCACGAGCCATCGGCGTGCTGACGCGACACCAGTTCGTCGCGGATCGCCGGATACCACGCGTTCCAGTGCTTGCCGCCGGCGTGCCACATCGCCTGCACGGCGTAGTAATGTCCGTAGAAATAATGCGTCTCGCGGCTGAAGGCGTCGCCGCGCGGCAAGTGGTGCATCAGGTATTCGAGCCCTTTGTTGAGTTCGGGCCCTTCGTAAATGCCGGCGCTATACAGGGCCACGACGCCCGCCGCCGAGCGGGGGAAGGCGCTGTCGCCGCCGGTGAGCATGTACATGAAGCCGCCGTCGGGGTTCTGACTGCGCTTGACGTATTCGATGCAGCGATCGATCGTCTCGCGGGGGACGTGCAGGCCGGCGTTGCGCGCGGCGCGCAAGGCCATTACCTGGCAAATGGTGACCGAGATATCGGCATCGTGCCGGCGGGGCTGATAGCGCCAGCCACCCTCCTGGTTCTGGGTGCCGACGATCAGCTTGACCGCCTCGGCGAGTTTCTCGCGAACTTCGTCGCGCCGCGACATGCCATAGGTTTCGGCCAGGAACAAGGTGGCGAACCCGTGACCGTACATCGGCCCATGGGTGGCGGCCCCCTCCAGATTGATGAAGCCGGTCGAGTCGGTGTGGTCGAGCAGAAAGCCGACACACTTTTCGACTTCAGCGCCGTAAGGTCCGCGACTGGGGGTGCTGCCCGACGAGAGAAACGCCATGCCGGCCAACGCACAAATAGCCACGTTGCGGCTGGGGCCGCCGGGGCCGAACGAACCATCGTCGGCCTGCCGCGAGGCCAGGAACTTGAGCCCCTTGTCGACCGCCTGCTGCGTGGGGGGGGTGATCAGCTCGCTGGCATTGACTTCGACGTTTTCCGGTTCGGCCGCGCTGGTGCCCTCAGCGACCGCCAACGCGGCGACCAACACGCCGAGAACCGTCAATGTTATGCGTCGCATGGGTCCGCTCCCTGACAATCGATCGCGCGCTCGTCCCCCGTGCGGGCGGGGCTCGTGGCCGCGCAGACAGTTACGGTTGTGAACGCGTTGCCTCGCTCAGCCGTTTGAAATACTCCTTGATCAGCGACTCGTATTTTGGCACAAACTTTTCGATCGTCGAGTTGATCACCTGCTGCCGCTCGTGCTCGGGCAAATGACCCCACAGTTCGCGAAGCAGGTCTTGCATCTGGCCGACGTCGGGCTCGGCGACCGCTTCGGGCCGCAACCGATCGGTGCTGTCGCGCGATGGTTCGTTCCCCGCTTCCTCGGGTTGGCCGCTGCCTGGCTCGGGCTGCGGCTGATCGGCCTTGTCGCGGCGCGATTGCTGACGCTGTTTGCTCGACGACGATTGCTGCTGCGATTGCTGTTGGCGGGCTTGTTTGAGCAGCTCGTCGATTTCGTTGACGATGTCGGTTTGCAGCTTTTGCGCCGGTTCGCCCGGTTGCCGCTGGGCGATCAGCCGCTGGGCTTCCTGCATTTTGCGGCCGATGCGCGTGAGGGGATCATCGGTGTCGTCGACCTCTCCCTCGACCGGCCCCAGATCGCGCAGCAACTCGTCGTCGAGCGAATCGTCCAATGAGTCGCTGGCCGCCGGCTGGTCGCGCTGGGCCTCGTCGTCGGCCGCCGGGCGATCGGTCGGCTTGGCGGCTGGCTTGTCGCGCCGCGGCGGGGCGGGTTCCTCGTCGAAGCTCTCTTCGAGACTTTCGAGCAGGGCTCGATCGAGATCGCTCGGCGTGGGGGGCCGAGGATCGTCGGTCGCCGGCCGGCCGGGATCGCCGGCCGCGGCTGGCACGATGTCCGAAGTGGGCTTCTCTTCGCCGGCTGCCGATGCGGAATACAGAATCACCGCGCCGAGCACGCACAGCGTGGCCCAGGGTAGCGAGCGAAATAGCGTCACGATCATGGTCTCAACTCCGATCATTCGTTCGGAAGTTCGTCGAGCGGCAAATCGGGGATCGCTTCTGGATCGTCGGCGGGCCGCTCGTCGTCTGGCTGCGAGAGGTTGCGCACCAGGTCGGCCAGCTTGCCTTGTTCGACGCCCAGCCGCTCCAGGGCACGCGCGACGTCGTCGCCGGCGGCCTCCTCGTCGGTCAGGCGTTCGGCCAGCTCGCGGGTGCGCTCGTTGATATCGAGCTGCATCAGCTTGAGAAGCTTGAGCTGCGCCATATCGGGGAGCGATTCGCCTTGTTGGCCGCCCGATTGTTGGCCGCCTTCTCCCCCTCCTTCTTGACCCCCTTGTTGATCTTCGGGCTTGTCGGGTTCGAGCGCGGCGAGCAACTGTTCGAGCCGCGCCAGGGCGTGGCGCTCGGCATCTTGTGTTTGCGGACCGGTATCGAGCTCGCGAATTCGCTCGACAGCCGCGACCATGTCGTCGAAAGCCCCCTCGAGCGCCAGCGCGAAGGCGGCCGCGGCCGAGAGCTTCTTGGCGAGCGCCGCGGTTTCGTCGGCCAGGCCCAACTCGGTGCGCGCCAGCTCGAGGACGCCGACCTGTTGGCCGCGCGTCCAATCGCCGGTGGCGCGGCGGAGCTCGTCGTAGCGGACGGTCTCGGAGTTCACTTCGCGCTGTCGATCGCGCAGGCTTTCGAGCCCGCTCTGCAACTTGGCGAGTTGTTCGGCGGCGAGATCGGCCTCGGCCTGACGGCGGCGCTCGGCCAACTGCTGTTGAGCATCGTCGAGGTCGCGCTGCGCGCGATCGGCAGCGTCGGCCGATTCACCCGCTTGACCCTGGTCGGCTTGTTGACCCGCCTGGCCGAGCGACTGCCCGGCGCGTGCCAGCGGTTTGGCCGCGCTGGCGGCCTGCAAGCGTTGCAGCCGCTTGGCGAGCCGTTCGGCCTGTTCCTGCAGTTGCTTCTCCTGGCGCGAGAGCCGTTCGAGCTCGCGGCGGCGCGCCGTGGGGTCGGCCAGTTTTTCGGCCTCGCGGGCCTGGCGGCGCAGACCATCCTGCTGGCGGCGCATTTCGGCTAGCTGGGCCTCGCTTTCGCGCAACTTGCGCACCAGCCGTGCCAGCTCCTGCTCGCGGCGCGAATCGAGGGCGTCGAGCATCTGGGCCAGCTCTTCGCCGATCCGCTGCTGAGTTTCGATCGCTTGCCCCATCTGATTGCGTTCGACCTGCTGACCGGCCTGCCGCATGTCGGCAGCGGTTTGAGCCTGGCGGGCGAGTTGCACGGCCTCGTCGAGCGCGGCGGCCCCCAGCGGATCTTCTTCCTCGAGCCGCTGCGACATTTCGGCCAGCCCTTGCTCGAGCTTCTGCAGGCGGCGCGCCAATTCTTGCTCGCGGCTGGCGAGTTTCTTTAGCTCGGCGCGCTGGTTGGCGTCGAGCGCGTCGGCGCCGCGCGAAAGGGTCTGGCGCGCCAACTCGGCGGTTGCCTCGGCGACTTGCTTTTGTTCTTCGCCCAAATCGGCCAAAGCCCGGGCGGCGCGCCAACGCGTATCCCACTGACCGAGATCCGCCACGAGCTGTTCGAGGGTGGCGATCACCTCTTGCTGCTGCGTGTCGGCGGCGGCGAGATGCTTGGCGGTTTCGGCGTGGCGCGCTTCGTCGGCATCCGTTTCGCGGCGGGCGGCGGCGGCCCCTTTTTCGGCTGCCGTCAACTCGCGCTCGATTCCCGGAAGCTGTGCTTGCCCCAACCGTTGCAACTGGGCGTCGACCTGCTGCATGCGGCGCTTGATTTCGGGGCTGTCGAGCGCGTTGTTTTCCAGGTCGGCCAGCAGGCCGGCGATCTGCGTGGTCACCCCTTCTTCGGGGCTGATCAGCCCTTGCTGTACGCGGCGCTGGGCGAGATTCGCCGCTTGCAACTGATCGATGTCGGCCTGCGCCAGGCGGCCCACTTCGGCGGCCTCGACGTTGAGGTCGGCGACTTGCGTGTGGGCATCCTGCTGCAACTTGAGCACGCGGTTGAGCTCGGCCAGAATCGCCGTTTGCCGATCGGCGAGCCGCTCTTCGAGCTCGCTCGGATCGACGACCGAAATCCGCCGCGACGAGCTTTGGCTGTCGGCCGGCTGAAAGTCGCTGGCCGCAGCCCGCAGGTCGATTTGCACGCCGGGCCGCAGCTCGAGACTCGCCAGCTCGAGCCGGTGCTCCAACACGCGGCTTTCGCCTTCGCCGCCAATGGGCAGAGTCGAATTGGTCACGACCGCCGCATCGGCCGGCGCCGCCTGGTCCACCGGCTCGTCGGCCGCGGTCGGGGGAGCCGGTTGCTCGGCACGCAACAACGTGATGACCTGGTCGGGCTCGGCCGAGCGGTCGCTGCGCGAATAAACGAGCTCGACGGACCGCAGCGCGAGGTCGTCCTTGGCCGCCACGCGCATCGGGATGACCGCTTGCGGCGTGACGAACAGGTTGGCCTCGGGTCGCTCCAACGAAACGACCGGCGGCATATCGGCCACGGCCCGCATTTCGTAGCGCAGTTCGCGACCCCCTTGGAGTCCTTCGCGATCCTCGAACTCGAACCAGTACGCGCCGGTCTGATCGACGACCAGCGGCGGCTCGGCATCGGCGGCGAGCGAAAAATGGTAACCGTCGTCAGCCAGCGCCAGCGGAATCGTTGGCCCGTTTTCGAGCACCAGTTGCGCCGAGCGCAGCGGCTTGGTGCTGGTGCCAGCCAGCGCCACGTGAGTGCCGGCTAGCGCCCGCAGGTGCTTCTCTCCGGGCTGTGCGGGCCATCCGGTGTAGGCCGGAGGAAGAAGCGTGACCGACAGGCTCTCCAGTGCGGGCGGCTCGACGACTTCCAGATCGATCCACGGCATCGAGCTGTCGTCGCCACCGACGACGCGGTACGAGAACGGCCGCGTCACGCCCTCGCGGCTCGCCACGCGCAGTGGTCCGCTGCCGGCCGATTGCACGACAGGCACCGGCTGCCGATCTTCGAGTAGATCGCCGTCGGGCGCTTCCTGGCGATAGACGATCCACAATTCTTCGGGGAGCGGCACGCCGAGCGTGTCGAACACCTCGACCTCGAACGTCTGCCCCGACGCCAGGCGGCGCATTTGCTGACGTATCGCCAGATGATGGCGCTGCGGCCAGGCTGCCGTGGTCCAGGGATTTGCCAGCCGCCGCGCGCCGATGGCGACCATGTGGGGGGCGAGCAGGGCGAAGATCGTCAGCCCTATCAGCACTCCACCCAGAACGCCGAGCGCGCGTTTCGCCGGCCGACGGTCGAGCGCGGCGCGAAAGTCGAGCGATGCGGCGGCCAGGTCGGTTTCGTGCACGACCGCGCGGCGCAGTTCGGCCGAGCCGGCATAGGCGTCGTCGGCCGCTTGGTTCAAGAACGAGACGGCGCTGGCCAGTTGATGACGCAATTCAGGAAATTGCCGTTCGATCCGCTGGGCCACGGCCACGGCCGAAAGCCGGTTCCGCCAGGCAGGCCACACGAACCGCCACAGGCAACCGGTGGTCACCAGCCCCAGGGCGGCGGTGAACAAAATGCGCACGCCGCGATCCTGCAAACCGACCAGGTAGTCGACGCCCGCCAACACGATGCCGGTCAACAGCACCACGGTTGCCATCCATGCGCAGGCATGGACGAGCCGCAATCGATACGCGCTGCGGCGCACTTGGGCGACGCGTTGTTCGAGTCGATGCGACACTTGCCAGACTCCGGGGGAAACGGCCACTTGAAATTATACGAGACCCATCCGTTTGCGCAGCAGCCATTCGCCGCACAGCAGCACCAATAAGACGATTAGCACCGGCCAGCGGTTCCAGAGGGGTATCGGCGGCAAGGTGTCGATCGGAACCTGTTGCCCCGACGGCAAGGCGCCGGCCAGGTCGCGCAAGTTGGCGAGGGTGTAGAGCCGCCCCCGCGTGGCGTCGGCCGCGCGCTCCAACTCGGCGCGATCCATCTCAATCCGTTCGAATTCGCCCGGGGGGGCCACGACTTGAAAGTCGACCGCCGGCGCGCGGCCCTCGAGAGCCGGCTCGACGAGCCAGCCATGGAACCGACCCTCGGGCGACTGTGGCAACAGGCCCTCGAAGACTCCCTGACTGGCGCTGTCGCGGTGCAAGGTCACGCTGCGGCGCTCCTGATTGTCGCGCTCGACCATCACCGTGACGCCGTCGTCGGCCGGGGGCGCCAGCCGCTCGTCGACGAACCGCACGCGCAGCCGCACGGGCTCGCCCCGGCGGTACGAGCGCCGATCGACCGACAGCTCGGCCGAGCGATCCTTGCCCAGCAGCTTCGAGCGGCTCAAGTAGCGGATCGACTGAATCCAGTAGCGGGCGAAATAAAGATCCCCCACCTGGTAGCGCCAGCGCCAGGTTTCGTCGACGGCGTGGAACAGCACCTTGCCGGCGCCGACGTACTCGAGCGTGATCAGCGGCACACGGCGGCCGTCGCGCATCACGCGCGTGGGATGTTCGGCCAGCACGCGGGCGGCCGGCCGCAACTTCGCCGCTTCGCAGAACCAGTACAGCGGCGGCAACCGCTCCCAGATGCGGCGCGTTTCGTCAGGCGTATCCCCGAGCTGAAAGGGGGGACAATCGAGTCCCAGCGCGGTCGGCAGCACCTGAAACCCTTCGCGCCAGGGGCCGTTGTCCGCCGCACGCGTCTCCATCGGCACCAACCGCGCGAGGGGAGTTCCCTGGAACGCCGAGGGATTGAACTCAGGGCCGGCGACCATGATGACACCACCCCCCTTTTCCTCGACGAAGGCCGCGACGTTCTCGAGCACGCTCGTGCTCAGGTAGCCCGGGTTCATGTCGGCCAGCACGATCACGTCGTAGGCAAAGAGCTCTTCGCGGCGATGCGGCAGCAGGCGGAGGGCGGTTTTGTCGGACGTGGCGTACTCGGGGTCGGAGTCTTGCAGGACGGTATGAAACTCGATCGTGCCGTCGCGCTCGAGCATCGTTTTCAAGTAACGAAACTCGTAGTTCGGGTAGGCCTGCGCCAGCAACACGCGGATCTGCTCGCGGCGCACGCTGACCAACCGCATTTCGCGATTGTTGTCGGTGGTCGACTCCCCTTCCTGGGGCTCGATCTCAATGGTGTACTCGAACTCGCCGACTTCGGTCGGTCGATACGGGAGCCGCACCTTCTGCGGTTGCCCGTCGTCGGCGACTTGTACTTCGAGGCGCGCGACCGGTTCGGATTTGTCCTTCTCGCGCAGCAAGATTGGCACGCGCTTTCCCGCGTAGCCCGCCCCCGAGAGCGTGAACTCGAACTGGACGATGTCGTCGACGAACACGACTTCGTCGACGAGCAGATCGTGCAATTCGAGGTCGCGGACCTGTTTTTCGTCTCCCAAGCCGACGATGTAAAACGGCACGCCGCGGCGGCGCGCGTAGGCAGCGACGTCCCCCAGCGGTTCCCCCTCGGTGGTGACGCCGTCGGTCAACAGCACCAGCGCCGCGGGAGGGGTACCGCGCAAATCGGCCAGCACGCTCCGCACGCCGCGCCCCAGGGCCGTGGCTTCGCCCGAGGGCGACAGTTCGCGCAGGGCGGCCTGCTGTTCTGCGGCCGAGCCGGCTTGCAACCGCGCGGCGCCGGCCAGGAGATAAAGCCTGAGGTTGTAGTCGCGTTCGAGCTTGCGCAACAGCGCCGCATCCTCGCGTAGCAGCAAGCTCTTGGCCACGTTCAAGCGCGTGGGTTCGTCGAAGCCGGCGGACTGGGCTTGTTCGGCTGCCCGCGCGGCTAGCTCTTCGTCGCTATAGCGGTCGGCGATTCCCATGCTGGCCGAATCGTCGAGCACGACGGCCAGGTGCGGCAGCCCCGTGCGCTGCAGCGACAATGTCAAACCGGCCAGCATCAAGAGCACGACTGCCAGGGCCGAGAGCCGCAGCAAAACGAGCAGCGCCTTGCGCCAACGGCGGCCCGGCCCGGCGTCGTATTGGTAGAGCGCGACGACCCAGGCCACGGCCCCCAACGCCAACAGCAAGGTGAGCCAAGGGGCAAACGGCCACGAAGCCTGCAGGCGCCAGGCGGTCCCTTCGCCGGCGGCCGCTTGCTCGAGGCCGAGCGTTTGTTCGAGCCAGCTTGGCAGTGTCCCGTTCATCGGCGGTGTCTTCCCATGCGCCAGGCCAAGAACGGTTCGAACAGCAGCAGCGACAGCGCCGCGCCGATCAGCCAGCCATTGAGCCGGCCGCGTCCGGAGAGCTGCGGCGACGCTCCGTCGGAAATGTTCTGCCAGCTCGTCTGATGATGAAACGGGATGCCGGGCCAAACTTCGTTACGCAGTTCGTCGACCGACAGCGGCGTCAGGTCGCTTTCGGCGGTGTTGGTGTTGACGGCGAATTGCTCGGTGTGTCCTTGCGCGCCGAAACGCACGGTGTAGATGCCGCTCTGAAAGGTGTCGTCGTATTGCCACAGGTCGCTGCCGGCGGCAGTCGACGCCGAGGCCGGTTCTCCGCTGGGGGGCTCGACGACGATCGGCAACTCGGCTGCCGAACGAGGCGCTTCGCCGGCCAACGGCTGGCCGACGTCGAGATTGCGCTCCAGGTAGCGACCGCTGGCGGCCAAGGCCAATAGCTCGTGCACCAACGGCACAAAGCTCGACCACATCGGCAGCACCGTCCAGGAAACGTCGGCCGAGGTGGCCACGACGATCGAGCGGCCATGCCCGATCGGTTCTTCGACGATCGCCGGATCGCCACTGTTGAAGGCCAGCGCCACTTTGGCCGGCGCCCCTTCGACCGGCGTGACCTTGAGGTATTGCGATATCGGCGTGGTCAGCAAGCCCGACTGCTCCTGACCGCGAAACACCGAAACCAGGTCGTGCTGGTAGTCGAGCGGGTTAAAGCGGTATTGCCCCGGCCCGCTGGCCGCGCCGAGGAGGACCGGCAGCACGCGCGGCAAGTCGCGCTCCTGGCCGCCGAGGAAGCGGTTGTAGCTATCGGCGCGCACCTGGTCGCCGAGAAAGAAGACGAGCCCGCCCCCTTGTTCTGCATAAGCGCGCAGCAATCTCGCTTCGGCGGCCGTAAACTGCGGCACGTTGCAGAGGAAGATGGCGTCGTACGTCGTCAGCTCCAATTCGCGCAAGGCGGCTTCGGTCACGACGTCGACCTGCACGGGGCGCCCCTGACCGGCGGCCTGCGGCGCCAACGCCACCTTGAGGTAGTCGGTCGCCGAGCCGAACTGGCTCCCCGCGGGGCGGCCATCGACGCACAACACCGCCAGCGACTCCTTCACCGGCAGCGCCAAGAAACGGTGATTGTCGCAGTCCAGCAGATCGGCGTTGAGCCGTGCTTCGACGTGGTGCTCGCCGACCTTCTCGAACCGGCAGGGGAACGACAACGACGTTTCTTCCTGCGGGCGCAAGTCGACGCGTCCTTCGGCCACGCGACGACCGTCGACGAACAACTCGAGCAACTGCTGCGCGACCGGCTGGCGTCCAAAGTTGCGGACGACGACCTCGGCCGAGAGTTCGCGACCGATGGTGACGACCGCTTCGCTGGCGCGAACGCCGGTGACGGCCAGATTCTCGGTCTCGCCGCTTCCCAAATCGACGACGGCCAGGGCCGCTCGTTGACTGAGCCGGCGGCTGCTCTCGCGGAACTCGGCGCCGGCGCCGCGATCGAGCTCGGGCAGCCAGCCAATGCGTTGCAAGTCGGTGAGGAAGTAAACTTCGTGACGGCCGATGCGCGGCTGCTCCTGCCGCGCTTGCGTAAGCACGTTCTCGATCGTGGCGACAGTCGCCGGCAAATCGGCCGAACCGTGCGAGACCTTCAGCGCGGTGATTTCTTCGATCAATTCGTCGCCGGCAAAGGCCGGTTTGCCAACCACCACGCGCGGTGGGGCCCCCATCAATACGACCGTGAAGGCGTCGCCGTGCGGACTTTCGTCGACGATCTGCGCGGCCACTTCCTTGGCGCGATCGAAGCGGCTTGTTTCGCCAGGGCGGTAGGCCATCGAATACGACGCATCGAGTACGAGCACCTTGTGCGTGCGCTGCCCGCCCACGAACGGCAAGCCCGCGCGCTCCAGGTAGGGCTCGGCCATCGCCAGCACGGCGCAGACGATGATCAACGTGCGGACCGCCAGGAGCAACCATTGTTCGAGGCGAATGCGGCGGCTGTTGTTGCGCAGGGCCGCCAGCACGAACTCGATGGCCGCCCAGGGCATTTCGCGATGCCGGCGACGATTCCAAAGATGAATCAGGATCGGCGCAGCGGCAGCCGCCAGCCAGGCGAGCATCGCCGCCTGACCGAAACCAAACGCCAGCGGTCCTTGAATCATCGGCATGACAACTTGTTTAGCGGGGAGCTGCCCCGCGCGCAGGGTCTCTGTCCCGACATTTACTTGATCCTGGCTTCGCGGGCCGCCAGGTAGCCGGCCAACACGCGGTCGAGCGGTTCGTCGGTGCGCAGCCGCACGTAATCGAAGTGTTGATCGCGGCAGCCTGCTTCGAGGGCTTTGGCGTATTGGCCGAACTCTTGCAGGTACGCGCGGCGCAGCGACGCGGGGTCGGTCAGCACGTCGGGCAAGCCTTCGAGCCCTTTGAACAACGTCGGCCGATCGAAGGGGAATTCGATTTCGGCCGGGTCGAGGACGTGCAGCACGATCACCTCGTGGCGGCGATGACGAAAGTGCTTCAGCCCCGCGAGCACCGAGCGGACGTCGTCGAACAGGTCGCTGAGCACGACGACCACGCCGCGCTTTTTGAGCCGCTCGGCCAAGTCGTGTAGCAAAGGGCCGACCGACGTCTTGCGACGCGCGGGGGATTCTTCGAGCACGTGCAACACCTGCTTGAGGTGCGACGGATTGCTGCTGGGGCGCACCATGCTCCGCAGGCGGTCGTCGAACGTCGCCAGGCCGACGCTGTCTTGCTGCTGCAGCACCAGGTAGGCCAACGCCGCGGCGGCCGTCTTGGCGTACTCGAGCTTCGACCAGGGGGCCGCCGCGCTCTGATAGGCCATGCTCTCGCTGGTGTCCAGCAACAGGTAGCTGACCAGGTTGGTCTCGGCTTCGAACTGCTTGAGATAGAACTTGTCGGTCTTGCCGAAGACCTTCCAGTCGAGATAGCGCAAGTCGTCGCCGGGCGCGTACTCGCGATGCTCGGCAAACTCGATCGAGAAGCCGTGGTACGGGCTCGCGTGCAGGCCCGACACATAGCCTTCGACGATCTGCCGGGCGCGCAGCTCCAGACCCTGGATGCTAGCCAGCGTCTGCGGATCGAAATACTTCGGGTAGGCTTCCACTACTGGCGGACTCTTGTTCTTCGGCGGGGATGACTTCGATCAGGCGGCGGACGATGTCGTCGGGGCGGACCCCTTCGGCCTCGGCGTTGAAGTTCGTGAGGATGCGATGCCGTAGCACCGGCGCTGCCACCTTGCGCACGTCTTCGCAGGTGGCGAAGAACCGGCCGTGCAGCACGGCGCGGGCCTTAGCCCCCAGCACCAGGTATTGGCTCGCCCGCGGCCCGGCTCCCCAACTGACGAACTCCTGAATGAAATCGGGGACTTCCCCTTTTTCTTTACGCGTCAGCCGCGTGAACTGCAGCGCGTAGCGCAGCACGTGATCGGCCACCGGCACGCGCCGCACGATGTGCTGCAGCGCCAGGATCTCTTCGCCCGACAGGGTCGAGGTGATGCGCCCCACGGTGTCGGTCGTGGTGCGGCGCACGATCTCGAACTCTTCGTCCTCGTCGGGATAGTCGACGAAGATGTTGAACATGAAGCGGTCGAGTTGCGCCTCGGGCAGGGGATAAGTCCCTTCCTGCTCGATTGGGTTTTGCGTGGCCAGCACGAAAAAGGGCTCGGCCAACCGATGCCGGTTGCCGCCGACGGTCACCTGGTGCTCTTGCATGGCTTCGAGCAGCGCGGCTTGCGTCTTCGGCGGAGTGCGGTTGATTTCGTCGGCCAGAATCACGTTGGCGAAGATCGGCCCCTGCAAGAAGCGGAACGTCCGCTGGCCCGAGGCTTTGTCTTCTTGAATGACTTCGGTGCCGGTGATGTCGGCCGGCATCAAGTCGGGCGTGAACTGGATGCGGTTGAACTTCAGCGACAGCGAATCGGCCAGCGAGCGGATCATCAGCGTCTTGGCCAGCCCCGGCACGCCGACCAGCAGGCCATGCCCGCGGGCGAACAGGGCGATCAGCAGCTCTTCGACGACATTGCGTTGACCGACGATGACCTTGCTGAGCTCGCTGGTGATGCGCATGCACGCGGCGTGCAAACGCTCGACGGCTTGCAGATCGTCTTGGGGCGCACCTTGGACGGACGTGTTTTCCATGCGGGGTCTCAACGCTAACGAGGTTGGGAAGGGGACTCGGCCGCGGCGGGGGCTCGCGCGGGCTGTGACGCCGCGGAGGTTGCGGAAGTCGCCGCGGCGCCGGCCGGTCGCGGCACCTGGCTGAACTGACCGAAGGCCAATAGCCGATCGCCGGCGGCCACCAGCAGTCGATCGTGCGTGACCAGCAGATTGCCGCCGGTGCCATGCTCGTCGCGCTGGCGCAGTTCGATCTTGCGCTTCAGCTCCGACGACTGCTGCGAGAAGACGTAGATGCAGTCGCGCGTGGGCCAATAGACAACGTCGTCGGCCAGCACGCCGCGACCGTAGCCTTTCGGTTCGGGTCCGTCAGGCCAGTAGCGCACGAGCTTGCCGCTGGCGACGTTGATCCAGTAGATGCGGTCGCCGCTGGCGATGAGATGGCCGCCTCCCACGCCCAACAGGTGTAGGGCGTCGGGCGCGTAGCGCGTCTCCCAATGCAGTTCGCCCGTGGCGGCATCGAGCGCGAGAATGCGTTCGGTGTCCGAGGGCGCGACGAGGATGCGCCCTTCGTGGTAGATGCAGGGGGTCAGGTCGCGGTGGAAATGGGCCAACGGCTGATTCAAATCGCCTGTCTGCGGCTGCCGATAGACGTGAATCCAGCGAATCTGCCCGTCGGTCGCCTGGATCGCGGCGACGGCCCCCAGGTTGGTGTTGAAGTAGAGCACGCCTTCGTGCAGCGTGAGCAGGTTCGAGGTCGTTTCGTCGACCTGGCCGGGAGCGAGCGTGTCGGCGCCGGCGACTTCGCGCACCCAGCGACGCGTGCCGCTGGCCAGTTCGTAGGCCGCGACCAAGGCGTGGGGCCGCGCTTCGCCGCTGCGGCGCTGCGCCACGTAGACGCACTCGTCGTCGGCGATCGGCGTCCCCTCGAACGCCCACTTGTCGTCGCGCTCGGGGGCGATCTTCCAGTTCAAGCGACCTTGCGCCTCGAGATCGAGGCAGACCAGGTAGCCTGACTTCTCGCCGAGTCCGCCTTGATTGGCGTTCGAGGTCACCGGCGAACCCATCCGGGCCAGCAGGTAGCGACCGGCGATCGTGACGGTGTAGCGCGGAATGCCAAAGCCGCCACGCTGCGAGTGACGCGGCGTGAGCCCGTCGTCGCTGTCGCGGAACACCGTGGCGGACGCTTGCCCCCAGGCGGGCCGGCCGGTGCGAACGTCGTAAGCGCGGACTTCATCGCGCGTGTTCAGCAACAGCAGGTTGCCGACCACCGCCGGATGATGGCTCAACAACAGCGCGCTCTTTTTGGCCAGCGGACCCTCGCCGTAGCGGCGCCAAGGCGTTACCTGCGGATACGCGTAGGGTGGATCGTCGGCCACGACCTCGGGCAACGAGATCTCCCAATCTTTGGCCCCCACGTCGACCGTGCGCGGGAGTTGTTTGGTGCGCTCGGCCGATCCGCCGAAGGTCGTCCAGTTGTCGTTGACGGCGGGCTGCGGCCATTGCTGGCTTGCGGCGAGCTGCGAAGCCAACACCGGCCCCAGCTTGACAAGGCGACCGCCCAATCGACCTTCGGCCGCGGGATGCAACCGCTGGAAATCGGCTAGCTCGCGCTCGGCGCGGGCCGTCGCTCCCTCGAGGATCGACACCAGCACGAGCCGGGCGTTAATCTCCGCGGCCGGCAGATCGGTGTCGGGATAGACCAAACGCGAGCTCGCCATATCAGCCGCGTCGGTGGCGGCTCCCACGCGCTGGGCAACCGGCAACAGGGCCTGCCAGGCGGTTCGCGCGGTTCCGTATTGCCCGCGTTCAAGCGCCAACTCGCCGAGAGTCCAAAGGGCGTCGTCTCCCCAGCTACTAACGAAGAACTCGTCGGCTACCGATTGCAACTTGTCGAGGTCGCGCGCGGCAAGCGCCGCACGGTAAGTCACTTCGGCCTGGGCGTCGACCCGCTCGCGGTACCGCCCGCGGACCTCGGCCGGCAGTTCGGCCCGTCGTGCGTGGCAATACTCGCGCAAGCTGACGAAACGCCGGGGACTGGCCAGTACAACCTTGTCGCCGTTTTCGCTGGCCAGCGTCGACAACAAATCGAGGGCGTCGTCCCAGTGCCCCCCTTTGACGTACTCGTTGTATTGTTCTTCGAGCGTGCGGGCGACGTGATCGGGCGTGTCGAGGTAGACCGAATCAGAAAGCTCGAAGCGGCTGGTAAAGCCGAAGGGCATCGCCCCCTGGCCGAACTGCGCCCGTGCCGTCGACCCGAGAATCGACAGTTGAGTGAGCACCAACAAGGCGACGGCGAACCAGCCGCCGAAAGGAGGACCGATAGAACGTCCCCTGGGCCGAACTAGACGGCGGACAGGGGCCATTCGGTACACCCTTTCCCTGGCGATGACATGAGACTCAGTGCGCGATTGCGACGCCCGCTGGTTGGCGTGAGTTCCGCAGCACATCCTATGCCGGTGTTTTGGCGTGTCGACCCGCCGGCAGGGCGGCTCGACCGAGCGTGCCAGAGAACCCTCGTCGTCTGCTGTTAAATCCCTTCGAGCTATGACGTAACAACGAAACTACCCAGCGGATTCGTGGCACCCTTTGCCACGCTCTAGTATAGGGATGGCCGCAAAGGGGGGAAAGAACAGAATACCCACCCCCCGAGTGGGCGGGCGATGCAAGCACGTTGGCTGCTTCGTTTATGTGCAGCCGGCTGCCCATGCTCGAAACGCCGTCTCGTCGAGCCAGACGCCTTGGCGTTTCAACTGAAACATGACGGCCGTACCCGGCCAGCCGAGCGGCGCCAGCAATCGATCGAACTCGGCCGCCGGACAATCGCCCGCCAGCTCGACATACAGCAGGCGCCCCGCCCGGTCGTAGAGATTGCCATCGACTTGCCAGCGGCCAGCCTGATCTTCGCCCGTCCAGACGAACGAGCCGTCGGGCTCGACGAACATCCGGGGCAAGGGGGCCAGCGCGGCGGCCGCCTCTTCGAACGAGACTGCGAACGCAGCGCCGCGCGCGGCGGCCGGCAGCGCCAGCGTTTCGACGTCGCGCCCGGCAAGCGAGACCGTTTCGCCAGCTTGTGCGTCGGCCGATCGCACGTGCAGCGAAATGTCGAAACGATAGCGTGTCATGGCCTCAACCCGAATGAGACGTCAACGCGCCAACCAGATCGCGGCGTAGCTGCTACTCACCCTGCGTCTCGTCCGCGATCCACTTCAGGTACTTGGCGCTGCCGGCCGCGATCGGCACGGCGATGATCTCGGGCGTGTCGTACGGATGCAGCCGGGCGATTTCGGCGGCGACCTTGTCGAACAGTTCACCGCGCGTCTTGGCCACCAACACGAGCTCTTCGGCCGATTCGATCGCTCCTTGCCAGTGATAGGTACTGGCGATCGGTCCGCCGATCTGCGCGCAGGCGACCAACCGCAACTCGACGAGCGCGCGAGCGATCTGGTCGGCCAGCTCGCGCGTCGGACAGGTGGCGACGATTTGGATAAACGAAGGCATAGCGATACCTGCGAAACTTACGCTACCCGGCGGCCCCAAACGTTCCGACAAAAACCTGTTAGCAGCAGTCTAAGGACCTGTCCTGGGTGCCACTACTGGCTCGCCCAGCCGCGCGCTACGATGGTTCTCAAACCAGCCCGAGGCGCAGCGAGGGAGTGTTGTCGCGGCCTAGCCAAACCGCCGGGTGCCACCGGGGCCATGGCGCCCTGATCCCACGCTCATTAGTTTGCTGTCCGCAGATTTCGCCGAGCGACGCAGGTGGGGAATTGGAATCCAGCCAGCTCACCGAGCTCTTGATCGGTGTCATCCGTGCTATCCGTGGTTTGCGTATTCGCACCTTACTCTCTCTCCATGTGCTGAAATTTTGCGTCCGGTGCGTCCGAGTTTTTTGATATTGGACCGTAAATCGATTAGACGGCACAGCTTGGGGCGTGTAACACGTCGACATTTTGCGTCCCGATTTGCGTCCGCTTTGCGTCCGGCGCGGCCGTTTTGCGTCCGGGTTGTTACAGCGAAGGATCTCGCGCGAAGGCGCCAAGGCGCAAAGAATGCAGTTGTGGTCCGCAGATTTCGCCGAGCGACGCAGATTGGGATGCGGGCGAGTCCACGAGCGGCCCATCTGCGTAATCTGTGAAATCTGTGGATTGTGAATTCGCCTTATCTCTCTCGCTCCATGTCCGTAATTTTGCGTCCAAACCGTCCAAAGCCGTGTTACCGGCCGTTAAGTCGTTGAAGCCAATCCACTTATTCTTGGATGCAAATCGAAGCGGTTTGCGTCCAACTTGCGTCCAAAGCATTCGTTTTGCGTCCAAAGATGAATGGTCTCGCGCAACGGCGCGAAGGCGCAAAGCAATGCGGCCTGTGGTCCGCAGATTTCGCCGATTAACGCAGATTGAGAAAGCCGGCGATTCCCCGAGCGGCCCATCTGCGTAATCTGTGAAATCTGTGGATTGTGAATTCGCCTTATCTCTCTCGCTCCATGTCCGTAATTTTGCGTCCAAACCGTCCAAAGCCGTGTTCCCGGCAGCTAAGTCGTTGAAGCGAATCCACTTATTCTTGGACGCAAATCGAAGCGGTTTGCGTCCAACTTGCGTCCAAGGCTTTCGTTTTGCGTCCAAAGACGAAGGACCTCGCGCGAAGGCGCCAAGGCGCAAAGAATGCAGTTGTGGTCCGCAGATTTCGCCGAGCGACGCAGATTGGGAAAGCGGGCGAGTCCGCGAGCAGCTCCTCTGCGTAATCTGTGAAATCTGTGGATTGTGAATGGTACCCACGACGAACGTGGGCATGGCACACGCGCGCGATCAACGCATGCATTGTAATTAGAACATAATTATGGACATTTTTCAAGGCCGGAACTGCCGTGATCTTAAGACGGCCCCCAATCTAGGTTGCTCTCAGGCCGCGGGTTGGGAATCGCCTGTTGCTCCGGCGAGCAACGCCGGCATAGCGGGGGACTAGGAGAAAATCGCTACAGTAAGCCAGGCGTAACCGTAAATCGTCAGGCCAATCTAAATCAGGGCGCCGACAGCCACGCCGATGTTCCCGCGGTCGAATAGAAGTCCGATCGCCCAAGCAAACAATCCAATTGCTGCTCCCAGCAGGCTGGCGGTCAGCGCCACGTCTCCCTGCTCGCTGAACTGATGAAGTCGATTCAACATGGCCACGAATCCGCCGCCCGCTGCGAAGGAAGCCACAAACAGCCAGATTGACTTGGGGTTCTCGATCTTCTGGTCCATGCCTTGAGAATATCATCGCTTCGGACCCGCGGGCCAACGCACCTTGCCGACGCGATTTAGCAAGGTGTATCCGCCGTCGCGAAAAACGTAATCAAGAAGCAATCGCCCCAAATGCGCTCGAACTTGAGCCTGCTCGGGGGCCACAATCCCACGACATGACAGCAGCCGCCGAGACTCAAAGCACCGGCTGTCAGGGCCGGGCAGCGGCGCCGTATCAAGACCGAACACGACGCTTGCCCGCGGGCGATGGTCGTCTCGGGAAGCGAAGTCGTCGCCAAAACCAAGAATTCGAGCGAGCCATGAAAACCGCCTTGTTTGCCCTGATGACGTTTGTCTTTGGCTGCCAGGCCGCGTCGGCCCGAGATGCCGGCCAGCTCTGGGTGCTGTTGATCGGCCCCCAGGATTATCAACACATGGCCAAGTTGCAGTTTTCGGGCAACGACTGCGAGCAAATGGCGCAAGTGCTGAAAACCAATTACGGCGTCGCCAGCGACCATATCTTCAAGCTGGTGGACTCGGCCGACTCGAAGGTCACCCGCGACGGGGCGATGGCCGCCGTGCGGTCGTTTCTCGACAAGCCCGACGTGGGGGACGAGATCCTGGTGTTCTATAGCGGGCAAGGGGACAAGAACGCCGCCGGCGAGCTGATGCTGCCCTTGGAGGATGCGGTTCCGAATCAACCGAACACGGCTTTGTCGGCGAAGTGGCTGTTGGACGCGCTGGAAATGACTCCGGCCAACACCAAGACACTGATTCTCGACACCTGCTACGCGGCCGCCCTGTTCCGCCAGGCAAAGAACACCGACGTGACGATCTTCGCCAGCTCGGCGGAGAACGAGATCAGCTACGACTGGACCGATCAGCGTCAGGGGATGTACACCCGCTGGCTGCTCGAGGGCTTGAGCGGTTCGGCCGATGCCGACCGCGACGGCAAGGTAAGCGCCACGGAGCTCGATCGCTTCGTGACGCCGAACGTGGCGCGGACCTCGGGCCGAATCTATCGCACGCCACAGAATCCGTCGGCGAAGATCCCAACGGATGTACCGGAAGCGCAATTCACGCTGGTGAAGTAACGCGCCAAGCGGCGCGGAAAGCAAATCTCAGTCGGGCGTTTGTAGCCGAGGATTCGGCAAACGAACGCCTGGCTGTTTTTATGCGCAGGGCTCTTCACTGCCGGACCGGCTAGCAGTGGCACCCGACATCGGTTCAATGCCGGGTTTTGAAACTGCTGCTAAGCACATCATGCGGCCCGCCTCGCGACGACAGACCCAAGATCGAGCCGCATCGCCTCGCGGCCTAAACGCCGGTCAGGGCCGCGATCGTTCCCGATCGCTCGGCCGCGACCAAGGTCGCGTGATCGCGCTCGATCTGGTCGGCGTAGGCCACGGCAAACGCGCCCAGGGCCACGTCCGACTTGTCGCCGCCGCCCAGATAGCCGGCGATCTTTGCGGCATCGCCCGACCGAGCGTGGGCGCGGGCCAGGGCCCAGCCACAGGTCTCGGCGTACTTCAGCAACTGCGCGGGGCGAAGCTCCTCGATCGGCACCGAGAATTTCATGTCGCGCATCTGTCGCACGTAGTAGTGGTGCCCGTCGGCCGCGCCGATCCAGCCGAGGAAGATGTCGCTGGCCGACTGCAGGAGCCGCTGGCCGACCACGACCCGCTGCCCCTGGTTCGCGTAGCGGCTCGCCTCGGCGAACGGCTCGAGCACCGAGCGGCGGGCTTCCTTGATCTGCAGCAGCAACGGATTGCGGTCGTCGCAATACAACAACGCCACGAAGCAACGCGTGGCCACGCTGCCAATGCCGACGACGCGCAGGGCGAAATCCTCGATCCGGTAGCGATCGAACAACACGCGGCGATCGTCGGCCAGCGACTCGCGATAGGCCGCGCCGGCCACCGCGACTTGCTCGCGCCAGATCTCCTCGTCCAAGGGCTGCAGCACGGGAGGATCGGCGACAAACCGGTGCCGCCCAGCGTGCTCTTCCGTGATCTTGGGCAACAGGTTTTCGGCCGTCCGCCGGCGTGCCCGCTCGCTGAACTTGCGATGCTGATGGCGGGCGTCGTCGTCGGGGGCCAGGCGGAGCAGGTCGTCGACGTCGATGCGAAAGTACCAGACGTCCAACGGACTCATCTCGGCGAACTCGCGCAGATGCACGCGATACGATCGGGCGCTGGCCTCGGCGGCCTCTCGCGAGCGCTGGTCGGAAAAGCCGTTGCCGCGCCCCGCCACTACGAAGCTGGTCGCCAGACGCTTGACGTCCCACTCCCAGGGGGCGGGCAACGTTTCGTCGAAGTCGTTGAGGTCGAAGACCAGGTTGCGCTCGGGCGTGGCGAAGAGTCCGAAATTCGTCAGATGACAATCGCCGCAGGCCTGCACCGACAAGCCGGTCTGGGGTGTCGACGCCAGGTCGAAGGCCATCAACCCCGGCGACCCGCGCAAGAAGGTGAACGGGCTGCGCAGCAGACGGCCGTAGCGCAGCGGCACCAGGTCGGCGAGCCGCCCCTGGTTGCAGCGCGCCAATAGTTCGAGGGGATCGCGCGGCTGGTCACTGGTGGCCCAGGTGGCGTGCGCGGCGCGCGGCACTGCTTTGCGCAAGGCTTTGCCGGCGGTGAGTCGATCGGCGATCGTAAACGACTGCATCGAACAGACTCCGCTCGCGGCCGTGGCTGGGCAGACGGGCCGCTGGCGTTTGTTGGCGGCCGTGGCCGTCCCGATGACTGTTTCTAATTCATCGAGTCGCGGCGCGCTTGTTTGCGTAGGAATCGGGTGGCCCAGCCGCTTGTCGGCTGGGTCGCGTAGCGACAAGAAACCTCCTGAAACCATCGCGGCTGAAACCGCCGTGCGGCATGAAGGTTTCTTGTGGCTGCGCCACCCGACTGCGAGCAGTCGGGCCACCCCCCGGGGCAAACTTTAACGACATGGCGTGGCACCCATGCCGGGTTTTGAAACTGCTTCTAATTCATCGAGTCGCGGCGCGCTTGTTTGCGCTGCCCGCGCGCGCTGACGTGCCCGAGCACTCGCGTCGTCTTGCCGCTCTGTTTGAGGCGCGCTTGCTTGGCGGCGGTCTCGGCTCGGAGTTGTTGAGCGGCGGTGCGGTCAGCGAGCTTCGACACCGGCTTCTTGGGCGCTACCGGCTTGGCCTGGCGCCGTGGCCGCGCGGCCGGCTTCGTCGGCTGGTTCTCGGCGGCGGTCGACTCGGCCGGGGTCGCCGAGGTGGGCGGCTCTTCGTTGACGATGTCTTTGACGACGGCCAACCCTTCGCGGACCGCGGCGCGCCGGTTGCGATGGTCGACGGTGCGCTGTTTCTTGCCTTTGGATTTAGCGGCCGACTTGGCTTTCGATTTCGTCGACGATTTGGCGCCCGCGGAGGCCGATTCGAGCTGCTTGAGGCGCGCCTCGAAGCTCTCGCGCGCCTCGCGGAAGATCTGCGATTTGACCCGCGTGTTGTCGCCTGGTTTGCCGACACCCGCAGCGCGGCTCTTGGACCGCGCCTGGTCGCGCTTGGCGTCGCGCCACTTGTCTTGCAACTTGCGCGCGCGGGCGGCCAGGCTTTTGAGCTGGGCCGCGCTGAGCTGGCCCAACTGCGGCTGGCGGCTGGCGCGCACGAGATCGACTTCGGCACTGGTGCAGAGCGATTTGACAGTGGCAGCGGGTACGGTCATGGCGAGTTGGTCTCTCAGGTTGTTGGTGCGCGAGGGGCGATCAAGGCAATTCTAGCACGCGCGCTCGACAAGGATATGCCGCGACCGGGCGAATCGCCGAAGGTCGAGCCGGCGTTGCCCGCGGTTGCGCGACCCGTCGCCGATTGCGGCTGGCGGTTGGGACTTTCGCGCCGTACAGTAGGCAACCAACCGAATCGCGGACTTATCGGCATGAGCTTCGTACGCAGAACAATCGCGGTGCTGTGGCGGCTGGTGTCGCTGACCGCCTGGTTCGGGCTGGGGTTGTGGACGGCGCTGGCCTGCTATTTCAAAGTGCCGCTGGCCTCGTGGTTGGCCTTGCTCGTGGCGCTGGCGATCTGCGGTTTGTATCTGGCAGCTAGCCGCGAGCAGGTGCACTTGTGGCAACTACTACGTGCGCCCTGGCCGGCCAAGCGCCGCACGGTCGGGGCGCTGGGCGTGACCGCGCTGGTGGCGATCGGCTATTTCGGCTTCGTCACGCCCGACCCCAACCAGGATTGGTCGCCCGAGCAGGCACGGTCGCCCGTCGCGAAGATCGACGGGGACCGGGCGATCGTGAGCAACGTGCGCAATTTCACCTGGCACACCGCGAGCGACTTTACGCCTGGCTACGACGAGCGCACCTACGATCTGAGCAAGCTCGACTCGATGTATTACGTCGTGGTGCCGATGCCGGCGTTCGACGGCGTGGCGCACGTCTTTGTCTGCTTCGGGTTTTCCGATGGGCAGCACGTGGCGATATCGGTCGAAGGGCGACGGAGGCGCGGGCAGACGTATCAGATGATTCCGTCGCTGTTTCGCCAGTATCAGCTCGTCTATGTCGTGGGGGACGAGCGCGACGTCGTCGGCTTGCGAGGGGCGATCTGGAAGAAGCCGGTTTACTTCTACCCGGCCCGCACCACGAACGAGCGCAAGCGGGCGATCTTTGTTGACATGCTCCAGCGCGCCGGAGAACTCGAAGCCGAGCCGGAGTTCTACAACCTGATTTTCAACAACTGCATGAACAACATCACGGCTCATTTGCGCCGGCTCGGGGGGCGCCCGCTGCCGCACGATCTGAGCGTGCTACTGACCGGTTTGTCGGACCGTGTGGCCTACAACCTGGGCTACCTCGACACCGAGTTGCCCTTCGAGCGGGCCCGGCAGGCATTTCGCGTCGACGAGTGGATGGAGCAGACGCCGCTCGACGAAGGATTCTCGCGCCGGCTGCGCGAGCAGTTGGCCCGGCAAGTCGCCAAGGCGGAAGCCGAAACGCATTCAGCCGCGGCCAAATAAACGGCCGCGCGGCCGATCAACTCGCCGGCTGCTCGGCCTGCAGCAGCTTGTGGACTGCTTCGAGGCCGGTCATGCCGGGCGAAATGCCCAGGGCCTGCGCCGGGGGGCTGACTTCGACGATCTTGGCCGCGAACAGGTCTTCGGGTTCGCAGAGGGGCTGTTGCGGCGTGCCGCGGGCGATCGCCACGGCCTGGCCGAATTCGCCGGCGATCCGCACGTCGTAGATGCCGCAGCCGACCAGGCCGCGCATGGTATGGATCGCGCAGTATTGCCCTCCCGACCAGCGAAAGCTGTTGCCCAGGGCTCGTCCGTAGGGGGTTTCAATGATCCGTTGATTGGCTTGCGGCAGATCGTTCATGGCAGCATGGCCCTGGCAGAAAGGACTTGGCTCCGGTACCCGCGGCCCGGCCGCTTGTTTGATACTGCTGGCGGGGCTCGAAAACAAGCGCGGGGCCACGACGCGGCCGGCGGAGGGCAACTGCATTTGACCGCTGCTTCGCGGCGGGCTTAAACTGAGGAGCCGCACAGCATTGTCCAAAACTGACCCCACCCCCCGCGGCTTGTTCGCCCGACGCAGCTTGCCGACGCGGCAACCGCCTGCCGTGTCGCCGTGAAGCGGTTAGCTTGTGCCCCCCAGTGGTGACGACCTCAGGAGACAGTCATGCTCCGGATCTTTGGTCAAGATTTCACCTGTTGCGATCGTGTCTCGCGGCGGAACTTTCTTTCGGCCGGCACCTTGGCACTGGGAGGTCTGACGCTCTCCGATTTGTTGCGCCAGCGGGCGGCGGGCGCCGAGCACGGCTCAGCTTCCAAGTCGCGCCGCAACGCGGCCGTGATCTTCATCGAGTTGGCCGGCGGGCCGACGCATATCGAAACCTACGATCCCAAGCCCGACGCTCCCGCCGAATATCGCGGGCCGCTGCGGAGCATCGCGACGGCGCTGCCGGGCGTGCGATTTTGCGAATCGCTGCCGCGTCAGGCGCAGCTCGCCAAACGGCTGGCGGTGATTCGCTCGGTGCGGCACGATTCGTCGTCGCACGAAACCTCGGCCCATCTCACGCAGACGGGCTACTACTTGCGCGATCGCCAGAATCGCGAGAACGAAATGCCTTCGGCCGGCAGCGTGGTATCGCTGGTGCGCGGCGCCAATCGCGGCGGCGTGCCGGCGTACGTCGCCATTCCGCGCGTGATGCGCGCCGGCACGGCCGCTTACCTTGGCCCCGGCTTCAATCCGTTCGAAACGGTGCAGGACCCAGCCAAGCCGAACTTTCAGGTCAACAACTTGTCGCTGGTCAAAGGGCTGTCGCTCGAACGGCTCGACGACCGCCGGCACCTGCTCACCGCGCTCGATCGCACGCGCCGCGACGTCGATGCCCTGGTCGATCGCAAAGGGCATGTCGCCGCCGTCGATCAATTCTCGGCACAAGCCTTCGAACTGGTGACCGGCAAGCGGGCTCGCCAGGCCTTCGAGATCGACCGCGAAGACCCGCGAACCCGCGACCGCTACGGCCGCAACGCGACCGGCCAGAGCCTGCTGTTGGCCCGCCGGCTGGTCGAAGCGGGCGTGGCTTTCATCACCGTGCGCGTCGGCGGCTGGGACGATCACGTCGACCTGGTCAAAAAATTGCGACCCCGCGCGGCCGATTTCGATCAGGCCGTGGCGGCGCTCGTCGGCGAACTGGACGAGCGCGGGCTCGATCGCGATGTAATGCTGGTGGCCATGGGCGAGTTCGGCCGCACACCGCGGTTCAACAAAAAGAAGGGTCGCGATCACTGGGGCTCGGTGATGAGCGTGATGATGGCCGGCGGCGGGCTGAAGGTGGGGCAAATCGTCGGCGCGTCGAACCGCAAAGGCGAGATCCCCAGCGAAAGCCCTTATCGCCCCGAGAATGTGCTGGCCACGGTCTATCGCCACCTGGGGATCGACCCCTCGCAAACGTTTGACGACCTGGCGGGCCGTCCGCGCTACGTGCTCGAAGAGCGCGGCGTGATCGAAGAGCTGGTTTAGCAACGCATGTTCCGCGTCACGCGCCAGATCGACTTCTGCTACGGCCATCGACTGCTCAATTACGACGGCAAGTGCCGGTACTTGCACGGGCATAACGGCCGGGCCGTGATCGCCATCGAGGCCCCATCGCTCGACGACCGCGGCATGGTGATGGATTTCTCCGACATCAAGCGGGTGGTCAGCCGCTGGATCGACGACCAACTCGACCACCGGATGATCTTATGCCGGCGCGATCCGGCGGTGCCGATGCTCGAAAAGCTCGGCGAACCGCTGTTCTTGATCGACGACAATCCCACGGCCGAGAGCATCGCCAAGCTGATCTACGACTTCGCCGCGGGGCAGGGCTTTCCGATCGTGGAATGCAGCTTGTGGGAGACGCCCAACTGCTTTGCGACCTACCGGCCGACGAAGTGACCGCGGATCACCCGCGGGAAAGCGACGGACCACGGATTGCACCGATGTCACGGATAGTCCTGCATGGATCCAGGGTTCGCAGATTAGGTCAGAAACAGAGTTAGCATGATGAGAGCTCAGCATGGGCGCAAAGACTTGGATGCTCGTTTACGCGGAATCGGATGCCCGCGCGGCCCTCAGGACTCAACCCCAACTAGACCGCGAAGCGACGCACAGGCTCGCCAGCAAGCTTTTCACTGGTGAGAAACTCGAACCCCTCGGAGACGGCGATCTCTACTATATAGCTCCGGATGACGACGAACTAAGTGTCGGCTGCTTCGCGGGTGTATCGGTTATCGCAGCGAAGGAGTTTGCAATCAACCACCCATCTAAGTTGGGCAGGTCCTTTGTTGCAGCAGGTGGCCGTGGACATATCTATCTGCACGCCATGCATAGCGTCGTTGATTGGTTCGCGTATGCCCATTGGTCAAGCGGTAACTTACTCCGTTCGCTGAGTCTGGCACCGGATGACGGCATTCTCGAAGATCTCGGCCAGCGGCTTCCCTTCGAAGAGCCCTTTTGGTCTGGACAATTCCCGGCGGTTGACGACGAAGAAGAAGAGGACGCCTATCCCTTCCCATTTCACCCGCTGGAGTTGGCCGAAGCCGCGCTACGCGAATTGTTCGGCTTTCAGATCGAGGGCGACGTGGATTGCACGCTGCTCGAACCCGAGTCGATACCGCTTGTTCGCTACAAACGCTCGCGGGCGTAGTAGGCTTTGCGACCTACCGGCCGACGAAGTAACCGCGGATCACAGGCCGGAAAGGCGACAGACCACGGATTGCACCGAAGTCACGGATTGAATTTCTGTGGTGCACAACTGCCGCTGCAATTCAGCAGCCTTCATCCGTGTGATCCGCGCCATCCGTGTTTTAGAAGTAGTTTCAAAACCTGCATTGAACCGACGTCGGGTGCCACTGCTAGCTGGACTAGCAGTGCTGTGTCGAGCTATTCACTGCTGGGCAAGCCAGCAGTGGCACCCCAGCCGGGTTTTGAAACTGCTCCTAGGCAAATTCGTCCGTGAACTCGGCGGTAAGAATCACTGCGTCGGCGGTTCGCGCGGCTCGATCGTCTGGTAGACGCCGAACATCATTTCGTCCCAGGTCTGCTCGCCGAAGGTGACCAGCTTCGTCGGGTCGGGATTGGCCGGGTTGTCGGCCGAGTTGTCCCAGGCGGCGTAGCAATGCAGGCGGCTCCCCGCCGGAATCAGGCGGGGCTCGACCAGGTCGTAGCGCAGTTGCCAGTTGAAGTCGTAGCGCGGCACGTCGAGCAGCACCTCGCGCGTGCCGTCGGCCAGTTCCAGCTCGAAGCGGAAAGCCTTGCCGCGGACGTGCATGTGCGGCGCCAGGTTCAACAGCAGCGTGTCGCGGCGGAATTTTTTCTTCGCCTGCAAGCGGTAGTCAGCCTCGCCCGGCGGAATGCGCAGGCCGATGTTGCCGACAATTTCATTGCGGACTTCGTTGCGCACCGTTTGCGGATCGGCGAAGACCAACCCCAGCGAGCTGCGGTCGGGTTGCTCGGTCCCCACCGGCGTGTAATGCATCTGAAAGCGGATCTTCACCCCGGCCGGAATCCGCAGCGCCGTGCCCGGCGCGAACAAGAACGGCGGCGTCCCCGGAGCATAGCCGGCGATCTGGTTCTTCACCTGGCTGATCTGGGCGTTCCCCCCCGGCTCGACGAAGTAGGCGACGTGATGATGGACGACCGAGCGATTGCCCGGCCGGGCTTCGGCCGCCTGCACCCACTTGTCTTCGGTGAAGCCGGGATCGATTTCAAACGTTTGGTATTCTTCGGTCCCTTCGGCGCGGACCACGAACGGCTCGTCGCTCATGTAAAAGACGACGTCGGGTTGCGGGATGCGCCAACCTGCCGCGAACTCTGGTGGCGCGGGCAAATCCGACAAATCGCCTGCCGGCGCGCCGTTGGCCACCCAAGTGCGGATGGTCGCCAGTTCCTCGTCGCTTAAGCGGGAGTCGTTCTCGAACTCGCCATGGGCGGGATCGGCAAACCAGGGGGGCATGCGGCGCTGGTCGACCACTTCGCGAATCATTTCGGCCCAGCCGGCGACTTCCTCGTAACTCGTCAACGCAAAGGGACCGACCTCGCCCGTGCGGTGGCACGTCACGCAGCGGTCGTTCAAGATCCGCGCGATCTGATTCGCGTAGGTGATCTCACCGTGCGGAGCGACGCGCGGCGCGCGACCGATCAAGCAGCCGGGGGCCTCGGTGCGCGCGACGGCGACCGGTTCGCCGGCCAGCACGGCGCGGATGGCGTCGGCCAGCTCGTTCGAGCGGGCTTCGCGACGCGCCACGCCGACGCCATATTGATCGTCGATCCGCCCCTGATAGCGGACCACGCGGCGCTCATCGAGCACGAACACTTCCGGCGTGCGGGTGGCGCCGAGCCGATCGGCCAGGGCGTGGTCGCGGTCCTTGAGAATCGGGAAGGTGATCTGCTGCTGCCGCGCGATCTGCCCGATCTTGGTGAGCGAGTCTTGCCGGTTGGAGTTGACGCCGATGAAGGCCACGCCCTGCGATTCGAACTCGGCTGCCAAAGCAACCAGCCGCGGAACGTAGAGTTTGACCAGCGGGCAATCGGTCCCCAGAAAGGCGAGCACGACCACTTTGCGATCGGCGAATTCGGCCAGCGAGCGCTGGCGGCCGTAGAAGTCGGGCAGGCGAACATCGACCGGCTCGCTGGGCAGAGCGGCTTTGTCCGCCGCGACGTCGTCGGCGTTAGCCCCCGAGGTCGTGGCCTCGGCAGCACGCGTAGGGTCAATCGACAGCAGGCCGCCGGCGACGAGCGCCAGGCTGGCGACCGTTACCCATCGTGTTCGGAGCAAGAATCCAAGGCGCCGTTTCAAGCTAGCTCGCATGGCGATCGCTTCCTGATTTCTGCCAAGACTGCTGGACAACGTACCGAGGGCGCCTCCTCTCGTCCCGTTGTCCGCGCGCCAGAGGCGGCCGAAAGCATCGACCTATCGACCCGCGCGCATGCCCGCTGGTGATAGTACTCTCGGCGCCAGCCGAAGGTGTCGCCACCCCCCAAGGGGGGCGGCGCTCGTGCGCGAGCAACCCGAGCAGTATCGGGCATCGGCGAGAAGTCCGCCAGCAAATTGCCGGCGCGGGTGCGAGAATGGGCGCGGCGGCCAGAAAACTCCCCGGCAATGGACGAACCGTTCGCGGATCAAACGGAGCTAATTGGCCTCGAGCGTCGCCGGGCGCTCGTAGCGCGCCGCGGCGGGGGCCGTCGACACCGGGGCATAGATCGCCTGCCAGAGCCCGACTTCCAGCTCGTACAACGATTGCTCGGTGAACCGCGGCAAGGCGGCCAGGGCGCGAATTCGCGGCGTCAATGCTACAGGACGACCAGTCGGCAGCTTGGCGACCGCGAACGCCCGCGTATTCGGGATGCCGAGCGTGAACTTGCTGGCGTCGACGAACAGCGGATTGTCTTCGACCATGTTGCGGGGCAGCCACTGCACTTCGGCGGGAGCCTGGGCATAGTTGCCGGCTGTGTCGAGCTCGACCTGCCAGGCCAGCGTGAAGAACTGCCCGTTGCGGTTATCGACCATCACGGCGTAGCGCAAGATCGAATCGACGTGCTCGACGCCGCGTCGCACGATCGCGCGGAAATCGACGATCGCCATGCCGCTGGACTGGGCGATGAGCAGCGCGCTATCCATGTTGCGCTCGGCGCCGTTGAGCACCTGCCGCTCGATGAGGCCGAGGTTGCCGGGTTTTTCGCTGTTGACGATCTGCTGCCCCCCTTGCACCGTGACGCCCAGCCCGACCGCCACGCGATCGAGCGAATAAGGATGCGCGGCGCCCGGCCCGTTCTGGCGACGCGCAGCCAGGATGATCGTCGTCAGCAGACTGGCGTTTTGCTTGACGACTTGCATCACCTGGTTGACGTCGCCCTGGGTCACGCGCGGCTTGCTCTTGATAATCAGCGCGTCCCAATCGCGGGGGGCGGAGTCGCCGACGACGGTGCCCGCGGGAATGCGATCGAGAGCCCGCGGCTCGGTGTCGAAGCGCGGCGCGCGTTGCTCGGCGGCAGCGTCGCGCGGCACCGCCAGGGCCAGGGCGCCGAGTGCGGCGAAGCACCGAAGCACGTTCCGACGGCGATGGGTTCCTGAACTGCGGCTCATGACAGCATCTCCCGGTTCCGTGCGCCCGCCTTAGGGTCAGTGGCCTCGTCCGCGCCCCTAGTTTACGGGCAATCGCCCGATTTGGACAACCACGCTTCGGTCGTGCACGGCGAGAGATTTCGCGGCGCCGGGTGCCAGCACCGCGGACCGCCAGCAGCCGGCCAGTCACTGCTCTTGTCGATCGCAGTTGGCTAGTCTAAGCTTCCGCTCCCCGCGATCGATCCAGGTCGCAGGGAACGGTCAAGGACGACCCGCCCGCACTTCGTTGAGAGCCGATGGAATGGAATCCAGGCAGCATGTTCGGATCGCGCATTTCGACCCCGACTTCGCCCCTACGGTCGCCGCTCCCGATCGCGAGACGACCGAGCCGCGCTTGAGCACGGCCGTCAAGCAGACGGTGCTGCGGACGCGGCACTGGCTGCTCCAGGAACAGCACGCCGACGGTTACTGGTGCGGCGAGCTCGAGGGAGACACGATCCTCGAGAGCGAGTACATCCTGCTCTTGGCCTTTCTGGGAGAGCACGAGTCGGACACGGCTCGTCGCATCGCGCGGCACTTGCTCGAAAAGCAGAACGCCGACGGCGGTTGGTCGATGTATCCCGGCGGCGGCACCGAAGTTTCGGGAACCGTCAAGAACTACTTCGCGCTGAAGCTCACGGGGCACGATCCGTGCGCCGAATACATGCAGCGGGCCCGCGCGGCAATTCTGCGGCACGGCGGCGCCGACGCGGTCAACAGCTTTACGCGTTTTTATCTGGCGCTGCTGGGACAGATTTCGTACGAGCAGTGCCCCTCGGTTCCGCCCGAGCTGATGCTGCTGCCGACGTGGAGCCCGATCAATCTGTATCGCGTCAGCGCGTGGTCGCGCACGATCATCGTGCCGCTGTCGATCGTCTCGGCGCTGAAGCCGGTGCGGTCGATCGGACCCGATCAAGGGATTCGCGAGCTGTTCATCGATCCGCCCGACACCTGGCCGCTGCCGCGCTGCCCCGGCTTGCCGGGGAGCACGGGGCTGTTGAGTTGGGATCGCTTCTTCCGCCTGGCCGACCGCGTGTTGAAGTGGTGCGAGCGGCGCGGCTGCACGCCGCTGCGAGCCCGCGCCATCGCGGCCGCCTGCGATTGGACGCTCGAACGTTTTGGCGCCAGCGACGGGCTGGGGGCGATCTTCCCCCCCATGGTCTGGAGCACGGTCGCGCTGAAGGCGATGGGCTATGCCGAGGACGGACCCGAGCTGACCTACTGCCGCGAACATCTCGACGGATTGATTTGCGAGAACGCCGCCGAAGAAACGGCCTGGCTGCAACCGTGCAAGTCGCCGGTGTGGGACACCGCGATCACGTTGCGGGCGTTGGCCGACAGTGGGCTGGGCCCCGAGCATGCGGCCATCGAACGGGGCACGCGCTGGCTGCTCGATCGCCAGATTCGCCAGCCGGGCGACTGGTCGCAGACGACCAAGGCCGAGCCGGGGGGCTGGTGCTTCGAGCACGAGAACAACTTCTATCCCGACCTCGACGATACGGCCATGGTCATGAGCGTGCTGCGTCAGCAGTTCGAGCGCGACGTGCCGGCCAGCGCCGGCTTGCCCCCTGGCTTGCAGTTGATCGGCGAGCACGTCGCCAGCGATCGCAAGTCGGCCCACCAGCAGGTTAGCCGCTGGGACGAAGTCGTCGGCGCGCTCGACCGCGGGCAGCGCTGGATCCTGGCCATGCAAAATCGCGACGGCGGCTGGGGCGCCTTCGATCGCGACAACGATCACGAGTTTCTCTGCTACGTTCCGTTTGCCGATCACAACGCGATGATCGATCCCAGCTCGCCCGACATCACGGGGCGCGTGCTCGAATCGCTCGGCCGGCTGGGCCGGCGCGTGGGCGAGCCCGCCGTCGACCGGGCGGTCGCCTACCTGCGGGCCACGCAGGAAGCCGACGGCAGTTGGTTCGGCCGCTGGGGAGTGAACTACACCTACGGCACCTGGTTGGCGCTGTCGGGCTTGATCGAAGTCGGCGTCGATCGCGCCGATCCGATGATCGTCTCCGGCGCCAACTGGTTCTTGAGCTATCAGCAATCGTGCGGCGGCTGGGGCGAATCGCCCGACAGCTACGACAACCCGAGCTTGCGCGGCCAGGGGAATCCCACGGCTTCGCAGACGGCTTGGGCGCTGCTGGGCTTGATCGCCAGCGGACACGCCGATCATCCGGCCGTGACGCGCGGCGTGCGGTTCTTGATCAGCCGCCAGTTGCCCGACGGCAGTTGGGACGAACCGGAGTTCACCGGGACGGGCTTTCCGCGGGTGTTTTATCTGCGTTACCACTTGTATCGCATTTACTTCCCGTTGATGGCCTTGTCGCGCTGGGCAGCGGTCGCCGAGGCCCGTCGCGACGACACCCCCGAGCGCTTGCGCGTGACCGCGCCCCCCGTGGCGGCCGCGGCCGTGAGCGCCTAGCCCGAGCATGCCGCGCCGCCGGCGAGCGATCGCCTGCGGCGCACCACACCGCGTAGTTCTCGACCCACCAACCGAAATCCAGTTTCGACCGCGGCCACGATCGCCTCGCACGAGCAACACTTCCCCCGCTGGAAGTGGCCCGCGCGGGGCGCAATTAAAGTGATCCGTCCGCGGAAGAACCGCAGCAGGGAGGCTGTGCCGGTCATGCGATTCCCGCTCTCGCTCACCAGCACGATGACGACGTATTTGCTCAAGAAGAAGCTCTCGGGCGAGCGGCGCTTTCCGCTCGTGCTGATGCTCGAACCGCTGCACGCCTGCAATCTGACCTGCACCGGCTGCGGGCGGATCCGCGAATACGTCAGCACGATCAAAGACAAGCTGACGGTCGACGAGTGCCTGGCCTCGGTCGACGAGTGCGGCGCGCCGGTCGTGAGCATCTGCGGCGGCGAGCCGATGATCTATCCGCAGATCGAAGAGCTCGTGGCCAAGATCATCGAGCGCAAAAAGTTCGTGTATCTGTGCACGAACGGCATGTTCATCCGCAAGAAGCTGGCCGGCTTCCAGGCGAGCAACCGCTTCTTCTTCAACGTGCACCTCGACGGCATGGAAGACTCGCACGACCTGGCCGTCGAACGCAAAGGGGTGTTTGCCGAGGCGGTCGAAGGAATCAAGGCCGCCAAGGCCGCGGGCTTTATCGTCTGCACGAACACCACGATCTACAAAGAGACCGACATGCACGAGATCGCCGTGCTGTTGGGGTACCTGACCGAGTTGGGGGTCGACGGTTTCATGCTTTCGCCCGCCTACGGCTACAGCGCGGTGCAGGAAACCAATCCCACCGGGGCCGAGCAGATCTTCATGTCGCGCGAAGACGTGCACGCCAAGTTCAAGCAGGCCCGCGATCTGCTGCGAGGTTTCAAGCTCAACACGTCGCCGGTCTACCTGGAATTTTTGCGCGGCGAGCGCGACTTGAAGTGCGCGGCCTGGGCCAATCCCACGCGGAACATTCGCGGCTGGAAGGGCCCCTGCTACCTGATCACCGACAAGCACTACAAGACGCATCAGGAGCTAGTGCAACTGACCGACTGGGACAAGCTCGGCCGCGGCAACGATCCGCGCTGCGAGAGCTGCATGGTCCATTGCGGCTTCGAGCCGGCGGCCGTGCTCGGCGTGAACAAGCGCCTTGGCGACACGTTCAAGATGGCCCTCTGGCAATTGACGTAGCGCTTGCCCGCCGCGGCGATGCGACGGTTAGTCATATTCGGCAGAGATCCTCACCACGGCGGCAATCGGCAGGAGATTCGCAACGCCATGATCGCCCAATTACGCCGCAGCATTCCCCAACAACTGCGTGACGTGGCGCGACAAGCCTTTGGCCGCAAGCCCGCGCCGCCGGCGCCCGTCGGCGTGCCGGTGGTCGATCCACGGCAAGGCTTCCAGATTCCGTTCTGGTACCAATGGAACCATTGCGAGCCGACGGTTTCGCTGGCCCTGCGCGATCTTTGCCGCCCGGGCGACGTGGTGTTCGACGTGGGGGCCAACGCCGGCTCGCTGTCGGTGCTGATGTCAAGATTGGTCGGTCCGCGCGGCATCGTCTGCGCGTTCGAGGCCAGCCCGCGCATCATCGACAAGTGCCAGTACAACCTGGCGGCCAACGGCTGCTCGAATGTGACGCTGTACCATCGCGCGGTGTGCCGCGAGTCGCGACAGCTCGTCCGCGTTTTCGCCGGCCCGCACCTGAACGATTCGATCGTGCAATGGTCCGACAGCGACGAATCGCACCTCGTCCCCTCGGTGAATATCGACGATTTCATCGCCTACAGCGGCCTGGTTCCCAAACTGATCAAGATGGACATCGAAGGGGCGGAGTTCGACGCCTTGCAGGGGATGTCGCACACGCTGGCGGCCTTGCGGCCCTACCTGATCCTCGAACAAAGCCCGCGCGATCTGCGGTGCGTCGAGCTGTTGCGGCAGCACGGTTATCAAGCCATTGATCTGGCGACGCTACGGCCGGTCGCGTCGACAGCCGATTTTCCTCCCCAGGTCGACGTCGCCAACGTCCTCTACCTGCCGAACGATCGCATCGGCCCCACGCCCTATGGCCAGTGCGGCACGCGTCGCGAAGTGGCGCGGCTCGCGCCCGAGCAGTTCAGCGTGCGCAGCCTGGGCACGCGCCTGCTCGAACCGGCGCTGCCGCTCGAGCCCGGGCGGTACGCCATCGAGCTGCTGGTCGAAAGCGACAGCCAGGAGAGCGAAGTGATGTGCGGCGTCGAGGTCGACGGGCAGCCGCTGGTGCGCTATCATGCCAACGCACACTTTCTGTCGCGATCGTATCGCCACTGGGTGCTCGGCCTTTCGCATCCAGAGCACGTGCAGTTGTTCTGGCGCGTCGTCAACGAGCAGGCCGATCCCGGTCTGCGGTTTCGCGGCGCCACGATCGAGCGCCTCGAGAGCTTCGACCATTGGCCCGCGCCGCTGGTCGAGTGAGGGCGTAAGGTTTGTCGAGCGCTCTGACCGTGCATGTCAGCGGCGGCTCGATCGCGCGGTGCCGCGCGGTATACTCACGCTCGCATGCTTCGCGCCGGCGCCCAACCCCGAACGTACGACCAATGGCGCGACGTGCTGCGCGGCTGCCGGTTGCCGGCGGTGGTGGTCGATCTGCCGGCCTTCGATCGCAACGTGGCGTTGTTTGCCGACCTGGTGCAGCGCGCCGGCCATCGGCACGCGCTGCGCGTGGCGACCAAGTCGATCCGCGTGCCGGCGCTCATCCGGCGCGTGCTGGAGTTTGGCTTGCCATATCAAGGGTTGATGTGCTATGCGGCCGAAGAGGGGGCGTTTCTCGCCAATCAAGGTTTTGACGACCTGCTGGTCGCGTACCCCACCGTGCAATCGAGCGACCTGGCGGCGCTGGCCGAATTGCACGCAGCCGGCAAGCGAATCCGCCTGATCGCCGACAGCCGCGCGCAGTTGGAACGATTGTCGGCGGCCGTCGGTTCGGCCGGTCGCCCCTTTGAGGTCGTGCTCGACGTCGATATGTCGTGGCGGCCGCTCGGCGGGCGATTGCACTTGGGGGTGCGCCGCAGCCCGCTGCGCTCGGTCGCCGATGTTGTCGCGCTGTGTCGCGCGGCCCGCAAGCTCCCCGGCATCCGCATCGTCGGCTTGATGGGTTACGAAGCCCAAGTCGCTGGACTGGGAGACCGCAATCCGTTCAAGCGGCTGATCAACCCGATCGCCGGCCTGATCCGCCGCCGCTCGATTCGCGCGGTCGCCAGCTTGCGCGAGGAGTTGGCCAGGGCGCTGACGGACGAGGGGGTCGAACTCGAACTGTTCAACGGTGGCGGAACCGGCTCGGTTGATTTCACTGTCGCCGAACCGTGGCTGACCGAAGTCACGGTCGGCTCGGGGTTTCTCTGCTCGCACTTGTTCGACTACTACTCGAACGTCGCGCCCGAGCCGGCCTGCTTTTTCGCCCTGCAAGTCACGCGCAGTAGCGATGCCGGCTATGTGACCTGCCAGGGGGGCGGATACGTAGCCTCGGGCGAGCCGGGTGGGGACAAAGTGCCGCGTCCCTGGCTGCCGGCCGACCTGAAGCTCGTTTCGACTGAAGCGTGTGGCGAAGTGCAGACACCGCTGGTCGTGCCCGCTGACGTCGCGCTCGAGCCCGGCGATCCGGTGTTGTTTCGCCATGCCAAGGCGGGCGAGCTGGCAGAGCACTTCAACGACTATCTGCTCGTCGACGCCGCGGGACAGGTCACTCGCACGCCGACGTATCGGGGATTGGGCCAGGCGTTCTTGTAAGACGAGCGCGCCGACTGTCAGCGGCCGTCGATCAACAGGCCCAGCGCGACGAGTCCCAGCGAGACGACGACGGCGACCCACACGGCCGACTTGGAAACCTGCGTGCCGGCCACACCGAATCCAAAGTGCGGCGCCTGACGATGCCAGAGCCAGAGCCCCAGCGGGATGGTCATCGCGCCGAAAAGCCACAACTGCCACGGACTCGAGCCCCAGCTTAGCATTACACCGCAATCGCCGATCCGCCCGAACTCTCCACAACCGATGTACGCGCCGTTGGCGATCAAACAGAATCCGGCAAAGAAGCGCGCAAGAAAAGCGGCTGGCAAGCGACCAACCGCGACGACGGCCCACAACAGCAGCGGGGCCAGGACTCCGAAAACCGGTCCAGCCCACACCACCAGCAGGGGGTGTGGGTTTTCAACGAGGTCGGTGCGCGAAATCGTTAATGGGTGCAGCACGACGGAGGAAACACGACCGCCGGTGAGCCAAGCCCCGAGCACGTGACCGGCTTCGTGCACCGCTTGCATGCCGAGCCAGCAGGCGACGAGTGTCGCGGCAACCAGTACGACCTGAGGGAGGCGCGACACGATGGCGGCACCCTGCTTCGCGAGAGGACGATGCGGCAGTCCAATCCCAATTCTCTGACGACCTCGCCTGCGGCCTATGGCGATCGACTACGATATGCGGCGCGAAGCTACCCTGCCCCCGCGCGGCTGCTCGTCGTGGCCGCATCGACATCTTCGGTGTAGACGCTCACCTCGTACCCCAAGATTTCCAGCGGCGTGCGGCCCGCGTATTGCGATCCCTTGTGGCCCGAGTAGTAGAGCGTCAGCACCAGGCCGCGCACTCCCATCTTGGCAAATCGCAGCGCGGCCCCCAGCGCGGTCGGCAGCCGGTCGCTGCTTTCCAGCGTGTAGACCAGCAGCCGCACCAGCGGACTGGGGAGCGTGCCGGTCACGGCCAGTAAGGTCAGCACGTCGCCCCGGTCGCGCTCGGGCATTTCGGCCAGCAGCTTATCGACGTGCTCGCCGCAGCCCAGCCGCGAGAACGAGGGGAACTCGTCGTCGCCGGGCAGCAGAGCGTCGCCCAGTCGGTCGAGCCCCTGCCGTTGGCGGGCGTTCAAATAGCGCGATTCGAGCGGCACTGCGGTTATTCGCCTCGACGAGTTAATGCGTTAGCCATTGGCGGCTGGCCCGCAGGCCCAGCGCCATGATCGTAAACGACGGATTGATGCCGGGCGCGGCCGGAAAGACGCTTGAATCGGCGACCAGCAGGTTGGGCCGGCCGTGCACGTGAAAGTCGGGGCCGACGACCGACGTGCGGGGATCGGTGCCGATCGGGCAGCCCCCCATGAGGTGCAGGCCGAATCCTTGCTCGCAGCGGATCGTCTCGACCGCGGCGGCCGCCGCGTGCAAACCGTAGGCGATTTCGAGCCCCTGTCGGATCTTCTGCCGGTCGTGCGCCGTGAGCGGCTTGTCGACCACGAGCTTGCCGCGACGATCGAGGCGCACGCGGCCGACCGGCTCGTCGCGGATCGCCACTTCGACGCAGGCGATATGCCGGTACTTGCGCATCTGCTGGTGATGCGCGGTTCCCACGCCGGGCAACAGCATGGCCGTGGCGATCGGCGGGGCAAAGACGTTTTCGAGCTTGATGCCCGCTTCGCGGAAGCGCTCGTCGTGCGATTCGACCGACTGCAGCGCGCCGCGGTGGGCGTCAACCGGTTCGCGATGCACCCCGTAGGTCATGAACTGCGGATGGCAGCAGAACGCGGTCCCCAGCGCCGGCAGCCCGGCAGCGATCTCGCGCGAGCGCAGCAGGATCTCGCAGTTGCCGAGCGCTCCACCGGCCAGCACCACGCGGCGCGCGTGCAACGTGCGTTCGGTGCCGCGCTGCCGACCGGCCAGGCGGACGTGATCGCTGGCGTCGTCGATGTGATCGATCGCCAATTCGGTCTCGATTTCCAGCCCAGCCGCCCGCGCCTGCGGCAACAGGGCCACGAGCGTGCTCTGCTTGGCATCGCGCGGGCAGCCCCCGAGGCAAACGATGCAATCGGTGCCGCGATCGAGCCGGCAGTCGCTTTGCGAGCGCAAGATCGGCGACCAGTGATAGCCGCGCCGCTCGAACGCCTCGACGAACAGCCGCGCGTTGCGGTTGTAGTGCTCGGGCGGAATCTCGCTGGCGGTGACCTGGCGTTTCAGGTCGTCGTACAACGGGTCCATGGCCGAGCGTTGAAAGAACCCGATGCCCGAGCGGCTGCGCCAATCGTCCCAGGCGCGGTCGTCGAAGCGGTTGAGATCGGCCTGGTTGACGACCGACGTCCCACCCAGGCATTTTCCACGCAAGAAGCCGAGCCGGGCATCGCGGCTGATTTCGAGCCCGCCGTTCCAGAACATCTGCGTCGAGTAGCCCATCTCGCCAGGGGGATAGCTGTGGCGGTCGAAAGCCCGGCCGGCTTCGACGAGCAGGCATTTCGCGCCGGCGGCCGTGAGCTCAAAGGCGATGCGCCCCCCCGAGACGCCCGAGCCGACGATGGCGAAATCGTACATGCCGCGCTGCCGTGTGAGTTGCTCTGGAACGAACGATCAGGCTCCCCAGCACGAAGCTTCGGCGAATCGCCGCGCGACGTCAAGCCAGCGACGACGCGCGGTCGAATTGCCATCCCGCGAACGCGCGCATGCTGTAGCCGGCTTCAGCGAGGCCGGGCATTCGTCTGCACTTCCGGGGTCACAGACCCCGGCTACAGCTCTTCGTGACGGCTACAGCTCTTCGTGACGGCTACAGCTCTTCGTGACGGCTATAGCTCTTCGTGACGGCTACAGCTCTTCGTGACCCGGCTTACAGTCGTTACCGAACCCCGCGACAGCTTACTCGCGAGGCATGCGGCGCACCGTGTAATGCGCCTCGTCGGGCACCAGGGCGGCACCGCCTGGGCCAAGCCCACGCACGCGAATCTCGTACACGGAGTCGGTACGCAGGTCGCCCAGTTCGAGCCGCACTTCGCGATGATCATCGGCGAGCGTTACGGAGCGAATTGCTTCGCGGCGACGGTCGACGTCGGGCCCGCCATATTCCGGTGTGGAAATCCGCCGATACGATTCGATGGCGTAATTCTCGGCGCTGGCTCCGCGGTCGGCGTCGACCGCGCCGGTGAAGCGCACGATAAAGCCGCGTGGCGCGATCGACACGGCGGCGATCCCCAATGGCCAGTCGCCAGTAGGACGCAGCCGCACCATCGAGCCGGTGTTGGCGCCGGCGCCCCAGCCGCTATCGCGCAGGTTGCCGACATACAGATCGCCGGCGGGCGAAACGGCGCAAGCGACCGGTCCCTCGAACGTCGGCGAGTCGGCGGTCGCCGGCGGCACGCTGAACGGGTAGGCGGCTCCCTGATAGACGCCATCGATCCGTTCGAGCGACATGCGGATCAAGCGCCGCGTGTCGTACTCGCAGCCGACTAAATGTCCCTCGAATGGGCCAAAAGTTTCACGGCCAGATTTTTTCAGCAGGGCAGGGGGGGTGTCCAAGAACACGATGCCGTTGACGCTGCGCGTCCAGGGATGGGGGATCTCGATCGCCGCGGCGCGAAACGCCGGCGGCTTCTCTCGCCGCGCGGCGAGTTGCCGGCCTTCGAGCTTGTTGATAAAGCCGTAGCGCTGGCCCGCTTCGATGTGATTCAATTCGTTGAAGGGGTTGTAGTTTCCCTGATTGTCGCTGGCGAACAGTTCGCCACGGCGATCGACGGCCAGCCCCATCGGAAAGCGCAACCCGGCCGCCAGCGGTTCGATCGACCAGCGGCGGTTTTCGTGCGGGGCGTCCCCTGTTGGTGGCGCGAGGCGCACGATCTGGCCGCGCAGCAAGGCCGCCGCCGGCGAGCGATCGTCTTGCTGGCAGGGGAGGGCGGCGTAATACCCTCCTTCGCCAGCGCGCGGCAGGCCGACGGCCCAATCGTGATAGTCGTCGGTGTGCCCCCAACCGGAGGCGAGCACTTCCAGCGAGTCGGCGGCGCCGTCGCGATCGAGATCCAAGAGCCTCACGAGCGCGGGTTTATGAATGACTTCAACGGACCCAGCTTGCCCGTCCCCAGACGCGGCGATGCCATACGGCGCGGCCAGCCCATCGGCGAAGAGCTCGAGCCGATCTTCGAGCTCGTCGTGGTTGTCGTCGCGAGCGACGTAGACTTGCCCCTTGAGCGAGGTGAACACCAACGCGCCGTCGTTGCGCCAGGCCATGCTCGTCGGCATGATCTCGGGGGGGAGCGGTAGTTGCGTTGCCGCGAAGCCGGGGACGACGTCGAGCTTCACCGCGACCGGGCCGTCGGCGATGGGGGCTGGCGCGACGTAGCGATCGACCGCCGCGTCGGTTTGATACTCGAGTTCGAACCTCACGCTGCCATCGCGATCGGGCGCTGGGCGAACGACAAAGTCGGACTCGCTTCCGCGAAGAGATTCAAATTGTCCTTGGCGCACCGTGACACGCGCGTCGCCGAGCGCGCCGGCCAGGCGGATCACGTGCCCATGGTCTTCGACCGTCGGTGGCCGAGACTGCGCGCCGCTCCAAGGGCGCAGCACCGCTTGCCAGCCCGGCGGGATTCCCACGACCTCGAAATGACGCGTAAAACCGCTGGAATTGTCCGAGTCGCCGCCGGCATTGTCACGCAAGGTCTCCGTGACATTCAGCGAGCATGACTCGCTGCTCGGCAACGCATACTGCAAGGTGTAGCTGAGCAGGCCATCGAGCGAATACCGATCGAGACGCGCCAGCGACTGGCCGACGCGTTGCGGCGCGATGATTTCATCACCGCGCAGCAAGAGCATCTCGCTGGTCGCCGGGGCGTCGTCGGCGTTCTCCTGGTCGGGCAGCGGCGCCACCAGCGTCCCGCCAGGCTCCCAATGCCAGCTTTTGCCCTTGGTGCGCTGCCGGGCCGTGTCGCCGATCCACCAGCCGGCCAGCCGGCTCATCTCGAGATCGAACAGCAGGTTGTGGCGATTCGGCAAACCGATCACCAGCGGGTCGACGAACTTGCGATTGCCGATCTGGAACACGTCTTGGACGAACACCGGCAACTCATCTTCGTCGGGTAGGTTGCGCCGCCGTAGCACGCGCACCGGGTTCGGCTCGGGTGGATTGAAGCCGGGGCGATTCAAGACCGTCCAGACGGCGGCCAATTGCAAATCGAGCCGCTCGTCGCACACGCCACGCACCGGCTGCTGCACCGAGGGCATCTCGATTCGAGGGACAATCCTGGCCGGGTTGCGCACCCAGCGATCGAACCAACTGGCGCGGACGCGCTGGCCGACGAGCGACAACTCGACGCCGCGCGTGCCAGGCTCGCTGCGCTGCGGTTCGACGTTGCCGATCTGGTGACAGCTCGCGCAGCCAAAGCCGTCGCTGGTCACCAGCCGGGCGCCGGGCGCGAGGAGCGATTCGCCGGCCAACTCGGTCAGTGACGCTGGCGGCGCGGAGTCGGCACCTTCGATCGGCGCGCCGCTGGGGATGCGATCAATCGCCACGAACTGCTCGACCAATAGCGCGACTTCTAGGTCGGCCAGGTCGAACCTCGGCATTCGCACCGACAACCACGGGCGCAGTGGATCGCGACTGGTCTTGATCGCCGCTGCCAGCGCCGGCTCGTGCAGTTTGTCGCCTACCGAGTCGAGTGGCGGAGGTGTCAATCCGCCCAGCGCCGTCCCCAGTTGCGGCAGCAACTCGGCGATCGCCGCAGCTTGCGCGCTCAAGCCGGCAGCGCCGCCGCGGGCGTGGCAGCCCAGGCAGTTGTTTCGCGCGATCAGTGCCTGGCCGCGATCGAAACTGCTCGGCCGAGCGCCGCGCATTGTCTGGGTGAGATACTCGCGAATCGCGGCGACATCGTCGGAAGCTAAGCGGTAGCCCGGCTGCCCGCGCTGGGGCCGCGGATCGCCCAGGCAACTTGCCTCCCAGTTCGCGCCATCGGCGATCCGCGAAGCCACCGCAGCCCGCTTCGCAATGGCGTCGGGCATCTGATGGCAGGCCGCGCAGTGATGCCGCTCAATCAATTGTCTCGCGTCGGTCGTTGCCCCGGCGTCGCTGTCGCGGGCCGCGGTGTGATCGGCCGGTTCGCGCGGCGCGCCGTGCAGCGTCGCCAGGTACTCGGCAAGATCGTCGCGCTCGGCATTGCTGAGCCGAAACACCGGCATGCGATGGCCGACGTTGATGGCCGCCGGATTGGCCAGCCAGCGGGCGAAGAAATCGGCCGGCCGCTTGTCGGCGATCGCCGTGAGATCACCACCGTCGTAAAGACTCTGCGTGCCAAGCACCCCCACGCGATGGCAGGCCAGGCATCCGAGCGTGTGGACCAGGGCCAGCCCACGTTCTACTGGCGTGGTCGGCGGCGGTTCGTCTTGCCGGTTTTTTGACTTCGGCTTGGTTGGCGGTTTTCGTTCGTGGGCCGCAGCCTCGGTAGTCGCGGGGCGATCCGGCGACGCCGCGCCGGCCGAAGTCTGGGCTGCTTTCGATTCGGTCGCGAGCCAGCGGGCGATCGCGCGGGCGTCGGCGGCGCTCAGTCCCAAATCGGGCATCCGCGATTCGGGCGCCGCGTCGCGCGGATCGGTCAACCAATGTTCGATCCAGCCCGGCGCGAAGTTGCCCGCCACGCGATCGAGCGATGGCGCGGAAAGCGGATCGATCTCCTCGGGCAGCTCGTGACATGCGGCGCAGCCGAGCGCCTGCACCAGGTCGCGGCCGCGCTCGAAGCGGCCGGAAGGGGTCGCCGCCGGATCGTGAAACAAGTGTTGCGGACCGAGCGGCTCGAGCGCGAAACCCGGCCCCGCCCAAAACAGGGCGATCCGCGGCTGGTCGCCAGCGGGCCGATACTCGACTTCCAACGGCTGGTAGCCGTAGTCGAGTTCGATCGCCGTGCCGGTCAACCAGGCGGGCTCGTTGGACCGGGCATCGAGCAACGTCTGGCCAGCCAGGCGAATCACCACGCGACCGGCGGCGTACGCGTGCAAGCGATAGCCGCCGAAGGCTGGCACGGCGAGTCGCCCGCTCCAATGCGCGCGAAATGCTCCGGGGGGCAACCGCACATCGGGGGCGTCATTTCGCCAGTCGAAGGCAACGGCCGGATCGACGCGGCGCACCGGTTCGGCCGACCGCAAAGCGTTCGTGGCGCCGGCGGCCGGCTGGCTGACGTATTCGGCGATCAAGCCGGCGGCGAGTCGGGGCAATTCCTCGGCGGCGGGATCGTCGGCAGCCAGGGATGGTCCCGCGAGCGCGGCGGGTTCGTCTGCCAACGCGGAGCGGACGTCGAAACAGAGCCATGAGAGCGCGAACAGCAGGCAGCACAGTGCCTCATTGACGGCCGCGCGGCGATACAAATGGCGGGCGCGCGGTGCTGCAGCGGACATCGAGAACTCTCGCGATCGCACACGGGTGGTCGTACGATCAGCTTATCTCGCGCCGCTCGGCGAATCCACTCAACAGATCAAACGACCGCTGAGCGACGCCCTGCGATCGCTCATTCTTGGGCGCCTGCGCCGCTGATGAGCTTGACGAACTCGCGGTTCGATTTGAACTTGCCGAGCTTCGACGTCAATTGCTCCATGGCGTCGACGTGATGCATCGAGCTGAGCGTGCGTCGTAACATGGTCACGGCGTGCAGCGTGTCGGCATCGAGCAACTTCTCTTCGCGACGCGTGCCCGACTGGCTGATGTCGATCGCCGGCCAGACGCGACGGTCGGCCAGCTTGCGGTCGAGCACCAGCTCCATGTTGCCGGTCCCCTTGAATTCTTGAAAGATCAGCTCGTCCATGCGACTGCCGGTGTCGACCAGAGCCGTGGCGACGATGGTGATCGAGCCCCCTTCTTCGAAGACGCGGGCCGTGGCGAACAGCTTCTTGGGGATGTCGAGCGCCTTGACGTCGACACCGCCGGTCATGGTGCGGCCCGTATTGCCGACCCACTTGTTGAACGCGCGGGCCATGCGGGTGATCGAATCCATCAACAGGAAGACGTCTTTGCCCAATTCGACCAGCCGCTTGCAGCGTTCGATGATCAACTGGCTGAGCCGCACGTGGCTTTCGACGTCGCGATCGAGGCTGCTGGCCACGACCTCGCCGGTGGTCGAGCGACGGAAGTCGGTCACCTCCTCGGGGCGCTCGTCGATCAACAGCACGATCAGCTTGACGCCCGGATAGTTCTCCGAGATCGCCTGGCTGATCTGCTGCAGCAGGATCGTCTTGCCGGTGCGGGGGGGGGCGACGATCAACGCGCGCTGACCTTTGCCCAGCGGGGTGAGCAGATCCATCACGCGCGTGCTGAGCGGGTTCTGGCCGGTCTCGAGCTTCAGCCAGCTCTCGGGATTGATCGGCGTGAGCGAGTCGAACGACTTGATATTGGGATAGTTCTCCGGCGCGCAACCGTCGATGTCGAGAATTTCGCGCAGCCGAGGCCCCTGTTGCTTGCGATGGTGCTGGACCATGCCGTTGATCAACAGTCCCTCGCGGAGGCGGAACTTGTCGATCATCGCGCCGGGAACGAACGGATCGGTGCGTTCGCGGGAGTAGTTGTTCTTGGGGTCGCGGAGGAAGCCGTAGCCGTTGGGGTGCAGTTCGAGCACGCCGCTGGCGGCCTCGAGCGGAGCCGGCTCGCCGTTCTCGCTCACCGGCTCGGTATCGCTGACCGGGGCGCCAATGTCCCCCTGCTTCTCCCAGTTGGGTCGCGGACGACCGCGGCCGCGTGCCGGTCCGCGTCCGCCCCCACCATGACCACCGTGACCGCCACCTTGGCCCCCGCCGGGACGTCCATAAGGGCGGGGCCGCATTCTCTTCTTACCCATACCGATACCTGGAGAGATGACCGCCGACACGACCGTGGCGCAGACGAGCGCCAAGCCCTGCGCAGGCAGTGGCCCATGCGAAGTGCAGGGGCAGGTTTGTTCGTTACTCAGAGCAGTCGGCCGCACACGATGGGCCGCCTGACCACGAGTTTCGCATCACCACGAAAATCGTCGATTGCGCGAGGTTGCCTCAAGCCAAGCAGCAGAGCACATCAACCTGCACGCGGTCTGCCTGGGCCCGCCGATCTCAGTTCGCGAGCGCGCCAGGCGCGGACTACTAGTACCTTGTCACAGCCGAATTCTTGGGTGTCGCCTGAATTCTTGAGTGTTGCCGTGGGCAAAGCACCAGATATTGTTTGCGCCGAGCCACGGGCGTGCTCGGCGAGCGTATCGCGCCTCCGAAGTGAATTCGGCGACGCTCCACAGGCAGCCAGGAGACGAAAAAGTCATATCCAGCGCCGGGATCCGAAATTCGGCACGCCGGAAACGGGTTCCGGCCGTAGAAAGCGATTTTGCCCCCGGCGATTGACACCGCCCGGAGCGGCCCACAGCAACCTGCCTCGCTGCTGGCGGATTCAAGCGTCCGCTTAACAGGAGGTCGCCGACAACTCGTCAGCCGCTGGAATGCCCGGCGTTCCCTGCTCTGGAACCGCAATCAAATCGCGGCCGCCGGTGCTACCAATCGAGAGTTCGTCGGCCCAATGGTTCACCCAGGGGCCTATGCAAGCACCGCACCAGGCAAAACGGTCAAATTTGAGCCCGGGCGGAAGTTGGTAACTACGCGAATCTTAACCTGCCCACACACCGTGTCAAGCTGTCGTTGCGGAGAAATCCCCCCGCTCACACGGGCCTAGCCGACATTCTAAATCGGCCCTCTGGCCATTGCTAGCTCGTTTTTTCTCGCCCGGTTGCGGGACCGCTGCCATCGCTGCGACCTGCAAAGTTTTCCTAGCCTAAGTGACCCGCAACTTCCGATAGAAGAGTGGCCCCCAGCGCCCCACCCGGGTTCGCGCGCGGCCCGAATTCCACCGCTAGCAATCTGATTCAGTCGAGGGTCGAACGATGACCATCCATGGCACCCACCCGCGTACGGTTCTGGCAACGGTTTTCGGCCTGGCCGTGGTCATGCTCTCAGCGCCGGCCATCGCCGATGAACCGACGAGCCCTTGGCTGACCGACTTGGAAACCGCCAAGCAAACGGCCCACTCGTCGCGGCGTCTGGTGCTCGTGCATTTCTGGGCTCCCTGGTGCTCGGCCTGCACGAAGATGGAAAACGAAGTCTACGCGCAGCCCGGCTATCACCAGGCACTCTCCGGCATGTACGTGCCGGTGAAGATTAATTCCGACGCCAACCCCGAGCTTCTGCAGCAGTACGGCGTGACGGCGCTGCCGACCGAAGTGATCATCACGCCCACGGGTCAAATCGTCGACCGCGTGCAGGGCATTCACGATCCGCAATCGCACATGGCGCGTTTGACTCAGGCCGCGCGCAGAGTGAATCCGGCAGCAGGGCCTGGCATGGCTGGTCAACCCGTTGCCGCGCCACAACCAATGGCCGCCGCCGGCCCACAGCCGCCAGCGGCGAACGATACCGGAATGGTCGCTCCTTGGAACAGCGCTCCGGCGCCGGCACAGCAGCCGGGCGCGCCGGTTCAGGGCGCCGCCTTCCAAGCGGCTGCCGCCGCAGCGCCGGCGGGCGCAGCGCCACAAGCTGGTCCGCCAGGTCAACCCGCGCCAGGGCTCGAGGGCTATTGCCCGGTTGACCTCTGCGAGCGGCATTTGTGGACGCGCGGCAAACAGGAATTCGGCGCCATCCATCGCGGACGGGTCTACTTGTTCTCGTCCGCCGTGGCCCGCGATCACTTTCTCGCGAACCCCGATCGTTATGCGCCGGTCGCCGGCGGCGACGATCCGGTGGTAGCCATGCACCAGGGGCAAGCGGTCCCCGGCCGCCGCGAGTTCGGCATGTTCTACGAGGGGCGCGTATTCCTTTTCTCCAGCGCACAATCGCGCGACGCTTTCAAGGCTGACCCGAATCGCTACGCCGCCGAAGCGATGCAGGCGCGGCGGTAATCAGAGCGCCGGCGGGCGCCACGCATCATCGCGATTTATAGCCGCGCTCTAGGGCGAGACGTCGGCCTTGGGCTTGGTATCGTCATCCGCGGCCGCGCCCGTCGGCGTCTTCGGCTTCTTCGACTCGGCAACCGGATTCGGGATTTCGATCGAGAGAATCTCGACGACGATGTCTTCCGGAGCATTTTTCGCCTTGGTGGCTTGGCCGGCCGCCGGCGGCGCGACCGGCGCGCCGGGCGTCGATTGTTGCAACGTGACCGTCACGTCGACCGAGCGCAGACGTCGCGGTGCCGATCCGGGCCCGAGATAGTCGACCCAGCGGCCGTCGTCCAAAAGCCGGGCCTTGGCCCCCTTGAGCTGCCGCAGGTAGTGCGTGGCGACCGTGATCGGTCGGTTGTTCTCCTCGAACCGCACGTAGTGAATCACCAGCGGTCCCGGCTTCATCGCCTGCAGCTTGGGATCGAGGCCGGCCGGCCAATTCAAGTGATAGCGCGCGGTCGGCTCGTCTTCGGTATGAAACGTCAGTTGCAAATCGGGATTGCCGGCGGCCGCCTCTTCCTTGGCTGCGGCGGCGGCAGTGCCGAATGCATCGTCGGCGGGCGTGTCGGCCGGCTCTTCGTCGTCGGCGGCGCAGAAGGCGAATTCGCTCGGGAGGCTCCGGGCCAACAGTCCGTCAACAATCGGTTCGTCGGCCGGCTGCAAACGGGCGAAGAGATCGACACCAACTTCTCGATCGCGCTCGGCGCGCGGCACTCCGAGGTGCGCCGTCTTGCGCTCGCGATTGGTGGCCGCCGCGTGGAACCGCTCCATCAGGATGGCAACGAAATCCTCGCTGGCTTGCATCCATTCATACGACGCCCGTACTTTGTCGGGCACGGCCGCGGGATTCGGAGGTGTGGCGGGACGACCCGGTCGCCGGGGATCGGTCTTGCCCGAGCGCTCCTGAACCTTGGCGGGATCCTCCTTGCGCGGCATCTGCTTGACGACGATCAACATACCGGGGTCGTGCACGTGCTCGCCGACGCTTCCGCCCAGCGCGATCTGTTTGGTCCCTTCGTCGGCCAAGGTGCGCAAGAAGCCGTTGAGCTGCGAGCGCACGCTGGCCAGCGGCATGGCCGAGGCGAAGAACAACAGTGGGGCGGCCTCGGTCGGATCGACCGCCTTGCCGGCCAACAGGCGATCGAGCGCCTCGCGCTTCAGCGTATCGATCAGCTTGGGCTGCCAAAGGTGACGAGCGATGGTGGCGGCCGTTTCGTCGGTCAGGTTCGACGTGCCCGGCATGCCGATGTTCATCAAGCCTGGCGGCAACCCGCCCACGGCGCCCCCGGGGCGATGCTTGGGCTTGAAGTCAGCCGGAATCCCCAGCAGGCGATCGACGGCCAACGTTGCCTGGCCGGCGAAGTAAACCAGCAGTTGCTTGCGGACGTCGGGCTCGAGATTCCCGTCGGTGAACAGGATCACCTGCCCACCGAGATTCTCGGGCTTTTGCTCGATCAGCAAGGGGCGCACCATTTCGCGATATTTGGCATCGCCGGCAGCCGCCACGTAGTGCTCGGCCAGCTTGACGCGCAGTGCCGGCGACGAGACGCCGCGCACCTCGCGAAACGCCGCTTCGCGCAACTGGTCGGCACCATACGAATCGACCGGCACGCCGGGGATGCTCGTGGTCGGCTTAGGCTCTTCGCCCGCCGCGGGACGTAGCGACTCGGGCGCGATCACGGCCTTGAGCAACAGTGCGCCGTGCGCCGGCGAGGGGGCCGCGGCGACCGCGCGCACGATCGATTCGCAGAGAATTCGCGGGCTGATGCCGGTGGGAATTTTCTCCTGCAACAGTTCGGCCAGAGCTTCGTCGGCTACACCGCTTTTGTTAACGGCCAGCGCCGTGATGAGCGTGGTCACGAGCGACTGATTGGGCGGCTTCGGCGGCGGCGGAGGTGGAGCTGGCACGGCAGCGGGGGCCGGTGGAGTGGCCGCGGTCGCTGGGTCGGTCGCGGCCGGAGCAGCAGCCGCCGCGTCGCCCGGATTGTTGGGCGCCGGATTCGTTGCCGCCGGGGGACCGGCAGCATCGGTCGCCGGAGCGCTCGGATCGGCCGCGGGACTCGCCGCCGGGTCGGTTGCGGGCGACGGTTCGCTTGTTGCAGGCGCCGGCTCTGGCTCGGTCGAGGGTGGCGGCGCCGGCTCGTAGCGAATCAGCTCGATGAACAGCCGGGCTGTCTCTTCATCGCCGACCTTGGCTTCGGCCAGCTTCGTCACCGCGTCGAGCAGTCGATAGTCGTCTTCTTCCTTCGCTGTGCGGAAGTCTTCGGGCTTCCACTGCGCGACATCGGTGGGGCGCTCGATCTTCGGCGGAGGTGGCGGCGGCGGAGTGTACGCCGGCTCGGGCGGAGGAGGCGCCGGCTGCACGGCAACCGGTGGAGGCGGAGGTGGCGGGGCGGGGGCCGCGGCCTGTTCGGCCGGTGGCGCCTCGGTTTCGCTCGAGCCGCCGCAACCGGCCAGCGCCGCGAGCGTCATCGCGAGGAGCGCCGGCAAGAGATATCGCGAGTCGTGCCTGCGCGACCACAACCCAGATATAAAGGAGTGCATCGTCAACGACCTCCCCGGTGAGCGTAGTGCCCTGCCGCGAGCAACGGACGATCGCGGTGACTCGCTGCGATCAACATCCGCGCCACGGCTACCGATGATGCTAAGCCACCCGCGGGAATGTGGCAAATCGCTGCTAGCCTAGCAAAGCAACTCGCGATAGAGCGCGACGAACCGCTCGATCATTCGCGGCACGCTGAACTCCTCGAGCGCGCGGAGGCGGCCCGCTTCGCCCATGGTTCGCGCCCGCTGGGGATTGTCCAACAGCTCGTTGGCCCGCGTGGCCAGCGCCGCGCGGTCGCCGACGGGGACCAGAAAGCCAGTCTCGCCCGGCACCACCAGGTCGCGATTGCCCGGAATGTCGGAAGCCACGACCGGCACGCCGGCGGCCATCGCTTCGAGAATCGAATTGGGCAACCCCTCGTAGCTGCTGGCCAGCCACAACAGATCGAAGTGCGGCATCAATCGGGGCACGTCGTCGCGAGCGCCGAGGAAGTGCACGTGATCGGCGATGCGGACCACCTCGCGGTAGCGCTCGAGCCGTGCGCGCTGCGGACCGTCGCCGATGACGAGGACGTGCACGTCCTGGCGAATGACCTTCAACAGGTCGGCGGCCCAGATCAGATCCTTCACGCGCTTTTGCGGCCAGAGTCGACCCACGGCGCCGATCAACCGCGAACCTGCAGGAAGCCCCAGTTCGGCCAACAGTTCCTCGCGGGTGGTGTTGCTGGCCGGTGCCGTTTCGACTCCATTGGGGATGACGACGAACTTCTCGGTCGGCAGCCCATGCTTAGTGTAGAACTCGCTGACGCCGGACGAGTTGACGACCAGTCGCGCGGTGTCGCGAGCCAGCCAGCGGTCGATGGCCAGCTCATGCCAGACTTTCCAACGATCGACGCAGCGCTCGCTGGCGACGATGCACGGCACGCCGGCCCGCCGCGCGGCCAGCCGCCCATAGCTGTTGGCGGCAAACAGCCACGTCTGCACCAGGCCGGGCCGCAGTCGGCGGACATGGGCTTCGAGTTGCTGGTAGGCGCGCGGATCGAATTTCCAGCGCTTGCCGATCACGGTTACCGGGATGCCGGCGGCGCGGAGTTCGTCGTATAACGGCCCCGAACGAGTCAGCGCGCAAACGTGCACGTCGAACTCGTCGCGCGGCAGCCCGCGGGCGAGCAGCGCCAGTTGTTTTTCGGCGCCTCCACGTTCGAGCGTGGGGATGATGTGCAGGATGCGTTTCACGTCGCGGTTGCTTTGTCGAACTCGAAATCACCCATCACATCGTCATCCACCAAGGGGGTGCGCGGCAAGCACGCGCTCGAACAACGCGATGTGCCGGGCCGTCCAGGGCGCCAATGCGAACTCCTCGACGACGCGACGTCGGGCGGCCGCGCCCAGCGTGGCGGCCAGGTCGGCATTGGACAACACCCGCGCGATGGCGGCCCCCAGCGCGGCCGGGTCGCCGACGGGCACGAGCAATCCGTCGCGCTGGGAGCAAACCAATTGTTGATTCCCCGCAATATCAGTGGCCACGACCGGCAGTCCGGCGGCCATGGCCTCTAGCAGTGCCAACGACATCCCCTCTTCGTGCGACGGGAGCACGAAGCAGTCGGCCGCCGCCAGAAAATCGTCAACCGAGTCGTACGCTCCGCAGAGCACCACGCGGCCATCGAGCTGGCTGGCTTCGATCTCGTCGGCCAACGCGCGGCGGTGCGGTCCGTCGCCGACGAGCCACAGTCGGGCGGCCGGCCAGCGCTCGGCGATCGTTCGCCAGGCCGCGATCAAATCGGACAAGCCCTTGGCCGCGTGCAGGCGGCCAGTGTACACGACCAGCGGCGCACCGCGAGGGACGTTGAGCAACGGATGCGCTTCGGCCAAGGCGGCACGCGCTTCGGCGCGGGCATCGCTTTCGCGCGGCGGCACGATCGGCACGGCGTTGGGAATCAGCTTGATCCGCTCCCGCGCGTATCCAGCGGCCAACAGCTCGGCTTGAATCGCGCGACTCGGCGCCACCAAGGCGCTGGCCTGATGGCATCGCGCCGCGATGCGCCGGCCAAAACGGCCGCTCCGCTGCCAGGCGACGTCGCCGGTGGCGCCGGCCCCTTCGGCCCGCAGCACCACAGGGAAACCTGCCTTTCGGCTGGCCCCCAGCGCGGCGTAGGCGTCGTGCTTGAGCATCGAGAGATAGACGAGATCGAAGTTCGCGCGATGCTCCGTGAGCCAGCGCGCCAGACGCTGCATGTAGCGGAGCGTTCCCCAGCCACGCACGGCCGGCTGATCGAGCCGCACCACGCGGACGCCGCGATGGATCACTTCGGCAGGCCAGGCACGCTCCCAGCGCGCGGTGAGCAACGTGATCGCCACGCCGGATTCGGCCAGCGACGTCGCCAGATTGGCCATCACGCGCTCGGCCCCGCCCACCAACGGCCAGAAGCGGCGCGTCACGAGCACCACGCGCAACTTGCTCACGCGGGGGACTCCCCGTCGGCGGCGGGGTTGTGAAGATCCGCGGGTTCGAGCGCTGCCAGATAGGGCAGATTGCGATACAGGTCGTCGTAGTCCAAGCCGTAGCCGACGACGAACTCGTCGGGGATATCGAAACCGATCCAGTCGGGCTCCATCACAATCTGCTGACGCCCCAGCTTGCGCAACAGCACGGCGACGCGCACCGAGGCAGGATTCGTGGCGTCGATCAGCGAGATCAATTCTTCAAGAGTTCGCCCGGTGTCGTAAATGTCGTCGACGATCAACACGTCTTGGCCGCGCAAGTCGACGAGCGCGCCGGCATCGACATAGAGCGAACCGGGAGCGGTCGAGCGGCCGCGATAGCTGCGGGCTTGCACGAGCACGATCCGCAGCGGCATCTCGAGCTGGCGAATCAGGTCGGCCACCAAGACGATGCTGCCGGTCAACACTCCGACAATCGTCAGAGGGCGGCGTTCGTAGCGGCGGTTGATGTGGCCAGCCATGCGCGAGACCCCCTCGCGCAGTTCGTCGGCCGAGAGCATTAACTTCACGAAATACCGCCGTCGCTAAAGAACTTGCCCCTTTGCCAGCTCGCCGGAAGCGCCGGTGCCGCAGACCCGGGGCGTTGTTATTGTACGGGCCGGCCCCCTCGATCAACTATACTTGCGCATTGCTTGAGTTCGTCGCCGACAGGGTTAGGATCAGATTACCGCGAACGCCTGGCAGCGAGGACTGCGTCGATGGTCACTTGTCTTGCGCCCCTGATCGAGTACCTCGATCGCCTCGACGATCGCGCTCCGTTGGCAGAACTGACGACCCGGCTCAGCGACCTGGCGGTCGATTGCGACGAGTTGCACGAGTGGGTGCAGTTCACGCCGTTGCACTACGCGCGCAACCTCGTCGCTTCCGGACGGTGGTATAACCTGCTGGTGCTTTGCTGGCTCAACGGGCAGCGCTCGCCCATCCACGATCATCTGGGCTCGAGCTGTGGAGTCCGCGTGCTGCGGGGGACGATGACCGAAACGCAGTTCGAGTTCTCGGCCAACGGGCTGGTCTTGGCCACCGGATCGAGAGAGTGCCCCGTGGGGACGGTCATCGGCAGCGAGGATCACGACCTGCACCAGGTCTCGAACTTGCAAGCCGGCACGGCCGACCTGGTGACTTTGCACGTCTACACGCCGCCGCTGCGGTACATGGGGACGTATTCGTTGACCGACAACGTCCGCGGCCAGGAGGCCATGCTGCTGGAGTTCAGCGACGCGGCGGGTATTTAAGCACAGGCTTCGGTTCCAGTTCTGATCCTCGGCGAGGTCTTCGCGATGAACGAACAGCGACACGTTGTCACGGCCGAGCCCGAAAACAGCGAGATGCCGCTCGAGTCGCTGCGCAGTTGGGTGACCTCGAATCGGCTGTTCTTCGTCCGCAATCACTTCGGCGTGCCGACGATCGACCGCGACGCCTGGCGGCTGTCGATCGCCGGGCAGGTCAGCCGGCCGTTGGAAATCAATTGGGACCAACTGGCCGCCATGCCCGAGCGGACCGTCTTCGCCACGATGGAATGCGCCGGCAACGGGCGCTCGTTTCTCAGCCCGCACGCGCATGGCGTGCAGTGGGGCGCCGGGGCCGTGGGGCATGCCGAATGGACGGGGGTGCCGCTGCGATTGATTCTGGAAGAAGCCGGTCTGTCGGCGACGGCCAGCGAGATCGTCTGCGAGGGGGCCGATCGCGGCAGCGAAGCCGATCATCCGGAAGAGATGCCCTTTGCGCGCAGCTTGCCGCTGGCCAAGGCGCTCGACCGCGACACGCTGGTCGCCACGCGTATGAACGGCGAGTTGCTCGAACCGAACCACGGCGCGCCGGCCCGGCTGTTGGTTCCCGGGTGGTATGGCGTGGCCAGCGTGAAATGGCTGTCGCGCATCGCGGCCATCGATCGCCCCTTCGGCGGGTACTTTCAAACGAAGAAATACACGATCGAGCGGCAGACCGGCGCGGGGCTCGAGCGCCAGATCGTCGGCCCGATGGCGGTCAAATCGGAGATCATTCGCCCCCGACCTGGCGACGTGCTGGGCGTGGGGACCAACCGCGTGTTTGGCGTGGCCTGGGCTGGCGACGATGCCGTGGCGCGCGTCGAGATCAGCACCGATGGCGGCAACTCCTGGACGTCGGCCGAGTTGGTCGGCCCCACGGCGCGCTACTCGTGGACGTTGTGGGAGTACCTGTGGGAAACCGGCGAGTCAGGGCCGCACACGATACTGGCCCGCGCGATTTCGGCCCGCGGAGCGGTGCAGCCGCTGGAGCACGACGCGCTCAACGGCGGCTACCTGATCCACCACAGCCGGCCGTGCGCGGTGCGCGTGGCGGCCACGCAGCGCGTGCTGGCGACCAGTGCCGACGAACAGACGCTGATGTACGACATGGCGTGGTTCGCCGAAGAGAACAGCCGCCGCCCGTTGGACGTGGAGCTCGAATTCACGGCCGGGGCGGGAATCTGAACCGCGTCGCTACTTGCCGCCCGGCTGCCCCGCTTGGTGCGCTTTCCACAGCTCGGGAGTCGTCACGCAGCGGAAGCCCAGATGCCCCATGCTCGAGTCGGGGGTCGTGCCGCGCCGCGCGCCGGGGCGATAGCTGCTGCAGTACGACGCATTGCACAAATACGAACCGCCGCGATGCACGCGCTTGGGGGCATACGGCTCGCGCGGATCGTAGCTCGAATCGGGCCCCGTGGGGTTGTCGACGACGCCCCCGCCGGTCTCGGCTAACTGACGATCGTAGGTGTCGGGCCGGTACCAATCGCTGCACCACTCCCAGACATTGCCCGGCATGTCGTACAGGCCGAAACCGTTCGCGGGATACGACTTGACCGGAGCCGTGCGGAAGAAGCCGTCGCGCTCGGTGTTTTCGTTGGGGAAGTTGCCTTGCCAGATGTTGGCCTGCGGTCGCATGTCGGAGACCGGGTCGTCTCCCCAGACGTACGGCTTACCCTCGAGCCCGCCGCGGGCGGCGCGCTCCCACTCGGCTTCGGTGGGCAACCGCTTGCCGGCCCACTTGGCGTAGGCCATGGCGTCGTCCCACGAGACATGCACGACCGGATGATTCTCGCGCCCGTCGAGGGAACTTTTGGGCCCCTCGGGATGGCGCCAGTCGGCCCCGGCGGTCCACTCCCACCATTGCGCGACGTCGTCCAACGGCACCGGACCCGGCGGCGGGCGAAACACCAGCGACGAGGCCACGAGCAACTCGTCGGCGGGCTTGGGCGTGCCGGGGGGAACCTGCTTTTTGAGCTCCTCCCAGTCGGGCTTGCGCTCGGCGGTCGTCACGTAGTTCGTGGCTTTCACGAATTCGGCGAACTGGGCATTGGTGACTTCGGTTTCGTCGATCCAGAAGCCATCGACGCGCACCTGGTGCGGAGGACCTTCGCCATCGCGCGCTTCGGGATCGTCGCTCCCCATCGTGAACTCGCCTGGCGGAATCCACACCATTTGGGGCGGGGCGTCAGCCGGCGGTTCCACGGCCTTGCGGGCATTCCAATCCCAGGCCAATGCTCCGGCCGAGAAAACCACGAAGGCAACGACGACCACCCAGGGCCAACGCGGCCGGCGCGGATCAGGATTTAGCGTTCGACTCATGTCAATCAACCTGCCGGTACGAGTTCCAACGTATGCAGCGTGGGCCCCGGCAAAAACGGCGTCGGCGTGCCTTCGCACCAGGCGCGCTGCGCGTCGTCGTAATGGGGCGAAAGCGGATGCCCGCTCTGGCCGCACGGCATGTGCAAATAAGCTTTGTCCTCGTGCCCCGGCGAGACCGCCATCCGTTCCGACGCGCCCGAGGTAGGCGTTTGGATGCGTGGCATGTCGGCGCCGTCCCCAGGCAGTTGCTCGCTCGGCATGTCGAGCCAGTGCCCCAGCCGCGGCACGCCCAGGCTAAGCGGATGCTGAATCCGCGTGGTGTTGCGCTTTCCCCAGGTCTGGGCCGAGAGCGGCTCGCCGCCAACGGTCTGCTCATAAAGCACGGTATCGACGGCGGTGAGCAACAGTGCCTGCCAACTATCGTACTTGGGATCGAGCAGATGCGGGGGGCGGTTGGTCACCAATCGCCACAGCGGCCCCTCGACGCGCTCCAGGCGCCGCATGTTCAAGTCCTGGTCGGGCTTGTCGGGTTCTTTCGCCTGGGCGACGAGCGGATCAATTGCGCGGCGCAGCACGTCGCGCCGCCAGTCGCGCACCAAGAGGTAGCCGACCGAGTCAGTCGACGCGCGACCTCCCCATTTCTCGACCAGCTCGCGAAACTCGCGGCGGGCCGGCCGCTCGGCGATTGCATCGCCGGTGATCGTTTCCAGCAGCAGCTTCTGCCAGCGCTCGAGAAACACCGCGCGATCGTCGAGCTGCACCTTGAGCATGTCCGCTTCGTCAGCCTTGTCGATCGCCGCCAGGTCGTCACGGATTTGTTGGGCGCGAGCCCCCAGGTCGTAGCCGCCGTCTCCCAGGCGGGCCAGGTTCTCGCCGGCGACGACCCGCGCGTTGGCGGTCCAGATGCGCCCGTCGGGAGGATCGACGAAGCGAGGATACTCTTCGGCCGGCAGCCAACCGTCCCAGTATCTGCTGCCGTCGGCCCACGACGTGGGGAGCCGACCATCGAACCCCACGCGGCGCGGCATCCGCCCGATAATCGTCCAGCCGATCCGCCCACTGCGGTCGCCGACGACGAAGTTCTGATGGGGCGAGCCGCAAAGGGTTGCCAGCGCCAGCGCCGCGTCGAGACTCTCGACATTTTCCATGCGCAGCAGTCCGAGATTGACTCCTTCGACGTCGTGCGCCACCCAGCGCTGGGCCAGCGGGCGCTTCTGCGCGTCGTGCCCTACGATCGGGCCCCAGATGGTCGACACGATCTCCAGCGGTTGCTCGGCGGCGCCTTTGATCTTGATCTGTTCGATCACGCGCTCGAAGCGACGCGGACCGTCGGGCGTGAGGTACTCGTCGGGGTTGTCCTCGGAGACTTCGACCACGACCAGGTCGGACCAATCCCCCTCGCTATTGGTAAAGCCCCAGGCGATCTGCCCATTGCTGCCGACGACCATGGCGGGCGTGCCGGGGAGGGTGACTCCCGTGATTTGCCGCTGCGTGCCGGCATCGTCGGTCCAGGCGAACCGCGCGCGATACCAGATGTGGGGCACGCGAATCCCCAAATGCATATCGTTGGCGACGATGGCGCCGCCATGCTTGGTGTGGGTGCCGGCCACGGCCCAGTTGTTGCTGCCGGGCCGACATTCTTCGTCGGCATCGACGTGGAGCAGCGCCGCCGCGAATCGATCCGCCCACGATGCGCTCGAGGTGGCAGCCGCGGCCGGTTCGTCGGCGGGCTCGGCCGCGGGCGCGGCGGGATCGTCGGCCGGCACCGTCTCGTTCGCTTGCGGGCGCAGGTCGAGCACGTCGGCCGTGGGGATGGCCGCGACTTCCAGAGCGGCCCCTTCAAGCGGCGCGTCCCACTCGGTGCCCATCGGAGTCAAGAACTCGTAAAGCGGGGCCGGCAGCCGGTCGTGCAATAGCCCGAGCAGTTGTTCGTCTATGTGGTCGCGCCCTTGCAAGTCGAGATACATCGCGTACAGCGCGAGCACGCTGTCTTCGACCCGCCAAGGCTCGGGATCGGCGCGGAGCACGTAGTATTCGAAGGGGACAGTGCGGAGCGATTGCAGGCCGGCGTTGACGCCCTGGGCGTAGGCTTCGAGCAACTCGCGATCGGCGCGGGTGTGCGGGGCCTCGGCGACTTGCTGCGCGCGCCAGCGAAAGCGATGGATGCGGTGCTGGCGATCGACGTCGGCCACGGCGCCGCCGACCAATTCGGCCAGTTCGCCGGCGGCGGTGCGGCGCAAGAGATCCAATTGAAAGAACCGTTCCTGCCCATGACAGAACCCCGTGGCGAAGGCCAGGTCGACGCGGTTGCGCGCGGTGATGGTCGGCACGCCGAGGTGATCGCGTTCGATGCGGACCGGCGCTCGCAACCCGGCGAGCGCGAGTTGGCCATCGAGCTGGGGCAAGCTCCCTGTGAGCTGCCGGTAACCCCAGAACCCAGCTCCTCCCACGAGCAGGGCCAGGCCCACGACGACACCGACGGTAATGCGCACGACGCGGCGGAACATGACACTCTCTGGCGGATTCGGGAAATCACGGGGCGGATTTGCAGCGTGGGCGGCCCGGAATCGCGGCCGAATTTGCAAGATAACTTGTCGCGCGCCGCGCTGCGAGTGCTTCGCGGAATCATCGCGATGGTCAAACAGCAGCTTGCACCACGAATGCCGAAAAAAAGCCGCCAAGATCGCTCAGCGATCCGGCGGCCCTTATCGACGTTTCGATTGCCGGGTGCCGCTGTCGGCAAACTGCCGACTATTCGGCCGAACGAGACCTAGCGCCGGCGGCGGCGCCAGGCGCACCAACCAAGCCCCAGGCCACCCAGGCACAGCATTGTCAGCGTGCTCGGCTCGGGGATAACTTGCCCGCGAATCTCACCGCCAGGAAACGTGGGGGTGTGGATATTCACATACCACAGGTGCGCGAGAAGATCGGTTTCCTGGGATGCGGACAGGACTTTGGACCCCACGTACGTGCCCGAGGTAGCTCCGACGCTTCCGGGGATGGGAACTTCAACCCCACCGCCAACGCCAACTGCGCCTTTGTGAAAGTGAGCATCGATCGAGCCGGTGAGCAGTCCCGAATAGTCGATTGACCAGCTCAATAGTTTGCTGACCGTGTCGTAGTTCATCGTGCCGTAGCCGGTGCCAGGTGAGGCGTTCGGCGGAACTTCCTGCAGGCCGTCAAGGTAGGCCTCTAGGTAGATGATCGCGCCCGAGGCGGGCATGGCGGTCCACAGAGCGCAGACCGGCAAGAGAATGGTCAACGAGAGCAGGCGGAACGATTTCATTAGCGGCTCCCTCGAGAACAGGGACCAAGCGGAAGCGCATCCGCTGTGGCATCAATCCGTGCCGCTTATCTGTCCGCGCGGGCGGAGTGATGGACCGCCCGACGACCGTATCTTGTCTCCACGGCGACGGGAGTTGTCAAGAAAAATCGGGGCGTTCGAAGAGGGTTTTGGCCGGCCGTTCAGTAAACCGGCCGCCGGTTGCCGACCAGACTACCTAAGCTTCCAGATCGATGGCTGCCCGCGCTGCGGCTATTTGGATTCTGCCGGCGCCCAGCGATCGCCCCAGCCGCGATAGAGCGAGTCGAGCAGAGCATCCCACTCGGCGCGGGTGCGCGTGTCGGGAAATGGAATTGGCGACACCGGCGTTACCGAGCTCCAGATGACTTCGAATTCGCCGTCGGGCTGCAGACGGCCAATCCGCGCGGTCTGCGCGACGTGCATCGTCTGGGGATCGACCCACTCGAGCCCGGCGGGGCCATCGATGCGTTGGGTTTTGAGCGCTTCGCGCACGGCCACGACGTCGTCGGTGCCAGCCTCGACGACGGCCTGAGCCCACAGCTTCACGCCGACGTAGGCCGCCACCATCGGGTCCGAGGCTTTGCGCTGCCCGTTGAAGTTGTAGTTGAGCGCCTCGAGAAACGCCTTGTTGGCCGGCCGATCGATCGCCGGAAAGTAGCTCCAGGCCGAGTAGTCGCCGCTCATGTCCCCGGCATTCAGGCTGTTCAGCTCGTTGGAAGTCAGGCTGAACGACATCACCGGCACCTGGTCGGGTCGGACGCCGGCGGCCCGCAAAGTTCGGAACAGCGCCACGTTCGAATCGCCGTTGACCGTGTTGAGGATGATGTCGGGTTTGGCCGCGACGATCTGTTGCACCACGGCTTCCACTTCGGTCGCGCCCAGCGGCAAGTAGGCCTCGCCCACCAGCTCGGCTTTGCCCATGGACTGCAATTGGTCTTTGATGATCGCATGAGCGGCGCGGGGAAAGATGTAATCGGAACCGATCAGAAAGTAGCGGCGCTTATCCAAGAACGCGTACGCCCATTTGACGGCGGGAATGAGCTGCTGATTGGGCGCTGCCCCTACATAAAGAATGTTCGGCGACTCTTCGAGCCCCTCGTATTGCAGTGGATAGACGAGCAGGTGATTGTTGGCTTCTACGACCGGCTTGACGCTTTTGCGCGCGGCCGAGGCCCAGCAACCGAAAATCACCGCGACATCGTCGACCGTGATCAAGCGTTCGGCTTCGCGGGCAAAAGCATCCCAGTCGGACTTGCCGTCGCGAACGACTGCCTCGACGCGTCGGCCCAGGAGCCCGCCTGAATTGTTCAGCTCGTCGATGGCCATGAGCGTGGCGTCGACGACCGGCGCCGAGCTTATCGACAGCGTGCCGCTCAGCGAGTGCAGCACGCCCACCTTGATCGGCGGCAAGTCGGCCGCGACGACCGGCGCAGCAGGCTGCCAGCGTTGCACGCCGACAGCGGCTGCCAGGCAAAGCACGAGCCCCAGTCCGATCGCACCGAACAGCAGGCGTCGCGAGCGGCGGCGAGCTAATTGCGGTGCATTCAAGCGCGCTGGTCGCACGCTCCGTCGCGACCCCGGCGCCGTCTTGGCGCGCGAGCCTGCCCAGGTGCGGCCGCGCCGCAGCGCGGTCGTCTTGTCGCCGCTGACGGCGCCGAACAGCGGCGACTGGCCGCTGGACACGCGGTGCAAGTCGTCGGCGACTCCCTTGGCCGTCGGATAGCGGTCGGCCGGCTCCTTGGCCAGGCACTTCATCACGATTTGCTCGAGCGCGGCCGGACAATCGGGGCGATGGTAGCGGATCGAATCGGGCTCGTTCGATACCACCATCTGCACCGTCTCGACGTCGTTGCGGCCGACGAACGGCGGCTCGCCCGTGAGCATCTCGTAGATAATCACTCCCAGCCCGTAGACGTCGGTCTCGGGCCCGATGTTCTCGATCTCTCCGACCGCCTGCTCGGGGGCCATGTACGAGGGAGTACCCATGACCGAACCGGTGCGGGTTAGCTGGGCGTCTCCTTCGAGTCGCTTGGCCAGTCCGAAGTCGGTGAGCTTGGGAATGCCCAGATCGCTGCCATCCTCGAGCGGTGCGTCGGGCCCCGACAACAAAACGTTGGCCGGCTTGAGATCGCGATGCACGATGCCACGTTCGTGAGCATGATGCAGCCCGCGCGCGATTCCTTCGGCCAGCAACATTGTTTCGCGGATTTCGAGCGGCCCGTCGATGAGCAGCCGGTCGATGCTCCCCCCTTCGACAAACTCCAGGGTGAAGTACGGGCAGCCATCCTTATTGCCAATGTCGTAGATGTGGACGATGTTCGGATGATGCAGTTGCGCGACCGCTTCGGCCTCGATGCGAAAGCGCGACAGCGCGGTTGGCGTGGCGTGCACGCCCGAGAGGACCATCTTGATCGCCACCAGCCGATTCAAGCCGATCTGGCGGGCCCGGTAGACGACCCCCATGCCGCCGCGCCCCAATTCGCCGAGAATCTCATAGCCGGGAAGCGCGGGGAGACCACCGAAGCTGCCCGGGGGCTGATCTCCTTCGCGACGAGATGGCCCGTCGCCGACGCTCGAGCTGCCGCTTTGATCGACGGTTTCGCCCAGGGTGGAAACCTCGTCGAGCGCGGCCAGGCGTTCGCGAAAGGCAGCGAGCAGTTCCGGGCAGTCGCGGCACAACTCCTCGGGCGCGACTTCCTCCCCTTTGCGGCGGTTGCGTTCCCAGCGCAAGAGGAGATCGCCAAGACGGGGATCTTCGCCCATGATTGGCCGCCTTGGCAATGCAACATCTCGAGAGGAAAAAGTGCCGGCCGCGCCGGATAGTGCCCTGCGCGCGGCCGCCGGCGCGCAGTGCGACAATTGGGCTCTAACTGCGAGAAATATGGCTTAATCCGGCGCGGCGGGCAACCGCAGTGCGCGGGCGCGCGCGTCAGCCAGTGATTCGACGTGCCAAGTGCGGCAAACTGGCCCGGTGCAAACACGCTTCAGCCGGGGCGCTGCCCGGCACAACCGGCACACCTCGCATTACGCGTCAACCTGCGCTGGGTTCAGCCGCACAGCCCGTGCAGCGGATTGCGAAGCGTCGCTTCATGGCCCCAGCGGTGTGTCCAGGATGCAGTTGTCACTCGGCGGCCGACGGCGTCATGCCCAGCTCGCGGCGCATCTCGTCCATCGGCTCGACCACGTCGTCGACCTCGTCGGTGAACAAGTTGCCGATCAGCAGATCGGTCAGATGCCCCTTGAGGTGCGGGTGCTTCTTGACGAACCGACCGAAGCTGAAGCCATCGTAGTACTCGCACACCAGCCGCCGCATGCGGTCCATGCCACGCGTGAACTCGGGGCCCCATTTGCCGAGCTGCGCCTTCGACGTGTCTCCCTTGGCGAGCCCTTCGCTGATGGCGTCGGCCGCCAGTTGGCCCGACTTCAAAGCCAACAACACGCCCGACGAATAAAGGGGATCCAAGAATCCGAACGCGTCGCCGATCAACACCCAACCGTCGCCAGCGCAATCCTTGGCGCGATACGAGTAGTCCTTCGTGGCGTAAAAGCCCGAGGCTTGCCTACCGATCGAGACGCGGTCTTTGCAGGCCGGGCAGTTATCGAGCTCCTGCTCGTAGATCGTGGCGTGATCGCCGCGGCGCTTGTCGAACAGGTATTCGAAAGACGACACGACGCCGACGCTGACGATGTCGTTGTGTAGCGGGATGTACCAGAACCAGCCCTGGCGGTTCTTGGTCTGCAGCACCAGCGTGGCCCCTTCGTCTTGGCCGGCGTCGCGATAGGCACCTTGAAAGTAGGTCCACAGCGCGCCCTTCTTGAGCTCAGGGTCCTTGACCAGCAGATTGAAGCGGCTGGCGATCAAGTGGCTTTGGCCGCTGGCATCGACGACCACGTCGGCCCGCACTTCGCGGACCTGGTCGTGTTCGTCCTGCACGCGCACGCCGACGGCGCGCTGCCCCTCGAACAGCACGTCGAGCACGCGGACTCCTTCGTGGACGTCGACGCCATGCTCGCGCGCGTTATTCAGCATCATTTCGTCGAACTCGCTCCGCAGCACCTGCCACGTCTGCGAACATTCGTGCGGGCGATGCTGCATGAAATAGAACGGCTCGGACAATCGCCCGCTCGAGCCGACGAACTGCACGCTGTACTTTTTGACGAAGGCGCTAGCGCGCAATTTGTCGAGCATCTTGAGCCGCTGGAGCACCCAATAGGTTTCGGGGATCAGCGATTCGCCGATGTGAAACCGGGGGAACTTCTCGCGCTCGAAGAGCGTGACGCGGTGACCTTGCTGGGCGATGAGGGTCGACGCGGTGGCGCCGGCCGGCCCGCCGCCGATAACGATCACCTGGGGCTGCTGCTGATCGCTGGAAATCATGGCGGTTGTTTCTTGCTCGCGAGTTATGTGTTCCAGATGCTGTCTTGTTCTTCGTGTGGCTGCCGCGCTTTTTCCAGCAAGGCAACGAGTTGCTTCAGTTCGCGGGCCGAGAGATGCCCGAGTTGCCGCTGGTGGCATTGACGCACTTCGGCGGCGAGTTGATCAAGCAGGGCCAAGCCGGCTGGCGTGATCGAAACTTCGACGACGCGGCGATTCTCTGGCCGGCGATCGCGCGCGACCAGCCCGCGGTCCGCCAGCTTGTCGACCAGGCGGGTGATGTCGGGCGCCCGAGAGATCAACCGCGCGGCCAACGTGAGCGTGGCCACGGGGGCCGGATGGGCAGCCCGCAACAGCCGCAGGGCGTTGTATTGCTGGGCCGTGAGGTCAACGCGGCCGAAGAGGGCGTCTTCGTGCGCTCGCAAGCGGTCGTAGGTGCGCCACAGATTGAGATAAGCCTGCTGCTGCGGAGAGTCGAAGCGGCGGGGGCGCGGCGCAGCGACAACACTCTTGCTGGCGCCGTTCGTAGCGGTCGACCCGCGGCGGGCGGCTGCGGCGCGGCGGCGACGGGGCAGGGCAGGGGGGCGCTTCGTGGCGGTGCTCATCCCCGGATTGTAACCCGTCCAGACAACACTTGTCTAGACAATTGTTCGGACGAGCATGACCAAGGCTATCCCAGCGAGGTCTCCCGCCAAGGTGCAAAGTTCGCGATGCCGGGTGGTCCACGTCAGCGAACGGCCGCCAGCGGTTCGTCGCGCTGCGGGAACCAGGCGTTGCCCAGCCGCCAGGCGCCGTAGATCAGTCCGGCGTTGAGCCCCAAGAACGTGATCGCGAACCCGATCAGCAGCAGCAACTCGTCCCAAGACAGCAGAATCGCCGCCGCGATCGCGTTGGCCAGAAAGAGCGGAAACAGCGTCGTGGCACACAGGGCCGTGGTTCGACCGTAGAGCCAACCCCGCGAACGCTGAATCCGCCTCAGGCTAATCGCGCCACCGATCGAACTGGCCAGAATGACGAACGCCTCGAATAGGAGCAGCGCTTCGTCTTGCGAGGCCAGCAGATTGAACATGCCCGCCAAGGCGAAGAAAGTACCTGTCGCCGCGCTACCAACGGCCAGCGCCGAAGTGCGCGGCTGCCGTGGCGCGGGCGCGGCGGCGCCTGATCGCATCGTGAATCCCTCGGGCGCGTACGACTCGGGGGGGTCGAGTTGCGACAACACGGCCAGCACGTCGTCGCGAGTCGGTTCGCCACTGGTCCGTCTGGCCAGCAGTTCGAAGATCTGTGTTTCCACCTCGCCGACGATGCCGCCGCGCTCGCCACGCGACACGCCGGTCGACAGCAAAACTCGTTCGATCGCATCCAGACGTTCATCGACCAGTGCTTGCAGTTCGGGATTGAGGTCGACCATCGACGAGTTCATCGGGAGTCTCCTGACAGCAGTTGATTGACCGATTTCTGCATCGCTCGCCAGTGCGTGGTCATGCCGTCGAGTCGCCGCCGCCCGGCGTCCGAAAGCCGGTAGTAACGACGCGCCGGCCCGTGCGGCGAAGACGCGGTGCGCGTCAGCAGGCAGCGATCGCGGGCCAAGCGCGCCAGCAGCGGGTAGATCGTGCTCTCGGTGACTTGCAGCCCCTCGATGGCATTGAGCTGTTCGACGATCTGATAGCCGTAGGCCTCTTTGTCGCCGAGCGCTGCCAGCACGCAGAGCTCGATCAGACCGCGACGCAGTTGTGTAATCCAGGCGTCCAAGCAGCTCGCCTCCATCTACTACGTGGTGCATAGTAGTGATTCGTCGAGGGCTTGTCAACAAATCTTTCGGGGGCCGGCAGAGCAAGCGGCTTGTCAGATTCCGGGCATTGCGCGTCTCCGCGCGCTGCCAAGACTGCTCACGCGGAGCCGCGGAGTGCGTGAAGATTGAAGCCCGCCCTACTGCGCGTCGGCCATCGCCGCCAGTTGCACGACGGCGCGATTCTGTTCCTTCTCGAGATACGCGCGCCCCTTCTTCACATTCAAGTGATCCCAGGGGAGTTTGTCGGTCAGGGCGTAGGGCCGGTGCAGCGCCGCTTCGATATCGATGCCGGCGTCGCTCAACGCCTGCCACCAAAGCGCGGGCTGGGCACACTCGGTCCAGCCGTCGAACCGCGCCCCCGCGCGCCACGCCAACTCGATCACCTGAGCAATGCGCCGATCGCCGCGGCTCATCACCCCTTCGAGCAAACTCGTCTCGACATGATGGCACTTGATCTTCACGCTCCGGCTGCGCTTCTGCCTGTGCAGATAGTCGTGCGCCCAGCGGAAGTAGTCGCGCGTCTGCATGCCGTTCCATTGGTAGGGCGTGTGCGCCTTGGGCACAAAGTTCGACACGCTGGCGGTCACTTCGGCCGGGCGGCCCATCACTTCGCGGCCGATCTGCGAAATCGTCTCGGCCATCTCGACGATGCCATCGAGATCGACCGGCCGTTCCCCCGGCAGTCCGCACAAGAAGTACAGCTTCACGCGGCGGAAGCCGTTGCCAAAGGCCACCCGGCAACCATCGTACAGATCCTGATTCTTGATCTTCTTGCGGATCTGCTCGCGCATGTCGTCGCGGGCGACCTCGGGCGCGAGGGTCAGCCCCGAGTGCCGATCGGTCGACAACAGCGCCGCCACGCTCTTGAGTTGCTCGTTCACTCGCAGGCTCGGCACGGCGACCGAAACGCCCAGCGGCACGAACACCTCTTTCATCCGCGTAATCAATTGCTCGAAGTGCGGATAGTCGCTGGTGGACAGGCTCAACAGCGAAATCTCGTTGAAGCCGGTGTTGTGGTAGCTCTCAAGCGCGCCTGCGACGATCGTCTCGACTTCGCGAATCCTTAGCGGCCGCTTAATGACCGTGCTCTGGCAGAACCGGCACTGCCAGGGGCAGCCGCGCATGATCTCGATGGCGATGCGATCGTGCACGCATTCGACATACGGCACCACCGGCCGCACCGGCAGCGGGATGCCGTCGAGGTCGTCGATCACCGAGGGCTCGATCGTTTCGGGCACGTCGGTCCGCGTGCGATTGAGGGCCACCAGACGCCCGTCGGGCAAATACTCCGGCTCGTAGAAGCGCGGCACGTAGGCAAACGGCAATTGCGCGGCCAACCGGGCTAGCAACTCTTCGCGCTGCTGCCGGCCCCGCTCCCCCTCGGCCAACCCTTCGTGGGCAGTTAACTCGTCGCGCGCTTCGAGCCAGGCATCGCAGATCGCCGGCAAGCTTGGCTCGCCGTCGCCGGTGACGAACAAATCGATAAACGGCGCCAGCGGCTCGGGGTTCTGCGTGCACGGCCCGCCCGCGATCACCAGCGGCTGCCGGGCGGTGCGCTCGTCGGCGTGTAGCGGCAAGCCGGCCAGGTCGAGCATCGTCAGCACGTTGGCGTACGACATTTCGTACTGCAGGCTGAACCCGATCACATCGCAGTCGGCAACCGGCGTAAACGTTTCGAGCGTATAGAGCGGCAGCCCGTGCTCGCGGAGTTGCGCCTCCATATCGGTCCAGGGACAGAAGACCCGCTCGCAGGCCCAGTCGGACCGCGTGTTCATCAATGTGTAGAGCACCTGCAGACCGTGATGGCTCATGCCGATGCCGTAAGTATCGGGGAAGGCCAGCACCAGCCGGCCGCGCGTGCTGCCGGGCTCTTTGCGCACGATGTTCCATTCGCCGCCGAGGTACTGGGCGGGCGTCTGCACCTTGGCCAGCACGCGCTCGACGAGATACTGCTTGAGATGCGCGGGGTTCATCGTAGGAGTTCTTTCAGATTCCTGAGCCAACGGTCGTCGTCGGGGTGGCCCAGCCGCTCGCGGCTGGGTCGCGACAGCGACGAGAAACCCTCTTAGATCGACGCGGCGGAACTCGGCCACGCGGCATGATTAGATTCTTGTGGCTACGCCACCCGGCTGCGAGCAGCCGGGCCACCCAGTTCGTGTTCGTTGCCGCAATTCCTTTCTCGCCAAACCCCTCAGATTATGACACATTTGAAGATGTCACCCCAGTCGAATACCCAGCGCCGAGCGAGGTTTTTCGAGATGCATTGCATTGTTTCGTCGTGCATGCGGCGTGCCACCCGGCTGCTCGCAGCGCTGGTGCTTTTCACCGTCGTTGCGGCGCCCGCCACGGCCCAGAACACGCCCTTCGGCCGTTTGAGCTACGAACAGCTTCGCAACCGCATGGTCGACGAAGATATCGTCAAGGCGGGGGTCAAAGACCCGCGCGTGATCTCCGCCGCCCGCGCCACCGAGCGGCACGAGTTCGTGGCGCCCGGCCAGCGCGAGATGGCCTACTTCGACATGGCGCTGCCGATCGGCGAAGGGCAGACGATATCGCCGCCGTTTATCGTCGCCTACATGACCGAACAGCTCGAACCCCAGCCAACCGACGTGGTGCTGGAGATCGGCACTGGCAGCGGCTATCAGGCGGCCATGCTCAGCCCGCTGGTCAAAGACGTTTATACGATCGAGATTCAGGAGCCGCTCGGCCGGCGGGCGGCCCGCACGCTGAAGCGGCTGAAATACAAGAACGTCCACACGCGGATCGGCGACGGCTACAAAGGCTGGCCCGAGGCCGCGCCGTTCGACAAGATCATCGTCACCTGCTCGCCCGAGAACGTGCCGCAGCCGCTGGTCGATCAACTCCGCGAAGGGGGCCGGCTGTTGGTGCCGCTCGGCGAACGCTACAAGCAAACGCTCTACCTGTTCACCAAGAAGGATGGCAAGCTCGAACAAGAGGCGCTCTTGCCGACGTTGTTCGTGCCGATGACCGGCGCGGCCGAGGAGCAGCGCCAGGTGCTCCCCGATCCGGCCAATCCCACGTTCGCCAACGGCAGCTTCGAAGAATCGGTCGGCGAGCCGCTGGGGGCGGTAGGCTGGCACTATCAACGGCAGAGCGAGCTGATCGCCGACAAGTCGGCCCCCGACGGCAAGCAGTTCATCCGCTTTGCGAATTCCGTCCCGGGTCGCAACAGTGCCGCGCTGCAGGGGATGGGCGTCGACGGCCGCGAGGTGCACGAAATCAACGTGCTGGCTTGGGTGCGGGCCAACAACGTGCGCAACGGCCCGCAGCGCGCGGCGGCCGGACTAGCGCTGGTCTTCTACGACGAAGTCCGCAATCCGATCGCCGAAGTGGAGATGGGCCCCTGGGTCGGCTCGTTCGAGTGGAAAGAGCAGAGCAAGCGGTTCGCGGTCCCCCCCAACGCCCGCGAGGCGATCTGCCGGGTGGGGCTGTTAGGAGCGACGGGCGAGTTGGACGTCGACGGGCTGCGGATCGTGGTGGCAAAGCGGGCGAAGGACGCGAAGTAATCTCGCAGCAACGCGCCGGGGACTGTCCCATTTTTCGGTGTTCGACAGCGCGACAATCAACCAGCGCCACCCGAAAATATGGGACTGTCCCCCTTGGCCTGCCGCGCCGGCTGCCATGGGGGCTCGCGTAGAATAGAGTGCTTATCGAGTTCGACGCCGCAAATTCGCTCGTTCACTGCGAATAACCCCATGGCCGAGCCGTTCAAAACCCGCGGCGGTGTCTTGGTGCACAATGCCTGGCTGACCTGGCCCTTCGCGTCGATCGAAGTGCATGACGACTTTCTGCGTGTCTTCCATCGCGTCTACCCGCGCGACGAGCAATTGAAGCTCTTCCTTCGCCGCGGGCTGTTCGGCAGCGGGCTCGAGTTCGAACATCCCAAGTGGCCCGACAAACGGCCGTTTGTCTTCTGGCCGCTCAGCTTTGAGGCCTTGCTCACGGCGCTCGTCGCCCGTGGTTACGCCATCGAAGCGTCACGCCCTCGCAGTTGGTGCTGGTGGCGGTAAGGCGCCTTCGCGCGTGTCTATTCAAAGTTACCTGGCGATCACTGCGGTTCCGCCACGCGGCCGGGTGGGCGGGCTCCGCTGGCCTGGCGGTGCGTGAGTGAATCGCCCAGATCTTCGCGCGATTGCTCGGCCAGCTTCAGCAAGTGCGCGACGACTTCCGGGTGCATCGCGGCGACGTCGGTCTGCTCGCCAATATCATCGACCAGGTTGTACAGCTCCGGCTGCTCGAGGGTGCGCTGTTCGTAGTCGACCGGTTGGCCGTCGCGGCCGCCGGGCCGGCCGGCCAGCGTGCGATAGGTGTGCGGCAAATAGAGTTTCCACGCCCCATCGATCACCGCTTGCAGTTGGTTGTTGGCGTAGTAGATGAAGTAGGCCTCGTGCGGGTTCTTCGCCCCCTCGGTGCCGATCAACAGTGGCCAGATATCGAGGCCGTCGATCTGGTGCTCAGGCGGTTTGGCGTCGATCAGCCGGGCGATCGTTGGCAACAGGTCGATCGTCATCGCCGGCTCGTCGCTGACCTTGCCGGCCGGAATAACGCCAGGCCAGCGAGCGATGAACGGCTCGCGAATCCCGCCTTCCCAACTCGTCCCTTTCCCTTCGCGCAGCGGGCCCGCCGAGCCGGCATGATTGCCGTAGTTGAGCCACGGCCCGTTGTCGGAGGTGAAGATCACCAACGTGCGGTCGTCCAAGCCGGTGGTTTGCAGCGTCTTCAAGATCTCGCCCACCGACCAGTCGATCTCCTCGATGACGTCGCCGAACAGACCGCGCTCGGTCTTGTCGCGGTACTTCTCGCTGACGTGCAACGGCACGTGCGGCATGCTGTGGGCCACGTAGAGAAAGAACGGCTGCTCGCGATGACGCTCGATGAACCGCACCGCGTGCTCGGTGTACCAGGTGGTGAGCATGTTCTGCTCGGCCGGCGCCACGGGGGTGATCGCCACCGACTCGTCTTCCAGCAGCGGCAGGTCGGGAAACCCGCGCCGCTTGCGCTGTTCGGGGGGCAAATGCAGATAGCCAGGATGCAAGGGCCACATATCGTTCGAGTAGGGCAACCCGAAGTACTCGTCGAAGCCGTGGCGAGTGGGGAGAAACTGCGGCAGGTGCCCCAGGTGCCATTTACCGAAGATAGCGGTCGCGTAGTCGCGTTGCTTGACCAGTTCGGCCAGCGTCATTTCGTCGTCGTGGATGCCGACCATCGAGCGCGGCCCCAGCGCGCCTTGAATGCCGACGCGGTTCGGATAGCAACCGGTGAGCAAGGCGGCCCGCGACGCCGAACAGACTGCTTGCGCGACATAGAACCGCGTGAAGCGAATCCCTTCGGCGGCCATCTGGTCGAGGTGCGGCGTTGTGTAGCCTTGGGCTCCGTAGACCCCCAAGTCGCCGTAGCCCAAGTCGTCACAGAAGATGACGACGATATTGGGGAGTTGGGCCGGGCGCGCCGCCGCGGATTTCCGCGCCAGCGCCGCGGCGACCGCCATCGCGGCAAGCACCGCCCAGCGGCGACGCAGCAGGCACCGAGCGCTGGTTTGACGAGTGGCTATTGGCCCGCGGCTGGCAGTTGTCGTGTTCGAAGGTACTGGCACGGGCGATATCTCCGAGCGATCGAGTAGCCAGTCGGACGTGGGAGGTTCGCGACAGGCGCAGGTTCACGCGCCGTCGCCGCGTTCGAACTGTCAACGATACACGAGGCGCGCGTCGCCAGCGAGTTTTTTGGCGCGACCTGAGCGATTCGCTGGCGCTGCCGAAGTGGTTGCGGCGCTAGCGCTCAGCGGGCGATGCACTTGCAGATCGGTCTCACCCTTACTTGGCCTGCCTTGCCTGGCTGCTTATCCTGGCAGCTCATCGCAGCTATTGAGCGCCCGTCACTGTACGGCGGCTCAATCGAGTGGCTAGAAGCAGTTTCAAACCTGCATTGAACCGAAGTCGGGTGCCACTGCTAGCTCGTCTAGCAGTGCTGTGTCGAGCTGTTCACTGCTGGGCAAGCCAGCAGTGGCACCCCGCCGGGTTTTGAAACTGCTTCTAGTAAACGACCGCGCTTTGCCGTGGAACGCACGCGCGGCCCTTTTCCAGGAGCAACGACAACGATGCGGACAATTGCAACCGTCACGCGAGCAGCTTTCCGCTCGGCGATCGCGGCCGCCGTCGCCGCGAGCTGCTGCGCCAGCGCGATGGGCCAATCGGACGACGCCCCGGCCCGCCTGCCAAGCGTGCCTGGCAGCCAGTTGCTCGAGGCGTTGACTGTAGCCAGCGACGCGGAGTCGCGCCGGGTGTCGAGCGCCAACCCCGATTTGGCGAAGAACGGCGACGCTCACACCGTCGGCGCCGGCGAGACGCTGGTGCTGGCCGAACTCGAAGGCCCGGGAGCGATCACGCACTTCTGGAACACCGTGGCCTCGACCGATCCCTTTTCGGGCCGCTCGCTGGTCTTGCGCATCTATTGGGATGGAGCGGGCAAGCCGAGCGTTGAAGCCCCCCTGGGAGATTTCTTTGGCGTCGGCCACGGGGCGAACGCTTCGTTTCAGTCGCTGCCGGTCTCGGTATCGTCTTACGGAAGATCGAGGGCTTGCTTCTGGCGAATGCCGTTTCGCAAAAGCGCTAAGGTCACGCTGACTAACGAAGCCACGGACCATGGCAAAGCAACGTTCTACTACTATCTCGACTGGGAGAAGCTGCCGGAACTTGCCGACGACGTGCTCTACTTCCACGCGCGCTATCGGCAGGCGATGCCGGCAAAACCGGGAGACTACACCCTGCTGGAAACGGAAGGCGCCGGGAATTACGTCGGCACGGTTTATTCGGCGCACCAGGTGAAGACCGGTTGGTTCGGCGAAGGGGACGATCGCTTCTACATCGACGGCGAGCAAACCCCTTCGCTGCGCGGCACCGGCACCGAAGACTACTTCAACGACGCCTGGGGGTTCCGGCAGTTCGCGACTCCGTTCTACGGCGTGTCGCTCTGGGAAGGGGTTTTCCCCGGCGACCGCGTGACCGCCTATCGCTGGCACCTCACCGATCCGGTTCGCTTTCGCAAGTCGCTGAAGGTGGCCATCGAGCACCGCGGGAGCATCTTCTCCGACGCCGGCGTGCAAGTGGCTTCGTTCGAGGAGCGGCCCGATTGGCTCAGCTCCGTGGCCTTCTGGTACCAGACGCCGGCGGTCGTCTGCGAAGAGCCGTTGCCGCCGGCCAACGAGCGCGTGGCCCCGTACCGGGTGCTGGCCGCCAAGGACCTCAAAATGCGGGCCAAGCCGCAACTGCTGTTAAACACGTCGGACACCGGCGTGGTCTACGCGCCTGGGAAAGCCAGCGGCGAGCTGGAATTCGATTTCGACGTCGCCGAGAAGGGGCGCTACCAACTTTCGGCCGTCGTGATGTACTCGGTGTTCGGCGCCCGCTACCAGCCGCAGCTCGACGGACAGGAGATTGGCCCGGAGATCGATTTCTGCAACACCGGGAGCGACTGGACCTGGATCAGCTTCGATCTGCATAAGCTCGACGCCGGCCAACACACGCTGAAATTCGTGGGCCGCGGTGCCTCGCCGCAGCAACGGAGCAGCACGCCGGCGCTGCGCGTCATCGGCATCAATTCGATCATTCTGCTACGGCTCGAGGACATGGCCGGGTACAAATAGTCGTATGCTGCGTCCCTCTCCAGGCCGATTCCTTCTTGGGAGTTGAGCAACGATCGCAACGCAAGCCTGGCTGACACCGCTGGCCGATCGACGCAAGTGGTTCTTTGCCTTGCTCTACTTCTGCGAGGGGGCGCCAATCGGTTTGCTCTGGGGAGCCTTGCCTGCGTACTGGAAAAGCGAGGGGATGGCGGTCGATCGGATCGGCTCGATCACGGCCCTGCTGCTGGTGCCCTGGACGTTGAAATGGCTGTGGGCGCCGCTGGTCGACTGGTCGTCGCCGTGGTGGTCGTATCGTCGCTGGGTCATCTCGGCCCAGGCGGTGATGGGGGGGACGCTCGCGCTGTTTGCGCTTCTCGATCCCGAGCGTCACTTTCCCTGGATGATCGCGGTGCTGCTGGTGCATGCGCTGGCCGCCGCCACGCAAGACGTGTCGATCGACGCGCTGTGCATCTCGACGATCGAGCCGCAATCGCGCGGGAGCGTCAACGGCTGGATGCAGGCCGGCATGCTGCTGGGGCGAGCGCTGTTCGGCGGAGGCGCGCTGTACGTTCTCGCGCGCGTCTCGCTGGCGACGACGATCGCCATGTTGGTCGCGGTGCTCTGGTCGGCCGCGGCCCTATTGGCACTTTGGCGGCCGCGAGCCGAAGGTCGCCCGACCTCAGAGTCCGATGTGCCGGCCAGCGACGCCGGCAGCCCCACGCGAGCTTCGGACTGGCTGGCAATCGTCCGCGACTACCGCACCTGGTTGGCGCTGGCGTTCGCGCTGATCGGCGGCGCCGCCTACGAGGGGGTGGGGGCCTTGCTCGGCCCCTACCTGATCGACGTGGGGGTGACGCTCGAGTCGGTGGGATTCTTTAAGTTGGTCCCCGCGCCGCTGGCCTTGGCCATCGGCGCCTTGGCCGGCGGGCGAATCTCTGATCGCTTCGGGCACGTGCGCGTCACCTGGTGTGCGTTGGCGGCCCTGATCGCGCTGGGCGTGACGCTTGGCCTGGTCCAGACCTTTGCCGGATCGGGGCCGATGGCGTGGCGTTGGTGCATCATCACGCTGCAGTATGCGGCGGTCGGCACGTTCACCGCTTCGTCGTACGCGTTGTTCATGGATCTGGCGGCGGCCCGCTGGAAAGCTACGCTCTTTAGCACCATGACGGGGGCCACCAACGCTTGCGAGGCGGGCTCAACCTACCTGGCGAGCCAATTGGCCGTGCGATTTGGCTTTGGGCCGACGTTTATAATGATGGTAGTGCCGTCGGTGCTGGGCCTGGCGATTGTCCCCTGGCTCGGTCGCAGGCCGCGCGAAGGGGCATGAACCGGGGCGCGGGGAACGTCGCGCGACGACTGCGGGCCTCTCCGTTCAGCGAACAGGAACCGGAATGGAAATCGACCTGAAAGAATTCGAAACGCGCGTACGCCTGCGTCAGTTGACCCTGGACGACTTCGACGCCCTGGTGGCGATGCAGGCCAAGTGCTTTCCGGGCATGCAAACCTGGTCGCGCGATCAGATCGCCAGCCAGTTGCACGTCTTTCCCGAGGGACAACTGGGGATCGAGATCGATGGTCGGCTCGTGGCCTCGTCGAGCAGCTTGATCGTCGACTTCAGTCAGTATTCGAAGTGGCACGATTGGAAGGTCATCGCCGACGGCGGCTACATCCGCAATCACGATCCCTCGGGCGACACGCTCTACGGCATCGAGATCATGGTCGACCCCGAGTTCCGCGGGCTGAAACTGGCGCGGCGACTCTACGACGCCCGCAAGGAACTGTGCCGCGAGCGCAACCTGGCGCGCATCATCATCGCCGGCCGGTTGCCCGGCTACGGACAGCACGCCGACAAGATGTCGGCCCGCGAATATGCCGAAGCGGTGATGAACAAGAACCTCGTCGACCCGGTGATGACGACGCAGACCGCCAACGGCTTCGTGCTGCGAGGCCTGATCCCGAACTATTTTCCGTCCGATTCCGACTCACGCGGTTGGGCGGCGTTTCTCGAATGGGTGAATCTCGACTATCGTCCCGGCGCCAAGCGCAAGTTCCACGCGGTCGAATCGGTGCGGCTGAGCGTGGTGCAATATCAGATGCGCACCATACACAGCTTCGACGAGTTCGCGCGGCAGTGCGAGTATTTCATCGACGTCGCCAGCGACTATAAGTGCGACTTCGTGCTGTTTCCCGAGATGATCACCACGCAACTGATGTGCCTGCTCGACGAGATGCGCCCCGGCATGGCGGCGCGGCAGATCGCCGAATACACCGAGGACTATCTCGAGCTGTTCAACCGGCTGGCGGTCAAGTACGACCTGAACGTGATCCCCGGCACGCACTTCGTCGTCGAAGACGACAAGCTGTTCAACGTCGCCTATCTGTTCGGCCGCGACGGCACGATCGGCAAGCAATACAAGCTCCACATCACGCCCAGCGAGCGGCGCTGGTGGGGAGTGCAGCCCGGCGATCGGCTCGAAGTGTTCGACACCGACTGCGGCAAGGTGGCGATTTGCGTCTGCTACGACATCGAGTTCCCCGAACTGGGCCGACTGGCCGCCGACCAGGGGGCGAGCATCATCTTCGTCCCGTTCAACACCGATACCCGGCAGGGCTACTTGCGCGTGCGCACCTGCGCGCAGGCCCGCTGCGTGGAGAATCACCAGTTCGTGGCCATTGCCGGCTGCGTCGGCAATCTGCCGTTCGTCGAGAATGTCGACATCCACTACGCGCAGTCGGGCATCTTCACGCCGATCGACTTTTCGTTCTCGCGCGATGGCGTGGCCGCCGAGGGGACGCCCAACATCGAGACCATTCTGATTCACGATGTTGACGTGGAGCTGTTGCGACGGCATCGCCGGACCGGCACGACGATGAACTGGAACGATCGTCGCCCCGATCTCTATCGCGCGTTCTACGCCGAAAGGGCCCAGGAATCGTAAGCGGTGCAGGACGTCGCATGGTGCCAGCCTTCGCCTGTGCAGTTGGCTGGCCGCGCGTGGCGCCGCGCACTGCGCGCGGAAAACTTCTCAATCGAACCTTGACATCGAATCCCCCGGCAACACGAGGCATAGCAATCTGTCGTTCAAGGAGGGTGTCGCAATGTTACCGAGCGCGCTACTGGTCCTTTCGACGATCTGTGGCGTCGATCCGCTCGACACGTCGGATGGCCATCCCTTCGGGCGCGTCGAAAATGCCGACGTCGAGCACTTGGCCAGGTTTGCCAAGGCCGAAGGCTTGGACTTGCTCCCTGAAATGGAGCGCGCTTACGAAGGCGACGCCAGCGCGCTGGGTCGCTTCTTCGCCTTTTCGACGAAGTTCAAAGAGTTTGACGACAACGCCCGCTGCTACGGGCAGGTTATTTGGAGCAGCCTGCTCAACCTCGGCGAGCAATTTGGCATCGACGCATATGCCGACGTGATCGCCAAGGAGTCGCCCGCCGTGCAACAGCGCGTGCGCGACTTCCTCTATTATCCGATACTCATGAATCCCGAAGACGAACGCCTTGAGGTTGAGGAGTGGACTCGCGAGGTCTATCCAACCTTGTTTCCGAAAAGCTATGTCTACGGACGCGACGATCCAATGTTCGCCAGGCTGGGCAAGTCGCTTTATCGCGCAGCCGTTATCCCGGCGACCAGCGGAATGGCGCCGGCGACACGTCCAACTCATCGCGCAGCGCCACGCGAACCAATAGCCCCAGCGCCGCGACGTGCGCCACCAGCCCGCTGCCGCCGTGGCTCATCAGCGGCAACGACAAGCCGGTCACCGGCGCCAGTCCGACCGTCATCGCCGTGTTGATCGCTACTTCGACCGCCAGCAGCGTGGCAATGCCGGCGGCCACCAGCCGCGCGAAAGGATCGTTCGTGCCGGCCGCGATTCGCACGCAGGCAGTCACCAGCAACCAGTACAACAGCAGCACCACGCCGGCCCCCACCAGTCCGAAGCGTTCGGCCACGATCGAGAAAATGAAATCGCTGTGCGCGACCGGCAGGCGATAGGCGCCAGCATCGTCGACCCATTGTCCGGTCGCGGCGCTCCCCCAGATGCCCCCCAGGGCAATCACCTGCTTGGATTGATGCAGATGGTAGCCGTCGTCGCTGGGCCGCTCGCCGGGCCCCGTCTGTTCGGCCAGCGCCGTGATGCGCGAGCGCTGTTCGCGACTCATCTGCGAGGCCAACACCGGCACGGTCAATAGCCCCACGAGCGCCACGACCGCCAGGTCGCGCAATCGCGCGCCGGCCGCCCACAGCATCGCGAACAACAGCGGCACGAACACCAGCGCCGTCCCCAGGTCGGGCTCGCGCAGCACGAGCACCAGCGGGACGAGCGTCAGCACTAGTGGCCAAAGCAGCCCGCGCAGCCGGCGGTAGTTGTCGCGGTACATCAGGTAGCGGGCCAGCGCTAGGACGTAGGCAATCTTGGCTAGTTCCGAAGGCTGCACACCCACCGCTCCAAAGCGGACCCAGCGATGGGCGCCATAGCGGGCGGGGAACAAGAAAACCAACGCCAGCAGCACGAGCGTGCCGGCGAAGGCCACGTAGCTCCAGCGCCACACGAGCTGACTGCTCACCGTGGTGAGAGCCCCGCCGACGGCGATCGCCACGCACCACCACACAAGCTGCATCGACCAGAAGTTCGTCGCGCCGTCGGCCAGCGACTGGCTGCGGGCGATGGCGGCCAGTCCGATCGCACCCAGCAGGCCGGCGCTCGCCAACAACTGCCATGGCCAGCGGCGCAAGGGGGATGCGCGACCGGGTCGTGCCGCCTGGCGGGGCAGGGGCGCGGCTCCCCGAGACTCGTGGTGCGATGGTCGTGCTGCTAGCAACGTCGCCTGGCTCCAAGACCTTGGGGGTGGGCACAACAGGGTAGGGCAGGGGGGGGTCGCGCGCGGCGGGTGGACGAGTCTAGCGAGCCGCACGGGCCGGCCCAACGCCAGTTGCCGGTTATAGCGATTAGGCTGACTGGGCAAGCAAAACGGTGCTTTGCATAGCTCAAATAGGTCCGATTTTGTCAATAGCAACCGTTATATCTTGTGCGAAATTCGCACATCCCGCGATCAAAAAAAACTACGCAGTTTCTTGAATTGCAAGCTACGGTTGCTATGTTCTGACGGTAAGAACGCACACCAAAGTCAATCTTCGAAGCCTTTTTGGGGAGCAACAAACAGATGGCTGGCATGACGTTCACACGACTGCTGACCCTCGCAGGCGTTGGGCTGGCGATTTTCGCTGCCGATGCCACCGAAGCTAAGGCGTTCTGGCGCCGACATGGTTCGTCGGGGTCTTGGGGAAGCTCGGGCGGTAGCTCGGGCTCATGGGGTTCCAGCGGCGGCAGCTCCGGTTCGTGGGGCTCGTCGGGCGGACACCATCGTCGTTGGCACCACTCGAGCGGCGGATCGTCCGGCTCGTGGGGTTCCAGTGGCGGCAGCTCGGGCTCGCATGGCTCGAGCGGCGGATACGTCTATTACTACGGCTCGAGCGGCGGTAGCTCGGGCGGTTCGTCGGGTTCGTGGGGTTCCAGCGGCGGCTCGAGCGGCGGTAGCCACGGCTATCACGTCGTGCCCGATGGCGCCGTCCCGCAAGAGAGCGGCATGCCCCCGGCCGACGGCACGGTCCCCGCGGACGACACCATGCCTGCTGAAGGTGGCGTTACGCCGTCGGCTGGCCTGGGCGCCGATGCGGTGCTGCTGAACGTCTGGGTGCCGACCGACGCCAAGGTTTATGTCAACGGCGCCGTCACGAGCAGCCAGGGAAGCGAGCGACGGTTCGTTTCGCGCGGTCTGCGCCGTGGTGCCAACTACGCTTATGAAGTGCGTGCCGAAGTTGTCCGCGAAGGCAAGAAGGTCGTCGACACGAAGCAAATCGTGCTGACCAGCGGCCAGCGGGCGAGCCTCGAGTTCGCTTTTGATCAGCAGGTGGGCGACGATCGCGTCGCTGCCAAGCCGGTTTCGACCACCTTGCGGCTGCAGGTTCCGGCCGACGCCAAGGTCTTCCTGGCCGGCAAGGAAACCCAAAGCACCGGCGAGTCGCGTGAGTTCACCACCACGCGGTTGACCAACGGTGAGAGCTGGAACGATTACACCGTGCGTGTCGAGCTGACCCGCAACGGCCAGACGCTCACCAAGGAATCGACGATCTCGCTGATCGGTGGAGAAGATCGCGACCTGGCGATCGAGTTCGACGCCGACAGCGTGGCTTCGGCTCGCTAGTTACAAGCCGGGCTAATTAGCAGCCCCGCTTGTGAGAACGCGGCTCCGCCGCACTGAAAGCTCGCCCCACGGGCAAGCTTTCGCTGCGACCGGGACCGAACGCACGAAAGTCATAACCCTCGCACGGGACCCAACCCGTGCGAGGGTTTTCTTGTTTTCTGCAAATCGATCGACACCCGCGGTCGGTCGATAAGTGCGACAGGCGAGCGGGGATTGCCTTTGCCCGCGATAAGGCGCATCGTACCGGCCGTGGCCGTGGGTCGCCGCAACGACGACCGACGCCTGGCTCGCCACTAGCCGCTTGACGAAGGATCGCGCACGATGGCCGACTCCCGACACTCCCCGGCGGCCGCTGGGCCGACGACGCGGATCAGCCCTCCGCTGAAGATCGTGCTCAGCGTGCTGTTGGCGCTGCACGTCACGGCGCTGGTCGTTTGCCCCTGGTCGATCGAAGGTTCGCCGCTGGCTCAGGGGATGTGGCGAGTTTTCCGCCCCTACGTCGAAGCGACGTTTCTGAATCACGGCTATCACTTCTTCGCGCCCGAACCAGGGCCCAGCCACCTGGTGCGCTACGAAGTCGAATTGCCCAACGGCGATACATTCGCGGGCGAAATCCCGAACTTGAAGGAAGAGCAGCCGCGGTTGTTGTACCACCGCCACTTCATGCTCACCGAATTCCTGAACATGCTGTATGGCAACGTGAATGGCGACGCCCCCATGGCGTCGCCGCCGGCCGGGGGAGACACCGCGACGACCGCAGCCGCGCAGCGTCGCGACGCACTGGCCGGAATCGAAGCGGTGCCTGGCCGCGAGGCACTACCGCCGTCGGAAAGCGCGCAGCAATTCCTCGCCGCGCAGCAAGCATTGTTCGATGCTTATTGCCGCTCGTATGCCACGCACCTGCTGCGCAAGCACAATGCCCAGCGAGTCACCCTGCGGCTGGTGCGGCATAACCTGCCGTTCCCGCAGGAGATCGCCCAGCAGCGCGTGAAGACGCTCTCCGACGCGTCGTTATACGTCGAACTGTTTTCGAAGAGCTACACGGCGGAAGACCTATGATTCGCCTGCTGACGGACTACTGTCGCGAATTGGCGCGCGGCGCCGTGGCCGGTTGGGACCGTTTCTGGTTCTCGGCTGTCGACCCGGCGACCTTGTCGCTGATTCGCATCCTCGCCGGCGCCATGCTGTTCTACACCCACCTGGTGTGGACGCGCGGGCTCGACGACTTTCTCGGGCCCAACAGTTGGCTGCAGGCCGAGGCCGTGCAGACGTATCTCAACTCGATGTCGGGCGAGACCTCGTTCGCCTGGAGCTACTTCTGGCTGATCAACTCCGAGGAAATGCTCTGGGCCGTGCACATCGCCGCCCTGGTGGTGTTCGCCATGCTGACAATCGGCTGGCATAGCCGGATCGTGTCGGTGCTTGCCTGGCTGATCACCGTCTCGTACGTGAATCGCCTGCCGGGAAGCTTGTTCGGCCTCGACCAGATCAATGGCCTGCTGGCGATGTACTTGATGTTTGGCCCTTGCGGGGCGCGCTACTCGGTCGATCGCTGGTTGGCGACGCGGCACCGAGACGCGGCCGACTTGCCGGTACCTCCGAGCGTGGGTGCGAACGTCGCCACGCGGCTCATGCAGTTGCACATGTGCGTGATCTACTTCTTCGCCGGCATCTCGAAACTGCAAGGTCCGGCCTGGTGGAACGGCAGCGCCCTGTGGGGGGCGGTGGCCAATCTCGAGTATCAATCGATCGAACTCACCTGGCTGGCCACGTGGCCGCTGACCGTGGCCGTGATGACGCACGTGACCATCGCCTGGGAAGTTTCGTACTGCGCGTTGGTCTGGCCGCGCCTCACCCGCCCAATCGTGTTGGCTCTGGCCATTCCGCTTCACCTGGGGATCGCTTTTGGGCTGGGCATGATCACCTTCGGGCTGGTGATGCTGATCGGCAACGCGGCGTTCATCTCGCCGTGGGTGGTGCGCCGCGTCATCGAAGGGGTAGGGCAGGGGGGTATCTCCGCGGAGGAGAGATCGCCTGCGGCCAATCGCGGTAAAGCGCAGACCCCGACGGCCACCGGCGCATCGGCGGCCTCGTCCACGCCACCGACGGTCCGCACGCGCCGCCCTCGCGGCAATCCGACGTCGAAAGTCGGGTAGCGCCGCGCGAGGGAACTGGCGTATCCTGCCGCAAGTACCATCAGTACACTGCCGGCATGGATGGTCGGGCTGTTCGCTACTGGCGTCAATTCACTCTGCGACATGCCTTCGGCATCATTGCGGTTGTGGCTTTGACTGCAGCCCAACCAACTCATGTCTGGCGCTATTCCGAGCCATTCTTTGCGGGAGACTTCACGGTCTGTGGTCCCGAGAAGGTTGTCTGGATCAAGGGTCTGGACGGCTGGTGTCAGATCGGCGAGCGACAGTTGAACTGGTGGTTGTTTGCGCCCGGTTGCGCGCTGCTGCTTACGATCACCCTTAACCAAGTTCGACGGCGGTTTGCGCGCTTCGGCGACCAGGACCGCGGCACTCACTCCGGGTGAAGCCCCGACCGCTCCTTACGGCCCGGCGGCTCGCGACGTATATTGGTTTATTCGGCGCTCGTCGCGAACCTCGCGGGCGCCAGGCCGGTCAATTACGCTCAAACGGGAGAAGGAAGCGTGTACGAATCTTTGGCCATCGTCGGGGCCACCGGCGCCGTCGGTCGGATCATCCTGGCTCTGTTGGAAGAGCGCGCGTTCCCCATCGAGCGAGTCAAGTTTCTGGCTTCGCGGCGTTCGGCCGGGGGCCAGATCAGCTTTCGCGGCCGGCAGCACACGATCGAAGAGTTGACGCCCGACGCCTTCGCCGACATCGACCTGGCGATCGGTAGCACGCCCGATGAAGTCGCCCGCGATTTCGCGCCGGCGGCCGTCCAGCACGGCACCGTGGTCATCGACGAGAGCGGCTACTGGCGAATGGACCCGCAGGTGCCGCTGGTGATTCCCGAGGTCAATCCCGAGGCGGTCGACAATCATCGCGGCATCATCGCCAGCCCCAACTGTTCGACCACGCAAATGGTGCAGGCGCTCAAACCGTTGCACGACGCGGCCCGGGTGCGGCGCGTGATCGTCAGCACCTATCAGGCCACGAGCGGGGCCGGCTTGTCGGGCGCGCGCGAACTGGAAGAAGGGAGCCGCGCCCACCTGGCGGGCGACCAATACCAATACGAGACCTTCGCCTATCCGATCGCCTTCAATCTGATTCCGCAAATCGGTTCGTCGAAGCAGCAGGGCTATACGTCGGAAGAGATCAAGATGGTCCGCGAGACGCGGAAGATCCTCGGCGACGAATCGATCCAAGTCTGCCCGACTTGCGTGCGCGTGCCGGTCGCCAACTGCCATAGCGAGAGCATCCTGGTCGAGACCGAGCGCAAGCTGTCGGTCGCCGCGGCCCGCGAGTTATTCGCCGCCACGCCGGGGCTGGTGGTGGTCGACGATCTCGAGGCGAAGCAGTACCCGATGCCTAGCACCTGCGATGGCCGCAACGAGACATTCATCGGGCGAATTCGCGAAGACCTGTCGAGCCCCAACGGATTGGCCTTCTGGTGCGTGAGCGACAACCTCCGCAAGGGGGCAGCGACCAACGCCGTGCAGATCGCCGAACTGTTGCTGAGCCGTGCCCGCCAGACCGCCGCCGCGCGGTAGCCCACCGCCGATAGCGCTGCCGACGTCCGTCGAACTTCTCACTATGCGCACGCTCAAGCTAGTGCTGGCCTACGACGGCACGGCCTACGCCGGCTGGCAAGTGCAACCGGACCAGCCGACCGTGCAAGCCGCGCTCGAAACCGCCTGGCAGCAGGTCACCGGCGAGACCGTGCGCACCGCTGCCAGCGGCCGGACCGACGCTGGAGTGCACGCACTGGGGCAAGTCGTCAGCGTCGAGACGAATTCGCAACTCGGCGTCGACGCCGTTCGCTCGGCCCTGAACGCGCGGCTACCGGCCGATATCGTGGTGCGCGACGTCGAAGATGCCCCGTCCGGCTTTCACGCGATTCGCGACGCGGTCCGCAAGCGCTATCGCTATCTGCTTTACGACGGGCCGGTGCGCGACATCTTCGCGCGACACTACGCCTGGCACGTCTTCGGCCAATTGAACGTCCACGCCATGCGCGCGGCGGCACAACCGCTCATCGGCCGACATGACTTTCGCAGTTTCGAATCGCACTGGCCGAACAAGCAAACCAGTGTCCGCACGGTCTTCGCATTGTCGGTCGAGCGCGGCGGGGCAGGGCAGGGGGGTCGCTCCCGTGCCGCCCATGAGGTCACGGCCCGCGACGTGTTGCCCTTGAAACTGGCCACCGGCGATGAAGGGCGGCTGATCACGATCGAGATCGAGGCCGACGGTTTTCTCTACAACATGGTCCGCGCGATCGTCGGCACACTGGTCGAAGTCGGGCGCGGCGCACGGCCGATCGACTGGCCGGCCGAGGCGCTGGCCGCGCTCGATCGCCGCGCGGCCGGACCCACGGCGCCCCCCCAGGGACTATTCCTGCTGCGCGTCGACTACGAACAGCCGACTGGCGACGGGGCAGGGCAGGGGGGTGCAGACGTTCCAGACATCACGGATTCTCCCCTCTCCCCTGGTGGGAGAGGGGTTGGGGGTGAGGGGGAACTAAAATAACACCATGCGGATCGCTCACGTCATCACGCGATTGATTCTCGGCGGAGCGCAGGAAAATACGCTGCTCAACTGCGAAGATCTGCTGCGAGAGCATGGCGACGACGTGCTACTGGTGACCGGCCCTCCGCTCGGGCCCGAAGGGAGTTTGCTCGAGCGCGCCGCGGCCCGGCAGGTGCCGACAGAGATTATTCCCGAGCTGCGCCGCGCAATTCATCCGCTGCGCGACGCCACGGCGTATCGCCACCTGAAGAAGGCTCTGGACAAGTTCCGCCCGCAAGTCGTCCACACGCACAGTGCCAAAGGTGGAATTCTGGGGCGCGCGGCAGCCCGCGCGCTCGGCGTGCCGGCGATCGTGCACACGGTGCATGGCGCGCCGTGGCACGCCTATCAGGGCGCGGCGTCGCGCCGCTTCTATCAAGCTTGCGAACGGTGGGCGGCGGGGCGCACCGACGCCTTCATCTCGGTGGCAGACGCCATGACCGACTTGATGGTCGCCGCCGACGTGGCGCCGCGCGACCGCTTTACGACGATCTACAGTGGCATGGAGATCGAGCCCTTCCTGGCAGCCGACGATCATCGCGCCGCCATGCGGGCGCGACTCGGCTACGCCCCCGAGCATGTCGTGGTGGGCAAGATCGCCCGCCTGTTTCATCTCAAAGGGCACGAGTACCTGATCGCGGCTGCCGAGCAAGTGGTCGCGCGCGATCCGCGCGTGCGGTTTCTGCTGGTCGGCGACGGCATCTTGCGCGATCAGCTCACGGCCGAAATCGCCCGCCGCGGGCTGGCCGACAAGTTCTGCTTCGCCGGCCTGGTGCCGCCGACGGAGATACCCGCTTACCTGGGGGCCATGGACCTGCTTGTCCATACGAGTTTGCGCGAAGGGCTCGCGCGCACGTTGCCTCAAGCGCTGCTGGCCGGCAAACCGGTGGTGAGCTACGACATCGACGGCGCGCGCGAAGTGGTGTTGCCTGGCGAGACCGGCTACTTGTTGCCGCCGCAGTCGGTCGAACCGCTGGCCGGGGCGATCGTCGATCTGGCGGCCGACCCGGCGCTGCGCGAGCGTTTGGGCAGCGCGGGGCGCGAGCGCTGCCGACAGCGCTTCGATCACTTGCACATGACGCGGGAAATTCGCCGGGTATACGAGCGCGTGCTGGGGCAGGGCAGGGGGGGGCGAAGTGGCGAAGACCGCGCGCGTGAGCTAAGGATTTAGCTCCGGCTGCTTCTCCCAGCTCGAAGTGTCGCTCGTCAGCAACACCTTGATCGGATTGTCGCGCCGCTCGACCGCCAGCTCAAAGGCCGCCTGCGATTGCTCGAAGGCGAATTGATGCGTGACCAGCGGCGCGACGTCCATGCGACCTTCCAAGATCATCGCCAACGCCAGCGGTAAGTCGCGCTCCACTTGCGGGTGGATCGAAGAGATGAAGCGAATGTTCTGCAGCATTAGGTCCCACACCGGGAGCGGGTAGAACTGCTCGTCGGGGACGCCGAACGCCAACACGGTGCCGTGCTTGCGGACCAGCGAGATCGCCAGGTGGACCGATTCGACCTGATGGCCGACCGCTTCGACCACCACGTCGGCGCCGAGACCGTCGGTGATTTCGCGCACGGCCGCGACCGGATCGCCGTCGCCGACGTTCACCGAGTGCGTGGCTTTCATCCTGCGCGCCACCTGTAGGCGGTGTTCGATCCTGTCGAGCGCGATGACGCGCCGCGCGCCCATGTTGGCCAGCAAGTGATCGAACATCAGTCCGATCGGCCCCTGGCCGACGACCGCCACGTCGAGGCCCAGCAAATTGGGGAGCTTGCGCGCCGCCCAGAGGATCGTTCCCAGCGGTTGCCCCAAGATCAGCCGCTCGCGCGGAAAGCCGGGGACCACCGGAAGCGGCACCGCCATCGAGCCGTCGGCCACGAACAATTCGCTCAGCCCGCGCTGATCGGGCGGGATCGCCAGCGTGAGATCGCCGGGGCGAAACTTGGGAGAGCGGCTGGCGACCACTTCGCCGACGCATTCGTGCAGGCTATCGCCCACCGGCCGCGGAAAGGTGACGTTGAACGCGCCCCCTTGCCAGCGCGGAAAGTCCGATGCACAGAGCACGCCGGCGTGCAGCTTCACCAGGATCGGTTCGCCAGGGATTTCGTCCAGGTTGGGAACCGGCACGTCGACAATTTCCAGCCGCCGCGGGGAGACGATGTGCGCGGCTTTCATACGCTCGGGCATGCGTGGCTTCTCACTCGCGGGTCGGTTCCTGGCCAGCACGGCAGGGGATAGGCCAAAGTTCGCGTCGTTGTAGTCGACGCCGAAACCGCGGGCAATGGACCGGGGCAGGGCAGGGGGGGCTCGAAGTGACCGATGACCGGGCCCAGGGCGAATCGAGAGCTCCCGCTCAGCACTCCCGCCACGGCGAGACACTCCCGGGCCGGGGGGGCGAAATCGTTGTTGGCCATCGCGCAGGTGAATAAAATAACGTCTCGGCTCAGAATCTCCTTAGTTCGACGGCTCGCACCACCCACCCGCCTACGAGCCGTTCACCGCAAGCATTCCCTTCCCAGCGCGGCTTTTGTTGTGTCAACGGTACAAGACAAGATCGGGCCCTACCGGCTGCTGAACCTGGTCATGACCGGTCAGTCGAGCCAGGTGTGGGAAGTCATGCACGACGCCAAGCAAGAGCGTTGCGCGCTGAAGATGCTGTTGCCCGATCAGCGGCAGGACCGCGAGCATATCGGCTATATGAAGCACGAGGCTGCGGTCGGCGCCAGCTTGCGGCATCCGCGCGTGATTCGCATCGACGAGTACAATAACTTCCGCGGAATTCCGTTTCTGATTATGGAGTTCTTTCCGCACCCGAACATGAAAACGCTGATCCGCCGTGGCGGCGACAGTTGGGCCTGGCTGGTTCCCAAGATTGTCGAGCAGGCGGCCGAGGGACTCGCCTACTTCAACGATTGCGGCTGGATTCACCGCGATGTGAAGCCCGAGAATTTTCTCGTCACGTCCAAGGGAGACGTGCGGCTGATCGACTTTGCCCTGGCCGAGAAGCGCAAGAGCGGTCTGGCAAAGCTGTTTGCCGGAAGATCGAAAGTCCAGGGGACGCGCAGCTACATGTCGCCCGAGCAGATTCGGGCCAAACCGCTCGATCAGCGGGCCGACGTCTACAGCTTCGGCTGCACGATTTTCGAACTGCTAGCAGGTAAACCTCCGTTCACTGGTGGCAGCTCCAACGAGCTGTTGAACAAGCACCTCGCCGCGCCCCCGCCGTCGGCCGATGCAGCCAACCGTAACGTAACGCCCGAATTCGCGGCCCTGATCACCCGGATGCTGGCCAAGCAGCCCGACAAGCGACCCGACTCGATGGAGCAGTTTTTGCAGGAATTCCGTTCGCTGCGGGTCTTTAAGCAGACACCCCGCCCGCCGCAGGCGGCCAGCGCCTAAAGCGTTGCTAGCAAATGGATGCTAGCAACTGGCCCGGCGGAGTCGCCGGGGAATTTGCAGATCACTGGCCCCGTTCGACCGATGCTATTGGATAGCCACACTGTCTGAGGATCGGTCTGGAGACTCGACTGCCGGCCCGTACTATAGTAAAGGGCTGCGGAGCAAATCGCCCGCTGCGCCCGGCTGGTGGCGCAACCAGTTCCAATGAACTTCCCGCCCGCCAAATTGATCTCGCCGAAACTCCCACCTATTTGCTTAAGTAGTAACAGATAACGCGTTTTCACGCCGCAGAGCGATAGCCCCCGGCCGCCAAGCCATGCGACCAAAGCCCGCGCGACCAGCGGCCATGTGACCGCTTCGCCCCCGCAGGCGACGAAGTCTTTGGAGGCGGTACACGATTCGATCACGGCGCCCGCCGAACAAAGTCAAACCGAAAACACCAACCCGACGTGCCCGCCGCAGCAGCGATGCGAGCTTGGCGACGTCAACCGATAGCGGATCAACACCACTATGGCCCCATCCAAACTCGGCCTGGCCTTCGAGCGACCGATCGCCGAACTCGAAGAGCGCTTGACCAAGCTCGAAGCCACGGCGGAACAATCTCCCGAAGTTCGCGAAGAAATCCGCCGGCTGCGCCGCGAGACGGCCGAGCTGACGCGAAAAGTCTACAGCGAGCTGCTGCCATGGCAGGTGGTGCAAGTCGCGCGGCACCAGGACCGGCCGAAGACCACCGACTACCTGCACCTGATGTTCGATGAGTTCGTCGAGTTGCACGGCGACAAGGCGTTCGGCGACGACCGGGCGCTCCGCACCGGATTCGCCAAGCTCGACGAATACAAAGTGCTGTTCATCGGTCACGAGAAAGGCAAAAACCTCAAGGAGCGCACCGCCTGCAACTACGGTTGCGCCCATCCCGAAGGCTATCGCAAGGCGATGTCGAAGATGCACCTGGCCGCCAAGTTCGGCATGCCGGTCATCGCGTTCATCGACACGGGTGGCGCGTATCCAGGCATCGGCGCCGAAGAACGCGGCCAGGCCCGCGTAATCGCCGAGAGCATGTTCGAGATGTCGCGACTGCAGACGCCTGTGATCTGCGTGGTCATCGGCGAAGGGGGCTCGGGGGGCGCTTTGGCCATCGGCATCGGCGACAAGGTCGCCATGCTCGAGTTCGCCTATTACTCGGTCATCAGCCCCGAAGGCTGCTCGGGCATCTTGTGGAAGAGCGGCGCCTATGCCGAGCAAGCGGCCCGCGCGTTGCGGTTCACGTCGAAAGATCTGCTCTCGCTAGGCGTGGTCGACGACGTCATCGCCGAACCGCTGGGAGCCGCGCACCGCGATCACCATCAGATGGCCAACCGCTTGAAGATGTACCTGGTCGGCGCGCTACGCGAGCTCGTCGGCCAGCCGATTGACCAACTGCTCGAGCGGCGCTACGACAAGTTCCGCCGCATGGGGGTCTTTCTCGAAGGCCGGGATGCGGCGCTCGAACCAGCCGACGCGGCGCCACCCGTCGAGGCACCGGCGACCATCACGCGGTAAGGTTCCGGCATCGCGCCGCTGGCTGGCCTTGCGCAGCGGCGGTTACTTCGCGGCCGTCATGGCCGGCTCGACGCGATTGGGGCGCCGGGGGAACAGCTTGGGGCGGATCAGCCCCCACTTGGCCAGCCGGAACTTCGCGGCCGTCGCCAGGCACCCCAGCCCGTAGGTCGTGCTGCGGCGGAAGTTGATCGACGAGGCCTCGGGAAAGTACTTGGTCGGGCAACTGACCTCGGCGATCTGGTGGCCGTACCAGAAGATCTGGGCCAGCATCTGGTTGTCGAAGACAAAATCGTCGGAATTCTGGTCTAGCGGCAGCTCCTCGAGCAACCTGCGGTGGAAGGCCCGATAGCCGGTGTGGTACTCGGACAGCTTGGCTCCCAGGAGCAGGTTTTCGGCGGCGGTCAGAAAGCGGTTGGCGACGTACTTCCAAATCGGCATGCCGCCGGCCAGCGCGTGCCCCCCCAGAATCCGCGAGCCGAGCACGCACGGATACAAATCGTTGCCGATCAGCGACACCATCGCCGGGATGAGCTTGGGCGTGTACTGATAGTCGGGATGAACCATGATCACGATGTCGGCGCCCTCCTCGAGCGCCAGCCGGTAGCAACTTTTCTGATTGCCGCCGTACCCCCGATTCTGCGGATGGCGATGAACGCGCACGTCGGGGAGGGCCTGGGCGATGGCCACGGTTTCATCGCGGCTGGCGTCGTCGACGACGATCACACGATCGACAACGCCCTGGGCCATGACCTCTTCGTAGGTCTGCTTGAGGGTCTGCGCGGCGTTGTAGGCCGGCATCACGACGACGACTTTCTTGCCTGCAAACATCGCTGAGCAACGTCCGATAATGTTTCTTATGTTCGGTTTGGCGAGAAAAAACGCCGTGACATAGTCGCTGCTCGCGCGCGGCGCTGCCCCCCGCTCTCGGCGGCCAGACCGCGACTGGCATCGTTCAGTCGCCTGCACGGCGGCGCGTCGAAACACGCCCCTGCGACGGCCCGCGCGAGCGTTCCAGAATCCTCACGCGGAGCACTGCCGTCAAGGGCGACGGCTCTGTCGAACGGCCGTTCGAGGCTGCCGATGAAGCGTCGGTCGCGACGTCGCGCGAGGGTCTCCGACGAGAGCAGCAAGCCGTGGGGCGACGGCCGGACCCGTGCAAAGCCAGTCGCGTCCCTTCCCCACCGTGGTTGCTCTGTGCCGTTTGTAGGGGGGTCGGCCGATCGGCGGCAACGGGTCGATCGCCGTGCCGCCGGCGCGACACGATCATTAAGATCTGGCGCGGCCCGGCAGCGGCCTACGCGCGGCGCGCGGGGCACCGGGCTTGGCCTCGTCCAGGTCGTCGAACCGTCGCAGGTATGGATTGAGCACCTGGTGCAGTTCCGGGGGCATGATCGCCTCGGCCTGATCGAGCAGCCGCGCGATGTAGTAGCCCGAGTGCGAGCTCAAGATCGACTCGCGCGCTTTGGCCGATAGCGAGAGGGCAAAAAACGTCACCGCCAGACAGAGCAACACCCCCTTGGCTGCGCCGAATAAGGCCCCCGCCTGGCGGTCGAATTCGGTGAGCCGGACGCGGTCGATCAGTTGCCGGACCAGCCGAAACACCAGCCAAATCGCCAGCGAAGTCCCCAGATAAATCGCCAACATGGCGGCGAACCGGTTCAGCGGCGCCTGGCGGCCGAACAGCGGGGCCAACTGCGGGCTGAAATGCAGCGACACAAAGTAGCTGGCGACCAGCGAGGCCAGCGAGGCGATCTGCCAGGCCATGCCGCGGTAAAAGCCATAGAGGGTCGTGACTGCTAGCACTGCCAGCATGATGATGTCGTAAACCTGCATCGAATCACCGCACGCGGTTTCAGGCCAAATCCACCCCGCTGCCAGCACCCCCGTTTGGCCGTGGGAAGGGGGTGCGGAAGTATAGCTTCGCCCCGACAACCGACGAAGGGCAGGGTAGACCGGCCGCCTGGCAGCGGTTATGGGGCCGCGACCGGGCGATGGTCAATCGAGCACACCCGGCGTAATGGTCTTGGAGCGTCGCCGCCCCCTCAATTAGATTTCCCCGACTCCGCGGCCCCCGCGCGCCCAAGAGCCGCGACATCAGCGCGCTTTCCCAAGGAGATGGACCTCCCATGGCCGGCTTCAAAACGCACGTCACCACCAGCAGCCTGGTCGGTATCGGCTACGGCGCAGTGGCCCATTTGCAGTACCAGGTGCCGATCGGCGTTTCGTGTTTAAGCGCCGCGCTGTGCGGTGTGTCGGGCATGTTGCCCGATCTCGACAGCGACTCGGGCCGGCCATTGCGCGAAACGATCGGCTTCACTGCCAGCGTCGTGCCGATGCTGTTGATCCATCACTTGGTCATGCAAGGCTGGTCGCACGATAGCATCGCGCTGGCGGGCATCACGGTTTATGCGGCGATTCGCTTCGGCATGACGCCGCTTCTCAAGATGCTGACCGTGCACCGCGGGATGTTCCACAGCTTGCCGGCCTGTTTGGTCGCCGGAGAAATCACTTACCTGCTTTGCGAGTCGGAGTCGGTGTCGATGCGGCTGTTCAAGGCCGGCGCCGTGATGGCGGGCTTCATGTCGCACCTGGTGCTCGACGAGATTTGGAGCGTTGATCTCCGGCACGGTCTGCCGCGGCTCAAGAGCTCGTTCGGCACGGCTCTCAAATTCTGGGGAGATAGCTGGGGGCCGAATTTGTTTACCTACAGCCTGGTCGGGCTTCTGGGTTACATGGTCGTCGAGAACCCCAACGGCACGGGCTGGCAACAACAACTGTTCAATCACGATCATCAGATCGCCGCGCCCGAATCGCCCGACGATCCAGCAGCACGACCGCTGGAGCACGTCGCCGGTCGCGACGAATCGTTCGATCAGTTTGGCCAACCGCAGCGCTGAGCCGGCGGCGCTTAGCCACCCAGTTCTCGGGTATCGAGCACGATCGTCACCGGCCCATCGTTGACGAGCGCAACTTGCATGTGCGCGCGGAACACGCCGGTGGCCACGTGTGGCACGCTCTGGCGGCTACGCTCGACAAACTGCTCGTAGAGCGCTTCGGCCACGCTCGGCTCGGCCGCGTCGGTGTAGCTCGGGCGACGTCCGCGACGACAGTCGGCCAACAGCGTGAACTGGCTGATCACCAGCAGCCCGCCGGCGACATCTTGCACGCTGCGATTCATCCGCCCCGCGTCGTCGTCGAAGATTCGCAGCTCGACGATCTTGCGGGCGAGCGACTCGACTTCGGACGGCGTATCGCCGGCGGCGACCCCCAATAATACGACCAGTCCGTGGCCGATTTCTCCCACGCGGCGGCCGTCGACGTCGACACGCGCGGAGGCAACACGTTGAAGGCAGGCTCGCATCGGGTCAGGATTCTCGCCGAAGACTGTTCATGGATGCGGACAAGTAGTTCGCGGTCAGCATGATAACCGCTGGGCGGGACCAGGTTCCGCCCGTTGACACTTGCCGGCTCGCCAGCGTACAAGAGAGCCGTCTTTGAGGTCGGTCCGTAGCCGCTTTTGTGTCGGCCGCGCGTGCACGCGTTCGACCGCATCGCCCGAGACCGCCCACCATGTCTTCATACGTTCTGTTGGCCTGCTATTCGCTGCTCGTGCTGCTGGCTTCGCTGGCCGGTGGGTGGATTCCGCTGGTCGTGCGGTTGACCCATCAGCGAATGCAGTTGGCGATCAGCTTCGTCGCCGGCGCGATGCTCGGCGTGGGGCTACTGCACATGGTGCCCCACGCGCTGGTCGAGCTCGGCTCGATCGATCGCGTGATGCTTTGGGCCCTGGCCGGCTTTATCGCCATGTTCTTCATCGAGCGGTTCTTTGCCTTTCATCATCACGACGTCCCCGACGACGCGCCCGCGCACGGCCACGTCCATGCGCACGAACACACTCACGGGCATGATCATGGTCACGCCCATGGCCAAGGGCATGCCCACGATCATCATTTGGGACACGATCGCGCCGCGACGGTGGGGCACGCCGCCCACGCCAGCGAGTCGCCCCATGCCATCGGAGAGTCGGCGCAGGCGACCGAAGCGCCGCAGCCGCACGACCTGGTCGAACGTCAGCAGCCGCTGAGTTGGGGGGGCGCGGCCATCGGCCTGACGCTGCATAGCCTGGCCGACGGCGTGGCGCTGGCCGCCAGCGTGGAAGCCGAGCGGCAACTTTCCGGACCGGTCGCGTGGGCCGGCCTGGCGACCTTCGTGGTCGTCTTCCTGCACAAGCCGTTCGATTCGATGACGATCGGCACGCTGATGGCCGTCGGCGGTTCGTCGCGACGTAGCCGGCACCTGGTGAACGCCCTGTTTGCCTTGGCGATCCCCGTCGGGGCGGGACTGTTTTATCTCGGCGCCAGTTCGTCGAGCACCGGCATGCAAACCGTGATCGGCGTGGCGCTGGCCTTCTCGGCCGGCACGTTCTTATGCATCTCGTCGAGCGATTTGCTCCCTGAGTTGCAGTTTCACGACCACGATCGGGTGAAGCTCTCGGCGGCACTCGTACTCGGCCTGGCCGCGGCCTGGGGAGTTGGCTTTCTGGAACACGCCGGCCATGGACACGACGGCCACGGGCACTCGCATGGTCATCAGCACGAACATGTGCACGACCACGACGAGCACGAGCACTAGTCGCCAAGCTAGCTTGCGCGCACGCGCGACTATTCCAGCCCGCGGGCGGCGCGCTCGCGGCGGACTTCGATCATGATCGCGTCGATCACGTCGCGATTCGCCTGAATATTGTTCCACTGCAAGGTCGAACTGTAGACAAACCAGGCCAGGCCCGCGAAGGCGGCGACCAGATGAATCTGTGCCCAGGTGATGCCGCCAATCGGCTGCAATTGGACCGACGCGCCGGGATCGGCCGCGCCCCCCAGCGCCACCATGACGACGGCCAACAGCATGTTGGCGACGCACAACGGAAAGGTCCGCCGCTTGAGCGACGTGCTGCGGCGCCACAGCGCCGGATCGAGCCCATAGGTTTCGACGACTTCGCGACACCAGCGGCTGGTGCCGATGAAGTACGTGGCTGCGATGCCGTTGACGAACATTACTGCCAGCGCGGCTGCCACGCCGGAGAGCCGATGCACGGTCGCCCAATGTTGAGCATCGCGATCTTGCGGATTGCGAATGTCGCCGAGCGACAGGCCCAAAATCGCCGTGGCCCCGACGAACAGCACGGCGAACAAAGCCAGGATGGCGAAGATGCGTGTCACGGGCGGCGGAGCAGTTCAGTAAATTTCAATCCGCGCGCCAGCTACGCGTTGAGCAAAGCGAAAGCCACTCCCCTGCCCTGCCCCGAAACTTCTCGCTGAGCGCTTGACGAGAGCGAACAAACCGAAGTATCGCCCGGCAACCTAGCCGGTCAGCATCGGCACCAGAATCAGCAAGCTGGCGGCCGAGATCGCGGCGCCGCACAGACGCACGGCCCGCGGATCGACCAGTCGGCTCAACCCCAGCGCCAAGACGATGCCCGTAGCGTGCAGCATGGCGGTCGAAAGCAAGAAGCCCGACGCATAAGCGCCAAACGTTCCTTCGGCCGCCATTTCGGCAGCATGAGCATGTCCATGAAACAGTGCGAAGGCGGCGACCAGCAAGACCGCCCACTTCGGCGACACGGTACGACCAAGCGCTACCAGGAGACCGAGGACCAGCACCGATATCCCGATGGCATATTCGGCGGCGGGCACCGGCACGCCCAGCGCGCCGAGAATGCCACCGGCCAACATCGTCGCCAGGAAAGCGGCCGGCACTTGCCAGATGGCCGCGCCACCGAGTCGGGCTGCCAACAGGCCGACGGCCACCATCGCCAACAAGTGATCGAGTCCGAAGAGCGGGTGCAGCGCGCCGTCGCCGAATTCATGTCCGAAGTGGCCCGGATGCGCCGAGGCTGGTTGAGCATAAACCAGGAGCGCGACTGCGGCGGCGACACCGGTGGCGAGTTTTCGGCTCATCGAAGGGCCCTTTCGGTCGTGAGAGCGATTTCGGGCGGTGCGCCCGTGAAGTGGCTTAGCAGGTATTGCCAAGGGAAGAGTGCCTCCCCCCCTTGAATGCATCGCATTTTATCGTACTTCACCGCGCTGCGTCTAGCTGCGAAGATAGAACGAAAAGTCGACTGACACGCAGGTTAACGCGCTTCGGGCGCCGCCAGGTGGTCCATCGGCTTGCCCGCCGGTCAGTGAGCCCCCCCTGCCCTGCCGCCACCCCGCTATTGAGCACTTCCATGCCCGCCAAACCAACCATCGCCATCACCATGGGAGACCCGGCCGGGGTCGGCCCCGAGGTGATCGTCGGCGCGTGGCAGGCCAAGGCGTTGCACGATTCGTGCCGCCCCGTGGTGCTGGGCCACCCCGACGTATTGCGCCGGGCAGCGTCGCTTGGGGACAAGAGAAACGACCACGGCCCCCTTCAGGTGGTGCAGATCGGCTCACTCGACGAAGCAGCCCCCTCGCTCGATGTGCTCCCCTGCTTGATGGCAGTCGCACCAGAGGCCGCCGACGTGCCGCCGGCCGCGATCGATTCGCGCGGGGGCCAGGCAGCGTTCGACGCCTTGGTGAGGGGCACGCGCTTGGCGCTCGCGGGCCAAGTCGACGCCATCGCAACTGCTCCGCTCAACAAGGCGGCGCTCTGGGCTGCCGGGCACCATTATCCCGGACACACCGAGTTGTTGGCCGAACTGTGCGGCGTCGACGACTTCGCCATGATGCTCTATCTGGCCGCGGGAAAAGGCGTACGCGGCCCGGCCGGGCTGGGGGTGATTCACGTCACGCTCCACATGGGCCTGGCCGAAGTTCCCCGCCAGCTGACAATCGACAACGTGCTGGCCAAGTCGCGTCTGGCTGCTACGGCGCTCGAGCGCATCAAACAAGCCGCGCCGCGGGTGGCAGTCTGCGCGCTCAACCCACACGCCGGCGAGCAGGGCCTGTTTGGCCGGGAAGAAATCGAGATCATCGCGCCGGCTGTGGCACGTGGCCGCGCGACGGGGCTCGATCTGGTCGGTCCGCTTCCCGCCGACACCGCACTGGTCCGCGCGCGCGACGGCGAGTTCGACGCCGTGGTCGCCATGTATCACGACCAGGGACATATTGCGCTGAAACTCCTGGGCATGCATCAGGCGGTGAACGTCACGCTTGGCCTGCCCATCCTGCGCACCAGTGTCGCTCACGGCACGGCATTCGACCTGGCTTGGCAAGGGCGCGCGAATACCGCGGGGATGATCGAAGCAGTGCGAGTCGCGGCGCTGCTGGCCGAGCGACGCCGGGGCGCGGCGACTGGCGATGAAATCATTGCGGCCAGCGCTGCTGCCTTGCGCATCGATTCGCCGTGAGCGATTCGCGACCGTGCGCTATTGGGCCGCCTGCCGCATCGCCCGCAGCGCGGACAGATAATCACCGGTGCCATGGATCGCTTCGAGGTTGCCGGCCGACCAGTTGAACTGCCGCGAATCGAGCGTGACATCGAGCGCGACGTCGAACAGTTCGATCGCCACCATGGTTTCGCTGGCGATGCTCTTGCCAAAGCGTCGCGGCTGCAACGAGCCGGCGCGCTCGGCAGCGCGACGATACTCCACTCGATGCGGAAACAACGTCGATTGGGCCAACGTCAACACGACCGTTTCGGGAAGCTGATCGGGCAGCTTGGCGAAGTCGGGTAGCCGGCCTTGCAGGATGTCGTCTTTCTTGTCGGGGACGATCAGCGCGAGGACTGCGGGCCGCCAGGTTCCGCTCAGCGTCCAGACTGGCACGCCGCGCATGGTGCCCGCCTGTGGCGCGGCGAACTCGAACGCCGTATTGAGATTCGCCAGCAGCTTTGGCAGCCCACCGATCGCCAGTGCGGAGTGCGGCGCGCTGATTTGCGTGGTGGGCTGTTCGTTCGCCGCGTCGTCGCTGGTCAGTTGCGCGGCGACCCACGGCATGTCGACTTGAATAAGCGATTGCTTGCCGTTGGAGCGACGAAACATCCACAGCGTGCGGCCGTCGCAGACATGCTCGACGACGCTTTGTCGATCGCCGTTTTTGGCGACGAACTCCAGGCGAAACGGATGCTGCGGCCCCGGACCTTGCAGGTAGCTGCCGGTTGCCAGCAAGCGTTGGCCGTAGAGATCGATTTCCTGGCGAAGCTTCGCCGAGACCGAGGTATGAGCGACCAACCGTTCGACCGCCTGGCCAAGCATCTCACGGCCACGTCGATCGACCGCCGCTTTTGCTGGTGGCGATGGCGACGGCGATGCCACAGTCTCGGACTTTGTCTCTGCATTTGGCGCGGCGACAACGGCGACGGGCAAGGCTCGAGCGGGAGCCCTGGCGACACGCGGCGTCGAGGTCGCGCGGGTGCTTGCGGAATCCGCCGGCAGAAAGGTCACATCCGGCGGATGAACTGGCAGGCTGGCGTGGGGCCCGGCGGCGGTGGCTGGCGGTCGGGCAATTGCCCCCCCCTGCCCTGTCGGCGCTTGTGGGCGACCTGCTGGCGCGGCCGCTTCACGAGCGCGCTGCCGATTGGCTAGCGAAGACAACCCGGCCGGCAACTGAGCCACGGCCCGACTGGCAAGTCCTAGCGCCACAACGACCAACAGCCCGACGATTGCCTTTGGTGGTTTGGGCAAACTGGCCTTCATTGCGGGGTTTTGCCGGTTTTTCCAAAGAATCGGGTTCTGACGGGCCGACGATATCCAGCGAAACCATGACCGCAGACACACCCGGCGAGCCTTGCCTTGCCGGCGACCGTCGCGGTCCGCGAAATCAAACGGGTAACTCAGCGGGCCGGCAATGGTATCGCCGCCCGAGACGACGGTCCACGGCAATTCCCTTGGGGGGGAGCATTCAATGAAACCGATCTTCTGGTCGCTGGCATTAGTCGCCACGGCGTTGGGCTGCAAGCAAGCGGGCCCGACGAATTTGCCGCCTGCTTCGATGCTGATGCACCCCGGCCCGGGCGTCGATGGCCCCGGACCAGGCGTGCTGTACCCCGAAGCGCCGGGCCCGCTCGTCCTGCCTTCGTCGCAGCTCAATTTCATGAGCCCGGAAGGCGCGCACGTCACCTGGGATGTCAGCGCGCCAGGCATGTTCGACGCCGAACCGATCATCTGCCCGGGGCGATACAACTTCCCCCAGGGCGCGCTCTACCGTTTGAAGCTGACGAACATTCCGGGGCGGCCGGGGATCGAGCTCTATCCGACCGTCGAAGTCGCGCCGGTGATGCCGCGCACCGACGCTTACCTGGCGCACAACGCGATTCCGATTCAATTCACTGAAGAAGATCTCGACCAGGTCACCAGCGGCAACTTCGTCACCAAGGTGCTGTACCTCCCCGATCCTGAGTTCCAAGACCTGGCGATCGCGGGCGTCGAAACGCTGGTCAGCACCAAGCTCGATCCGGGCCTCGATCCGATCGTCGAAGCCGATCGGATGGGCTCGATCCTGGCGATCGTCCGCATCGGTAACAAAGACCTGACGACCGCCGGCGGCGAAGGAGAGTTGATTGGCCCCGGCGGCGAAGTCGGCCTGGCCGGCGGCATGATGGCCGGTGGCATGGGTGGTCCTGGGGATTGCGGCCCGGGCATGGGCCCCGGTGGTTTCGGTGGTGGGGCCAGCGGCGCCGACGCCGCGATGATCTCCGGCGTGACCGCGCCCGAGTGGGGGATGCCGATCAGCGGTACGCCGATCGGTTTGCCTGGTCCGCCGCATGTGCCACTGGGAATTCCGGCCGGCCTGCAGAAACACGTGATTCGCAACCACACGCACGTCGATCTGCCGAAGCCGACGCGCGAGTTCAAGATCGACGTCAAGCAACGGCCCGGCATGAACTATCCCAAGCCGGTCAACCGCGTGCACATCAGCGAACGAGCGGTCCACGAGCGGGCGCGGCTGCACCAGCCTCCCTGCGACACCGTCGAGTGTGTGCAATAGCCAAAGGCAACCACCAGCCGCCGCGGGAATGGTCCCGCGGCGCAGGCAAAACGATGACGCGTATTTCCAAGGCAATGGTTTCAACGCTCCGCAATTCGACGATCGCCCTGGCGGTCGAGCGAAACGGAACTGCACGCCAGTGCGCGATCCTGCTTCTCATCTGGCTAGCCGCGCCTTCGGCGCTGCGGGCTCAGCAATCGGGAATGCACTATCGCCATCGTGCCGACTGGCCGCCGGGAGCGATTGGAAGTGAGCAGCTCCGGCGGGGCGGACCATTGCCTGGATACTTTCAGCCAGTCGAGATCAGGGCTCCCCAGGGGGCCTTGGTCTCGGCGGCCGCTGAAGGGGGGTTCGATGAACCCACCCCCGCGCCACGCCACTTTGGGTTGTTGATCGCGCCGGTCTATCGTTTCCAAGTCACGCGCATTCCGTTGCATCCCGGCGCTGAGGTCTATCCGACGATCGAACTGGTGAATCGTACGTACGCCCCGACCGGCGTCGAAAAGCGGTTCCCGATTGTCATCGAGCTGGACCAGGACGATCTCGAGCTGGCGCTGCAGGGCAAGTTCGTCACCAAAGTCGTCTATCTCGAAGACCCGGACAAAGCGATCCCGGCTTCGGCCGCGGCTGGCGCGCCACTGACCTTCGACGCCCGCCCGAGCGACGACCCGCTCGAAATGGCAGACGCCATCGGCAAACCGATGGCGATCGTGCGGCTCGGCGGGCGGTTGCCGATCCCTGGCGCCAACGTCGACGAAGAAGAATGGCTCACGCGCTCTTGCGCGCCGTTGATCAAGTATCCGTCGGCCACGGCGGCGGTGAGCGACGACGGCTCGCCGGTGACCGTCGAGGGAGTGCGGCCCGCGGCGGCCACGAGTCCGGCACGTCGCCCACTGGCGTCGCGACCGGGGCCGCGACCCTTGGGAGCGCCGCGCCGCTTCAAGTAGCTGCGTTGGTGGCCTTATCGCAGCCCGTTCGGGCGAAACACGTCTTACCAGAGATTACCTCGATGCCTTGCACGCGAGACGAACACGTCGCGGACGAGCCGCTGCCGCGCTGGTGGCGGTTGCTGATGATCGCGGCCGCGACGATCGTCTTTTGCTCCTGCGCGCGGAAGGAGAATCGCGCGCGGGGCGCCGAACCGGTGATCGTCTCGGATAGCGTAGCGATCGGCGACGAGCGGATCACCGCGACCGATTACGACGACGAGGGGTACAGCGCCGCATCGTCCGACGAAGTGATCTATGGCATGCCGAGCTTGCTGCTGGCGACGCCCGATGGGTTGCCCGAGGCGGCCTTCCGCGGCACGGCTCGGCTCTACGACGAGATGGGCTTGCCCTGGGAACCGTTGCCGCCGGGGGTTCCCCCCCTGCCCTTTCTGATCATGGGCCCTTGGACACCGCCGGGTTTCGGCAATCCCTGGCCCTGGGAAGAATATCTGCACGACGGCGGCGACCGCGATCTGCCCGTCAAAGTCGACGCCGACTGGCACATCTACGGGCTGAACGTGGAAGACACGATCGCCCACTACGACACGCTCGACGGCCGCCGCAAAGTGACGCCGTCGAATTGCGTGCACATCTACTCGCCGCGTTTCGGCGCCATTCGCAAGGTGATCGGAGCGACCCTCAACGAACATATCCAAGGACCGCATAACGTCGACCGGCCGGCTGGTCCGGAACTGATCAACGAACTGCTGCCGCCGTTGGTGGCCGTCAAAGACGACCAGCCGCTGGCGCAGGAGGGGTTGCGCGTGCCAACGCCGCTGGTGCGGCTGGCCCGCGACGGCGCTGTGTCGCAGGTGTTGCAGGCGCGCGAGCTCAAAGACGCGCTGCTGCCGTACGAAGACCTGGGGATCATTCGCACCGGTGAGTACATCCAGGCCGAGAAGGCTTACCTGGCCGAAGGCCTGCAGGCGGCGATTGCCTGGACGGATGTGCAAGCCGTGCAAGTGCTGCTCGAGCATCAGGCGGCCAATGAAGTCGTGGGAGATCGCCGCGTGCAAGCGACCTACCTGGTCGAGCACAAAGGGTGCCCCGCCCTGCGGCTGTGCAAAGTCGCCAGCACGCAGTTCGCGTTGCCCGGCGAAACGGTCGACTTCACGCTTCGCTTCGACAACGTCGGCGACGAAACGATCGGCAACGTGACGATCGTCGACAATCTCACGGCTCGGTTGGAATACGTTGCCGACAGCGCTCAGGCGAGCGTCAAAGCGAATTTCAGCACCGAGACCAATACGGTCGGTTCGCTGGTGCTGCGGTGGGAGATCATCGATCCCCTCGAGCCGGGCGAAGGGGGCATCGCCCACTTCCGTTGCCGTGTGCGTTAGACGCCCGGCGGCACCGCTACGCCGACAAGTCCGTCGAAGCATTTGCCGGACGAGACGCTCCCCGCGCCCGGCCACTGCTAGCACCGGCGTGACCTTGCCGGTCGCGCGCTTCTGATTTACAGTTCGCACCCCCCTGCCCTGCTCCGACTGACTTTGCGCACGACCTAGGCGATGCCGCCGAGCACCATGTCAGAACTTCGCACGTTGCCGCAAGTCGAACCGCCGGATGCCGCTGGCTCCGCGCGCGCGACGCCTGGCTCTGCGACCGAATACCGCTGCCCGGGCGAAGGCTATGCTATCTCGCGGGCCGTTCACCTGGCACGGTTGGCAACGTTTTACGACAAGTGCAACGGCTGCCCTCTCGCGCACGATGACGGTGCGTTGCTCCCGGTGTCGCGCCGGCGGCAGTTGGCCGCGCGACCACCGCGACCCGAGTTCGCCGAGTTGTTCGACACGACGGGCGTGCGCGGCACATTTGGTCGCGAGTTGACCCCGCGTGTCGCGCGGCGAATCGCGCTGGCCTTCGGCGTACACCTGCGCGACCTTGGCGTGCGTCCCGACGAAGCCTGTTGCCTGGCCACCGACGGCGGTCTGCTCACGCCGGAAATCGTCGCGGCCGCGAGCGAAGCGCTGCGCTGGTGTGGGCTGTCGGTCGTGGATGTGGGTGCAACGACGGCACCAGCATTGGTCGCCACGCAACTGGCCCGCGACTCCGCCGCGTCGCTGTACATCGGGCAGTCGCGTCAACCGGCACATCAGGTGACCGTGCAATTCTGGGGTCCCGACGCGCGCCCCTGGTCGCTACCTGGTTCGCTTGGCCAGGTTCGGCAATTGGCCGCCGCGCCGCTCGATCGACCGACCCGACACGGCGGCTCGACATCGCGCGACGGCATCGCGCCTGGATACTTGGAACGACTGGGCAGTCACTATCATGCGCTGCGACCGCTACGGATCGTGCTCGAAACGGCGTGCACTCCCTGGCGAAAGCAGTTCGCGGAGTTGCTTGCCCAGGTTCGCTGTGAGCTGATCGACGCTGCCGAGCAAGTCGACGCCGAGCAAGGTGGCGTTGCCCGCTTGCCTGGCATGTCGAAGGAAGCTGAACTGGCGTCGCCGGCGGCGCAGGCGCCATGTCCGGCAGCGCCACTCCCCCCTGCCCTGCCCTGCTCCAGACTCGCGTTACGTGTGGTCGAGTGCCAGGCACACCTGGGGATCGCGATCGGCGATGATGGGCAGTCGCTGGCGATCGTCGATGATTACGGCAGCGTGATCGAGAACGCCCGGCTCGCGGCCGCACTGGCGGAAGCCGCCGGCGGTCAAGCGCACGTCGATTCGGCCCTACCGCCGGAAAGGTTCTATGCCGACATGCGCACGACGGGCGCAGGCGTGGGAGTCAGCGCGGCCGCACGAGTCTGGTTCGCCGATCGCGATCCGCCGGTGGCCGATCCCTTGGCAGCGGTCGCCGCACTCTTGGTGCTACTGAGCCAGAGCGATCGCCCCGTCTCCGCCGTTTTCGGCTAGCGAGCGGGTACAATCACTCTTTTTGGTTCGCGGCCGGTCGCCTGCTTCATGGCAGCCCGCCTTTGCTTGGCCCCCTGCCCTACCCTGCACGAGAAGCTTTGTTATGTCGCATCCCTGGATCGCCGATCGCATGCGGTTGTTCGACAGTTCGGGCATTCGCAAGGTGTTCGAACTGGCGGCGCAACTGAAGGACCCGATCAACTTGTCGATCGGTCAGCCCGACTTTGATGTGCCGGCCGCCGTGCAGCAAGCCGCCGTCGACGCTATCCACAATCGCAAGAATGCTTACGCCCTGACGCAAGGCATGCCGGTCCTGCGCGAGAAGCTGCAAGATCGCATCGACGCCGAACATGGCCACGCCGACCGCAAGGTGTTCGTCACCAGCGGCACCAGCGGCGCGCTGGTGTTGGCTTTGTGGTCGATGGTCAATCCGGGAGACGAAGTGATCGTCTTCGATCCGTACTTCGTCATGTATCAGCCGCTGGTGAGCCTGGTGGGCGGACGAACCGTGCTGGTCGACACGTATCCCGATTTTCGCATCGACGTCGAGCGGCTGCGTCAGGCGATCACGCCTCGCACCAAGGTGATCCTCTTCAACAGCCCGGCGAATCCGACCGGCGCGAAGGCCAGCCCGGCCGAAGCGCAAGCGGTCGCCGAGTTGGCAGCCAAACACAAGATTGCGCTGGTGAGCGACGAGATCTACCGCGCGTTCGCGTACGACGAGCCGCTGGCGTCCCCCGCGCGGTGGAACGCCGACACGATTGTCGTCGACGGGTTCTCGAAGAGCCACGCCATGACCGGCTGGAGAGTCGGCTTCATGCACGGACCGACGGCCGTGATCGACGAGATGATCAAACTTCAACAGTACACGTTCGTGTGCGCGCCGCAGCCGGCGCAATGGGCCGCGGCCGTGGCGCTCGACGTGCCGATGGACGAGCATCGCGAGGCCTACCGCCGCAAGCGCGACCTGATGGTCGCGGGCCTGAGCCAGGAGTTCGAAGTCGTGCGGCCCGGCGGCGCGTTCTATCTGTTCCCCAAGGCACCCTGGGGGACGGCCAGCCAGTTCGTCGAGCGGGCCGTGCGTGAAGGGGTGCTGGTGATTCCGGGCAACATTTTCAGCGCCCGCGACACGCACTTCCGCATTTCTTACGCGGCCGACGAGCGGACCTTGGAACGCGGGATTGAAACGCTCTGCCGCTTGGCACGGGCAGGCGGCTGACATTCGGACCGGAGGGGCCCCGCTTAAGAAGTGGTCTTCGCTACCCCTCTAAAGCGACAGAGCCCGCGGCGTGTCGCTACGACCTGCCGCGGGCTCGCGCTTTCCAACTACGCGTAACTCGACCCCCACCGGGTGGATTCCCGCGGCAAGCCGCGGGGCCACGTGGGCTTGAACGCTACGCGCTTTTGTTTTTGGCTTCGGGGAGCGGGAACAACCGCTCCAGCCGCTCGACGATGTTCTCCGTGATTACATATCGGCCGCCGCGAGCCTGCTCCGGCAGCTCGAACATGATATCGAGCATCAAATCTTCGATGACCGCCCGCAAACCCCGCGCACCCGTTTCCTTTTGATGCGCCTTGCGGGCGACAGCATGCAGGGCATCGTCGGTGAAGTGCAACTCGCAGCTCTCCAGCTCGAAGAGCTTTTGATACTGGCGAATCAAGGCGTTACGCGGTTCGCGCAGCACGCGCACCAAGTCGTTGCAGTCCAACGGGCACAACGGCGAGACGATCGGCAACCGCCCGACCAACTCGGGAATCATGCCGAACTCGAGAATGTCGTCGCTGGTAACTTGCGGCAGCAAGGTCGCCAGGTCTTTCTCGTCGGCGACGTTGCTGGCCAATTGGCTGAAGCCGATTGTGCGGCGACCGAGCCGCTTGGCGATAATCTTCTCGATGCCGACAAACGTGCCGCCGCAGATGAACAGGATGTTGCTCGTATCCATCTGAATGTACTGCTGCTCGGGGTGTTTGCGTCCCCCTTGCGGCGGCACATTGGCCATCGTGCCTTCGAGCATCTTCAGCAGGGCCTGCTGCACGCCTTCGCCCGACACGTCGCGGGTGATCGAGACGTTATGGCTCGTCTTGCCGATCTTGTCGATTTCGTCGATGTAGAGCACGCCCCGCTGGGCGGCTTCGAGATCGAAATCGGCCGCGTGCAGCAGCTTCAACAGCAGGTTCTCGACGTCTTCTCCGACGTAGCCGGCCTCGGTCAGCGTGGTCGCGTCGCCGATCGCAAACGGCACGTCGAGAATCTTGGCCAACGTGCGGGCCAACAGCGTCTTGCCGCTGCCGGTCGGGCCGACCAGCAAGATATTCGACTTGTCGATTTCGATATCCGAGCTGTCGCTGGCCAAGGTCAGTCGCTTGTAGTGCGTGTGCACGGCGACGGCCAACACCTTCTTGGCGCGCTCCTGGCCAATGACGTAGTCGTCGAGCTGACTGACGATTTCGGCCGGCGAGGGAATCTTGGTGAAGAGCTGCCGCGTGGTCCCACGACGGCGCCGCTCCTGGTCGAGGATCGACTGACACAGCTCGATACACTCGCCGCAGATGTAGACGTCCCCCGGTCCCTCGACCAATGGGCCGACGTCGCGATAGCTCTTGCGACAAAACGAGCAAAAAGCGTTCTTCTTGGTAGTTCCGCTGCTGCGGCGGCTGCCGCCAGTCCCGTCCGATGCGGGCATGCCTGCTCCTTTCCGACTCCCCCATTCGATCTGTCCGCTGGCATCAGGACGTGATCGGCAATTGGGGGGCGTAGGCTCCTGGGTGTCGCTCGCGTCGCCGTGACCGCGCGGGGCGCTTCACGGCTGGGGGCATCCATGTCCGCTATGTCGTCGAGCTAGGGGATCGACCGCACAACGCCGGCGGCCGATTGTCGTTCCTGTTGTACGCACGAGACCCGGTCCGCGGTTCTCCCAGAATCCGTGGCCGCGCTACAACCGCCTTAACCCTTGCGGTTGTTCTCGGTTAACTCTTGCTGCATGCGTTCTGCCAGCATGCTCTTTATTGTTCGGAATTCCTCGTCGCTTAGCTCACCCTGCGAATGCAAATCTCGAAAATTCGTCAGCAGGTCGCTAGCCGTGGGTGGGCTTTCTCGTGAACTCTTGCGCACGCGGCCGATGACGTACACCCCAACGGTCACCGCAATCGCGACGACCGCCACCGAAAGAATTAGCTGCGCGCCGGTGCTATCGAACAACCGCTCGACATTCATGCGGTTTGCCCTGGCGACACGGCCGCCCGTGCCCTCGATCCCCCTGTTCCGTCCGCTCTGGCCATTATGTCGGTCCGGGTTGATTTAGTCCACTTGGCAAAAGGTGTTATGATCGCTCCATGCCGTCGGAAAACGCCCTCGATCGACTTCTGAAATCGCGCCTGGTCGCCATTCTTCGTTCGAGCGACGCCGGCGTGCTCGTCGACGCGGCCGAAGCCTTGGCGGCTGGCGGAATTGATGCCATTGAGGTGACTTTTACGGTTCCCAGGCCTTTGCGCGTTCTCGAACAGGTCGTCGACCGCCTGGGGGACCGAGCCCTGATCGGTGCTGGCACGGTGCTCGACGCCCCGACAGCCCGCGCCGCGATGCTGGCCGGGGCGCAGTTCATCGTCGCCCCGACGTTGAACCTCGAGGTGGTTCGGCTCTGTCGCCAATACGCGATCCCCATCGCCCCGGGTGCTTTCACCCCCACCGAGATTCTGACCGCCTGGGAGGCAGGCGCCGACCTGGTCAAAGTCTTTCCCTGCGAAGTGGTTGGCCCAGCATACCTGCGGGCGATTCGCGCGCCGCTGCCGCAGATTCGGCTGATGCCGACCGGCGGCGTGACGCTGGACACTGCAGCGGAGTTTCTCAAGTCGGGCGCCGCCGTGCTCGGCGTCGGCAGCGCCCTGGCTTCGGGCGAACTGCTGGCGCGCCGCGATTGGGAAAAGCTGTCTGGCCTCGCGCGACAGTTCGTGGCGATTGTCGAGCGGCATTGAGATTCTCCAGGGGCTAAGATTCGCCGTCGGCTCGCGGGCGGTTCGACAACGGGAGTGTGACGGCCGACGTCCCCAGCATGCCGCGCAGGTCCGAGAGGTCGCAGCGCGTGTGCCCCAGGCCGTGCTCGCCCCACACTGTGATCGGCTGCATGCGCACCCACTTGCTTTCTGGCGTGCGCACGAGGTGCACGGTCAGATCGGCGTTGGCGAACAAGAGTTGGCTCTCAGCCGGCGATTCGGGCGCGCCCAAGGCGTTGGTGTAATCGGCCGCGGCGCAAACGGCCGCCGCGTTCGACAGCGGGATGCCTGGCAGCAGGTCGGCATAAACCCGCAGCCACCCCAGCGTGGCGCCGCGCCCGAAGATCCCCAGCGCCGTGGGAGTGCGCATTTCGGTCGCCAGGCGAAAGAAAGGAGCCGGGCGACGAGGCGCCATCTGTTCGTCGAAGGGGGTGAAACTCTCGGGCGTATCGGGGGGCGGAGCGGTTCGTGCCCCCGTGTCATCCAGCGGCGGCAACTCGATCAAGTTGGCGCGCGTCCGCTGCACGCGGGCGAAGGCGACATCGCGACCGGCATCGCGCACTTCGACGTCGATCAAATGGACACGGCGCCCCGACTTCAGCGGCGTGACCGACACGTCGAGCGGCCGAAGCGGCACGGGGCGCACCAGGTCCAGCGACAAGCGCGTGGTGATGAACTCCGGATCGTCGAGTGCCGCCTCGGCCACCGAGACACAAAGCGCGGCAACGGGCCCGCCGTGCAGCAGATCGGGCGCCCAGGGCCCGATACATGCTTGCTGTGGAGTCCAGATATTTCCTTCGCGCTCGAAGAGATGGGCAGGGGCTGCGGAAGTCGTCATGGGAGTCGTCAAAGTCAATCGGTTTACCACACCGCGCGCCGTGGACTAGCCGCGAAGGTCACGGCCCTCGGCTCCGCTCGCGCGCGATTTGCCGCAGCGCGCTGATCCACAATGTAGCGGCTGGATCGGTGGAGCTTTCGAGCCGCGCGATTGCTTCCGGCAGGCGATCGGCATAGGTCTCTTCGTCAGCGGCAATCACCAGCGCCGCCTCGTGGTAGCTCAGCCCCCACTTCTGCACCTGATCGGCCGGGTAAGCCACGTCGCCGTGCGCGAAATAGAAGTTTGGCAAATAAAGCGGTTGGGCCGGATCGCGACCAGCATATCGCGCCAGCCAATCGACCGACCGAAAGTCCTGGAGCGAATGCCGCAGCAGATCTGCCCAAGCGAATGCGATCGGCTGATTGGCCTGTCCCAAGGCGGTGGAGAATTGCTCGATGTCAGTCGCCGTACAGCGGTCGACCGGCACAATCTCGAGTCCCGCCAATCGGCCCGGAAGCATCACCTCGGCAAAGCTCGAGACGGTCCATAACACGTGGCTCGGCGGCGCAAGCACGACGGGTAGATCTGGCACTCGCAACGTCGTGCCAGCAGCACGCGCCTCGCTGGCCAACGTGAGCAGTAGATGTTCCTGCGCTTGCAGGCGCCTGGTGGTGTCGACTGCCAGGGCGTCGAACAACTCCCTGGTCTGACGTGCGACACTGTATTGATGTGCGCTGTAGAGCAACAACGTGGCCGTGCCTGCCACCAGTGCGCCGCGTCGCCAGGCAGGCGCTTCGGCCGGTAGCAAGCCGGCTACACGCTCCACCAGCGCGGCCACGACGCAGCAGGCCAGCAAAGTCGGAATGTAAAGATACCTCCCCGAGGAGACGACTTCGGCCAAATTGATTTCGCTTCCAGCGGTGTTCGCCATCGTGAGATAGACGAGCGTCATCGCGGCAACCACCAGCAAGAATCGCAGCGCTCGCCCGCGCACCAGCATTGCCACCGCGACGGCCAGCAGGAGCGCCCAGATCGCCTTGGGCCACAACGGCTCGACCGTGGGGCTTACGGCATGTCCGAACACCAGGTTGGCCGCCACCATGCTCAATTGCCCGCCGACCCCCTGGGCCACATGCCACGCGGAAAACTCGCGCTGCCGTTCAACCGCCCCCATCTCCGTCACGATCATCGACACCTGCAGCGCGCCCACGAACAACGTGGGCAGCAGCCAGGCCAAAGCCCAACCGATCAACCGATGCGCGGGTACGCCACCGCGGTGTTCCAGCAGCAGGTACTGCAAGACGAGCGCCGGCAAAACCGCCAACAGTATTCCCCAACTGAACATCGTCAGCGAAATGCAGGCGGCCAGCAGCAGCGGCCAGCGCCAGCCTGTGTGGTCGGCCAGACGGGTCACGCAACCCATCGCCAGCAGCAGCCACAGCACTCCCCAGGCAATGAAGCCGCCCACCATCACACTCATCGGGTTGTCCCAGCCACCGATGGCTGAGACACCCCACAGCAGCCCGCCGAGCCAGGCGGCGGCGCGGCTGGCCAGGTACCTTCGCAGCAGCACGAACAGCGCGAGTCCCGATAGCGCTTGCACGAGGCCGATCATCACACGAAACCAAACCAACGAAACACCACAGCCGAGCCATTGCAGATAGTAGATGACCTTCCACAGGATCATCGGATGCGGCCCGGCCGTCGACATCACGAAAAAAAACCCCGGCAGTCGCCCCGTGCGCGTCAAACCCAGTGTCGCCAAGAAATCGAGATCATCCACCAGCAGTGGCCCGGCGACGTAAGGCAGACGGACGACCTGCCCCAGCAGCGCCGCGGTGCACAGGAAGAGGGCGCCCTCCCAGCAGATCCGGGTGCACGATTTCCGCAGCGGAGTCGCCGCCGTTCGCAAGCCGGTGGCACCGCGGGTGGGACGAGCATGCTTCGAAATGCGCCTTACCTCCGGCTCGTCGAGTTGTAGTCGCGCGACAAGGTCCTTCGACCACGCGACAGAGTTTTGAAAATCGTAGTCCGCGCCGCTCCGACCAACAAGCAATCCCAGGCGACCGGTCGCGCGGACCGCTCCGATCCTCTATGGATTTGTCATTGACGGACCAAACTCGGATTCCTCCGCGCGAAGCTGCCGCAAGGACACCGCCCAAGTGCGCGCTAGCGGGTCGGGCGACTCGTCCAGCCGGCGCAACAGTTCGGGCAGATCGCGACCGAACAACCTCTTGTCCGAGACGATTTCCAACTCCGGCGACTGGCGCTCGATTCCCCACGCCTGTACCTGATCAATCGCGTAGCTGATGTCGCCGTGATGCATCCAGAACTTAAAGATCCGAACCGGCGCATCCTGATTGGAGGCGAATTCCGACAGCCAGGCCAGGGCCTGGAAGTCATCCCAAGACACCACCAGCAGTTCGGCCCAGGCCCGGGCCATCGCCGTGTTCTGTCTGCTCAAGGCCGACAATGTGCCCTTCAGATCCTCCGGCGTGCAACGGTCGACCGGCACAATCTCCAGTCCGTCCAGTCGACCGGGCAGCATCACGGCTTCGAATGTCGAAACCGTCCACAGCACGTGGCTCGGCGGCGAAAGCAAGACCGGCAGATCGGGCACCCGCAACGTCGTGCCCGCCGCGCTGGCCTCGCCGGCCAGCGCGAGCAGCAGCTGCTGCTGCGCTTGCAGCCGCTCGGTCGTGTCGTGGGCCTTCTCGTCGAATAGTTCCCTGGTCCGGCTGGCCACGCCGTGTTGATGTATGGCGTAGAGGGCGAATAGCACGCCACCAGCCGCCCAGGCGATGCGTCGCCAGGCGGGCGCGGCAGTGGGAAGCGTCGCCAGGAGCCGATCCACTAACGTGGCCAACGCGGTGCAAATCAGCAACGTGGGCAGATATAGGTAGCGCCCCGACGTCACGACGTTGGCTAGTTCGAGTTCGCTCCCGCCCATATCGGCCAGCCACAAATAAACCAACGTCACCGCGGCCACCACCAGCACGAATCGTAGCGCCCGACCTCGCACCCAAACCGCGACGGCGCACCCCAATGCCAGCGCGATCAGTGACTTGGGCCACAGCGACTGGTCATCCGGATTGAGTGTGTAACCATAGAACACGTTGCCGGCGACCATGCTGAGTTGTCCGCCCACGCGCTGGCCGATGTCAAAGACCGAAAAGTCACGCTGCCGTTCGGCGCTGCCCATCTCCGGGATGATCATCGAGACCTGCAACGCGCCGACCAACAGCATTGGCAGCAACCAGGCCACAGCCCAGCCGATCAGCCGGCGCGGGGGGATGGCACGGCGGTGTTCCAGCAGCAGGTACTGCAAGACGAGCGCCGGCAAAACCGCCAACAGTATTCCCCAACTGAACATCGTCAGCGAAATGCAGGCGGCCAGCAGTAGCGGCCAGCGCCAACCTGTGTGGTCGGCCAGGCGGCTCACACAGCACATCGCCAGCAGCAGCCACAGCACTCCCCAGGCAATGAAGCCGCCCACCATCACACTCATCGGGTTGTCCCAGCCGCCAATTGCCGACACCGTCCACAACAGGGCGCCGACCACCGCCGCCCAACGGTTCGTCAGGTAGCGATCGAGCAGCACAAAGAGTGCTCCGCCCGAGAGCGCTTGCACACCACCAATCGCCACGCGAAACAGCGCAGGGGACGCTCCGAAGGCCAGCCACTGCAAGTAGTAGATGATCCGCCACAGGATGATCGGGTGTGGGCCGGCCGTTGCGAACACAAAGATTGGCCAGGCGAGCTTCCCTTGCCGCACGAGCCCCAGGCTGGCAAGAAAATCGAGATCATCAAGGATCACCGGTCCCCCGAGATAGGCCATGCGCGCGAGCTGGCCGACAGCCAGGCCGACAACGATTACGGCCACCAGCGACAACCAGTAGCCGGGCCACGTCCCGGCCGGCGACGCCGGTCGTTGAACGCCAGCGATCGGCGCGGGCGGGGCGTGTCGTCGGTCGTGGTTTCGTCTGCTGGTCACAATAAGCCGGGCAGCGGAGGCGATGGGGACGTTTCGGACGTAGTCTTTCCTGACGACCGACATGGCGGCCGCTCTACTACTATTGTGCTTTTCTACTCTTCTACTCTCGACACTCCGGCCACGCGCTACCCCCCTCTCGCTTCTTCACGCACCGTAGTTTTGCGTCCCGACCGTCCCTGGCGGGTGTCACGGGCGGTGGTTAAGGGTTTCATGGGCAGCAGCTTGCGTCGGGACGCAAATCGAGAGGTTTGCGTCCCGCTTGCGTCCGAATTGGCATTTTGCGTCCCGAGTGGGGGTAGTGGTCAGGGATTAGGGATTAGGGTTCGGGGCCAAGGGCAACGGATCTCGCGCCCTGGCGCGAAGGCGCAAAGCAATGCAGCTTTGCGGTCCGCAGATTTCGCCGATGGACGCAGATTGTTTAGGCGGCCAAGTCAACGAGTTCTTGATCCGTGTCATCCGTGCTATCCGTGGTTGACGAGTTCCCGCCTTATCTCTCGCTCCATGTCCGGAATCTTGCGTCCAAACCGTCCAAAGCCGTGTTACCGGTAGTTAAGTCGTTGAAGCGAATCCACTTATTCTTGGACGCAAATCGAAGCGGTTTGCGTCCAACTTGCGTCCAAGGCTTTCATTTTGCGTCCAAAGACGAATGCTCTCGCGTCAGGCCGCCAAAGCGCAAAGCACTGCGGCTTGTGATCCGCAGATTTCGCTGATTAACGCAGATTGGGAAAGCGGACGAGTCTCCGGGCAACTCATCTGCATAATTTTTGAAATCTGTGGATGATGAGTTTATGCCCACCACAAGCGTGGGCATGGCACACGCGACGATCGGATCTTTCGCACGAGGGGGGACAGACCCCGTTGCGGTCGGAGATCATTGATCGACCCGAAGTCGCGCGCCGCCACGGGGACAGTCCCCAGCGCGCACGGCGAGCGTCGCTCCGCACCGGCTCTGAACGATCGCGCTGCGATCGCGAAGCGCGAGATGCGTGCTGATCGGCGTTCTCGGCCGTTGCCCATGCCACGGCGGGGATGTGTTTTGGGCGTATTTCGGGTGCCACTGGCTCCGCCAGTGTCTGGACTGGGCACGCGGAGTGATACCCGAGGATCGTCTATTGTGTACATTATAATGGGCAGTATATCAAGACCAAATTGGCCACCCGGTGCGGCGGACGAATGGCATCAAATTAGCGCGTACGCGATTGCGTTTCAGTTGTTGTTGCAGGACCTGAAGGGGTACAGCCCCCGCTGCGGTCGACGGTCTCGCGTCTAGGCAAAGCCGCGCGCCGCAACGGGGACAGTCCGGACAGTCCCCAGCCGAGCATTCCCCGTCGATCCACCACAGCACCGAGCGCGGGGCGACGCACCCGTTGGTGGCCGCCGGGCGACCATTCGGGGCGCTAATCGCGCGGAGCGACCGCCCGCGGGCGAATCGCGAACTTCGGCCGTTTTAGTTTGACTTCTACCCGCCCCCCCATTAGTTTGGACTGCGTCGTATTTTACGACCTGGAGTGTCCTTTTCGCGGGAGGACTTCCCGTCGGTCCTTTCTTAGAGCACCGCAGGCGGTTCGGCCTGTGAGGCGCATCCCTTCGTACGCAGTTCGGCCCGTTTGATGATGCGCGGTTCTAGAGTGGCAGCGGAGAGTGTCTCGCGGCAAACGACAGCAATAACCAGGGTCCGCTCATCGCCGGTAATAGGTACGAACGAGGGCAACCCACGTGGCCACCATCACCACCCCGAGCGCGACCCTCGACACGATGCAGGTGCGCCACGCCACAGGTTCGCCGGCGGCCGCTCGCCACGTCACGTTGCTGCGCCCCGCCCTCTGCTCGCCGGTCGGTAATTGGACGGCGGCGGTAACGCCACCGCTGGGGCTGGCCTATCTGGCGGCCGTGCTCGAGGAGAACGGCACCACCGTGGCTGTCGTCGATGGACTGGCCGAGGGGATCGACCAGCATCGCGAAGAAGATGGCTACCGCTATCACGGCCTGCCGATCGACGACACCGTCGACCGCATCGATCCGCAGACCGATTTGATCGGCGTCTCCTGCATGTTCTCGCAGGATTGGCCCTGGCTGCGAGCGCTGATCACGGCGATTCGCCAGCGCTTTCCGCACACGCCGATCGTCGCCGGCGGCGAACATATCACCGCGCTCCCGCAGTTCTGTCTCGAAGATTGCCCCGCGCTCGATTTCTGCGTGCTGGGCGAAGGGGAAGAAACGCTCGTCGAGTTGGTCAATCGCCTGCACGACGCCGACGCCTGGCGCGAAACGCCGGGCCTGGCCTACCTGCGCGACGGGCAATATGTGCAAACGGCGCCGCGGCGGCGGATTCGCGCCGTCGACGCCCTGCCCTACCCCGCCTGGCATTTGTTTCCGATGGAGCACTACCTCGACAGCCGCAACGCGCACGGCATGTTCCTGGGGCGCACGATCGGGGTGCTGGCCACGCGCGGCTGCCCTTACAAGTGCACGTTCTGCTCGAACCCGGTGATGTACGGCAACCTGTGGATGCCGCGCAGCCCTGAGAACGTGCTCGACGAAATCGAGCACTTCATCGATCGCTACGAGATCACCAACGTCGATTTCTACGACCTGACGGCGATCGTCCGCCGCAGTTGGATCTTGGAGTTCTGCCGGCTGATCGAAGAGCGGGGGCTCAAGTTCAGTTGGCAATTGCCCAGCGGCACCCGCAGCGAAGTGCTCGACGAAGAGGTGTGCGCGGCGCTGCACCGCACCGGCTGCCGGTACGTCTGCTACGCCCCCGAGAGCGGCTCGCGCGAGACGCTGGAGATCATCAAGAAGCAGGTCGACCTCAACAAACTGTCGCGCTCGATCCGCGGCGCGTTGGCCGAAGAGATGAGCGTGAAGGTCAACCTGATCGTCGGTTTTCCGCACGAGCGGCGGCGGCACGTCTGGCAGACGATCCGCTTCGGCTGGAAGCTGGCGATCCTCGGCGCGCACGACGTCTCGTTCTACGTCTTTTCGCCGTATCCCGGCAGCGCGCTGTTCGACGAGCTGCGGGCCGAGGGGCGCATCCCGCGGTTCGACGCCGACTATTTCCGTTCGCTGGCGGCTTTCATGAACCCGTTTGCCATCAATCAGTACTGCCGGAACATCGGCGGCCGCGAGCTGGGCTTGTGGCGCATGTTCGGCATGCTGACCTTCTACATGCTCTCGTACGGGTTGCGCCCGGTGCGCTTCTGGCGGCTGGCCCGCAACCTGATCAAGAACGAGAGTGGCACGCTGCTCGACTCGCGACTGGGGGCCATCTTGCGGCGTCCCAAGGCGCAGGCGAACGCGGCGCGGGCGAAAGCGCCGCGGCCGGTACGGGTCGAGCAGGCGGTCGTCGGCTAGAATGGCCGACCGCCCAGCCGTGCGTGGCGCCCAACTTGTCGCGCCGCCCGGTTGCCACGCTTTTTGCTTTCAAGCTCCGACTTGCCAGGAGAGTCTCGTGCCCACGCTGATCGCCCAACCGACGCGGATTGCCGCGGCCGGCAACAAGCCCAAGCTGATCGACGAATTCGTCGGCCGCGTGAATTCGGATACTTCGTCGCTGAGCATCGCCCAGATGCGCAGCCCCGGCGGTTGGGTCGAACCAGGTCAGCAGCCTGAGTTCGACGAATACACGATCGTGCTCCGCGGCCTGCTGCGCGTTGAATCGCGCGACGGCACGCTCGACGTGCGGGCTGGCCAGGGAGTGCTGGTCCGGGCCGGCGAGTGGATTCGCTACAGCACCCCTGAGGAAGAAGGGGCCGAGTACGTCGCGGTCTGTCTGCCGGCGTTTTCGCCCGCCACGGTCCATCGCGACGCGACGTAACGATAGGGATCAGCCGGTTTGTTGTCGCGCGATACGCCGAGCACATGAGCGGCATTCGCGCCGCTGGCTAGTCAGCGGTAGCGCCGCTTTATGACTACTTTGCGGGCTGCGGGGTCGGCGCTCCCCGCTTCGCATCGATGGCCATCGCGGGGTACGATTGGAGCATGACTCCGCTCGAGGCCCAACAACTTGCCCAGCAACTGCTCAGCGGCGATCTGACCGCCGCCCAATTCGCCGCGCGGCTCAGCAGTTCGGGCATCGCCGAGCTGGGCTTTGCCGCCGTCGATCTCGACCGGCAGCAGCGCTGCGGATTTCCTGAAGTGGTGTTCGCGGCGGGCAAGTCGTTCGAGGCCCTCTGCGGAATTCTCGCAGCGCTCGTCGACCATGGCACCGACGCCCTGGCCACCCGCGTGCCGGCCGAATATGTCGCGGGCTTGCTCGAGCGTTTTCCGCGCGGGCAGAGCAACGCCGTGGCGCGAACCTTTCGAATTCCGCTGTCGCACGATGCTGCCGCCGAGAGCCAGACCCCGCCAGGGCGCGTGACGATCGTGACGGCCGGCACCAGCGATTTGCCGGTCGCCGAAGAAGCGCGCGAGACCGCGCTCTGGATGGGGGTCGACGTGCGGATGGTTCACGACGTGGGTGTGGCGGGCCCCCATCGGCTGCCGCGGCATCTGCACCTGCTGCGCGATGCCGACGCCGTGGTGGTGGTGGCCGGCATGGAAGGCGCGCTCCCCAGCGTGGTGGGTGGGTATGTCCCCTGTCCTGTCGTCGCCGTGCCGACGAGCGTCGGCTACGGCGCCAGCTTCGGCGGATTGGCTGCCCTGCTGGGCATGCTCAACAGTTGCGCGGCCAACGTCACGGTGGTGAATATCGACGCCGGCTTCAAAGGCGCCTATATCGCGGGACTGATCGCGCAGAATGTGGCGCGGGCTCGGGCCGGCGCGGCGAGCTCGTCGCAGGACCCAACACCGTGACCGACTCCAAGCTACCACCGATCGACAAGTCCGAACTGCCGCGGCTGCCGCCGCGCGCCGCCGAAAGTCACAAAGGAACGTTCGGTCGCGCCTTGTTGATCGGCGGGTCGCGCGGGATGACCGGCGCGATCGGGCTGGCCGGCATGGCGGCCTTGCGCGGCGGCGCGGGCCTGGTGCAACTGGCCGTGCCGCTCCCCTGCCTGGACGTGGTCGCCAGTTATCATCCGTGCTATTTGACTTTTCCGGTCCATGCCGACCTGACGGGATGCATCGCGGCCTCGGCGCAAGATCCGCTATTGGCGCAGGCCGAGTTGGCGACGGCCGTCGGCTGCGGACCAGGGCAAGGCTCTTCGGCGGCGCTCGACGAACTGGTGGGCTGGCTCTATGTGCGCATCAAGGCGCCCGCCGTGTTCGACGCCGACAGCCTCAACGCGCTGGCGCGGCGCCGCGATCGCACGCCGCGCGGCGGCGGCCCGCGCATCCTCACGCCGCACCCGGGCGAGTTCGCGCGGTTGACCGAAATGTCGGTCGCGCACGTGCAGCAGAATCGCGAGACGCTGGCCGTCGCGTTCGCCCGACAACATCGCGTCACGCTCGTCCTCAAAGGGCACCGCACAATCATCACCGATGGCGAGCGGCTGGCGATCAACACCACCGGCAACCCAGGCATGGCGACCGGCGGCACCGGCGACGTGCTGACCGGCCTGATTGTGGCGCTGCTCTGCCAAGGATTGGAGACGTACGACGCGGCCCGACTCGGCGTTTACATGCACGGGCTGGCGGGCGACATCGCGGCGGCGCGGCTCGGCCAGGTCGCGTTGGTGGCCAGCGACTTGCTCTCGCACCTGCCGGCGGCGATCCAGCAGGCGCAGGGTGAGATCAAAGCGCCTGGTAAGTGAATCTCCGGCCTTGATGCGGCCGGCTACAGAAATCTCCGGCCTTGATGCGGCCGATTGAAGTCATCTCCGGCCTCGATGAGGCCGGCTACAGTGCGGCCGGCTACAGCGCGGCCAACGAAACAAACTTCTACGCCGACGCGCGCTGCCGCTCGAAGGCGGCGATCTTCGGCTCGTGCTCGAGCGTCAGGCCGATGTCGTCCAGGCCGTTGAGCAGGCAGTGCCGGCGAAAGGCGTCGACCTCGAAGGGAATCGTCAAGCCGCCGGGTCCCTTGATCTGCTGGGCGTGCAGATCGACCTCGAGCGTGAGTCGCTCGCTGGCCGCGCGGCGAAACAACTCGTCGATGGTCGCCTCGTCGAGCACGATCGGCAGCATGCCGTTCTTGAAGCAGTTGTTGTAGAAGATGTCGGCGAAGCTCGGCGCCAAAATCACGCGGAAGCCGTAATCGCCCAGCGCCCAGGGGGCGTGCTCCCGGCTCGAACCGCAGCCGAAGTTGCGCCGCGCCAATAGAATCGACGCGCCTGCGTACTCCGGGCGGTTGAGTTCGAACTCGGGGTCGGGCGAGCCGTCGGGCCGGCGCCGCCAGTCGAAAAACAGAAACTCGCCGAAGCCGGTGCGCTCGATGCGCTTGAGAAACTGCTTGGGGATGATCTGATCGGTATCGACGTTGGCGCGGTCGAGCGCGGCGACGACGCCGCTGTGGACGGTAAAAGCTTGCATGGCGAGCCTTCTCTATAAACGTCGCGGGCGCCGCAGCGCCGCGGATCACTGCTTGTATTTCCAATCGCGGATGTCGACGAAGTGCCCGGCCACGGCGGCCGCTGCGGCCATCGCCGGCGAGACCAGGTGCGTGCGTCCGCCGCGCCCTTGGCGCCCTTCGAAGTTGCGATTGCTGGTCGACGCGCAACGTTCGCCGGGGGCCAGCGTGTCGGGGTTCATCCCCAGGCACATGCTGCAGCCCGCTTCGCGCCATTCGAAACCCGCTTCGCTGAAGACGCGGTCGAGCCCCTCGGACTCGGCCTGCTGCTTCACCAGGCCACTGCCTGGCACGACCATGGCGTGCACGGCGTCGGCGACGCGATAGCCTTTGACTACGGCGGCGGCGGCCCGCAGGTCTTCGACCCGGCCATTGGTGCACGAGCCGATGAAGACGCGATTGATGGGAATTTGCGCCAGCGGCGTGCCCGGCTCGAGCCCCATGTAAGCCAGCGCCGCGGCGGCCGACTTGCGTTCGTTCTCGTCGGCGGCGGCCGACGGATTCGGCACCCGCTCGACGATCGGCAGCACCTGCCCGGGGTTCGTTCCCCAGGTAACTTGCGGCGCGACGTTGGCGGCCTGGAACAGCAGCGACTTGTCGTACTTCGCCCCCGGGTCGCTGGGCAACGATCGCCAGCGGGCAACCGCTGCGTCGTAGTCTGCCGGCGCGAAGGGCCGGCCCCGCAAATAATCGAACGTCTTTTCGTCGGGGGCGATCAGGCCAGCCCGCGCACCCGCTTCGATCGACATGTTCGAGACGGTCATGCGTCCTTCCATGCTCAGCGCGCGGATGGCCGAGCCGGTGTATTCGATGACGTAGCCGGTGCCGCCGTCGGTCGTAAGTTGACCGATCAGGTAGAGAATCAGGTCTTTGGCGGTGATGCCCGCGGCCAGTTGGCCTTCGACGCGGATCTCGAGCGTCTTGGGTTTGTATTGCAGCAGCGTCTGCGTGGCCAGCACGTGCTCGACCTCGCTGGTGCCGATGCCGAAGGCCAACGCGCCGAAGGCGCCGTGCGTGGCGGTGTGGCTGTCGCCGCAAACGATGGTCATGCCCGGCTGGGTCAGCCCCTGCTCGGGGCCGATGATGTGCACCACGCCTTGTCGCACGTCGCCCAAATCGAACAAGCGGATGCCGAACTCCTTACAGTTGTTCCGCAAGGTGTCGATCTGTTGTTTCGAGATCGGGTCGGCGATCGGCAACCGGCGATCGGTCGTCGGCACGTTGTGGTCAGGCGTGGCCACCGTGCGCTCGGGCCGACGCACCTGGCGGCCGGCCAACCGCAGTCCCTCGAACGCTTGCGGGCTGGTCACTTCGTGCACGAGATGAAGGTCGATGTACAAGATCGCCTGCCGGCCTGGCTCGGCGTGGACAACGTGGGCGTCCCAGATCTTCTCGAATAACGTGCGGGGGGTGGTAGTCATATAGGGCGATTCTGCAGGAAACGGAGAGACCCAGGGAGACAGGGCAAATCGCATCGCTCGCGGGCGAGGTGAACCTTCAATTTTATGTCACCCGCGGGGCGCCTCCCAGGGGGTGGTGTCATGCGGTATGACTTTAGGCAAGCTACCGACTGGTCTTCGGGCGAGTCCTCTTTCCGCTGCCTCCTGGAAATCGGCGAGATCCCTTGCCGATTGATTTCGGGACCAGCTTCCGAGGTATGCGGTCATTTACCTTTTTCATGGCGAAAGCACCGCGTCCAAAAGTTCATCGAACGTCTAATCCTGGGCTAGTCCACCCCGCCTAAACGCTCTTCATGCACTGCGTATGGTTGTCGCTCGGGGGCGCAACTGCTTCAATGATGGCCGGGCACCGCGCGAGGTTCGCGTTTTTCACTCTTTAGGATGGACCCTATGCCCAAACGCTGGCGGCATCGACCTCACGACGCGGCCGCGGTCGCCCACTTGCAGGCGGCAGCCGGCGTTCCGGCGGTCGTCGCCCAATTGCTACTCTGCCGGGGGGTGTGCCAGGGGGACGACGCCCGCACGTTTCTCGATCCCAAGCTGACCGCTCTGCGCGATCCCGAGCTGTTGCCGGGCATGGCCGCGGCGGTCGAGCGCATCACGGCGGCGATCGCGGCCCGCGAGCGGATCGTCGTCTACGGCGATTACGACGTCGATGGCGTGTCGGCGACCGCGATCGTCTGGCAATGCCTGAAACTGCTCGGCGCCGACGCCGGTTATTACGTCCCCTGCCGGCTCGAGGAAGGGTACGGCCTGAACGACGAGGCGCTGGCGTCGCTGGCCGAACAAGGGGCCCGGCTGATCATCACCGTCGATTGCGGCATCGCGGCTCCCGCCGAGGCCGAGACCGCGCGGCGTTTGGGCCTCGACCTGGTGGTGACCGATCACCATCAGTTCGGCGCGCGGTTGCCCGACGCCGCCGCGCTCGTCCATCCCGGGCTGCCGGGGGGCGGCTATCCCTTCGACGGGCTGAGCGGAGCCGGCGTGGCGTTCAAGCTCGCCTGGGCGCTGTGCCAGCGGGCCAGCGGAGCGCAACGCGTCAGCCCCGCGATGCGCGAGTTTCTGCTCGGCGCCGTGTCGCTGGCGGCGCTGGGGACCGTGGCCGACGTGGTGCCGCTGTTGGACGAAAACCGCGTCCTCGTGCGGCATGGGCTGGAGAGCTTGCGGGCACGCCCTTCGATCGGGCTGGAGCGCCTGCTGCAAGTCGCCGAGCTGGCCACCAAGCCGCGCTTCTCGAGCGAGGACATCGCCTTCTCGCTGGCGCCGCGGTTGAACGCCGCCGGCCGCTTGGGGCAAGCGACGCTGGCCGTCGAACTGCTGACGACCGACTCGCCGCAGCGTGCCCAGGCGCTGGCCGAATACATCAACGAGCTCAACTCCAGCCGGCAACATCTGGAGCGGAGCGTCTACGCGCTTGCCAGCAAGCAGATCCAGGACGAGTTCGACCCCGACGGGGATGCGGCCCTGGTGCTGGCCGGCCGGGGCTGGCATGCCGGCGTGATCGGCATCGTCGCCGGCCGCGTCGTCGAACGCTTCCATCGACCGGCGATTCTCATTTCGCTCGACGACCTGGGAGTGAAGCCGGGGGTGGGCTCCGGGCGGAGCGTGCCGGGCTTCGATCTGCACGCCGCGCTAACGGCCTGCGGAGATCACCTGGTTTCGTTCGGCGGGCACGCGGCGGCGGCCGGCCTGAAGATCGAAGAACACCGGCTCGAGCATTTCCGCGCCGACTTTTGCGAACACGCGGCTACGACCATCGCGCCGCACGAGCGCGAAGCCGAGTTGTGGATCGACGCCGAAGCGCCGCTGTCGTCGTTCAACCTTAACACCGTCGACCAGATCGAGCGGCTGGCACCGTTTGGGCAGGCGAATCGCCGACCGGTGATTTCGGCCACCGGCGTGCGGCTGGCCGAACCTCCCTCGCGGATCGGCGGCGGCGGACGCCACTTGTCGCTCAAGCTCGAACAGCATGGCGTGCGGCTGCGGGCGGTGGCCTTCGGTCACGGCGATTGGGCCGACGAGTTGGCGCAAATCGATGGTCCGTTGGCCGTGGCGTTTCAGCCGGTCGTGAACGACTTCCGCGGACAGCGGCGTGTGGAGTTGCACCTGTCCGACTGGCGCGCGGTCGACGTGCCGGCAACCGCCAACAGCGCCGCAGCCCACTAACCTAGACCCGCCAGTGAGGGAACTTTCGCTCACGCGGAGCCGCGGAGAACGCGGATAACCTTTACTCGCTCCGCGTTCTCCGCGCCTCCGCGTGAGATATCCCATGCAGGACGAAGCCAGCTACGTTTGCGACGCCTGTGGCGAGGAGATCGTCGTGCCGCTTGATTTGTCGGCCGGCGCGAGCCAGGAGTATGTCGAAGATTGCCCGGTCTGCTGCCGCCCGAACGTGGTACACGTGGAAGTCGACGAAGAGGGGAGCGTGACCGTCTGGGCCGAGGGTGAGTGACGCGTTAGCCCAGGAAGTTTTTGTCGGCCACGAATCTGGGTGGCCCAGACGCTTGCGGCTGGGTCGCGCAGCGACAAGAAGCCTTCTTGAGCCGACGTGGCTGATTTCCACTGCGCGGCATGAACAGATTCTTGTGGCTTCGCCAGGTGCTGCTGGGCTAGTGGAACGAGCGCGCTGCCAGCAGCCGGGCCACCCAGCGGTCGCGTTTTCAGTCGAGACCGACGTGCACCGCGGCCGCACTGCTCGGTTGATAAACTCGTTCCAGCAGCAAGAGCAGATCGTTCTCGTCACCGCGATCGAGGACCGCTCGCTGCTGGGCAACGAAGTTGCTTATGTCGGCAATCTCCATGATCTCGCGCTGCCCATAGCTTTCCAACGCCGCTCCGCGCAAACCGATCTGAATGGCTCTCCGCGCGGTCGGCTCGCCGCTGGGCTGATGATCGGGGTCCCACTGCAGTCTGACGTCGGACTGTTCGACCGCTTGCTGCCAGGCGGTTTGATCGACGTGCCGTGCCGGATCGAACGACGAGCCAACCGCTTGCTCCAGCAACGACTCGAAGAACGTTCGTCGCAATCGCACGGCGAGCACCACGGTTTGACCCTCCGAGCGCCCCCAATCGCTCCGGTACATCATCCAGAGAAAATTGGGCTTGATCCAGCTCATGCGACGATAGCTGAAATCGCGCCCAAACCTCTGATGCGCTACGGCGAACTCGCCGGCACTTGACCGATACGCCTGATAGACGACGATCGTCGATTCGTCGAAATGCGCGAGGATATGCCGGCCCGACTGCGGCCAGCGCGCGCATTGCGCCGTGTAGAGTTCCACCGGAAAGGGCGTCACGCGAAGCTCCTCACACGCTTGAACGGCTCGAGCAAATTAAGCAGTTGCTGTGGTAAACCCCGAGTAGCCAAGCCGCTCGCCGGCCAGAACGATGCAGCCGCATACCAGCCCGAAGCGCAGCGAGGGAACGCCTGGGCACGCGGAGCCGCGGAGGACACGGATAACCTTTACTCGCTCCGCGTCTCCGCGTGAGCTACCCGTAATGCACCGCCAGCCAGACGGTCGGCTCGTCGGGAGCGGTCCACTCCACGCGGTGCCGCGTGTGGGCCGGCAGGTTCACGTACGAGCCGGCGCGTAGCTCCAGCGGTTCGCCCCCTTCGATCGACAGCCGCGCGGCCCCCGAGACGACCAGCACCCATTCGTCTTGCGGCTGGTCGTACCAGAACCCCGGCGGCGAGACATGCCCTCGCGAGACGATCCGTTCGATGCGCACGTTGTCGGCGGTGAGCAACACGTCGATCAGTTCGTCGGGCAATACCTCGGGCACATCGGCTAAGAGATTTTCACCAGCCACTGAATCAGACGGCGTCGGCTCGCGATCGGCGAAGCAGAGCCGCTTGATATCCATCCATAGGGGCCCCGAGAGGTCGTGCGGCCCAGCCGCGGCAATCCGCGCGAGCACAGCATCAGGCGACTGCCGCTCGGCAATGGCGAGCGCCGCCGCGGTGACCGCCAGCGACCGGCTCATGCCAGCGCTGCAGGCGACGAGCGTCGGCACGCCTGACTTGATGAGCTTCGCCGTTGTCGAAACAGCTAACCGGAGAATTGCCTCGTCGTTCTCCCCACCATCGACGAGCGGCAGCCGGCAGTAGGTAATGTCACGAGGGTAAACGACCGGCGCTTCGTTGGCGGCCACGTCGACGATTGCTCGGACGCCAAGCGCCAGCGCGGTTTTGACGTCGCTCAGATCGCGAGCGTTGCCAATCCATAACAGGTCGGAAATCACCGGGCGCATGTCGAGAGCCTTGGTCGCGACTCGAGTACCTACTCCAGCGTCACCTGGTACTTGCCCGGCTGCTGGCCGCGGATCCAGAGCCGCCGCGCTGCCGCGTCCCAGCGCCAGGTGCCAGGCTCGGCGGTGGGCTTGCCGTCGGCCGATGGTTTTGTTTCGGCCAGCGTTTTTCCATAGAGCAGAACCGTCGTTGGCCGGCGATCGCAGTACGCTCGCAGCAGATGCTTGTGCGGCTTGCCCGACAGTTCGAAGGTCAACTCGTCGCCGCCGGATATGGCCAAAGTCGAATCGCCGCCGTCGGTGTGATGCAGGGTGAACTGGCTCGGCGCGGCCGCGGGATAGACGTTCCAGGTGATGTGCCCGGCCGAGTCAGCGTCGCCCAAACCGGTGTAAGCGCGGCTGACATCGAGCGGAATGATCGCCCCCTCGCGCACGTAAAGCGGGAACTCGTCGAGCGGATACTCGCGCTCGACGGTTGCCGGCCCGGCGATCACGTCGGCATCGTCGAACCAGTAGCGCCAGCGCCCCTCCGGCAATTTGACTTTTCTCGCGAGCTTATCTTCGTGAATCGGGGCTACCAGGATGTCGTCGCCGAAAAGGTAGTGAAAATCGCCTTGATCGGCGCCATTGCGGCTGCCGCCCAAGGGGCGCATCAGCGGCTTGCCCGTGCGATGGCACTCGACGACGTGCGTGTAGATCAAGGGGAGCAGTTCGTCATGCAGCCAGGCGTATTCTCTAACGATTTCGAGCTCTTCAGGCGTTCGTTTCCATAAGGCCCGCTCGCCGTGGCCGCCGTTGAGGAACAGTCCGCAGAAGCAGGAGAACTGAGCCCAGCGGATGTAGAGCGTGGGGGGGATCGCGGTCGAGCCGTGATAGCCGGCCACGTCCGAGCCGATGATGCAGTAGCCCAGGCGGGCCGCTTCGAGAATGTAGTGCAGGGCCTCTTCGATCCCTTCGTCGGCGGCCTTCCAGGAGTGGTTCTGATCGCCGACCCAGGTGACCGGCGCGGCGTCGAGCGGCGCGAACCCTTCGGGGTGAATGCGGTTGTCGACCGAGCGGGCCAACGTGATGAAGTCGCCGTCGCGCTGGTCGAGACCGTGCTGGTACTCGTCGCGATAGAAGTGGTCCATGTACTCGCGACTCGTCATCAGCTTGCGGCGCTCGGCCCGGCTGGGGGCGTCGCGCACGCCGGCCAGACTGCCGACCAGCGAGTTGAAGTAGAAGGCCGAGTCGTCGAGCTTCCAGCCGTCGATCCCCAGGTCGAGCACGCGCTGCTGCATGCCGCGCCACCACTCGATCGCGGCCGGGTTGCCGTAGTCGATGAAGCCTCCCCAGCCGTGCCACCACTTCTGCTGATAGCCGCCGCCGGCCAGGTAGCCGTTGCGTTTGGCCTCTTCGAACCAGTCGCGCGAGTCCTTGATGGCCGTGTCGTTGCTCTCGCTATTGACCATCGGCGTCATCCAGAGCACCACGCGCACGCCGCGGGCCTTGAGCCCGGCGATGAACTTTTCGACGTCGGGGTAGCGCGCGGGATCGACCGCGAAGTCGTTGTAGCGCAGCGACCAGGGGGCATCCATGATGATCGTGTGCGCGGGGATATCGTGCGCGGCGTAGCCGTCGAGCAGTTCGGTGATGGCGGCCGCCGTGCTCGAATCGTCTTCCCACAGCCAGCATTTCAGGGCCCAGGGAGGGGTGATCGGCGTGCGCAGCTTCCGCCGGTCGGCCGAGCTGGCCGATTGGCTGCTGGCGGCGCCGGTCAGCGGCCCGTCGGGCTCTTCGGCCGGGACCGGTTTGCTTGACCCGACGAGAATGCCAGCGACAAACAGCGCGAGCAACGAGGGCAGAGTTTTTCTTGGGTGCCACTGCTGCTGGCCATTGATCTTGCGACGATCAAAACACTGGGTGGCCCAGCCGCTTGCCGGCTGGGTCGCGAAGCGACAAGAAGCCTGCTGAAATCGATGCGGCTGAAAAAGGTGGCGTGGCATGAGCAGTTTCTTGTGGCTGCGCCACCCGACTGCGAGCAGTCGGGCCACCCTCGCGCAAACGATCACCAGCGTTGGGTGCCACTGCTGGCTCGTCCAGCAGTGCTTCATTCGAGTGGCGAGACGTATCTTAGGCATGATCGACGATCTATGGCGGGGCAGGTAGTGAAAACCGCGGCGTCAAGATTTCGCCGCGCAATCCCGCCCAAGATAGTCGAGCAACTAGCGGCTAGCCACCGTCGGCAAATGCCAGTAGTTCGCTAATTGTCGACTACAGCCAGCAAACTAATGCCGCGAATAATGCAACAAGCGACCAAAGAACAGCCAGCAAAAAGGTCACCGTAGAGAAGAAGTAAAACAGATTCGGATTGGCCTTACGCCGCGCGACAACCTCAGGACTGTTGAGCTTTAGACGGATAACACCCGATCGCAGTTCTTTGATCCAAATATGCCAGCAGAGCCCTGCGAGCAGCAATGGTACGAAAGGCGAAAGGAACTCGATAAGTTCGTCCATGATTCCTGCCGAGGACGAAGAGACCAGCCGAAATCAGTGGAATTCATCTCCAGCGGACCCCCCCTACCCCACCACCGGCGCCAACAGCAGCCGCCCGGGGTTCTGCAAGAACGAGATCACCTCGTTCAAGAACCGCGCGGCCGTCGCCCCGTCGATCAAGCGATGATCGTACGAGATTGATAGCGGCATCATCAGCCGCACCTTCACCTGGTCGTCGACCACTACCGGCAGCTTGCGCGAACGGCCCAACAACAGCACCGCCACCTCGGGCCAATTGATGATAGGCGTCGAGTAGGTGCCGCCGACCGCCCCCAGATTGCTGATCGTGAACGTCCCGCCACGCAGATCATCGAGCGTGAACGTGTTGGTGCGCGCCTTCTCCGACACTTTGCCCAACGCCTGCGCCAACTGCGGAATGCCCATCAGCTCGATATTACGCACCACGGGCACCACCAGCCCACGATCGGTGTCGACGGCCACGCCGAGATTGACGTACTGCTTGTAGACGATCTCGTCGTTTTCCAGGTCGAGCGTGGCGTTGAGCATCGGATGCAGCCGCAGGGCATGGGCGACGGCCTTCATCACGAAGGGCATCATCGTCAGCTTCAGGTTGGCGCCGACGTAGTCGGAAATGCTCTCGCGGCGGATCTGATCGAGCTCGGTGATGTCGGCGTCGTCGAAGTTGGTGACGTGCGGAATCGTCTCCGACGAACGCGCCATGTTCGTGGCGATCGTCTTGCGAATCTTGGTCAGCCGCTCGCGGCGGATCGTGCCGAACTTGTCCTCGTCCTCCACCCCCTTGGGCGCCGGCGGGCGAGGCTTGGCGCGGGCCGGCGCCGCCGCCGGCGCGCTGTGCGCTTGACGCACCGCGGCCACGACATCCTCGCGCTGGATGCGGCCGCCAGGGCCAGTGCCGGTGACATGATGCAGATCAACCCCCAACTCGCGCGCGAAACGGCGAATCATCGGGCTGGCCGCCGCGTGCGGCACCAGGTCGGCCTGCGGATCGTCCTGGCCATCGAGCGCCGGCACAGCCGGACGCGCAGGCCCCGCCGGACGCGAACCGCTCGAGCGCGGCGCGCTCTTGTTGGTCGAGGCCGACTTCTTGGCGGCGGCCGGCGCGCGACGTGGCTTCGCTTCGGCCGGCTCGTCCTGCGATTCACCGTCGGCCGGTTCTTCGTCGGCCGCTTCTTCGTCCTCGAGCGCTTCGTCGCTTTCGTCGGCGCTCTCTTCGTCACTCTCTTTAGCGGGCTGGCGGCCGTTGGTGTCTTTGGTCGCGGAGCGCTTCGATTCGGTCTTGGTGCCGGCGGACGACTTCGATTTGCCCGAGGATGCGGAACCTTCGCTCGCGCTTTTCTGCTGCGGCGCGTCGTCGGCCGCAGCGGCGCCGCCCGACTCGTCGACCGAGAGAATCACGCCCCCAACAGCGATCGAATCCCCCGGCTGCACGTGAATCTTGGTGACGCGACCGCCGACGGGACAGGGGACTTCGACCGTCGCCTTGTCGGTCTCGATTTCGACGACGTTCTGATCGGGCTCGATCACATCCCCTTCGGCGACGAGCAGGTTGAGCACGTCACCCGATTCGATGTTCTCGCCCAAGTCGGGCAGCTTGAAATCAGTCGCCATGACTGTCGCTTTCCTCTATTAACTCGCGTGCGAAAATTGGGGGGCCGCGGCCCAGCAGGCGGGTCGATCGCCCTACACTGCGCGCCCGGTTCTCACGATCTCGCAATGTGGTGGTGTTATTGTTCGCGTAGCGCCGCCGGGTCGAGCTTGTTGGGGTCGATCCCCAGATCGCGGATCGCGCGGGTGACTTGCGCGCGGTCGAATTGGCCGGTGGGGACCAACTGATGGAGCGCGGCCACGGTGATGCACTCGGCGTCGACCTCGAAGAAGCGCCGCAACCCCTCGCGCGTGTCGCTGCGGCCGAAGCCGTCGGTCCCCAGCACGAACAAGCCTCCGGGAATCCAGGCGTCGATTGCCTCGGGCACTTGCTGCACGTTGTCGCTGGCCGCGATGAACGGACCGCTTTCCCCTTCGAGCACTTCTTCGAGATAGCTCTTGCGCGGCGTCTCTTGCGGGTGGAGCAAGTTGAAGTGCCGCGCGGCCTGAGCCGAGCGCCGCAGCTCTTTGTAACTGGTGACGCTCCAAACGTTGCTCGACACCTCGTACTTGTCGGCCAGGATCTTCTGCGCCCGCAGCGCCTCGCGCAGGATGGCGGCGCTCCCCAGCAGTTGCACCCTTGGCCGATGCGCTCCGAAATCGGTTGTCGACAGCTTGTACATGCCTTCGACGATGCCGGTCGCGGCGCCGGCCGGCATGGCGGGCATTTTGTAGTTCTCGTTTTGCAGCGTGATGTAGTAGATGCAGTCTTCGCCGCGGTGGTACATCCGCTGCAGGCCTTCCATGACGATGACGGTCGTCTCGTAGGAGAAGGCCGGATCGTACGCCCGCACGTGCGGAAAGCTCATGGCGATCAGGTGGCTGTGGCCATCCTGGTGCTGCAGCCCCTCGCCGTTGAGCGTGGTGCGGCCGGCGGTGCCGCCGAGCAAAAACCCCTTGGCGCGGGCGTCGCCGGCGGCCCAGATCAAATCGCCCACACGCTGGAAGCCGAACATCGAGTAGTAAATGAAGAACGGAATCATCTCGATGCCGTGCGTGGCATAGGCGGTGCCGGCCGCGATGAACGACGACATCGAGCCCGCCTCGGTGATCCCCTCTTCGAGAATCTGGCCGTCTTTGGCCTCGCGGTAGTAGAGCAACTGGTCGGAATCGACCGGCTCGTAGAGTTGCCCCATCGCGGCATAAATGCCGCACTGCCGGAAGAGCGCTTCCATGCCGAAGGTGCGCGACTCGTCGGGCACGATCGGCACGATCTGCTTGCCGATCTTCTTGTCTTTGAGCAGCTTGCCGAACAATCGCACGAAGGCCATGGTCGTCGACACTTCGCGATCGCCGCTCGACTCGAGAAACTCCTTGTATTCGTCGAGCTGCGGCACTTCGATCGGCAGTGGGACCATCGGCCGGCCCGGCACGTAGCCTCCCAACTCTTCGCGCCGCTGGCGCAGGTACTTCATTTCGGGACTGTCGGCCGGCGGGCGATAAAACGGTGCGTCGGCCACTTCTTCGTCGGAGATCGGAATGCCGAACCGCGTGCGGAACTCGCGCAGCTCATCCTCGTTGAGCTTCTTTTGCTGGTGGGTGACGTTGCGCCCCTCGCCCACTTCGCCCAGGCCGTAGCCCTTGATCGTCTTGGCCAGGATCACGGTCGGCTTGCCGACGCAATCGACGGCAGCCTTGTACGCGGCGTAGACCTTTTCGGGCTCGTGCCCGCCGCGGCGCATCCGCTTGATCTTTTCGTCCGACAGCGGCGCCACCAGCGCTCGCAAGGTGGGGTGTACGCCGAAGAAGTGCTCGCGAATGTATTCGCCCGAACTGACGACGTACTTCTGATACTCGCCGTCGACGACTTCCCCCATGCGCTGCACGAGAATGCCGGTTTTGTCGCGGGCCAGCAGGGCGTCCCACTCGTCGCCCCAGATCACCTTGATGACGTTCCAGCCGGCGCCGCGGAAGATCGCCTCGAGCTCCTGGATGATCTTACCGTTGCCGCGCACCGGGCCGTCGAGCCGCTGCAGATTGCAATTGATCACGAAGATCAGGTTGTCGAGCTTCTCGCGCGAGGCCAGCGTGATCGCGCCGAGCGACTCGGGCTCGTCGGTTTCGCCGTCTCCCATGAAGCACCAGACGTGCGAACGGCTGCAGTCCTTTAGCTTGCGATCGGTGAGGTACTTGTTGAACCGCGCCTGGTAGATGGCCATGATCGGCCCCAGCCCCATCGACACCGTGGGGAACTCCCAGAAGGCGGGCATCAACCAGGGGTGCGGGTAGCTCGACAGCCCGCCGCTGGGCGAAAGCTCGCGACGGAAATACTCGAGCTCTTCCTCGGTGAGCCGCCCCTCGAGAAAGGCGCGAGCGTAGATGCCCGGCGAGGCGTGACCCTGGAAGTAGATCTGGTCGCCTGAGTAGTCGTCGCTCTTGCCGCGGAAGAAGTGATTGAAGGCGACTTCGTAAAGCGTGGCGGCCGAGGCGTAGGTCGAAATGTGCCCGCCGATGCCGGGGCTGACGCGGTTGGCCCGCACGACCATGGCCATGGCGTTCCAGCGGAGAATGCTCTTGATCCGCCGCTCGATGTCGCGATTGCCGGGGTAGATCGGCTGCTTATCGACGGGGATCGTGTTGACGTAGGGAGTGTTGGCCGTGAAGGGGAGATCGACCCCTTGGCGATAGGCGACTTCGTCGAGCACCGACAACAGATACTTGACGCGCTCGGGCCCCTTGGTGTCGAGCACGTACTGCAGCGATTCGAGCCATTCGCTGGTCTCGGCTGGGTCGACGTCCTCCCCGGTGCGAATGATATCGGTTTGCGTCTCGGGCACCGCAGTGCGTTCTTTAATGCTCACGTGACACGACCTTGTTGGGAGTCGAAGTGTTCGTTGCCCGTCGATCGAGAGGCGCCGGCGTCGAGCGGGGCGCAAACCGCCACCGTGTAGCAATTATCGGGCCGTTCGGCCGAAGCGTAAAGCCCACAGTTTCCGTAGGCAGAATATCCACGATAACGACGGCGATTTTGGCCCCACGCCACGCGGCGGTTATGCGCAAGAACTGGGCAAGTGTGGCAGAATGTCGAAGCAGCCGGCCATCTTCACAACCGTTCACCCGATCTTCATAGCCCGGCCGTTTGGCGGGCCGCTTAGCGCGCGGTGCGTGTCGCGGCAAAAAAACTCTCCGACCTCAATCGAGCGCGAACCAAAGATCGCACGCCGAGCCATGGACATCCCCGCTCAACAACCTGCCCACGGCACGGCGACTTCAAATCGGTTCGCAGTTTTGGTCATCCTGGTGCTGATGTTCGAGATTGCCTTCTGGGGTTGGGCGCTGAGCATTGACATCGCGGGGCCGGCCGCTGACTGGGCATGGACCGTGGCCTTTGCGCACACGACGCTGGCGGCAGCCTGGTTCGCCGCGGCCAATGCCCGACTGTTCGCGAGAGTCCTCGTGCTGGCGGCGGCCGATCTGCTGTACGCCACGGCCGAAGGAGGCCGCAACTACGCGGTCATGTTGCTGGCGACGTCGCTCGTGCACCAGGTCGCGCTGGTGTCGATCTATTTCGCGTCGACGCGGATTGGTGTCGCACCAAGATTATCCAGCGCGCCCATCGGGCGGCGTCGATCGCAGCTCTCGCTGATCGAGGTTCTCGCGCTGGCGACCCTGCTGGCGATCGTGATGGCCGCCGGCCGCTGGTTCGATTTTCGCTTGCCGGTGCAAACCCGCGCCTGGGTAGTGCAAGCCGTGCTGGCGGCACTTGCCCTGGGAATCTTGGGCATCCTGTTGCCGCCGCGGCGGCGGCTCGGTTGGATTGTGGCGACCAGCGTACTGTTGATCTCGCCGGCTGTTGTTTACCTGCAATGGGACCCGCGCCAGGGGGACGATCTGGCTCGCTATGCTGCCATCGTCGGACTAGCGGGGCTGGCCTGGCTTGGCCTGCGTCAGTTATCGACCAGGACCATGCGCGAGTGTCCGCCGGAGCGCGGCAGCGAAGTGGTCGGATAGCTTTTCGCATCAGCAAGGCCGCTGGCAGAGGCGAACCTGCCGCTGCCGGCACGGGTCCTGTTGGATTGCACCAAGACGACTACGGGGCACGGATCGACTTGGTCTATATCGAACCTCCGCTGAAGTCGATTCTCGAGCAAAACCGACGCCGCGAGCGATCGGTGCCCGAGGGAGTCGTGCTCGATCTGGTCGACAAGTGCGAGCCCCCCACGCTGGCCGAAGCGCACGCGGTCGAATTGATCGAAGGTTGAACAACTCACCGAGGCGCGCAATGCCATGCAAGCCCTCACCAGCTCAACTGAGCCGCGAGGTGTCAGACGCGAGACGGAGCACTGGCAGAGCCAGTGGCACCCGACAGCCGGGCGGTCGGTTTGCTTCGGCTCCCCAGTTGTGCCGATAATCGACGCGAGTCGCTACACCTCCGCCGCATGCCACCAAGAGCAATACCATGACACGCCCCACCACAGCACTCGTCGTCATCCCGATATTGGCAATCGGTTCCCTATTCGCGGCGACGGTCTCGGCCGCGGACTTCAAACGCGAGCAGTTCGACGACGAAGGCTTCGTCTCGATCTTCGACGGCCAGACGCTCGAGGGCTGGCACGTCAGCGCGCAGACCGGCCACAGCGGAGTCAGCAACCACAAGACCGGTGGCCGCTGGGTCGTCGAAGAGGGAGCCATCGTCGGCAGCCAGGATATTCCCGGCAACGGCGGCATCATCCTGACCGACAAGCCGTACGGCAACTTCGAAGTCGCGCTGGAGATGAACAACGATTTCGTCCCCGACAGTGGACTGTTCTTGCGCAGCAACGAGCGCGGCCAGGCCTATCAATACATGATCGACTATCACGCAGACGGCAATCTGGCCGGCATCTACGGCGAAGGGCTCCCCGGCGGCGTTCACGAGCGGAACTTCGACTTCACCGATAAAGTCACCGAGATCAAGCCGCGCGAATGTGCGTTTCCGTTGCCGATCGAGCCGGCCGACTGGCCGAAGCTCTGGCAGCATGGCCGTTGGAACGAGCTGCGAGCGCGGATCGTCGGCAATCCGCCGCAGATCACCACCTGGATCAACGGCGTACGGTTCATGGAATTCACCGACAGCGAGAAGCGGCACGCCGACACCGGCGGCATCGCGCTGCAGGTGCACGGCGGTGGCGACACGACCAAAGAGTTCGTGCGCTACCGCAACATCCGGGTCAAGGTGCTCGATTGAGCATCGCCCGCGGAGCGCGGCCGCATTGATCTGCCGACGAGCCATGCCCCATCGCGTCCATCATCCGCGGGACCTGATCTACTCGCCCGGCACGCAAGTGGTCGCCCAGGTGCCGATCCTCGGGTCGAGCGGTCGCGTATTGCATCCGCCCGGCGCCGTGGGCGTGGTGGTGCTTGCGCCGGCCGACGTTGCCGGCAGCTACCGCGTGCGGTTTCTCGACGGGTTCGAGACCTTGCTCAAAACCAGTGAGCTGGTCTCATTGGCGCGACACAAGGAAGGTGATCTTGGCGACGGCGACGGCGGCGGCCACAGCGATTTGTACGAGCGGGTGATCTATCGTTGCGTCGTGGGCTCGCAGGCGTACGGGCTGGCAAGCGAGCAGTCGGACGTCGATCGCCGCGGCATTTACCTCGCCCCGGCCGAGCGACACTGGTCGCTCTACGGCGTTCCCGAACAACTCGAAAACCAGGCCACGCAGGAAGCCTACTGGGAGCTGCAAAAGTTTCTTGTGCTGGCGCTCAAGGCGAACCCGAACGTCTTGGAGTGTCTCTATACACCATTGGTCGAAGAGGCCACGCCGCTGGCCGGGGAGTTGCTCGCCAGACGATCGATCTTTCTGTCGCGCATGGTGTACCAGACCTACAACGGCTACGTCATGTCGCAATTCAAGAAGATGCAGGCCGACATCCGCAACCACGGCCAGGTCAAATGGAAGCACGTGATGCACCTGCTGCGGCTGCTGCTGGCGGGTGTCGAAGTGCTCCGGCACGGGCATGTGCCGGTGCAAGTTGCCGAACATCGCGAGCAGTTATTGGCGATCCGCCGCGGCGAGATCGGCTGGGCTGAGGTCGAGCAGTGGCGCCGCGAGTTGCACGACGACTTCAAGTCGGCTTACGAACAGACGAACCTGCCGGAACGTCCCGACTACGAACAGGCGAACGCGTTTTTGGTGTCGGCTCGGCGGCGCGCTCTGGAAGTGGGGCTGCCATGACCATCGACCCGCGTCTGGAACAACATATTCGCGACCATCCCTACCCGCTCGTGTTCGCCACGATCAGCGGCGCGCATCTGTACGGCTTTCCGTCGCCCGATTCCGATTTCGACTTGCGCGGAGTGCACGCGCTCCCTCTGGCCGAGGTCGTGGGTCTGAAGCCTGGCCGCGAGACGATCGAGAAGTCGGGCGTGTACGATGGGCTCGAAGTCGATCTCGTCACCCACGACGCGAAGAAGTTCTTTTCGTTGCTGCTAAAGAAGAACGGCTACGTCCTCGAGCAGTTGCTCTCGCCGCTGGTCGTGCAGACGACGCCCGAGCACGAGGAGCTACGGCAGCTTGCCCGCGCGTGCATCACCCGGCATCACGCGCATCATTACCAGGGATTTGCCGAAACGCAGTGGAAGCTGTTCGCCAAGGAGAGCCCGCCGAAGGTTAAGCCGCTGCTCTACGTCTACCGCGTGCTGCTGACCGGCATTCACCTAATGCGCACCGGCGAAGTGCAGGCGAACCTGCCGAAGCTGAACGAGTTGGCCCGACTACCGTACATCGACGAGTTGATCGAACGGAAGATGTCGGGTCCCGAACGCGGGACGCTCGATCAAGCGGACATTGATTTCCACGAGCGCGAGTATCAACGATTGACGGGCGAGCTCGAGCAAGCGGCGGCCGAGAGCAAGCTGCCCGCGACGCCGGCGGCTGCCGAGGCGCTCGACGAACTGCTGGTGAGAATTCGGCTTGCGCGGTGATCGCGCCATCGCCGGCATACTGTCGGCGAGTTTTGTCGGCCTGCTCGCTGCGTTATTATGCCGTCCCTCCCTTCAGCGTTTGAATCCCGCCAGGCGGAGGCCGCACGCATGACATCGTCGCTTCGAGTCGCCATTGTCACCGGCGCCGGCTCCGGCATTGGTCGGGCCAGTGCCTTGGCGCTATTGCGCGATGGTTACAGCGTGGTGCTGGCCGGCCGCCGCGCGGCGTCGCTCGAAGAAACCGCCGCCCTCGCGCAGGCCGGCTCGCGCGCCATGCCGGTGCCGACCGACGTGGCGAACCCCGCGGCGATCCGCGCGCTGTTCGCCGCCACGGTCGAGCGGTTCGGCCGGCTCGACGTGCTCTTCAACAACGCCGGCACCAATGCCCCTGGCGTGCCGCTCGAAGAGCTGTCGATCGATCAGTGGCGGAGCGTCGTCGATGTCAACCTGACGGCCGCGTTCCTGTGCACGCAGCAGGCTTTTCGGATCATGAAGAGCCAGCAGCCGATGGGGGGGCGAATCATCAACAACGGCTCGATCTCGGCCGTCGCGCCGCGCCCCAACTCGGCGCCCTACACCGCCACGAAGCACGCCATCACCGGGCTCACCAAGTCGACTTCGCTCGACGGCCGCAAGTACAACATTGCTTGCGGACAGATCGACGTCGGCAACGCGCTGACCGACATGACACGCCCCGGCGCGCAGGGGATGCCGCAAGCCGACGGCTCGATCAAGATCGAGCCCTACCTCGACGTCGAGCACGTCGCCGCGATGGTCCTCACCATGGCGAACCTGCCGCTGGAGGCCAACGTGCAGTTCGTCACGATCATGGCCACGAAGATGCCGCTGGTCGGCCGCGGCTAAGGCGCGGCGCACCGCTGGCGGTGCAGGCCGCGAGTTGCCGTTCGCCGCTCAACCTTCGTCCGCTCGCTTCGCATCTGCGCAAATCAGCGGAATCTGCGAACTCAATCTTCCGGCGGAATCTGCGGGAATCGAAAAGCTGCGCTCGACATTGGCTACGTTTCGCCGCTGTCACGGTTTCTATGAGCGTGCCACCCCGTCCACCGCTTTGCGGCGGTGTTCGCGACCGATAGAATCGCCAATCGCCGCCACGCCACACCCCGTTTGGGGCCGCGGTCGATCGCGCCAGCGGCGCAGGTCGCCCGGCTCACCTTTTCGATCGCTTGGGAGACACCATGCATAGTCAATTGGTCGTGTTGGGGGCCGGCCCCGGCGGATATGCCGCGGCCTTTCTGGCGGCGGACATGGGCATGGAGGTCACGCTCGTCGACGCCGAGCCGCGCCCCGGCGGCACCTGCCTGCTGCGCGGCTGCATTCCCTCGAAGGCCCTGCTGCACGTCGCCAAAGCGCTGACCGAAGCGCGCGAGTTGGAACAATGGGGCATCCACTTCCAGCCCCCGCAAATCGACATCGACGCCGTGCGAGCGCGAGCCGAAAAAGTCGTGGCCACGCTCTCGGGGGGCTTGCAGCAGTTGGCCAAGCAACGCAAGGTGCGCTTGATTCGTGCCCGCGGAACGTTCGTCGACTCGACGACGCTGGCGCTCGAAGCCACCGACGGCGGCACGCTCGAAGAGCACGAATTGACGTACGATCACTGCATCCTGGCCGTGGGCTCGAGCCCCACGCGGATTCCGGCCTTCAATCTGCCGACCGATCGGGTGATGGACTCGACGCAGGCGCTGGCGCTGGCCGACGTTCCTGGCTCGCTGTTGGTGATCGGCGGTGGCTACATCGGCCTGGAGATGGGCACGGTTTATAGCGCGCTGGGAAGCGCGGTGAGCGTCGTCGAGCTCACCGACGGCTTGCTGCCGGGGGTCGATCGCGACCTGGTGCGGCCGCTCAGTGCCCGTCTGGAGAAGCAGTTCGCCGGAATCCATCTGAAGACGAAGGTCGCCTCGTTGGCCGACAAGGGGAGCGCGATCGAAGCGACGCTCGAAGGGCCCGACGGCAAGCGCACCGCGCAGTTCGATCGTGTGCTGGTCTCTGTCGGTCGCCGGCCAAACTCCAAAGGGATCGGACTGGAGAACACGGCCGTCGAACTCAACGAACACGGCTTTGTGATCATCGATCAGCGGCAACACACGGCCGACCCGCACATCCTGGCGATCGGCGACGTGGCGGGCGAACCGATGCTGGCGCACAAGGCCAGTCACGAAGGCAAGGTCGCCGTCGAGGCGCTCGAAGGGGGACCAGCGGTCTTCGATCCCCGGGCGATTCCGGCCGTCGTTTTTACCGATCCCGAAATTGCCTGGGCGGGCCTGACCGAAGAACAGGCCAAACGCGAAGGGCGCCCGTTTGAAGTGGTGCGCTATCCCTGGGCGGCGAGCGGCCGCGCCCAAGCGGTGCTACGCACCGACGGCATGACCAAGCTGATCGTCGACGCCGAAACCGAACAAGTGCTGGGAGTCGGCATCGTCGGCTCGGGCGCCGGCGAGCTGATTGCCGAGGGCGTGCTGGCCATCGAGATGGGGGCCACAGCCCGCGATCTGGCCGACTCGATCCACCCGCATCCGACGTTGAGCGAGACGATGAGCTTCGCGGCCGAGGTGCAGTTGGGGATCGCCACGGAAATCTACCGGCCCAAGCGCGAGGTCCGCGGCGCGTAGGCCGGAAATGGGAGATCGACATGCCGGATAACGGCACCACGGCCGACGTGATCATCGTGGGAGCGGGCGTGGCCGGGGCCAGCACCGCCATGCAGTTGGCGCTGCGCGGCGCGCGGGTGCTGGTGCTCGAACGGCAGTTGCTGGGCGCAGGCTCGACGGGGCGCGCCGCCGGCTTGCTCGGCCAGTTGCGCTCCACGCGGGCAGCGACCACCTTGTTGCGCGATGGGCTGAAGATCGTCCGCGACGTCGAACGCCGCACCGGTCTCGAGATCTTTGTCGAGACAGGCTCGTTGCGGATCGCCGCAACGCCCGAACGCGTTGGCGAGATCGAAGAGCACGTCCGCCTGGCGCGCGAGGTCGAGTTGCCGATCGAAATGCTCGACCGCGACGAGGTCGCGCGGCGGCTCCCTTATATGCGGACCGACGACTTACTGGCCGCCTGCTACTGCCTGACCGACGGTCACTTGCAGCCGGCCGAATTGCTGGCCGGGTACGTTCGCGTGGCCCGCGATCACGGGGCGGTCTTCCGCACGCAAACTCCAGTCGAGCGGGCGATCGTCGAGGGAGGTCGCGTGCAGGGGGTCGTCGCCGACGGGGTCGAGTATCGCGCGCCGGTGGTCGTCAACTGCACGGGGCCTTGGTCGTATCTGGTTGCTGAACGATCCGCCACGCGCTTGGCGACCGCCGCGATTGGCCACTATTACTTGACGACCGCGCCGAGCCAGGACGTGCCAGTCGATCGCCACAGCCCGGCGGTCCGCGATCGCCAGAACCGCATCTACACCCGGCCCGAGGCGGGCGGGCTGCTCGTCGGCATGTACGAAGCCGAGCCGGTCGAGTACGACATGGAGCGCTTGCCAGACGACTTCGACATGTCGCAGATGCGCTCCCGACGCGACGAACTGAACGTGGCCCTGTTGATCGACGCGGCCAGCCGGCGGTTCCCGTTTATCAACGAGCGCACGCCGATGTCGATCACGACCGGGATCATGACCTTCACGCCCGACGGGCAACCGTGCTGCGGTGCCTCGGGCGAGATCGAAGGGTTGTTTCATTGCGCCGGCTTCTGCGGACACGGCATCGTGCAGAGCCCGGCGATCGGCCTGGTGATGAGTCAGCTCATTCTCGATGGAAAGTCGCCATACGACGTGCAGGCGCTGGCGGCCGACCGCTTCGACGACGTTCCCGAGTTGACGGCCCGCCCCGCGGTCAAAGCGGCCTGCTATCGCACCTACGCGGAGTATTATGGCAAGGTAGCCGCGACCGACGCCTCGCGCTCATGAGGCTTCGCCATGACATCCTCCCGCCGCAAGCAAACGCACCGCGATTCGCCCGACGCGCATCGCGAGCCCGTGGAGCGCGACAAGCCCGAGGAGATTGTGGTCTTCATGGCTCGCCGCGCAGGCAATTGTTCCGGTTGCGGCGTGGCGACGGGTCAAGGAGGCATGACCCGATTGCAGGACGAGAAAGCTCTTTGCCTCGACTGCGCCGGGTTGGGCGACTTGGAGTTTCTGCCGAGCGGAGATGCTGCCATCACGCGGCGGGCCAAGCAATACTCGCAGCGCTGGGCGGTCGTCGTGCGTTGGTCGACCGCCCGCAAACGCTTCGAGCGGCAAGGGCTGCTGGTCGAACCGCAGGCAATCGGTCGGGCGGAAGATCAATCGCGCGACGACGCCGACGCCCGCAAGCGTCAGCGGGAGCGCGGGGCGGCCCAGCGCCAACGCGACGACAAAGCGTATCTGCGTCGGTTCGCGGCGGCGATTCGCCAGCACTACCCGGGCTGCCCGCCGCAAGAAGAATTCGCCATCGCCCGCCATGCCTGCGAGCGAAATAGCGGCCGCGTGGGGCGCAAGCAGGCGGCGCGCGAGCTGAATGAGCGGGCCTTGCGCTCGGCGGTGATCGCCCACGTGCGGCACGTCCATACGAGTTACGACGAACTGGTGCGGCAGTCCAACGATCGGCGAACGGCCCGTGACGAAGTCCGCGAGCTCGTGGCCGCGATTGTCGCCGCCTGGAGCCAATCTTCTGCCGACACCCCGGATCGGCGACCTGAGGAGTAAATCGATGCCTGCGGGCAATTGGAGTCAAATGGCGATCGCCGGGCGGCCGTGCGACTGTTACGAACCGCCGCGCCCCAGCGAACATGGCTTTACGGTCGTGTATCTGCACGGCATTCACCTGGCGCGCTTGACGGGCAACGAGGCGTTTTGCCGCGAGTTCGATCGTTACGGTTTGCGGGTTTTGGCGCCGCAAACAGGGCGCTGCTGGTGGGCCGATCGGCCCTGCCCCGATTTCGTTTCAGCGCATACGCCGTTTCAACTGGTCGCGCGCGACGTGGTGGCGGCGATCGAAGAACGTTGGGGGACCCACCCCCCCGCCATCGCCTTGTTGGGAACGAGCATGGGAGGGCAAGGCGCGCTGCGGCTGGCGTTTCGCCAGCCAAACACGTTTCCGGTCGTGGCGGCGATCTCGCCGGCCATCGACTTTCAATGGCGCTACGACGACCCGCGCGATGAGTACAAACCGTTGCGGGCCATGTACGACGACGCCGAAGCCGCGCGACAAGATTCGGCGACGCTCCACGTCCACCCGTTGAACTGGCCGCGGAACATCTGGCTGGCCTGCGATCCGGCCGACGATCCATGGCACGAAAGCACGTCGAAGCTGCGGATGAAGCTCGCCGCGCTCGGCATTCCGCACGAGCACGATCTGGAAACGACCGGCGGCGGTCACGGCTTCGAGTACTACGATCGCATGGCGCCGGCGGCGATCAAGTTTCTCGCCGAGCGGCTCGAGCACGAGCGGCTCCGCGTCTGACGTGGCGGCGCACGGCTAAGACGCAGTTTCAAAACCGGCATCGGGTGTCACTGCCAGAAGCGTCGCGCGTGCTGTGTCTGGCAATTCACTGCTGAGCAAGGCAGCAGTGGCACCCAAACCGGAAGTAAAAAAGCGGGCGATCGCGCGTCCGAGCACGACCACCCGCGTTGGTACGTCGGCGCGTGCGGTCCATCGCGCCTTGTTAAGGATGCATCGAATGGTTGCAGGCAAAGCGAAACTGGCGGCCGGCTCCTTGCGTCACGCATTGAGGATTGAATTGAGTCGGGCGCTTGCTTGGCACCGGGCCCAGTGTTCGATTGATTGTTAGCGGACGATGGTGCCCACCGCCGCGAATTGCTTGGCAGCACACACAAAAGTGGGATGCCTGGCTGCCTGAATCGGCGCGGCCAACCCGCCGATCACCAGCCTCATTTCTGAGGTCGACAGGACGCGGATCGTGTCCTTCCGTAGCGATAATTTCGAAATGTTGGACTTCATGGCAAAACTCCTCGGCCGACCACACGGCCGCCAACTGAGGTGGTAAGGGAAACTGGTCTCGCGATCACGGCGTGATCGCCCAATGAGAGCTAAGCGTGAGCCGCCGTGGATTGCTACGCACGTCGGCCACTGCGTGCTGCCGAGCCGGCAGGCCGCCAGCGATCAAGGGTCAGCGATTTGCCCGGTTTCGCCAGATTCTCTTGCCGATTTGGGGCCGGATCGCTATTTAGGGCCTCCTCGTCTGAGACAAATGGCCGCACTGCGCGCGCAGCCCCCTGCGCTCACGGCCTGTCGATTGAGGGGAGCCGGCCGCGTTCCCAGGACGGATATTCACGTCGATTACCGGATTAATGACGTCAGTGAACTTGGCTCCAGGCGCCCTGCGTGGCAACGTCTGCGAGTTGGGCGACCGCTGACTTTGACCATTTCATGCACACGCTGTCACCACCAGCCGGCCCACCGACGAAGTCGACGCGACTTGCCCTCGCGATCGTGCTGGTCTGCGCGCTGAGTGGTTGCCAGGCGCTCCGCCCCACGAACGACGCGAACTGGTCGCCCGATCAGGCCGTGCTGCCGACGGCCGAGTATCACGGCAATCTGGTGACCGTACACAACGTCCGCAATTGCGATTATCGCAGCACGACCGACTACGTCGTGCGTCACGAGGACCGCACCTACGATCTGAACGACCTGCGGAGCGTCGATTTCATCGTGGTGCCGTTCAAAGAGGCGCCGCAGTTGGCCCACACGATGCTCAGCTTTGGCTTCGACCACGACGACTACCTGGCGGTCTCGGTCGAAATCCGCAAGCGCCGCGACGAGAGCTTCTCGGCCTGGAAGGGGATGTTCCCGCACTACGAGATCATGTACGTGGCTGCCGACGAGCGCGACGTGATCGCGCTGCGCACCAACCACCGCCACGACGATGTCTATGTGCATCGTACTCGCGCCACACCCGAGCAGGCCCGCGCGCTGTTCGTCGACGTCGTCGCGCGCATGAACAAGCTGGCGGTCGAGCCGGAGTACTACAACACGTTCACGAACAACTGCACGACGAACATCCGCCGGCACGTGAACGATCTGGCGCCGGGACGCGTCCCCTACGACTATCGCGTCATGATGCCGGGCTACTCCGATCAAATGGCCTACAACCTGGGGATGCTGGCCACGAGCGAGCCGTTTCCTCTGGCCCGCGAGCACGCGCGGGTGAACGAACTGGCATTTCGCTATCGCGAGGCGCCCGACTTCTCTCGCCAGATCCGCCGCTAGTCCAGTCGCGCTGCAGCGGCACTCGAGTTGGCACGCGCCGGTCGATGGCGGTCGTGTATCGCGGCCGGTTTAACCGCTCCCAAGGCAGTCGGACTCTACTGCTTGCAGCGGTTCTTTTCTTTGCAGCGATTGGCGCGGCCGTACCGATAAGTCGGATGAGGAGAACTCAAGCGCTGCTAGCAAGCCGGATTGGGGCTCGCTGGCGACGAAGCGCCCACAGGGCTCTCGACTGCCGAGCCGGCCGTGAGGGCCGGCAATCCGTTGGGGGGAAACGATGAAAGCAAAGCTCGCGCTGGCTGCTGCGCTGGCCCTGGGGTGCATGTTGACGTCGCCTGCCGGGGCGGGGTCGGGGACGAAATCTCGCGGCCGCTGGCCACGTCTGCAGATCGCGGCCCGACGCGCCAACGATCGCTGGGCGATGCGCTCGCTCGACCGGCAGGCGCCGCTGCCCGACGACGCGACGCTCGAAGACGCGCCTCTGCCCGACGACCCACGGCCCGCCGACGAAGCTCCTCTGCCGCTCGAGCGGGGCGCGCCGAGTGCTTTTCCGCCGGCGGCAGAAGACGCGGTCGATCGCGCCGCGCATCAAGTTCCCGTCGAAGACGAGTTCACGATCCCGGAAGCACCTGGGGAAGAACCCGACGACGCGAGCAAGTTGCCGTATATGACACCGCCGCCCGACGAAGTCGTCCCCCCCGCGGACCGCCTCGAAACGATCGCGCCGGGCGAGCTCGATTCGGTGGATTGGCTGGCCGGCGGCGTCGGCTTTTCAGGACCCTGCGCCGACGACTGCTGCGATTCTTGCTGCGATCCGTGCCGCGGCATGCCCTCGTACCGGCTCTACTTCATCGGCGAAGCGCTGTTCCTCAATCTCAGCCGGCCGGGATACCGCGCGCTGGCCGACGAGGGACCAACCGGGGAATCAACCAGCGCGGCAGCGACGGTGCTCTCGACGCGCAACCTCGATCCGGGGAACGGCGTCGGGCCGCGTTTCCGCCTGGGTTGGTTGTTCGGACCGCGGTCTAGCGTCGAGTTGAGTTACTTCGGCCTGAATTACTGGAACGCCACGAACGAGGCGTCGGCTCCCGGAGCCCTCAGCCTGCCGGGCCCCTTGGCGAGCCAGATTCCCGGGTTCTCCGCAACGGATCAAATCACGGCTGGTTACGCCGCGACGATTCAAAATGCCGAGGCCAACTACCTCCATCGGCTGGGCATGTCGAATCTGCAAGTGCTGTTTGGTTTTCGCTGGCTGGGATTCAACGAGAAGTTGAATTTGCGGGCTTACTCCCCCATGGTGTCGAACGACTACTCGATCAACGCCCGCAATCAGCTCTTCGGCTTGCAGTGCGGCAGCCGCTATCTGGTGCAGTTCTGGCGAATCGGCCTCGAGGGGGTTTGCAAGGCAGGCCTGTACGGCAACGATTCGCTGCAACGCACGCAAATCGGTCCGGGCAACGAGGTCTGGAGCTGGCTGCGAACCGATCGCAGCGGGGGCAACCTGGCCTTCGTTGGCGAGTTGGGCCTGAGCGGTATCGCCCAAGTCACCAACTGGCTTTATGTGCGCGGCGGTTACAACCTGTTCTGGTTGCAAGGCATCGCTCGAGCGCCCGACCAGTTGGCGCTGACCACTTCGCCCGGCTCGACCGTCGAATCGGCCCAAGCTGGCGCGTTGGTGCATAATCGGGGAGCCTTCTTGCACGGGGCCAGCGTCGGGTGCGAAGTTCGCTGGTAGCAATACCCGTTTGAGGCCAGCGCCGAAGCTCGCGTCACTACCGGGTGATATCCGTTCCGATTCTCTGGACGCGACGCGGTTTGGGCATAACATTGGTGCGCGGGTTTGCTTGGCGCAACGCCCGCTCACGGAGGTGGCACGACTGAGATAGGGATTCACCTTGGAGTGCCCGGTTGCACGGCGCTGAGTCGGCTACGGCTGTCTCCCGGACAGCGGCTGGACCGCCTGGCCGCACTACGTCCACTTCCGATGCGCTGCGACTGGGGCTGCTGTTCGGCACGATGTACTTCGTGCAGGGGATCGGCGAGCCCACCGAAGGCCTGGTCACCCAGCCGGTTCGCTCGATCCTGAAGTCGTGGGGATATGGCGCCGCGGAGATCGCCGGGTTCGCGGCCTTGTTGGCGCTCCCCTGGTGGTTGAAGCCGATTTACGGCCTCGTCTCCGATTTCATTCCGCTGGCCGGGTACCGTCGTCGCAGCTACTTGATCATCGCGGGCACGACGGCGGTGATCAGCTTTCTGGGGATGTTTCTCTTTCCGGTGCCGTACGGCGCACGTTGGTTGTTGCTGGCGAGCCTGGTGTTGCCGACGGTCGCCATCGCCTGGTCGGACGTGGTGATCGACGCCCTGATGGTCGAACAAGGGCAACCGCGCGGCATCACGGGGCGGCTGCAGTCGGTGCAATGGGGAGCGATGTGGTCGGCTACGATCGCGGCCGGCCTGATCGGCGGCTGGCTATCGCAACACGGCGTGCAGATCTGGGCGTTTTTGATTTGCGGCGTGCTCTCGGCCATCGGCCTGGCGATGTCGATCCTCGCCGTCGAAGAGGCCCGGCTCACGAAACCTCGACATGCGCAGAGCTGGCGAGAGTTGCCGCGCGCGGCGGCCGAGACGTGGCAGGCGGTGCGCGTGCCACAGGTGGTGCTGGTGATCGGCTTCTTGGTGCTCTGGAATTTCTCGCCGTTTTCCACCGCGGTGCTCTACGTCTACATGACCGAGTCGCTGGGGCTGAGCGAGCAGTTCTACGGCGAGACGGTGTCGCTGATGGCCGTCGGCGCGCTCATGGCCAGCGTGGTCTACGGATTCGTCTGTCGGCGAATTCCCTTCATGTACCTGGTGCACGCCTCGATTCTGTGCGGCATGCTGAGTATCGCGGCATACTGGCTGTTAACCGGTCCGCGCTCGGCGGCCGCGATCTCGCTGGTCGTCGGCTTCTTTCACATGACCGGCACGATGGTGCAGCTCGACATGGCTGCCCGCTGCTGTCCGCTACGGGCGGCGGGAACTGTGTTCGCCACGATCATGGCGCTGTCGAATCTCAGTTTGTCGATCGCGACCTTCCTGGGCGGCGTCTGGTACGGCCATGTGCTGACCGACTGGGGGGCGGCACCGGCCTTCAATTCGCTCGTCGGTCTGGGTGTGGTGACGACGGCCGGCTGCTGGTTGCTGACGCCCGCGTTTCGTCGCTATGGTATCGAAGTGTCGCGCGCACCTTTGTGAGCATGCCATGAAATTCACCGACCGGGCCATCGATCTGGTAGCCGACGACAAGATTCGCGCGGCGGTCGAGCGCGGCGAATTCGCGCACCTGCCTGGCCTGGGGAAACCGCATCCGATCATCGACGAACCGTACGATCCCAATTGGTGGGTTCGCCGCAAGCTCGCCGCGGAAGACCTCGGTGGCCGCGCGGGGGAGACCGCCGATTAGCTGAAAGCAGTTTCAAAACCAGGTCTGGGTGCCACTGCTGGCTTGCCCAGCAGTGAATCGCTCGACACAGCACTGCCAGACGCTTCTAGCCGTGGCACCCAATGTCGGTTCAATGCAGGTTTTGAAATTGCTTCTAGTTGATCGCGGGGTTAGCCGCGCAACTCGCTCGCCCGCGTCGAGCTGCCGCAGAGAGTCGAGTGCCATGCCCGCTGCTGAAAACCCCATTTTCGCCCAGCGGCTGCTGACGAGCTTTGCCACGCATGCCTCGCGAACGGCGGTCGAACATCGCGGGCGCCAGATTCGCTACGCCGAGCTCGAAGAGATAGCGCGACGTGCCGCCGGCTGGCTGCAAGCACAAGGCCTGGAACCGGGCGATCGCGTGGTGCTGGTCACGCCCGACAAATGGCCCTTTCTGCAAGCGCACTTGGGCGTGCAACTGGCCGGCGGGGTGTCGGTTCCTTTGAACCCGCAATACACGCCGGCGGAGCTGCGTTACTTTCTCACCGACAGTGGCGCGCGGCTGGTCGTCGCCGGCGGCGAGCAAGCGCCCACGATTCGAGCTTTGCAGCACGAGTTGCCCGAGCTGGCGGCGGTGCTGGAAATCGGCGACGGTTGGTCGCCTGGCGCGTCTCCGTTTCGCGAGCCCGGCTATGCGGCGGGCGCCCGCGCGTTGATGATCTACAGCTCGGGCACAACGGGCCAGCCCAAGGGAGTCGTGCACGATCAGGCAAATCTGGCTGCGGCACTCGAGTCGTTGGCCGCGACCTGGCGCATCACGCCCGCCGATTCCGTGGTTTGCGCGCTCCCCTTGTTTCATATCCACGGGCTGTCGTTCGCCACGCAGTTCGCCTTGTGCGGCGGCGCGACACTGTTGCTCGAAGATTCGTTTCACCCACGACGCACGCTCGCGGCGGTGTCGCGGGCAACGGTGTTCATGGGGGTGCCGACGTTCTACTACGCCTGGCTCGAACGTCCGGAGTTCGTCGAGGCCGCGCGCGATTGGGGGCACGTCCGATTGTTCACCTGCGGCTCGGCGCCGATCCGAGCCGACGTGCTACCTCGCTTGGAGTCGATACTCCGACGACCGATTATCAACCGCTACGGCATGACCGAGGGACACGTGCTGACCAGCCTGCCGCTCGAGGGCCCTTGGCCACACGGTTCGGTCGGCCTGCCGCTGCCGGGCGTCGACGTGCGGGTAGTCGACGAGCAGGGTGCTGGGCTGGAGGCCGTCGGGAGTTCAGCCGACGGGGATCACGATGCGGCGACGGGCCGCGTGCAAGTGCGCGGCGGGCAACTCTTCCGCGAATACTGGCAACGCCCTGAAGCCACGGCCGCGGCCTGGACCAACGGCTGGTTCGACACCGGCGACATCGGCCGGCTCGATCAGTCCGGCTTTCTCACGCTAGTCGGCCGGCAGCACGATCTGATTATCAGCTCGGGCTTCAACGTCTATCCGCAAGTGGTCGAAGCCGTGTTGAACGCCTGCCCTGGCGTGGCCGAGGCCGCAGTCTTTGGAGTGCCCGACGCGCGCCGCGGCGAGCGCGTCGCGGCGGCCGTGGTGCGCGGCGATCCCCAACTCGACGAAGCGCGTTTGCGCGAATACCTGAGCGGCCGACTGGTCGATTACCAGCGGCCGAGCGTCTGGCTGTTCGTTACCGAACTGCCGCGCAACGCGCTAGGCAAAGTGCTGCGGGGCCGGCTGCGCGAGCTGGCCGCGGCCGAGTGATCTTCGCCAAGTTGCCGGCAGGCGGCGATGCCCCCCCCGGCTTACCTTCGACGACGAGAGCGGGCGACGGCCAGTCCCACGCCAAGGGCTCCCAAGCCGGCCAAGGCCAGGCTGGCAGGCTCGGGAATGGGGACCAGGGCCTCGACCGACGTCGAAACGCCGTCGATGACGTTGGCCACGCCGCGCGTGTAGTCGCGCACGCCGGTTTGCACCACGAGCAGGTAGCTGTTGTCGCCCGGGTCCAAATAGCCGGCTGGCGACAGCGGCGGCCCGACGAACTGCCAGCCGATGGTGTCACCCGACCCGAAGCTGCGATCCATGATGCTCGGAGCGACACCCGATACGGGAACGATCGGGTTGTAGCTGACGTCGACCTGCATGCCGCCGAAACCCAGCACGCTCAATCGCTCGAGGACGTTGACGCTGGCAGCGTCGTTGTAGAGCTCATACACGAAGGTGTAGCCACCCAAGGCATTCGTCGTATCCTGCGAGAGGACCGTGCTAACCACCTTGCCCGAGTAGTTGCTCGTCGAGAAAGGCGAGGTCAGCGTGTCGACGACGACCGATAGTGGATCTGGCTTGGCCTCGGGCGAACCGAGAACCGAATCGCCAGGGGCCATCAAGACCGCCCGCGCCGGCTGGGCTACGGTCGCCACGAACAGGCAGGTCATCGCGATCAGCGATCGGCGAGAAAGACGAGACAGGTTAACCGATTTCATGAGCTCCTCCCGAGTATTCCACTTGAGTCTTGAGTGTGCTGCGAAAAAGGGTCGCGACGAAAACACGCCCCTGGATGAGTGGCGTTGACTGCCCCTGGTTTGTCGGGCTCCGCTAACGGCGGCGCCAGTACCAGAAGCCGGACAGCGCAGCACCAATCAGCGCCATGGCGGCGGTGCCGGGCTCGGGGATGGCACGCGGGGCCAATGCGTCGACATTCGCCGTGCTGCCGTTGATCACGGCTGCCTTCGACCTGGTCCACGACGTGGCATCGGTTTGAATCACCAAAGTCGTCGCGAAACTGCCGGGTGCGAGGGCCCCCGCCCCCAGTGGCAGGCCCACGAACGTAAAGCCGACGACATCGCCCGGCAGCGGCCCGCGATCCATGAGCGTCGGCACCACCCCCACCGGAGGCCCTTGCGGGGGTAGTGAATAGCTCACGTCGGTCAAGAAGCCGGTGAAGTTCGAGACGGTAAAGCGATGAATGGCGTGAGGGCTGCCGGCGTCGTTCGACAAATCGTAGATGAATGTCAACCCGCCAAATGGATTGGTGGCGTCCCCCGACAACACCGTCGACGTTAGAGAGCCGGTGAAGGTTGCCGCGGTCACGGGGACCGTGAGCGTGTCTTCGATCTTCGAAGGCCCAGGCTCGACTTCACCCACGGCCAAGGTGGTGACGCCGGGCGCCAACAGCGAGGCCTGCGCCGTGGCAGTGAGCAACGATAGGGCGAGCAGGCCGGGGACGAAAGCGCGCGCTACAGCGGCCGTGCGGAAAGCTAGCGCATTGAGAGCGGTCATCATTAGGCTCCTCGACTGTTCTGGCTAATTAAGCACGCGTCGAAGACACCAACCGTCCCATGCGCCGATAGCATTCCCCGGGCCGGCACATGGCGTCGAGACTAGCTCGACGACACCGCGCTCAACAAAACCCGGTAGGGGACTTCGCGAAAGAAAATGCCCGTAAGCCGGCTGACTACGTTGCGACCGCGCGCGAGGGAGCGCGCGATCAACGTCCGAGTCAAGGCAGGAGCATCGCGAGAGCCACGGACCGCATACACAGAGATGTCGTGAGCCAGCCGGAATCTTCCGGCGAAAAGCTCACCACGCGTGCATTAGCGGTCCTTTTGCGATCTCGAAGAAATTCAACCAACGCAGCGGCCTATTCGGCCGCGCCCTAGAGTATTGCAGACACGCAAATCGTGTCAATGAAAAAACTGAATGGATCGTTGCGATTTCTGACGCCGCTCGTCGGCGAGAAAAACTTGCGGCAACCGATAGCTCCACGCTAGAGTTTCGCGCGCCAGCAGTGCTGGCTGATCTGCCCGCCGAGGAGATGTGAAGGCAACTGGCTGCCGCGAAGTTGCCTCAGGCGACAGGTTCAAGGCGTTCGACCGCCCTAACGACGCGAGTTGGGCCCCCGTCGCGGGCATCGCCGGCCGCAAGGGACTGTTTGTCGAAACTGCTCCACCCGTCGGGGCCGCCGCGCCGGCTGCCGCGGTTGGCTTGGCTGGCGCCGGCGGCTGAGGAGCCGGGGCCGGCACGCCCGGTGGCGTCGCGCTGGGGTTTCGCAACAGTGTTTCGACGGCGCGCTCCAGCGCCTCGCCGCGCAGCTCCTTGTAGCAGATCACCCCTTCGGCGTTGAGCACATAGATCTCGGGAATGCTGGTGACGTTCCAACGCTGGCTGATCGGCCCTCCGGGACCGTCGTAAAACGACGGCCAGGTTACCTTGCGCTGCGCCAAGACTTGTTGATAGCGCTCGCGGGTGTCGGTGTTCACGCCCACGATCGCAAACGGCTTGTCGGCGAACTTCTGCAGCATAACGCGCTCGTGCGGAAACATTTGCGCGCAGTACGGACACCAGTCGGCCCAGAAGTCGAGAATCACAACCTTGCCGCGGAAGTCGCTGAGCTTCAGCGGGTTGCCGTCGATATCCTTGCCGATGATCTCCGGCGCGACCTTGCCGACGACCAGGAACTTGCGCTCGAAGAGCAATGGCTCGGCCAACTTGCCGAGCGTCGAATCGCCGAACTCGACTTTGCCGAACTCGGTCGTCGTGCGCTCGAGCATGGCCACGATGCGGTCGTCGCGCTCCTTGCGCTCTTGTAGTTGGGCAGTCATGCCGGCCGCGTCCTCGTAGGCGTCGAGCCCGTCGGTTTCCGCGGCCATCAATGTCGTGGCGACCCCCAGGCAGGCGATGCCGCGCACCTCTTTATGGGGGCTTTCCTCCAACACGCGTTCGAGGAACGGCACGTTGGACTCGCGCGAGTGCAACAACAAGAACAGCACCGGCAGGAGTAATTCCTCGGCTCGCAGGTGATTCGTCGCCAACAGGTCGCGGGCCTCGGCCAGATAGTCGGGCCCCTTGCGGCTGCGGTCGTACAACATCATCTCGCAAATGATCGAGCAGGCCTGAAAACAGGCGGTCGACTTCGGCGCGCCGCGGGCGATCTCGAGAAACTGCGGCGCGAACCGCGTCATCGGGTTCTGGGGAGAATCGAACATGGCTTGCAGCGTATCTTCGTCGCGCGCCGAGCGGAGCAGCACGGCGAACTCTTCGAGGGACCGCCGGAAGTCGGTCAACAACTGCTCGATGCGCTTGTCGGCCTTTTCGAGCATGCCGCGCTTTTCGAGCCGCTTGCGCGTGTCGCTGTCGAGCCGCACCGGGCCGGCATCGTCGCTGGCCGAGGCGAGCGCGACTTCGGCCGCGCCGTCGGCCAGGTCATCCAAGGCGCCTCCCGGCTGCTCAAAATTCAGCACCAGCGCCTGCTCGTTACCGCGCGCGGCGATCTGCAAACCGAAGACGCGCCACTTGCCATCTTCGCGACGCAGATGCAAATCGGCCGTGTCGGACGTGCCGTCGGTTTCGAAGCGGACGGCCACTTGGGCCTGCTGCTTTTCGACGTAGACCTGGTCGATGGCGTACGACGAATCATCCCCTTGCTCCAAGGCGAAAGGCTGTGCGTCGAAAGCCTGGCGAGCCTTGCTGGTCAGCACCGCCTTGACCTTGGCCTTGTCTCCTTTCTTGGCGGCCGCCAGGAAAGTTTCGGCGGTTTCACGAACTTCGGCCTCGGCCGCGTCAGCGTTTTTCGCACGCTTGCGATTCTTGGCCAGCGGCAGCGGCTTAACCCGCGTTTCGCCGTCGATTTCCCCTTCACCAACGGTTTCGCCGTTAGCGACCGCGTCGGCGATCTGCTGGGCGCGATACTCCCAGGGGGGAAGCGGCGACGTGCCGCGCCACAAGCCGGCCCGCGTTTCCTTAGCGCGGACCTGGGCCTTGTCGAGCGAGGCCGATCGCACGTCGGGCACATGCCAGGCGAGTCCGTCGGCCACCATTTGCTTGTTGACCGAGCGTTTGTCGAGCCAGACGCGGGCGACGAACCCGCCGTCGAAATCTCCGCGGACCGGTTCGACCCGCACGACCTTGCCCTGGATCTTGGCGGCCAGGCTGTTGCGCGCCGCTTCGGCGTGCGGCTGGCCGCGCTCTGGAGCGTCGACCGCGTCGAACTGCACGATCACGCGCCGGCCGTTGTAATTGACTTGAAACGTGTCGCCCGAGAGTACCACGCGCACCTGGGCCACGAACGATTCGGGGACCTTAGCCGGCCGCTTCTTGCTCGCGGCCGAAGTGCTGGGACTACGACGATCGGAGCGCGTGGCCGGCGCGGCGATCAGTTGGACCGCCACGATCGTCAGGCAGCCGGCAACCAGCAGCCAGGTGAACCAGCGACGAGCTGCTGCCCGCGAAGAAAAAGAACGTCCGCGCGACGATCGCCGAGAAACCGACCGCGAGAGACCCATGAGTTGCTGTCCCCTGGTGACGAAGCAGGGAAAACGCCAGGCGTTTTTTTGATCCTGCGTACCAGCCGTGATGAGGATTGCTCGCCCGAGCAACGAACGGTTTCCTGAAACCAAACCGATCGAATTCAGGAAACAGTGCACCGCGCATCCTACCCGTGCCGGCGCCCAATAGCAAACAAGACGAGTGTTTCGGCAGGAGCACTGCAAAGTCAAAATGCGAGGGGGACCGGTACATGTTTTCGGCGGTCGTACGTTGGCAGGGACGACGTTGGCGAGCCGAAAATGTACCAGTCCCCGACTTTGCAGTTCTCCTGCGTGTTTCGCCTTGCCCCCTCGCGCGGGCGGAGAGGTGGCGTTAGAATTGGCCGGAGTTCGTCGGAATTCAATCACGCGGCGCATCACTTCCCCCCTTCCCTGCAGGTCTCATCGTCGCATGCCTCGTTCGACCGACATTCGCATCCAGCGGGTCGATCACCGCGCGCAGCGCATCGCCTATCGCACGCCGATCAAATTCGGCGGACGGGTCGTGACCGACGCCTTGATTTGGGACGTCGAGGTCGAGGTCGAGACGGTCGACGGGCGGCGCGGCCTGGGTCGGGGCTCGATGCCGCTGGGGAATGTCTGGGCCTGGCCGTCGGCGGTAATGTCCCCCGAAACGACGCTGGCCGCGATCCAGCGCCTGGCCGAGCTCACGGTCGAAGATGCCCGAAAATGCGACGCGGCGGCTCATCCGCTTGACCTCACCACGATGCTGGCCGAGCGGCACGCGGAACTCGCCGCGCAAGTCGGCGCCGAAATGCAATTGGCCGATCCGATACCCAAGCTCGCCTGCTTGCTGGCCGCCAGCCCGACCGAGGCAGCGATCCACGACGCGCAAGGTATCGCGCTGGGCACGAATTCTTACAACCTGCTGGGGCCCGACTACGTGAGCCGCGACTTAGCAGCCTATCTCGGCCCGGAATTCCGCGGCGAGTATCTCGACACCTACACCTCGCGCGAGCCGAAGCCGACCATGCCGCTTTATCACCTGGTCGGCGCGCTCGATCCGCTGACATCGGCCGACGTCGGCCAGGCGGTCGGCGATGGCCTGCCCGAAACGCTCGACGAGTGGATCACGGCCGATGGGCTGACGCACTTAAAAGTCAAACTCGCCGGCGACGACCTGCGCTGGGACACCGAGCGCGTGGCGGCGGTCGAGCGCGTGGCCAGCGCCGCGCAGGCCCGGCGCGGCTGTACCCACTGGAACTACTCGGTCGACTTCAACGAGAAATGCGCGTCGGTCGAATACGTGCTCGATTTTCTCGGCAAGGTCCAAGAGCTCGCGCCGTTGGCCTTCGACCGCATCCAGTACATCGAACAACCGACGCACCGCGATCTGCGCGCGAACCCCGAAAACCGCATGCATCGTGCCGCGGCCATCAAGCCAGTGGTGATCGACGAGTCGCTGGTCGACTTCGACAGCCTGCTGGCCGCGCGCGAGTTGGGCTACTCGGGCGTGGCCTTGAAAGCATGCAAGGGGCACACCGAGGCGCTCCTCATGGGGGCCGCCGCGCAAAAGTACGGCATGTTCCTTTGCGTGCAGGATCTCACCTGCCCAGGCGCTTCGTTCTTGCACTCGGCGTCGCTGGCCGCGCGGCTGCCGACGATCGCCGCCATCGAGGGGAATGCCCGTCAGTATTGCCCGGCTGGCAACCTTGGCTGGAGCGAGCGCTACCCGGGCATGTTCGGTATCACCGACGGCACGGTCGGCACGGCGGCCCTGACGCGCCCCGGCTTGGGCTTCAACTGACGCCAGCTCGACGGTTTCGCCGCGATATTCGTCAGCAGGTCTCCGGCGGATCGACGGGACGCCCGCTCGACTTGTGATGCTAGCAGTCGTTTGACAGTTTCCGGGCCGTTTGGTAACTAATTAAACTATCGGTTCGCCCATGAGAGAGCAGGGAGCAATGGGCTTCGCCGCGGTCAGCATGCAGGTTATTTCTCGGGGAATTGCTGACCCGCTCCGTACGGCGCACCTAAGAAGCAGGGAGCGCAAAGAGCTCTAGGGCGAGACTCCCGTCAGCGTGTTGTGACGACACACGTGGGGCTGGGGGTCGCTGGCCGTTTGTTGGAATCAGCCCACGTTTCAATTGCGTTTGCCGTTTACGCTAGAAGGATCGAACGATCATGCGACGGATCAAGCTCCGCGAAGGCCAGCATTTTTCCCTGGCGCCGCACCTCAAGTTGATGGTTGTCGGCGTGAGCGACGATCAGGTCGAACTCGAATTGGTCGACGAGGCGCAGCAGCAGCAACCCGGTTTGCCGCGCAATGCTCGTGTCGGCCGCGATGCCCCGTCGTCTCGCGACAGCCGAGCGCACGACGAGTCCGAATCGCGATTCTACGTCGAGTTTGCCTGAACGACCTCGCCGCGACGCGGCAACTTCAGGCTCTTGCCACTTCCCAGCGGGCACGGTCGGCCGGTTGTTGACCTCTTTGCCTCGGCACGTTGATGCGCGGCGCGGGCCGCTAGTCTCGATCCGCGCGCCAGGGTAGGCTTTTGTTATCCAGTCGGCCTAACCCTTGAAACTTGGGCGTCGGGCGACGCCGCCCCCTCTGCGTATGTGGATTTTCTTGGTCATCACGTCGGTGCCGGTCACGGCGGTCACCGCGCGCTGGGTGTTGGCGCCGATGTTGCGCGCCGTCGAGCGGCAGCGAGTCGATCGCCAATACTCGGTGCTCGACCTGGCCTACTTCTTTTTGATGTTCTCGGCCGCGTCGATGCTGCTGCGCGGGTTCTACCTGCAATCGGAAGGCTGGGAGGCGATCCTGGCGATGATGCTCGTGCTGCCGTTCGTGGCGGCGGTCTGGTGGTTGTCGTTGAGCTGTTTGAACGGTCGCGGCATCCGCGGGGCCGGCCGGCGAGCACTCTTTTCCGTGATCGTGACCCCCGTGGCTTTCGTCGCACCGATCACGGCCTACGGCGCCGCGGTGGCCTTGATCCTCAGGCCGTGGGTGCGATCGCGGACCTTTTCCAATCGACTGCTCGGTGATACGACCGCTCAGTTGCTGACGGTGGCGGTTCTGCTTGGCGCCCTGGCCGCGCTGGCCGTGGCGCGACGGGCCAGCACATGGATCGCCCGCGCCGCCGTCGATCAACGGCCGGGCGTGGATGAACCGCTGATCGCCACCCTGGCCGACGACCGGCTGGGCACCTGAGAAGATCGTGCTGGTATTCAGAAGAGCCGTAACTGCCCTGCTCCATCTGGCGGCTTGAACTTCGATTCGTCGAGTTCCGGCAACCCGCCGTGGAGCCCAAGCTTCTGCGAAAAGACGCGGAAGGTCGTCCCGATCTGCTCGGCATACGGCCCTTGCCCGCGATGCCGGCGCCCGAACTGCGAATTGCTCAGGCGGCCACCGCGCGTGTCGCGAATCCGCCCTTCGATTCTGGCGCGCTTGTCGGGCACGTGGCGCTCGAGCCAGTCCAGAAAGATCGGTTCGACGCCGTGTGGCAAGCGCAACAGCACATAAGAGGCGGCCCGCGCTCCGGCGTCGCGGGCGGCGGCCAGAATGGCCGGAATCTCTTCGTCGTTCAGTCCCGGGATGATCGGCGCCAACAGGGCGCGCACGCCGACGCCGGCCGCTGAGAGCCGGCGAATCGTCTCGAGCCGTTTGGCAGGCGGGCTGGTGCGCGGCTCCAGCCGTCGGGCCAGATCGGCATCGAGCGTCGTCAGGCTGACGTTGACGTCGGCCAATCGTTCGGCGGCCAGCGGCGCCAGGATATCGAGTTCGCGCGTCACCAGAGCGTTCTTCGTGACGATGGTCAGACATTGCCGGGCGTCGGCACAGACCTGCAGGCAACGTCGCGTCAGTTGATATTCGCGCTCCGCCGGTTGATAGCAATCGGTTACGCCCGAGAAGGCAATCAGCTCGCCGCGCCAGCTCGGCCGCGCCAGCGCTTCGCGCAACAGCTCGGGCGCGCGGTGCTTGACCATGATGCGCGTTTCGAAATCGAGCCCCGAATCAAAGCCCAGGTACTCGTGCGTGGGGCGGGCATAGCAATACGCGCAGCCGTGCTCGCAGCCGCGATAAGGATTGACGCTCCAACGGAATCCCACGTCGGGGCTATCGTTCGAGGCCAGGATCGATTGCGACTCATCGGCGAAGAACTCGGTCGGCAGCCGGCGGCGATCCTTGTCGCGATCGTCGTCGCGCGGTTCCTCGGCCAGAATACGCTCGGCGGCCAACGCTTCGTCCTGCGAATCGTCGGCCTCGAACCGCACGCGCTGGAAGCGATTGCTCGGCCGCACCTGCGAGCCACGGCCCACGAATTTGTCCGATCGGTCCGCCATGTTGGATCACCGCATAGCTAGCGAGCTTTCGCGAGCGAATCGACGACGATCGGCAGCAATCGGTCGGCAATGGCTGCGTTGGCCGGTTCCGTTAAATGACAGCGATCGTAAAAAGCCGTCTGTTGGTCCCATGGCGGGTCATCAAAGACATCGGCCAGAAAACAGGGAGCCGGCCCCCACGCCTCGCCGAGCGAGGCCGGCACTGAAGTTGAGAATGCGCGTGCCACGCGCTCGTACACGACGAGGCAAAGCCGCCGCTGCACGTCGCGTCCGGCCACCTGTTGACGCTCGAACTCGGTAAGCTGTCGCTTGGTGTAAGTCAAAGGCTGCCAGCAGAACAAGCTTTGAAATCCGAACTCGCCCCCCAGCGCACGGATGACGCGCACATTGCGATTATAAAGTTCCATCGAGCCGCGCGTCAGATCGTCGACCGTATGCCATCCGGGACCGTCAGGTAGCGCAACGGGCGGCGACTCTTGTTTGCCTGCGAACAGTCGCGAGAGCTGCAGATTTGCCACGCCCAGCGCGAACAGTTCGGAACTCGGCCGTCGCAGCAACTTGAACTCGCGACGCCGCTCTTCCTCGTGCAGGCTCACTCCCGGTCGCTGGTTCAAGTAGCTCGAGCAAATGTCGTTGTAGCCATCCAGGAAAATCGCCAGGTCCGGGATATTGCCTCGTTGTAACTCGGTGGTCAGCGCCAGCAACTCTTGCGTGTTGACGTGTCCGAGCTGAGCAAAGTTGAAGACCTCGGCGCGGATCCCGCGCTCGAGCAGTTTTTGGCCGATCAATGCCGGAATGGTGTAGTCGTCGCGGTCGCCTACCCCCCACATCGCCGAGCCGCCAAAGGCGAAGATGCGGACGTCCGGCGGATCACCTGGCGAAGGCGTCGGCCGCCAGGTCCGCCTTAGGCCGTTTTCGTCGACGTTGACGAATTGCCCCTGAAAGGCCCGGCCGCGCGAGTAACAATACGGCTGCCAGCGGATCCCAGTCGTTTCGAACGTCCCGACAGTCTCGGCCATCTCCCGGCCGAACGCATTTAGCCAATCCGCCGACTGAGTGGGAAAACCTGGCCGGTAAGTTTCGATCGGAACCGACGGCACGGAGGGCAACAACCGCCGCAAGACCAGCTCGGCCATGAGCAGGATCAGCAGGGCGATTCCCACGGCGGTCCAGAGATGCTGCCCGGCGCGCAGCGCATGGCCCGCCGCGGCGCGGAATGGTCGACGACCGTCCGGTGTGGTTCCCACCGCCTTGGTTGGTTCTTCTGCCCTTGGTTTCGCCGCTGACTTGGCACGCATGGGAGCGACCTCGCGAACGGCGCGCAGCCCCTTTGTCGGCCGGTCTGCCCCCCATCGATTGCTCGGCAGGTCAGGTTGTCGCGGCAGGTAGCGCGTCGAACTGGATGCAGGGTTTTTCGGTAGTACGCCTTCTGGTTTGGGGTGCCTGTTCCCTGTCGTGGAGTCCGACTTTAGGCGAACCGCCGACCCAAGGTCGATCGGTCGGTTCGACACGATCCCTACAGTTTAGCAGTCGCGCACCATGCCGTTTCGAGCGGCCGCCGCCATTTTGTTGACCGGCGCGTCGGCGGCGGGTAGGGTTCCAGGTACGACATTCTACTAGCCGGGCGGCGTCCGCTTGCCGCCGGCTCCCGCCTTGGCCATGTTTCGAGATGGCTTCGATGACGTCGTTCTCCCCGGTTTGTCGACTTGCGCTCGTGTTGAGTCTCGTGTGGACCGCGGCTAGTGCCCGGGCCGCGGACTACTTTCTCACGATTGGCGGAGGAAACTCACCCTCGGGCAATCAGGTGTCGCTCGAGAAGAACGTGCTCTTCTTCCAGCGCGTACTCGTCGAATTGGGGCTCGTCGTCGAGCGCCACGACATTCTCTTCAGCGACGGCGACGACCCCGGCCGCGACCTGCAATTTGACGACCCCGCTTACGCACCGCCCGAGGCCAATCTTTGGCTCGCCCGCCTGTTCAACCAGGAAAACGGCTTGCGCGACCAATTTCGTTCGCACCAGGTGCCAGCCGTGCGCGGACCGGCCACGCGTGCCAGCATCGAACGATGGTTCGACGAAATCGGCACGCAGCTCGAGGCCGACGACCGGTTGTTCATTTACTTCACGGGCCATGGCGGTAAGGGAAACGAAGTCCATCACAACATCATCCATCTCTGGAACAAAGAGAAGATGACGGTTGAAGAACTGGTCGCTCAACTCGATAAGCTGCCACAGAGCCTGCCGGTCGTGATGGTGATGGTGCAGTGCTATTCGGGGGGATTCGCCAACGCGATCTTCCAGCAAGGCAACAACAAGCGCGGCGTAACGTTGGCCGATCGCTGTGGTTTCTTTGCGACGGTGCCCGATCGCGTGGCGGCCGGCTGCACCCCCGATATCGACGAAGAGCAATACCAGGAGTACAGCAGCTTCTTCTGGGCGGCCTTGGCTGGCCAAAACCGGGTCGGCAATCCGGTACCACGCCCCGACTACGACGGCGACGGACACACATCGCTGGCCGAGGCGCACGCCTACTCGCTCTTGGAGTCGGACACGATCGACATTTCGATCAAGACCTCCGACGCTTTGCTGCGGGCGTTCAGCAAGACGAAGGACGACAAGAACCCCGAATTGATCACCGCCGATACTGCATACGAGCGGTTGTTGTCCTTGGCCGGGCCCTGCGAACGTGCTGTCCTAGAAGGCTTGTCCGAGAAGCTCTCGCTTGAGGGAAACGATCGCACGAAAGCAGCCCGCCAGTTGGGCGAAGAGTTCAAGAAACAGAAAGCCGGCATCGACAAGCGGCGAGGCGAGAAGAACAAGCAGTTCCGCGGGGCGGCCGGCGAGATACTTGTCGTGCTCAAGCAGCGCTGGCCCGAGCTCGAGAATCGCTGGCACGCCAAGGTGCAAGACGTGCTGGCCAACGAGCCCGACGCCTTGATGGCGGCCATCGAATCGCATCCCAAGTGGAGCGAATGCCAACGGCTGCACGAAGAGATCGAACAGTTGTCTGGCGAGGCGCTCGATCTGGAACGAAAATGGGTGAAGACCCAACGTTTCGCTTACGTCGCCGAGAGCGTGGCCCTGGCTGCGAATCTGCCGAGTTTGGCCTCGCCCGACGCCATCGCCCGCTATCAGGCGCTGACCAAGTCCGAGGCCCGATCGCTGGTGCCCGACGCCCCGCTAGGCGAAGCGAGCGAGCAATAGAACTCGGCGCTTCCAACCCAGCGTGCTGTCGATCTGTCCATTGACGTTGCTTGCGGATGCAGTGCCACTGTTCCCGCCGGTCGGCGCTGTCCGACTCGACGCAGTTCCAACTGCACTCTGCGGTCGGGGTCTCCAGGGGCTAGCACTTTCACGGCGTCGCGCGCGTCGCTTGTCAAGTGGTTGTTGCGTGTCGCGGCCCTCACTGCGAGAAACTCTCTTTCTGCGGTGACGATTCGATTTTATAATGCAGCCATCGAGTCGCAGGCTGATTCGATCGAGCGAGCAACTGGCTCGCCGCCACCAAGGCCTATCTGCCAACGATGCGAACTCGGCCCGCCCGCTTTGACCGACCAAGCCCCGCAGGAATACCCCGCCGTGCTGACTGCCCGACCAAAAGTCAATGAGCTCGTCTTTCAGCTTTACGGGCGAGCGCTGCACCCCGAGCTCTTCCAGGTGTACGAGAGCCGCACGGTGCGTCGCGGCGAATACGAAGCCAAGATCGACATCACTTCGGCCGGCCACGTGGTGACCTGGCGCTATCACGGCCTGACATTGACCGAGGTGGCGGCCGCCGCCGCCCAGCCCTTGCCGCAGAAGCGGCGACTGTTGTCGGCCAAGCTCCGCGGGCTACGCAACGAGCGAATCGCCTGCCGGGGCGGCGCCGTGTATCAAGTGAGCTTTCAGCTCGAACCGGTCGACCCCGAGGTGTTCTGGACCTTTCAGCAGGAACTGTCTCTCGACGGGCAGCGGCAAGGCATGCTGCACACCTTTGCCTCCAGTGGCCGGCTGGCGGTCGGGGCGCTGTCGTACGTCAATGTAGAAACGCGGTCGCGCTGCCTGCTCGTGCAGGCGTTCCATACCTTCCCCGACGACTACGCGATCGTCAAAAGCCAGTCACTCTTCGAAGTGCCGTAGCATTTGCTGTCTAGCTAGCGGCAGTTGACGGACTGTTTGCTTCCTTTGGCCCGCTGCCCTGCCCCACCTTGATCAGAGTTCACTCCAACTGCGCGCAGAAGGCGGCGATCGCCGCGTTGACCACGGTGGGATTCTCCAGCGGCGCCATGTGACCCGCGTCGGGAACCTCGACGAACTCCGCGCCGGCGATGGCGTCGGCGACCGTGCGCATTTCGGCCGGCGGCGAAATCCCGTCGTGCTCGCCCACGATCACCAAGGTCGGCACGCGAATTGTCGCCAAGAGCGGCGTAGCGTCGGGCCGCTCGGCCATGCCGCGCAGCGCCGCGGCGATCCCCTCGGGCGACGTACCGCGTATCACTTGCTCCGTCGCCTGCACCCGATCGGGCTGACGGGTAGCGGCTTGCGGAGCGAAGAGCTTAGGCAACATCGCTTCGGCCACGGGCGCGGCCCCCTCGGCAAGCACGCGCGCGGCCAACTGCCGACGACCGCGGGCCGCCTCGGGCGTGTCGGCGACGGCCCGCGTGTCGCAGAGCACGAGTGCGCGCACGCGCGAGGCATGCCGCTGCCAAAATCGCCAGGCCACGTAACCGCCCATCGACAATCCGACGAAGACCACCGGTTCGGTGACCTGCAGGGCGTCGAGCAGCGCCGACAGATCGTCGGCCATCTGCTCCATGCCGACCGTGCCGGGGGTGACGGCGCTTGAGCCAAAGCCGCGGAGATCGGGCGCGATCAAGCGATGACCGGCCGCCAGCGGGCCATCGGCCGCGAGTTGTTCCCGCCACATCGAATGATCGAGCGGAAAACCGTGCACGAAGAGAATCGGCGGGCCGGAACCTTGTTCGCGAACCGCCAGATCGACGTCGCCGGCACGCAGCGTTTGCAGCATCGGTATACAGACTCCTGCAGGACGTTGAGGTGCCAGACAAGCCGCGCCAGTCGCGCCCCACGCGCGGCTGTGGTGGCTTTCAACCCGGTGCGTGTCGTGCAGGCGGCCCGCAACCGCGTCAAATCACGACTTTTCGTCGGTCTCGCGCGATTGTTTTTCGGCGAGTGTTTTTTCGAACAGCTCGAGTTGTCGACGCATGAGACCAGAGTGCGGCTCGCCGGCGACCGCCTTGGTTTGCCATTCGACCGCGCGTTCGTAGTCCTTGAGAGAAAAATAGCAACGGGCCAGCGTATCCATGAAACCGGCCGAATCAGGGCGCAACTTGAGCGACTCGAGCGAACACTTGAGGGCCTCTTCCTGGTCGCGGTCGGTGTTGCTCAAGAGCCAGGCCAGTTGATTGTACGGGAGCGGGTCGCCAGGATTCTCGGCGATTTGCCGGCGAAAGTCGGCCGCCGCGGTGGCGATCCAGGCTTCGGTCTGCTGACGTTGCTCGGCCGAGAGGTTCTGCAGGCGGTGCAGCGCGATCAGCACATCGGCATCTTGCGGGTCGTGTTTGGCCGCTTCGAGCAAGTGCTCGAGCTGTTTGGCTTCGTCGGGAGTGCTCGCCAACTGGCAGGCGCGATAGTAATTGAAGCGTGTGTGGATGTGCTTGCCGAGGAAACCACGAGGGTCGATCGCGTCGCCACCGGCCTGATTGGCCTTGGCCAGGCTGGCCAAAGTAGTTTCGAGCACTTGCGAGGCCCCAGCGTCGTCTCCCTTGTCGTGCAGCAGGTCGGCCAGCAACGTGCCGGCGTAAATCGCGTTGATCCCTTCGGCGGGTCCGAGTTGAATCACGTGCCGGAATTCGCGCTCCGACCAATCGGGCGCGCCCTGGCGTTGCAAGTGCTGCGCGACCTCGAGGTGGGCATTGGCCTCGTTCGGGTTGAGACCGAACGCGCGATCGGCCGCTTCTTGCGCCCGGCTTTCGTCTCCCTGCTTGCGCCGCGCGGCGGCCAGGGCGTAGCCCAGGACCGCCTCTTGATTGAAGCGTTCCGCCAACCGCGTGGCGAGCCCATCGATGACGGTCCAAGCCTTGCGTTCGCTTAGTCGATCGAGCAGCGCGAACAGCGATGAAGTGTCGCCCGGCTCGAGCGCGGCAATCCGCTCCATGACGGCGACCGCCTCGTCTTCGCGCCCCAGGCGTTCGAACAAATCGGCTTCGACCCACAATAGCGAGACGACGAGATCGGGCTGCGTACGATCGGCCGCGTCGGACAGCAACTGTTCTTCGGCCTTGACCAGTTCGTCGAACCTGGCGACAGCGTCGCCGGTTTGCGCTTCGACGTCGAGATACGCGCGCAACCAGGCCGCTGCCGGGCGCGGGCTTTTGCCGAGCGCTTTGCGAATCACCTCGGCGCGGCGATCCGCCGGCAAGGCGCCCGGCTTTTGCTGCATCACGGCCAGCGCTGCCCGCTTCGAGAGGGTTTGCGATTTCTCGAAGCGCACCAGGCGGCACAGCGCGCCAAGCCGCGCCTCGTCGACCTGGCTGGCCAGCCGGCGGATGCGATCGAGACGGCCCGCGGCGTCGAGCGATTCGTATTCTTGCAGCGCCTGTTTGACGTCGGGCGGATCGTCGGGCCGCGTAAACTCGAAGCGCATTAGCCGGACGAGGTATCTGGCGCGCGAAGCGACTTCGATATCGGGGTCGTTCTCGGCCTCGGTCAGGGCTTCAAATGCTTCGAACCCCAGTCGCGCCAGCTCCTGTTGAGCTGCTTCGCGGACGGCAAACCGCTCGTCCCCCAATTGACGGATGAGCTTGGCAATCTGATTTTCGTCCACACCATCGCTGGCCGGGGCGGCCGGTGCTTCGGGCGCGCCTGAGGGTTGCGCGGCAGGCTCGTCGGCCCGAGCGCTGGCGCTGGCGATCAAAAACGCCAGCCCAACCGCCGCGGCGCATCGACGTGACCAGAAACGGCCGAGGCGGGCTGTATATCGAAAACAAGTCATGGCACGGCCCGTGGGGTGAGAATTGCTGCACTCCAGGATACTGGCCGCGCGGCAGATTGGGCAAGAACGGCCGGGTTTATCGGCGGAGCGTGTCGAGCACCTGGCAACTCGACCGCGCGTTGCGCCGGCTACTTGCCGGCCGCGAGCGTTTCTTTAACCGCCGCCTCGACGTCGGCCTCGCCGAAGCCTGGTTGTTGGGGGTCCCCCTGCACGAAGCTGCGCACGACCTGCCCGTCGCGGCCGTAAATGCGCAAATGTGGCAGCGTGCCGTTCTCGATCTTGAAGTCGTCGACGAACGTGGCGTCGTCGGCTACGCGAACGTGTTCCAGCGACGTGCCCGACGGTGGAAACTGCTGCAAGAATGCCAGCACTTGCGGTTCGGCCTTGGCCGAATCGCACGAGACCGTGACGACGACGAGACCTTCGTCGCCATGCTGTCGCGCCAGCTCGACGGTGTGCGGAAACATCTCCTTGCAGGGACCGCACCAGGTGGCCCAGAAATCGACCAGGACCACGCGCCCTTCGTTGCTTGCGATGATCTCGTCGAGCCCCGCGGCATCGACGACCCTGAGCCCGGCCGCTGGCTGGTCCGTGATCGCAGCGTTATCGCCCTCGGGAGCATCGTCGGCCGCTGGCTGCTGGTCGGCGGTCGCTGCCGACCCTGTTTGCGAAGTGTCGGTCGACGTGGATTGGCCCGTGCAACCTGCCGCTATCAAAGCCGCGCCGAGTAAGAAGCTGGCGAACCACAGGCCGGTGTGAGAACGAGTCATGGCTGGCTCCGGTCCGGACAGGAAGATCGGGCAGAAACGGGTGGCGGTAAATGAAACGTCGCCGCCGGCATTCCCTCGGGAGCCGACGGCGACGCGTTGTTCCCTAGCTAAATGGCAACGCAATCAAGTCGAATCCCTGGTTAGCGAATCGTCGCCAGGGATGGACCGCCGCGTGGCAGTCGCTAGCTTCGCTTAACGCTCGTAGCGAATGCCGCAACCTTCGGCACGGGTCTCGGTGACTTCGGGCTCGCGGCCGGCCAGCGTCGCGTCGATGGCATCGCGGACGTAGCGATGGCTGACGCTCGTCGCGTCCTTCCAGTTGTCGTCAATCGCGCCGGTGTAGACCACCTTGCGGTCTTTGTTGAGCACGACCACGTCGGGGGTGACGCGTGCGCCGTAGTTGCGGGCGATCGCCTGCGAGGGGTCGAACAAATAGGGGAAGTTGAAGCCCTTTTCCGCGACCCGCTCCTTCATGTTATCGAGGTCGTCGTCTTCGCCCTTGTTGACGTTGACGGCCACGACTTGCACCTTCTTGCCGGCGTAGTCCTTCTGCAGTTCGATGATGCGGTCTTCCAGGGCGATGGCAACCGGGCAATGATTGCAAGTGAAGACGAGCACGAGCACGTCGGCGTTCTTGTAGTCGGCCAGCGAGTGCTCCTTGTCGTCGGTGCCCATCAACTTGGACCATTCAGGCCCTTGGTCGCCAGGGCTGAGCACCTTATTGAATTTGCCAGCTTCGGCAACCGCCGTGCAGCAAATCGCGACGGCAAACAGAGCCCCGGTGTAGGCGAATTTGCGAATCATCTTCGGCACTCTCCTCGGGTGGGAACGGGAACAGGGGATCGAACCAAATGCGGCACTACCACGGGCACGAAACAAGAGACCCCCAACGAGAAAAGTCTCTACCCATGGTTTTCGTTTGTCAACGGTACGCGGGCTTTTCACCCACGGTTCGCGAAAAAATCATCGAATCAACGTCAAAAGAATCTGTTCATGCGACGGCAGTTGCGCCGGCACTAAAAATCGGGGGGCAACGCGGTCGCTTGACTTAATTTGTCACCCAATGTCAGCAGCCAGCGTTCGTCGTCGGATTGAATGACGACATCGGGGGGGCTGATCTCCAGAATCGTGCCGCGAAACTGCCCCACTTCGAAGCTGTCGCCAGGGCGCAACTTCAGCACTTCGCCCGTCGAACGCAACGAGAGCCAGGCTTGGGTCTGCCCCCCCACGTCGGTCACCGCCGTCAGCAGCACGAACTCCGCCGGGTCGGTGCCGCCGCCACCCTGGCCAAATAAATTGCGGGCGACGATCGGCTGATAATCTTCGATGCGCTCCGAGGCCAGCGTTTCGCTGCGGCGGGTGGTGAGCTGGTCTTCGCTTTCGGCCCGCGGCAGCACCAGCGCTTCGATCGACAGGCTTAGATCGAGCAGATCGCTCTTGGGCAAGGGCGTAATGCCGATGCGCGAAATCTGGTGCAGATGATCGGCCCGATAGAATTCGTAAAGAAACTGCGTCAGCTCGCCAAGCGTCGCCCGGCCGCGAACGGCAAACGGCAGCCGGTGAAATACCCCTTTCTTGGCCAACGGCTCGCCGCGGTCGACGTGCGGGCTTTTGAAGCCGGCGCGACCTAACAGGTCGAGCAGCCAATCTTGATAGAGCGAACTGGCGACTTCGACATTCGACGGCAGCGACTGCTTCTGCCAGGCCGCGAGCTTGATGCCCGCCTGACGCGCGCGGCGCAAATGGGCCTGCCGCTTCTCGATGTCCGACTTGAGCTTCTTGACGCGATCCTGCCGCTGAGCCAAGGGGCCCTGCAACATTCGCGAAAAGAACCAGTTGCCGACAACGCCCGCGACCATAAGGCCGACGACAATCGCCAGGATGCGTTCGCGCTTTTTCATATTCGCAGTCGTTCAACGGTTGGCCGGATCAGGGTTGCTCGACCCGGGCCGTGCTCAGTTGACTTTGATAGTCGGTCTTGTCGCGTGGCGTGACGCCCATCGAGGTATCGAAGCGAAGCGTGTAGGTGGCGCCTTGCACGCTTTCCTGCACGCGGCGCGTCGAGACTTCGTGATGATCGTCGCGCAGGCTGGTCTCCATGCGGCGGACGATCGAGTGATCGCGGACGAGACCTTCGAGGTCGATTTGCCCACCCCCCGCAGGGCGCCCTCCCAACGTCATTCGCAGCACCACGGCGTCGCGAGGCTTGGGAAACCGCAGCGAGAGATCGCGCAGTTCGTCGAGCCAGCAAACGTTCCCCAGCGACCATTCTTCGATCGCGGCCACGGCGGTCTCTTTTTCGACGGCACGCTTGACCGACAGGTCGAGATCCTTGAGCTCGCGGCTGAGGGCCGAGATCTCGGCGTCGACCGCCGAGAAACGGCTCCAGGCAGCGTACCAGCCGGCCAGCGCCAATACGGCGCACAAGCTCGCCGCCAACACCGCGACGCGGCGCCGACCTTGCGGCGCGACCGGTTGCCGCGGATGCAAAAAGTCGATCGCGTGCGTGCCGTGGGCCTCGTCGACCAAGGCGCCGATCAAGCCGGCGTAGCGCCCCGGATTGGGAGGCGCGTCGTCGCGCAAACCACTCGCCAGTTGCTGACCGGCGAATGGCCGAAACAATTCGGCCGCCAGCGACAATTCTTCCTCGAGCCCACGCACCAGGTCGTGGTGATAGTCGCTCTCGCCGCAAACGTAGACCGCTTCGATCGAACCGCCGCCGGGCTGATTCTGCACCGCGATTACCGTGCGGCGGATTTCCGCCAGCAGCGGCCCGCACGGCGGCTCTCCTTCGGCAGCCGCAGGCAAGCGAACCGTGCGCGACACCACGACCTGTCCATCGGCCAGCACGCTGAGCTCGGCCTCTTGCCAGTTGCCGTCGACCAGCAGACAAAGCCGCTCGCGCGGTTGCATCTGCCGGGCGAGCAATCCGCTGACGGCGTAAGGACGCAGCACGAGACGCCGTAGCCGCAACCCGGCGGCTTTCGCGATCGTGGACTGCAGCGTGAGCTGTTCGCCATGTAGGGCCGCCGCGAGCACCGGCTGTTGCTCGCCCGGCTCGGCCGGCAGTCGCATGTAGTCGATAATCGATGATTCGTTCGCCGCGCTCAGTTCGCGCAGCGCGAGGTTGCGCACCAATTCGGGCAGCTCTTCGTCAGGCGCGGGGGGGAGCGTGAGTTGACGAAGCTCGACCTGCGAGCGACCCACCACGACCAGCGCGGGCGCGCCGCCGATCTTGCGAACCGCCAACGCGGTGCGAATGATCTGCCCCGCGGTCTCGGGGGGCAGCTTCTCCCCTTCCGGCGCCGGGGGGAGCGGAATCGCTCCCGCCTGCTCCAGTTCCAGATTGCCACGGCGCACGTTGGCCAGCACGAAGCGGGCTTCTTGCGCGTCCCATTCGAGGGCCAATAGGCGGGGCATCGGGGCGACTCCGCTGGGCGGGAAGGACTTTTTCAGGCAGGCAGGAACTATTCGCCGGCAGGCAGCGATCTTGCGGCGGGTACCTTACGGTTGCCAGCCCGCGGGCTGGGCCCCGAGCAGTTCGGCATCGAAGCCGCGTCCCAGGGCCGCAAGGTCACTCCAGCTTAACAGCCGCACGGGGCGCCGGGTAGCATCGAACCGCACCTCGGCTCGCACCAAAGGGCCTCGTTGGTCGAGGAAGCCGACCACCTGAGCGGCGTGAACATCGCCCCCCGTAGTGACATAGGGCAAGAGGGCTTTGAACGGCTCGAGCTCGACGAGCCCCTCGACGAGCAGCCACGAGATGTGCCGGCGTTCGGGAGACGTGGCAGCTTCGGCCCCGCGCTTCGAGAGGATCTCTTCGACGAGCACCGGGTCGAGCTTCGGAATCGCCGACAGCACTTCGCGGCAGGCCAGGTTGACGTTGACGCGACCCACGAGTGGCTCGCCAGGCGGAGTGGTCGTCAACCAATCGAGCATCTTCGGCAAATACTGCCGCATCTGGTCGCGGTTGTTTTCGAAGGGACAGGCGAGCACGACCGACGCCCGCACGCCGGCTGCGGGGATTTGCACTCGCACTGCGATCAAATCCAACGGCGAGGCGATCTGGAACTTGGGGGGCACCGCAAAGTCGAGCCCACCATCGGCGAGCGTGCCGCTCGTGGCCGGACCGAGATACGGACCGAACTGCCGATAGGCGACGATGAAGGTCGCCCAGGTTTCGTCGCTGGCCGCCACCAGCTCGTCGTAAAGCGGTTTGAGATCCGGACGATTCAGGTCGATGCGCGGACGGCCGTTGGGAGCGAGATTCCCTTCGGCGCTCGAAACCGTAAGGTACGGAGCCCATCCGAACGGCAGCGATTCTTCGGCCACGCTCTCGCGGCGGCTCTCGGCGGCATCGAGTTCGACCGTTTCGAGATAGCCGTTGCGGTTGGCGTCGTCGCCAAAGAGCAAAGCTCGCGTCATTCCGCGCACCTGCAACAACTCGGCCAACGACGTGGGGGGACGGTTGGCCGGCAAATACGCCGGCTCGAGCGACTGGTAGTGCTCGGCTTCGGCGCCTTGGGGACGTGACGACGAGTCTTCGTCGATCCAGTCGAGAATCGCGTCGGCGAGCTCCTCGCGCATGCCCGGCAAACGCATCAGCGCGGCCTGGGCGGCGCCCGGTTGAGTACGATCCCACTCGAGCAATGTCCGCAGATTCAATTTCGCCGATTCGTTGCCCAGGCCAAATCGCAACTTGAACGACTCGTCGCCGGCCACGGGGGGCGCCACGACCGAAAACCGCGCTCGCGCGGTCGGATCGTCCGTTTCGTGAAGCAACACTCCGCGCCAGGGATCGACATCGGTCGCCGCGGGTAGATCGCTCTGCGGATCGACAGGTTGCGCCAAGCGCGCGGCCGCGTATTCGGCCGCCGACTCGGCGGCTAGCCGCGCTTGCAGTCGCCGTTCGTGCAGACGCGCGCCTCGGTATTCGGCGAACATCATTTCGCTGAAGCTGTAGGCCCCCAGACTGATCATCGCGATGACGATCAACACCAAGACCAGCACCATGCCGCGGCGGCTCATGGGGTGCCTCCCGGCCCGAGCGGCATTGGAGGCGGAGCGTAAGAATTAGTGCCCGCCCCGTCGGCGGCGGGCCACTCGCTGGAGCTGGTGCCCGGCGATTCGGTTGATTCGCGGGCCGACGCGGGGCCAATTGCGAACGGCAAACAGACGACCAGCCGCATCGTCTCGTCGGGCGAAACCGGCTCCGTCAGGGAATCGAACGCCGTGGTCGATTCCGCGGTGTCGTTCGCAGAAACCGTTGAACCAGCGGCCGCGGCTGTGCGCGGGCGTCGGCGACCTGGTGGTTCGGCCGCGCGCAGCGAGAGCTGAACTTCGATCGCCGTCGGCAGTCCCTTGCGACCGCTATGCCATTGGGCGTGCCACTGGACGCCATCGTAGTAGCGCAGTTGCCAACCCGTGACTTCCGGGACGAAAAGCTGCTGGGCGCGCAGCCCGGCCGGCAAGGGTTCGAGGCTCTGCGTCGAATAGGTCGAAGCGAGTGGATCGGACGATTCGGAGCCGACTGACGAGCCGGTCGCTGTCGAACCCAACGAGCTCGCTGCCCCGGTATTGCCAAGTTCCGCCTGGCTGCCGGTAATTGCCGAGCCGTAAGGTTGCGCCAAGGGGTCTTCCGACGCGAGTGTGTCCGTGGAAGTGTTTGGCGAGTCAGGCGAAACGGCTGCGATCGTCCAGGTACGTTGCCGGCGCAGCAGCCCCGCCCCGCGCCAGGCCGGACCCGTCGACAGCGCGCCATCCTCCATCGACTGCGGAGCCGCCTGCGGTTGTTCCAGGTAGTACTCAACGACTTGCAAGTCTCGCGGCAGCGGAGTGGTGAGCTCCCCGGTCGCACTCGTCGCGGGGAGCGCATCGACGTCGGCCACGCTCGTCAATACGCGCAACTGCAAGGCGTGCGATGACCCGACCAGCGAGTACACTCGCGCGGGCACGTAAGTGGTCGCCGAAGCGGCGCCGCTTATCGGCGGCGATTCGACCGCGCTCGACGATGGCAGGTCCGTGGGGGGCGCCACGCCTGTCGCGCTGCCGAGCGCCAGTTGCGTTGTGGGGTCGAGCGCGACGGGCGGACCAGTCAAAACCGAGTCGGCCGGCGCCGCCGGTGTAGTCGGCGCCACGGATGCAGTGGGCAACGGCTCGCTGCCGAGCGCAAAGGCACTGCTTCCGCGACTGTCTAGGCGCTGCTGCGTTAGCCGCAACTCATCGGCCAACGGCGCCAGGCTGCGCAGGTCGTCTTCGATCCGCTCGGCCAACGCCCGCGTGAGCTGAGCGCGCTCGGTCTTGGCGCGGCCCGCCTCGAAGGTGCGCATGTTCAGCGACAAGATCCCCCACAAGCCGGCCATCAGCGCGCCGGCCAGCACCATGGCCAAGAGGACCTCGAGCAAAGTAAAGCCCCGCGGGGGCGTTGCGACAATGCGAACGCTGCGATCAATCGCGCTGGCAGGAACCGTGCATCGCGATTCTGTAGCCGGCCTCTGCAAGACGGGTCGATGCCCTTCTGTAGCCGGCCTCTCCGAGGCCGGTCGATGCCCGGGTTCAAGGACCCCAGCTACAAGAACGCTCAGCCCGCGCCCGATCATGGCATCGCTCGCGGCAGCACTGGAGCGGAGGAGACCGGCGCGCCGCCCCCCTCCCCTGCCCTGCTCGCGGGAGCCGTACTGTTCGCCATCGATCCGCCGCGCACCCAGCGCACCAGGCGCACTTCGACGGGCCGGCGATCCTCGGGCACATCCTGCCGACAGATTACTTCGACGCACGACAGACCGGGTGCTTCACAGGGCGAGACTTCGACCGTGTACAGCCAGGCGGGATCGTCTTCGAACGGTTGCTCGCCGGTCGATGTCGCGGGTCGAATTCCGGCCACGATCTCCGACAGCGTGCGATCACACAACTCGGCGGCACGGGTGTGCAACCGAGCCGCCGTGGCGTTGCGCATCGCCAGACGCGACAACTCCCCCAAAACAACGGCCGAGCCGAGCAGGATGGAAGTCGCCAGCAGCACTTCGAGCAGCGAGAAGCCGCGTCGCGCCGCGCGATGCAATTTGACATATCTCATGGTGGCAACTCCACGAGTGTTGGCGGCAAGCGCGAAACGACCTACCACGCGGTTGCCGGACGTGCGGCCGTGCGGGCCGACGGCGCGACCGCCGCCTCGGCGGCGGCCTGCATCTCGGCCAGCGATTGCAGCTCGCTTTGCTCCAGCGCGCCGGTCAATCCGCGCAGCGACAAGACAATGCACTGCTCGCGCTCGTTGGCGATCACGAACTGCGTGTCGACCGTGGTGCCGTCGGGGCGAAACACGATCGGCGCGGACCAACTGCGCTCGTCACCCATCGCCAACTCATCGTCGACGCTCGTCAGACTCTCATTGGCAAAGGATGTCGCGCCCGACTCCATCGCGTCGATGCCGGCCGTCGTCGGCTGCGGTTGCTCGTGCGCGAAGATGATCGACTCGGGAAGCAACTGCTCTTCGATCGCCGGCGCCCCGCCTCCCGACGAATCGCCTTTTGGCCGGGCCGCCCGGCGCGGGTCGCCGGCCGTGGTCAACCGCGGACCAGAGTCGCGATCGACCGAACCGCTGGAATCGGCCGGATCGGGCTCGTACCCACGCGCGGGGGCGAGGCGAAACACTCCTTCGCCGGGGACAAACCGCAACTCTTGCGGTACCCCCGACTCAATCGCCGCCAGGCGAGCGCGGGCCACCTGCGCCCGCATGGTCTTGGCCGCCTCGCGCAGGCGGTAGCTCCCCAGCGAGCGTCGCAAGGTCGGATAACTCATGCCCAAGAGCACGACCACCAGCGCCATGACCAGCAAGAGCTCGACCAGCGTAAAGCCGGCGCGGCGCGATGCCGCGCGGGCACTGCGCCAAGCCGGCCGACGAACGCTAAACGACAACGTCATGATTACCATCCGCTACGAGTTCGACTCGTCTTCATCTTCGCTCGACCAGTTGCCGATGTCGTCGTCGGTGCCGTCTTCGCCATCGGGGCCCAGCGACCAGATATCGGGCATGTCCTTCTCTTCGTTGTGCGTGCCCGGGTAGGCATATTGGTAGTCGTGTCCCCACGGGTCCTTGGGAACCGATTCGACGTAAGGACCATTCCACTTGTTCGAGTTCTCGACGTCGCTGGGGGCTTCGAGCAGCGCGTCCAGCCCTTGCTCGGTCGAGGGGAAGGTGTTCATGTCTTGCATGTAGCCTTCTTCGGCCGCTTTGCGGAACATGCCGACCTGAATCTTGGCGGCATTGGCGTTGGCCTTCTTCTGCGTCGAGATCAGCTTGGGCACGACCATCGTCAAGAGAATGACGAGAATGCCCATGACCAGCAGCAGTTCCATGAGGGTAAAGCCGCGGCGAGCGGCCGAGCGCTTCGTTCGGCGTAGCATGTGAGTCTCTCCTAAATCCTGAAGTACTTTGTCAGTTAACCGATTGCCGACAGCCGCCTGGGCCGCCGGCTTGTTTCGTATCTCACCCGATCGTGGTGCTCATCTGGAACACGGGAAGCAAGAGCGCCATCACGACGACCAAAATGACGCTGGCCATCACGACTAGCATGGCCGGCTCCAACAGCCGCACCGCCAGGTCGAGCTGCCGGTGCGTGCGGCGTTCGAGCCCGTCGGCGATGTTGATCAACACGTTTTCCAAGTTGTTGGCCTCTTCGGCCACGCTGATCATTTCGACGACCGCCTTGGGAAACAGACCGCTGGCGGCCAACGGCTTGGCCAGCGACTGACCCGACGAAATGTTCGAGGCGGCCGATTGCACGGCTGTCGATAGAACCTTGTTGCCGGTCGAGCCACTGCTGATTTCGAGGGCCCGCAAGATCGGCACGCCGTTGCGCAGCAACGTCCCCAGCACGCGGCAAAACCGCGCCACGGCCAGGCTGAGGATGATGCCGCCGAAGGCCGGCAATTTGATCTTCCATTTATCGGCGATCAGCCGGCCCCGGTCGGTCTGCAATTGCCGCCGCAACACGATCACTCCGCCGACGAGCGCCGCCGCCAGAAAGATGCCATAGCTCTGCAGCGTCGCGCTGGTCCAAAGCAGGCCGGTCGTCAGCGCCGGCAGCTCGCCGCGTTCTTCGAGTTTGGCGAACAGCTCGGCGAACTTCGGCACGAAGAAGACGATCAACACCGTCACGGCCGAAAAGCCGGCAATCGCCAACAGAATTGGATAAGTGGCCGCCCCCACCACGCGGCTCTTGAGGTCTTCTTGCTGTTCGATGAACGTGGCGGTGCGCTCCAGCACTTCTTCGAGAAATCCACCTTCGGCGCCGGCCCGGACCATGCTGATCGTCAGCTCGTCGAAGATCTGCGGATGGCGCAACAGCGCCGCCTCGAGCGGCGTTCCTTCCGACACCTGGCTGCGCACGTCTTGCAGCACTTCGCCCAACACCGGATGCGATGCTTGTTTGCCCAGCAACTCAAAAGCCCGCAGCAGCGGCACGCCGCTTTTCAGCAAGTCGCCCAACTGGCCGAGCGTGGTCGCCACGAGATACGGCTTGACGCGCTGCGGCTTGTTCCAGGCGGCACGCGCCGGCTTGTCGCGGGCCACGCGGAGCGGAAACAGCGACCGCTCGCTGAGCAGGCCCAGCGCTTCGCGCTCGGTCGTGGCGCTGATCGTGCCGACGATCTCCTCGCCAAGAGCGTTGCGGGCTGTATAAGCGAAGTCGGGCATGGCGCGTCGGTCAGTCTGCCTTGGCTACGGAGGACACTTCTTCGATGCTGGTGCGGCCGTCAAGCACTTTGCGCCAGCCGTTCTGTCGCAACGTCATCATGCCGTGCCGGATGCCGACCTCTTTGAGCTTGTGCGAGCTGATGCGCTGATTGGCGAGCTCGCGGATGTCGTCATTCGAGGTCAGCAGCTCGTACAGCCCGACGCGGCCGCGATAGCCCGATTGCCGGCAATCCTTGCAGCCGACGGGACGAAAGATCGGCTGGTCTTGAGCCAGACACTCGTCGAGCGGAAAGTCGGCCGGCACGTCATCGCTCGCTGGGCGATACTCCTGTTTGCAATTCGCGCAGAGCGTGCGGACGAGCCGCTGAGCCATGACCCCCTCGACCGTGCTGGCGACCAAAAACGGTTCGACTCCCATGTCGACCAGCCGCATGTAAGCGCCGGCGGCATCGTTGGTGTGCAGCGTGCTGAACACCAAGTGGCCGGTGAGCGAGGCCTGCACGGCGTTCTCGGCGGTTTCGAGATCGCGGATTTCGCCGACCAGCACGACGTCGGGATCGTGACGCAAGATGGCCCGCAACGAGGCGGCGAACGTCAGCCCGATCTTGTGGTGAACCTGAATCTGGTTGATGCCCGGCAGTTGGTATTCGACCGGATCTTCGGTGGTGATGATCTTGGTTTCTTCGTCCTTGATCTCGGCCAGGGCGCTATAGAGCGTGGTCGTCTTGCCCGAGCCGGTGGGGCCGGTCACCAGCACGATGCCGTGCGGCAGGCGAATCAGCTTGTAGAACTGCTCGTAGATATCGTCGTCCATGCCGATGCCGCGGAGATCGAACTTCATGCGGTCCTTGTCGAGGACGCGCATCACGATCCCCTCGCCGTGCAGCATGGGAATGATCGACACGCGCACGTCGACCTCGCGCCCGGCGACCTTGAGCTTGATGCGGCCATCTTGCGGCAGGCGCTTCTCGGCGATGTTCAGGTGCGCCATGATCTTCAGCCGGCTGACGATCGCCGCCTGAAAGTGATTGATTTCCGGCGGCGTGGGGGTCGGCTGCAGCACGCCGTCGATGCGGTAGCGGATTTTCATGCCGGCCGCGTGCGCTTCGATATGAATGTCGCTGGCCCGCGCCTGAATTGCTTCGACGAGTATTTCGTTGACCAGCCGCACGACTGACGCTTCTTGCGCCGCTTGCGAGTCTTCGGAGCCGTCGACCTCGAGCTCGTCGAGCAACTCGACCTGACCTTCGGCTTGGCGCTGCGCCAGCAGATGGTCGATCGTCTCGCTCCCCATGCCGAGATGCGTTTTGATCAGCTTGGCGATCTCGTCGCTAACCGCCAGGGCTGGTCGGATGCTGTAACCGGTGGCCGCGGCCACCGCGTCGATCGCATACAGATCGAACGGATCGCCGGTGACGACCACGAGCGTTTCCCCTTCGCGCCGCAAAGGGAACAGCCCGTGCTTGTGCATCAACTTGGCGGGGAACTCGGCCAGCAGCGACAAGTCGGGTTCGGCGGTCGTCAGGTCGACAAACGTCATCCCCAGGGCGTCGGCCAGTGCCGCCAAGGCCTGCTCTTCGGTGACGAAGCCCATTTGCACGGCCACGCGATCGGGGCGCGTGCCCACCTGCGAGCTCTCGCGCAAGACGCGTAATTGCCGCTCGTCGAGCAGTCCCTTCGCAAGGAGGATTTCACCGGCTTCCATGGTGTAACTCGTCGATTGGCGGCTGGCCGGAGTGCTAGATGCCAGCGATCAGGCGGGTAGCGGCCGCGCCATGACCCAATCGTGGTCGGCGAGACCGAGTTCAACATTCGCCGGCGGTCTTCCATGACCGAAAGCTCCGCAGGGTCGCGGGCCGGCAGCGGAAATCAATGCTTTCAGGCGTGTGGGGCAGGCGGCCAGTGGGCAGGTGGGAATTCAATCGCGCCGCCATCGGTGGCCAAGCCGACAGCAAGCTTCAGGGGGTATCCCTGCGCTCCCTCAAACGCATTCAGGTTAGTTGATGCGTAAGTCGAGAGTCAAGCGACTTTTGGGCCACGAGATTGTCCATCGCCCAGGGGGTCGCCTCAGGGGAATGTAAGCTGTATGCACTTGTCCGCCAAGCAGTTATAATGCGGACTCCCCCAACAGTTGAACTCGCACAAGCTCAACGCGCCACAGCTGTGAACGCATCGTGTTGCGATGCGTTGGTTCCCCGCCGCTAAGCTCACCCGCCGCATAGTACCACCCCACCGGGATTGCGAGATGTCTGCCGAACGTCGATCCCTCGTTCGACCGCTGGCCCTGGCGATGGTAATCGCCGGGTTGCTCGGCGCTTGGGCTTGGATTGGTGACGAACCAGATACGGTTGCCCCGGCTCTGCCGAAGCGCACGCGGAAGGCGAAGCCGGCGACGGCGCAGGCTGAAGCGAGCCCGACGGCCCCGCAGACCACTGCGGGCAATGTTCCGCCAGCGGCCGCGGCCAACGAAGAGTCGGTCACGGCGAGTCCCTCGGCGGCAGCGGCGGCGGCGATCCCGCCGGTCGCAGAAGCTACGTCGGCGAGCACAGGCCCCCCGGTGAATGCTGCCCCGCCGGAGAGTGCTGGCCCGCCGGAGAGCGCCGAGTCGGCGACTTCCCCGACAACGCCGCCAGGGCCGGCGTCGGTAGCTTCATCGACCGCGACGACGTCTCCCCCCCCGACGGCTTCGATTCCGCCGGTCGAAGCCAGTCCCCAAGCGCCTGTTGCCAGCTTTCAGCCTGCCGGCGATCCGAACTTGAAGGTGGGTTCGATCCAGTCGCCACTCAGGGCGATGCAACCACCAAGCGGCGCCGTGGTTCCCGTGCCTCTCGAAGCGGTGTCGCCCAAAGTGGTCCGTTATGCCGAACGACTCGTCCGCCGGTACGACGAGGACCAGGACGGCCAGTTGTCTGCCTCGGAATGGGAACCGTTCGGCGACGCCTTTCGCGTGTCGGACTTGAGTCGCGACGGAATCATCACCACCGACGAGGTGGCGCGCCGCATCGCCGCCTATGCCCGCCGCCGGACGCTCCATTCGATGCCCTTGTCGGCACCCACGCCGGCAGAAATCGCGGCCGCCGGTCCAGCGACACCCGGCGGAGTGTCGCCGACAGCCAACGGTGCGGCGTCGCCGGTCGCGGCGCCCTCCGTATCGCGACGTTATTTTATTCCCGCCGAGCGACTCCCCAATGGTTTGCCGGAATGGTTCGACGAGCGCGACTCCGACGGCGACGGACAGTTGACCTTGGCCGAGTTCTCGCCCGACGGCCGGCCCGAACAGGCACTCGAATTCGAGTCGTTCGATGAGAACCGCGACGGTGTGATCACGTCGCAAGAGGGAGCGCGGGTGCAAACTCGGCGCGCGGCTGCCGAAGCAGAAGCAGCGGCCCAAGCCGCGGCCGCGCAAGCCGCCGCGAACTCCGGCACGCCGGCGGCGCCTGCCGCAACGATCGCGCGGCCGTAGATTGCAGCGCAGTCTCGTGCCGCCTGCTGTCCGTAGCGACCTTCCCTGCCTGATCTGCCAGAGTCAGTTCGCGCGGGGATTGCGCAAATAATAGAATCGCCCATCTTCGGCGCCGCCGAGAAAGTCTGGAATGCCGTCGCCGTCGAAGTCGACGACCGTCGGGCTGACGTCGTGCCCTTCGATGTTCTGGTCAGCCAAGGTGCCGGCGCGCTCAAAGCGCCAACGGCCGTCGGACTTTCCCAATCCGCGGTAGAGATCGGCATTGCTCGAGTTGACGAGCAGGTCGAGGTGGCCGTCGCCATCCCAATCGGTCACGCACAGCTTTCGCCGCCCGCTGCCGCCGGCCGAGCGGGCGTTCAAGCGCAGCGGCTCTCCCTGTTCGTCAACCAGAACTCGCTGCGGCGGCAACAACACCAGGCGATCGTCCAGCTGTTGCCGCTCGAAGAGCGCCAGGTACCCTTCTGTGTCGAGCATGATCAGGTCGGCCAATCCATCGCCCGTCAGATCGTGCACCACCGGCGTGGTGCGCCACTGCGTGACGAGCGACTTGCCCGCGGGCGTCCACCAGGTCCAAGCCGGCTTCGGCACAGTAGCCGGCCACTCGACTTCGATCGGCCGCGCGGCGGCGAGCTTGGGCTCCGTGGGAGTACCGATATTCTCGAGCCACTCGACGCGACCGAGAATCGAGTTGAAGACAATGTCGGGCAGCCCATCGTGATTCCAATCGGCAACGCTGGCCGTGGTGTAACCCCACTTGGCTTCGGCCGGACCTTGAATGCTTCCATTGCGCCCCGCTTGCACGCGAAACACCTGGCCGTCGGCCGCGAGCCGTCGCGGTGCGGCCCAGCGCGGCTCGGCCACGCCTGGCCCGCTCAAGTTCTCGAACCACTCGAAGTAGCCAGCCGTGTTGCCCGAGACAATATCGGTATCGCCGTCGCCGTCCCAGTCGCAGCCGCAAGGGGTGGCCAGCGCGCCACACTTGAGGGCGTCGGCCTGTTGCTGAAAGTAGCGCGGCGCGGCGAACCGCGGCGTCGACCCTGGCCCCGCGCCGCTCGCCAGACCGATGTTCTCCACCAGCGCCACCCGGCCATCTTCGTCGCCGACGACGAGGTCGAGATCGCCGTCGCGATCCCAATCGAACGCGACGGGGACGATCATCTCGAGATCCATGGCCAGCGGCGAGCCGTCGTCGCGCGTGAGCCGCCGTCCCGCTTCGTATCGAGGCGCGGTGCGGCTGCCGACATTTTCGAAATACGTGAATCCATCGAGAAACTCGCCGCACAACAAATCGAGATCGCCATCCTGGTCGAAGTCTGCAAAGTTCGGCGACGGACAACCGAACACGTCGATCGGCCGACCGCCGGCTTGCAGTTTGACCGGCGCGGCGTAGTCGGGCGACGCGCTGGTCCCCTCGTTGCGAAACAGAATCACGAAGCCATGTAGCGGCCCATTCGTCCATTCCCCCTGCGCGTTCCAGGCGTCGTCCCAACCGTACTCGCTCCAATCTTCGATCCCCACCACGAGGTCGAGCGCGCCGTCGCCGTCGTAGTCGACATAGCGCCATTGGTTGTGGCGCACCTTCGGTCCTTTCGGTTGATTGCCGATCGGCTGATAGAACTTCGCGGCGATCGGCAGCTTCACGCGCTCGCTCAGGCCGGTGCGCTCGAAGCCGGGATGTTCGAAACCCGGCGTGAGTACGCGCAGCCCCCGCTCGACGTAACTGGGCATCACGTAATGGGCCGCCGCGCTGAGTCGCCGCGCGGGGCGAAATACCGGGAACTTGTCGTCCGCAGTGTCGCCCGTCGCGTTCTCGAAGAGCCAGATGCCGTTCGAGGGCTTATCCGGGCAAGAGACGATCAAGTCGAAGTCGCCATCGCCGTCGGCATCGCACGGCACCGGCCAGGCCCACAACCCAACCCCCAAATCGACCACGAGCCCCGGATTGTTGTACTTTAGTGGTACGAGTTCGGCGGCGTTGGTACAGTGCGCTGCGCACAGCAGTAAAGCAAGCCAGGCGGGCAAGACGCAGTGCATTTGCCTCGAAGCCAGGCGAATGCGCTCGTGAGTGCGGCGGCGGAAGTCGTGAGATTTCATCTCGACGATTGTATCAGCGCCCTCGGCGCGACGCTCTCGCGAGCAACAACTTCGTGCGGCAAATTTCGCATCGGCGGTTCGTGGGGCAAAACCTGATGTTGCGCGCGACCTTCACTTCGTTGCTGGCTTGCGGACTCGCCCTAGGCGCGGCGCTCAACAACCGGTTCTATGCGCAAGACAAACCGGCCACCGCTCGACCCGGCGACCTCGAGACTTCGCGCCATGCCGGCGCCAGCGTGCCCGGTCACCGCACCCTGCGGATCGAGGGGTGGACCGTTCATGTGAGCGACGAGCTTCGTCGCAGCGATTCCGCGGCGACCGCCGCAGCGCTGCGGCTGCTCGAAGCGCAACTGAAGAAAGTGGTCCGCGTGATTCCGCCCGAGCCACGGTCGCTCTTGCGCAAAGTGCCGATCTGGTTGTCACCCTTGCCCAAGGGATTCAAGCCGACCGGCGAATACCATCCCGACGTCGGCTGGCTCAAGACCCACGACCGCGATCCGGCGATGGCCAAAGCGATCCAGTTCACCAACATTCCGATCTTCGCCGCCGAGGTCAAGCGGATGCCGATGCTGGTCCTGCACGAGTTGGCACATGCTTACCACGACCGCGTGATCGGCTTCGACGAACCGCGGATCGTCAAGGCATACGAGCAGGCGGTGCAGTCGGGAACGTACGACCGGGTCGAGGAAGCTTCCACCGGAACCATGAAGCGGGCGTACGCGCTCACCGATCACAAGGAGTACTTCGCCGAGCTGACCGAGTCGTACTTTGGAGCGAACGATTTCTTCCCGTTCAATCGCGCGCAGTTGCAGCGGCACGATCCGGCGATGTACGAGCTGCTGGGCGAGCTGTGGAAGGTGACCGATCCGGCGAGGGCCAATTAGAACGCGCTTGAGAACGCGCAAACCGAGCGGGTCGCCGGCCGGTGACCGTTCACTGCGCGCAACGTTGCTGACCAGAGCGAGCCGCTCGTCTGTGCGGCGACTCGGCAGCGCAAGACAAAGCCGCGGCAGTTGACGCGGCCCAGAAAGCGGCGACGGGCATTCGCCGCGAGTCGTCAGCAAAGAGGCGCCGGTGGGAGTCGAACCCACGATGGCGGATTTGCAATCCGCTGCCTTAGCCACGCAAGGGACAGGCCCACAAGACGTTAGGCCTAACGCACCTTTTGACTTGGCGGACTGCTTGGCGCTTTTGCGGCGCGAGTCGCCCGAATTGGCCGACGTGGTCGAGTCGTGGCCGACGCTGTCAGAACCGATCAAGCGGGGCGTCTTGGCATTGGTCGCAGCATGCGGATGATTTCGCCGCGCGTTCGCACGCCTTCGAGGGGCTAATCTCCACTAAGGGGGCAGCAGCAGATCATACCCAATGCGGTCCATTAAATCTCTGACGACTGCGGCAAGTACAATCGCCGCATGCGATGGATTCGAAGAATTGGCCAAGCCGTAGGAATCGCCCTGGCTGTTATCGGGGCCGCGGGAATCCCCGACGATGTTAGGAATTGGGCGAGGTGGCTCCAGGATCTTGGACAGATGATAGACCACGATATGGGACGCTGGATTTGTGTCGGCGGTGGAGTCGCCTTTGTCGTCGCGACTAGCACGCCATGGAATCGCATTTACCAATGGGCAGCGGCCAAACTCTCTAAGGAAACCGTTCCTCAGATCACTCCAGCGCGCCCCAGACTCGCGCTGCTTTACGACCCCAATTGCAACTTCGTCCGGCACGAAGACGGTTCGGTTGACGTACGGATGGCTTTTCGGCAGCCCGGACCGGAACCGGTCAAGTTTTCGGGCGTGAAGATAAATGGGCTGGAGGCGCTCACGAACGCAGACCGCAACTCGCCGTATGCAGCCCAATACACCGGATGCCCGCTGAAGCTGGAAAGGCCACCGGCAGACGAAAGACTTGTGGCTGGCGAATTATTCGAGTTCAGGGTTGTCCAGGCTGAACGGAATGCCGAGTGGTTTTACTTTTGCAGTAGCGAGGGACAGTATCGAGTTCCCCGAGGCCGTTACGTGGTATCGATTTGCGTTACGGCAGATGGAGCCGAGCCTTGCGAGCAACTCTTCATTATCGACACGGACCACGACGGCGAATTGAAATTCGAACAAGCCGAACGATTAGCAACTGGCGACATCCGGCCGACTATTTCTAGATCGCAAACTAGGAACTCCCAAGCTTGAGCGCTATCAATCCTCAAATGCACCCTATCAATCAGACCTTGGAAACAAAGCTCTGCGTTACCTGCGGAGCGCATAAGCCCATCGATCAGTTTCGTCGCCGACGACGCGGCAGCGAAAAGCGTCACGGTCTCTGCAAAACCTGCTTCGCCGCGTACATGCGAACGTACCGCGATAATCGCCGGCAGCGTGCCTTGAGACAATTCGTCCAACGAGCGGCCCGGCAGTCACTGAGCGTGGAGCGGATGACCAGACTCTGTGACGCAATGCTCAAACGCTTTGGCGGCGTCGAGCGCTTCACGGCCGAATGGCATCGAGCGATGGACGAGGCTTCCAAGAATCCGGCCACCTGTCGATTCGCGCTGCAGGGCTTGAATGCGATGGTTCACCTCATGCTCTTCAGTCCCATGAGATCGGCCAGGGACTGATCTGGCCGACTCTTTCCGATGACGCGATTGAGCACGATCGACGGCTTGCGGCAACAAGCAATAGGTCAATGTGACCGATGCGCTATCGCGACGCTGATCAATTGTTCTCTGGAGATGCACTGAAACTCAGGCGTTTCATTGCGCGCAGAGCCGACACATTCCTGCCGATTCTACCCGTGCTCCTCGCGTCAACATATCTCAGGGCAGAGATTCTCCAGCATCGATCTTCGCCTTGTTCAGGCGAAGCTGCTCGATGAGATATTCTTCAATCTGTTTGTTGCCCAGGTTGTCTTGGCAGTACTCCTGAGCAATGTTATCGACGAAAGTGCGCCGGTCGTTCGAAGAGCGATTCATTTTCAATGGACCACTGCGAAAGGCGTTCTGCATCGCATCCCAAGCCTTTTCCCCAAGCGCTTTACCGATCTGCCGGAGAGCCTCGGGCATTTTCTCCCAGGCAACCTCTCGGTAGTCCTCATCGGTTTCGAGCCGCGAATAGTCGACATCTCCGAGGCTGATCTGGATATATTCAAGATCGCTCATGATTGTGACCTCAGCATCCGAACGAAACGGGGCGACAGCTCGTAGGCAATCGCTCTCACTTTGCGCACCAGACCGTGGCTCTCCAAGATCTGGAACTTTCGTGTGGCGTCAGCGTGGGTATCGTCACAGAATTTTCCGTGAGGTCGTGGCCAGTTGTATACATACGTCGATCTCTTCATAACGACGATCTCTCGAAGTAGTGCATCCTCGGTCAATAAGTCGCGGATACCGTCAATAATATCCGGCATAAGCTCCTGCATCTCGGACAGGAGTTCTGCGTCTCTTTCGGCTGCCGATGAAGACCTTGGCACAGTGGGGATTAATCCTGCCGTGAATTGGCTCGTTGGATGGATTCGTTTCAAAGGGGAATACTTCAGGGATTCGACAAGAAACATCGCAGCGTTGGTCGCTGCGATTATCTGACGCTCCCGTTTGTCTACTTCTTTCTTGCCATCCGCCCAGTCGCAGATTGACTTGAGCACTATCCAGTCGACTTTATGTTCGGAACTGCTGACATAAAGACCGGCTCCCTCCATTTCTCCGCCTACGGTTTCGGTCTGCAACCCGACGAGTTGGTCTCGGTAATCCTTGTTGTCGATCAGCTTCTCCCCGCTCAGGATTAGCCCGAAAACGACCTTTTGCCCATTCCACTTTGCCTGTTTGAACACTTCGAAGTGATTGATTAGGCGCGGCGTTGCATGAGGTTTGTCGCCGCGAGGTATGATCCTGCTCCCAACTTTTTGAATGTCGTAGAGCTGAAGCTGTTTCGACACCAGGATGTCGCCGATGGACTGCCTCTCCTCGCTTATTCCGAAGGCGATCCCCACGGCAATGATAGCTCCCGGGTCCAAAGCGCGGATCGCCTTGTCCACCGCTTGTTGCATCGCGCCCAGTCCACTCGAGCCCATCTCTGAAAGCGCGTGATAAACTGTCGTTCCGTTAATAGTGCCAAGGTTATGATAGATCCGACCTTCCATCGGGATCGGTATAGCATCACGCCCCGTGACCTCTTTGAAGGCATCAAGTATCGCTCTGGTCTCATGGTCGTTGACCGTCACGAGTAGTAGGTCCGGCTGGGGTGTTCCTAGATTGAGCGGGTTGCTACTGATGAAGTGGTCGAGTACCGGGCGGAGTGTGCTTGCCGCCTCGTAAACCATCGATCCCGTGATCGTTTCGTGTTCGTTCGGCTTGACCAGGTGCTCGAACGCGGCGCGTGCAAGCATGAATTCCGTTCGTTTCGACGCGTCGAACTGCTCTGGTTCCAGCTTTACGAGTTCACGATGAATCTCGGGATATGCATTGAAGAGATCCCTTCCTTGGAGTGATCTATTCAGAATCCGATCAGTGATTTCCTTGAGATGCTCGACCAAGGTGTCCTCCCAATCCCCAAGTGTGGTCCTTCATCATCGACCCCCGATTGGCTCGACTTATCGCGCGGGAGTGGCAACGGAGCTATCGTATCGCGCTACCCTGCAGCATGCTCGGTTTGTTGGCCCCATGCGGCCGACGACATAATACAAAAGTTTGCACGCACCGGTCCGACAACCCGAGATCGACGACGCGGTGAACAGGTCGATGTGTCCGAAGCTAGCAAAAGCGCTGCATAAGCGGCCGCCTGCATTCGCCCAACCGCGCTTCGGTCCGACCACTTCGACGCAGCCTAATTCTATCGCGAACTGGCTTCGGATAACTCGACCGAAGCGCGGTTTTGGCGCGACTCATTGGACGCACCGGTCCGACCCACCGGCGCAACTTCATTGCCGCCCGCAGCGATGGCTTTGGTGCGTTGCATTTTGATTTCCCTCGTCGGACGCGATATGCTCAGGGCACTGGGCGAATCCTGGCCACGAAAGGAAACCGCCATGAAGTACGTCATTTTCGCAGCCGCCTTGCTTGTTCCATCCGGCGCCAGCGCCCAGGTCACCACCTACATCCCAGGCAGTTACGGCGGCGGCATTCTGTACCAATACGGGCCACGTGGGACGAGCATCACGAACACGATCCCGAATGGGTACGGGGGATTTACTCAGTACCACTACGGACCTGGCCGAGCGCCGCAATTCGTTCAGCCTTTGCCCACCCCGAGCTACGCGCCGGCTTATGCTCCCCTCTTCTATGGCGGCTACCGTCCGTACCATGCCCCGCAGCCGATGCGCTGGAACAACGGCTTCGGCCAAGCTTGGGGAGCCGGCCCAGGCATGGGCGCGTGGTGATCGCGCGGCAAACTGCGCTGCCTGCCGCGCATCTAGAATCGGCATCGGCGGAGGGCTACGATGCTGACACCCAGGGCGTGCCGTGATGTCGGGCCGCCACGTCAATAGATGCCGCCCGTCTCGCGACCGGTGGAATCTATAGACGGCCAGAGTTGTCGTCCTAGCCAGATCCCGACGACTTGCCTTGCAACTGCGCCAGACTGCTCAGTCCAGAGTCGCATTTCCATGCGTTTGACTGCCTATCATGCCAAATACTTCGCCCATGACTTGACTAGGCGCGGGTCCGCTGGTCTTGACCGCCTGTCAATGTCGCTCTTCGATGCGGCCGTAGACCTGAATCCGCATCAGATCGAGGCGGCATTGTTCGCAATGCAGTCGCCGCTGTCAAAGGGTGTGATCCTGGCCGACGAGGTGGGGCTTGGAAAGACGATCGAAGCGGGCATCGTCCTCTGTCAGTATTGGGCCGAACGCAAACGTCGTTTGCTAGTGCTCTGCCCTGCATCGATCCGGAAGCAATGGGCGTTGGAGCTTTGGGAGAAATTCAATCTTCCAACGATGGTTTTGGATGCGAAGGCCTATCGGGAAGCTCAACGCAATGGGCGAACACCACTCGCGGACAAGTGCGTGCCGGTGATGTCCTTCAACTACGCCAACAGTCTTCGTGCTGAGCTAAAGGCGATCAACTGGGATTTGGTCGTAATTGACGAAGCCCACAAGCTTCGCAACGCATATCGGCCGAGCAACAAGGTCGGCCAAGGTATTCGCTGGGCGACGGAGGACTGCCGCAAGCTGCTGCTCACCGCGACGCCGCTTCAAAACTCCCTGCTTGAGCTTTACGGTCTGTCAACGCTAATCGACGAGCACCTGTTTGGCGACGTGAATTCGTTTCGAACTCAATACGCGAACGCTGGTCGCAGTCTCGACGCCCTGCGTGGTCGATTGGCGAGCTTCTGCAAGCGCACGTTGCGGAACCAAGTGACCGAGTACATTCGATACACGGAACGCCGCCCCATCACCCGTCCGTTCAAGCCGACCGACGACGAGCACGCGCTATACGAGGCGGTATCGGCCTTTTTGCAACGAGAGAGCAGTTATGCGCTCCCTCAGAGGCAGCGGCATCTTACTGCTTTAATTCTCCGCAAGCTGCTAGCCTCGTCATCCCACGCCATCGCGGCCACGCTTGATGCACTGCGACTCCGGCTAGAGTCATTAAGGGCAGGCCAGACTCGCGATGACCCAGAATTTGCCGAACGGCTGATCGACGGAGAGGAGATTGAGGACGAATTGCTCGACGAGATCCTATCAGACGATGAATCGGACGGCGCAGCGGAGCAGCCACAGGTCACCATTGATCGCCAGAAGTTACGAGAGGAAATTGACCTCCTTAAGCAGCTCGCTACATGGGCTCACAGCATAGGAATCGACACTAAGACACGCACCCTGCTCAAAGCACTAGAGGTGGGCTTCGAGAAGCTTGCCATGCTAGGTGCGGAGCAAAAGGCTCTAGTCTTCACCGAGTCGCGTCGCACCCAAGAACACCTCAAGACATTCTTGGAATCACACGGTTACCAGGAACAAGTCGTTGTCTTCAACGGCACTAATGGTGGCCCAGAGGCAACGGCTATCTACGAGCGTTGGGCTAAGGCTAACCGAGAAAGCGGACGTGCATCAGGCTCGCGGGCGGTGGACGTGCGCACGGCGCTTATAGAGCACTTTCGCGACGACGCGACCATCTTACTTGCTACTGAGGCAGCCGCAGAAGGCATCAACCTTCAGTTCTGCTCGTTGGTCGTAAACTACGATCTGCCCTGGAATCCTCAGCGCATCGAGCAGCGAATTGGGCGGTGTCACCGTTACGGCCAGAAGCATGACGTTGTGGTCATCAATTTTCTCAACGAACGCAACGCCGCTGATCAGCGCGTGCTTGAGTTATTGTCAGAGAAGTTCAAATTGTTTGACGGGGTTTTTGGGGTATCGGATGACGTGCTCGGGTCCATTGAATCAGGCGTGGACTTTGAAAAGCGCATCCTGGCCATTTACCAAGAGTGCCGCACCCCCGATGAGATCGACGCCGCATTTCGAAAACTACGAGCGGAAATGGACGAACAGATCCGGACCCGCCTTGACGACACTCGCCGCACACTTTTCGAACACTTCGACGAAGACGTCCATCAGAGGCTGCGACTACGACTGGCTGATACTAGGGCCCAGCTTGACCGCGTGGGCAAGCGATTCTGGCAAGTGACTCGCTTCATTCTGAACAATCAGGCTCGATTTGACGACGAGGCCTTGTTATTCGAGCTCGATAAGGCTCCCAACGACGGGATCCCGTTGGGTCGATATCACTTAATCTCAAAATCTCAGCCGACAAGCGACGGGACGAACTCAGACGAGCCGAGCGCGTTTCTGTATCGCCTATCGCATCCATTAGGTGAATTGGTCGTCGACCGCGGGAAGAGGCTTGTCACTCCGCCGGTTCGGGTTGCGTTTGACGTGACGCACCACGCGACGCGGATACGTGTGATCGAGGAGTTGCGAGGAAAGTCTGGTTACTTGACCTTGAATCGGCAGGTCATCGATTCGTATGAGCGAGAAGAATATCTGCTCTTCTCAGGATTCGACGATAGCGGCAAGGTACTTGACGCGGAGACTATAGAGAAACTGTTCAGTTGTACGGGCCGCGTCGAGGGCGACGCGGAGATTCCCGCCTTCGCCGTTGATCGACTGGCGGCTGAAGCTCAACGGCATTCGCAAGCCATTGTTAGCCGCTCCCTAGAAACTAATAGTCGCCACTACCAACAGGCACGCGAGAAACTGGAATCGTGGGCCGACGATATGGTCGTGGCTGCTGAAAAGGCTCTCCGCGATACGAAGGAAAAGATCAAGGCCCTACAGCGTGAAGTTCGACAGGCCCAAACGCTTCCCGAACAACACAGTATCCAGGAAGAGATTCAGAAGCTTGAGAAAGTCAAACGGCGCCAGCGGCAGGACATCTTCAAGGTGGAAGACGAGATCATCGAGAAGCGTGACGCGCTCCTCGACAGCCTCGAAAAACGGTTAGCTCAAAGAACCGAATCGGAAGAACTCTTTACCATTCAATGGGCCGTGAAATAGCAGGGGCAACTATGGCTACTCACCTTTCTGCTCGCCTTGCTTGGCATATGGACGGCTGGAATGGGCACATCTGCCAGAATCCTAGCGGCAATCGCCATTGCGTCGGTCCCCACTCCTATCCTGGGGACTATATCAAGGAAAAGCGAAACCTCGCGTGGGAAGAAAATGTCGCAGGCAAGTCATGCTTCGGCATTGAAGGCATACCTCCTTGCATCTACAGCATCAACGCATTCGGCACCGAACAACTGACAGCAGCCAACGAACCACCCAACTTTTTCACGAGTGGGTCGCGAACGTCGTGGCCATTGCCACCGGCCACGGTATGCGTTTGGCCCTATGAGGAGATGTATCGGGACGAAGCCAAGACCGCGGGCAAGGTCGACAATTCCAAGCGGTTTGAACTGGCGAAGCAGTTCTTCGAGCAAATCGAGGGCGACAAAAGTCTTGTTTTTCATTACGCCAATTACAGCAATCCGCTCAGTACCGAAGATACGAAACGCTACGTCGTCGTCGGAATGGCGAGAATCAAGAAGCTGGGCGACATCGAGTACTATGAAGGCACTGATGAAGAGACGAAGAAGCAGTACGCGGGCGGGTACATTTGGCAGCGCAATATCGAGACTCACTATCCCGATCAAGGCCTACGCCTTCCGTATCACCGATATTTAGATCAACCTGAGATTCTCGAACGCATCGCCCTCGTGCCGGAGAATCCGCGCTGTTTCAAGTATGCATCTCGGCACGTCAGCGACGATGACGCCCTATCGCTCGTCGAACGCTTCATTGAAATCGTGTCGTTTCTGCGGGAGAACGGTGACTCAAGCGAGAATTGGACGCAAAGGCTGGAGTGGCTTAACAGCTTGATGGCGGAGCTATGGCAAAGCCGTGGGCTGTATCCTGGCCTGGCACGAGTCCTCAAAACGGTGGGGCTAGCCGAAGCTGTCACACCTTTCCGAACTGCGGCGGCTAAAGGCGATGAACAATCATTTCGAAGTGCTGCGTTTGGTTGGATCGAGGGCAAATCGCCCACGTTCCCAGGGCTATCAATCAACGCAGCCGACACAGCCAAGATTCGCCGTCAGTGGCAACTCCGATCCGATGATGAGCGGATATTTTTGAGCAATGTTCTGCCGCGTTTTGACTTGCCGATCGACCAAATGGACCGCATTCTCAGCGAGAAGCGCAGTGACAACTGCGTGCTTGCGAGTCTCTCCGAAATCTCAGAGAACCCCTACCTCCTCGTTGAGCAGTTTGTTGGAGACGACTCCGACGACCTTGTGCCATTCAGCCGAATCGACCACGGCGTCCATCCGTCACCTGACCTCGGTGGCGAAGAGCTATTTGACACGGATGACTGGCGTCGATTGCGCGCTCTGGCTGTTGGCCGCCTAAGATATGAGACGAAACACACGTTTCTAAGTTGCGGCCAGATTCTTCAGGACGTCAACCACCTGCTGAGCTTATATCCGGAATGGAAACGAGCGACTTTCACAGATCGGTATCTTGAGGTAGACCGAGAGTCGCTTGAAAAGGCGATCACGTTTCGCAAAGAAGGCGAACGCGAGTACGCGTACCTGAATGCGGTCTACCGCGCCGAGCGCACGATTGAAGACCGACTTCGGAAACTCGCAGCCTACTCTGACATCGGGTTCAAATCGCCGGTTACTGAAAAGCATTGGCGTGAGCTGCTTTTTGAGGCGGCGAGCCCTCTTGCCACCAAGGCACGTGCCGAATACGAGGAGGCCATCCTGACGCAGGCGGAAGTCTGCTCAAAGATCTTCGCACGGCCACTCTCGGTTGTGTGGGGTGCCGCCGGCACTGGAAAGACGACCATCATCCGGGCCATCCTGCAAGCCATTGAAAAGGCGCACGGACCTGACGCTACCTTTCTGTTACTTGCGCCCACGGGCAAAGCCGCAGACCGTATTCGGGAAAAGACTGGCAAGCCTGCCAGCACCATTCATTCCTTCCTTTACAAACGGCAGTGGCTGAATCCGAATCTGACCGTCCGTCCGAGTGGTGGTCAGAAGGAAGACAAGGTTACGACGTTTGTCATCGATGAAGCTTCGATGCTGAACTTGGAGCTATTGGCAACGCTATTCCGAGCAATCAATTGGAGTGCGGTACAGCGCCTGATCATCGTCGGAGACCCCAACCAATTGCCGCCCATTGGCCGCGGCAAGGTATTCGCCGACACCATTGACTGGTTGAAAGACCATTACTCGGCCAGCGTTGGCGAGTTGACAGTTAATCTCCGTCAAATGGAGAACCGCGTCGGTGGCAAAGGTACTGGCATCCTCGACCTTGCCTCGATTTACGTGCGTTCAACCAGAAAGGAGCAGAAAGACGAAGAGGAATCGCTACGGGCCGAGGAGATGTTCAAACGGTTGCAAGACTTGCCAGCCGATGGCACGGTAGACAAGGATCTTCGCGTGCTGTTCTGGAAAGACGCGGCTGACTTGTTTGACAAGCTGGTTGCACGGATGGTTGCCGACATGGAGATAGATACAGGCGAGACATTCGACGTCGCGGCGCCACACAAGCTTTGGCTTGGCGCTTCAAAGACGGTAGAAGGTGCCTATCGCCCTAACTATCACCAAGTAATCAGCCCGTACCTCCACGAGGACTTTGGCACGGCGCCCGCAAATCTTCGCTTGCAGCAAGAAGCGAGGGCCGCTTCTCTCAGCAGAGTTGGATCACTTGCAGGAATCACGCTCTTCGACAAAGTGATGCAGACCAGGAACCGTGGCCCATCAGAACCACTAAGGGCATGGAACTTCCAGACCAAGGCCAACGTACCCTGCGAGATTTTTAACGGCGAGCTTGGCTATGTGTTGCCGCATGGCCTGGATACGACTAAGAAACAGTGGCAATGGCCGACGTTTCGCCTCAAGCGATTCAGCGTCCAATTCTCCCGCAAGGAATACCTCGCAGTCGGATACGGCCAAAAGCTCGGCTCTTACACCGAAAATGGCCGTCAAAAATGGATCAAGGAAGAACCGCCAGAGGAGAATCTAGAGCTCGCGTACGCGATCAGCGTCCACAAGTCACAAGGCAGTGAGTTCGATCGTGTCTATTTTATTCTGCCAAAGCAAAAGATCGCTTTGCTTTCGCCCGAGCTTTTCTACACGGGAATAACGCGGGCAACCAGGCACTGCACAATCTTCATTGAGCAAGACATTTCGCCGCTATTGCGAATTCATCGACCAGAGGCGTCCCACTTGGTCGGCATCAACTGCTCGTTGTTTGACTTCACGCCAGCGCCTGACGGCTTCGAGCTACTGCGTCGCACTGGGTACTTGGAAGAATACAAGATTCACCAATCACTTGCCGAAGTGATGGTTCGCTCCAAGTCTGAAGTAATCATCGCGAACATGCTGTTTGAACGAGACATTGCCTTCGACTACGAGAAGCCACTTTATGCGCCCGATGGCTCGTTCTATTTGCCGGACTTTACGATCCTCTGGCGCGGCGAGCGATTCTTCTGGGAACACCTCGGGTTGCTTGTGCGAGAAGAATACCGGAAAAAGTGGACCCTGAAGAAGGTCTGGTATGACAAGCATTTCCCAGGGAGGCTTGTCACTACGGAGGAATCTGGGAACCTGTCGAAGGATGCCCTGGCAGTAATCAATGCCCAGTTCTCGTGATCGGCAGGACGGGTCGCCCGGTCAGACGATCGATCACCGCCACCGGCTATGACTTGCAGCCAACTAGGACGCTTGAATCGATGACTCAGAAACTCGAGAAGCTGAAGACGCTGCTTAAGGAGCTGTTTCAGCTTGACCAGCCGGATTTGGACTTTGGATTGTATCGCATCATGCACGCCAAAGCGGCTGAAGTGACGCAATTCCTCGAGCGCGATTTGCTGCCGCAAGTTCAGCAGGAGTTCAGCCGGTACAAGACCGCCGACAAGGCGGAATTGGAGAACGAGCTGGCCAAAGCGATTGAGCAGGCGAATGAGCTTGGGGCTGATCCCGAATCGCTGCCCAAGGTCAAGGAGCTGCGCGCCAAGCTGGCGGACGACGCGGTCGACCTGGACGCGCTAGAGGGCGAAGTCTACGACCATCTCTATGGCTTCTTCCGGCGCTATTACTCCGAGGGGGATTTCCTTTCCAAGCGGGTGTACAAGCCCGGCGTGTACGCCATTCCCTACGAGGGCGAAGAGGTCAAGCTCCACTGGGCCAACGCGGACCAATACTACATCAAGACGAGCGAGTACCTGCGCGACTACGCCTTTCGGCTGCGGCCCGACGACGACGCTAACCCGATGCGCGTCCACTTTCGGCTAGTCCAAGCCACCGAAGGGGAACACGGCAACGTCAAGGCCGTTGAAGGCAAGGATCGAGTCTTCGTGCTGGCGCCCGGCGACTTTATCGGCGAAGACGACGATGCAGGCGCCAAGGAGCTAGTCATTCGCTTCGAGTATCGCCCGGCCACGCTGACCGACTGGCCGGATGTCGTTCGCGAGGGCAAGAAGAAGCCGCCTTCGCAGAAGGAGCTAGTCGATCTGGCTGAGAGGCGCGTCTTGGCAGCCAATGACACGGCGCCGCAAGCATGGCTGACCGAGCTAGCCAAGACGCACATCAAGGTCGACGGCGAGCAGGCCGACTACTCGCGGCTACGCGCGCATCTGAACCGCTACGTGGCCCGCAACACGTTCGATTATTTCATTCACAAGGATCTCGGTACGTTTCTCCGTCGCGAGTTGGACTTCTTTATCAAGAACGAAGTGATGCACCTAGACGACGTGGAAAGCGAAAGCATCCCGCGTGTCGAGCAATACCTCTCCACGATCAAGGTCATTCGGAGACTTGCGGGCAAGATCATTAACTTTCTCGCCCAGCTTGAGGATTTTCAGAAGAAGCTCTGGTTGAAGAAGAAGTTTGTCGTCGAGACGCAATACTGTATCGCCATTGGCAGTATTCCGGAGACCTTCTACGAAGACATCGCAGCGAATGAAGCCCAGCGCGAGGAGTGGGTGCGACTTTGCGCGATCGACGACATCCAGGGTGACCTGACAATGCCGCAATACACCGTACCGCTGAAACCCGCGTTCCTCGCAGCTCACCCGACACTCGTCGTGGACACTCAGCATTTTCCAGCGGATTTCGTCGCGCGACTGCTAGATGCGATCGGCGATGTTGGCCAAGACACAGACGGCGTGCTCATCAATAGCGAGAATTTCCAGGCGCTTGCGCTAATGCAAGCCCCGTACAAGGGGCAAGTAAAGTGTATCTACATTGATCCACCGTACAACACACACAAAGACGTGTTTCCCTATAAGGATGGGTATAAGCATGGCTCCTGGCTGTCGATGATTAGTGACCGCGTCATTTTGGCTCGGCATCTCCTGTGCGACCAAGGCGTATTGTTTTCTTCCATTGACGGGAACGAGGCGGCGCGACTCCATCTTCTCTTGGGAGACATTTTTGGATTCGGTAAGCATATTGGCGATTTAGTCTGGAGGAATGCACGAGACAACAATCCCACACGAATTGCGACTGAGCATGAGTACATCGCGTGCTATGCGACGAACCCGACATCCGTTGAATCAGTATGGAAGAATGACTTTTCTGATCCGAAGGAGCTGCTGCTCAGTCAGTGGGACTCCTGGAAGGAGCAGAATCTACCATTGGACGAGATGCAACGCCGGCTGCGCCAGTTCATAAGGGATAACTCAGAAGCACTTGGAGAGGTTGATCGTTACAAATTCGTTGATGCGGAAGGTATCTTTACGGGCTCTCAAAGCGTCCACAATCCTCATCCAAATGGCTATGAATACGACATTCTACACCCGATTACAAAGAAGCCAATGCGCATGCCAGGCAACGGCTACCGCTTTCCAGAAGAGACGATGAGGCGCGACTTTATTGAGAAGGACCGTCTAATTTATGGGCCCGATGAGAATCGAATCGTTCAAATCAAACTATACCTACGAGACTACAAAGATTCTCTTCGGAGCGTGATTGAGTTGGATGGGCGACTCGGCGCTTATGCACTGACCGATTTATTCGGACGTGGCTCCTGTGCCCCCTCCTAAATTCTGGCCGCTAGCGGACGTTTTTTGAGCGGAGGAATGGGCCTCCTCGGAACAGGTAACGGACCACCGATCGCAATCGCTCTCGGAGGTCTGCCGCACCACCGACCGTCGA
>JBFXAH010000007.1:0-302222 GCA_050184475.1 Pirellulales bacterium | reverse complement strand
AAGCGACGAATGGCGGTGGCGTCCATGCCTGATTCTCCCTGATGGTTCGACAGCCGGTCCTCCGGCCTGCCACTAGTCTCGCCGATTCCGCCGCCTTCACCAATACCGAGTTAGCGCTGTAGTAGTAGGCGGATACGGCTGGCCGCGCCGCTCTGCTAAGGCGGTTCCCGCTTGTCGGGATGAGGGTTCGACTCCCTTGCCTTCCGCTTGTGCCTCGATGGTGAAAAGGACGATCACTCCTTGCTTCTAACAAGGCGTTCCGGGTTCGAATCCTGGTCGAGGCACTGAGACAAACGATGGTGTCCGTGGTGTAGCGGTTTCTGCACGGCTGGCTGTGATCCAGAAGGTGGCGGTTCGACTCCGCTCGGACACCCTAGTGCGGCGAAGCCGCACAGAGCAGGAGAGGGGAGAGAGTAGACAGTAGATCAACTGCGAGACACTCCTGCGGTCTACTCTCTACTTTCACGTCGGCAGCGGCGAGTGCTGTGCATTGAACGGCAGGTACAGAAACCACGGCTCGTCCTGGTGGGCGGCGATGAATTCGACGGCCCGCTCGGCGTACTTGTCGGTGGTATAGAAATCGTCGTCGGTCACGCGCTGCACGTCGTGCGACACGCGCGCGTCGATGAAATTAGCAGGGTGGAAGAAAGGCGTATTCCCCAAGGTGCCGTAGAAGTCGTCGAAGCCGCGTGTCCAGGGGCGATACTTCGGTTTCGAGCCGAGATGCCATTTGCCGACGGCCATCGTGGCATAGCCCAACGATTTGAGGCGATCGGCAATCGTCGTTTAGGTCAGCGCGAGCCCCGATACATTGGCGACGATGTTGAACTCGTGGCCGAAGCGCGTCTGATAGCGTCCGGTCATCAAGCCGGCGCGCGTGGGGCTGCAATACGGACCCGAAACGTAGCCTTGCACGAACCGAACGCCCTCGCTGGCAATCGAGTCGATGTGCGGCGTCGGAATCTGCTTATTGCCTTGAAAGCCATATTCGCCCCAACCGACATCGTCGCTCAAAATGACGATTACGTTCGGCTTGGTCGACTCGGCCCCGTGGGCAGCAGCGCCACAGGCCGCGAAAGCAAACACAGCCAGCAGCGTTCGCAACATGGCCAGCTCCTTGTGCATTAAGCGGGCGAAGAACCAAAGCGGGTAGTCCCCATTAACCCCGCAGCTTGCGCCAGGTTCCTCCTGACGATGGCAAATCACCAGCCGTGGTGACTAGGCATTGGGGCAGCCGGCCATTGAACCCCGCGCCACGGCGTGGAGCAAGCCGATTCCAACCCGCAGTCTGGCGTGTCGCAACCTGCGGCACGATCGCGCCGAGGCGTCGACTCGCGCTCGGCGATGTTGTAGAAGAGGAAGCGCTAGTTCGGCGATATCCACCCTTGGCAATCGCGTGGCGTCACAACAGCGTGGCAAGGCCGTACTTGAAACGTTGGCTTGCAACGGACTTGCGGATTCGCCACAGCACGGTTCACACCCCGTTTTTGCGAGCAGCACCATGGCCAGCTTACGGCTCGGGTTGATTGGCTACGGAGCTTGGGGTTCGCACCACGCACGGGCGATCGCGGCGGTCGACGACGCCGAGCTGGTGGCGATCGCCGGCCACACGCCGGCGAGTTGCGATCGCGCGGCGAGCGAGCACCCGAAGTGCCGCGTCGAGAACGACTATCGCCAGTTGCTCGACGATCCGCGGATCGATGCCGTCGATGTGGTTTTGCCGTCGCATCTCCATTTCGAGGTGGCCGCCGACGTGCTGCGCTCGGGCAAGCACCTGCTGCTCGAAAAGCCGATGACCCTCTGCATCGACGAGTGCTCGCAGCTCATCGAGCTGGCCAAAGCCGAGCGACGGCTGCTGGCGGTTGGGCACGAGCTGCGCTTGTCGTCGTTGTGGGGGCGCGTCAAGGAGCTAATCGACGAGGGAGCGATCGGCGAGCCCTGCTACTGTCTGATCGAGCTTTGGCGCAACCCCTATCGATTGGGCTCCGACGGCTGGCGCTACGACCTCGATCGGGTGGGGAGTTGGATTCTGGAAGAACCGATTCACTTTTTCGATCTGGCACGCTGGTACTTCTCCGCAGCCGGCGAACCGCAGACGGTTTTCGCTCGGGCCAGCAGCCGGCAGCCCGACCGACCGGAGCTGCACGATAACTTCTCGGCGATGGTGACGTTTGCCGGTGGACAGTACGCCGTGATCTCGCAGACGCTCGCCGGCTGGGAACATCACCAGGTGGCCAAAATCACCGGCACCACCGGCGCGCTGTGGGCCAGTTGGAGCGGCGCGACCGATCGCACCTTCGAGCCGACCTTCTCGCTGCGGGTGCAACGCGGCGGGCAACCGGCCGACGAACCGATCGCCCGACCCTCGGGCGAAGTTTACGAACTGGTCGACGAGATCAAACACTTTGTCAACTCGGTGCAAACCGGAGCGCCGCTGCCATGCACCGGCGAAGACGGTCGCTGGTCGGTCGCCATGTGTCTCAAAGCCGAGGAAGCGCTGCGAACGGGGCAACCGGTGGCGCTAGGTGATTTCTGAACGATGTCGAGTCGCAACGCTCTCCCCGAACCGCGCTGGTACTCCGAAGTCACGGGCTACCAATGGCTGGTGCTGGTCATCGCGTCGGCGGGTTGGGTTTTCGATACCTTCGAGGGGCAGATCTTCAATATCACGCGCGGCCAGATGTTGGCCGAGTTGCTCTCGACCTCGACCGACAATCTGGGCGCAAAGCGCTGGGGCGATTTGTTTCTGGCCGTGTTCCTGATCGGTGGGACCGTCGGCGGGATTCTCTTTGGCACGCTCGCCGATCGCTTTGGGCGTAAGCGGACAATGGCCGCCACGATTTTGATTTACTCCGTCTTCTCGGGGTTGACGTACTTCGCGACCGAGTTGTGGCACGTCGCTCTGCTGCGGTTCTTTGTCGCCCTGGGAGTTGGGGGCGAATGGTCGGTCGCCGCGTCGCTGGTGGCCGAAGTTTTTCCGGCCAAAGCCCGCGCCCGGGCGTCGGGCATTTTTCATTCGACGAGCATCTTTGGCACCTGGTTGGCGGCGCTGGCCGGGTTGGCCGTCGGCGCACAGTGGCGCTACGCCTACTTGATCGGCGTGCTGCCGGCCTTGCTGATATTCTGGGTCCGCAGCAGCCTCGAAGAACCGCAGCGCTGGCGGGCGGTCGAAACCACGGACCGCCGTCGCGGAAGCTTTCGCGAGCTGTTTGGCGACCCGACGTGGCGCCACCGCGCGATCTTCGGCCTGTTGCTAGCCGCCGTGGGACTGGGAACCTTCTGGGGGGTGACCGTCGCCGGGCAAGACCTGACTCAGGAACTGCTACTTCGTTCCGGAGTTGCTGAAGACGCCGCCAGCCAAAGCGCGAAGTTCGCCTATGGCATCGTGCAGACGATCGGCGGAGGGCTGGGGCTGTTGAGCTTCGGACCGCTCGCCGAGCGGCTCGGCCGCCGCGGTGCTTTCGCCCTGCTGCATGGCTGTGCGTTTCTGATCGTGCCCGCGACCTGCTGGTTGCCCCAAACCTACGGGCAGATGCTGTGCATCCTGCCGGTTTTCGGGTATTTCACGTTGGCGATGCACGCGGGTTATGCCGTCTATTTTCCCGAGTTGTTTCCCGATCATCTGCGGGCAACCGGCGTGGGAGTTTGTTTTAATGGGGGGCGTCTGCTGGCGGCGCCTATCCTCTGGATGTCCGGGGAGTTGAAGGCCGTGCTCGGCTTGCGCCCGGCGGTGACGCTCTTGGGGGGACTGTTTCTGGTTGGCTTGGTGCTGTTGTTGTTTCTCCCGGAAACCAAGAACCGCCCGCTGCCCGAATAGCGTCGGCGATCTTCAGCAGGGGCCAACACGCGGATTCACCACATGCGACGACGAGCGTTTCTACAGACCGCATCGCTGGCGAGCTTGACGGCCGCAGCTTGGGCTCGGGCCGCCGGCGCCAACAGCCGGCTAGGCGTGGCCTTGGTCGGTTGCGGTGTTCGCGGGCGCGAAGTATCTCGCCGGCTGCTGTCGACCGATCGCGTTACGATCCCGGTCCTTTGCGATGTTTATGCCGAGCGACGTAAAACCGCGTGTGAGTTGTTGAGGCTTTCCGAAGCGCCGCAGGAAACCGTCGCGATTGAAGAAGCCCTGGCTAGCCCACGCGTCGATGCAGTGGTGATCGCGGCCCCCGATCACTTGCATACCGTGCTGGCCACCGCCGCCTTGACGGCGGGCAAGCACGTCTATCTCGAAAAGCCGGCAGCCCACCAGTTCGACGAGCATGCGCGGCTGCGCATCGCCGCCGAACAGTGCGAAGGCGTGCTGCAGACTGGCACCCAACAGCGCAGCGGCGCCCACTATCGACAGGCCAAGGAGGAGTACATCGATTCTGGAGCGCTGGGAGACATCGTGCTGGTCCGCGGCGTCTGGCACAACTTTCCCAATCAGCGGCGACCGCTAGAGGCCAAGCCACAACCGGAGGATCTGGACTGGCAGCGCTTTCTCGGTCCCGCGCCGCAGCGCCCGTTCGAGTGGCCGCGCTACGACTCGTGGCGATTGTTTCGCGATTACGGCGGCGGGCAACTGTCGGACATTCTCACGCATTGGGTCGACGTGGCGCAGTGGTTCATGGAGGAGCCCCGGCCGCTCGATGCCGTGGCCAGCGGTGGCATCTATCGCCTCGACGACGGCCGCGAGAACCCCGACACCGTTTCGGCCGTGCTGCGTTACGCCAAGAACTGGAACTTCGTCTTCGAGTGCTCGATTCTGCCGGTCGGCAACGACGGCCCGCACGTGCTCTTCCAGGGAACCAAGGGCTCGTTGCGCGTGGCGCGGGACCTCTTCGTTTATCAACCTCAGCGCGGGTCGGCCGTCGAGGTGCCTGCCGCGATGAATCTCGATCAGGCGCACACCATCGACTGGTTAGACGCGATCGATCAAGGACGCGCTCCCAGCGCGCCGTTGTCCGCCGGGTTGAGCGCTTGCGAAGCGGTGCAGTTGGCCAAAGCCGCCTACTGGACCGGCAAGCGCACGCGGTACGATGAATCGGCAACCAAGATTCTCGAAGCCTGAGCACAGGCTGCGAGTTAAAAGGTCGACAACATGCTCTCAACTCCACTGCAGGTAAGTGCGCAAACGTTGCCGCACCAACAGAGCTACGCTCAGCAGCCCTTTCCGCTGGTGCTCGTCTGCGAGGACGACACGATCGACGTCGCCGACGCGGTTGCTTGGATCGAGCAGCAACGGCGCGAACTGCTCGAGCGGGCCGACGTTTGCGGTGCGATTCTGTTTCGCGGCTTTCCGCTGGAGTCGGCCGCGGACTTCGATCGCTTTATCGCCGCCTTCGACCTGCCGAACTTTCCTTACAACGAGTCGCTCTCGAATGCCGTGCGTGTGAACCGCACCGAGCGCGTGTTCACGGCGAACGAGGCCCCGGCCTCGATCAACATTTTTCTGCATCACGAGATGGCCCAGACGCCGATCTACCCCAGCCGGCTGTTTTTCTTTTGCGAACAGCCGGCAACCTCGGGCGGAGCGACGCCCATCTGTCGCTCGGACATTGTCTGGGAACGGCTCGTCGCGATGGCCCCCGACTTCGCCCGCGACTGCGAGACGAAGGGGCTGCGTTACTCGAACGTGATGCCTGGCGAGAACGATCTCACGTCTGGCATGGGGCGCAGTTGGCAGAGCACGTTGCGCGCCGCGACCCGGGCCGAGGCCGAAGCCCGCCTGGCCGCGCTCGACTACACGTGTCAGTGGCTCGAAGACGGCTCACTACGGGCGACGACCCCGGTGCTGGCGGGCGTGCGCGACGTGGGAGGGGGCCGCAAGTCGTTCTTCAATCAACTCATTGCCGCCTTTCAAGGCTGGAAAGACCAGCGCAACGATCCGTCGAAGGCGATCACCTTTGGCGACGGCTCGCCGCTTGACCGCGCGACCGTCGACGAGGTCACGCGGATCGCCGGCGAACTCTGCTTCGACATCCCGTGGCAACGAGGCGACGTCGCCCTGGTGAACAACTATCTGGTGATGCATGGTCGCCGGAGCTTTGAGGGAACGCGCAAAGTGCTGGCCTCGCTCGTAGGCTAGCCACCGCGCGGCCTGTACAATCTGGCGTCGCCGACGAGCCGGTTGAGGGATTTCCTGGCAGCGAGCTCGCCGCATAGTAAGCATCCTGCCACGGAAGGTACTCGATGTTTCGCATCCGCCGGATCTACGACGACGTGCTGCCCGTCAACCAGGTGGCGCTGCGCGAGGTGAAGCGGATCTTTCACGACCAGTTCCCCGGTGCGCCGGCCGGGGATATCGAGTCGCTGTCGACGCGGCTGCGCAATCCGTTTCACAAGCGATTTCGCACGATTTTGTTCGTCGCCGAAAACGCCCGCCATCATGTGCTCGGCTTTGCGATCGTGCTGCACGAACCGGAGATCGGCTTTTGCTACCTCGACTTTCTCGCCACCGGCAAGGACCGGCCTGGTCGCGGGATCGGGGCCGCGCTGTACGAGTTCGTGCGCGACGAAGCGGTGGGCCTGGGAGTGCACGGGCTGTTTTTCGAATGCCTGCCCGACGAAAAGAGCGGGTGTGCCGACCCAGTGGTTCGCAAGAGCAACGCCGCCCGGCTGAAGTTCTACGAACAATATGGCGCGCGGCCAATTATCGGGACCGAATACGAGAAAGCCGTGCCGGGGGGAAGCGCCGACAATCTGCCGCACCTGGTCTGGGACGACTTGGGGCGCGGCCGGCCGCTGTCGGCCCAACTAGCGCGGCGGGCGTGCCAGGCGGTGCTCGAACGCAAGTACAGCGAGCTCTGTCCGCCGGAGTACGTGCGCCAGGTGGTCGAGTCGTTCCGCGACGATCCGGTCAAGCTGCGGGAGCTACGATACGTAAAGCGCCTGGCCGAGCAGCGCACCGCCACGCCGCACGCTCCGGAGAAGATCGCCGTCACGGTCAACGACCGGCACAACATTCATCACATTCGCGAACGAGGATACGTCGAGGCCCCGGTGCGTATTTCCGCCATCAGCGCCGAATTGGAACCAAGCGGCCTGATCGAAACCGTCGCCGTCAAAGAGCACTCGATGAAGCACATCCTGGCAGTGCACGACGCCGATTTTGTCGAGTACCTCCGCCGGGCGTGCGAAAACGTGTCGCTGGGCAAGTCGCTGTACCCGTATGTCTTCCCGATCCGCAACGCGACCCGCCCCCCCAAGGAGCTCTCGGTACGCGCGGGCTACTATTGCATCGACACGTTTACGCCCATCCATCGCAACGCGTTTCTGGCGGCCAAGCGCGCCGTCGATTGCGTGCTGACGGCGACCGATCAGATTCTGGCCAGTCGCCGCGTGGCCTATGCGTTGGTGCGCCCGCCGGGGCACCATGCCGAGCGGCGCTCGTTCGGCGGCTTCTGTTATTTCAGCAACGCGGCGATCGGGGCCAACGCGCTCAGCGCGCACGGCAAGGTGGCGATCATCGACATCGACTACCACCACGGCAACGGGCAGCAGGATATTTTTTACGAGCGCGCCGACGTGCTGACGATTTCGATCCATGGCAACCCCGACTTCGCGTATCCTTACTTCACGGGCTTTGCCGACGAACGTGGAACGGGCGCCGGCGAAGGCTATAACCTCAACCTGCCGCTGCCAGAAGCGCAGGACGGAGCCCAGTACCGCATCGCCTTGCGCAAGGCGATCGACGCCCTGCGGCGATTTTCGCCGGCGTTCCTGGTGATTGCCCTGGGACTCGACACCGCCAAAGGTGACCCGACCGGCACCTGGTCGCTGACTCCCAAGGATTTTGAAATCAACGGGCGGATGCTCGGCGAGTTGGGGTCGCCGACGTTGGTCGTGCAAGAAGGGGGCTATCGCACGCGCACGCTAGGCACCAACGCCAAGAGCTTTTTTCGTGGACTGGTCGACGGCGTGCAGGCCGCCGTAGCAAGGTAGAGCCGGCTGCGACTTCGCGATTGCGAACGGAAGTCGTCGGCCGAGGGCCGGCATTTGCGACCGGGTGCGCCCGGTCGCTTAAGTTTCCAGCGACATACCTCCAATGCTGTCGACGAAGACCACACGCTGCAAGCGGCCAGCCCATCCATCGGTGCGCTCAAAGAACTCTTTCTCGTCCCCTTCCGCGGGCGCTTCAAAACCAAAGAACACCATGGCGGCGAACCGCGACGTGCGTTGAATCGCCTCATGGGGATTCGAGCTGACCACGACCTCGGGCACGGCCCGGATGCGCGAGGTCTCAATGAGCCTTGTCAGGTGTTCGTAGACTTCGTCGCGGCCGGCTTCGCTTTCGATCACTCGCAATAGCCGAATGACTCGCCCGCGCCAGTCGTCGTTCTTGGTCAGCAAGTGGGCCATGAGCAGCATCAGGTCGCCGTTCTGGTGGCCGCGCCACCAGACGTCGAGCGTGCCGGGGGGCGTTTGCCAGGGATCGTCTGGCTCTGGCACGAAGCGAACGGCGATGATGCTGCGCCGCAAGCCGGCGATACTGCGCAACATGGCCGCGAACGACTCGGCCCGGCTAGGATCGTTCGGCCAGCCCAGTAGCACGGTATTGGGGCGCAGCGCCCACAGACCATGCGATTGCACGAGCGCGTCGACGCCGTCGGAGAGATAGGGGGCGACGACCACGGCGGGAAAGGCCTCGAGGTCTTCTTCCTTGATGAACCTGTGCAAGAGCTTTTCTTGATTCACGCGCCGCTCCAACTTGTCTTCGACCTCGCCGGTGATGATCTGTCCGAGCGACAAAATCCCATGTCCGGAGGTGAACCAGTGGCCATACACGGCCAGATGGGGGCGGCTCCAGCCGGTGCCGCTCAGCGCTAGCACGATGGGTCGCCAGTTCTTCGGATGGTAGAGCTCGTCTTCGAGCTTCAGCAGGTTTTTTCTGGCACGTTCGAAGAGCAAGCCGCTTTGCACGTCGCCCCAGCGCGATTCGACTTCCTTGCGGCTGATGTACCAGTGCAAGAGCCCCACGACCACGATGCCGATGGCCGCCGCGCGCCAGTCGATCAATAGCATGACGGCCAGGCAGCCGGCGGCGCCCGCCAGCGACAGCGACCAATGGCACCAGCGAAATCGCGGACGATAGCTGGGGTTCTTGGTGATCGCCTCGGTGAAGGTCGCCAGATTCAGTAAGCCATAAGTGATCAGAAAGGCCATCGTCACGACGGGCGCGATGGCATTCAAATCGCCGAGCCGAATGCAGGCTTGCGAAACCAGGGCCGCCACGATGATCGCGCGCCGCGGCTCATGACTACGTCCGCTGCCGACTGCGAACACGCGGAGCCAGGGAAAGACATTGTCGCGGGCGAACGCTTGCAAGATGCGCGGCGCACCCATCATGCTCCCCAGCGCGGAGGATAGCGTCGCGGCAAACACACCTGCGGTGATGAAGACTGGCCAGCTTGCGATGGTCGCCATCACCAGGCTGTCTTGCTTGAGGATTTCGGCCGGACGACACGATCCCAACAGCAGCGCCAGGCTCAAATAGATCACGGCCGTGAAGGCCACGGCCGAGAGCGTGCCGAGCGGGATGGAGCGACTGGGGTCCTTGAGATCCCCGGACATGTTGGCGCCGGCCATGATGCCCGTCACCGCGGGAAAGAACAGGGCGAACATCGTGAAGATGTTCTGTCCCGGCCCGAATTGTGGTGCGAAGTTGTCGCGCAGTATCGTCAGGTCAAAGGCCTTCGCCGCGCCGCTATAAAACGAAAGCAGCGACGCCATGAGCAAGCCGAAGATCACATACTGCAACTTGATCGTCCAGCCAGCGCCGACAAATACGCAGGCGAACACCAAGACGTTGACAATCGTCGCGATGGCGGTCAACGACAAACCAAACGAGGGCATGGCGGCCAGATAGGCCTCGCTGAACCCGACCACATACATGGCCACGGAAATCGACTGCGCCAGAAAGAAGATCAAGCCGATCGCGCCGCCGAATTCGATGCCCAGGCTGCGGCTGATCAGGAAGTAGGCGCCGCCCCCTTGCACGCGCGTGTTCGTGGCGATGGCCGAAAGCGACAGACTGGTCAGCAGCGTAATCAGCTTGGCAGCGCAAACGATCGCTAGCGCGTAGAGCACGCCGGCTTCGCCCACGACGTAGCCGAAACGCAGGAACATGATCACGCCCAGGATCGTCAGCGTACAGGGCGTAAACACTCCGCCCATCGTCCCGAAGCGTGCCGCATCCGACGAATCTGGCGTGGCCTTGGTCATGTCGGCTGTCGAGTCCGGGAATTAGGTCGGCTCGAGGGCCGAATCGTCGGGCAACCGCGGTGTTTGAATATCGCGTTGCGGCCGGAAACCGTCCAGACCGGTTGACTGGCGAATAACCGCGAGGAACTGCCGCGCGGATTGGCCCGTTAATGGGAGCAATTGGGAACGGGCGCGATCACTTGTCTTCCTGGCGGCCAGCGGGACGACGGCGCCGGCGAGGATGAGCTTCGCCCTTGGTGGGGGGTGCCCCGTTGCCAGACAAGAAGGGGACGCAGTCGGCCGCGGGCGCGTCCATTGTCTCGGCCAACAACTGCACGTGTTGCAGCAGTTCGGCCCGCTTGTTTTTCGGCAAGCGGGCCAGCCGATCGCGCACGCGATCGCGGAGCAGCGACGGGCACTTGGCGGCCAGCGCTTTGCCTTTTGGCGTCACGGTTGCACAGATGCTGCGACGATCGGTTTGCGAGCGGACGCGTCGGATGGCACCCTCGCGTTCGAGGCGCTGCAGAATGCCGGTGACCGTCGGTTGGGACAAGTGCAAGGCCTCGGCGATCATCGTCGGCGTGACGTGCCGGCCCTCTTGAACTTCGCGCAGGACTGCCAGTTGCGGCGAGGTAAGTCCGGATCGTCGCCAGAGTTGTTTCGACCACAGGTCCACCGCGTGCGTGATTTGCCGCACGGCGACGATGATCTGATCTTCGATGGTTAGCTCCAAGTCGCACGCCTCCTCAACCCAGCTTCGTCGGCAAGAGACGCGCTAGTCAAGCTGGCACTCACTCGCGGATTCGACTTGACGCGCGTAGAGCATAGTGTACGATGCATCTGCATTCAACACAATGGAAATTGAGCGAAGGGATAGACACGACGTTAAGGAAAAACAGACGTTCAGCAAGACAAGCGAACGGCCCGTAAGCAGGAGAACTGCAAAGTCGGGGACTGGTACATTTTCGGCTCACCAACGTCGTCCCTACCAAAGGTACGACGGCCGATACATGTACCTGTCCCCCTCGCATTTTGACTTTGCAGTTCTCCGCCCGTAAGTGACGCAATTGGCAGAACCGGGCGTCCGTCATTCGCCGGTTTTTTGGGATGGCTCAAAGTCGAGACGAGGTTTCCTCTCCATTCGGCAGAGGGCAAATATTCGACGGCGGCACGCTCATTGCAGAACATGTTTTGACCGTAGCGCGAGGACCAGGGGAGCAGTTCGACTGCGCCCCGAGGCGTATCGCTTTGTGGCTGCGCCAGGTTCGATGTCGCAATCAGCGAAAGTGCTGGGCGCCGTGTCGCCGGGCTGGTTACGCAACTGGTTTGCGAAGCGGCCTGGCCGCTATAGTCACGCTCTTCGAGAGCTGGAGTCGTGCTTAGATCCGTTACGGCCGGAGCCAGCGCGCGAACTGGCGGAAATCGCCGCGTTCGGCCCTATCCTGGCGGGCTGCTTGCCGAAACCTGTGCCCCCGGGCGAAGTAGAATCGTCAAGGAGGAAACCACATGGCCCAGCAACAAGCGCCAACTTCACGTCACGCTGGCGTGACTCGGGTTGCCGCCGCGCCGCGGCACGAGCCGACGCCGGTCGCGGCCGCACCACTCGAGATCAAGACGGATGGACGAAGCCGCGCGGTGATCGAGCGTGTCCGGCCGGAAGTCGACGGCGGTCGGTATCCGATCAAGCGTGCCGTGGGCGAGACCGTTGTCGTCGAGGCCGATGTCTTCACCGATGGCCACGACGCCCTATCGTGCGTGGTGCTCTACCGCCATCAAGAGACCGACGCCTGGACGGAAGTCCGCCTGGAGCGCTTGCGGGGGGACCGCTGGCAGGCAGCGTTCGAGGTCACCACGCTGGGCCGCTATGTCTACACGGTGGTAGCCTGGGTCGATCATTTCCTGACCTGGCGAATGGAACTGACCAAACGCATGGCCGCGGGACAGGTCACTCCCGTCGACCTGTTGATCGGGGCCAACCTCATCGAGGAGGCTGCTCAACAGGCAACCGGGGCGCAGCGAGACCAGTTGCAGCGCTGGACGCAGCGGTTGCGAAGCGCGGATGCCGCGTCGCATCTCGAGCAGATCTGTGACGATCCGGATTTGCACCACCTGATGGATCGTTGCGGACCGCGTCATTTCGCCACGACTTACGATCGCGAGTTGGAGGTCGTCGTCGATCGGCGCAAGGCCGAATTCAGCACCTGGTACGAGATGTTCCCGCGTTCCGCGGCGAGCGAACCAGGTCAGCATGGCACGCTGCGCGACTGTGAGGCCCGGCTCGCGTATGTGGCGGCGATGGGTTTCGACGTGCTCTATCTCCCGCCGATCCATCCGATCGGCGAAACGTTCCGCAAGGGGCGCGACAACCATCCGGAAGCGGGCGATGGCGATGTGGGCAGCCCCTGGGGAATCGGTGGTCCAGCCGGCGGTCACAAGGCGATCCACTCCGAGTTGGGGACGCTCGAGGATTTCCAGCGACTGCAGCGGTCGGCCCAGCAATTCGGGATCGAACTGGCCATGGACGTGGCCTTTCAATGTTCTCCCGATCATCCCTACGTGAAGGAACACCCGGAGTGGTTTCGGCACCGTCCGGACGGAACCATTCAATATGCCGAAAACCCACCGAAGAAATACCAGGACATTTATCCGTTCGACTTCGAGACGACCGACTGGCAAGCGCTGTGGCAAGAGCTGAAGAGCGTATTTCAGTATTGGATCGACCAGGGGGTGCGCATTTTTCGCGTCGATAATCCGCACACCAAGCCGTTCGCGTTTTGGGAGTGGGTGATTGGCGAAATCAAGCAGCACCACCCCGACGTGTTGTTTCTGGCCGAAGCCTTCACTCGGCCCGCGATTATGTACCGGCTGGCAAAGCTGGGCTTTACCCAGTCGTACACGTACTTTACCTGGCGCAACACCAAGCATGAGTTGACCCAGTACTTCACCGAGTTGACGCAGACCGACGTGCGGGAGTTTTTTCGTCCCAATCTGTGGCCGAACACGCCAGACATTCTGACCGAGTATCTGCAGTTCGGTGGCCGCGCGGCCTTCATGTCGCGGCTGGTGCTGGCGGCCACGCTGAGCGCCAGCTACGGCATCTATGGCCCCCCCTTCGAGCACGGGTGGAGCAAGCCGCGCGATCCAGGGAGCGAAGAGTACGCCGGCTCGGAGAAGTACGAGGTCCACTACCACGACCTGGAACGTTCGGACAGCTTGAAAGAATTCATCGGGCGAGTGAACCAGATCCGACACGAACAGCGCGTGCTCCAGTCGATGGGAGGATTGCGGTTCCACGACATCGATAACGAAGACATCCTTTGCTACAGCAAGGCGTCGGACGACTTTTCGCGAATCCTCCTCGTGGTCGTCAACCTCGATCCCCATCACAAGCAGTCGGGCTGGGTGGAGTTGCCGCTCGCCGAGATGCAGTTGCCCGAAGATCAGCCGTTCCAGGCGCACGACCTGTTGAGCGACGCGCGCTATCTATGGCATGGCCGCCGGAACTACGTGGAGCTCGATCCGGCGGTTTGCCCCGCGCACGTTTTCCAGGTGCGTCGCCGCTCGCGCACCGAGCGCGACTTCGAATACTACCTATAACCACCAGGCGAACGAAGTAACGATCGATCACTATTTCGACGTGCTCGCTCGCCGAGCAAACTGCCGGCCGGCCAATACCTTCGCAGGAGATGGATCTCGTGAAATCCCAGACGGAAACGCGTGCCTCGCGCACGACGCCCCCCGCGGCGGGCGATCCACAATGGTACAAGGATGCCATTATCTACGAGGTGCATGTCAAGGCTTTTCAAGACAGCACCGCCGACGGGATGGGCGACTTCGCCGGCTTGATCGAGCGGCTCGACTATATCCAAGATCTGGGCGTGACCGCCGTGTGGCTGTTGCCGTTTTATCCCTCGCCGCTGCGCGACGACGGCTACGACATCGCCGATTATTACAACATCCATCCCGACTACGGCACGCTGCGAGACTTTCGCCAGTTCGTGCGTCAAGCGCATCGGCGCGGCCTCCGCGTGATCACCGAATTGGTGATCAACCACACGTCCGACCAGCATCCGTGGTTTCAGCGTGCGCGCCAGGCGCCGCCGGGTTCGCCCGATCGCGACTTCTATGTATGGAGCGACGCCGACGACAAATTCGCCGACGCGCGGATTATTTTCACCGACACCGAAAAGTCGAACTGGACGTGGGACCCCGTTGCCAAGGCCTATTACTGGCATCGCTTCTTCTCGCACCAACCCGACCTGAACTTCGACAATCGCCGCGTGCGGCGCGAAGTGCTCAAGGTGTTGCGGTTCTGGCTCGACATGGGCGTGGATGGTCTGCGGCTGGACGCCGTGCCCTACCTCATCGAGCGCGAGGGGACCAATTGCGAGAACCTGCCCGAAACGCACCAGGTGCTCAAAGAACTGCGTCGCGAAGTGGACAAAAATTACCAGGACCGCATGCTGCTGGCCGAGGCCAATCAATGGCCGGCCGACGTACTGCCATATTTTGGCGACGCCGATGAGTGCCACATGGCATTTCACTTTCCGTTGATGCCGCGGATCTTCATGGCGGTGCGGCAAGAGGACCGCCACCCGATCACCGAAATCCTCCGCCAAACGCCGTCGATCCCCGACGATTGCCAGTGGGCGCTGTTTCTGCGGAATCACGACGAACTGACGCTGGAAATGGTGACCAGCGAAGAGCGCGATTACATGTACAAGGAGTACGCCGCCGACCCCAAAATGCGCGTCAACATCGGCATTCGCCGCCGCCTGGCGACGCTGATGGAGTACAACCGCAGGCGCATCGACCTGTTGCACAGCCTGTTGTTCTCCTTCCCCGGCACGCCGGTCCTTTACTACGGCGATGAAATCGGCATGGGGGACAACATCTACTTGGGGGACCGCAACGGCGTGCGCACGCCCATGCAATGGACCGGCGATCGCAATGCCGGTTTCTCGCGCGCCGATCCTGCCAAGCTTTACAGCCCGGTGGTGGTCGATCCCATTTGTGGATTCCAGGCGGTCAACGTCGAAGCTCAACAGCGCAATCCTTCGTCGATGTTGAATTTCATGAAGCGCATGATCGCCCTGCGCAAGCGCTATAAGACTTTCGGGCGCGGCTCCATCGAGTTCCTGCATCCGCAGAACCGCAAGGTGCTGGCCTACATTCGCCGGCACGAGGAGGAGACGATCCTTTGCGTGGCCAATCTCTCGCGCTTCGTGCAACCGGCCGAGCTCGATCTGTCGGAGCTCGCAGGCATGACGCCCATCGAGATGATCGGGCACACCGAATTCCCGCGGATTGGCGAGCTGCCGTACTTTGTCACGCTGGGCCCGCACGCTTTCTATTGGTTCGTGCTGCAGCGAGCGCCCGAGCGCATCACGGCGCAGTCCGCGCCCGAGCCCCAGCGAGAAGCCGGCGAGGCGGTGCCGCGCGTTGACGTCTCGACTGCCTGGCACGAGCTGTGGGATGCGCCCGAACGCGCCGCCCTGGAACGAAAGCTCTTGCGCCCCTACGTGACGCAGCAACGCTGGTTCGCCAGCAAAGCGCGGCAGATCAAGTCGCTACGGATCGTCGATTGGGGGACGATTCACCAGGCCGAGCCGCTCGCGTTTCTGGTTTTCGTGCGCGTCGCTTTCGACGACGGCGAGGCCGAGCTCTACCTGTTGCCGCTGGCCTTGGCGACTGGTCGCACGGCCGACGAATTGCTGGAGTCGACCGAGGCCGGCGTGTTGGGCTCGCTGCATGGGCCCGAGGGCGAGGCCGTGCTTTACGACGCGTTGACCAGCGACGCGGTCGCCGAGCACTTCTTGCACGCCGTGGAAGGGGCGGAGCAATGGCCGACGCAATCGGCACGGATCGACTCCGCGGCCACCGCGGCCTTGCCCGAGTTGCAAGCGCAGCTCGACGAGGCCAGCAGAATCACGCGCGGTCCTGGGGGGACCAGCAACTCGTTCGTGTTTTTCGGAAACCGTTTGTTGTTGAAGTTGTTTCGCAAGTTGGAGGCGGGGCACAATCCGGACATTGAGATCAGCTTGTACCTGACCGAACACGACCAAACGGTGCGCATTCCGCGCATCGGCGGCACCATGCACTATCGCCCCACGCAGGGCGAACCGATCGCCGTGGCCATGATTCAGGAGCTGGTCGCCAACGAAGGGAGCGGCTGGGAACACGCGTTGCAGGCCGTCGGTCAGTATCTTGAAGCAGCCAAGAGTCGCACCGATCCGACTGAGCGTCCGGCCGTCAGCGGCAGGTCGCTGCTCGAATGCGCCGACGCGGAGCCGCCGCTCGAGTTGCAAGAGATGATCGGTTCGTATCTGGAAGCCGCCGCGATTCTCGGTCAGCGGACCGCGGAACTGCACCTGGCCTTGGGCGCGACGACCGACGATCCGGCTTTTTCGCCCGAGCCCTTCTCGAAGAGTGACCTGGCGACGCTCCACCGTGGCATGGCGCAACAGGTGCGCTCGGCGATCACGGAACTGAATCGCAATTGCAAGCAACTGCCTGAGGGCCTCAAGTCGACGGCGCGCGTGGTGCTCGAGGCGCGCGAAGTCGTAGTGCAACAGATCAAATCGCTGGCTGAACTGCCGCTCGACACCAGCAAGATTCGCTGCCACGGCGACTACCATCTCGGCCAGGTGCTGCGCCGCGAGGGGGATTTCGTGATCCTCGATTTCGAGGGCGAACCCGCCAAGTCGATCGAAGAGCGTCGGCGAAAAAGCTGCCCCCTCAAGGATGTGGCCGGCATGGTGCGCTCGTTCAGTTACGCCGGTTACACGGGGCTGCTGGAGATCGCTCAAGACAGTCCCGACGAGTTCGCGCGTCTCGAGCCCTGGGTTGCCGCCTGGTGCGAGTGGACGTCGGCCGCGTACTTGCGCAGCTATTTCAACACCGCGGGCAAAGCGTCGTTCCTTCCCGCTGATCGCCAAGAGCTGGGGCAATGGCTCGACGGGTTCGTCCTGGAAAAAGCCTGCTATGAACTGATCTACGAGCTCAATAATCGACCAACTTGGGTTCGCATTCCGCTCGTCAGTATTGCCGCCAGTCTGGCGCCCCGCGAACCGTCGGGCGATGCAGCGCCAGACTCGAAGCGTAACCTCAGCAATGGGCACCCCGCGATGGACGACGAGCTCTAGAGAATCCGGCCGGGCCCCGCGGCCAGGAGCTTTGCACGACAACAATGCACATGCCGAAACCTCAGCCCCGCACTGCGATCGAGCGTTTGGCGCGCCTTTACGGCGTGCAAACCAGCTATCGCGATACGCTTGCCCAGCGGCGTCGCGCTTCGCCCGGAACGCTATTAGCGGTCTTGCGTTCGCTAGGCGCTAACATGGAGTCGTTTGACAACGTCGACGAAGCGATTGCGTGCCGACAGCAGGAGATTCTCTCGCAAGCGATTGAGCCGGTCGCCGTGGCTTGGGATGGCGCGGCCGGCGAGATCGAAGTCACGCTTCCCGCGCACGCAACTGGCCAGATCGCGGCGAAGTTCGAGGAATCGGCCGACGGTTCGCACGCTTCGTACCGCTGCGACGATCTGGTGTCCGTTGCGGAAGTCGACACCAGACTGGGGCGGTTTGTGACCCGGCGTTTTCCGCTGCTGGCCAATCTGCCGTCGGGATATCACCCGTTGACGATGGAAACCCCGGCGGGGAGTTTCCGGTCGCTGGTGATTTCAGCACCGCGCCACATGCCGACCGACCTCGCGGAGTGGTCCGACGCAGACGATACAGGGCCCGGGAAGCCACGGCCCGCGAAAGCACCGCGCCGCGAATGGGGTGGCTTTCTGCCACTCTACTCGTTGGGTGGAGATCGAAACTGGGGTGCTGGCGACTTCACCGACTTGGAGGGGCTCGCTAGCTGGTTGGGCCAAATGGGTGGCGGCGTTGTCGGCACGTTGCCGCTGCTGGCGGCCTATTTGAGCGACCCGTGCGAACCCAGCCCTTACTCTCCCGCCAGCCGACTGTTCTGGAACGAGTTTTACATCGACGTGGAGCGCATCGACGAGCTGCAGCACTGCCAAGCGGCCCGCGATCTGCTGCAATCGACCGCGTCGGCTCACGAAATCGACTCGTTGCGCAGCGCCGATCTCGTCGAGTATCGGCGCTTGATGGCCATCAAGCGTCGTGTGCTGGGGTTGTTGGCCGAGAGTTTCTTTGGGCGGCCGAGCGCGGAGCTGGCGGCCTGCCAGGCCTACGCGGCGGAGCACGGTTCGCTCGAAGCTTATGCGCGCTTTCGCGCCACGGCCGAACGACACGGCACGTCTTGGGAGCAATGGCCCCAGCGACTGCGCGACGGCGAGCTGCGCCAAGAAGACTACGACGAGCGCGTCAGGCGATATCACCTATTCGTTCAGTGGATTGCTCGGCAGCAGCTTCGCCGGGTCGGCGATCGCGCGGCGGGTTCGGGCTGCGCTTTGTACCTCGATCTGCCACTGGGCGTGCGAACCGACGGGTACGACGCCTGGCATTACCGACAGTCGTTTGCCGCGCAGGTGACCGGCGGCTGCCCTCCCGATTCGGTGTTCACCAAGGGACAAAACTGGCAGTTCGCCCCCTTGCATCCCGAGGCGCTTCGCCGCGACGGCTATCGATACCTACGCGACTGCCTGGAGCAGCATCTGACGATCTGCCAACGACTCCGCGTCGACCACGTCATGGGCTGGCACCGTTTGTATTGGATTCCACAAGGAATGCCCGCCGACCAAGGGGTCTACGTGCGGTATCACTCCGACGAGCTCTACGCAGTGGCGAGCCTGACGGCGCACCGGCACGGGGCGCGCATCATCGGAGAAAACCTGGGGACCGTGCCGGCGGAGGTCAATCGTGCCCTCAAGCGCCACCAGGTGCGTGTGATGCACGTCGTGCAGTACGAGCTCGAGGCCGCGGCGGATCATTTCTCCGAACCGATTGCCGCGCGGAGCGTCGCCTCGCTCAACACCCACGACATGCCGATGTTCGCCGCCTGGTGGCAGGGGGAGGATATCGCCGATCGATTGCAACTGGGGCTGCTCGACGAGCGTGGCGCCCAACACGAGCGGGCGCGTCGCGGCCAACTCCGCGCGGCAGTTGTCGATGGACTGCGCCGGTCGGGCTACCTGGAGGGCGCCGCGGCAAACGACGGCACTGCGGGATCCGCGTCGGTTACGGCGCCGGCAGCATCGATCACCGAGGTTGAGCAACCCTTGTCTGTAGTTCTCGAGGCGCTGTTGCGCTACCTGGCCGACAGTTCGGCCGAGCTGCTGCTGATCAACCTCGAAGACTTGTGGTTGGAGACCCGGCCACAGAACACCCCGGGCACGTCCATCGAGCGCCCCAACTGGCGGCGCAAAGCGCGCTACTCACTAGACCAGATCACTCAAAACTCGCAGTTCGCCGCGTTTCTGCAAGACGTCGATCGGCGGCGCCGCAGCAAGCCCCCGAACACTCGCCGTCGAGGAGCCGAACATGTCTGACATCAACACTCGCGGGCAGCGAACCGCCGTACAGCATGGCGAAAGTCTTTGGACCGCGGAAGATCTGCATTGGTTCAACGAGGGGACTCACCTCGATCTGCCGGCAAAACTGGGTTCGCACCTGGTCGAGCGCCAGGGAACCCCGGGCACGCACTTCGCGGTCTGGGCCCCCAATGCCAAACAAGTCAGTGTCGTCGGCGATTTCAACAACTGGGACAAGCAAAGCCATCCCCTGCGTTCGTTGGGGGGCTCAGGCGTTTGGGAAGGTTTTCTGGCCGGCCTCGGCCAAGGGACGCTCTACAAGTACCACATCGCTTCGTCGGTGGGTAACTACCGCGTCGATAAGGCCGATCCCTTCGGAGTGTTTTACGAGGTAGCGCCCAAAACCGCCTCGGTCGTTTGGGATCTCGACTACACGTGGGGAGACGCGGCCTGGATGCAAGAGCGCGGCCGCCGCAACAGCCTGCAGTCGCCCATCTCGATCTACGAGGTGCATCTCGGCTCTTGGCGGCGCGTGCCCACCGAAGGGAATCGCTCGCTGAGCTATCGAGAGCTGGCCGGCGACCTGGCCGAGCACGTCAAGCGGCTCGGCTTTACGCACGTTGAATTCCTGCCGATCATGGAACATCCGTTTTTTGGCTCGTGGGGCTACCAGGTTACAGGCTTCTTTGCGCCCACGAGTCGGTACGGCACGCCGCAAGACTTCAAGTACCTGGTCGACTATCTGCACCAGCAGGGGATCGGCGTCATTCTCGATTGGGTGCCGTCGCACTTTCCCAACGACGAGCACGGCCTGGGTTACTTCGACGGCACGCACTTGTTCGAGCACGCCGACCCCAGGCAGGGTTACCATCCCGATTGGAACACGTTCATTTTCAATTACGGCCGCAACGAGGTGCGCAGCTTTCTGCTGAGCAACGCGCTGTTCTGGCTCAACGAGTACCATGCCGACGGGCTGCGCGTCGATGCCGTGGCATCGATGCTCTACCTCGATTACTCGCGGGCCGAGGGGGAGTGGATTCCCAACCAATTCGGCGGCCGCGAGAACCTCGAGGCCATCGACTTCTTGCGGACGTTCAATACCGAGGTCTACCAGCGGCATCCCGACGTGCAAACGATCGCCGAAGAGTCGACGGCCTGGCCGATGGTCTCGCGACCGACGTATCTGGGTGGGTTGGGCTTCGGCATGAAGTGGGACATGGGCTGGATGCACGACACGCTGCAGTACATGTCGTACGAGCCGATCCATCGCAAGTACCACCACAACGAATTGACTTTCCGCATGGTCTACGCGTTTAACGAGAACTTCGTGCTGCCGCTGTCGCACGACGAAGTCGTGCATGGAAAGTCGTCGCTGCTGGCGAAGATGCCAGGCGACGAATGGCAGAAGCTCGCCAACCTGCGTCTCTTATACGGCTATATGTACGGCATGCCCGGCAAAAAGATGCTCTTCATGGGGGACGAGCTCGGCCAATGGGACGAATGGCAGCACGACGGCAGTCTGGCCTGGAAGCTGCTGGAAAGCCCAGGTCATAGCGCCTTGCTGCGGTGGCTTGGTGCTTTGAATCGCGCCTACCGGGACGAACCCGCGCTGCACGAATTGGACTGCGATCCAGCGGGCTTCGAGTGGAGCGATGCCAACGACGCCGAGCTGAGCACGCTGAGCTTCATCCGCAAGGCGCGCGGCAACAACGACATCATTGCCGTGGCGTGCAACTTCACCCCCGTGCCGCGGCATAACTATCGCGTCGGCGTGCCGCGCGGCGGATTGTGGCGCGAGCTGCTCAATAGCGACGCCGGCGAACATGGCGGCAGCGGACAGGGCAATCTTGGCGGCGTGATGGCCACTCCGTTGGGCTTTCACGGACGTCCCTACTCGCTGAATGTGACGCTTCCGCCGTTGGCGATCGTGTTTCTTAAGTCCGACGGTTGAGCAGCGCAGGCACCGCGCAATGCGCTCGTCCGTCGAAGGTCCGTCGAGGCGGTTGCCGAGTGTCGATTAGCCAGACGCCAGCCGGCGGCTCCCGCCGCGGGGGCGATGCCTGGCTTGTCCGCTGGAAGGACAAAACGTGACTCCCGAGACGACCCAAGAACCGTGGAATGAACTGGCCGACCTGGTCGAAACCGGGACTGCCCAGGAAATCAAACAGTTCCTGGATGATCTGCCGCACCGCGACGTGGCGCTCGTCATGTCGCGCTTGTCGGAGCAGCAACAGATACTCGCGGTGTCGGCGCTGGCGCCGGAAGATGCCGCCCATGTCGCGTCGCAATTGCCGCCCCCGCAGCGCGTCGAACTGATCGAGTGTCTACGTCCGGCCACGGCGGCTGCGATTCTCGATGAGTTGCCCAGCGATGAGCAGGCCGACCTGATCGGCGACCTCGATGCGGAGCGTGCCCGCGCGATTCTCGAGCACATGCAGCCGGAAGAAGCGGCCGATGCTCGAGCGCTGTCGGGCTATGCAGACGACGTGGCCGGCGGCTTGATGGTCACCGAGTATCTTGTTTATCCCCAGCACTATCGGGTGCGCGATGTCATTGAAGACATGCGTCAACATGCCGACGCCTACCGCGATTATCAGGTGCAATACGCCTATGTCTGTGGTGCGAAAGGCCGCTTGACGGGTGTACTGCAACTGCGCGACTTGTTGCTGGCCGACCCCCGGCGGCCAATCGCCGACATCATGATCAGTCGGCCCCTGTCGGTAAGCAGCGAGACAAGCCTTGACGATCTGGCGGCGTTTTTCGACCGCTACGATTTTCTTGGCGTGCCGGTCATCGACGCGAAGGGAACGCTACTGGGCATCGCTCAAAAGTCGGCGGTCGAGGAAGCGCTTGGAGATCGATACGGGGATGACTTCCTCAAGACGCAGGGCATCGTCGGCGGCGACGAGATTCGCACGATGCCCCTGTTGCGACGTTCGCGAAGGCGGTTGGCATGGCTCAGCATCAACATCGTGCTGAACTGCATTGCGGCCAGCGTCATCGCGTTGTTTCAGGATACGTTGTCGGCCGTCATCGCGCTGGCGATCTTTCTGCCGATCATCTCCGACATGAGCGGCTGTTCGGGCAACCAGGCCGTGGCGGTCAGCCTCCGTGAAATGTCGCTGGGATTGGTGCGACCGACCGAGGTTGTCCGCGTCTGGCTCAAGGAGATGGCCGTGGGCCTGATCAACGGGCTCGCGCTCGGGATGCTCCTGGGCGTCGTGGCGTGGTTCTGGATCGGCAATCCGTACCTGGGACTGGTGGTCGGGAGTGCCCTGTGCCTGAACACCATGTTGGCAGTCTCGCTCGGCGGCATCGTGCCGCTGGTGCTCAAGCGCTTCAGTGTCGACCCGGCGATCGCCTCGGGCCCACTGCTGACGACGGTCACCGATTTGTGCGGCTTTCTGCTCGTCTTGGGGATCGCCACGCTGCTGCTCGAGCGATTGACCGGTTCGTAATAGTCGCGAGGGATAAGCCTCGGGCGAGGCGCCGCGGATGTCTACTTTGGCTCGGTGCCGGATTCGCTCACGACGTCGGCCACCGGTTCTCGCTCGACCGCCGGCGCCCTTTCGAACCAGCCGATCATCATTTCTTCCCAGGTTTGTTCGCCCCAACGCACCGGCTTGGAGGGATCGGGATTGGCCAGGTTTTCGGCCGAGTTGTCGAAGTGCGCCACGCAGTGCATCCGAGAACCGCTCGGCACGAATTTCGGCTCGGCGAACTGGTAGCTGTTCTGCCAGTTGAAATCGTATTGGGGAATATCGAGCAGAATTTCCTCGTGACCGTCAGGGTAGGTCAACACATAGCGAAACGCTTTGCCGCGCAGATGCATGTGGGGCATCAGCCCCAAGAGCAGCGTGTCTTGGCGGAACTTCTTGAACGACTCGACGGGAAAGTCATCGGCCCCGGCCGGCACTTCAAAAAATGGATTGATCGCCAGGTCGGTACGCACTTCGCGGGTGACGCTGGCCGGATCGGCGAAGATCAGACCGATGCTGCTCGTATCCGCCTGTTCGCGACCGTTCGACGTGTAGTGCATCTGGAACAACAGTCGCGAGCCCGCCTTGAGCAGTTTCGCCATGCCGGCGGGATAAACCGTGGGCGGATTGCCCGGCGCCGTGCCGGCCAGCAGATGCCGCGTGGCGGTCCCTTCGGCCATGCGCTTCGGCTCTTCGCCAGGGGGGACGACGAACACGATGATGTGATGCACGACGCCGCGATTGCCCGGCCGGCACTCGCAGGCTTGCACCCACTTGTCTTCGGTGAACTTGGGATCGGCCAGGAAGTATTGATATTCGACCTTGCCGGTGGCGGGCACGACGAACGGTTCGTCGCTCATCGGCACGATCTGGTCGGGCTGGGGGATCTGCCAACCGACGGTGTACTCGCGCGATTCGGGCAGGTCGCTGACGTCGCCCAACGGCGCGCCATGCTCGACCCAGGTGAGAATCTGCTCCAACTCTATTTCGCTCAGGCGGGCATCGTTGGCGAACTTGCCGTATTCGGGGCTGGCATGCCAGGGGGGCATGCGCCCCTCGCTCACGACTTCGCCAATCATCGGCGCCCAGCCGACGACCTCGTCGTAGCTCGACATGGCAAAGGGGCCGATCTCCCCCTCGCGATGACAACTTTGGCAGCGGTTCTGAAAGATGCGCGAGATCTGATTCGCGTACGTCACCGGCGACGCGTCGTCGGTCGACTGGGCGCGCCCGATCAGGCAGCCCGGCGTGGGGGTCGTGGCAATCTGAACCTCGCGGCCCGCCAACACGTCGTCGAGCGCGTCGGCCAGGTCGTGTTCGACCGCCTCGGGGCGCTGATAGCCAACGCCCGCTTGAAAGCCGTACTGATCGTCAATCCGTCCGCGATAGCGGACAACGCGTCCCCGGTCGAGCACGAAAACTTCCGGAGTTCGCAACGCCTGAAACTCGTCGGCCACGACGTTGCCAACATCCTTGAGAAACGGGATGGTCATGTCGTGGGTGCGGGCGAAGTGCTCCATCTCGGCCAGCGAGTCTTGGCAGTTCGAGTCGATTGCCAGGAAGGCGACCCCTTGCGACGAGAACCGTTTCGCCAGCTCTTCGAGCCGCGTGGCGTAAAGCTTGACCAGCGGGCACTCGACCCCCAGAAACGCGACCACCACGGCTTGCTTGTCAGCCAGGCTATCGAGCGAGAACTCTCGACCGCCAAAGTCCTTGAGCGTGAAGCTGGGAACCTTGTGACCGATCTGCGGCTTTTCGGCAGTCGCCGCTGACAATTCACTGCCCGCAAAACTCAGCAGCCCGCACACGGCGACCAGTGCCGACAGTTGATAAGCGAGATTCCTCATGTTGCCATCACCTGCAAGGGGAATTGGGTGGCGATTGACTATCGTGCGAAACGCGTCCGTACTTCTTCTTGCGCTGGATTGCTCAGGGCGGGACATGGCACCACGCTCGCCGCGCTCACCAAGCGGATGCGAGGGGGGATGCACATTTCAGACCGCCGGCCATCTGTTGTTGTTAGATCGGCGACAAGATCGATGACCAGTAGCCGCTGAGGCAAAATTGGCTCCAGCCCGAGTGTTGCCCGAGGCGGGATGGCGTCGTTGGCACAGTGAAACTTCGACGATCGCAGTCGCCGAAGCGCGCGTCGGTCGTGTTCGCTCACCCTGGGTGTGCGAATTCGCACGCCCGCCACGGATCGACCGTGACATCTTGTCGCAGCCCGGCATTGAGGATTCTGTCGGTTCGAACCGCAAAAAACCTGCTGGCGCTCGGCAGGCAATTGAATTCACCATGGCCACCACGAGGGAGACGCTCCTGCCCGCTCTGGTCGTTGGCATTCAAAGTGCTTTCCCGCGGGTCAACATGCAAACGGATCAAGAGGGCTCGAAAGGGCCAAAAACCGCACCGAGGATCGGTATGAAGTCCGCATCGATGTGGAGCGCGTGGGGCGCAGGTGCGTCGCGTTGGGCGCGGTTGCTTGGAGTGCCGGCGATTTGTCTGCTGCCGCTGTTGGGATGCGAGCCAGCGGCTGAGCCGAAATTCGTCGCCAGCCCCGAGCTCGCCGCGCTAGACGCCCAGTTGCAGCAAGAGGTTCAAAAGCACCTGGTCGCACAAACGGGCACCTTGGCCCGCCCCAAGTTGTTAGGCGCCGACCCGGAAGCGTTCGGCGGAGAGCTCAAACTCAACGAGCATCTGCGACGCGGCGCCGAGGTTTATCGCAAGAACTGCCAACAGTGCCATGGTCCCAGCGGCGATGGTGCCGGGCCGGCGGCCATATACCTTTCACCGAAGCCGCGCGACTATCGCAAGGGAATTTTCAAGTTCACGTCGACCGGCTACGGAAACAAACCGCGCCGTGCCGACCTGCTGCGGACCGTGACGCACGGCGTCACGGGCACGTCGATGCCGTCGTTCGCACGGCTGGAGAAGAAAGATCTCGAGGCCGTGATCGACTACGTGCTGGTGCTGACGCATCGGGGCGAATTGGAAACGTTGCTGGCCGTGCAGGCGGACAGCGAAGGGGAACTGACCGACGAGGCGGTCGAAGAGCTGGCGCAGAGCATCGTCGATCAGTGGAATTCTGCCGATGAAGAGGTCGTCGAGCCGGCGACCAAGATGCCCCCCTTCAGCCCCGAAACGGTCGCGCAAGGGGAGGCCATCTTTCAGAAGCGCGAGTGCTTCAAGTGCCATGGCCGCGACGGCCGCGGCGGACTGGCCGGCGGCATCGAGGTCGGTGTCGACGCTTGGGGCCAGAAAACGGCCGCGGCCGATCTGACCTCGGGCATGCTGCACGGCGGCAATCTGCCGATCGACGTCTATCGGCGCATTTACGCCGGCATCAACGGCACGCCGATGCCGGCCTTCAAAGATGTGCTCGCCGACGATCCCGATGCCACCTGGTACCTCGTGCATTTCGTGCTGCAGTTGTCCGATCAGCGCCGCCAGGGCGTGCAGTTTCCGGCCGGAGGCACTCCCCCGCCCGCAGCACAGCCCGAGCCGACTACGGAAGAACCGCCGGCGGCCTCGGCCGCCGCCGAGGAGCCTGCGCCATGACCAGCAGCGAGGACCAATTGCATGAGCTCGAGAGTTTGCGCGCCCGAGTGCGCGAACTCGAATCGACGATCGGCAGCGAGCCGGCCGCGCCCCCGTGGCAAGCGACCGAATACTACACCGCCTACCACGCCACGACTGGGTTTCTGCTGGGTGCCGTGGCCGCCATGACCAGTTTGTTGTTCAACATCATCGGCGCGCTGATGTTCGAGCAGCATCCGCTGCAGTTGATTCGCGTATATCTCACCTTCCCGATGGGTGAGCAGGCCTTGCACTTCGACACCGTCGACGACGGCTTGATTCTGGCGATCGGCTGTTGCCTGTACCTGGCAACGGGCATGCTCTACGGAATCGTGTTCGAGATCGTGTTGACGCGCTACCTGACCAAAGTATCCGCGCCGGCGCGGCTGGCCGCGGTGAGCGCGCTGTCGTTGGCGATCTGGATCGTCAACTTCTACGGCATTCTTTCCTGGCTGCAGCCGCTGTTGTTTGGGGGGCAGTGGATTGTTGAGCAGGTTCCCCCCTGGGTCGCGGCGCTGACGCACCTGGTTTTCGGCTGGACGATGCTGCTGATCTACCGCCTGGGGCGCTACATTCCCTATCGCTTGGAGACCGAGCCGACATGATCGACACGCAACGCACGATCGCGCCAGAGGCTGACGATCGCCTGGTCGATCGGCGGTTGGTTGCGCTGTTCTTTATCGCGGCGCTGACGTACCTGGGCATCTCGCTGTTGGCCGGCATGCTCATGGCGCTGCAGTTAGTGCACTGGAACCCCTTGCGCGGGATCGAGCTCTTGTCGCCGGGTCGCTGGCGGATGGTGCACACCAATGCGATCGCCTATGGCTTTCTGGCGAATGCCTTTCTGGGGGCCCTGCACTGGGCCGTGCCGCGGTTGACGTTGCGGCCGGTGCTGAGCCAGTCGCTGTCGTGGTTCATCTTTGTCGCCTGGCAAGTCGTGGTGCTCTCGACCGCCATCGGCATCGTCGTGGGGCCGACGCTGCAGGCGACGGTGCCGGCCCTGCAAGAGTTGCCCTGGTCGCTCGGCGCGCAAGGTATCGAATGGGGAGAAACCCCCACCTGGATCGATCCCTTGGCGCTGGCAGGGCTGTTGCTCGTGGCCGTGAACTTTCTGGCCCCGATCACGCAAGCCACTGGTCCGTTGTACGTAACCTTGTGGTACTTCATGGCTGCCTTCGTCTGGACCTTTCTAACCTACGCGATGGGCAACTTTCTGCCGCAATACGCGCTGGCGGGCACCAGCGCCGGAGCGGTGGGTGGATTGTTCATTCACGATCTTGTCGGCTTGTTCGTCACGCCGCTGGGCTGGGGGCTGATGTACTACTTCGTGCCGATCCTGCTGCGCAAGCCGATGTGGAGTCATGCCCTGTCGCTGGTGGGCTTCTGGGGGCTGGCCTTCTTCTACCCGCTCAACGGTATCCACCACTTTCTGTACACGCCGATTCCGATGTTCCTGCAACGCGGGGCGATCATTTCGACGGTCGCCGTGGAAATGGTCGTGTTGACGGTCATCATCAATTTCTTTGCCACGCTGCGCGGCTCGGGGCGCGAAATCGTCACCAACCTGCCGATTCGCTGGTTCTATACGGGCATGGTGTATTACGCTTTGACTTGCCTGCAGTGCGCCATGCAGACGACGCTCACCTTTCAGGCCCTGATCCACTTCACCGATTGGGTGGTGGGGCACGCCCACCTGGTGATGTTCGGCGTCTTTACGATGTGGCTGCTGGGGATCATGACTTACCTGTTCCCCCGGCTATGGCACACCGAGTGGTATAGCCGCACGCTGTGCGAATGGCACTATTGGCTATCGGCCGGCGGCATGCTGGTGATGGCGGCCGACTTGATTCTCGGCGGGGTGTTCCAAGGCTTTTATTGGGCGTCGCTCGCCCCTTGGGAAGTCTCCGTCGAAGGCTCGCAGCCGTTCTGGATCATCCGCGTCTTTGCCGGTTTGGCGATCCTCGGCGGACAGCTCTGCTTTTTCTACAACCTGTACATGACCTGGCGACTTTCGCGCAGCAGCGCGCCATCGTCCGCGGCGGCGGCCACGCCGCTGGGAACGGTGACCACCTGAGCGGCGCCGATTAGGAGTCGGTTCGATGTTTGAAAGCAAATCGGGCGTGCTGCTCGTGGGCGGGCTCGGCTTCTTCGCGTTCGCGTTCCTGTCGAACGCCGTGGTGCCGATGCTCATGTACCGCGACTTGCCCGAGCAAACGACGGCCGAGCTCGTGGCCGAGAACTCGAACGTGATGTATCAGTTCGAAGAGCTCAGCCACCGCTACCCCGAACCATTCCAGGAAAATTTCGGCGAGCCGACCCAGGAGGCCTGCGCCGAAGCCCTCCGGCTCGGGCGGCAGATTTACGTGAGTGAAGGCTGCTGGCATTGCCATAGCCAGTTCGTGCGTCCGGTTTCGCGCGAGGAAGACCGCTGGGGGCCCGTCTCCGCGACCTGGGAGTACCAGAACGAGCTGCAACGGCCGGTGATGTTTGGCACGCGGCGCGTCGGCCCCGACTTGTGCCGCGAAGGCGGACGCCGCTCGAACGACTGGCACGCGGTCCACTTTTTCCGGCCGAAACTCACGTCGACCGATTCGCCAATGCCCGAGTATCCCTGGCTGTTCGACGGCGCGCCCGATAAGCCGAATCGCCGCGGCCTGGCTTTGATTACCTACGTGCAGTGGCTCGGCTCCTGGCTCGAGAGCTATCCCGACTACGAGAGCTACGAGCCGTTGGCGGAACGCTTGAAAGAACAGCAATAAGCCTGCACCCCAACACCCCCTAGCAACATGTCACCCCATTAGCGAGATACCATGATCGCCCCGTCAGCGGCCAGCCGATCGAAAAGTCTGTTGATGATTCTGTTGGCCCTGGCCGTGTTGCTGCCCAGCCTGTACGGGTTCGGCAGCAAGTTCATCGAGTTCGTCGCGCTCTATCGGGGCGACGTCGAAGGCGTGTTTGCCATCACGCCGATCGTGAACTATCTGCTGGCCAGCCTGGGGTTCTTGTTTTTGTTTGGCTGGGCCGTGTGGCACGGCATGTTTCGCGACATCGAACGACCGAAGCACACCATGCTCGAAAACGAACGCTGGCTCGATCGCCTGGAGGCCACGACGGAATCGCAAACCGATGCGCCGGCCTGGACCAGCGTCGCTCGGTCGCGCGACGAGGTCCTCGATCCCTATGCAATCAGGAAACGCCATGGCCGAAGCTGACAAGACTACCTCCGACCCCAACACGGCCGGCGCCGAGCACCGCTTTCACCACTATGCCGGCAACCGCATTCCCTGGTACGTGCGCTTGATCTGGTTGTTCTTCTGGGCGTTCGCGGTCTATTACACCGTGCAATACCTGTTTCCGGCTTTGTCCATCGAATTGACGAGTCCCCCATGATCTCCGCTGCGCCGTCCGCGTCGCGCAGCGCGGTTGCCACGGCGCCGTCCGTCGCTGTGGCGGCTTGTGACTATTGCCATCTGCCGTTGCCGCGTGGCCCGGTCCGTTGGGGACACCGGCAGCCGGTCGACGCGCACGGCGAACAGTTCTGCTGCTTGGGCTGTCGACTCGCGGCCCAAATCACCGGTCAGCGAGGCGAGCAGGGGTTCGCGCAGACGACACTAATCCGGCTGGGGTTGGCGGTTTTCCTGTCGCTCAACGTCATGATGTTCACGATGGCCCTCTGGTCGCAGGACATGCACGAAGCGCTGGCGCCGGGCGCAGACCGGCTGGCCGCGCCGCTGGCCGACCTGTTTCGCTACCTGTGTTTGCTGCTCAGCTTGCCCGTCCTCTTGTTGTTGGGCTGGCCTTTGGCCGAGCAAGGACTGTCGCTGTGGCGGCGGGGAGTGCTGCCGACCGATCTGTTGATTCTCTTGGGCGTGGTCGCCAGCTATGGCTACTCGGTCGTCTCGGTGCTGCGCGGGAGCGGGCACGTCTACTTCGAAGTCGGCTGCATCGTGCTGGTGATGGTCACGCTCGGGCGCTGGCTCGAAGCGACCGGCAAGCTGCAAACCACCGCGGCGCTCGATGCCCTGGAGCGCCTGCTCCCCAGCGATGTCCGCCGCTTGCACAACCATCGCGAGCAACTCGTGCCGCTGGAATCGATCAAGACCGGCGACCGCGTGCGCGTGCTCGCCGGCGAACGGATCGCAGTCGATGGCCGCATCGTGGCGGGCCAGGCTGCGATCGATGCCGCGGTATTGACTGGCGAAAGTTGCCCGCTCCAGCGCGCCGTCGGCGACGAAGTGCTGGCCGGGAGCCTGAATCTCAACGGCGAACTGATCGTCGAAGTGACGGCCGAGCCGGCGGCGAGCGCGCTGTCGCGGCTGGTCGAATTGGTGCGCACCGCCCGACTCAGCCGGGGCCGTTATCAACGGCTGGCCGAGCGCGTCACCAGCGTGTTTCTGCCGGTCGTTGTCCTGGTGGCGCTCGGCGCGCTGGCTGTGCGTGGCTGGCAGGGAGACTGGGAAACCGGCGTGATGTCGGCACTCGCGGTGCTGTTGATCGCGTGCCCCTGCGCCTTGGGGCTGGCAACACCGATGGCCGTTTGGGCGGCGCTCGGCACTGCCAGCCAGGCCCAGGTTCTCTTTCGCAGTGGCGAAGCACTCGAGCGGTTGGCCGGCATCCGCGCGATCGCCTTCGACAAGACCGGCACCATCACGACGGGACAGCCCCGCGTCGGGGAATTTGTCGCTGCCAGCGAGGCAGATCACGACGAAGCGCTCCAGCGTGCGGCGGAATTGTCCGCTGGTTCGACCCACGTGTTCGCGGCAGCGATCCGCAACTTCGTCGATCAGCGACTGGGATCTGGAAGCGGTTCGAAAACCAGAGTTGAATCGACAGCGGATGCCGTTGCTCGTCATCTCGCGGCGCGTAGTGAACTGCGCACGATTGCGGGGCGCGGTATCGAAGCTCGCTTTGGGCGCGACGAGGAGCCGACACGCCTGGGCAGCACGAGCTGGCTCGCCGGCGAATCTCTGGTCGTGCCCGACACTGTAGCGCGAGCCATCGACAACGCCCAGCGGCGCGGAGCTTCGGTGTCGGCCATCGCTTGGGCGGGCACGATCCGCGGCGCATTCCTATTTGCCGAGGCATTGCGACCCGAGGCCGTCGCGGCACTTTCCGCCTGTGAGCAACTCGGCTGCCAGGTGCGCGTGCTGACCGGCGATTCGCCAGCTCGCGGAGAAAGTCTCGCGCGCGAGTTGAACGTGCCTGTCGTAGCCGGTCTGCTCCCGGATCAGAAAGTCGCGGCGCTGCGAACGATGCAGGCGACGTCTGGCTCGACGGCCATGGTGGGGGACGGCATCAACGATGCCCCCGCCTTGGCTGCCGCCGACTTGGGGATCGCCTTGGCTTGCGGCGCCGACATCTCGCGCGAATCGGCCGCCGTTTGCCTGCTGGGAGACGACTTGTCGCGCGTGCCGTGGGCGATCGCCTTGGCGCGTCGCAGTGCTCGCGTGATTCGCGAAAATCTGTTTTGGGCGTTCGCCTACAACGTGATCGGCGTGGGATTGGCGGCCGTCGGCTGGCTCAACCCCGCCCTGGCCGCGGCCGCGATGACCGCCAGCAGTGCGCTGGTGATCGGCAACTCGCTGCGCTTGCGCAGGGATGCCGCCCTTGCCTCGATGCCGGCGAGCGCGACCCCGCAGCCAGGTGGCCCGTCGGTAAGTGACCAGTCATGCGAGGCTGGCCAGGAGCCAGTATCGTTCGCGCTACGGTAAATCGCTCGATGGTAGAACTACCCTTGATCTTCGTTGGCGGCCTGCTCGGTTCGGCGCATTGCGTCGGCATGTGCGGAGGGTTCGCGCTGCTGGTCGGCGCCAATACGCGTAACCTGAGCGCTAACCTGGCCCGCCAACTTCTCTACAGCGCCGGACGCATTTCGACCTATGCAGTCGTCGGCGCAGTGGTCGGATATGGTGGCGTCCGGCTCGCTGCCCTGGCGTCTCCGCTGGTCAATCTGCAAGCCTTGCTTTCGATCGTCGCCGGCGGGCTGCTGGTGATGCAGGGGTTGCATTCCGCCGGTTGGTTACCGTTGCGGCGACTGTCAGGCGCGAGCTCAAGCTGTCCGTTCGGCGGCAGCTTGGGAAGTTTGTTGAGAAGCGGTGGCGCGACCGCGGCCTTTCTGGCCGGCGTCTTCACCGGATTTCTCCCCTGCGGACTGGTCTACGCCTACCTGGCTCTGGCGACGTCGGCCGGTGGATTGTGGCAGGGGTGGCTCACCATGGCCTGCTTCGGTCTGGGGACCGTGCCACTCATGGTGCTGACCGGGAGCGGCGGCTCGCTGCTCTCGATTGTCAATCGGCAGCGCGTCTTGCGCGTGGCCGCGATTTGCGTCGTCGTGACCGGCATGATCTCGCTGGCACGCGGCGCGGGAGCCCTGCAGTTCGGAGACGCGAACGTTACCAGCGCGTGCCCTCTCTGCCGTTAGAACGTGTTGCCGGCGATGACGTCCTCGCTAGGAATAGCGGAATCTCAGGATTTTTTAGATCAACTCTTCGATCGCCCGCGCGGTGTCGGGCAACAGCGGTGTCGGGCGGTCGTTGCGGTCGGGAAGCGCGAGATGCGGGTCGATTCCCAGCCGCTGGTAAACGGTCGCCAGCACGTCCTGATAGTGAACGGGCCGCTCGACTGCCGCGCCGGCCAGCTTGTCGGTCGAGCCGATCACCTGTCCAGTCCTCAATCCTCCGCCGAAGAGTAGCGCGCCGCTCACGCGCGGCCAGTGGTCGCGGCCGGCGTTCTTGTTGATCGTCGGCGTGCGGCCGAATTCCCCCCACACCACGACCGTCACGTCGCGATCCAAACCGCGCTCGTAGAGATCGTCGACCAACGCCGAGATGCCTTGATCGAAGACCGGCAGATTGTTCCGCAAATGGTTGAAGTTGTTGCCGTGCGTGTCCCAGAAGCCGTAGGCCACGGTCACGCAGCGCACGCCCCCCTCGACCAGCCGCCGGGCCAGCAACAATTGATCGTTCCACAGCGGCGCGCCGTCCCCCTGATGCCGCGACGAACCGCGACCGTAGCGATCGCGCAGCCGCGGGTCCTCGCGATCGAGATCGAAGGCGTCGACCAGCCGCCGCGACGTCAACACGTCGAAGGCCCGTTGGTAAGAAGAATCGGCCCCCACGAGCTCCTGCGCCTCGACCTCGCGACGAAACGAATCGAAGCTGTTGAGCAGTTGCCGGCGCTCTCCCAGGCGATCGAGCGAAACGCCCCGCAGCGTCATGTTCGCCAGGTCGTCGCCTTCGGCCTTGACGCCGTCGTACGTGCGGCCGAGCAACCCGGCGCGGGCACTGTTGTACGGCCGATGTTGCATCGTCGGAAACAGGTCGATGTACGGCGGCATGATCTCGTCGGCGGCGCCTTGCACGCGCGCGATCACCGAACCGAAGTTCGGCTTGGCTTCGCGCAAGCTCACGTCCATCGGATAGCCGGTGAGATTTTGATAGCTGGTGTGTTCGTCGCGCAGCCCGACGATCGAGCGGAGCACCGCCAGCCGATCCATCCGCGAGGCCAACTTCGGCAGCAGCTCGCAAAACTCGACCCCCGCCACGTTGGTGGCGATCGGCTTGAACTCGCCCCGCACTTCGGCCGGAGCGTTGGGCTTGAGATCGAACGAGTCTTGGTGCGCCAGCCCGCCCGATAGATAGACCATGATCACCGACTTGTGCCGGCTCGCCGACGCAGCCGACGACGCCAATGCGGATTCGGCCCGCAGCAACCCCGGCAGGCTCAGTCCGCCAACGGCCAGGCCCCCCAGCTTCAGAAACTGTCGGCGCGACAGTCCATCACAATAGTGGTTGGCTGGCCCGCGTATTGTCAGCATCGTTCACCAATTCAGATCGGTGGCGTGTCAGTGAGGCCGCGCGAGTCTGCGACGTCGGTCGACCCGATAGTTTATCGCCGAGGGCCACCAATCCCAAGCGCCGCCCCCCCCGACTTGCCGGGGTAAAACCCTGAATCCAGTCGCGTGTTGGTTTATAAAGGGCGCTGTCGCCAACGCCGACGCGAGGTTGATCGGCGCGCTGGTGCGCACACCCAGTGGGGAGAGCGATCTCATGCTCCTTGAATGGCGTCGTCGGATTCCGGCTCTGATAATCTGTGCCGTCAGCTTTTGGTCCGCGTGCCCGACCACAACCACGCGGGCCGACGATCGCCCACGCACGCCCAACATCGTGATCATCTATGCCGACGACATGGGCTACGGCGACCTTGCCGTCCAGAACCCAGGCTCGAAGATCCCCACGCCGAACCTCGATCGACTGGCCAGCGAAGGCATGCGCTTCACCGACGCCCATAGTTCGTCGGGCATCTGCACGCCGAGTCGCTACGCGCTGCTGACTGGCGGCTTTCATTGGCGGAAGTTCCACGACATCGTGAACTCGTTCGGTCCCTCGGTGCTCGACGACGCCGAGCTCACCTTGCCCGAGTTGCTCAAGGCCCAAGGCTACCGCACGGCCTGCATTGGCAAATGGCATCTCGGTTGGAACTGGCAAGCGATCAAGCGTCCCGGGGCGTCGGAGCCGGACAAGAAGACCGGCTACCCGCCCGACGCCTTCGGCTGGTCGCGGCCGATCCCCGGCGGCCCGCTCGCCCACGGCTTCGACTATTACTTTGGCGACGACGTGCCGAACTTCCCGCCGTATGCCTGGATCGAGAACGATCGGCTGCTCGAAGCTCCCAGCGATCCGCTGACGATCACGCCCGAAACCGCCGAAGGCTCCTGGGAGGCGCGCCCCGGGCCGATGTGCGCCGGCTGGGACTTTTACGCCGTCGTCCCCAAGCTCACCGCGCGAACGGTCGAGTGGATCGGCCAGCAGCGAGCGAGCGACACCCCCTTCTTTTTGTATGTGCCGCTGAATTCGCCTCACGCGCCGATCGTGCCGACACCTGAGTTTCGGGGCCGATCGCAGGCGGGCGGGTACGGCGACTACATGATCCAGACCGACGACAACGTGGGGCGCATCTTGCGGGCACTCGACGACGCCGGCCTGGCCGAGAACACGCTGGTGATTTTCACCTCGGACAATGGCCCCGAGCGTTATGCCTACGAGCGCGTGCGCCGCTTCCAGCATCGCAGTGCGGGTCCGCTCCGCGGCCTGAAGCGCGATCTCTGGGAAGGGGGACATCGGGTCCCCTTCGTCGTCCGCTGGCCAGGGCATGTCGCCGCTGGTAGCGTCAACGACGGGCTCGTCAGCCAGGTCGACATCATGGCCACGCTGGCCGCCGTGGTCGGCGCCGAGCTCCCGGCCGGCGCCGCCCCCGACAGTTTTAACCTGCTGAGCGTGTTGACCGCCGGGGCCGCCAGTCCTCGCGAGAGCATCGTGCACAATACCAAGGCCAACGGCTACGCGCTGCGTCACGGCCAATGGCTCTTGGTAGCGGCCCCCAGCGGCGGCATCAGCCAGGTGCCGGCCTGGTTCGATCGCGAGAACGGTTACACGGCGGACGATCTCGCCGGCGAGCTGTACGATCTCAACCAAGACCTGGGGCAACATCATAACTTGTATGCCGAGATGCCCGGCAAAGTCGCCGAGCTGGAATCGCTGCTGTCGCAGATTCGCGCGAAAGGTCAGGTTCGTTGATGGCATTCTCCGGAAAGCAACTCGTTGGCGCGGTGCGGCTCACAATCGCACTTTGGGGCCTGCTCCTTGCGGTTTTTGTCGCCAGCCCCACGAGCGCCGCCGAGCCGCCGACGACCGATGGGCAGCCCAACATCGTCATCTTTTTTATCGACGACCTGGGGCGCTGCGATCTGGGGGTCGACGGCTCGACGTTTTACGAGACGCCGCAGCTCGACGCCTTGGCCGCCGCCGGCGTGCGATTCACCGATTTCTACGCGGCTTGCGCGGTCTGTTCGCCGACGCGCGCAGCTCTGATGACCGGCAAGGTTCCGCAACGGCTGGGCATCACCGACTGGATTCACCCCGCCTCGGGCGTGGCGCTCCCCGGCTCCGAAACCACCTTGGCCGAAGCCTTCCAAGCCGGCGGCTATCAAACCGCTTATCTCGGCAAGTGGCATCTCGGCGAGACCGACGCCGACCAGCCCCCGCGGCATGGCTTCGAGTGGATCAAGGGAGTCAATCGCGCCGGGCAGCCGGGGTCGTATTACTTCCCCTTCAAGCGTCCCAACGGCGATTCGAAGATTTGGGATGTCCCCGATTTCGCCGACGGCAACCCAAGTGACTATCTCACCGACGTACTGACGACCGGCGCGATCGAGTTCCTCAACACGCGCGATGCCAGTCGGCCGTTCTTGCTCTGCATGGGTCACTACGCGGTGCACACGCCGATTCAGCCGCCGACCGACGGCGTGTCGAAGTACCAACAAAAGCGCGCCGCGTGCTTCGGCGATTCGCCCACCCCCACCATTCCCACACTGTTCAAGGCCGGCTCGCGCGGACGCCAAGACGATCCGCCCTACGCCGCCATGATCGAGAATCTCGACGACAACGTCGGACGTGTGCTGGCCGCGCTCGACAAGCTCGGCCTCCGCGAGAACACGATCGTGGTGTTCACCTCGGACAACGGCGGATTGTGCACCACCGCGGGCAGGCGGCCTGGCCCCACCTGCAATCTTCCCTATCGCGGCGGCAAGGGCTGGAACTACGAAGGAGGGATCCGCGTTTCGACCTTGATCGCCTGGCCCGGGCATTTGCGGCCGGCGACCACCAGCGTGCCGGCTTTCACGGCCGATCTCTATCCCACCTTACTGGAGTTGTGCGGCATGCCGTTGCGGCCGGCGCAGCACGTCGACGGACAATCGCTGGTCAGCGCCATGCAAGGCGATCCCCGGCCGGCGCTCCGCGAACGAGCGTTGGCCTGGTACTACCCGCACGACCATGGATCGGGTCATCGGCCGTCGGCCGCGATCCGCCGGGGCGATTGGAAGCTGATCCATTATCTGAAAGAGGGCCGCACCGAGCTGTACGACCTGGCGGCCGATCCCGGCGAATTGCACGACCTGGCTGAGTCGCGTGCCGACAAAGTGTCAGAACTGCGCGGCGAACTGCTGCGCTGGATCGACGAGACAACCCAATAGAATCGCCTTTCCGTGATGCGTGCCTGCGCAGGAACATCGTCTTGCTGACCTCCTGCATCTGCAGAAGGGACGCTTGATTCGCGGCCTCGCCCGCGGCCATGCCGCCGTTCAGTAGCCGGCCGCCTTGCCGTGGATGCGGCGGTCGGCGGCTCCAGTGATCTCATTGCTGATGGGGTCGATCCAAATGCTGTGTGCGTCTCCTTGACGGCGAAGTTCTTCGACCCGGTAACCGCGCGACCGCAACTCGGCCAGCAGTGGCTTTTCCTGATAGAGCTTGGGCTCCAGGCGCAGCACGTCGGGGAACCAGCCGTGATGGATCCGCGGTGCGTCGACCGCGGCACGGATGTCCATGTCGAAATCGACGACGTTCATCACGATGCAGAGCACCGTGTTGATGATCGTGCGCCCCCCCGGGCTGCCGGTGATCAAGCAAGTTTGACCGTCGCGCTGAACGACCGTCGGACACATCGAACTGAGCATTCGTTTGCCCGGGCGAACGAGGTTGGCCACGGTGCCGATCTGGCCGCTCGTGTCGGTTACTTCCGGCAGCCAGTTGAAGTCGTTCATTTCGTCATTCAAGAGAAAGCCGGCCCCGGCCACGACGACGCGGCTGCCATAGCTGCTTTCGAGCGTGTAGGTCAGGCTTACGGCGTTGCGCTCCTCGTCGACGATCGAGAAGTGCGTCGTGTGCTCGCCTTCACGCGACAAGATAATGTCTCCCGCCAACTCCGTGCTGGGCGTGGCCCGATCGGGATGGATGCCCGCGGCCAACTCGCGAGCGTAATCCTTGGAGGTTAGAAACGCCGGGATGGGAGTAGCCGTGGGGTCGCCCAAGTAACGCGCCCGATCGCGGTAGGCGCGCTTCATGGACTCGGCCATGCGGTGGATGTTCTGGGCCGACCAGCGCTCGTCGTCGAGCCGAAAAGTCTCCAGAATGTTAAGAGCCTCGATGAGCGTTGTCCCGCCCGACGACGATGGCGGGACAGCGATGATCTCGAACCCGCGATACTCTCCGCGGAGTGGCTGCCGGACGATCGGCTCATATTCCGCCAGATCGCGCTTGGTGAGCAGGCCGTCACCGCGTTGCATCTCTGCCACGATCTTGTCCGCCACGGACCCGACATAGAAAGACTCGGGGCCGCGCTCGGCGATTTCGCGCAGGGTTTGCCCTAAGTCGGGCTGCACTAGCAAGTCGCCGGCTTGCCAGGCGGTGCCGTCGGGTTTGCCGAAAACGCGATGCAACTCGGCGAATCGTGCCTTGTCGGAGTCACGCAACAACTCGTTGAGCGAACTGGCGTTGGCCACGTCGAGCGAGAAACCATCGTCGGCCAGTCGCACGGCTGGCTCGACCAATTCGCGCCACGCCAAGCGGCCGAATCGCTGGTGGGCTATTGCCAAGCCGCGCAGCGTGCCAGGCACTCCCACCCGGCGATGCGGCGTGCGCTTCGCGGGATCGACGAACATGTCGAGCGTCGCGGCGGCCGGGGCGACCTCGCGAAAGTCCAGCACAACGGCATCGCCCTCCGCAGGCACCATCAACAAGTAGCCGCCGCCCCCCAGGTTGCCAGCCGCCGGAAAGGTGACCGCCAATGCCAGCGCCGTGGCGACCGCCGCGTCAACGGCGTGTCCTCCGCGCCGCAAGGTGGCAATCCCCACGTCGGATGCTGGTCCGCTGACACTGACGACAGCCGCGTGCCGGCAGCGAACCGTTGCCTCGTCGTGGGCCGCGACCGTGTCGGCCAGACCGCAAACAACGAGGAACACTACTGCGGCGAAGCGAGCGATTTGTCTAGAAGCAGTTTCAAAACTGGCGATGAACCGACGTCGGGTGCCACTGCTAGCTCGTCTAGCAGTGCAATGTCGAGCTTGGCACTGCTGGGCAAGCCAGCAGTGGCACCCAATCCAGGTTTTGAAACTGCTTCTAGGCGATGGCATCGATCTGCAAGCTGCTGAGGTGCCCGAATAACAGCCGAGCCGTTGCCCTGGCCCGCCGTCGATCACTCCGACTCGCCTTTAGGCGCGTGGCGCCGCTCCGGCGTTTCTGGAATTTCGTCGACCAGTTCGTTGAGCTGGCCCGGCTGCTTCTTCAAGCGGAAAGCGTCGTACAACTCGCCGGTGGCGGTGCGCGCTTCGTAACGTAGCGAGTCGCCGTCAATCGAGACGATCTGGTAGAGCTGCGTGTCTTCGGCGGCGCGCCGCATCTCGGGCTTGCGCTCCAGGTTGTACATCTTGGGGCCACTGACCGAGACGACATAGACCGTCCCCCCTTCGGCGCTGCGAACATTCGCGCCGCTGGAGACATTCTCGACGTGATCGGGGGCGAAACGGGCGTACGTATGGTCGTGACCTTGCAAAACCAGGTCGACCCGGTACTTATCCATGACCGGCTTCCACAAGCTGCGGATCTCCGGGTTGTCGCGGCCGCGGGCCGTGGAGAAGACCGGATGATGGAACGTGACGACCGTCCAGGTATTGAGATTGTCGGAGAGTACGCGGTCGAGCCACTCGACCTGCTGCTTTAGTTGTTCGTTCGAATTCAGCGAGATAATCCGCGCCCCCTGATAGTCCAACCAGTAGACCGTTTCTTCCAGCCCTTTGGGGCCGTTCTCGGGGAGCGTGTACTGGGGGCGCCAATGGTGCGATAGCTGACTGCGCGACAGCAGCTTGCCGCGGTCGCGCGCATACTCATGATTGCCCGGCGTCGGCACGCTCGGCACCATGGCGTTGAGCCAACCGCCGGCGCCAAACCATTCGCCCCACTCCGCGTCGCGGTTGGCGCTGTTGATCAGATCGCCGGCATGGAGCATGAAGCGGGCCTTGGGAGCATCGGAATGCGCCTCGCGAATCACCCGCGACCAGTGCGCGCGGACGTCGTTCTGCGCGTCGCCAAAATAGATGAACGAGAAGGGCGCGGCCTTGTCGCTGGCGGTCGTGAACTGGAACCACTCGCTCCAGTTCACGCCATCGCCGACGCGATAGGCATATTTGGTCGCCGGCTGCAGATCCGCGAAGTTGACGCTGTGATAGTGAGCCGGCCCCAGATCGCTCTCATGCTCCGCCGTCGTGGCCGTAAAGTCTCGGGCCTTGGCGGCAAACTTCGGGCCCGACTCAGCGACGGCGATTTGGGCCAGGCCGGTTTTCACCGAGGTGTCGGTGCGCCAAGTTACAGCCTGCGAGCGGGCGGGATTTTCCTTCCAGGTCAGAATGATCCGATCTGGCATGGCGCTGGCGCGATACAGGTCCTCGTCGAGCACCTTCTTAGGCGGATGATCGTCGTGCGCGACAACGGGCGCGAATGTCAGGGCGAGCAAGGCCCCGGCCAGTAAGACGAATTTACGAAGCGAAACATGCGGTAATCGGCTCATTTCTTCTGCCTGCGGTTTTTTTTGGAAGTCTTGGTTTCCCGCGCGATTATCACGTCGTCGAAACGCCACGTCTAGCATCAATCGGCGTGCGAGGTGGACCAAAAGTGCCGAGGCCGCAAGTGAGTTTGGTATAAAACCGTGAATGAAACGTCGAGCGTTTGTCTCGCCGCGACGACGAGGTGCGCGATCAACTCGGAAGGATGACCTAGGATCATGCCTTTGCACGAAAAGCAAACGTCACCAGACGTCGGTGTCGACGCCGACGATGTCTACGGTTCGCCCGCTCTGTCGGTCAGCCTGCCCAAGCACAAGTTTCCGCGCGCCGAACACGAGGCGCGTTTCGTCTATTCCGCGGTGCACGACGAATTGCTGCTCGACGGCAACTCGCGACAGAACCTGGCAACCTTCTGTCAGACCTGGGTCGAGCCCGAAGTGCGCACGCTGATGGACGAGTGCCTCAGCAAGAACATGGTCGACAAGGACGAGTATCCGCAAACGGCCGAGATCGAGTCGCGCTGCGTGCAGATGCTCGCCGACCTGTGGAATTCGCCGGCGGGCGCCAACAGCATTGGTTGTTCGACGACTGGGTCGAGCGAGGCGGCCATGCTCGGCGGCATGGCCATGCGACGGCGATGGGAAGCCAAACGCAAAGCGGTCGGCAAACCGATCGCCAAACCGAACCTGGTCACCGGACCGGTGCAAGTCTGCTGGCACAAGTTCGCGCGATACTGGGATGTCGAGCTGCGCGAGATACCGCTGGAACCCCAGCGACTGTTGATGACTCCCGACGTCGTGCTCGAGCGCTGCGATGAGAACACCATCGGAGTCGTCCCCACACTGGGAGTCACCTTCGTCTGCCAGTACGAACCCGTGCAAGCCGTGGCCGCGGCGCTAGACCGGCTGCAACAAGAGAAGGGACTCGATATTCCGATCCACGTCGACGCCGCCAGTGGTGGCTTTCTGGCCCCCTTTTGCGCACCCGACCTGGTGTGGGATTTCCGCATCCCCAGGGTCAAGTCGATCAACAGCTCGGGGCACAAGTTCGGCCTCGCGCCACTGGGCGTGGGCTGGGTCATCTGGCGCGAAGCGAGCGATCTGCCCGACGAACTGGTCTTCTGGGTGAATTACCTGGGGGGCAATATGCGAGACATCGCCCTGAATTTCTCGCGGCCCGGCGGGCAGGTTGTCGCCCAGTACTACAACTTCCTGCGACTGGGGCGAGAAGGTTATCGCAAGATCCACACCGTCTGCTACGAGACGGCGGGGTTCATCGCGTCGCAGCTCGAAAAGCTGGGGATGTTCGACGTCATTTTCGGTGGCGATGCGGCGTCGGGCATTCCGGCCGTCTGTTGGAAGATGAAGGACGGCATCGATCACGGCTTCAGTCTCTACGATCTGGCCGACCGGCTGCGCAATCGCGGCTGGCAGGTGCCGGCCTACACGCTGCCGGCCGAACTGCAAGATCAACCCGTGCAGCGCGTGCTGGTCCGGCATGGTGTCAGCCGTGATCTCGCCAGCCTGCTCATGACGGACATGAACGAGGCGATCGAACATTTGCGGCGACACCCGGTGCTCAAGCCGATCACGGCGCAAGAGGGCTCGGGTTTTCACCATTGAGCGGCGCGGCAAGACCGGCGCTGCTGCTCGCATGGCGTGCCGATCGCATAGTGCTGCGCGACAGTTCGCGCGCCGACGCGAGCCCGCGCTAAGCGCGATCCGCCTCGCTGGGTCCACGCTTGAGAATGTCCCAGACGATCTTGCCCGATTGACCGTCGAACAGCCCGTCGGGACCAGCCGGGCGGGCGAACGAAACTTCCGCGGCGTTCAAGCCCAACAGATGCAACAGCGTAGCGTGATAATCGTGGTGCGTGACGACGTTTTCCACGGCCTTATGCCCCAGCTCGTCGGTGGCGCCATGCACGCAGCCGGCTTTGACGCCGCCGCCGGCCAGCCACATGCTGAACCCGTAGGTGTTGTGGTCGCGGCCGATATTCTTTTCGTTCTGAATGACCGGTAGCCGCCCCATCTCGCCCCCCCAATGCACAAGGGTGCTCTCCAACAGGCCTCGTCGCTTGAGATCGTGCACCAACGCGGCCGCCGGTTGGTCCGTCTTGCGGCAGACGTTGGGCAAGCCTTTGACGATTCCGCCGTGATGGTCCCAGGTCTGATTCCCGGTGAAGAGCTGCACGAAGCGCACGCCCCGTTCGACCAGGCGGCGCGCGATCAGACAACGCGTGCCGTAATCTTGCGTCTCAGGATTGTCGAGCCCGTAGAGCCGATGAGTTTCGGCGGTCTCTTGCGAGACGTCGATCGCCTCTTTCGCGGCCACCTGCATGCGGGCGGCCAGCTCGTAGGTCTGGATGCGGGCCGATAGATCCAGTTCGCCGGCGTGCTCTGCGAGATGTGCCTCGTTGAGTCGCCCCAAGTAATCCAAAAACCGGCGCTGCGCGGCGCCGCGCAGGTGCACGGGCGGATCGAGATTCAGAATGCGCGGCTCTTGCGGCCGCACGACCGCGCCTTGGTAGATCGATGGTAACCAGCCGTTTTGCCAGTTCTCGACCCCCAGCACCGGCAGTCCGCTCGGATCGCTGAGCACGACGAACGCCGGCAGATCCTGGCTCTCGGAACCCAGCGCGTAGGTAACCCACGAGCCGAGCGCCGGTCGCCCGGCCGCGATCTGACCGGTGTTCAGCGCGTTGATCGACTGGCCGTGGTTGTTCACGCCAGTCTGCATCGAGCGGATCAAGCAGATGTCGTCGGCCACGCGGGCCAAACCGGGGAGCAACTCGCTCAGTTCCATCCCGCACTGACCCTGCGGAGCGAACTGCCAGGGGCTGCCGAACAACTTGGCGCTCGCCTCGGCAGCGTTGTCGTATTTGATGTCGCCCGTGAAGTTCTGCAGGTGATGCTTGCTGAGCTCCGGCTTGGGCTCGAATAAGTCGATGTGGCTGGGGCCCCCCTGCATGAACATCGAGATCATGGCCCGCGCTTGCGGCGGATGCAACGGCCGTCGTGCCTTCAGGTCGTAAGAGGGGCGCGGGGGAACCGGCTTGCTCGGCGCCGCCTGCGCCCGCTCGGCTTTGAGCAACCAACCGAGCGCCAGGCTTCCCAGCCCGAAGGCCTGCTGCGACAGAAAGTGTCGACGCGAGAAATGCGACACCGCGAGCTCCTAGTCGACGTACAAGAAGCGGTTGGAAATCAACAGCGCCTGGCACAAGTTCGCCAGCGCCAGTTGCGCTGGGCCAGCCTTCTCGGCAGCCTTGGCGTCGGTCGACGACGACTCTTCGTCGGCCGGCGCGGCCGGCTGCAGTGCGGCGGTCTGCGCGGAGAGGAATTCGACACCGGCCGCCACTTCGTCGGCCGACGGCGCACAGCAGTAGGCCAATTGCCAGGCGCGGCAGAACTGCGTTGCCGGATCGGCGCCCACTTCGCGCTCGATGCGCTCGGCCATCGCCGAACTGTGCTCGACGACCGCGGCGCCATTCATCAGCAGCAGCGACTGCGACGCCACGGTCGACGACGGCCGCAGCTCGCAATTGGGGGCCATCACCGGCGCGTCGAACGGCTCGAACATTCCCAGCGGCATCGAACGCCGCACTTGCACGTAGATGCCGCGGCGCAGTGCCTCTTCGCCCAGCGGCACGACCTTGCCGGTCGGCCGCCCCGCCGAGTCGCGCGTGTCGACTCCCAGCACGATTTGCCCGACGTCGTCCGGCATGACCGGCACGGGCGGGCCGTACATCTTGGTCGAAAGCCGGCCGCTGACGGCCAGCAATGCGTCGCGAATCGTCTCGGCCTCGAGACGCTGCACGCTCATGCGCCCCAGCAGGCGATTCTCCGGATCGACCGCTTCGAGCTCGTCGCGCCGCGCCGACGACTGGCGATATGCCCGCGACAGGACAATCAGTTTGTGCCAGCGTTTGAGCTGCCAGCCACCGCGCACGAAATCGTCGGCCAGCCAGTCGAGCAGCTCAGGGTGCGAAGGGGGCTCTCCCAAGGCACCGAAATCGCCGAGCGTCGCCACCAAGCCGCGGCCAAAGTGATGCCGCCAGAAGCGGTTCACCAGCACGCGCCCAACCAAGGGATGCTTGCCGTCGGTCAGATGCCGGGCGTAGGCCAACCGGCGACCGGTGGTTGAAAGCTCCGGATCATCGACCTCGATCGAGAACTCAAGCGTGGTCAAAATCGTCAGTTCGCCGGGGGCCACTTCTTCGCGCGGCTGATTGTGGTCGCCGCGGTCGAACAAGTGTGTCACCGGCACCTGCCCGGGGACTTCGGTCAAACAGCGCACGTAGTCATCCGCGGGCCGCTTCTGGCGGGTCTCGTCGACGAGCGTTTCCCATTTCTTCGTAAAACCGTTCAAACGATCGGGAAGATACAAATAGACCGATCCGCGATCGACGTTCAAGAATGGATAGTCTTTGATGAGCTGTTGCTGCTCTTCACTGCGCTCTTTGGCTGCCGTCGCACGGGCCGCGCGTGCTTTCTCGTGGACCTCGGCGGGGAGTTTCGCCAGCTCGCGTTCGAACGTTTCCTGCACCAGCGCGTCGAGCTCGGCGGTGCGGCGCTTTTCTATGTCCGCAAGTTCGCTGTCGACCGCGGCCACTTGCGCGCGTGTCTCGTCGCTCCATAGCGATACCAGGCGGGCAGCGGGTGGCCGCCAATTCTGGCAGTCGTAAGCAGGTTCAAACAGCGCGCGGAAGCGGTAATAGTCGCGGTGCGAGATCGGATCGTAGCGATGCGCATGGCATTGCGCGCAGCCCACCGTCAAGCCCAGCACTGCCGTCGAGACGATCTTGACGGTATCGGCCAACACCTCGTTGCGGGCCAACTGTTGATCGACGCCCGAATCGGCCGTGCCATCGGGGCCCATTCGCAGCATGCCGGTGGCGATCAATGCGTCGGCCTGTTGGCTCGTCAGATTCGCGTAGGGGGGGGTGAGCAATTCGTCGCCGGCCAATTGCTCGACCAGGAACTCGTTCCAAGGTTTGTCGTCGTTCAGCGATCGAATCACGTAATCGCGGTAGCGATACGCCCAGGGGCGCGGTGTGTCGGCGGCGGTGTACCCTTCGCTGTCGGCATAGCCAACCACATCGAGCCAGTGCCGCGCCCAACGCTCGCCATAGGCCGGCGACGCCAGCAGCTCGTCGACTTGTCGCTCGTAGGCCTCGGGCGACGAGTCGTTGACGAAGCGCTCGACCGCTTCCGGCGTGGGGGGGAGCCCCACCAGGTCGAACGACAAGCGACGCAACCACGTCGCGCGGTCCGCCTCGGGGGCGTAGCTCAACCCAGCCGCTTCCAAGCGCGCCAGTAGAAAACTGTCGATGGGTGTAAAGACGAGCTCGCTGTTGCGAACCTCGGGCGGCGAAGGCCGGCGCACCGGTTGAAACGACCAATGGTCGCGGTCCTCCTCAGTAAATACGTCGCCGAGCGGAAGATTCTCCGGCTCGCTGCGAGCCACCCGGGCGCCCGCATCGATCCAGCGGGCCAACAGCTCGACCTGTTCGGCCTCGAGCTTCGTGTCGCCCGGCGGCATCTCGCCCGACGACACGCGCTGGTACAGCAAGCTTTCGCTGTGATTTCCCGCTATGATCGCAGGGCCGGAGTCGCCGCCCGCCAGCAGCAATCGCGCCAGTCGCGCGTCGAGGCTGCCTTGCAACTCCTCCTCTTCGCCATGGCATTGCCAGCAATGAGCCTTGAGGATCGGCCGCACGCTCGTCTCGAACGTGATGTCGGCGGCGGTGGCGTGCGAGCCGACCAACAGCGTGGACATCACCCCTAACAGAACCAGCAGACGAGTTTTTCGTCGCATGGTAGGACCATCAACAGGCGGGAAAATGCGGAAGGGCTCACGCATGGCGAGCTGAACGATGGGCGCTCGGCATTGTATTACAGATACGCGTGGCGTGCCAGTTTCGGGCCCAGCGCATCTGGGCCATCAACCCTTCGCCTCGGCACTCGAAGCCGGCATTGCAGCCGGGATCCGAACAACACCGCGTTCAAATCATCAGAGATCGGCACATGAAACGACGTGACTTCGTTCTCGGCCTGGCGGCAGGCGCGCTTGCCAGCCACGTAGCCCGCGCCGCCGAACCCTTGCGCGACTTGAAGATCACGCGCGTGGTCGGATTCGATCTGGTGTGTCGGCGTTCGAAAGTCGCCGGTAAGAACTCGCACCTCGACGTTCACGGCGATCGCGCCACCGATCGCATGCTGCGCATCTTCACGAACCAGCAGCTTGAGGGGATCGGCAATTTGGCCGTCGGTCGCGAGGCCGCCGCCGCGCTGCTCGGCAAGAGCGTGGCCGAGTTGTTCGTCGCCGACGAGCGCCGCATGACTGGGCCCCTTGGAGTCGGCACGCTGCCGCTTTGGGACCTGGTGGGCAAGGCTCTCGATCAGCCCGTCTACCAGTTGCTTGGCGGCGCCGGCCCCGAGCGCGTGGGTGTCTACGACGGCTCGATCTACTTCGCCGATTTGTTGCCGATGTACCAATCGCGCTGGGAAGACCGCCTTCGCGAAGAAATCGACATGGCGCGGCAACTCGGCCACCAGGCGGTGAAGGTCAAAGTCGGTCGGGGCTTCAAGTGGATGCCGCGCGCCGCCGGGGATCGCCGCGACATCGACGTGCTGCAGCTCATCCGCCGGCATGCTGGAGACGACTTCACGATCGGCATCGACGCCAACAACGGCTATGACCTCGCCGGCACCCGGCGGCTCTTCGAGCAAGTTGGCGACTTGAAGATCGCTTTCGCCGAAGAGATGTTTCCTGAGAAAGTCGATGACTGTCTGGCGTTCAAGGAATTCTTGCACGAGCACGACTGGGATACGCTCGTGGCCGACGGCGAAACCCAGGGCGATCTTGCGGTCTTTCGCCCCTTCGTGGCGGCCAAGGCGATCGATGTCTTCCAGGCCGATATGAAGCGTTTCGGCATCGAGGGAATCATGGCCGAAGCCCAAATGGCCGGCGAGCAGAACCTGCGCGTGGCTCCGCACAACTGGGGTTCGTGGATCGGTTACTTCATGCAATTGCACGTCGGGCGCGCCATCAAGAACTTCTACCGCGCCGAGCACGACCCGCTCTCGACCGACCTGCTCGTGGCCGACGGCTACTCGATCTCGGCGGGTGAAGCCACGTTGCCCGACGCCCCTGGACTAGGCCTGCAGATTGACGACGCGCACTTTGCCGACGCCAAGATCCACTTCGACGTCCGGTTGTAACGACGCCGCGCAAAGCAATCGGCGAGGCAGCGCCGCCGAGGCTCAGGCCTGTCGGTTCATTCCTTGGCTTCGCCGCCCAGCGCGCCGGCCGCGGCCACTTGCTTGTCGAGGAACTCGCGAACCGACTGCCGCAGCTCAGGTCGAAAGACACAGGTCAAGTGATTGGCCCCCTCGATCTCGATCACCGGAATGTCGGGGCGCACCTCGGCGAGCGGCTTGACGCGCCGCGCGAGCAAACCGTCGTCGCCGCCGATGATCACGATCATGGAGACCTTGATCGCCTGTAGTTCTTCGCGGGTGATGCCCAACTGGGGAAATGCCCGGGCGCAAGCCCGCAGCGATGGATTGCCGCGCCGCTCTCCGTCCGCTTCCCGCTCGGCGGCGATCGGTCCCAAGGGTGTCCAGCCCATGCCGGCAACGACGGCCGAGAGCATCCGCTCTGGGGCCACGGCCGTTAGTTTTAAGGTGATCATTCCTCCCATCGAGTAACCGACGAAATGCGCTTTCTCGATCTTCAGATGATCGAGCAGCCGCAAGACGTCGTCCGCCATGTTGGCGCCATACTCGGTGGCCTCGGTCGGTTTGTCGCTCTTGCCGTGCCCGCGATTGTCGAGCGTGATCACGCGGTAGTCCTTGGCCAGGGCCGCCACCATGCCGGGGATGCGCCAGTTCATGTCACCACTGGCGGTGAATCCGTGGATCAGCACGACCGGCGGACCCTGCCCCTCGTCGGTATAGCGGATGCGCACGCCGGCCGAGTCGAAGAACTGATCGGCGGCGCGGGCCAAGGCGCTTGGAAGCAACAGCGCCGCCAGCGCTACCGTAACCCTGAATCGCAGCATGCACATGAGATGGTTGCTCCCCCACGATCGCAAGCGTCGAAAGAGTATCGCCGCCAGGCTCTCGCATTCTAATCGTGCGGCGGGCAATTGACACGTTGACCCGGTTAGCTCAGAGTTCAGCGTAATTCAGCAACGCCTTGGCAGGGCGGCCGAACCGCCGGCCCGCAACGATACCCGGGACTACAACGCACGATCCATCGGAGAACTGCAGGTGTCGAAGAACAAGCACGATCACGCCGCGCACCACCACGGCGATCACCACCACGCGTCGAGCCCGCGTCGCGGACTGCACAAAGATTGGCGGTTGTGGGCGGCAGTCGTCTTGATGTTGGTCGCCATGGCGGCCTACGTGGCGACCATGGACGAATCGCTGGGACCAGATGCCCCGCCGGGAGGTCAGCCGGCCGATACCGCGGCGCCGGCCGCGGCCGACGCCCCCTGAGCGCCGGCGAGTTGCGCCGCTGGGTGCAGACCCTAGTGGCGAGCCCTTACTGTGCGACGACTCGACCAGCGATTTAACTGGTATCAATCTGAATTCAACGACGATTCGAACCCCGAGAGGTTCCGTCCATGACACGCACACGAATAAGTGTTTTGCTGCTGATTCTAGCTCTTGTGCCGTCAGGCTCCCGGTTGGCCGCGGGCGAGAACTCGCGACCGAACATCCTCTTCTTGCTGAGCGACGACCACAGTTATCCGTACGTCGGTTGCTACGGAGACAGCAACGTTCGGACCCCCGCACTCGATCGCCTGGCGGCTGAAGGGATGAAGTTTCATCGCTTCTTTACGGCGGCGCCACAGTGCGTCCCTTCGCGGGCGGCATTGATGACGGGTCGCTCGCCGGTCGCGGCGCGGATGACGCGATTTACTTCGCCATTGCCGCGCGACGAGATCACCTTCCCCGAGCTGCTTCGCGAGCAAGGCGGCTACTACACCGGCATCTGCGGACGCAACTACCATCTCGATGGCCCGGGCAATCGCCGTAACAGCGGGGCTGTGAAACTCATCGAGGAGCACGGGCTGAAGACCTTCGCGGACCGAGTCGACTTTCTGAACACCTGCAAGGACGCCGAAGTCGCCAAGACGGTGGGCGAATTCCTGGACCAGAAACCGGCCGACAAACCGTTCTTTCTGTGGGCGAATTTCAGCGACCCGCATCATGTGTGGAATGCGCCCGAACGGTTCCGTCCCGACCCGGCCTCGCTCGAGTTGCCGGCGCATTGGCCCGATTTGCCGGGGATGCGCGAGCAGGTTGCTGACTACTGCGCCGAAATCAATCGGGTTGACGACACAATCGCCGGCGTGCTCGAAGTGCTGAAGCAGCGCGGCTTGCTTGACAAAACTTTGATCGTATTCGCTGGCGACAACGGCGCCGCGTTGCCACACGGCAAAGGTTCGCTTTACGACCCCGGCTCGAACGTGCCGCTCATCGTGCGCTGGCCGGGCGTTGTCGAACCCGGCGGCGAATCGCGAGCGCTACTGAGCGGCGAAGATCTCGGCCCGATGCTGCTCGACGCGGCCGGAGTCAAACCGTTGCCGCGGGCGAGCGGCATCAGCTTCTTGTCGCTGCTCAAAGGCGAGCCGCACACGCCGCGCAAGTACATCTTCATCGAGCGCGGCCCGCACGGATCGGCGCCGGTCACGGTCAACATCGCCAGCAGCGGCTACGATCTGAGCCGGGCCGTTCGCAGCGATCGCTACAAGTTCATTTACAACTGCACGCCTTGGATTCCGTATTCGCCAGTCGATTCGGCCGGGGGGGCGGGCTGGAATCAAATCAAGGCGGCCCATACCGCGGGCGAGCTCGGCCCCGGTGTGAGCACCACCTACTTCACCACGCCGCGCCCTGTTTACGAACTGTACGACCTGGAAGCCGACCCCTCGGAGCTCGATAACCTCAGCGGCAAGCCTGAGTTAGCGGCCGTCGAACTCGAGCTGCGCACGGCGCTTGCCGAGAAGATGATCGTCGAATTCGACTACCTGCCGCTCCCCGATCTCGAGATCGCCACGTCGTCGGGCGATTCGCCCCAGAAGCGTAAGCGGGCCAAAGCCGAGTCTTCAGGTCGCTAAGCCGAGACACTAAGCCCGACGCTTGGGTGCGACGAAACGATACTCGTTGCACAAGGACATCTGGACCGTTGCTGGAGCGCACGAGAAAATCGCCAAGCGGACACGGAAAGAACGCGTCGCCGAATCACGTAACTCCGGTGCGGGCGGGTAGCTCTGGGCCCAGAGCGACTACGCAAAGACCGCACGCGCGTGGCAAAGGCGTCGTTGCCTTTCGGCGAGCCAGATCCTCTCCGTGTCGGGACTTGAAACACGACCGCCGGCCGCGAGGTTTCCCGTCCCCAGCGCTTGGCAAAACTGCTCCCCAACGCGACCCTACCGCGCCGCGCCGAGATGTCAAACAAAAATTACCGGTAGTGGGTCAGTCTAATCCTGAGAAAGTCGGCGCTTGGCGGATCGGATTCGATACAACGCGCGGACAATCGCCGCCATGAAGAGAATCCCAATCGCTAAATGCGACCCCAAAACGATTCGGGTTCCCCAAGGCATCGCCAGCCCGTCGAGTAGCATTGCGATCGCAAAAAAACCTAGGGGAAATAACGGAATGACGGGCGCTAGGCTACATCCTGCGTCCGGTGGCCGCTTGCCCTCTAACTTGTCTGCTTGCAACTCAAGAATGCACCCGGCACCCCAAGCAAACCAAATCGCCATCACTACGATCAGCACTAACCACCATGCCATTGGTCTAAATAGCGCCGGGAAATGACGTCTCTTGAGCGATTGCTTAGCAAAACCGCGCTTGCCCCAAGGCACTGCAAAAATAAGGCCGGCTCCCGAGTCTGGGAGCCGGCCGGTAACAACCACTGGGAGCTTCGGAGGAGCTTACTTTCCGCGGCGACGAATGCGTCGTGCCGCAGGCACCATTGCGGCACAGAGCCCGAGGCCCAGCAGGACGATGCTGCTTGGCTCCGGGATCACAATGCCACTTTGCTCCAGGTGATACGCGAACGAGACGCTCAAGCTCGCCTGGAGATCGAGCGTCGAGGAGATTGAGATCGTGACAACCTCCGTAATGGCGGTATTCAAGTTCGAGATCAGCGACAGCGGCAAAACGATGTTCAACGCGCCATCGAGCTCAATCTTGGTGTTGTTGGGAGGACCGCTCATCGTCCAGGTGCCAGTCAATTCGCCAGGCAAGCTGACCGATTGCGGGTCCACATCAAAGGGCAACGTTTCTGCCAGCAGAATCTTCAAGTTGCTTACCGTGGCGCCCAAATCACCTGGCACCGAGAAGGTGCCGTTGCCACCCCCGCCGAGGAGTGTCGCGAGGCCGGTCTGGTCGAAGCGGAGGTCGGTGATCGTCCCCGAGATGTCGATCTGAGAAAGCAGCACGTTAAGGAGAATATTCGAGCTATTGGTCGTGATTGCGATGGAGTTGATCGCGAAATCGACGGATTGACCGTTCAGCAGGTCGAGATCGAGATCGGTTATGTTGCTTAGGACGCCTGGCGTCATGTCAAACACGGTGCCTAGCGGATCGGTTTTGGGATCCGAGGTGACCGTTACGGCTCCACCGACAAGACTGAGCGGATGATCCAGCGGGGGAGTGAATACAAAGGCTTTGGGGCTAAACCCGTTGCCATCCGCGAAGAGGTTGCCCGTCAGATCGACGGTGGCGTCGAAGTCCTGCTCCGTACCGGTGAAATTGATCGGCACACTAACGGCGCGAGCGCTGTTAGCGACGACGAGACTAAGCGCGACGACTGCGAATGCGGCAAATAAACGAACACTTCGTGTCTTCATTGGCATCGAACGATCTCCAAATTGGCCCCGCGGTTGTGCAACGGTGTTTCCGTGTGTAGTCGGTTAAGAATCAAGCCAACGAGCCAAGGCGAGATGCCTGGGCGAGCGAATTGGCTCGAAAGACGCTATTGCAGGGGTCGCGTCAGGCGGTTGGAGCCGGAGAAGTCCGTGGCTCGTTCAAGAGTCTCGGCGTGCGAGTGCGCACGGCCTACCCCGGCGCTGATTCAGGAAAGCGACGGGGCGGAGAAGAACGAGAACCGCGGAGTGTCCGAAAAACCTTAGGCCTCTAGGCGACCCGTGACCCTTTAAGAGAGGGCAGGCTTTCGCACGAACTTCACTAGCGGTCCTCAGAATGCCTAATTAGCATCCGCCCAATTCATTAACAGCACACCGCGGCAATACGAACCGCAGTGAATCTTGTTACCTTTTACCGGTCCCGATCTACGCTGTCAATAAAAAACTTCACCAAAATCTGGCTTTACTTGTCGACCCGAAGGGAAAGGGGGTGTCCTAGGGCAATCGCATCACAATCTGCGGGCTGTGACTAGTGCCAGCATCGCGGCTGCTGGAAGAACATGTGGCCGTACACTTGTCCCAAGGCTATTTCTGCGAAAAATGGCCGGTCGAGTTTTCAATGATTCGCCCTGTCGCAGCCTTTCGTCGCCAGCCATTTTTCGCCGTGACGAGCGCGCGACAAGTGGACAGAGCATCAAACTTGTGGCGAGGAGCGTGCAAGCACTAGACCTTGCCGTCAAAGTGTGATGCGATTGCCCTGGGGGGTGTCCCCTGTCAGCGAGGTTTCGAGGCCGGCAGGTCAGCTCGGTTTTCCAGGTCCAGAATCCGCTGTTTCATCTCCAGCCCGCCGGGGGCCGAAAAACCGCCCAGTTTTCCCTGGCTGCCCACGACGCGATGGCAGGGGATTATCAAGGGAAACTTGTTCTTGGCCATGACCGTACCTACGGCACGGGCGGCCCCCGGCGAACCCGCGGCGGCAGCCAATTGGGCGTAACTTCGCGTTTGGCCATAGGGAATCCGCCGGCAGGCATCCAACACGCGCCGCGCGAACAGAGTAGTAGCGGACTCGGCCAGCCGAAATCGACTCAACTGTTCGGGCCGGCCGCTCGCGTAGCGCTCGAATGCCACGGCGAGGAAGCGGTCGGCGGCAACGCTGGTGGCCTCGCGAACCAATCGTGGATCGAGTGCGGCGAGTGCCTTGCCGCGCGAGGTATGCCCCAGGGAAAGTTGATGCAGCAGCGGGTTGGCGGCGGGTCCCGATAGCACGGCCGAAATCCAGCCGAGCACCGATGGAAACGCGACGACGCGACGCAGCGTCGATCCTGACTGCTCCTTCGTCTGCCTGCGACGTGCTTTAGACGAGCTTAAGGTTGAGTCTGCCATTTCGCTGGGTCCCTGGCCAATTACGCGGCCAATTCGTGTTCGTCGAACTCGCGGACCACGGGCGACGATGCCCGCCGTGAAAGTTCCGGCTACCACGCCTAGCACCCTCGGCGTCGCCGCTTTGACAGTTCGCAAGCACGGATTCTATACTGGCACGCGACCAGCAAAAGAGGCTTTTAGCCGAGCAGTTGCGTCTCGGCGCGGAGGACCCCGCGGCATGCAACGGTACGCTTCGTACTGCGACGATTTTTACATCAACATGAATCTCAGCACGGAGATGGAGCTACCGCAGAATCGCGAGACAGTGCTGCATTATTTCGAGCAGATCCAGCGCAAGTATCCGACCATGCGCAACTTCTATCAGCGCGAAAAGGGAGATTTCGTGCTCGAGGAGGATAAGGATCGGGGGCAATACCGTTGGACGACGATCGAGCCCCGGCGGCTCTGTTCGGGCCAAGTGAACCCCGATCATGTCGACGAAGCGATCGGCCAACATCGCACAGTGCTCGAACTGGCCCCTTATATGTTGTCGGTCAGTCCGCTCGACTGCGAAGCGCTCGATGTCTTGTTCGGGTTCGACTTTACGTATCGCGGCAACCACAACCAATTGGTTGCCGAGGCCTTGGGACTGAGCCCCGCCGTCGAGCGGATGGCGGAGTTTCCTGGCGCCACGGTGGTCAGCTACGAGCCCTCGGTGACGATCGCCTTGGATGAGGATTGCCGGATGCAGTGCCGGCTCAGCGTCGAAACTCGTACCACGCCTTACCACATCCGCACCGGCGAATTCCCCGAGGAGCAGTTGAGCGTCTACCTGACTGCCCGACAATACGGCAGCCTGGGGAGCGACACCACGTTTGTCGATTCGCTCGATCGACTATCGCAGCTCTGTCACGACCTCGTCGATTCGCACGTGATCGAGCACGTGCTACAGCCGCTGGCCCGCGCGATCGCCATGAAGTAGCTGACTGGCTCGCCGGGGATAGCTCCTCAGGACCTCTGGGACTGCGCAAGGCTGATGCCCGTCAATCTGAGTCAATTCGCGCAGTCATTGCAGGTGGAAACCGCGTTTACGGTGCTGGCCGCCGCACGCCGTTTGCAAGCCGGCGGCAAGCGGGTGATTGAGTTGGAAATCGGCGACTCCCCCTTTTCGTCGACGGCCGCGGCCAAGCAGGCCGGGATCGCCGCCATCGAAGCGGACGATACGCATTATGGTCCCTCGGCTGGGTTGCCTGAGTTGCGCGAAGCCGCTGCCGAGTACGTCAATTCAAACTACGGTTTCGAGGTCTCGGCCGCCAACGTGGTGATCGGGCCCGGCGCCAAGGTGTTCGAACTCTGGTTTTGCGAGGCGCTGCTCAACCCCGGCGACGGCGTGCTCGTCTTCAGTCCGTACTTTCCAACTTACCCGGCCAACATCGCACGGCGCGGGGCGCGCATGTGCCTGACGCCGCTCGAGCAGCACCACGAGTTCCGCCCCCAGCGCGAGGCCATCGAGCGATTTCTGGCCGACGATCCACGGCCGCGGGCAATCTTTCTCAACAGTCCGCACAACCCGACTGGTGGCGTGGCGACGAGCGACGACCTGGCGATGATCGCCGAATTGGTTCGCGGGCGCGACGTGGCGGTGTTCAGCGACGAGCCGTACGACCGCATGGTGTGGCGTGGACGTCATGCGTCGCTGGCGGCACTGCCCGGCATGCTCGATCAGTGCGTGGCCGCCTATACCTTTAGCAAGTCGTATAGCATGAGCGGGTGGCGTCTCGGATTTGCCGTCACCAGCGTGAAACTGGCCGAGACGCTGGCGGCCCTGGCGAATACCTCGCTGTCGTGTGTGCCGCCATTCGTGCAGCGGGCGGGTGCCGCGGCGCTACGGTCCGACAGCGCCGAGCGCGACGAGCAGATGGAGGCGTTTCGCCACAAGGTCGAACGGCTCGTCAAAGGGCTGAACAAGATCGCGGGCATACGTTGCCTCGATCCGGCGGGCACGTTCTATGCGTTTCCGAACGTGGCCGAAATCTGCAATCGCCTGCAGATTACGTCGCACGGTCTGGCGATGTACCTGCTGGAGGGGGCCGACGATCGGCTCGGCGTCGCCTGCCTGGGCGGGGAATGCTTTGGTGAAGCGGGGGGCGGATTTCTGCGATTTAGCTGCGCCCAGCCTGACGAGGCGATCGACGAAGCGCTTGGCCTGCTGTCGCGCGCCTTCGGTGAGCAAGCGCGGGTCGAGCGCTATCTGGTTGCACACCCTGAGTATCAGCTCACAAAGGGGTATTGAGCCGGGCCCGGCTGGCAAATGGCAGCCATGCCAGACCAGGGCATGCCAGAGCAGGGATCAATAGCTGTTTCTCTTCCCCCGCCCGGGATACGCTATAAACTGCGATCCGGGGGATGACTCGATCCGGGCCGCGAGACGAGAGGGTAGAGTCCGCAGCAGCACTTGCGACCGCGCGAGAGAACTATTCTGGGGAAACGACGGGACGCTCATCGTTTTTGCGGCGGAGCATCGCCGCGATGAGTAGCGCGGGCAGATGGCGATCGCCACTGGGGCGATCGCTTTCTTGAGAGCGCTTGAAATCGATGTGGACAAAGAAGCAGGCGGCCCACGGCCGCGAGGAACTTGGCGGAGACGGTGCGCGCCCACCCCGCTGGTGGCCGGTATTGGCTAGCGTCGGCGCGTTGGCCGTCGTCGCCGCGACCGACCTGGCGACAGGCCCGAGTCTCTCGGTGTGGCCGCTTTATCTGCTGCCGGTTGGGATCGCGGCACGATACCAGGGGCGGATAGCGGGCGTGCTGATCGCCTGTTCCATAGCGGCGATCCTACTGGGAATCGAGTTGCCCCTTTCGCTCAGTCTCGCGGCGTCTCTTTGGAACGCCGCGATGCACCTGGTGGTGCTGCTGTCGTTTGCCTGGCTGGTCGACCGACTTGGCGGCATGGCGAAAATGCCAGCGGGGCACTCTCAGCGCAGTCGAGGCTGGCTTCCCCAAGTTGTGTTCACGGCGCTGGCCGTCGCGGTCAGCGTGATGTTCATCGCGCTGGGGTCTTCGTCGAGCCCATACGCTCCCGAGCAGGCATTGTTGGTTTCCGACGAGGAGGGAGAGCGGTCGTTTGTCGTCAACGTGGCGAGCAAGTCGCCGGCGGTGCAACTGGCCGGGGGCCCCATCGGCGAACTGCTCACGCTCTACAAAGATTGCGTCCAACAGAGCCGGCCGCTGCTGTTGGGTAGCCGCGATCCGCGCGGCGGTAGCTGCCTGACTCCCATCAAAACCGGCACGATTGTCGACACGCTGCCACAGTTCAACGCCGATATGGACGGCGGCGTAGGGACCAACCTGATCCTGGTGCTGGCGAACTCGCGCAACGACTGCCATCGACCGAGCGACGAACTGGCGAGCTTTCAGCAGCGGTTGCGCCGGCATTTACAAAACCAGCTATCGGTCAACGAGCGGGCGCTGGCGGCCGCCATCAAGCTGGCCAATCGCACCCGTGTGCTGGTGACCATGATCGAGCAAGGGGAGTTGCTACCTACGGCCCTGGAAAGCCGGCAGTTGCCCGATGCCGATGACCGCATCGGACATTGCCTGTTTCAGTTCGATCGCGCTATCGCGCAGCGCGACGCGGCGGGCGCCAAAGTCTGGGGCGCCGAACTCGCGAGCGCGGCTTTTACGCTCGGCGACCTGCACTTGTGGCTCGCTTTTCTGTTCGAGAACTACCTGACGGCGCTCGATTTCCAGCAACAGTGCGCCACGTTGTATGCGGCCGCCGACAGCCAGCCGGCCGGCTATGGCACGAACACCACGAGCTACATGCCCGGCGGATTGCTGATCTTGCACGGCGATGGCAATTTCCTCGAAGTCGAGCGACGCGCCGAGCAGATGTTCTCGCTGCCAGACGAGGAACGGGTGGCCATCGCCGATACTTCCCTGCGCTCCCGGGGTTCGTTGTGGATTTCGCCGGCGCAGCGCTCGGCGTATCTGCAACTCGAACGCGCGCTGTCGGCCGCCAACCGCCGCGTATTGCGCAGGGCCGCGCGGACGCCTTACGAAGCCACGTACCTCAACGCCATGCTCGATCGGGCAGAGCGGTCCGAAACGCTCGACCAACTCCTCCTGGCGGCGCGCCGTTTCGACGCCACTCACACCCAGGCCACCGTCCCCGAGTTGATGGAAGTGCTGATGTACCGGGGGCATTCGTTCGGAGGTTTGGAATGGGGAGATCGCTACCACGCTGCCTTGGTCGACGAAGCCGCGCACCTCGACCGCTCCGACCTCATCGCCTTCGAACAGGCCTGCGTGCGGACCAACAACTTCTATAAACAGTCGGTCTACAGCCGCACGTTCACGTTGCGCGAATCGCTGGAGCGAAAGCAGCTCGACTGCATCCGGGCGACCGACATGATCGCCGCCCTTTATCGAAATGCCGGGCACGCTGGCATCGGACACGTCCGCTGGAGCTGCGAGAACTTCGGGCATTCGGTCGCTGCGATACTCGGTCAAGAGAACGGACGACCGACCGTGTCGCTCGCCGATGCGATGGAGTCGGCCTGGCAACTTGAGCGCTGGCCCGACGCCTATTTCCAAGGACATCGCTGGCCGACCGGGTTGGAACAGTACCCGAACCCGTATTGCGCCGAACTCTACGTTCGCGGCCTCGACAACTACGTTTGGGCCGAGGGCTACATCATCCGTGGCCCGAATGCCGGCATGCTGTACTCGGCCGCCATCCCCTACCTGCCTGGCCGCACCGCCTCTGGCGTTCGCAAGGCATTCGCCGGACCGTATCCAGAGTGAGCCGCGTACGCCGATTGATGCCGATCTGTCGCCGGGATCGTTGTGGCGGCCCCTTTCCCGCTGGGCCATTCTGATAAAATGCATCGACGGCGCCGGCGAATGGTGCAGGCGGGCTGTGCGCGCCGGAAGGATTCGCGCATTTGCGTCTATGCTAACCCTATTCGCCCCCAGGACTTGTCGCGTTTAGCCCTGGCTGCGGCGACGCTACTCTCGGTTTGGCTGCGACTTCCATGCAATTGGTCGACATCTACCAGGTGAGCCGCAGCTACGGGCCGATTCAGGCACTGAATAACGTTACGCTCTCGCTCGAACCCGGAACGATCGGCCTGGTCGGCAACAACGGTGCTGGCAAAAGCACTCTGCTGAAGATCCTCTTGGGCCTGCTCGAGCCCGACACCGGCGGCGGCACAATTCTGGGATTCGACATCTGTCGCGCGGCGCGCGATCTGCGGGGGCGCGTCGGCTACATGCCCGAGGCAGCCGCCTTGGTGCCGATCCTCAAGGGGGTCGAGTATGTCACCCTCTCGGGGGATTTGTACGGCATGCCGCATCGCGACGCCAAACGGCGGGCGCACGAGGTTCTCAACTACGTCGGTCTGGGTGAGCTGCGGTACCGTCGCTTGGAGGAGTACTCGGCTGGCAACGTGCAGCGGCTCAAGCTGGCCGCGGCCCTGGTTCACGACCCGCAATTGTTGCTACTGGATGAACCGACCAACGGCCTCGACCCGGCTGGCCGCCAGAGCATGTTGCGGTTGATCGACGACTTGATCGCCGAGACTGGCAAAAGCCTGATTCTCTGCACGCATCTGCTCGGGGATGTCGAACGGCTCTGCGAGCAGGTCGTGGTGATCGATCGCGGGACGGTGATTCGCTCCGGCACGATGAGCGATTTGCGGCAGCGGATCGCCAACCGCTTCGAGATCGCCTGGCAAGAGCCCGAGCAAGGCCCGGGCTACCGCGAAGCGCTCATCGCGGCGGGGGTGCAATTCACCAGCAAGTTCGACGAACCCCGCGCGACCGTCGTGGTGCCCGACGACTGGACGACACGACGCTTCTTTGCCGTGGCCCTCGAGGTCGGCGCGGTGATCACGCGGTTGATGCCCGAAGAAGAAGATCTCTCGCGAGTCTTCTTCCGCGTGACCGACGCCGAGTTGGCGGCGCCAATGGTCGATCCCCCCACCCAGGATGTCGCGCATGGGAATTGACATTGCTCATTATCACGGCTGGGAAGGCAAACTCCGCAATCCCTGGTGGGGTTCGCTGGCGATCGTGCGCGTGGCGCTGATGCAGGTGTTCCGCCGCAAGTCGTATTGGGTGGTGATCGGCCTGGGGGGGCTGATCTTCATCCTGTATTGGTCGTTGATCTACATCATGACGCAGTTTGAGATGGGGCCGCGCACGCAAACCGACGTGTACCGCATCTTCGGTTTCAGCCCGGTGCCGACCGAGGAGATGGACAACGGTTACGTGATTTTCATGCAGCGCGAGAGCATCGCGGTGATGATTTTGCTGGCCTTTTCCGGCAGTCTGCTGGTGGGGACCGACTTCCGAATGGGGTCGTTGACGTTCTACCTGTCGCGGCGCATCGACCGCCTGCAGTACATCGTCGGCAAGCTGCTGGCCGTGAGTACCGTCGTGGCCATGATGACCGTCTTGCCGGCGCTGGTCTTGTACATTGAATACGGCATGTTTACGTCGTCGACCGCCTATTGGAGGCAAAACTGGCAACTGCCAATCGCCGTCTTGTGTTATGGTGCAGTCCTCTGCGCCGTCTTGAGCATCTGGCTGGTCACGCTCGCCGCGTATCTGCAACGCATGGCGCCGATCGCCATCACCTGGTCGAGCTTGTTCGTAATGTGTGGAGAGATGTCGCGGTTTCTTCGCGCCAGCAGCGACAACCGCTATTGGGAACTGCTCGATCCCTGGCGCTGCATCCGTTTGGTGGGCAAGCTCTGCTTCGGCACCTTTCAGAATAGCGACGAGGCCGTGCGATCGTATTGGGCGCTGCTGCTATTGGCAACAACTTGCACACTGGCCCTGGCGGCCCTGATGCGGCGCGTGCGTGCCGTCGAAGTGGTGACTTAGGACTCGCCGCGAACAGCAATCGCCAGAAGTTGAATTGCGACCGGATATGTGGCTCACTTTCGAACACGTGACGAAGTTCTATGGCCCGGTGATCGGCGTCAACGACATCACCTGCCGGATCGGGCCAGGCATCACGGGTCTGCTGGGAGCCAACGGCGCCGGCAAATCGACGCTGATGAAGCTCGCCAGCGGCCAGTTGCGCCCCGACCTGGGAGAAGTGCGGATCGGCGACCATCGCGCCTGGTCGGCCGCGGCCAAGGCGTCGATCGGCTTCAGTCCCGACATCAACACGTTTTACGAAGAGATGACGGGGCGCGAGTTCGTCACCAACATGGCGCGACTCAACGGCTATCCCGCTCGCGAAGCGCGTGATCGCGCCGAGTTCGCGCTCGCCGAAGTCGGCATGGTCGAACGTGGCGACCGCCGCATCGGCGGCTGCAGCCATGGCATGCGGCAACGCATCAAGCTTGCTCAGGCCCTGGTCCACGATCCCCCGATTCTTTTGCTCGACGAACCGATGACGGGGATCGACCCCGGTGGCCGTCGCGATTTGAGCCGCTTGCTGGTCGCGCTGGCCGAGCGCGGCAAAACCATCCTGGTTTCGAGCCATTTGCTCGTCGAAGTCGAGCAGTTGACCGACTCGATGTTGATGATCGCTCGTGGGCGAATCGTCGCCTCGGGGACCCTGTCCGAAGTGCGCGGCTTGATCGAAGACCAGCCGTTCGCGGTGCGGATCGTGGCCCGCCCGGTGCGGCAGTTGGCCGCCCAACTGGCGGAACTGCCCGAGGTGCAGTCGCTCGATTTTCAGGACGATGTGCTCACCGTGCGCACGCTCACGCCCGTCCGGTTCTATACAGCGCTCGGCCAGATTGCCCTGGGGGACGAAATCGAAATCGAGCGCTTCGAAACGCTCGACCTGGGGGCCGACGCCGTCTTCAATTACCTGCAACAGGATGCCGGATGAAGCTCGCCCGCGCCTGGTTTACGCTATTGACGCTGTCGTTTCAGCGTTTGTTTTGGTCGGCCAACACCTTGATGGTGCTGGTGCCGCTGGTCGCCTGCATGATGTTCTTGGCCTATCAACGCTACGACCTGGGGACCACCGAGGAGACGTTCGACGAGTTCAGCACCGACTTCATGATTTTCTTGTTCACGCTGTTCGTGATACCGGTTTGCGCGCTGGCGTACGCGACGACGAGCGTAGGGGGAGACCGCGAGGATCGTACCTTGCTGTTTCTGCTCGTGCGACCGATCCCGCGCTGGCTGATCCTGCTGGCCAAATTCCTGGCCACGTTGCCCTTGGTGCTGGGAGTTGTCGTGGCGAGCTTCTTCATCTTCTGTCAGCTTGCGGGCGAGGTCGGGCGGGCGGCCTTCTCGCTCTACTTGCCGGCAGTGTTTTACATGACACTGGCCTATGTCTGCCTGTTTCATCTGTTCGCGGTCACGTTTCGCCATTCGACGATCGTCGCGCTGATCTATGCGCTGTTCATGGAGTACTTCCTGGGCAATATGCCGGGCATCGTCAAACGCATCGCCGTGAGTTTCTACGGGCGTTCGATGATGTACGACCTGGGGGCGCAACACGGGCTGAGTGCCCCCGACCCCACCTGGTTCGTGCCGGTGTCGGCCCAAACGGCCGTGCAGGCGCTGGCCTGGCTGTCGCTGGGCGGTATCGTGCTGGCCCTGTGGGTGTTCAGCACTCGCGAGTATCGCGACTTGACGTAGCGGGTGCGAGAATTCGGTCGAAGTGTTAGGCTGATGGCAGCGTCCACAACCGCACAGGACTTTGGGAGCGTCGCCATGTTACGTCGAACATTCTTTAACCTGGGACTCGTGGTCGTTGCGATTGTCCTGGTCGGCTGCTCCAGCGGATCGAGTACGCCATCGGCCGGCAACGGCGACAAGTGGGCGGACCACACGCAGGGCTTGCCGTTCGTGATCGGCTACGATGCGGGCATGGCCAAAGCCCAGGCCGAAAAGAAGCCTGCCATGCTATTCGTCACGACAACCTGGTGCGGTTGGTGCAAGAAGCTGGCAGCCGACGATCTGACCGACCCGGACGTGCGCCGGCTGCTGGAGTTATTTGTGCTGGTGATCGTCGACGGCGATACCGAGAAGGGAGCCGCGCGAGCGCTGGGGGCCAACGGCTTCCCGCACATCGTCTTCAAAGGTCCCGACGGTGAAGATCTGGGGACGATACCGGGCTATGTTCCGGTCGATCAATTCAAAGCGGCCGTCGAGCAAGCGCTGGTGACGCTCGACTCGAAGCCGCGCAAAGTCGCCGTGCGCTAGATAATTCGACTGCGGCGCGCTTCACTGCTGCTCCGCTACCCCAGCCGACCTAGAACAGCTCTTCGATCGCGTGCTTGCCGAAGTCGACCAACGGGAAGGGTCGCGACTGCGGACCGGGGAGCTTCGTCTCCAGATCGAGCCCCAAGCTGCGGAAGATCGTGGCCACGACTTCGGACGAATCGACCGGCCGCTCGGCAGGCACACCGCCGATGGCGTCGCTGCGCCCCACGACGCGCCCCCCGTGCACGCCGCCGCCGGCGAACATGCTAGTCCAGCATTGCGGCCAGTGATCGCGCCCGCCGGCCGGGTTCACTTTCGGGGTGCGGCCGAATTCGGCCAGCGAGCAAACCAGCGTATCGCCCAAGAGCCCGCGATCGTGCAGGTCTTCGATCAACGCGCTATAGGCCTGGTCGTACATCGGCGCGACGATGTCGCGCATGCCTTCGATTGAAGTGAAGGGCTTCGAGCCGTGAATGTCCCAGGTGATCTCGTCGAAGACGGTCAGGAAGGTGTTGACGGTGACGAACCGCACACCGGCCTCGACCAGTCGGCGGGCCAGCAGGCAGCACTGACCGAACCGCGTTTGCCCGTAGCGCTCGCGCACCTGTGGGGGCTCTTTCGATAGATCGAAGGCGTCGCGCGCCTGCGGGCTGGTCATCAGGCGAAACGCCGCCTCGAAATTGCTGTCGAGCAATTGGGCATTGTCGCTGGCTTCAAAATCGCGGACCGTCTGCTCGACGATCGACTTCAGCCGGCGGCGCCGCGCCAGCCGCGCTTCGCCGATCTCGGCCGGCGGCAGCAAATCGGGAACTTTGAAGTTGGCTTGCGATGGATCGGCCATCAGCACGAACGGGTCGTAGGCCTTGCCCAAGAAGCCGGCGTCCTGCCCGTGCGGCAGGTTGCCGCCGGTGCGCCCCATCGGTTCTGGCAACAGCACGTGAGCGGGCAGATCGGTGCGCCTGCCTAGCAGGTAGCTCGTCACGCAACCGGCGTGCGGCGTGTTGATGCCGCCGGTGAAGAGCCGCCCGGTTTGCATCATCTGATGGCCGGTGTCGTGCACGGCTGCGGCCGTGTGGTAGCAACTGCGCACCAGCGAGAACTTGTCGGCGTGGCGCGCCATCCGCGGAAAGATCTCGGAAATCTGAATCTCGGGGCTCGTCGTCGTGATCGGCTGAAACGGGCCGCGCACTTCGGCCGGGGCCGCGGGCTTCATGTCCCAAGTGTCGAGCTGACTCGGCGCGCCGAGATTGAAGATCATGATCACGCTACGGCGATCGGCCTTGGCATCAACGGCGCCTCGCGCTTCGGCAGCCAACAACTGCGGTAGCGACAAGCCAATGGCACCGAGCGTGCCGGCCTGCAGAAAGTCGCGTCGCGATAACCCGTCGCAGGTGCGCACCTGAGCGTCGCTGGTGAGCGTCAGCATAAGAACATCTCGCGCGTGGTTGGGATGGCCGGTGCCGGGGTTTGCCGCCGCTTCGGCTGCGTCTTGATGCTAACAACGTGCCCGCCTACGATCAACCAAACCCGGCGACCTTCGGGGCGCATGTCCACCCTGCGAGCCTCGTCGGAACCGCGAATCCGGGCGGCCCTCGCGTACTCCGGCACGAGACGTACCCCAATGGATCGGACCCCGCGATGCTAACTCTCGAAGGCTGCCGGCAGCGGCGAGCGCGACTTTGGAATCGGGTCGACGCCGGCGTCGATTGGATCGTCATCGCCGATCCGCAACACCTGGTCTATCTGGCGAACTACTATCAGTCGCCGTTTATTTTCCGCAGCACCAACGGCGGGGCGATTCTCATCCTGGGGCGCGACAGCTCGGCGACCCTCATTTGCGATAACCAATTGAAGATGTTCGCCGACCAGGCGCTGGTCGATAATGTGATCGCCCCGACCTGGTACGACGGCCGCACCAGCGCGCCGGCGCGTCGCGAGTTGCTCGTCGCCAGCGCGCTCGAGCAAATGCAGAACTGCCCGGGCGACATCCTCGGCATCGAAGCGGCCGCCGTGCCCGCGGGTCTCGTTGCAGGACTGCGTGCCGCGCGGCCGAAACTGCAGCTTCATTCAGTCGATCCGATTCTATTCGAACTCAAGCGGGCCAAGGACCCCGACGAACTGGCGGTACTGCGCCGGGCGATGGCCGCCGGCGACGCGGCCGAACTGGCCGCGCTGCGCGGCGTGCGGCCCGGCATGACCGAGCACGACTTCTTCCGGCTCGTGCAAGCGGCCGCCTGCGAAGCCGCCGGCGAGGCGGTGCAGATTTATGGCGATTTTGTTTCGGGTCCGCGCTGCGAAAAGGTCGGCGGCCCTCCCAGCGACCGGGTCATCGAGCGGGGCGACCTGGTGATTCTCGACATGTCGGTCATCGTGCGCGGCTACCGGGGCGACGTCTGCAACACGTTCGTCTGTGGCGCGAAGCCCACGACCGAACAGCGTCGCTTGTTCGACGCTTGTCAGGACGCCCTTACCGCAGGCATTGAGCAGGTACGCGCCGGCCGCGCGGCGCGCGACATCGACGCCGCCGTGCGCTCGAGCTTCGCCGGCAAACATCTGGCGGAGAACTTCCGCTCGCACTCGGGGCACGGCATCGGACTCGGCCACCCCGATCCGCCCTACCTCGTGCCCGCAAGCACCGACACGCTCGTGGCCGGCGACGTCATCGCCATCGAGCCGGGGCAATACATTTCGGGCGTGGCCGGCATGCGCTACGAGCGCAACTTTTTGGTGACCGACGAGGGGTGCGAAGTGCTCACGCACCTGCCCCACGAGCTCGACCAAGAAGCCTAAGCGGGCGATTGTGAACCGCTCATGGCGGCGGCCGCTCGCTTGGCCATCTCGTCGGGAGGGACGTCCTCGATGTGAGTCGCGACGTACCACCTGTGCCCAAACGGGTCGACGATTCCGCCCATGCGATCGCCGTAGAACTTTTCTTCGACGGCATGTTCGAGCTTGGCGCCGGCCTTGACCGCCCGCTCGACGACCGCGTCGACGTCGGGCGTGTAGACCATCAAACCGACGGCAGAACCGCCCAGCGAGCTGGGGCTGCGGGCACCCATGTCGGGGAACTCGTCGGCCAACATGATGTGCGAATCGCCAATTTTGATTTCGGCATGGCCGATTTTTCCCCCAGGCGCGTCGAGCCGCATGACCTCCGTGGCGCCAAAAGCCTGTTTGTAGAACTCGAGCGCGCGGGCCGCGCCGTCGATGTACAGGTAAGGAGTCACACTGTGGTAGCCGTCGGGGATCGGTTTGACGTTGGCCATGGCGGGGTTCCTTTATGCTGAAGCTGGCTGTCCTGCGTCGCAGATCGGGATTATTCGCACGGACGCGTCAATCGGCCGCTCGCATTTTCGCCGTTCACTTCGTGTCTGGCCAGTGACCCATTTTTGTATTAATCCACTGCTCACAAGCCCGCGGATGGCGGAAACGACTGGCCTCGACAATTACACTATTCAGCGCGTTGCTGGTCCTTTGGGGGCCGCACCGCGATGGCGGCCCCTTTTTTCTTGAGCAGCCAGGCATGGCGACAGCCGATCGTGAACCCGCAGCCGATTTTGCGAAAGCAGGGGACGATATCGTGCGGCACCGCACGGGCATTCGATCCAGCACCGCATTTTGGATAGCGCTGATGGCCGTCGTCTTGGCGGCGGCGCTGCTGCTCTGTTGGAATCTGGGGACACGCTACCTCTGGCAGGACGAAGCGGCGACCGCCGAGATGGCCGAACGAATGCTGCGGTACGGCAAACCGCTGGCCTACGACGGCCGCAATCTGATCACGATGGACACCTACGACGCCAAGTTGGCCGACAAGCTGGCCAGCCTGCCGCCGCGCGAAGTCATCGCCATATTGGTCGAGCGCGGCGATTTCAAAGCGGACACAACTTGGATTGGTCAACCGTGGGGGCAGTTCGTTGCCTCGGCGATCACTTTGGCGGCTTTCGGCAAGACGACACTGGCCGCGCGGTTGCCATTCGCTCTCTGTGGAATCGCCACGGTCGTGATTCTGTTTCGGATGGTGCTGCGCTGGTTCGACGATTGGCCCATGGCGCTCGTGGCGGTGTTGTTGTTGTTAACGAATGTCTTCTGGGTATTGCACGTCAGGCAGTGCCGGTACTACGCCCTGTCGTCGCTCTTTCTGCTGCTGACCTTCGGCGCGTATTTGCGCTGGTCGGATGGCAAGCGCTGGGGCCGCTGGGTTTTCGTCGTCTTTGCGTGGTGCCTGTTCCAGTGCGACTACGGTAGCTTCTGGCCGGTGATAGGCGTGTTGTGCGTGCATGCCATTTGGAGCGGCGTCGGTGGGCGATGGCGCAGTCTGCTGACGTTCGCCGTCCTGGGCCTGTTCGTCGCGCCGTGGATCTACTACTACGAGTTGGCGACTCGCATGAAACCGAGATATGCGTCGCTGCAAGACAATATTCTGAGTTCGCTATTCAATTTCAATCAATTCCAGTTGCCGCTGTTGGCGCTGGCCTTGTTGCCGATCGTGCTGCTATGCAAGACGCCGCAGAGCGCCGGCAGACGTGTGGCCGCCCTGGCGGCGTGCATATGCCTGGCGCTGCTTGTCTGGGTGCCCGTGGTGTCGCCGTATCCGTTTTACCGATACCTCATGCCGGCAACGCCGCTGGCCGCCCTGGTCCTGGCCTACGTCGTGCTTGGGATGGTCGACCTGGTATTCGGTGGTCGCGCGGCCAACGATTTGCGAGTCGTGGTTGGTATTGCGATCGCCGCCGTCCTGGCCCTGACGCCGCTCGTGGCCCTGCCCGTGGCATTGGCCATTCCCGCGAAGTGCCGGACCTTGAGCGATCCAGGGACGCTGATTCGACCCGAATTGTCTGCGATGTATCTCGACTTGGTCGCCGATGGACCCGATCCCAATCGCGATCTGATTGTGCGACTGGGACCGGAGCTCAAACCGGGAGACGAAGTGCTCGTCAATTACGAAGATGTTCCCTTCATGTTCTATACCGATGCCACGGTGCGTGGCGGCATGTGTGCCTTTCGCACCGAGGCGCCCGATCAAGGCCATTTGCGGTTCGCGGTCATTCGTCCGAACTTGCGTATCGGCCACAACGCCGTATTGCGAGAACTGGCACGCCATCGCTTGCGCGCCAGTTACGATCAGGTACCCGCACTGCCGTGGGGAAATATCCCCGATCCGAAGCACCACCGCTTTCAGCTAAAAGAACAACCGGCCGAGGTAATGGTGCACAGAATTCTCGGACCGCGGGAACCCGGGAGCAGCGAAACACCCGTCTCGCCATACATCAGCGGCGAGGAACCGGAAACGAGCAACACTCCCTGATGCGTGGCGTCGAGCGACCAGCCGCGGCCGCGTCGCGGAAGTTGCTGGCATGCTGAAACGGTTGGTTCCGCGGCTCCTGTGCAATAGTCTCTCGAAGAGAGTACCATGAGGCGAGTTTACATCTCTCCGTAAGCGTCACGCGTCTTAACGACAACACACGAAGATTTTGTCGCAGAAGTGGAGGGCCCTTCGATGAGCCAACGTCGGTCACGCTATCTCGCTGGCTGCCTGGTCGGTTTAGCGATGCCGCTGGTAGGCGCTGTCGCCGTCGGCACGGCCGCGGACGATGCTGATGCTCCCGCAGCAACGGACACGGCCACGCCCGAGTCCGCGGGAACCGTATCCGAGCGCGTCGAGCAGATCCGCAGTCGAGCGCAATCCGCCTTGGTGGCCGCGCGCGGCAATCGTGCCCAGTTACAGGAGGCCTTAAAGGCACAGCGCGACGAGCTTTCGGCTTTGGTTAGCGAGATCGAAGCCGACGACCCCAACAAACTGTCAGTACCCGATCATTTGGCGGTGGCAGAAGTCTATGCTCGCTATCTGCAACGAACCGACGATGCGGTGCGTCACGCGCAGGCGGTGATCACCGTCGAACCGGCCAGCGTCGAGGCCTGGATTCTCCTGATCAATGCCCAGGCCTCGAACCGGAATTCCCTGGCCGAGGCCGAAGCGAGCCTGGCCAAGGCCGCCGATGCGCTGGCGCCCGAACACGTCGCGCAACTGCACATGGCGGTTGCCACCCATCAGATGCGCGCGGGTCAGTTTCGCGCGGCCGCCGATCACTACGGCGCCGCCCTCGACCTGGCTCGCGCAACGCTAGCGCAGCAGGCCAACGCGGCGAGCAACTACTTGAAGCGCGTTGAGCAAGTCGTCGCAGCCTATGGTCGGGCCAAGGCCGACGACGTGGCCTTGGAGCGCATCGACCGCGAACTAGCGGCCCTGGCCACCGACGAAGCAAAGCAGGGGGGGCTGGGTTCGCCGGCGACGATCGCCGAACTGACCGCCCTGAAGATCCGTCAGTTGGAGCGAATGGGGCAAGCCGACGCCAGCCGCGCGTTGCTCGAAGAATCGCTCGCGAACGCCCGAACCGCATACGACGCCGCCCCCGACGATGCCGCCGCGCTGCAGGCGCTGTTGCCGCTGGCCAGACTGCAGTGGGAGAAGTCGTCGGCCCCTGAGGCAGCGGCCGAACCCTCGGCGGCCGCGGAGTCCGACTACTTACAGCTCTTAGGCAAGGCGCTCAAGGACGAGCGAATCGACGCCGCGGTTCGCCGCTCGTGTGCCGAGTCGGCGTTGGCGTCCGGCTGGCAAATGCTCTCCGACGATCGTTTTGCCGACGCCGACGCAATCGCCAAACTCTTGGGCGAAGCCCTTGTGCCCGAGTCCCCGGGCGCGGCGGCCGCGCCGGTGCCGATCGATCCGCTGAAGAACCAGGTGCGCTCGTTCATCCGCCGCGTGGCCAGCGAGCAGGCCCGCATGGCGCTGATCGGTCAGCCGGCATTTCCACTCGAAACTTCGGCCTGGGTCAACGGCGACCCGCTGACCGATGAAGACCTCAAAGGCAAGGTCGTCTTGCTCGACTTCTGGGCGGTTTGGTGCGGCCCGTGCATCGCCTGCTTTCCCCATCTGCGCGACTGGCACGACAAGTATGGCGATCGCGGTTTGGTAATCATCGGTCTAACCAAGTACTACAACTACGGCTGGGACGCCGCGGCGGGGCGCGGCACCAAGGTGGAAGGGATCTCCCCCGAGGACGAGCTCGCGGCCCTGGTCAAATTCGCCGAGCATCACCAGCTTAAGCACCGCCTGGCCTACATGCCCGAGGGGGCAACACTCTCCGAGCGTTACGGCGTGAGTGGCATCCCGCAAATGGTGCTGATCGACCGCACCGGCAAAGTGCGGATGATCCGGGTAGGGAGCGGCGAGGCCAACGCGCGCGATCTAGAAACGCTCATCGAGGAACTGCTCGATACTCCGGCCGAAACCGCCGCAGAGGACACGACGACCGACGCCCCCTGAACCTGCCGACGGGTAGAAGTCGGCGAGTTTTTGACATCCATCCGTGGGGCAGATAGTTTGCCGTGAACGGCCGCCCGCCACGGGTTGGTTCGCCCCACCCGGCGCGGCCGCGACAACCGCGATTGCCAACCACCGTTTCCAAATCATCCGTACGTGAGGAGATCACCGTGAGAAGTATTGTCTGTGTTGCGATGGCGTCCGCGCTGCTGTTGGGCGTGGGTGTGGCCGTCGCCGCCGATGCCCCGGCCGACGACAAAGCGCCCGCCGCCTTGAGCTTCAAGGTCGAGGACATCGCCGGCAAGGAAGTCGATCTATCCAAGTACCAGGGCAAGGTGCTCTTGATCGTCAACACGGCCAGCAACTGTGGGTATACGCCGCAGTACGAGGCGCTCGAAAAGCTGCACGAAAAATACGCCGATCAGGGTCTAACCATCATTGGATTCCCGTGCAACCAGTTCCTGGGGCAGGAACCCGGCACAAACGCCGACATCGCCGAGTTCTGCAAGACGAATTACAACGTGAAATTCGACATGATGGCTAAGATCGACGTGAACGGCAAAAACGCCAGCGACTTCTACAAGTTCCTGACGTCGGAAACGACCAACCCCGAGTTCTCGGGCCCCATCAAGTGGAACTTCACCAAGTTCGTGATCGGACGAGACGGCAAAGTCGTCGCCCGCTACGAACCCTCGATGGAGCCCGACAGCCCGCAAGTCGTCAAGCGGCTCGAAACCGAGTTGGGGAAGAAGTAACGGCGATTTCGAACTTCGACTGCGTACAAGCCCAGGGTAGACGGTCGCCCAGCAACCAATGCTGCGGGCCAAGGCTGTCTACCCTGGGCTTTTTTGTGCGATTCTTGTCTCAATTTGCAGAATTGACGGCGCCGCAACCCATGACTACGATGGAGTTTCGAGCAGTCGCGGCCGGCGTTGCCGGTGCGCGCCCCCCCGGCACACGTCTACTTGGTCTCGTCGGAACCGGGATCGTAGCGCGAGTGCCGACGTTCTTGGTTGAGAGCTAGTCAAGCGACGGGTCGGGCTGGTCTGCCGCTGGGCCTACGGTCGGGATTCCCCTTGAGGAGAGTGCGTCATGGCCGCGAATGAGAATCAGGGACTGCAAATCGCCTTGATCGTCTTCGTGATGCTCACCGTGTTGTTGATCGCGACGACGTTTCTGTTTTTCCACAAGTACGACACGCAGCTCGAGCAATCGGCTAAGGATCAATCCGACGCCCGCAAAGCGCAGTCGGATATGTCCCGGCTGCAAGGGGAACTCAACGAGATTAAGCAGTTGATCGGATTCGCGCCCGAGGATCCGACCGACAAGATCCGCACGGACTCGGAGGCCGACCTGACGAAGTTCGCCGACACCGTCCCCAAGGAAACTCGCAATTACCGCGCGGCCTTGATCAACCTGGCGGCCCGCGTCGCCGATGTCACCAAGAACCTGGAGGTCACGCAGAAGGCGGAGCAGTCGCTCAAGGAACACAACGAAGAGCGCGAGGAAGTCAAAGATACGCAGATCGAAGAGCACCGCACTGAAGTCGACACCACGCGCGACGACGTCAGCGCCCGGACCGCGAAGTTTCAGGAAGATGTGCAGCGGCTCGAGAACTCCAAGGCCGATCTGGCCAAGGAACGTGATCGGCTGCAGAGCGAGGTCGACTCGCTTAACGAGCAGAATAACAAGATGGTCAGCAAACTCAACCAGGAAATCGCGCTGCTCAAGGCGCAACTCGACAAGGCACAGGACAGGATCGACCACTTGCGTGGCAGGTCTGAATTCGTCGCCGACGGCGAGGTCCGCAAGGTCAATCAGCGCAGCGGTATCGTCTGGATCAACGTCGGCTACGACGACAATGTGCCGCGCCAGTTGGGCTTTAGCGTCTACGGCCTGGAGGAAAACGGCGGCGTCAGCAAGAATCTCAAGGCCAAGGTCGAAATCACCCGCATCCTGGGGCCGCACTTGGCCGAAGCGCGAATTCTCGAGGACGAAATCATCGATCCGATCGTCCCTGGCGACAAGATTGAGTCCCCTCTGTGGGACCCCGGCCACGCGCAGCGCTTTGCCCTGGCGGGTTTCATGGACGTCGACGACGACGATCATAGCGATCGGGCCATGATTCGCGATTTGATCGCGATGGCCGGCGGCACGATCGACGCCGAACTCGACGACGCCGGTAACGAAGAGGGGCAGATCACCCTCGACACCCGCTACCTGGTGCTCGGCGAGGCCAAGGACAACATTGAGGTCAAGGTTGGCCAACTCAAGGCCCAGGCCGAACAGTTAGGTGTCGAAGTCCTCTCGTTGGAGAGGTTTCTCGAACACATTGGCTGGAAAGACGCCCGCCATGTGTTGCGGTACGATGGCTCTCGGCCGCGCGATTTTAAGGCGCCCGTGCCCGATGGGGGCGTTCCGGTTTCGACTGGCAACGTAACGCAGCGTTTCCGCCCGCGCCATCCGCGTGAGCGTCTCCAGCCCGAGGCCAGCGCGTTCGACGAAGAAGATGCCGCGGCAGCGGCTCCGGCTGCCGCGCCGGCAGCCCCACCCCCGGCCCCCGCGCCCGCCGACGACATGGGTGCCGACGATTTCGGCGCTGAAGAGGCCGGCGACGAGGGTGCCGCCGACGTCTTCGACGACTTCGAATAGGGCCGAGCCAAGGCGCTTGGCGATGGCCTACGGACGCGTGCCGCGCGGCGACTCGCGTTCCGTCGCTGTCGTGCACGGCGGCTGGCTGGCCAGTTGCACCAGAGCCTCCCGCGCCCGGGCGATGCCCAACGAGTCGACCATCAGGTAGCGGTGCTTTCCCGCCGGCGACTCGTCGAAGCGCGTGATCATTTCGTCATCGACGCGTATCGTGCCAGGGGGCGAGAGCTGAAAGTACCCATGCTCCGGTCGGACCGCGTACAGCGCCGCGGTCAAGTCCCACGTCTCGCGATCGTACGGCATCCGTTGATAGAGTATGTAAGCCTCCTTAAGCGGGTGGTGAGCGACGTAGTCGAAGTCGCGATCGATGCTCGACGCGGGAAATTTGATCGCTTGGCCCACCTCGAAGCCGCTGACGACGATTTCCGTCGGCCAGGCGGCGAACACGCGTTTTGCGGCCGGCAAATCGACGAACACGTTGTACTCTTTGTGTCGCCCGGCCAGGCTGAACATGCCGGCCATCATCACCAGCAGCCGACACTTCTGCTGGCAGAGTTCGACCCCCGCCAGTTGGCTGTGCTCGTCGGCCGGCGAGTCGAGCAGCCGGGCGAAGTTGGTCGAAAACCCGACGACGACCGGCACCACCGAGCGATCGGGTGCGGCGGCCAACGTGCGACGCAACACCGCCACGGCATCGGGGGGCGGCGCCTCGGGCGATTGGCGCCGAGGCCAGCGGGGATGGCCCTCGTCGATCGCCAGCACCGTTTCGCGGGTGTAGCGACTGTCGTCGGGCGTGGCGCCATCGCGCACCAGGCCAAGGGGGATATCGGGCCGACCGTAGAACGTGTTCACCAGGTCGACGTACGGCGCCGCGAAACGATTGTCCTTGGAAATCGTGACCGCCTCGATCCGGCACTCACTGCGGCTCGCCAGGGCGTGCAACACGCCGAGCGCCAGCGCGTCGTCGATGTCGTTGCCCATGTCGGTGTCGAAGATCACGCGCACCGGTTCGACGGCCCTGCAGCGAGACGCCGCATCGCCGATGGTAGCAAGACTCATTGCGATCAAACCCGCGCCGATATAACTAAAGATTCGCTGCCAGCGTTTTCTCGCTGCAGTCAAGCAAGTTGCAGTCACGACGATCCTCGTGGCTCGAGCCTGAATACTCTGCGAAATCCGTGAAAGCCCCCAATCCAAGACGGGCGACGCGATCAATCTCTCGTTTTGAGTACCGACACCAGATCCAAGTGGTCGAGCTTACGGCGCACGATCAGCCCCGACACCAGGGCCGCGATTACGACGACCAACACCGCCGTGCCATAGGTCGAGGCGTTGATGATCAGCGGCAGCCGGAACAACTCCGTATCGACCGACGCGATCACGAACTCCGCCAGCAGCCGGCCGATCAACATCCCCAACGGAATCGCCGCCAGCGTGAGCACGGCTAGCTCGCCTAACAGGATCGTGGAGATTTCCGCCCTCGTGAATCCCAACACGCGCAGGCTCGCCAGCTCGCGGGCGCGCTCGGCCAAGGCGATGCGGGCGCTGTTGTACACCACGCCGCAGGCGATCACCACGGCGAACATGATGTTGAAGAACCGCATCCGCAGCATGTTTTCGGCGATCGTTTCCTGAAAGTTGCGCACGGCTGCCTCGTTGACCGTCACCGCGGCCACGCCCGGCGTGCGTTTGAGTTTCCAATAGAGCTGCTCGATCTGCTTCGAATCGGCCATCAGGTAGCCGCCCGAGACCGTGGCCCCCTCGCGCAACAGACGATTGAGTGCCCGCAGCTCCATGTAGACGCCCGACCCGACGAATTCGTTGACCAGCGCGACAATCGGCACGTCGCGCGTAACGCGCTGTCCCTCGAGAACTTCGATGCGCACGCGATCGCCGGTGTGCACGCCGAGCCGTTCGGCCAGCGACGACCCGAGCACCAGCCCTTGCGCGGGGAGCGGTACCGGTTTGACCTGATCGTTGATCAAACGTTGCAGACGGGCTTGCGATTCGAGCCCCATCAGGGCGACGCGGCGCGAGCGATTGCCGGCCCGCACCCGGATCGGCACGCTGCGGTACGGTTCGGCCAGCATCACGCCCGGCAGATGCTCCAGTTCGTGCAAGGTGCTCGAGGCGTGCGGCTCGACGAACGTGACGCTGACGTCGTGCCTTTGGGCCACGTTGAAGTTGATGTCCATCATGTAGTTGATGGCGTCGAGCGAGAAGCTCCCCAGGATCAACACGCCCACGGCCAACGCGATCCCCAGCGAGGACATGCCCGCCTTGATCGGCTGCCGCTCGAGGTGGCGGAGGATCATCCTTGCCGAGGGGGAGAGCAACCGCACCAGGCCCAGTCGCTCGATCAAGGTCTTGCGGTACATGGCCGGCGGCTCGGGGCGCATGGCTTCGGCCGGCGGCAAGATCACTGCCCGGCGCACTGCTCCCAGCGTGCCGAACACCGCCGCCCCGGCACTGACCAGCACGCCCAGCGCGATCACATCCGGCCCGAGGTCAAACTGCAACACGGGGAAGTGATAGAACGTGGTGTAAAGCTCGGTGAGGTTGCGGCCGAGCCACACCCCGAACACACAGCCCAGCGCCACGCCGACCAACGTCAGGCAGAGCACCAGCTTCAGGTAGTGCACGCCGACTGCGAGATTCGTGTAGCCGAAGGCCTTGAGCGCGGCGATCTGCTCGCGCTGCGTGCCGATGATCCGCCCCAGCACGACGTTCAACAAAAACGCGGCCACCGAGAGGAAGATCGTGGGCGCCAATAGCGCCATGCCACGCAATTGCTGCAGTTCGTTGGCCAGGAACTTGTCCGAGACCTGGTCACTGCGGGCGTAAGCCCCCAGCCCGCCATAGCGATCGGTGAGCAGGTCGAGCCGGCGGATGACCTCGTCTTCGATGGCGCCTGGCATCAGCGACAAGCAGACGTCGTTGAACGCCCCGTCCATGTCGAAGGCCGCTTCAACTGGTTCGCGCCCCATCCAGAGCACGGCGAAGCGTTTGTCGTCGGGGATCACGTCGCCAGAGCGAATCGTGTAGATGAACTCGGGCGACAGCGCGACACCGACAATCTTGAGCTGCTTCTTGCGGCCATTGATCACCGCGATCAGCTTATCGCCTGGCTCGTAGCCATGTTTGTTCGCGAAGCCTTCGCTGCAGAGCACTTCGTCGTTGTGGCCGGGTGCCAGGTAGCGTCCTTTACGGAGATAGACCGAGTTAAGGGCCGGCTCGCGACTTTCGGGGATCGAGACCAGGCGGCCCACGGCTGGCTCGTTGAGCCCCGGCACGTCGAGCGTCACGTCGCGGACGATGCGCGTTTCGACGATCGAGACACCGGGGATCTCGGAGATCTGCGCGACGAGTGACTGCGGAGCCCGCTTGACCATCGCGAACACATCGGCGAAGCGGTAACGATCGTAATAAGTCGCCCGCGTCAGCTCCAACGAGCGCAGCGTGGTCAGCGACATCACGAAAGTTGCCACGCCGCAGGCGATGACCGCCGCGATCGCCAACGCCTGTTCCTTGATATCCCACAGGTCGCGCAACAGCTTGCGATCGAGAGCACGAATCGGCAGTCGCAATCGCAAGTGTGACACGACTCACCACTCCAGTTCGCGGGGCGGCTTCTTGGTGGCGTTGTGCTTGACGCCGGCGATGCGGCCGTCGGAAAGCGAAATCACCCGGTCGGCCATGTCGGCGATGCTGGCGTTGTGCGTGATCACGACCGTCGTGGTCCCCAGATCGCGATTGATCCGCTCGATTGCCTCGAGCACCACCATACCGGTACGCACATCGAGTGCCCCGGTCGGCTCGTCGCACAATAGCACGCTCGGCCGCTTGGCCACGGCACGGGCGATCGCCACGCGCTGCTGCTCGCCGCCGGAAAGCTGCGCGGGAAAGTGGTGCAAGCGTTCGCCGAGCCCCACGAGCCGCAACGCATCGTCGGGGCGCATGGGATCAACGGCGATCTCCGTCACCAGGGCCACGTTTTCTTCCGCAGTCAGGCTGGGGATCAGATTGTAGAACTGAAACACGAAACCGACGTGCTCGCGGCGGTAGCGCGTCAGCGCCGCCTCGCCCGCCGCGGTCAAGTCGTGATGGTGATAGCGCACCGATCCCGAGGTGGGAATGTCGAGCCCCCCCAGAATGTTCAGCAACGTCGACTTGCCGCTCCCCGAGGGGCCCAGCAGCACAACGAACTCCCCTTCGTACAAAGCCAGGTCGACGCCCCGCAGCGCCTGCACCTGGACTTCGCCCATGTGATAGACCTTGGTGATGGCGCGGGCTTCGAAGGCGGCCTCGCGCCCCGGGATGACCGCCGCCGAAGCGTCGAAAGTGGTCTCGGAGTCGGCGGGTAGTTGGCTTTCGACCTCGTTCATCCCGGTCATTATACTCGTGGGCGAGCAAGCTACACGAACCGTGTCGGGAGTCGATTCCAACCGACGACCCAATGCCGAGCAGTTGCCATGTCCCGAAACCTCTCCAGTCGGCTGACGAACTGCACGCGACGACAGTTTTTCGAGCGAAGTTGCGCGGCATCGTTGGCCGCATCGCTCGCAGGTTGGCCAGGAACTGCTATTTCAACAGAGCCAGGCGCGCCCCAAAGTCGCGAGCGATTGGGGGATGAAGCGCTGGTGGCGATCACGCTCGATCTGGAGATGAGCCGCAATTTTCCCCAATGGACCGACACTCGCTGGGACTACGAAAAAGGGAATCTCGACGAGGCCACGAAACATTACGCCTGCGAGGCGGCTCGGCGCGTGAAATGCCGCGGCGGCCTGGTTCACTTTTTTGCCGTGGGACGGGTGTTCGAGCAGCCTGACAGCGACTGGCTCGCGGAGATTGTCGACGAAGGGCACTCGGTCGGCAATCACACCTACGATCACGTCAACGTCAAAGCGCAAACCCTAAACGACCTGCAGTTTCGCTTTCAGCGCGCTCCTTGGTTGGTGGCGGGCCGCAAACCAGGCGAAGTGATCGCCGAAAACATCCGCCTGACAAACCTGGCCTTGAAGGAGCGGCTCGGCATTGAGCCTGCAGGCTTTCGCACGCCGGGCGGATTCCACGACGGGCTGGCCGATCGGCCTGATATTCAGCAAATGTTGCTCGAGTTGGGCTTTTCCTGGGTGAGCAGCAAATATCCGGCGCACGAACTTGGCACGCAGCCGACCGCCGCGCCCGGAACGGCTCCGCCAGAGTCCGCCCCCGACGAGTCAGTCTTCGAGTCAATCGTGGCGGCCCAGGGGGCGGCGCAGCCTTTCGTCTATCCTTCGGGGCTCGTCGAAGTGCCGATGAGCCCGGCCAGCGACGTGACAGCCTTCCGCAGCGGCCGCTGGCCGTTGGAATCGTTTCTCGAAGCGACGGGTCGCGGATTGACCTGGTGCCTGGAGCACGGCGCGGTCTACGACTTTCTCGCTCACCCGTCCTGCCTGGGGGTCGTCGACCCCGACTTCAAGACGATCGACCTGATTTGCGACCTGGTGGCGACATCGAAACAACCCGCGCGGATTGTCCCCTTGGACGCAATCGCCGCCCGCGCGTCGAAGACTTCGTGATGGGCATCACCAGTTGATGGGTAATTGGTGCACACTCCGCCGCGGGATGATTGGGCTGGCGTCGTTCGCGTGCGCGCTTGCTTCGACATCGCCTGCACTAGCGCAGGGCTACCCGCCCGAAGAAGCCGTGCGGCGGATGCAATTGCCCGAGGGCTTTGCCGCGCAGTTGGTCGCCGCCGAACCGCTGGTACGGCAGCCGGTCGCCATGAACTTCGACGACCGCGGCCGGCTGTGGGTCATTCAGTATTTGCAGTATCCGAATCCGGCTGGACTGACGCGGGTGACGGTCGATCGCTACTCGCGCACGGTTTACGATCGGGTGCCGGAACCGCCGCCGCGCGGGCCGCGCGGCGCCGACCGGATCACGATTCTGGAAGACGCCGACGGCGACGGCCGCGCCGACCGGGCCAAGAACTTCGTCGACGGGCTGAACCTGGCCACCGGCCTAGCGCTGGGGTACGGCGGCGTGTTCGTTGTGCAAGCTCCCTATCTATTGTTCTACCCCGACCGCGATCGGGATGACGTGCCCGACGACGACCCCGAGGTTCTCCTCTCTGGCTTCGGCATGGAAGACGCCCACGCGCTGGCCAACTCGCTGGTCTGGGGCCCCGATGGCTGGCTGTACGGCGCGCAAGGGAGCACGGTCACGGCCAACATCCGCGGCATCTCCTTTCAACAGGGAGTGTGGCGCTATCATCCCCGGACGCGCGAGTTCGAACTCTTCGTCGAAGGCGGGGGAAACACCTGGGGGGTCGACTTCGATCGCCATGGGCAGTTGATCGTCGGCACCAACTACGGCGGCTACGCCTGCCTGCACCAGGTGCAGGGGGGCTACTACTGGAAGAGCTTTGAAAAGCACGGCGCGCTGCACAACAAGTATTCGTTCGGCTATCTCGATCACGTCCCCTACCAGGATTTTCGCGGCGGCCACGTCACCTGCGGCGGCATCGTCTACCAGGGGAGCACCTTCCCTGGCGAGTTCGCCGACACGTACATCGCCTGCGATTTGCTCGGCCACACGGTCAACTGGCATCGCCTGCGGGCCAATGGTGCGAGTTTCACGGCCGACTTCGGTGGCGAGCTTCTGCGGGCCAACGACGACTGGTTCGCGCCGGTCGATTGCGCGCTGGGGCCCGACGGTTCGGTCTACGTGGCCGATTGGCACGACCAACGCACGGCACATCCGGATCCCGATGCCGAGTGGGATCGGACGAACGGACGGATTTATAAGATCGTGGCGGGCGACACGCCGCCGCTACAGGAATTCGATCTGGCGAAACTGTCGGGCGACGAGCTTCTTGAGCTGCTTTCACATCCGAACGGTTGGCAGCGAGCCGAAGCGCGGCGGCTCCTCATCGAGCGTGACGACGAGTCGATTCGTCCGCAACTCGCGGCGCTGGCTCGCGAGAGCACCGACGAACAACTGGCACTTGCCGCGCTGTGGATTTTGGGCGCTACGGGCCGACTCGATGATTCGCTGGGTATCGAGTTGTTAGGCCGTCGCGAGCCGGCAATTCGCGAATGGGTCGTACGGTTCTGGGGAGATTCGCGTCGTTTAACCGCCGGCCAGCTCGAGGCCTTGCTCGAACTCGCCGAGCGCGAGCGATCGTCGGTCGTGTGCAGCCAATTGGCGTGTACCGCCAAGCGGCTGCCGGCCGAGCAAGCATTGCCAATTATCGCGGCCCTGTCGCAAAGCCCCCTAGCCGCAGATTCGAGCGCCGCCGACGTGGGGCCACCCGCTGAAGACGGTTCAAGCAACGAGCGCTTCCAACTCCTCTTGTGGTGGGCGCTCGAAGCCCACGCGACGGAGTACGAGTTGGTTCTGGCAGCCCTGGAGACGATCGAAGCTTGGCCACCGTCGTTGATCGAACGTCTTGCGCGTCGTTGGAGCGGTGCCGCGTCGGAATTGGATTGGCAAGCCCTGGCGCGCCTTTGGAAGTTGGCCGAGAAACGAGGTCAGCTCGAAACCGTGCTCAGCGGGTCAATTCAAGGAGTGAAGGGAAATCGGCACGTGGCCGTGCCCGATCCGCTGCGCGAACTGTTGGCATTGCATTGGGAGACCAAACGCACCGATCAGCTCGTTGAATTCGGTGCCTGGGTCGGGTATCAGTCGGCGCGAGACTACGTGTCCCACGAGGCCAGGCGGGCACGATCGCATTTGTCGCCGGACAACCCCTGGCTTTGGCTATTCGCCGAGACTGCCGACGGGACCGAGGCAGTGCCGGTTCTGCTCGCTGTCGCCTGCGACAGTCCAGGTGAGGTACCGATGCGGTCGGCGGTGCTCACTCGCCTGGCGCGCTTCGACGATTCCGCAATCGCCAAACGCGTGCTAGCCGCGTATGACAGGCAGGATGACCTTTGGAAGGGCGCCGCGCGCGGCCTGCTCGTCTCACGAGCCACCTGGTCGGCGAAGCTCCTCGATGCCATTGACGCGGGGGCGATCCCCGCCGATGTGGTCACGCCCGAGGAGGTCCGCCGGATGGCCCAACATCACGACGCGGCGCTCGACGAACGGCTCGTCAGGCGCTTTGGCCGCTTCCGCGAGAGCACGCCCGAGGAACGGTTGGCCGTCGTGCGCCGGCTGAACAACGACCTACGGGCCGGACCTGGCGACCCGCAACTCGGCCGCGCGCTGTTCAAGGAGCATTGCGGGACGTGTCACCGTTTGTTCGGCGAAGGGAACCAGATCGGACCCGACCTGACGTCGGCCAATCGTGGCGACCGCCAGTTCTTGCTTACGAGTCTGGTCGACCCCAGCGATCAGATCCGCAAGGAGTATCTCGGCTATCAGGCGCTTTTGGTCGACGGGCGTGTCCTCGCAGGGCTGGTCATCGAACAGTCGGCCGAGTCGCTAACGCTGGTCGATGCCAAGAACGAGCGTACAATAGTGGCGCGCGGCGACATCGAAGCAATTGAGCCGGCTGAAAAGTCACTCATGCCAGAAGGGCTCGTCGAAAAGCTGACGCCGGCGCAACTCCGCGACTTGTTCAGCTACCTGGAGCGCACAGAACCATTGGCCAATGGCGCCGCGGCTGAGCCGGTGGCCAACTAAGTTCGGCCGCCGTGCGTAACACGATTAGGGCATTTTCGTTGCCTTGACTCGCACGTTGCCGCGACCAATCCTTAGCGTGGATGCTTGGCGGGCGGGGCTGCCCAGCTTTTCCTTTTGTGCCGATTTTGCTAGGTTCGAGCTAGGAATAATCGCGAGTTTTGTTCCCCGGGCGCTATCACGACCGGGGACGCTGGAGCCACTCGATCGTGAATATTTTGCTGGCCACCAGCGAGGCGGTCCCCTTCGCCAAGAGCGGCGGCCTGGCCGACGTTTGCGGTGCCTTGCCGGTCGAATTGGCCCGGCTGGGGCAACGCGTCACGGTGATTCTGCCCGCCTACCGGCATGTCTACGACGCGGGGGTGCCGATCGAGGCCACGGGCGTAAATCTTTCGATTCCGATCGGTCGCAAGACGGTCCGCGGAACGCTGCTGCGCAGCCAGCTTCCGAACTCATCCGTGCCGGTCTACCTGGTGCAGCAAGACGACTACTACAACCGCGACGAATTGTACCGGGAGAACGGCAAGGACTTCATCGACAACTGCGAGCGATTCGTCTTTTTCAGCCGCGCGACCTTGGAAGCGATTCGGTTGCTCGATCTGCACATCGACATCGTCCATGCCAACGACTGGCAAACGGGGCTGATCCCCGCTTACTTGAAGGTCGAATATCGCGGCGTGCCCGGCTACGAGCAGATGCACTCGGTTTTCACCGTGCATAACCTGGCCTACCAGGGGACGTTCTGGCACTGGGACATGGTGTTGACCGGTCTGGATTGGAAGTACTTCAACTGGCAACAGATGGAGTTCTACGGCAAGCTCAACCTGCTTAAGACCGGGCTGGCGTTTGCCGACCAGATCACAACCGTGAGCCCCCGTTACGCTCAGGAAATCCAGGGCGAGGAGCAAGGTTGCGGCCTCGATGGCGTGCTGCGTCAGCGCAGCGCCGTGCTGACGGGCATTCTCAACGGCGTCGATTACACGCAGTGGAACCCGTCGAACGACCCTCACCTGGCCATGCGTTACGACGTCTCAACCGCCCTGCAGGGCAAGGCCGCCAGCAAGCGCGCTCTGCAAGAAGAGCTGGGACTCCCGGTCGAGCCGCGCAAACCCATGTTGGGCTTCATCGGGCGATTGGCAGACCAGAAGGGAATCGACCTGATCGCCCAAGTAATTCGCGAAGCTGTCGACACGCTCGACGCCCAATGGGTGCTCTTGGGGACCGGCGATCCGAAATACCACGAGCTCTTTTCGCGCTTGGCCGATCGCTATCCGCAGAAGATCGCCGTGCGGCTCGAATTCAGCGATCCGCTGGCGCACCGGATCGAAGCCGGGGCGGACATGTTTCTCATGCCGAGCCGTTACGAGCCGTGCGGGTTGAATCAGCTCTACAGCCTGCGTTACGGAGCCGTGCCGGTTGTGCGTGCCACGGGCGGGTTGGCCGACACGATTACTGGTGTCAGCGAAGAGACCTTCGCCGCCGGAACCGCCAACGGCTTTAGTTTCCACGAGTACAGTGCCCTGGCCCTTAAGGAGGCGGTGCAACGCGCTTGTCGGCTCTACGAGCAGCCCGAAGGGTGGGCACGCGTCATGCTGACCGGCATGCGGCAGGACTGGTCGTGGCAGCGGAGTGCCCGCCAGTACGTAAGCCTTTACGAGCGCGTGGCGTCTCGGCAACTGGAAACGGCGCGCAATTAGCACTGTCGGGACCGCACCAGCGAGCCAAACGCTCGGGCGGAATGGCGAACTCCGGCTCGACCGCCTCGAAATCAGATGCTAGCAAGACGGAACTGTATCTCTCGCGCGAAGGATTGCGATGCACGAGACCTGCCTGGCGTTTTTCTGGCACCAGCACCAACCGTATTACCCGGATGATGTCGGGGGCGAAAACCCCATGCCCTGGGTGCGATTGCACGGCACCAAGGACTATTGGGGCATGGCGATGCACCTCTGGGAGGTCCCTGAGTTGCGCGCCACGATCAACCTGGTGCCCAGCCTGCTGCTGCAATTGCGGGCCTACACCGATCTGGGGCGCGAAGACACGCACCTGCGGGTATCGCGGTTGCCGGCCGACGGTCTCGGCGAAGAAGACCTGATTTATCTGCTCGACAATTTTTTCATGGTCCATCCGGACCAGATGATCCGCCCGTATCCGCGCTACCTCGAGCTCTACCAAAAGCGGGGCCTGCACGTCGATCCGCCGCTCCGCGCCGCCAAGCGGTTCCGCAAGCAAGATCTGATCGACCTGCAGGTGTGGTCGAATCTGACATGGATTCACCCGCTGGCGTTTGAGGTGCACCGCGACCTGGCCGAATTCCGCGCCCGCGGTCACAACTACACCGAGCAGGACAAGCAATGGCTGCTCGAGCGGCAACTGGACCTGTTGCGCGAAGTGTTGCCGCTGCATCGCCGCCTCGCCGAGCGTGGGCAGGTCGAGCTGACGACGACGCCGTTTTACCACCCGATCATTCCGCTGTTGTGCGACAAGCGTCTGGCGCGGCGGGCGATGCCCGATGTGCATTTGCCGCGATTGCTCGAAGGATATGCCGAAGACGCCGAAAAACACATCCGCCAGGCGGTCGCCTTTCACGAGGAACTTTTCGGCAGCAAACCTCGCGGCATGTGGCCCTCGGAGGGCTCGGTCTGCCAGGCGCTGGTCCCGATGGCGGCCGACGCGGGGATCGAATGGATCGCCACCGACGAACAGATCCTGTCGTGCTCGACCGACGGCTGGGTGTCGCGCGACGGAGCAGGCTTTTTGCGCAATCCGGAGATGCTTTATCGCCCTTGGCGGATCGAGGAGCGCGGCCGCGCCGTGCAAGCGATCTTCCGCGATCATGCGATGAGCGATCAGATCGGCTTTCATTACCAGCGTTACGCGACGGGACACGCGGTCGACGATTTCCTGGGCAAGATCGACGCCATCGCCCACGCCACGCGCGGCAAGACCGGCCATCGCCCGGCGCTGGTCAGCATCATCCTCGACGGCGAGAACTGCTGGGAATACTACCCGGGCGGGGGCGTTGAATTCCTTCGCACGCTTTATCGCCGCATCGCTTCGCATCCCTCGATTCGCGCGACCAGGGTTTGCGACTATCTCGACCGTTACCCGGCCAGCGATCGCATCGGGTACCTCTTTCCCGGTAGTTGGATACAGCACAACTTCGGCATCTGGATCGGGCATCCGGAATGCAATCGGGCCTGGGACGCCGTGACCGAAACCCGGCACCACTTGATGGCCGCCGAAAAGGCGGGCCAGCACACGCCCTCGCAGTTGGCCGGCGCCTGGCGCGAACTGCAGATTGCCGAAGGGAGCGACTGGTTCTGGTGGTTCGGCGACGATCACAGCAGTGCCCAAGATGGCGTCTTCGATCGCCTATTTCGCAAGCATTTGCAGAATGTCTACCTGCTGTTGGGCGAAATGCCCCCGCTCGAGTTGCTGAAGCCCATTTCCCGCGCGCACGAGGCGAAAGCCCCCTACAGCGCTCCGCGCGGGTTGGTCAACGTCCGGGTCGACGGCCGGCGGACGTATTTCGAATGGATCAACGCCGGGCGCTATATTTGCGACCGTGGCCGAGGCACTATGACAATGGCGGGCGACGGCCTGGTGAGCGACGTGTTCTTCGGCTTCGATACCGAGCGGCTGTATCTGCGGCTCGACGCCCGTGGCGGCAGCGTGGCCGAACAATTGGCGGCGATCGACTGCGTGCGGGTGACCTTCCTCGACCCTGCCGGGTTCGAGCTGTGGGTCACGCACCCCACCAGCAACCAGCCGATCGTGCAGTTCTACCATCGCGACGTGGCCGTGGCCGAGTCGGGCATTCTGGCCGCGGGCGATTCGATCGTCGAACTGTCCGTGCCGTTCGCGAGCCTAGCGACCGGCTCGGACGAGCCGTTGTGTTTCTTTATCGAACTGTTGACCGACGATCAGCCGGTCGAGCGCGTGCCGCGCGAGGGAGCGATCGAAACGACGGTCCCCTCGCCCGAGTACGAGCTGATCATGTGGCAAGTGTAGGCCTAGCTGGTTCTATCCCCGCGAGTGTCATGTCCGAAGCGAGACCCGACGCACCCGAGTTGCGCAAGGACCCCGTCTCCGGGCGGTGGGTCATCATTGCCAAGAGCCGCGCCAAGCGGCCGCACGATTTCGAGCAAGCCCCGGCGATCAGCCCTGGCCGATTTTGCCCCTTCTGCGAGGGGAACGAAGACGCCTGCCCCGATGAAATCATCGCCTATCGCCCGCACGGCGCCGCGCGCAACGGCCGCGACTGGCGGGTGCGCGTGGTGCCGAACAAGTTTCCGGCGCTGGAGATCGAAGGCGAATTACACAAGCGCGGCGAGGGGATCTACGACCTGATGCGCGGCGTGGGCGCGCACGAGGTGATCATCGAATCGCCCAAGCACGTGTTGAGCACCGCCGACCTGAGCGCCGCGCAGATCGAAGAAGTGTTGTGGATCTATCGCGACCGGCTCGTCGACCTGAAGAAAGATCCCCGGCTCGTGTACGGCATGATCTTCAAGAACGTCGGCGCCGCGGCCGGGGCATCGCTGGAACACACGCACAGCCAGTTGATCGTGACCCCCATCGTGCCGATCAACGTGTGGGAAGAAATGACCGGCGCCTTGGAGTTCTACAATTACCGGGGCCGTTGCGTGTTCTGCGACATGATCCAGCAGGAGCTGACCTTCGAAAAACGGATCGTGCTCGACACGCCCGGCTTCGTGGCGTTCTGCCCGTTTGCCAGCCGCTTCCCGTTCGAGACCTGGATTCTACCCAAAGCGCACGGCAGCCATTTCGAGAACATCCAGAAGCACGGCGTGGAAGAGCTCGCCAGCGTGCTGCGGCAAACCATCGGCAAGATCGAGATCGCACTCGACCGGCCGGCCTATCACTACATCCTGCACAACTCGCCGTTTGACACACCCGAGCTATACCACTATCACTGGCATATAGAGGTTATACCGCGTTTGACGAAGCCGGCGGGCTTTGAGTGGGGCAGCGGCTTTTACATCAATCCGGTCGGTCCGGAGGAAGCCGCGGCCTTCTTGCGAGATGTCGAGGTGCTGGCGCAAGGCCGGCAAACCGTTCCGGTCAGAGAACCTGGGTAGCCGAGCGTGCCCCTCCGCACACACTCACGCCTGGCCACGAGTAGCTAACTGAGCGAAATCGTACCCAACGGTGGCGAGTTACCGTCGTCGTCACGGTTAGTCGGAACGCATTCCCGGAAGAAACACCCTCGAGCTAGCAAGTCCCACCGCCGTCGTGACCCTTTGCTCCTGCGACCGCGGACCTGAATGGATAGGTATATAGGGCATGGCACCCCCGCTTCGTTTGGTTCTCGCGCTGCATAACCATCAGCCGGTCGGCAATTTCGACGGCGTCTTCGAGCAAGCCTATCGCGAGAGCTACTTGCCGTTTCTCGATGTGCTGGAAGACTACCCCAGCATTCGCTTCGCGCTGCACAACAGTGGGTGCCTCACCGAGTGGCTCTCCGGCAATCATCCCGACTACTTGGACCGCGTCGCTGGACTGGTCGCGTCCGGTCGCGTCGAGTTAATCGGCGGCCCCTGGCAAGAGGCCATCTTGCCGATGCTCCCCAGCCGCGACCGCATCGGGCAAATCCGCCAGCACTCGCAGTGGATCGAACGCCGCCTGGGGGCCAAGGTCCGCGGCGCCTGGGTACCCGAACGGGTCTGGGAGCAATCGCTGGCCAGCGATTTGGCCAGTGCCGGTATCGAGTATGTCATCCTCGACGACTTCCATTTCAAGAACGCCGGGTTGACCGACGAGCAACTTTACAACTACTACATCACCGAGGATGACGGCCATCTGCTCAAGGTCTTCCCCGGCAGCGAACGGTTGCGGTACACGATCCCGTTTGCCGATCCGCAACAGACGATCGATCATCTGGCCTATGTCGCCGAGATGCACCCTGGCAGCGTGGTGGTGTTCGGCGACGACGGCGAGAAGTTCGGCACCTGGCCAGGAACGCACCAGCACGTCTACACCAACGGCTGGCTGCGCCGCTTCCTCGACGCCCTGATGGCCAACCAGTCGTGGCTCACGATGTGCACGTTGGCCGAGGCGGTCGACGAAGTGCCGCCGGCGGGCAAGGTCTATCTCCCCGATTCGAGCTATCGCGAAATGACCGAGTGGGCACTGCCCGCCGAGCAGATCGTCGATTACGACCGCGTCTGTCACGAGCTGGAACACGATCCGCGCTGGCCCGTTCTGAAGCGCTTCGTCCGCGGCGGCTTCTGGCGCAATTTCAAGGTCAAGTATCCCGAAGCGGACGAGATGTACACGCGGATGCTGGCCATCAGCCAGCGATTGGCCGCGGCTGGCGAGCGCAAGGGGAACGCGTCGTCCAATGGCGTGCCATCGCGCATTCCGGCGCCGCACGTGACGACACCGCTGGCCGGGGGTAACGCGTTCCAGTTGCTCGATCGGGCGCGCGAGGAGCTCTATCGCGGTCAATGCAACTGTGCCTATTGGCACGGAGCCTTCGGCGGCATCTATTTGCCGCATCTGCGAAATGCCATCTATCAGCGGCTGATTGCGGCCGAGAACTTGCTCAATCAGGCCGTGGGCCGCACCGGCAACTGGGTCGAGGCCCAAGCCGCCGACTTCAACCTCGACGCGCGACAAGAGGTGCAACTGGCCAACGACAAACTCCTGGCCCTGGTGGCGCCGTCGCGCGGCGGGCAGCTCTACGAGCTCGATGTCCGCGCGATCGGCCTCAACCTGCTGGCGACCATGACGCGCCACCCCGAGGCGTACCACCGCAAGGTGCTGGCCGGCCAACAAGGGGGGGGCGACGTCGCCAGCATCCACGAACGCATCATCTTCAAACAGGAAGGGCTCGAACGTCGCATTCAATACGACGCCTATCCTCGCAAGAGCTTGCTGGATCATTTCTACGATCCGGCTGCCTCGCTCGAGCACGTGATTGGCGGCCAGACTGCCGAGCAGGGCGATTTTCTTGACGGCGTGTTCGAAGCCCGCGTGCGTCGCAGCCCCAACGTGGTGCAAGTACACCTGCAACGAGTCGGAGTCGCCTACGGCCGGCCGTTGCGAATCGCCAAAAGTATCACGGTCGAAGCGGGCAATCCCGCGCTGGAAATCGTTTACGCGCTCGAAGGCCTGCCACCCGGGCAGCCCATCCATTTCGCCGTCGAGTTCAACTTCGCCGGCTTGCCGGCGGGAGCCGACGACCGCTACTTCTTCGACGCCCGGCACCAGCATTTGGGCCATCTCGGTAGCTGGCTCGACCTGCACGAGGTGACCGAACTGGGGTTGGCCGACGAGTGGTTAGGCATCGGCGTGGGGCTACACGCCTCGCGACCAACGCATTTCTGGACCTTCCCGATCGAGACGGTCAGCCAGAGCGAAGGGGGATTCGAGCTCGTCCATCAGTCGGTGGCCGTGTTGCCTCACTGGCACATCGTCGCCGACGAAAACGGTCGTTGGGATGTCGCGTTGACGCTGTCGCTCGACACCAGTCACGCCGAAAGCCGTCAGCAGCAGCGGTCCGCGGCCTCGGCTGCCATTTGACGCCGCGCCGGCAGTTCCCCCGGCAAACACCGCAGCGGCCTGAGCGGCCTCGCAGCGCGCTAACAACGCGGCGTTTCTAAGCGCGATTCATGGCCGCCCGCACTTCGCGACGTACGATCAGCCACGCGGTCGGCGCCACGACGAGCAGCATGCCCGAAAGCCCCATCAGGGTGAATTCGCGCTGCCAGATGACGATGTCCAGCACCGCGCCGAAACCGACTTGCGAGAGCGCCACGACCGATACCTTCGCGGGCGGGCCGCTCGCCAACGCTTTGGTCAACAGGAACTGGCCAACGGTGCCCGAAATGCCCAAGCCGAGAAAAAAGGTCAGCAGCCGGGGGGCGACGAGCGATGGAGCCGAATTGTCGAGCGGCCCGATCATCACGGCGGCGCCGCAAACCAGCAACGCCACGCCGGAGAAGTGGGCCACGATGGTCTCTGGCGCCACAGCTTTGAGGCGGTGCAGGCCGATCATCGCCAGGGCCGTGAAGAAACCGCCCCCCAGCGCCGCCAGGCTGGCCAGCAAGTCGGAGTGTGCCAGGGGCCGCGGTTCCGACTCTTCCATGCTCAGTTGCAGCAGCAGCACCCCGGCCAGACCAATGGCGATGGCAATCCAAGCGTCACGGCGAGGCGGAGCGCCGAGCATCGGCCACGAGAGAATCGCGATCCAGATCGGAAACGTATTGGTCAGCGTCAGCGAGCTCGACACCGGCAAGTGCGTGAGCGCGTAGAAGTTGCAGAGCATGCTGCCGCTGCCGGCCAGGCTGCGCAACCACAGCGAGCGCGATCCCCAAACGGTTAACTGGGCGCCGGCATACCAGGCTGCCCCAGCCGAGAAGATCACGGCCAAGGCCGAACGCACCAGCGCCACAATCCGCCAGTCGACGTCGCCCCCCAAGGCGTGCGCGAACCCCCCCATGGCGGCGAACGACGTCGCCCCGCAGAGCATCCAGATGTAGGGGAGCGAAGTCGGCGCGCCGGCTGGACTATTATCGGCGTCGACCACGGCCGGCGGTATTGGCTCGGAAGAGACCTGGCGAGGCGCTACCTCGGAGGTCGGAGCGGGGGATGGCACGTGGAGGTTCAACTCGCGTAATGCTTAGCTTGGCGCCGTCGAAGACAATTCGCGAATCTTAGCTCGGCGCGGCCGTTCGGACGAGAGTCTCCCGCGGCAAAACGAGCACCCCATCATGGCGCTTCGGCAGATGCGAACCAGTTACTCGCTGCGCTGTCGCAAGAATTCGTCCCAGCGCAGATACTGAGGATCGCCGTTACGAAATGAGAAGACCGCGTCGGGCAGCCGTCGCCCGGCCCGATCCCACGAAGGCACGCGCACCAGAATGGCGCCGTCGGCACGGCGCTCGACTCGCCAATTGCGCTGGCAATCGGCAGCGAGGCCGTTGGCGTCAGACTTCAGGGAGCTGAGTGCTGGTTCGGGCATGCGAAACGCGCGCGATCACGCGCGTGATAGCTGACAAAACTCGATTGATAGATCACAACGGGATCTAGACACTCACCAGGCCGCGGGGAGCGACCCCTGACAAGAACGCCGACGGCAGGGACAGGAGACCTGTCCAAGGCGGGAAGCCGTCCGACGCTCTCGGTTTCCTCTCAACCGAATGGTAGCTTAGCCCTCTAACCGAGGGAAGAGGGACTTTTCTCCTCGGTTGCGGGCTAATCCGACGGGATGCGAAAAAATCGACGCCAAAAACCGTCCACGATTGGTCGCCCCCACGGAACGAACGAATCGTCGGTTACCGAGTCAGCCGAGGGGACACTTTGCCAAACCAGCCCAGCAAGCCCGCGCACAGCCCCGGTGGACCCGCCATGCAGGCACCTTCGCGCGATGCCGCCTTGTCGCAACTCGCCGAGTTGTGGGATGTGCGAGCCGATGTGACCTACTTGAACCATGGTTCGTTCGGCCTGACCCCCGCCCCGGTGCTGGCGGCACAAGCGAAGCTGCGCGCGGAACTGGCGAGCGACCCCGTCGATTTCCTCTGCCGGCGATATCAACCGTATCTCGACTCCGCCCTGACTCGGTTGGCAAATTTCGTCGGCACCGCGCCCGACAACCTGGTTTTCGTCGACAACGCCACGACCGGCATGAATGCCGCCGCGGTCAGCCTGCCGCTGCGGGCCGGCGACGAAATCATTATGGGCGATCACGAGTACGGCGCCGTGGCTCGGCTCTGGCGTCAGACGGCCCAGCGCTGCGGCGCAATCGTCCACACACCGGCGATTGGGGCACCGCTCAATTCGGCCGATCAGGTCGTCGATGCCTTGCTGGCGCCGCTGACATCGCGGACGCGCGTGCTGGTCGTCAGTCACGTGACGTCGGCAACAGCGGTCGTTTTTCCCGTGGCTGAGATCGTCTGCGAAGCTCGCCGGCGCCACGCCAACGTTTGCGACGAAACGCTCTGGATCGTCGTCGACGGGCCGCACGCTTTAGTGCAGGTGCCGCTGGCAATCGACCAGCTCGACGTCGACTTCTACGCCGCCAGTTGCCACAAATGGCTCAGCGCCCCACTTGGATCGGGCTTTCTCTTCGTCCATCCTCGCGTGCAGTCGCTCGTGCGTCCGGCGGTGACGAGTTGGGGGACGATGCCACAGGACCAAGCGGTGAACTGGCGGGGAGAATTCCATTGGGCCGGCACGCGCGATCCCTCGGCCTGGCTGGCCGTGGCGACGGCGATCGAACTGATCGAGCAGGTGGGACTGGAGCGATTTCGCCAGCAGACGCACGACCTGGCCCGCTACGCCCGAGGGCAATTGATCGAGGCGCTCGGTGCCGAACCGCTCGTCCCCGACTCGGCGGACTGGTACGCCTCGATGGTGGCCGTGGCGCTCCCCGAACTGGCCGGCTCCGTTGCGTCGCCCGACGAGCTTCCACGGCGTGCGCGAGCCTGGCAGGACATTCTGTGGAAACGCTGGGGGATCGAAGTTCCGCTCAACGTCTGGGGTGGGCGCATCATCCTGCGCGTCTCCTGCCATCTCTACAATCGCGCCGACCAGATCGATCGACTCGTGGCGGCCCTGGCCGCGCTGCTCGGCGCCGGCTCGTCCCCCTTGCCGTAGCGCGGGTCTTACACGCGCGCGGTGCGCGAATCATGATGGAACGGGTGATCGCGCTGTTTCGCGCACGGCAACTGGTCGCCATTCTGTACGCCCCATTGGATAACGTATGATCGATTTCGAAATCGCCTGCCGCTGGCTCTCCCGCAGCGCGATGCTGTTGGTAATGGCCGCTGACTTGTACGGTTCGCAGCCTTGCGCGGGACAGAATCGACGTGCGGAAGCTCCTGTTGGGCAAGGCCCCGCAAGCGAACAGGCTGTGTTTTTGCGCGCGAGTCGCCTGCTCGACACGCCGGTCGTCGATCTAGTCGGCACGCCGGTCGGCGCCGTCGACGACGTACTGATCGACGTCGAGTCGAGCCGGGTGGCCGCATTCTTGGTTCGCCCCGCCAGCGACGATGACGAACAAGCGGGCGAAGCCGCTGAGATCGCCCCCAGCAAGGTCTTGCCCGCCGCCATGGCGATCTATCACGCGGGGGGTGCCGGTGGGCTCGCGACGATTCGGCTCTCGATTCCGGCGGCGAGCCACATCTGGCGCGACGCCCCGACCTGGCCGCCGATCGATGCGGCAGGCGCACCGCTTGTGGATCGACTGGTCTGGCTTAACGACGTCTATCGCCATTTCGGCCGCGCCTGGCAGCCACCCTGCGTCGATCGCTGGTGGGGCTGGGCACCGGGGAGCGACTACAACGCGCTCTTTGCCCCCGACAGGAAGATCACTTTGCGCGGCACGGTGCTGGGAGTGGCCGCCGCCTGGCCCGTCTGCGTTTTGGTGCCAGGGGTGCGAGTTTGGGTCGAGGTCGAAGGGCTGGTTTGGGGAGTCGATCTCGGACCAATATGGCACGTGGTCGATCAGAATCTGGGCCTGGAGCCGGGCAAGGCGATCGAAGTACGCGGCTGCGAAGCGCTCATTAGCCCCGATCGACTGGTGCTGCCGGTCGAAGTGACTTACGAAGGGCGAACCTTCCGCCTGCGCGCCGACGACGGTATCCCTGTGTGGGGTGCACCGGCGCCGGTCGCCACGTTGAAGCTGTTTCGCGAGCTCGATGCGGTCGCGAACTTCGCAGGAGATGCTCTCGGTCGCATCGCCGATCTGGTGATCGAGCCTGGCACATGGTGCGTCGCCTTCGCGGCTTTTGGCGCGCCGGGCGAGGCCACTTCGTTGGCGGTCGTTCCTGCGTCGCTTTTGACAGCCGATCCGACTGGCGACGGTCTCAGGGTTGCGATCGGCGCATCGGCCCAGGATGCCGGGGCCGGCGGTTCCGTGCCGCGCATCGACGCAGCAAATTGGCCCGCCAATGTGCTCGCGGCACCGTTCGCGCGACGACTATCGGCGCATTACGGGGTCCCCTTCTGTGGCCAGCCTGCTTGTACGCATGTCGCAACCGACTTTGCGTCGCGAGGGATGTTCGGGCATGCCTTGGGAAGGGTGATCGCCATCGAGCCGTGCGCCGTGCCCGCTGATGCCGCTCCCCCCGATCGCTGGACGCTCAAGCTGTTGACCGCCGGCGGCCCGGCCTGGGTGACCTTCGATGCCGAGCCGGTACGCCGCACCGACTTGGAGATCGCGATCGGCGACGTTGTTGCGGCCTGGGGCTGGCCCGACAGCACGCGTCGCTGCGAGTTGCACGCCGGCATTCTCGAAGCCAACGGCCGCTACCTGCGCGTCCGCGATGCAGCGCCGTGAGTGGCCGCGGCTAGCGTCGGCTCGAGAGATACGCCAGCAAGTCGGCCAGCTCGCGATCCGACAAGCCGTGCACGACATCCTGCGGCATGATCGATTGCCGCGATGGCTCGCGCCGCGCAACGTCCGCCGCGTCGAGCAAGAACGTTGTCCCGTCGGCGGCGACATACTGTTGCTGCACCGCGCTGTGCTGAGAATCCAAAGGGACAGTCTCCGAGACTAACAACCCGGTGCGCACCAGGCCGTCGACGGTTTCGATCGTCCAAGGCACGAACAGCGGCGCGATCGCGCGCGACGGATCGACGAGCGACGCGAGCAACCGCAGCCGATCGCGAGTGCCGCCGATGCTCGAGAGATCGGGGCCAATCGAGCGGCCGCGACCTTCGATCTGGTGGCAACGCCAGCAACCGGCTCCCCGCAAGTGAAAGAAAATTCGCTCGCCGACCTCGGCCGAACCGTCTTCGTCCAGCCGCGCGAGCCAGGCGTCGACATCGATCGGGGCGTCCGTCGCAGCAGTGGAGCCGTCGGTCGAGCCCGCCGCAGAGGTCGCACCACGAACTCGCGCCACCAGCCGGGCCAGGTGCGGATCGCCGGTGTCGAGTCCGTCAAGCGTTGCCATTTCGGCCTCGCTGGGCGCGGCTCCCGCCAACGATCGCAGGGCTTCGTCACGTAACACAGTGTTGGTTCCCGCGGCCAGCTTCCACAACAATTCGCGACAGGGTGCGTCGTCGGGCGTCAGCCCCATGATCGCTTCGGCTCGGAAGCGCTCGCTGTGCGACTCGTCTTTGGCGATTTCGCGGAGCGTTGCCAGGCGCTGCGGCTCGGGCCGCTCGCGCAGCGTGCGCACAACTTCGATCGCCAGATCTTCGTCGTCGCCGGCCGCCGCCTGCATCTCGGCCAGCCGCTCCAGTTGTAACGCCGGGTGATCGGGGCGCAGCATCCGCAAAGCGCGGATCTGTAGCGACTTCGCGACATCGTCTTTGTTCAGCAACGCCAGCACGTATTGTTCGCCGGGAAGCTCGTCGGGCGGAGTGCGCGTGACGCCGGCCAAACGTTCGAGCGAGGCCAGGCAACCTTCGAACAGCTCGCGCGAACCGCCGGGGCGCAGCAATAACCCCACGAGCAGGGGATTGAGCGCCGTCAGTCGCGCCTCGCCGATCCCTTGCACGGCCGCGAACTGGACTGTCGGATCGGGGTCATCGCACAAATGCGCGAGTACTTCCGGCCGCCTAGGATGGTCGGCTGCCCGCACGAGCAACGTCCCCGCCAGACGCACCGCGGCGATGTCCGACTCGGTCATCGCGCGCCAGTCCTCGAAGTCGGCGGTGTGCCGAATTGCAGAGAGCGCGGCGCTGCGGATAAAGGGATCGGCATCGGTTAGTGCTCCACGCAACAGCTCGGCCGAACGGCTCCAGGCGAGCCGCGCTACGGCGGCCGCGCGAACTTCGGCCGCGTCGGACGAGGCCAATGTCTCGATCTGTTGCCGATCGAGCATCTCTGCGGGCAAGGTACGCAGCGCAAGCGACCGCACCTCGGGCGAGGGATCGGCCAGCACGACTTGGACATCGTCGGCCGAAAGTTGATCCGCGACCCACAGTGCCTGGTACGACGACGCCCGCACCCGGTCATCGGGCGACGATCGCAGAGCCTCGACCAGTGCGCCACGTTGAGCGTCGTCGCCAGCAGCTAGTAGCCGCGCCGCGTGTTCGCGCACCGACTGCACGCGGCTGTTGAGCAGTTGTCGCGGCTCGATTGCCTCGTTGGCCACGATTTCCCCTGCGGCCCGTTCAGAACCAGCCGGCCTGATGCGCCATACGCGCCCCTTGCCGTGCAGATCGTACGATCGGTCGACCCAATCGCTCACATACAACGAACCATCGGGCGCCAGCGCGATGCCTACAGGGCGAAAGTCATCGCCACCCGTAACAATCGGCTCGGCCGCCGCACGAAAGGAAGCACCCTGGCGCTCGAGCCGAAAGCGTTCGATACGATGATCGCCCCAGCTCGTGGCCAACAGCGTGCCGAAGTACTCGTCCGGCAGCAGTTCATGCTCGTACGACAGTAAGCCCGATGGGGCCTCGCCCGTGCCAGAGAGCATCGGCAGCGTGCCAGGAAGTTCGCCGTTCCAAGCGGTAAAGGGGTGCACGCCTTTGCGCCCGTTGCGATAGCGGTATCCATAGTCGCCGTCGGGCACGATGTGCAACAGCCGACACGGGGGCCGCGAATCGGGATCGTTGTCGACGGCGTACAAGCGATCGAAGGCATCGCTGGCGACATGAAACGGATTCCAGAATCCGGTCGCGATGCGAACGAGCTGCGAGCCGTCGGGCCGGCAACGGTAGATGCTCCCCCCTTCGCCTCCCCCTTCGAGCGCGGTACCATCGCTCCCCAGCAACCGATACGTGGCGCCGAGGTTCTCGCCTAGGCCGAAGAAAACGTTATCGTCGAAATCGAAGGCGAACCCCGACAGCCCGTTGTGCGGGTAGTCGCCGGCGGTTTCGAGCCGCGCGATGGTCACCTTTTCGTCGGCCACGTCGTCGCCGTCGGTGTCGCGCAACCGAAAGATCTCGCTGCGCGCGGCGACGTAGATGCCTCCGTCGCGAGCGATGGCGATGTTCATCGTGTACCGCGAGCCCTCGAAGAAGGTTCGCACGCGTTCGGGTCGCCCGTTGCCGTCGGCATCGTCGATCAAGCGAATGCGATCGGCCTGGGGACCGTCGTAATCGGCCGGACGAAAATGCGTGTGACTTTCAACGACCAGCACGCGGCCACGGGCGTCGACAGCCAAACCTGTCGGCGTGACGATATCGGGCTCGGCCGCGATCCGTTCGATCACCAGCCGCTCGTCGAGCACGCGCGGCGGATCAGCCAGGCTCTCCGTTGTACCGGCCAGTGCCAGGCCGACCAGCAATACCGCACGCCCGGCGGATACGACACGCTGCATGCCTTCAACCCTGTGGAGTGACGCCGAGCACGACGTCGAAATGGGCCGCCAATTCGCCGATCGTCGATTTGGGAATGGGAGCAAAGTCGACCGTGACTGCGTCGCGCTGCCGTGGATCGCGCAGCGACTGCCAGATGAAATCGCGCGGGTTGCCAGGGTCACCCTTCACATAGCACTGCGTGGTGAACTTCTCCTGGCCCTTGAGCTTGACTGCCACGTGAATATGCGGCGAGCGACCGGGATAGGGGACCGGCTTGATCGTGCGGAAGTAGTATTCGCCGGTCGAGCTGGTCAAGAAACGGCCGAAGCCCTGAAAATTTGCGTCGCGTCGATTGGCATTGCCGGTGCCCGAGTGCAGATACGCGCCGTTGCTGTCGCACTGCCAGATCTCGACGAGCGCTCCGCGGATCGGCTCGCCGCTGGCATCGAGAATGCGCCCCGTCAAGTGCGTGATCTCGCCGACGCCTGGGGTGATGGCGTCGTTGATGATCAGCAGGTCGTTGTCCGTGTCGAGCGGCAAATGATCGGGATAGAACGGCCCCTCGGTCTGCCGCGGCGTGCGCACGAGCTCCTCGGCAAAGGCGCCGCGCACCGTGTAAGCGGCGGCGGTCCAAGCCAGCCCGCCTAGAAAGGTGCGTCGCGTACCCGATTTCAGCAGTGATCCCATCGCCGACATGTGCTTCTCCTCGTACTCGTCCGTGGAATAGTGATCTCGCCGGTGGTGGCCCCGCGCCGGCGCAGAGTTTTAGCCGCCAGGGGATTAGCCAAGTCACTGCCCTGGATCATAAGCCGCCGCGCCCTGCGATGCGAGATCGCTTCAACGCTCGTTGTGCAAAGGCCCATTGCCAAATCGTTGGGCGCAGCGGCCACCCCCCTTATACTGATGGCGACGCGAAACCCTCGATGGTCGCCCGATGAATTTCTGCCAACATCCCCGCTTTTCTCGCCGCACCGCCTTGCAGGCCGGAGCGATCGGGTTGTTGGGCCTCGGCGCCAATCACCTAACGCCGCTGCGGGCTGCCGCGGCACGTCGCGGGAGCGATGCCGACACGGGACCGACAACATCGCCGACCGCGACCAGCGTGATCTTCGTCTTTCTTTCCGGGGGTCTGGCGCAGCACGAAAGCTTCGATCCCAAGCCCGACGCCCCCGAACAAATCCGCGGCGAGTTCGCCCCGATTGCGACCAACACGCCGGGGCTGTTCATCAGCGAACACTTGCCACAGCTGGCCGCCGCCAGCCAGCGCTGGGCCCTGATCCGGTCCCTCACCCACCCGTACAACGAGCACTCGCAAGGGCACATGGTGATGCTCAGCGGGCGGACCGAAATGCCGCTGGGCTTCGATCCGAACACGCCCCGCTCGACCGACTGGCCAGCGCTGGCCTCGGTGGCCGCCTCGCAGATTCGGCCGCGCAACAACTTGCCGCCGGCCGCCGTGCTCCCCGAGAAACTGATTCACCGCACCGGCCGCGTCATTCCCGGTCAATTCGCGGGACAGATGGGGGACGAGCGCGACCCCTGGTTCATCGGAGCCTCGCCGTACAACTCGCAAACTTACGGCGCGTATCCGACCCACGGCTTTCACCATGAGCGCGGATTGGAGAACCCTTCGCAGTTGATCTTTCAGGCTCCGCAGTTGGCGCTCCCCGCAGGACTGAGCCGTTCGCGAGTTCTCGACCGTCTGGCTTTGTTGTCAGCGATCGACGGGCAGCGCGCCGCGCTCGAACGATTGGCAGCCACCGCCGCGTTCGATCGACATCGCGAGCAGGCGATCTCGCTGTTGGCCAGCCCGCAGGTGCGCTCGGCCATCGACGTGACGCACGCCGACGACTCGATTCAAGAGCGATACGGGCGCAACAGCTTTGGCTGGTCGCTGCTGATGGCCCGACGACTGGTCGAGGCCGGCGTGCCGCTCGTGCAAGTCAATCTCGGCAACAACGAAACTTGGGACACGCACCAGGCGGCGTTTCCGAATCTCAAAAACTTTTTGCTGCCGCCGTTGGATCAAGGGCTGACCGCGCTCCTCGACGATCTGGAAGCTGCCGGTTTGCTCAAATCGACGTTGGTCGTCGTCGCCGGCGAATTTGGTCGCACGCCGCGCATCTTCAAAATCCCGGGGGCCAAGTTGCCCGGCCGCGACCACTGGGGCGCCGTGCAAAGCTTGCTGTTGGCCGGCGGTGGGATTCGCGGCGGAACCGTCGTCGGCGCTTCCGATCGCTTGGGAGCCTATCCGACGGCCGATCCACAAACGCCCGAGAACCTGGCCGCCACGATCTACAACCATCTCGGTATCCCGGCAACCGCCGCCTGGCACGATGCGCTCGACCGCCCGCATCACGTCTACTACGGCGAGCCGATTCGCGAGTTGTGGGCGTAACGCGCTCTGCAACAGCCGCAGACAGTCGGAGAGATCGCCACGGCCCCCAGGAGAACTGCAAAGTCGGGGACTGGTACATTTTCGGCTCACCAGCGTCGTCCCTGCCAACGTACGACGGCCGAAAACATGTACCTGTCCCCCTCGCATTTTGACTTTGCAGTTCTCCGGCCGCGGTCCCCCCAAATCGTTGACAAGCACCTGCGGCACCCCGCATAGTAGCGCTACCTTCGCTTTGCCGCGCCTGACGAATTGGGCGGGCAAGTCTTCGAGCCCGCATGTAGGAGGCTACGATGGCCGCACTGGATCGCCGTAAGTTTTTGGCTCATTCGTCGCAGGCAAGTCTTGGTCTGGCTGCCGGCGCAGCGATGGTTGGCGCCGCCCACAACGCTAAGGCAGCCGACGCCCCCAGCAGCAAGCCGGTGTCGCCGAACGAGAAGATCGTGCTGGGCATCGTCGGCGTTCGCGGGCGCGGCAGCGTGCTGGGGCCCGACTTCGCCCGGCGCCCCGACTGCGAAGTGGCCTACGTCTGCGATGTCGATTCGTCGCTACACGGTCCGCGCGCCAAGGCGATCGAAGAGATCCAGGGGCGCGCCCCGAAAACAGTGCAAGACATCCGCCGAGTGCTCGACGACGACGCGGTCGACGCCATTGTCGTGGCCACGCCCGACCACTGGCACGCCCTGGCCACGGTCTGGGGCTGTCAGGCGGGCAAGGACGTTTACGTCGAGAAACCGGCCAGCCAGTCCCCCTGGGAAGGGCGCAAAATGGTCGAGGCCGCGCGGCGCTACAACCGCATCGTGCAACTGGGGACGCAGAACCGCAGTGCCCCTTACGACATTCACGCCAAGGAGTACATCGACAGCGGTAAGTTGGGCCGCATTCACATGGTCAAGGTCTTCAACATGAAGAGCTGGCCCAACGCCAAGCCGGTCCCCGACGGACCGACCCCCAGTGGGCTCGACTACGACATGTGGACCGGCCCGGCCCCGTCGGCGCCGTACAACGCCAACTATCACAACGGCTGGAACCATTTCTGGCGATTCTCAGGGGGCGACATCATCAACGACGGCGTGCACCAGATCGACCTGGCCCGTTGGCTCGTCGGCAAGGACTATCCCAAGAGCGTCTACTCGGTCGGGGGCCGCTTCGACGAAGAGGGGGTCTTCGAAACGCCCGACACGCAAGTCGCCGTCTATGAGTTCGACGACCTGGTGATGATCTTCGAACTGACGCTCTACACGCCCTACATGATCAAGAGCGACAGCGAAGTGCGCAACCGGCCCGACCTGTTCCCCTACTGGCCACAGAACGCCGAACGGATCGAGATCTACGGCAGCGACAAGATGATGTACGTCGGCCGGCATGGTTGCGGCTGGCAGGTCTACGATCGGCCGAAGAGCCGGCAGCCGGTGCTCGTCGAACAAGAGCACGGCACCTTCCCCGATCCCGAGCACAAGGAAAACTTCTGCCAATCGATCCGCTCGCGCGAGCTGCCCAGCGCCGATATCGAACAGGGGCATCGCAGCACGCTGTTGTGTCAGTGGGCGAACATCAGCTACCGGCTGGGCGGGCAGAAGCTGCAGATCGACCCGCAGACCGAAACCTGCTTGACGGCCGACGGCAAGCCGAACGCCGAGGCCAACGCCCTGTTACGGCGCGAATATCGCTCGCCGTACACGATCCCCGACGTCGTGTAGCGGACGCTGGCGGTTCCTTCGTCTTCTTTCGTCTTTGTCGGCGCGGCGCGTGCTAGCAAGCTGAAGCTGGCTTGACCGTGCTGCGCGATTGGCTGACGATGCGGCAGTTTTCTTGATCGGGGAACCGGCGCGTCACGCCGCCGGCCCGCGCTCGCTTCGACCTGCCCAGCGACGGAAAGGATTCCGCACATGGTTCGGGGCATCTTGATTGTCGTGCTGGCGATCGCCAGCCTGGCTGCGCCGCATCGACTTGCTTCGGCCCTGGCCGGCGACAGCTTCTCGGTCGGCGACCAGGTCACCACCAGCAAGGACCGGTTCTGCATCTGGGATGCGTCGGAAAGAAAGAGCTACGTGTATCGATACGCGTGTGCCTTGCCGGTCAAGGTCGAACGCGTCAGCAATCCCTGGCTACTCGTCAGCATCAACAGCAAGCGCGGCTGGGTGCGGATGGTCGATTTCAAAGCGGCCGACAAGAAAACAGACAAGAAACCGAGTTGGAACGTTTCGCCCGAAAGCAGCACGTCGTCGGCGACGACGAGCGAGTGGCTTACTCCCCCCTCGCCACTGTTAGCTTACGCCGAAGGCGACGATTCGAGTGGGGGCGATTCGAAGTCCAAGACGCCCGCAGCCGTCGGCCCAGCAGAGATCGCCATGCCCACGGGTCCGATCGCGGTGGGCGATGCGATCATGCCGCGCGATCGGACGGTGGCTGTGAAATACCGTGCCAAGTCGGCGGACGATTCATCGCGTAGCGATGGGGGCAAAGCGCGAGGCTCTCGCGGCTGTCGATCGACTCCTCGGGCCCCGGCGGTGAAGACGGTCGCCACCGCAGCGGACATTCTCTGGCCAGTCCGGGTCCGCCAGATCAAGGGAGACTGGCTGTGGATCGACGAGCCGGAGAATGGTCACGCATATGGCTGGATTCGTCGCGCGGACGTGATCGCGTTCGCTGATGCTCCGCTATATTACACGATGCAGATCGTGGCGGCAAAACAACCTCAGGAGACGGCGAACTGGTATGCGTTGCGGGCCTTGTGCCGACGAGCACAGCGCCGTGACGCCGACGCGATTCGGGATGTCACCGCAGCGATCGAAACGTCTCCGGAAACTGCCAGCTATTACGTGTTGCGAGCTGAATTGCAGTACGAATCGCGACAATGCGAAGCGGCGCTCGCGGACGTGGACAAGGGATTACAACTTGACCCTGCCAGTTCCCACGGCCACCTAATTAAGGGGCACATCAACGTAGTAATTGAGCGCTGTGACGAGGCCCTATTAGACTACGGCCGAGCGATTGAAGTCACATCTGGCAGCCCAGCGGATCGTGCCGAAGCGTATACCGCGCGCGGCGCGCTGTATCTCCTTGAAAAGCGCGATCCAGCAAACGCGATCCGCGACATCGATCGAGCCGTCGAATTGGCGCCCACCATCGAATCGCTGAAGCTTCGCGCGACGTACCGGATTGCACAAGCGGACATGGAGGGCGCACTGGAGGATGTCCGGCTTGGGATCTCCAGGAGACCAAAGGATCATTTCTTCCGAATTCTGCAGATGCAGATTTACGCGGCCACCGGTCGCCCCTTGTGCGATCTCGAAACAGCCGACATGGACGACGAGCTGCGCGGATGGCTCATCTTCTCGCGCCTGAGTGTGGCGTTGGGCACGGGACAAGAGCAAGAGGCGCTCAAGCAACTTGAATTCGTTGACGACGCAGCCGTGAAGGCGGTGCCTGTACTTCGATGCTTCCGCGCAGCGCTCATTGGGTCAAAGGGGCACTGGACCGCTGCGGAACAAGATATGACAACGTATCTGGAAATCGAACCCGATCACGCTTCGGCGTATGCCTTCCGGGGAGCGATCCGAGCCTGGTGCCATCGATTTGCGGCAGCCGAGATTGACTACCAACAAGCGATCTCGCTTGCCAAATCGCCGGCCGCTTCGGCGGAGCAATACGAGAACCTTGGCAATTTGCATTCGTTGATTGGAAACGTGAACGCAGCACTAGTCGCGTATGCAAGAGCGATCGAGCTGCAACCGAATTGTTCAAGCGCACGCCTTTGCCAGGCAGCATGCTTGATAAAGCTTCACCGAGTTGCAGATGCGCTCATCGAGCTCAATCAAACCCTAGCTACTCTCCACGAGCCCGCGAAGGTGACCAAGAAATCAACGCCAACTTGGAACGAAGACGTGAACTCACTTCGGTTTGATATCCCGATCGTTTCGAAATCGCAATCCGTGCAACGCACCGAGGCTAAGCTGCGCTCTCTACGAAGCGCCGCTAACCTGAGACTTGGCAACTACGACGCGGCACGCACCGACTACGAAACGGCTGTCAAGCTGTCTCCAAGATCTGACGACGCCTTGATCGCCAAGGCTGAGTTTTTGGCTCGCTGTCCGGACGAGGAACGTCGCGACGCCAGGCAGGCCATGACTGCTGCCCGCGAAGCGTGCGTGCACTGCAAATACAAACGCGATGAGGTCCTCAGCGCCCTGGCCGCCGCGTATGCGGCCGGTGGCAACTTCAAGGCCGCCTGCTTCTGGCAAGAGCTGGTGCGCGACTTCGCCCCCAACGAGCTCGTGCGCAGCGAGGCCGAGGATCGCCTGGCCTGCTACCGGCAGGGGCGCATCGCCACGCCGGCCGAGCTCGTCGCCCGCCGCGAGGCACGAGAGACCATCAGCCGGCCTCGGTGAGGCCAGCTTTACGGCGCGAATACCGCTCGCCGTACACGATCCCCGACGTCGTGTAGCGGACGCTGGCGGTTCCTTCGTCTTCTTTCGTCTTTGTCGGCGCGGCGCGTGCTAGCAAGCCGAAGAGGGCGGAATTGTCAGGCCGGCAATGGTCGGTAGCTGCGCGATCGTTACCCTGCCTTGCGCAAACCTTTAGGAGGTGTGTCCGCTGGTCGGACGATTCATTCTCAGCGTAGCGATGGATTACGGCTGGGCTCAGCGTCTGGAATGGCAATTCGCGCCGCCGTCGATTCTAGTTCATCGAGAATCGAGCCGATCTCTGTGCTGCTTTGTCGGTCGATGCACTGCATGAGCTTGACGGCTTCAACGCTGAGGATGTTGAAGCCGACGGTTCCGCCCGCCCCTTTGAGCCAGTGTGCCAACTCTCGCAGCCGAGACAGGTCTTGCTCCGCGGCGGCAATCCGCATGGCGACAAGTTGCTCCAGCAAACGCTCTCTAAAACTTGCCACGATGGCCTGAAACTCTGGATCATCCAAGGGCAGCGTCGACACCAAGGGTTGCTCGACGTCTGGACGGCGCTTGGCACGAGTCAGGATTCCGGCCACGGTGCGCAAGAGCAGATCCGTATCAATCGGTTTGGCGAGATACCCCGAACAGCCGGCAGCGATGCACTCTTCTTCGTCTCCTTTCATCGCGTGGGCCGTCAGGGCAATGATTGGAATGTCGATGCCGTGCTGCCGCAACTGTCGCGTCGCGTTGTAGCCATCGAGCACCGGCATTTGCATGTCCATCAAGATCAGGTCAAACCGCTCGGCAGAGGCTTTCTCGACGCCGACCTGACCGTTCTCAGCTTCAACCACCTCCACTCCAGCACGCCGTAAGACGAGGCTGACCAGTTTGCGGTTTGTGTCGCCATCTTCTACGACCAGCACGCGTCCATTAAGCTGCCCGACCTGCGCGGAAGCGATAGACGCCTGTGGGCGAAAAACCTCAATGGGCACCAGCGGCAACTTGATGTCGGGCGACACAGGACCGGGATCGATCTCTGCCGAAAACGTTGTACCTTGGCCGGGCACGCTGCGCACCCTCAGCTCGCCTCCAAGGGCCGTCGCCAGGCGGCAACAAATGGCCAGCCCCAACCCCGTGCCGCCGTACCGCCGTGTGACCGAATTGTCTCCTTGGACGAAGGGATCAAAAATGTGCTGAATGCGGTCCTCGGCTATGCCGATGCCAGTATCCGTGACATCGATGCAGTACCGAATGCGATCGGCCGTCGGCACGAAATAGGCGTTGATCTCTATCTGGCCTTGGTCGGTGAATTTCACGGCGTTGCCGACCAGGTTGAGCAACAGTTGCCGCAGGCGAGTCGGGTCGGTGCGAATGGTCGTGGTCGTGCCGCCTGCGCAGCGGGCTTCGAGGCGGAGCCCTTTTTCCTGTGCCCTGGCCCGCAACAGCGATGCAACTTCGGCAATGATCTGCCCGGGGTTGCAGTCCATGATCTCGACGTCTAGGTGTCCGGCCTCGATCTTTGAAAGATCGAGCACGTCGTTGATCAGCGCCAGAAGATTCGTGGCGCTGCCGTGGACGGTTTGGAGATAGTCGTCCCGCTCGTTCCCTGGCAGCTCCGGGCCCGATTGCAACAGGAGCTTCGTGAAACCGAGGATCCCGTTCAAGGGCGTGCGGATTTCATGGCTCATGTTTGCCAAGAACGCACTCTTGGCCTTGTCAGCGGCGATGGCCGCCTCCTTGGCCGCCAGCATCGACTGCTCGGCGCGTTGCCGCTCGGTAATGTCCCGGATAAAGACCGAGAAACTGACATCGTCGCCATGGCGGATAGGGACCACGGCGACTTCCACGGGAAACGGGCCGCGATGGGCATTATGTGCCACGACTTCGACGCGCTGGTTCAAAACGCGCGTCGGTCCCGTGCGACGGTACTCGGCCATTCCTTGAGCGTGCAATTCGCAAAACGCGGGTGGAATGCCCTCGTCGGTCAACCAACGTCCAAGCGCCTCTTCGCGCGTCAGCCCGAAAAGTTGTTCCGCTTGCGGATTCCAGTCAACGATGCGTCCCGCGCCGTCGAATCCGACCACCGCGTCGAGCGCTGCATCCACGATCGCGCGATTGGATTGCAGGGCTGATTCGAGCTCGGTCGTGCGTTCACTCAGTTCCGCGGTGCGTCTGGCAACCAGCCGTAGCTCGGCCACGTTACGGCGACAAGACAAGATCAAGAACAGATCCTCGAACAGCACCCAGCCGGCGTGCTCAAGCCAACGCCAGGGGCTCACCACGAGAACTCCGTAAACCGACTGAGGAAAGTAGAGCCCCCGCAGAAAGTGATCCGCAGCCACGATCAGCGTGGGCGCGATCAGCAATGCCCAATCACCGTAAAACGCCAAGAACGCCAGAGAGCCAAAGACGTGAAAGTGAGTTTCGATCCGGCCGCCTGTTAAGTGAATGAGCAACGTAGAGAAGAGGACCTGAGCGATCGCGATCGTATGTCGGGTGAAAGCCTGGCCGGGGTAGCGCATCGCCAGCACAATCGGGACGCTGGCAAGAACTCCCCCTAATAACTCCGCCATGATGACATGTAGATGCGTCTGGCTGGCGCTGCCATGCCAGGTGCGGGGCGAAATCCACAGCGCCGCGACCACCGCGGCCAGCCATTGATAAGCCATCAGCACGGCAAACATGCGATCAGTGCGCGCGTACAGGCGCTGTCGCAGTTGCCGAAACATCAACTCCGCCTCGGCTCCCACCTGTTTGTCGCCGACATCCAACGACGATGTCATCATGCCGCCCTCTTGCGCTGGACCGTTTAAGAGTTGAAAAGTGGGCATCCATATACGGTGGTCTGGGGGCAATTCGTCGTTCCGTGCTGAAGAAATGCCGTGATCGCCCAACGTCCCGGATTATCGCCTTGATGGCCTCGACCGGCGGTAATACCTCCCTGAAACACCAGCGCCCCCTGAGCGTCGTACAGGAATACTTCTCCCGATGTGTGTGCGCCGAATTCCCTTGCTTCGCGGCCACCTGGATCGACGACCATAGCCACTGGAAGCGCCTCGACAGCGCGCCAGAGCGAGGCTACCTCCCAGCCGGGGGGAAATACCTCGGGGCGCACGAAAACCACGGTAACGTCGACCTGGTCGCGGCAGTGGGTCAGCAGCGTCGTCAATTCGGCCACGCTCGCGCGGGAACACGGACATTGCGGATGCAAGAACATGACCAGTGTCGCGCGCTGCTGTTCGCGAGTCAGCTTGGTCGAATAAGGCCAATGGCCGGAGCGTGCAGCAGGTTGTCGCCCTGTTAGCTCGTAGCGCAGCATCGCGTACCCGCCGGCGGAAATTGCCAGCACCCAACCGACCAGCAACGCGACGACTTTATGCGGAATCACTATTGCACTTCCGCCAGCAACAACTGGACGCGGACGATCTCTCTACGGCAAGCGAAGAAGGCATCGAGCACCGCGGGGTCGAACTGCGTCGCCCGCCCCTCCTCGAGGATGGCGAAGCACCTATCGAGGGGAAAAGGTCGCTTGTAGCTGCGTTTGGAACTCAGTGCGTCGAACGCGTCAGCAACCGCGGTGACGCGACCTTCGATGGGAATATCCTCGCCAGCCAGACCGAGTGGATAACCATTGCCGTCCCAACGCTCATGGTGGGTGAGCGCGATCGATGCCGCCATATCGAGGACCGGCGCGCGGCAGGTCCCAACCATTTCTTGACCAAGTCGGGTATGGGCGCGATAGGCCACGACCTCGTCGCCGCAAATAGGCTCGAAAATGCGTTTGCCGTGCCCACAGTGCGATTGCATTACCTCCATTTCCTCGGGCGTGAGCTTGTCGGGCTTCAGCAGGATGGAGTCCGAGATCGCGATCTTGCCCACGTCGTGAAGTGGCGCTGCCAACTCGATCAGCTCCGACGACTCCTCGGACAAGCCAAGCGCCCGCGCAATCAGGCCGGCGTATTTTCCGACGCGCAACGCATGGCGGCCTGTCTCGTTATCGCGGTACTCCGCCGCGCGCGCCAACGATTGAATAATGGCCATCCGGGACTGTTCGAGTTCGTCGGTGCGCGCGCGGACCTGTGCTTCGAGCCGTTGCGCATACGTTCGCAGATGGTCGTGATATGCCTTGAGCAACAGGGCATTTCGCACGCGTGGGATCAGCTCGCTCGAATCCACCGGCTTCGTGAGGAAGTCGGTAGCCCCCAGGTCCAACGCCCTCGCCTTCACGCTGCAATCGTCGATCGCCGTGAGGATCACGACCGGGAGTTGCTCCCATCCCTCCAGGGCGCGGATTTGCGAGAGGAGCTCCAATCCGCCCGGCTCCGGCATCACGATATCGAGCAGGACAACATCCGGCTCTTCCATCGCGAGCGCCCCCAGCACCTGCGTGGAGTCGCTTACAGGAATGAAGTGTTGGTATCCGGCGATCGATAGGTGGTGGCAGACCGTGCGAATGTTGAGCGGCTCGTCATCCACCACCATGATCTTCGCGTGCGCCACCAGGGACGACTTTGGCAGCGTCGGTGTTTCAAGTTCGGTGCCTTGCTGAGATTCGATAGCCAGGGGCATAGGACTTGTCGCAGTGCAATTCGAGTTGTCGAAGATGTAGAACACGATGGCCCTACAACTTTAGAATCGCGACAACGCCGTGGATGCCCGGCTCGACTGTCCACTAGCGGCGAGTTCCGCCGTCGAGAGACCGGTTGTTCGGCGGCAACCAAGCTACCGTCGTAATTTTCGATACAGACGGCACGTGCCACTAGAAGAGCGACTATCGCGCTGAAATCGCGGGGCGCCCGGCTGTCGTACCCGTGCGCGCCGAAGTGGCAGCCTGCGGGGGCCCCTAGTCGAGCCAGTCTTGCTGCTTGAGCCGCTCGGGCACGTACGTCTCGGTCACGTAGCTGATGTTCTTGGAGATCAGCGACTCGACCTCGAGCTTGAAGGCGTTCTTGAGCATCTGCTCGATCTCTCGCTGCCACGGCTTCTTGTCGGCGAACCAGGGGTAGGCGGCGATCTGTTTGGCCCGCTTGATGTCGGTGTCGTTCAGCCGGATTTGCACCGCCGGCGACAGCTCGCAACGGGCGAAGTCGATCGACCGCAGCCCCAAGTACTTGGCCCCTGGCACGGCCATCCGCTTCGACTCGAAGGCCAGGTTGATCGAGCCCTGTTTGATCACGCTGTAGATGTAGTATCCCCAGGGGTCGTTATCCAACAGGCAGTAGACCGGCAAGTCGAGCTCGTAATGAAAGCGATGCAACAGCCGCCGCACGCCGCGCGGGGGCTGCCCGCCGCCGTGGGTGAGAATGCAGTTGTGCTTCTGCCAGAATTTGTCTTCGTTGAACCGCCGCCAGACCGTCCCCTTTTCGACGTGCAGCACGAACTTGGCGCGGTTGTTCTTGAACTGGATTACGTCGGGCTCGACGATCGACGGGATGCTATAGCCGCCCGAGCCCATCCGCGAGCAATCGATTTCGTCGCCGGTGTCGACCAGCGTGATTGGCCCGACGATGCTGCCAGCTTCCTTGGCGAACAAGTGCAGTTCTTCTCGCAGGGCGTTGAGCGTCACCTCGACATCCTCGATGATCGAGTCGCACTCGGTCTGCTCTTCGAAGGTGTCTTCCTTGGTCCCCTCGATCGTGTGCTTGAGCAAGTAGAACAAACCTCGCAAGCTGGTGGTCTTGCCTTCGGTGATGAGCTGCTTCGAGCCTTTGGCGACAAGCAGCGTTTGCATGTAGCTCTTGGCCTGCGAGAGATTGAAGAGCTGCCGGCGCGTGGTGTTCTTGCCCATCTCGATGAACCGCTTGGCCTTGTTGAACCGGACGTTCGACAAGGTGCGGCTGGGGATATCGAGGTAGGGGTCGCGTTTCTTGTCGGCGGCCGTTTCCACGCCGCCGGCCAGGCCGTGCAGCTCCCCCATGGTTTTCTTGTCGCGTTCGTTGAGCTTGGGGCGCGCGGTCGCGGTGCCGGAGCTGCTCGAAGTCGATTTGCCGCGGGCTTTTTTGGCCATGTGGTAACCAAGTGTTAGTGAAAACAGCATCCAGTTGACGGGGACAGTCGCCCCATAGGCACTGCTGGACAAGCCAGCAGTGGCACCCAGGCGTCGATCGCCTGTTACTTGCCGCGGCGTTTGGCCGTCGACCGTTTGGCTTTGGATTTCGACCCTCGCGGCGCGGTCGCGGCAGTCTCTTGATCGGCACCTTCGGGAGCAGCCGACGCGCTGTCGGTCGCGTCCCGATCGACGATCAGCACGTTGTCGCCAAAGTCCTGAGCCTCGTCACCGCTTTCTTCGACGAAGTTGCCTTTCTCGTCGACCCGCAGATCGGCGTGCAGCGTCTTGACTTTGGCCACCGCGCACAGCTTTTCGTAGAGCTGCTTGGTGCGGCTTTCGGGATAGTCCTTGATAACGGTCACCGCCTCGGCGATCTCGTTCAGGTATTTGAGGAACGTGTTGCGGCGGGCGCCGGCGTCGCGCACTTTCAATTTGCGACGCATGTACAGCCCGAGCTTGCGACCGATCGCCTGCAACGCCAGCCGCAGCTCGCGCTGGATTTCGGGATAGCCGGCGATCGCTTCCTTCGATTCGCTGGTGAACGGCACCCACACGCTGGCCATGTGTACCATGATGGTGACCGGCCCACTGGGCAACGAATTGCGCGACTGCGTCAACCCGTAGGCGCGCCAACTCGTGCCCACCACGGTTTGCGTGATGGCGCAAGCCCCCTGTTGAAACTGCAGCGGCACGCGGTTGGCGTATCGCAGCACGTTCATCGTTTGCCCTTCGTCGAGATTGACGCTTTGCAGGGCCTCGTGCAGTTTCAGGATTTCCTTGGGCTTGAGCTTGCTGGGGGTCTGCCGGGTGCCGAGGCCCGACTCTTTGACAATCTTGTTGGCCCCCTCCATGCCCACTCCCTGGAACGTCGTGGCCAGAAACTGCCGCAACGTGCGGGCGTCGCTCTCTTGCAGAAAGTCGGTCAGTTGCTCGAGTGACACGCGGGCGGCCGAAGGCGCCCCGCCATAGGCCAAGGCCGCCTCGATCACGAACGGATTGCCGCGATACACGGCCGGCGGGCGAGTTACCGCCACGTAGAAGTCGCCCGGCACCACGTGATGCAGCCCCTTGAGCAGCCGCTGCTCACCGATCGGCACCACGCAATCGGTCGACGGCGGCGGGATGCGCGTCTCTTGCAGGGCTTTGTAGAGAGATTCGGCTTCGTGGCGACCGACGCGGTGAACGTTCGCCCGCGTGCTGAGCTTGGCTGTCTCACAGATGCGCTTGGCGGTGCTTGAGCTGACGCGCGAGAACGAACCGCTCAAGAACTGCGACAGCGACATCGGCTTCGAGTCTTTGAGCATCGTCACCAATTGCCCGAGCTCGATGCCGTACGGGTGCGGCATGATCTCTTTGGCTTCGGGGGGCAGTTCCTCGGTCGAACGCTCGAACTCGGTGGTGGTCCCTTCCGGATCGATGTAGTGCAGCTTGATGTGCGGGTTGGCGATGCAGGTTTGCGCCAGATAATCGTCGACGCTGCCGCGGCCGCGCTGGTAGCGAGCTTCGAGCTCGATGGTGACGCGCGTGCCGTGATCGGTTTCGACCCATTCGATGGCGTGCTTTTCCATCGCTGCCTGGCCGGCTGCTCCCGGCGGCACGTCGACCCCGTCTCCTTTGCCGTTGAGAATCTCGGGGCGGTTGACCTTCGTGTTAATCGCGATTTCGTAGTAGTGCGCCGGCTTCTTGGGCGAAACCTTCGACATGATCTTGACCGGTTTGCCCGTGGTCAGCAGGCCGTACATGCCGGCGGCGCTGATGCCGATCCCTTGCTGACCGCGGCTCATTCGCAGACGGTGAAACTTTGACCCGTAGAGCAGCTTGCCGAAGACGTTGGGAATCTGCTGCTTGAGAATGCCTGGCCCGTTGTCTTGCACGCCGACCTGATAACGAGTGTCGCCGGTCTGGCGAATATGGACCCAGACTTCGGGAAGAATGCCGGCCTCTTCGCAAGCGTCGAGCGCGTTGTCGACTGCTTCCTTGACCGTGGTCAGTAGCGCCTTGCGCGGATTGTCGAAGCCCAACAAGTGGCGATTCTTGGCGAAGAATTCGCTGACCGAGATATCGCGCTGGCTGGCGGCCATCGACTGGGCGGTGGCGCGACGGCGCGACTTGCGACCCGCGCCGTTGGATTCGGCATGCGCGCGGTCGTCGGCGCCTGCTTCATCGGCGTTCTCGGCGCCCTCGTCACCGACATCGGTGCTGTCAGTCGCGGACCCGTTATCCGATTTCGCGCCGCGTTTGACGACCGCGCCATTGGCTGCGTGGCCGTTGCTGTGCGCGGTTTTCGCCTGCTCTGCCGAGAGTTTGCGACTTTTCGAGACTGCCAAGCGAGAACTCCCCAACGTCAAGAAAACAGGTTGCAATTTTGACACCCCGGGGAGCGACGCATCCCGAGCGGTTCGACCTGCGAAGGCTGGCCTCCGTGGCCAGATACCCAATGACGCCCAGGCGAGATGAGACCAGTCGGTCGGTCCTCCCGTGACCGTATCGAGTCCTTTCTGACCGCGGATGCTCCCTCAAGCAGTGCCGCCGCTGCGATCTGGAACCCGGGTTCAGCCCGTCGTGCGGGTCGTGTCGATTATAGCGGGTATGCGGTCCTGCCCCCAAGTCTGATCGTCGTTAAACTTGATGCGGCAAGCTCTTCTGACACGCGCGGCGCACAAAGATTCATCCCTGCGACCGGCCAGCGCCGAGATAGTTTCTGGACGCCGACGGCGACGCGCATCTGGCGATGCGAGACTCCCGTCGGCCGTTCGAAGGTCGGCTGCCCGATCGCGAATCGGCGCCGCGCGACCCGCCGGCGATCGGTGGCTCCGCCTGCCACCGGCTCGCTGGAGGTCCCCAATGTCGCTATTCGAACCGCTCGCAGAAGTTCTTCTCCGACCCAGAGGAGCTCGCCGATGTCTCGAAAGTTCATGCGTGTGCTGCTGCCCTCCCTGTTCATGGCCGTGGTCGTGACCGTGGGAGCGGCTCGTCCGGCCGCTGCCCAGGGTTACCGGCCCGGCGCGACAACGCCCGACCTGTTTTACAACTACTACGTCGGGCCTTCGCCAGCCTACGGTGGCGTGCCGGCCCAGATGTACTTGTCGCCGCGCCCCGTGCCGCCGCACGTCGGGCACACCTGGATCACCTATCAGCCGCTGATGCCGCACGAGTTCTTGTATACGCATCACCGCAAGTATTACCGGCACTATGGCACGTCCGACGACGAGCTCGGCCCGCTCGAATCGGGCCACGGCTGCTGTGGGCCGGGATGTGGATCGTGCTGCCGCACCTGCTGCAAGAAGCCGTGCTGTTGCAAGCCCGCCCCTGGCACGACGATCACGCGCGTGCGGTGGGGGCACAATTGCCTGGACGAACTCCCCGGTTTTCCGGGAGTCAATTGCCGCAAATGGTAAGCGGGCGGACCGCACCGCTTTTTGACGACCAACCTCGGGCGGCCGACTTTCGAGCCGCCTGAGCAAGAGGGAACTTGCCCATGATCGCGCGACCATTGCAATTGGCCATTTTGCTGTTGGTAACCTGCGTTTCGCTCGACGCCGCGCACGGTTTCGAGACGAAAGCCGCCCGTCGCTGGCGCTACCGCGCGGCCGAGGCAGCCAACATCTACACCTGGCACGGCGACTATTACCACGTCGCTTGGGGTCGCCCCGTTGCGCTCGTCGTCCCGCCGACCGCGGCGCTGCAAACCGATTATCACTGGGGCGTGGGGGGAACGCGCGTGACGCCGATTTACCACCAGTTCTCGCGCGGCTATCCCGGACCGGTCGAATACACCGGCGCGCCGTTCCGCGGCACGCCGCGCTGGCCGAGTGATACCGATCAGTTCGGCGTCTACTACGTCCGCGGGCCGTGGTAAACAACAGCGGGCGTCTGGGCCACCGGCCGCCCGCAATCTTTCGGCACGCGGCACAACCAGCAAAGTGATTTGCCATCTTGTTGGCAGACTTTAACGAGCGACGTCACGACTGCTGAATCGTGGCGCGTTGCTAGTCGATGCAATGTTATGGACGGGACGACGGGCTTGTGGGCCTTCGTAGACCCGTCGTCGAACGATCGACACTCATGAAAGCGAAGGGAGCGTCTCGTGTTGTCGCTTCCAGGCATCGAACTCGTGCTCGGCGTCATCCCGATCGTGGCGCTGATCCTGCTCGTCAAGCTGCGCCCGGCGGAACGTTCGAGCAAGTGGCACGGCTAATTCGCCATATGGTCACACGGTTCCACGGAGACTGGACCGTGCTTCAGGCCGGTGCCCAGGGGGGCTCGGGCTGCGTCAGCACGCGCGGCGCGGCGCCGCTCACGAGTGTCGCGATGCGTGAAGCAGCCGCTGCGACGCCCGTCGCCTCGCCGTGCGCTTCCAGCCGCAGATGAAAAGTGCGCGATTCGCCGCCGGCCAGTTCGACCACGCGCCGCTGCTCTTCTTCGAATGGACGTTCGTTCGGCAAGTTGACGCCCGGCTCCAGGCCGGTCACGTAGCCGTCGGCCGCGGCCTGCGTGCTCTTCCATAAGGTGAAGTACGGGAACTCGCGCTTCGAGAAATGCAGGCTCACGCCGCGATTGGCTCGGGCGTTGCGCAACAGCACTTCGGTCTGGTCGCCGGCACCCGCCGCCAGGTCAAGAAAATAAACCTGCTCGGTGAAGCCTGGCTCCTCGGGCCCGTAAGTGTTCCAGTGATCGACCCCTTCGGCCGCCCGCGCCGTCCAGGGCACGACAGTTCTCGCCGGCGCTACGATTTCGGCCCCCGGCTCGAGCAACGGCTGGCCGAAGTTTGTGTGGTACAGCAGTTCCATCTGGCCAGGCTCGGCCGACAGATTCTGCACCGTGTCTTCGATGCGCAATCCCGGCTCGCCGGCGCGGGTGCGGACAGTCGATGTCAGCCGCAACTTGCTGTGATACAAGCAGGCCTCGTCGACGACTCCCGTCAGGCTGATCTCTTCGTCGTCGATGGTCAGCTCGAGCTTCCAGGCGGGGGTGTTAGCGATGCGGCCATGCAGCGGATAGCGCAATCTGCCCTGCGGGTCGAACACGGGGCCGCCATTCGACTCCAAACCACAGCGGCACAACAGTTCGTCGAAACCCCGCAGCCAGCCCAGCCCGCTCGGCTCCCAGAGGGGCACGTTACGAGGATTGACGGGGCCAGGCACGGGTGCGCGCCAACCCAACTGGAATTGGCCCAAGGCCGCGCGCCACAAACCCATGCCGCGCGTTGGCAGCACGGTGCAACGAAAGGCGCCGTTGTCGATCTCGACGACTTCGACGCCGTCGCGCAGGCCGCCGCGCAGCGTGCGCTGATGAACCGAGCAACCGGGTGCCAGCGACGCCAGGTCTTTGCCGGCCAGATTCAATTCAGCCGTGTAGACATCGCGCGAGGTATCGCACAGGGTCCAGCTTTGTCGCGTCATGGGACACCCCGCTTGGCGGCGCAGAACACAAGTTGCGCACCACTGGAAATGCTCGGTCTGCAATCCGAACTGAGCGAAACCTCAGTCGCCGCGCAACCGCAATCCGTGTGTCGTCAGCTTCTCGCGCACTTCGTTGAGGCTCGTGACGCCGAAGTTCTTGCACTCCAGCAGCTCATCGCCGGTATGCCGCACCAATTCGCCGATTGTCGACAGCCCGAGGCGGATCATGCATTTGCGCGCCCGCACCGAGAGGTTCAAGTCGGAGATGGGCCGGCCCAGCAGCGCCTGTTCGTCGGGCGACATGGCCTCGGGTTCGTAGGTCACTTCGGGGCGGGCCTTCTCGCTGGCGAATTGGCCCAGGGAGAGACCTTTGGAGGCCATCATCTCCTTGATTTCGACGAGCGACGTCTCGCCGAAATTCTTGCTGTTCAACAGCTCCATTTCGGTGACGATCGTCAGGTCGCCCAAGGTCATGATGCCCATCTTCTGCAGGCAGTTGCGGCTGCGCACCGAGAGTTCGAAGTCGGTCACCGGAACATTGAGCATCTGGCTGACTTTGTCGCGACGGCGCTGGGCGTCCTCGTCAAAGATGACATCGCCGGTGACGTTTACGTCCTTGGCGAAGAGGCGCGCGCGCCAGTGATCGGGAAAGACCTCGAGCACGCGTTGAAAGCAGGCCATGGCGCGATCGAACTGATTGCGATCTTCATAGAGGATGCCCAGGTTCATCAGCGAGCCGAGGTGCGGCGGAAATCGCCCCACGCTGCGTTCGTAGTATTCGATCGCCAGGTCGTCGTTGCCGCGACGATCGTTTTCAAGTGCCGCACCAAACAGCGCGCCCGGATGCTGAGGATCTCGCTCCACCGCGCGCTCGTACAACGCGCAGACTTCCGTGGGGTTGCCCCCCAGGGCGGCGATCGTCGCGCCGCGCTGGTACAGGTATTCCGCCGATTGTTCGACGGCGCCCGAGAGCTTGTCGAGCACGGCCAGCGCCCCTTGTGCGTCCCCACCGCAGCGCAGGGCATCGACGCGCCCCAAGGCGCACTCATCGGCCGGGTAGCCGGCCGTGGCCGCGGCCTCGAAAGCCTTGATCGCCTCGGCATACATCTGGCGACCCATCAAGCATTTGGCCTTATAGAACTGGGCAAGCGGACCACCGTCCGACTCGTTCAAGTTCTCCATGGCTTTCTGGTATCGCCCCAACAAGTACAAGCAGACGCCCAGGCGCAGGCGACTAGCCGGCGAATGATCCGGCTTGAGCTCCAATTCCTGCACGGCGTCGCGCAAAGCGCGAAAGCTATTTGTACCCGTGGCCAGCGTGTCGCTGATCTGACTGATCGTTTGCGGTCCAAACGGCGCGTTCGACAGGACGAGTTCGCGCAGGTCAACCTCGTTGGCCATTGTGGACATCTAGAGTTCTCCCTCCAACACGGATTAGTATGCGATCGTGAATCGGCGATGCCGCTCTCGTGCCTGGCAACAAACACCTTTGTGCGACGTTGGGAGCCGCCTAGACGGCCAAAGTCGCATCGGTTGTCACCAGCCGACGAGTTGGCGGAAAGTCGAAGCGGCGAACAACCCCCTTCACCGCGGCACACGCCAGGGCCAAGCGGTGCTGAAATCAGAGCCAGCGGTGGGAGTCGAACCCACAACCCCCGCATTACGAATGCGGTGCTCTGCCAATTGAAGCTACGCTGGCGTGTCGGCGGCAGGTTAAAGCGGCTGAACCTGTTACGTTAAGAAATGGCCCAGGGATCGTCAATCCCGTGGCAGCCAGGGCGGCTCAGGCCGCGGCCCGTTGGGTAGCTCAATCCTAGGTCACGCTTCTCGGTACGCGCCCCCCCAACCGCAGCTTGCGACCCCCTGTGCGCCTGGCTAGGCTACGTGAGACTCCGATTCGCCCGCCAGCGGACTCGATTGGCGCATCGCGCGATGCGCTAGTCGGGCGAAGCCGCCAGCCCCCCCGCCTGCGATCGGTGGCGTCGCGTAACGTCGCGACCGCCCCACGGAACAGAGAGACCCGCAGAGGCTCGACCCGCATGTCGCCAACCCATTCGACCCAGCGCTCCGGTCGCGATCGGATCGCGCGGATTTGCCGACCCGCGCTTGCCGCGGTGTTGGTAGCGTGGCTATCCGCGGGCGCGGTCGCGCGCGCCGATATCCTGGTTTCGGACAAATTGACCAACGACGTGCTGCGGTACAGCAACACGGGCACGCCGCTCGGTTCGTTCATCGTCGGCGGCGGCACCATGCCCGACGGTCCGATTGGCGTGACGTTCGGTCCCGACGGTTTTCTGTACGTCGCCAGCAGCAACAAGAACGAGATTCTCCGCTATGATCGGAACGGGAATTTCAAGGACGTCTTCGCCTCGGGCGGGGCCTTGCAGGGACCATCGGATATTCAAGTCGGCCCCGATGGCAACTTGTACGTTTCCAACTTCGATAACTTCGCCGGGACGAGTATCGAGGTTTACGACCCCTGGGCGTCGAGTCCGGCTTCGCGCTATGTCGGCACGTTTGCCTCGGCCTCGGGTTCGGTACCGTTGTTCGGGCCGACGTTCATCGAATTCGGCAAGAACGGACATCTCTTCGTGAGCGCGACCGCGAGCGACCAGGTGCTCGAGTTCACGTCGAGCGGATCGTACGTCGGCGTTTATGCTTCTGGCACGGCGTTGGGCTTTCCGGCCGGTTTGGCCTTCGACTCGAGCAACCGACTCTACGTCGCTAGTTTGTTGACAGGGCCGATCTTGCGCGACAATGGCTCGGCAAACTCCGGCTTGTCACCGTATGTGCCGGGGACTCTCAATATCGATTTTCCGTCCGACGTGCAGTTCGACTACAACGGCGACCTGCTGGTTTCGCAACTGACCGGTGGCGGCGTCTTCCGCTATCACGAAGACCCCATCACGCACAAGTTGACCACAACGCAAATCACCAGCGGCGCCCTGCAACCAGGGCAGTTCACCTGGCTGCCGGAACTCGGTGATGCCAATGGTGACCGACTGGCGAACGGTCTCGATTACATCGCGTGGGCCGACCACTACAATCAAACCGTCCGGCTCGGACCGGCCGTCGGCGATTTCAATTCGGACATGAAGGTCGATGGACTGGACTACATCGTGTGGGCCGACCATTACACGACGATGACGGCGCTGGCCTCGGCCGCACTGCCGGTGCCGGAGCCCGCCACTGGAACGCTGGCAGCCGTGGCGATCGTCTGCGGCCTGGGTATCGCCGTGCGTCGTCGGCGCATCGCCACGCGTTGCTGAAATTGTCCTGGCCACTCGAGTGATGGATTGCACCGCATGCCCCGACGCGGCTTTACCATCGTCGAACTCTTGGTGGTCATCGCCATCATTGCCATTTTGGTGGCGTTGTTGATGCCCGCCATTCAGATGGCGCGCGAGACCGGCCGGAGGTTGTCGTGTGCCAGTCATCTGCGGCAGCTCGGCACGGCCGCGCAGAATTTCTACAGCGACCGCGGTCACTTTCCCACGGGGGCGGAGTCTCGGCAGTTCTCCGCCGTGCCAGGCAACCCGCATACGTTCTACCGCTGGTCGGCACTGGCGCACTTGACCCCCTTTCTGGAACAGACTGCCGCGCACAATGCCCTGCGGCTGGAACTGCCGCTCTACGGTCCGAACCTGCTGGTCACGCCCGAAAACGCCACGGGCGTGGCGCTGGTGATCCCGCTGTTTCTGTGCCCCAGTGATCGTGGCGAAGTGGTCGGCGAGGGATTCGGGCCGACCAACTACGCGGCCTGCACTGGCAGCGGCAGCGGTGGCGGTTCGCCGCTGGACGCCGACGGCATTTTCTACGTCAACTCCGAGACGCGCACCGCGGACATCGTCGATGGCACCTCGCATACGGCGATGATGTCGGAGAGCACCCTGGGTGATGGCCCCGAGAGCACCGCCGACCCCACGCTGGTCAACGTCGAAACGGCGTATAAGTTCTCGACCGTGGCCCCGGTGACCGACGCCATGTGCGCCAACGCCCGGCGCTGGAATGTGACTAATCGACGGGGCTTTGCCTGGGCCAGCGGCGAGCTGCGCTGCGCGCTTTACAATCATTACTATCCACCGAATCATGCCGACTTCGACTGTATCGGAGTCCGGCTCAGCGGCGGCCCCGAAGTGGTCTACACACCGTACGGATGGCGCGCGGCGCGCAGCCGGCATCCGGGCGGAGTCAACGTGCTGTTTGCCGATGGCTCGGTGCGCTTCGCGCGCAACGAAGTCGACATGGCCGTGTGGCGGGGAGCATCAACGCGTCGGGCCCGCGAAGCCGTGGTCGAAATCGAGTGAGCGGCGTTCTAACGGTCAAGTCTGGGGGGAGAAGCGAACATGCGACTAAACAAAACGGTCGGTATCATCCTCGCGTCGTTCGCGGCTCTCACGCTGGCGGTGCGGCCGACTTGGGCGGACGAAGCTGACAGCTCGCCCGCCGAGTCAACTCCCGAGACGTTGCGTATCATTACCTACAACGTGCAGTTCCTGCCGGGCATCGCGGCGCTGGCCAACAAGCGCAACGAGCCGCTCTATCGGGCCAAAATGATCGGCGAGAAGCTGGCGGTGTTCGACGCCGTCGGCTTGAACGAAGTTTTCGAGCGCCGCCCGCGCGAAACGCTCCTCGATGGACTGCGCAAAGCCTGGGGCGACGCGTTTCACGATTGCATTAGCCCGCAGCCGACCGACGGACGCTTCAACGGTGGTCTGGCCATCGCCACGCGGCGCCCGCTGGTCGAAACCCACACGCTGACCTACAGCCAGGGGAGCAGCCCGAAGAAATACGGCGTGCTGGCCGATGGCTTTGCGGCCAAAGGGGCGCTGCACGCCCGCATCGCCCGTGATGCGCAAGCGGCCGAACGTGCCGCGGCCGGCGAGCCGGACGGTTGCCTCGATCTGTTCATTACGCACCTCGAGGCCCGTGCCGACGAGATTCGCGAGACGCAATATCCGGAGCTGGCTGAGTTTATTCGCGAGCATGCCTCACCCGCCTGTCCGGCCATCGTGATGGGAGACTTCAACACGCATGGCGACGCCGAGGACCGCGCGAAAGACGACGCCCCGTACCACCGCATGAAGAAACTCTTCGACGATGCCCGGCCCGACGCTCCGTTCGTCGACCTCTGGCCGCAATTGCACGACAGCCACGGCGGCACGACTAATCAGGAGGACGTCGAACGCGGCAGCCGCATCGACATGATCTTTTTGTCGAATCCGGCGGCCGGCGGCGGGCTCGAGCTGAAGGCGATTCGCGTCAATCCTTATCTCGACGAGAAAGTCGGCGCGCTGTCCGACCATTCGGCGGTCGAGGCCGAGCTGCGCTGGCCGGCGGCGAAGTAACCGCGCGTATCGCGGACTTAGTTCGTGGCCGAGTACGGATCGAATCGGCGGGCCATTGTTCTCAAGCGAAGACTTCGATCCCCGTGCGCGCGGGGGGTACGAAATCGGTGCTACAAATTGCGCATGCCAGGCGATCGCGGGGCACGAGCTCGCCGCAGCTCCGGCAGTGTTCGCGATGCGGCCACGCGCGATGCAGCCAATAGCCAGCGAGCACTGGCAGTCCGAACACCAGGGCGAACGCGGCCCAAGCCGCGGCACCGGGTTGTGCATAGCGTTTGGCATGTCGATACACGACGACGGCCGACACGATGGAGAACACCAGGAGAATCACGATCGCCGGCCACAGCTCGACCGCCGTGTATTGGCGCGGAGCCACATAATAGATGAACGCCACCACCGCCGGGGTGGGATAGATCAACCCCATCAACCAGAACATGGGACGGCCGCTCCAAAAGTCAGGCAGTTCCACCTGGCGGCTGGCGGTTTGCGTCCCTTCGGCGTCGTACCAGAACAGCTCAGGCTTACGCGCGAAGACCGCCCGATTGACCTCCATCACGACCCGATTGTTCGCGCACAAATGGTAGGTCACCGACTCGTCGCGCGCTGCGGCCGGCAGCGGCGTGGTCAACAGCGTGCGGCCCTGTCGATCCAGCATCAGCACGTTGTCTGTCAGCCGCACGACCACGCGAGGTTCGTTGATCTCGATGCTACGTTCTTCTTGCCCCTCTTCCGGCGGAACCTTGACCACGACGGGAATCGCGAGATGGGCTACCGACAGTGGACGTTCTGGCAGATCCACGGCGGAGATCGTGCGCTGGTCCAGGTTGATCGAATGCAGGCCGTCGTTGGCAATCAGGTACAGCAACGAATCGGTAGCGTTGGAGTCGAGCGCCGCGGGGTACGCCAGCATGTGGTTTTGCAATCGAATCCCCGGCGCGACAGCGTACAGCCCGTTCTGGTAGCCCAGTGGGCGATCGACGACGAACTGCGCATCGAGCGGCGGTTTGTCGAGCCGGTAGCCGTCGCGGTCCAGATAGCCGATGACCGACTTCGAGATTTCGTCGTAGCCCTCCAGGTAGACGTGTCCTGGCAGGCGACCGTCGTGAACCAGAAACCATTGTTCGCGGCGCTCTCCGGGGCCCGCTTGAAAGGCGTTGATCCGCTCGCTCCAGGAAAGGATCTGGAGCTTTGCATCGGGTACCCGCAAGTAAGTCGACTGAGCCATGGCAATGGTCTTGCCGTCGGTTGGCAGGTTGCGACCATCGAGCGTGCGGTAGAACGTCGTTCGCGAAAGCGAATTGTATTCGTTCCACGACAGTAGTGGTTCCCCGTCGCGCGTGATCACCAGCGACACATAGGGTTTTCCGGCGCGAACCCATTCTTCGACCAGGCTGACGACCCACATCGCGGCCACGGTCCAGGTCAACAACGCTCCGGCGCCGAGCACCAGGGCCAGCACTAAGGACGAGAACAATCGTCGTCGTGATAGGGAGCTCACAGCAGGCCTCGCCTCGCAAAGCACTCGGTCAGAAACTCGAAATCATCGCTCACGAATAGTCGCGCGTCGCGGCCACGTACAGAATCACCACCACCAGGGCTGCCTCCAGCAGCAGGCTCAGCGGCACGCTGATTGGCCAAACCCAGGTGGCCAACAGCCCCTGCATGAGCACCACGAACATCACCGTGCCCGCCAGCGGAAACAACAGGCTGCCAAACCAGCGCGCCGGCCGCAGGCCGCTTAAGAAAGCCCCCAGGTAGACCAGCGGAATGGCCGCCGCCAGGTTCCAGGCCCACCAGCTCATCGACCAGAAGAACGGACTGGCATGCGTGCCGGGCGTCGCCGCCCAGAGGGAATAGATCAGCAGCGGAAGCACCGTCACGAAGACGGTTGCCGCACCGCCCACCAGCAGCTTCACGCCGAACAACTGGCTGCGCGGGGCCGGGCGGTGCAGCAAGAACGCATACGTGCCGCGGAGCGACTCCATCAAGGTTTGCCACATGCCGGCCACGACGGCAAACGAAAAAGCAATCACGAAGAAGTAGTACGTCACGAAATCGTTCATGAACGGAATGCCGCGGGCGGAGCGCAACGGCCCGAACTCGAGCCCCGTCGCCACGCCCGCCAGGTAAAGCTGCAGCACGACCGCCAGGACGAACCAACCTCGCAGGTCGCGAGCTTCTTTCCAAAGCATGGTTTTCAGCATGCCGCCAACTCCCGTTCAAAGCTGGGCAACGATCGCGACTCGCCGCGCGTGTAGGCGATGAAGGCGTCCTCGAGATTCATGTCCAACACGTCGATCGCCGTGGCTCCCAGCCCTTCGAGAATCGCCCGTTGCTCATCCCCGAAGTCGACCACGACCAGTTCGAGCTTGCCGCCGAATTGCCGCTGATTGACCAGCCCGGCCAGTGAGGGTATCGGCGGAACGCTGCCGATGAACTCGAGCACCACGCGTCGCAGCGATTGCTTGAACGTCTCGGTGGGGGCGTCAACCCGCAGCACGCCATCGACCATGATGCCGATGCGATCGGCGACCCGTTCGATGTCTCCCAGCACGTGCGAGCTCAGCAGTATCGTGCGCCCCGAGCCTTGAATCAGTCGGATCATCGATTCGAGAAAGTCGCGCCGCACGACGGTATCGAGCCCCAAGGTCGGGTCGTCGAGGATCAACAACTCGGGGTCGGGAGCCAATGCCAATGCCAGCGACACCTGGGCCCGCTGCCCGTTCGACAGCCGCGAGATTTTTTGCCGCAGTGACAGTTTGAAGTGGTCGAGCACTTGCTGCATGAAGTTCTCGTGCCAGGTGGGGTAGAATCGCCGCGTGAAGCGGGCCGCCTGTTGGATCGTCATGCCGCGATAGAGCGGGTGTCCCTCGGCCAGGTAGGCAATGCGGGCCCGCGTCGCCGGCCGCAAGGCGGCGATGTCGTCTCCCAGCAGCTTGGCGCTGCCGGCATCGGGCTGCACGAGCCCCATCAGCATTTTGATCAGCGTGCTCTTGCCGGCGCCGTTGCGCCCCAGGCAGCCGTAAACACAGCCGGCCGGCACGCGCAACGACACTTGATCGACGACGCGCCGAGGTCCGTAGTGCTTGGTCAATCGCTCGATCACGACGGGGTCGGACATGATTCGTTCTCAACGTGTGCGCTTCTCGATGTTCCGTAGTCCCCCGTCGCCGCGTGAAGTCCGGCGGCAGGGCTGAATGCGAAAACCTCTCTTGGCTGGCTCAATTGGTTCGTGTCGCTGCGGTATTCCATTGAAACTGCTTGGCACGTTCTTCGACGAGCTCGAGCAACTCTTCGGCGGCAAACCCCAGTCGCACCGCTTCGACGAGCACGCTGTCTAGTTGCTCCAACAGCCGTTCGCGGCGGACGCGCTTGGCGACGGGCGTTGGCGTGGCAGCGACAAATACTCCCAGCCCTGGCCGCGTGTAGAGCACGCCCTCGCGCTCCAGCTCGGTGTAAGCCCGCGCGATCGTATTCGGATTGACGACCAGCAACTGCGATAGCTCGCGCACCGACGGCAACCGCTCGTCGGGACGCAACCGGCCGCGCGCCACGGCCGCGCGCACCTGCTCGACCAGTTGCTGGTAGATCGGCGTGCCGGTCGCTGGGCTGATCGAAAATTCCACGACGAACTCACTCGCTGCCGAGCCTGCGTTATCAACTGTACTAACATTACTAGTACAGATGTGAAGTGTCAAGTGGGATCTGGTCGCCGCCACCAATGTTCTGCACGTTCGCCCGGCGCCGTACGATCCGCCTCGGGGCAAACTGTCTCGCTGTGTTAGACTGGCGCTCGTCCCAACTCACCGATCAGAACGCCGATAAGCCACCGATGTCCAACGAGTTTGCCCAGTGGGCCGCAGCCATCGCCCGATTGCAGGCAGCCCTGACGGCGCTGCGCCCGCAGGCCGACGCCGTGGGGGTTCCGCCCCCCAGCGGCGCCGAGTGGTATGAGTTGCTCGAACACAAGCTGCGCCCGCAAATCGAAGGCACGCCGTACCTGGTTGTCGCAGTGGTGGGCGGCACCAACATCGGCAAGTCCGTGGTCTTCAACCACCTGGTCGGCGAAGAAGCCAGCGGTGTCAGTCCGTTGGCTGCCGGCACCAAGCACCCGGTCTGTCTCGTGCCGCCGGGATTCGACGACGAGCAACTGCTCACCCGGCTGTTCGAGGGTTTCACGCTCCGAGCCTGGCATGCCGCCACCGATCCGCAGATCGAGAGCGACACCGACTGGCTCTTCTGGCGCGTGGGGCACGACGTCCCCGAGCGCCTCTTGGTGCTCGACACTCCGGACATCGATTCCGACGCCCAAGTCAACTGGCGCCGCGCCGACGGCGTGCGGCACGTGGCCGATGTGCTGGTCGCCGTGCTCACCCAGCAGAAGTACAACGACGCGGCCGTGAAACAGTTTTTCCGCAAAGCGGTGCAGGCCGACAAGCCGGTCGTCGTTCTCTTCAATCAATGCGACCTGGCGGAAGACCGCCAGTATTGGCCGCAGTGGCTGGCAACCTTCGCCGACGAAACAGGAGCGGCCCCCGAACTCGTGTACATCGTCCCTTACGATCGCGTCGCCTCGCGCGAGCGGCGCTTGCCGTTTTACGAGATCGGGCCCGACGGCTCAGGCGAACCGGGTGCCGCCGCCTCGCTGCGCAACGACCTGGCAAACCTCAAGTTCGACTGGATCAAGCTGCGCACGCTCCGCGGTGCGTTGGCCCGCGTGACCGATCCTCGTAGTGGGGCGCCCACCTACCTGGCGGCGGTTCGCGACACTTCGCGGCAGTTCAACGAAGCGGCCGCGGCACTGTCGGCCACCGACATGGCCCGCGTCGATTGGCCCAGCTTGCCGGCCGAATTGCTCGTGCAGGAGATTCGCGACTGGTGGAATCTTCACCGCAGCCCCTGGTCGCGATCGATTCATTCGGTGTATCGCCAGGTGGGGCGCGGCGTGACCTGGCCGGTCCGCACTGCCTGGCAAGCGATCAACGGGCCAGCCGTCGATCCGCTCGATGCCTTCCGGCAGCGCGAGCGGGCCGCCATTCTGACCGCCATCGAGCGGCTGCTCGACGAGCTCAAGCGGCTCTCCGCGGTCGGTAGCGACACGCTTCGCCCTCGCCTGGTCGAGTTGTTGCAGGGCGACGCGCGGGCACGTCTGCTGACGCGCGTCGAAGCCAGTCATGCACAGCTCGCGCCGGTCGACGATGATTACCGCAACTTCTTGCGCAGCGAGCTCGATCGCTGGGGTCGCGAGAACCCCAGGGCGATCGCCGCGCTGCGTTCGATCGACCAGGTGACGGCGATCGCTCGGCCGGCGATCACGGTTTCGCTGGCCGTTAGCGGGTGGGTGTTGGCGGCCGGGCTGGTGCACGGGGCGGCCGTGCACGCGGCCACGCATTCGGCCATGGAATTGGCGACCGAGGCGGCGGTCTCCGGCGGGGTGACGACCGGCGGCGAAGCGCTCGTCGATGCCACGACCAGCGGTGTGCGCCGCGCGGCCACGCGGTTGTTCACCCGTCTGCAGGAACATTACGCCCGCGAGCGCGCCGAGTGGCTGGCCGGCTGGCTGGAGCGAGAGTTGCTCGGGCCGGTGCTCGTCGATCTGCGTCGTGGAGCGGAGCTGACCGAATCGGCGGCCTTCCGCGATTTCGAGAGCGCGCTGGCGGAACTGTCTCGTCCGGTGCCGGTCGTGGCGATCAGCTAGCAGTCGCTTTCCATCTGCTAGCTTGTCCTGCCCTTGGTCGATCGCGCCGCGGTGTGCTAAAACTCTCCCCACGCTGGCGCGGGTGTTCCAGGAGGGTTCGCGCGGCACAGGTCCAGACGCTGGCGCGCGATGCGCTAGTGCTCGCGGGCCCAATCACTCTTGCGCCCCAGGCGGGTTCACGGATGAACAACTACGCTCGAGCGCTGCGGCTGGCCGTTCGTCGCCGTTGGCTGTTGGCCGCTTCGATGTTTTGCGCCCTGATGGTCGGCATCCTCTGGGGCGGCAACATCGGCACGGTCTATCCGATCGTCGACGTCGTCCTCAAGGGCCAGTCGCTGCACGACTGGATCGATGAGAAGATCGCCGCCAATCAAAAGCTCCTGGCCGAGGCCCAGGCCGCGCTCGCCGCGCCGGAAGCCAATCACCAGGTTGTCGCTCAAAACGTCGCTCGCGAAGAACGCAAACTGGCCCGCTATCAGGCCGCTGAACCCTATCTCAAGCGATATACGCCGGCTGGACCATTCGCGACGCTGGTGTTGATTCTGGCCGTCGCACTGGCAGGGCTCGTCATCAAGAATGTCTTCTTCGTCGCGCAGTCGGTGCTCGTCGATCGCATCACGCAAACGGCCATTCTCGATTTGCGGAAAGAGTTCTTCCGTCGCACGTTGCGGATGGACCTGGCAACCTTCACCCGCGAAGGCACCAGCGATTTGACGGCCCGCTTTACGGCCGACCTCGAGAGCCTGGCGGCCGGCATGAGCCAACTATTCGGCAAGGCGGTCCGCGAGCCGCTGAAAATGATCGTCTGCCTGGCGGGCGCGGCGTTCATCTGCTGGCGGCTGCTGCTGTTCTCGCTGATCATCGCCCCCGTGGCCGCGATCCTAATCCGCCGGCTGGCCAAGCACCTCAAGCGTGCCAACCGGAAAGCCATGGAAGAGATGTCGCAAATCTACGGCATCCTCGACGAGTCGTTGCAGGGGATCAAAGTCGTCAAAGCCTTCACCATGGAGCGTCACGAACGCCGCCGCTTCCACCTGGCCAGCAAGAGCTTTTATGCCCGCAGCATGCGCATCGCGTGGTACGACGCCCTGACTCACCCCCTGACCGAGAGCATGGGCATGCTGACGATCTTTCTGGCGATGCTGGCCGGCGCCTACCTGGTGATCGGGCAGCGGACGCACCTGCTGGGCATCCGCATGACAAATCAGCCGCTCGATCTGGTCAGCATGATGATGTTCTACGCCATGCTGGCCGGCACGAGCGATCCGGCCCGCAAGCTCTCCGATATCTTCAATCGCCTGCAGCGGGCGTCGGCGGCGGCCGACCGGGTGTATGGACTGCTCGATCGTGAGCCCGAGGTGCGCGATCCGGCTCAGCCGCGACGCATCGGTCGGCACCATCGCGACATCACGTTCGAGAACGTGTCGTTCAGCTACGGTGGGGCGCAGTTGGCACTCGACCGGATCGACCTGCGCATACCGTATGGCCAGACCGTGGCCATCGTCGGCCCCAACGGCTGTGGCAAGACCACGCTGGCGAGCCTGGTTCCGCGGTTCTTCGATCCCACCGCGGGGACGATCCGCCTCGATGGGCACGATCTTCGCGAAATCCGCCAGCAAGACCTCCGCTGCCAACTCGGGCTGGTGACGCAGGAGACGTTGCTGTTCGACGACACCGTGGCCAACAACATCCGCTACGGTTCGCCCCATGCGTCGCGTGCCCAGATCATCGAGGCCGCCCGCCAGGCCCACGCCCACCGCTTCATCGAAGAGCAGTTGGCCGACGGCTACGACACCGTCGTCGGCCCCAAGGGGGGCCGGCTCTCGGGTGGGCAACGGCAACGAATCGCACTGGCGCGGGCGATCCTCCGCGATCCGGCGATCTTGATCCTCGACGAGGCGACCAGCCAGATCGATACCGAAAGCGAGCACCTCATTCAGCGGGTGCTCGAGCGGTTTGTCCGCAATCGCACCACGATCATCATCACGCATCGCCCGGCGACGCTCGCCTTGGCGCAACGCGTATTGGTGATGGACCGCGGACGGATCGTCGAGCAAGGCAGTCACGACGAGCTCCTCGCGCGATCGGAGTTCTACGGACGGCTTCATCAACTGGAGTTCCGGGAGTCGGCTTGAGAGGCCAGCTTCGCTCACGAGTCGGACAGGTCGCCAATCGTGTGAGCGGCGGCCGGCTGCCACTCACACGCGCTCGTACAGCAGTCGCGCGATTGCCTAGCATGCAAACAGTTCGCAAGCTTTCGCGCTCGCACTCGATCGTTGCCTAAGCCGTGGCACAGCGTTTGCTAACGCTTAGGGACCGACGAGGCACGCTTCTGCGGAACAGAAAGCGGGCCGGGCAGAAAAGAGGCAGAGGCAACCGGACCAGAGCAGACGATCACCGCAAGGTGATGTTCGAAACTGGGACAGGGACCTGAAGAGGCGGAACGGAACGAGGCACTGGCAGCACTGAGCTTTACATCGCAGCGATTTAGTTCGAGGTGATTTAGATTGCAGTGTTGCTATAGCGGGGTCGGAACAGAGAAGGCTGAAACAGCGAAGAGGCAACTAAGCTGTTGGGGCCGGCGGAGAGTAGGTAACTCGCGAGCATATCAAACACCGGAAGGCGCTTGGAACACGCGGCCCGGTGTTGGTATCCCGCGAAAATTGGTCGGCTAGCCCGACCCGGTTGCAGAGGCTAAATCGTACAGAGAAGAGGAGCTCGGCAACCCAACTGTGCCTCGCTGCTGTAGCAAAATTGAACAGTTGCAGCAGAATTGAACAGTGCGACCCTGCGACAAACCCAAAGCGGTTGTCGCGGGGTCATTTTTTTTCTGGAATTGCCATAGCCACCCTCCTAGAATCGTGGCTAGCGGCTTAAATCTCGATTTACCAATCGCTTAAAGCGGGCGTGCGTTATGGCCGTGATCCCGCGAATGCTAAAAATGTCCGCTGGCCGGACCATCAGGGCCCTCGCCGGTTCGGTAACCACGTGGGCGGCTCTACTGCTAGCAGGATTGAGCAATTCTGTTGGGGCCGAACCGGTGCCGGCAGGCCGAAAGGGGGCAGAAACATCGGAACTCGGCGCATCTCAAACCGCGACCAAATCTCGTCCTGAGACACCGCCGACCACCAAAACCACGAATCGACGGAACCGGCGGACTCCCCAAAACGCAGTCAAATCGACCGCCGACCAATTGGCCGGGGTCGACTCCAAGACCGCCGAGCTCGTGTCGTACATCGATGCCCAACTTGGCCAGGCCTGGCAGGCCGATGGGATCGTTCCGTCGGAACACGCCAGCGATGGCGAGTGGTGCCGACGGTTGTTTCTCGATCTTGTCGGTCGAATTCCGACTTTGACCGAGACCGAGCGCTACCTCGCCGACAAGCGGCCCGATAAACGAGCCCGGCTCGTCGACGAACTGCTCTCGACCTCGTACGCCAACGAATACGCGCAAGCTGCGGCCACGCGTTGGACCAACCTATTGATTGGCCGTGCGGCGGCCGGTCGCAATCGGCAGGGGCTGGTGAGTCGCGAAGGGCTCGAGCAATATCTCAATGCCGCTTTTCTCGAGAACCGCCCGTACGACCGCATCGTCGTTGAACTGGTGAGCGCCAACGGTGCCAATCAACCCGGGAGCGAACGCTTCAACGGCGCCGTCAACTTCCTGCTCGACAATCTGCAAGACAACGCCACCTCGGCCACGGCGAAAACCGCCCGCATCTTCCTCGGCGTGCAAGTACAGTGCACGCAGTGTCACAACCATCCGTTCAACAACTGGAAACAGCAGCAGTTCTGGGGGCTCAACGCGTTCTTCCGTCAGGCGCGAGCTTTGCGCACGTTCGACGGCACGCAGGTGATTAGTGCTCGACTCGAAGACGAGGATTACGCCGGCGAGTCGGGCGATCCGCAGACTGCGGAGATTTACTTCGAGCGACGCGACAACACGGCCGTCGCCATCCTGCGCCCCACCTTCCTCGACGGCACCACGATCGAGCCAGCGGGCTACGTCGACGACGTCAATCGCCGCGACGAACTGGCCCGCCTGATCAGCAAATCGGCGGAGTTGCCGCGGGCGATCGTCAATCGCACGTGGGCGCACTTTCTCGGCTATGGATTCACCAAGCCGATCGACGACATGGGGCCGCACAACCCGATCACCAACGCCGATCTGCTTGACCGCTTGTCGCAGGAATTCGTTGCCGCTGGTTTCGACCTCAAGCAGTTGGCCCGCTGGATCGTGCTCAGCGAGCCCTATGCACTGTCGAGCCGCAGTGGGCCAAAGAACGCCGACGATGATCCCTCGCTCGGCGAGCCGCCGCGATTCAGCCGCTTTTACCTGCGACAGATGCGCCCCGAGGAACTGTACGAGTCGTTGCTCGTGGCGACCAAGGCCGCGGCCGAAGATGCCGAAAAACGCCAGCGCGACCGCCGCGAGTGGCTGGCCCAGTTCGCCGTCTCTTTCGGCACCGATGAGAACGACGAAGCCAGCACTTTCGACGGCACCATCCCGCAGGTGCTGATGATGATGAATGGCGACTTGATCCGCCGGGCCACCATGGCCCGCCCCGGCACCTTCCTCTACGAAGTGGCGACCTCGGCCAGCTCCGATCGCGATAAAGTGCGCACGCTCTATCTGGCAGCCGTAGGTCGCTCGCCGGGAGGCGACGAATTGTCCGCGGCGCAGCGGCTGTGGATCGCCCACGGCGGCGACACCGCTAAGGCTCTCGAAGACGTGTGGTGGGCACTGCTAAACAGCAACGAGTTCATCCTGAATCACTAAACCACGGCGGCAACCATGAATGCGTTGACAAATCACTTGCTGCCAGCGCCGGCCGGTATGTCGCGACGGCATTTCCTGTCTCACCTGGCGGCCGGTTCCGCTTTGGCGGCCAGCGCCTCGACGTTCACGACGGCGCTGTCGGCCGAGGTCGCCAAGGGCCGTCGCCGCCATAAATCGGCCGTCATTCTTTGGATGGGGGGCGGTCCCAGCACGATCGACTTGTGGGACCTCAAGCCCGGCGCCAACACGGGCGGCCCCTTCCGGCCGATCGCCACCAAGGGAGATATGCAGATTTGCGAACATCTGCCGAAGGTCGCCCAGGTGATGGACCGCTTGTCGATCGTGCGCTCGATGAGCACTCGCGAGGCCGATCACGATCGCGGGCGTTACTACCTGCATACCGGCTATGTGCCGATCCCCGAGATCGAGCATCCCAGTTATGGCTCGGTGATCGGCCACGAAATGGCGCCGCAGTTGGGCGACCTCGCCATTCCGCCGTTCGTCACCATCGGGGGCAGCGGCGCGGGCCCGGGCTTTCTCGGGCTGGCTTACGCCCCGCTGGTCGTGGGCGCTAACGGCAACGTGCGCGACTCCAAGCCGGCGCTGCCCGATCGGCTCAACGGTCGAATGGCGATGCTCGACAAGATCGAGCGGAGTTTTATCGCCGAACGTCGCGGGTTGGCCAGCGGCGAACACTCGGATGTCGTCGGCAAAGCCCTGGAGCTGATGACCAGCGAACAGATGCGGGCCTTCAAGGTCGACGACGAGCCGGCTGAGGTGCGCGACCGGTACGGCACCTCGAATTTCGGCCGCAGTTGCCTGCTGGCGCGCCGCCTGGTCGAAGCGGGCGTGGCCTGCGTCGAGGTCGACTTCGGCGGCTGGGACAATCACTCCGACGTCTTCCGCACGCTCGAAACCAATAAGCTCCCAGAACTCGACCAAGGGCTGAGCGCTTTAGTCGAGGATCTTGGCCAGCGCGGCCTGCTCGACGACACCGTGGTGCTGTGGATGGGCGAGTTCGGCCGCACGCCTCGCATCAACGCCAACGTGGGACGCGATCACTGGGCCCGCAGTTGGAGTGCGGTGCTGGGAGGTGGCGGCCTGCGCGGCGGGATCACCGTCGGCCAGACCAATGAAGATGGCACCGAAGTCGTCGGGGAAAGCTACGCCGCGCAAGACCTGATGGCCACGGTGCTCAAGGCGCTGGGCATCGGGCTCGACAAGACCTTCACCAGCAAGAATGGGCGACCGATGAAAATCGCCAACAGCGGGCGGGTCATCGATTCGTTGTTCGCCTAGGTTGGCGCCGCGTGGCCCGACGATTCCGGCGCCGATTTGTCGCCGGCGCCATCCGGCCGGTAGAATCGGTTTATCCGGACAAGCGATTGATTTTGGGCATCTGCGGATACGCGAGCAAACTTCCGGAGAGCGCCGGAGTCCAGTTATTCTAGGTAGTTGAGCTGTCCACCCGTGGCGGTTCAAGTTCGCGGGCGCGCGCTGGATGCGGCACAGAATTGCTGCACGGTTCGACACTTGTCTTCGCTGATCGCCCACCTGCAAGGGCGCTGGAACACGCCATGTGGCATCGCCATTTTGTTCACTGCTTCGTCTCGCTGGTGTTGGTTTGCGCCCTGGCGCTCCCGGCAGTGGGGCAAATCACCAACCGCGGAATCGTCGGCCAACGAGCGGCCCCCACCGACAGTTATTTCGCCTCGTTCTCGCTGTTCGTCGACGGTGACTACGACCGGGCGCTGAGCGACTTTCTGGCCGAAGGGCGCGGCGGTATCAAGACCGCGCAGAGCAACTGGATCGACTCGATCTGCTATCACACGATGGCCGGCGAGTGCTACTACCAGGTTGGCCAACTTCAGAAGGCGCTGGGCCACTACAACTCGGCACTGCAGCTCTACGTCGCTTTCGCCGACTGGATGATCCGCGTCCAGTTTGACCCGGCCGTGGCCCCCTTGGTGGCAAATCAAATCCGTAACGTCCCTTGGGGTCAGCCAACCCGCCAAGCACGCTACGGCGCTTTCCGCGATTCGTTCCTGATGCAGCAAGGGCAGGTCAACAACAACCCGGCCTTTCAGCAAGGTGGGATCGTCGAACAAGCCCAGGCATTCCCGCTGCGCTACGGCGAGATTCTCCGTACCACGTGCTTGGCGATTCGCCGCCGCCGCGAATTGCTCGGTCCCTTGGGCGAACACGATCCGCTCACCAAGGACGTGCTGGCCGCCTGCATGCGGCGCTTGACGCAGCCCAACCACTGGTCCGAAACGTTTATCGACGTGCAACTCGGGCTGGCCTTTTATGCCGCCGGCAAGCCCGATCAAGCCAAGCCGGTCCTCGAACGGGCGCTGCTCGTGGCCGGCGAGTTCGACCATCCGTTGACCTCCACGGTGTTTCTTGAACTGGGGCACATGGCTTACGCGACAGGCGATTTCGCGGCGGCCAGCCGGTTTTTCTGGGAAGCATCGATCGCTGCTCTGCAATACGAAGACCCCGGCGTGATTGAAGAAGCCTTTCGTTACGGCTTCGTTTCGTATCTGGCCGCGGGCAACAACGGAACTTGGGCACCGTTGGCGCCGGCCACCACCTGGGCCCGTGCGAGCGGCTACCGGCAACTGCAGGCCTCGCTCGAATTGCTGGCGGTCGAGAACCTCGCTCTGCAAGGCCAGGCCAAGGCCGCGGCGTCGTTACTCGCCGACGCCCGTGGCGTGATCGGCAATCGCCAGATGTTGCGCGGCCGCATCGGTGCGCGGATGCACTACCTGAATACGCTAACGCTCTACCAGCTCGGCCAGCGGCAAGCGGCCTCGACGGCCCTGGGCAACTTGATGCCCTACCTGGCTGGCTCGTCGCACCGTTTGTTTCAATTGATCACCACCGACACGATGACGCAGCAAGGGTCGCTCAGTTCGCGAGTGGCGCTCCCACTCTACGAGCAATTGCTGCGCGACCCCGATACGGCCGACTGGACCCGCGACCCGCTCGAAGCCCTGGCCTTTGTCTGCACGTCGCACGAGATCCCCTTCGAGCACTGGTTCGAAATGGTCTATGAAAAGGACAAGACCCAAGCGCTAGAGATCGCCGAGCTTGCCCGCCGACATCGATTCTTGAGCACGCTGCCGCTGGGCGGCCGATTGTTGGGTCTGCATTGGACCTTGGACACGCCGGCCAACGAGCTCGACAAGCCCACGCAACTCGAGCGGCAAGATCTACTCGGCCGCTATCCGACGTACGGCCAGCTTTCGACGCGGGCTCGCGAACAACTCGCTGCGCTGGCCGCCCAGCCGCTGCAGCCCGAAGACCCCAAAGCGCGGCGCGATCAAGTGGTATCGTTCAATCAGCTCGCCGAGACGGTTGACGCGCTGGAAGCGGTGCGCGGCGAAATGGGCCTGCGCCGCAGTCCTGGCAGCTTGAGCTTTCCACCGGTGCGCAAAGCGGCCGAACTACAAGCGGCGATCAAGCCCGACCAAGGGGTGCTGGCCTTCTTTGCCACGTCACGGCTGACGTACGCGTTTCTGGTCACAGCGCAGGGGCTCGACTCGTGGACGATTGAGCCGGCGGCCGGCTTGCACAAGCGGGTCGCCGTGCTGTTGCGCGACCTGGGGCTCAACGACGCGAATCGCCCGGTCAGTTACGACACCCTGATGAACGACAAGTGGCGGAAGACCGCGGCCGACCTCTGGAAGCGATTGACACAGAATGCCCGCACCCGCTTTCCGGCCGGCTCCAACATCAACGAATTGGTGATAGTGCCCGACGCGGCGCTGTGGTACGTGCCGTGGGGCGCGATTCCCGTGGAAGCCGGCAGCGGCACCGAGCTGCTGGCCACGGCCGTGCGTCTGCGACAGGCGCCCTTGATGAGCCTGGCCTGCGAAGGCGATCGTCCACGACGTCAAGGCGGACGAACCGCGGTGGTGCTCGGTCGCCTGCTCCCCCGCGACGACGACGAAGTCGCGACGGGTGAGTTCAATCGTCTGGCCGAGGCGCTCCCCGGAGCCGTCGCGATCCACGGCGGGGTGCAGGTCTCGGCCCCGCTCTATAGCCGGCTCTTCGAACGCGTCGTCGTACTCAACGACATCAACGAGCAGGACAAAGGTCCTTTCGGCTGGAGTCCCTTGCTGTTGGATCGCGGGTCGGCGGATGCCTCGCTGGCGGCCTGGATCGACTTGTCGCTTCCCGGCCCCGAACAACTGGTATTGCCCGGCTTTCACACGCCGGCCGAAGCAGCACTCAAGCGACAAGGTCCCGTGGGGGCCGGTCAGGAGCTGTTTCTGACGAGTTGCGCCTTGGCCGCCGCGGGCGTCCGCACCACGCTAATTACTTTGTGGCGACCTGGCGGACAAACGAGCTACGACCTGGTGCGCGAATTCGTGCAAGAGCTGCCGCACCAATCTGCCGCCGGCGCTTGGCAGCGCGCCGTGACGTTGGCGATCTCGACTCCAGTCGATCCGGCGGTTGAGCCGCGGCTGGAAATCAGTCCCAAGAAGCAGCCACCCCACGCCGAGCATCCGTTTTTTTGGGCCGGCTACCTGTTGTTGGACGCAGGCCAAAAAGGGGAAGAAGACTCGCCGCCGGTCGAACCGGCGGCTCCGGCAGCGGGAGTTGAAGCGGCCGCGCCTCGCCAACGTGCCTTTTGAGCAACTCGCCAACTGGATCGTTCCTCACGCGAATCACCAAAAGAGGATTCCAGCCCGTCAGGCGGTTCCTTGGCGCGCGGACCTGTCTCTGGCATAGAATGGAGCCTCGTCGCGGCGTGCTCCGAGGGGCGCGCTCGGATCAGCCTGTTGCATCACGAGATTCCGCATGGCGTTAGCCACTCGCACACTCCCTGCGCGATACGCCGTATCGGTCATCGCCATCGCCATGGGGGTGGTGCTGCGGACTTGGTTCGCCCCGTACCTCGAAGATCGCGCACCGTACGTGTTCTTCAATATCGCCGTGATCGTCAGCGCTTGGTGGGGAGGTTTAGGTCCGGGTCTGCTGGCGACCGCGCTGGGAGCAATGCTCGGCGCTTACCTGTTCATTCCGAACGTCCTCGCGGAGACGAAGGATGTGCTTAACTGCGGGATGTTCGCCCTGGTGGGGATTTTCATCAGCGTTTTCATCAATGCCTTGCACGCGGCCCGCATCCAGGCCGAGCGCGAAGCCGATAGCGCGCAGCGCAACTGGCTATCGCTCTGCCAGAGCGACGAGCGGGCGCGCCTTCTGGCCGAACGCGCCGCGCAATGGCGCAGGCTGTACGAAGATCGCCTGTCGACCGAAGTACAAGCTGGCTTTTGCTGGTCTCCCCAAACCGACCGCTTCGAAGTTGCCGCAACCTGGACAAACCTGCTCGGCGAAAACTTCGCGCCGGTGCCGCGCGATCTGACGGATTGGGGGAAAATCGTCCGTGCAGATGAGTCCGAAGATTTTCGGGCCGCGCTGCGTCAGGTGGCACACACCCGCCAGCCAACCCAGCGCGAGTATCACGCTGTCCGTAAGGATGCAGATCCGCTCGGGGTGCATCTTCGCGCGTTTCCGGTCGTCGACGCGTCAGGCGACGTCTCGCATGTCGTGGGATTGATTACCGCCATGCCGCGCGGCGCAGAAACCGACTTGGCCGCGGAGTCGGTGGCAACTTTCGCCGGCGAGCAGTAACTGGCCCACCTTCGCTAGTCCTTCCTGCGTTTGACAAATCGGTGAAGGTGCGACTAGACTTTGTACTGCCAAGAACTCTGTGCCAATCACTCCGGCGGGCCATCGCCATGCAACTCGACGACGCCCTGCAAGAAATCGCCCTGATCCGCAGACAGCTCGCCCGGGCCGAAATCTATCGCGGCGTCCGCGCCGCCCCGGTCGCCTGTACGGCCGTGATCGCCATCGCCGCCGGTGGGCTGCAGGCGCTGTTGATCGGTAGTGCCACGGCGGAATTGAGCCGCTACCTGGCGATCTGGTGCGCGGCCGCGGCCATCAACGCCACGCTCTCGGCCATCGGTATCTGGCTCCGCTTACGCGAAGACGACTCTCCGCTGGCGCGTCAGGCGACTTGGCTGCTGGTCGAGCAGTTTCTCCCCTGTCTGGCGGCAGGCGCCCTGGTGACGCTGGCCATCCGTGCGACCGCGCCGAGCGCCGCATGGATGCTGCCCGGCATCTGGCAAGTGTTGTTCAGCCTGGGCGTGTTCGCGATCTCTCGGCAGTTGCCCCGCGCGTCGTATGCCATCGCGCTGGTGTACTTGCTGGCCGGCGCGGCGAATCTGGCTGGGCTGGGAGACCTGCCGTTGCTTTCTCCCTGGCGGATGGCAGTCCCCTTTGCGACGGGCCAACTGCTCAGCGCGGTCGTGCTCTACGTGTCGCTGGAGCGCCACCCATGAGCGACGCCTCGCGACCCGAAACCACCGCCGCCGACGACTCCGCGCGCAACGGCCGCTTCGCCTACGACGGGCTCGATCGCGTGCTGCACGAACGCGCGCGGTTGGGAATCCTCACCTCGCTGGCCACGCACCAAAGCGGTTTGCCTTTCAACGATCTCAAGGAATTGTGCGCGCTGACCGACGGCAATCTCAGCCGGCACTTGCAGTTGCTCGAGCAAGCGGGCCTGGTCGAAATCCACAAGGGCTACGACCGCAATCGCCCGCTGACCACCTGTCGCCTCACCACCGAGGGACGAGCGCGGTTTCTCGAATACATCGCCGTACTCGAGCAAGTCGTAGCCGATGCCGCCGCGGCCGGCCAGCCCAGTAAGGCGAACTCGCGGCCCGCCACGTCGGCTGGTCTTTCGCCGGCCTGACGATCGGTCGCCTGGCGGATTTCAACGATTGCTCGCCGTCGGCTCCGCGGCAGGCTGCTACGCATCGGCGGGCAACCAGCGTCCTGCAAAGCCATCGATGTTCACCCCCAGGCGGTCGGGCAGATGTCGTTGGGCAACTGCGATCATGGCCGCGCGATACTCAATCCCCAGCGAACGTTCGTCGACTCGCGCCATGGCCGCCGGCAATTCCGTGCGTCGCGTGCGCTGCCCATCGGCCGAACCGTCGCCGCCGATAAAGTGATCGATCACCACCGCGTCAGCCGCGGCGGCGATGCGCGCGAAAAAACGCTCGGGATCTTGGATCGGCAACAGCGGCGAGACGGTGATCACCGTCGGCACGCCTGCCTGCTTGAGCGCTTGGGCCGCGGCGAAGCGAGCATCGATCGACGAGGCGTGCGGCGGCAAACCGACGATCTGCTCACGATCGGTCTCGATCGACACGTGTACGCGCAAGTCGGCGACGCTCAATAGCTTCTCGTAAAGGGGCAGGTAGTCGACGACGCGGTGCGAATGCGTTTGCAGAATCAGCAGATCGGGGGGCTCGTCGAGCATGGCTTCGAGCACGGCCCGCGTCACGCCGTAACGCGCTTCTTGCGGCAGAAACGGCTCGGTCGCGCTCGACAGAAAGATGGCAAAGCGACCGCGTGCGGCGCGGGCCCAACGTCGCTCGGCCGCCACATGCTGCCGGTAACTAGCGGCGGCGTTCTCGCGGACTTCGAGAAAGGTGCCCCACTCCCGGCCGCGCGTCAGATGACCATTGTGCCGTACATAGCAGCCGACGCCGCACAGCGCCCGGCCGAACGTGCATCCCCGGTAGGGTTGCAGCGAGTGGGACGACACCGTCCGCAAATAGCCGCTGGTGCGCGTCAGCACATTGCCGATATCGACGACTGAAAGATCCATGGAGTTAGCCGGGTACGCCGCTAATGTTCCCAGGCGCCGCGCGATGCAGGTCGGTGGCCGCTCATGCAGTCTGCGGGCTACGATAGGAGCCGACAAGTGCCGGCTCACCGGTCAATCCCGATTCACGCGCTGATGGCGTAAAAGAACACCGCGCAGAAATGGCACACGCTGCCCAGCAACACAAAGATGTGCCACACGGCGTGGTAGTAGCGATTGTGATCGCGGCGGTAAAAGAGCGTGCCGGCCGAGTAGAAAAGCCCGCCGCCCAGGAGCCAGGCGATGCCGCCCAGCGGCATCAATTGCAACATCGGCTTTACGGCCAGCAGAGCCAACCAGCCCATTCCCAGGTACGGCACGGCCGAGACCGAACGAAACCGCCCGGCCGCATAGAGCTTGAACAAGATGCCGGCGGCCGCACACGTCCAGACTAGCGCCAACAGCGTCCAACCCCAAGGGCCGCGCAACGTCGTGAGCGTGAACGGGGTATAAGTCCCCGCGATCAACAGAAAGATGCAGACGTGGTCGCACAACCGCAGGGTCGGCTTCCATCGCGGGCTGGTCACCGAGTGATAGAAGGTTGAAGCCGCATAGAGCATGACCAGCGTGAGGCCGTAGATCGCACAGCCCACGATGCTCCAGGCGCTCCCCTGCAGCGACGCAAAGACCAACAGCACGCACCAGCCGGCGACGGCCAACCCCAGCCCCACGCCGTGCGTCAGGGTGTTGGCAATCTCTTCCTCGACGCTACGTAGCGTCGGCAGGTGGATCCGCGACGACTCGTGCTGCACGAATTCATCTCGCAAGGGGTCTTCTGGCGACGCGGATTGCTCCGCGTTCGTCTCCTCTATTGTACGCTGTGTTTCACTAGCTTGCGACCGCAGCAGGCCATGCGAACGGCTAAGCTCGTCGCCGACTGGGCGGCACGTCCGGCCGGTCTTGCGCGACACTTTCGCTGCCGCCATCCGGCTGCGCCCCCGCGACTGACCGGGGAATTCGCGACTTTCGTCGGGAAAGCGATGGTGTTGCAAGCGATCGCTCATGGCACGGCCCAAGAACTTTCAGGCAAGTTGCTATCAAGGTTTGATGTAGGTCGCCCCGCGCGCAGGGCCGCATGCTCGTCCGGCACACGATGCCAGAACGCAGCCGCGGCTGCGAGCGTTCTTGTTTGCTAGGCGGATTCACCTCCAAACTGTTACCAATGCTGCGAGTCTGGGCCGCTCGATCGGCGGCACTGCGTTGCGGCGTGCCCGGCCGCCGATCGCCGCGACCTGCTGATATCATCGACCTCGGCCGGCGGAGTCGAAAAGCAGGGGCCAACATTCTGGAAAAACCAAGTCGAACCGCCTCCGGGCAGCCGTCAGGTGTGTTAAAGGCAACGCGAATTGCCAGGCCGCGACAAATGGCGTTCGAGATCGATTTCGGGTGCGAAAAGGCGAAATGGCCGCGTTTTCTGCGTCGCGCATTGCCCAGTCGGCAAGCTTTACCTGCTTGTCGGTCCGCCGGCGACTGAACTAGACTGCCCGGTGTGGTAGCCGGCCGTTGCAACTCCCATTCGCGAGGCATCCGGGCATGTCACAACACAAGCCAGGTCCCCCGCCCCCCACGGACGCCAGTCCCCGCCCCCGTCGCTGGCCGCGCCGAGTCGCCATGGGCCTGGCGGTCGTCTTGCTGCTGTTCGTCGCCGCCCCGTACATCTTGGCCAGTTCGCCGGTGCGCAATCTGCTCTTGCGACTGGCGGTCTCGAAAATCGATGGCCGGATCACCTGCGGGCAGGCCAGGCTCGGCTGGTTTTCGGCCCCCGCGTTCTACGACATCGCCATCGCGCCCCCGAGTGGGCCACCGCTGCTGTCGATCGCCAAGATCGAAATGGACCGTTCGCTTTGGCAGTTGATCTCCGGCTGGCCCGATTGCGGCCGCGTCGTTTGCGAGCGGCCGGTCGCGCATTTGATCGTCGACGACACCGGCAGCAACTTCCGCCGCGTCTTCGCGCCGTTGGAAAAGGATGAGCCCGAGCCGGACGAACCGGTCCACGAGCGTCCTTGGACCGGTGTTCCACAAGTGCGGGCCGAAATCGAAATCGCCAATGCCAGCGTCATCGTCGAACGCGTCGCCGGCAACGGAGCGACTGTCGCTGAGGCAATTCAAAACGCTCCTGTCGTGACGGCGACGCCCCGGATAACGCTCGCGTCGACCGGCCCAACACCGCAACCGGCTCCGGCCGCCGAAAGCGCCGACGATGGCGCTCGCTGGGAAGCGCAAGGCATCCATGTCGTCGCCGGGCTTCGTCCGCTTACCGACGGCGAAGGTCTCGAAGCCTACGTCGAGCCAGGCAAGCTGATCGAGAACGCCGAGATAACCCGGGCCGTCGCCAACCAGTGGCTGCAGTTTGTCGCTCCCATCCTGGCGGGCTCGGCCAACGTCGATGGCGATTTTTCGGTCGAGCTGGCCGAATGGCGGATTCCGCTCGAGCATCCCGATCAGGCCGTTTGCGGCGGGCATCTCGTCATCCATTCGCTGGTGGTCGAGGCGGGACCGATGGTCACTTACATCGCGTCGCTGGTTGGCGTGCCTGCCGAGCTGCTGATGGCCCGCGACACGGGGATCGAATTCCTGCTGCAAGACCGCCGCGTTCATCACCGCGATCTCGGCTTTCGCCTCGGTGGATTGCCGGTCCACACCAGCGGCAGCGTCGGGCTCGATCGCACGCTCGATCTACTGGCCGAAGTCACGCTACCGACCTTCGCCGAATCGACTGGCCCGCTGCGGCGTGCGCTCAGCGGCAAGACGATCGAGATTCCCGTGCATGGCACGCTTGCTAAGCCCGAGGTCGACGGCCAGGCCTTGGCCCACTCAGGCATGGGAATCCTCGATGAGGCGTTCGGCGGCCTCCTCGACCGCCTGACGGGAGAGAGCGGCCCGGCCTTCCCGGAATTGCACAATCCCAACGAAGCGATCGCTGGTGACGAGCCAGCGGCTCCAACGCCGACTGATAGCGACGCGGCTGAAGATGCTCCGGCGGCCCCCGGCGATAGCACCGCGCCAGGGGACGAACCCGTTGCCAACGACACATCGACCTCCGACGCTTCGCCGGGCCAAGTGGCTGGCGACGCTGCGGCCGTGGCAATGCCGATCGTCGAAGAGCTGTTAAAAGCCTGGCGCACCAGGCGACAACAGTCCAGCGCTACGCCGGCGGGTGATACCGAGCCTGCGCCGGGGGATGTGAATGCCGCGACGGCCGACGCGCCGGCGACTGATACTGAAGCGCCGACTACAGAAACGGCCCCCCGCCGCCCGCTGCTCGACACCTGGCGTCGACTCCGTGAGCGTCGCCGCCGGGCCGCCGAGGAGCCCGCGCCAGCGATCGAGCAACCATCGCACGCCGACGAATAGTCCTGCCGCTAATCCGCAAAGCGCGCCTTCCCCTCGCCTTCGAGAACTTCGAGGAATCGTCATGCCGTATATGCGCAGTTCATTCGCCAGGATTGCTCTATTGATTGGCATCTCTCTAACGTGGCAGGCAATTCTGCAGGCAGATGAACCGCTGGCCGATGAACCATCGCCCGATGCGACACCATCGAGCGTCGCTGAGGGCGATGCGACGTCCAAGGCAGCCCCGCCTTCCACGCGCCCTGGCGTCGACTGGCCCTGCTTCCTCGGACCGACGCACGACAGTAATTCGTCGGAGCGCGGCATTCTCACCGAGTGGCCTGCCGAGGGCCTGCCCATTGTCTGGCAGCGCCGCCTGGGAACAGGATATGGTTCGCCGGCCATCAGCGCCGGGCGGCTCTTTCAATTCGATCGCATCGGCGATCGCGAACGCCTGGTCGCGCTGGAAAGCGAAACGGGCCACAAGCTCTGGGAGTTCACTTATCAAACTGACTTCGAAGACATGTATGGCTATGACAACGGTCCGCGCTGTTCGCCGGTCGTCGACGACGATCGCGTCTACATTTACGGCGCCCAGGGAATGCTCCACTGCCTGCACGTTGCCGACGGACGCCCCCTGTGGCGTCTCGACACACACCAGAAGTACGGCGTTGTCGAGAATTTCTTCGGAGTCGGCAGCACGCCACTCATCGAGGGAGACCTGCTGATCGTGCCGGTTGGAGGCAGTCCACCCGAAGCGCAGCGGATACCGCGAGGCCAGCTCGATCGAGTGAAAGCCAACGGTTCGGGAGTCGTGGCGTTCGACAAACTCAGCGGCCAGCCGCGCTATCGCACGGGGGACGAGTTGGCCAGCTATGCCAGCCCCGTCGCCGCGACCGTGGGTGATCGTCGTTGGTGCTTTCACTTCGCCCGCGGCGGGCTGCTAGGCTTCGACCCGGCAACCGGCAAGGTCGGTTTTCACTTCCCCTGGCGAGCGACGGTTCTCGAAAGCGTTAACGCCAGCAACCCGGTTGTGGTCGGCGACCTGGTCTTTATCTCCGAAACGTATGGACCGGGGAGCGCCTTACTGAGAATACAGCCCGACGGCGACTGCGAGGTTGTCTGGTCCGACGCCGAGCGTCGCCGCGACAAGGCGCTCGAGACACATTGGAACACGGCCATCCATCACGAGGGCTACCTGTACGCTTCGAGCGGCCGCCATGCCGAGAACGCCGAATTGCGATGCGTCGAACTGCGCACCGGCCGCGTGATGTGGAGCCAGGGCGAACTGACGCGATCCTCGCTCTTGTACGTCGACGGGCACTTCGTCTGCCTGACCGAGTACGGGGAGTTGATTTTGCTTAAAGCAACGCCCGACGCCTACGAGCCGGTCGCGCGTGTGCGCCCGGTGCGCAGCGAACCAGTCGAAGCAGGCTTCGCACCGGTTCCGCTGCTCGAGTACCCGGCCTGGGCCGCGCCGGTCTTGTCGCACGGCTTGCTCTACGTCCGCGGCCGAGATCGGCTGGTCTGTTTCGAATTGATCCCGGCGAAATAACCAGCCGCAGCGGAACGATCGAGTTGGCCCGACGTTGAGCGGCCGTCGAGTCGCCTACGGCTGGCGGCGTTTGGCCTGCCAGGCCCCGTATTCGGGTGACTCGACGAAGGGCTGAAAGATCTCGACCTGCGACAGGTCGTCGGGAAAGCGCATCCCCAGCTCGTTCTCCAAGACGGTCATCAAGCGCGCCGTCTCGGCAAAGTCCATCTGGGCGAGGGAGATCTCCACCAACGCGAAGTAAGGCTGCACGACCCCGGGCGCGCCGGCAATGACCGCCTCGAAGAACTTCTTGGCTTCGTCGGTCTTTCCCTGCACGAGCGCCACGCTCGCGCGAAACGTATTCAGGTAGGGGTCACCACCCAGACGCTTATCGAGCGAATCGACGGTCGCCAGGCACTTATCGTAGTCCTTGTGCAGAAAGGTGGCGTCGAGCAGCATCAGGTCGCCGGCCGGATCGTTGGGGAATTGCTTGGCGAAGTCATCCAAGGCGGCCAGATACGCTTCGTCGCCGACGTGCAGCGCCGCTTGAATGCGAGCTATCATGAGCGCTTTGTCGGCCTGCATCTTGGCGGGCAGCTTGGCATACAGGTCGAGCACTCGTTGATACTGACCGCCTTGATTCGCTTGATGGATCGCGGTAATCGTGTCGACGTGCTTGAGAAAATTCTGATCCCCCTCGAGCAGCCGTGTTACCAGCGATTTCTTCTTTTCGGCGATCAAGGTCAACGCGCCGCGACGCAACGTCTGACTCATCAACTCACCGGTAACGAACACGTATACATCGACCGCCTCGATGCGCCCCAGCGCATTCTTGAGGAGCAAGAACTCGTGATAGTTGAGCGTCCCCTCGCTCGTCACCATGCGCATCAAGACGCGCGTTTTGCCATTTACGGTGCGCACCCACAGCGGCAGGTAGCTTCCCTTGTCTCCCAGCGCGCGCACGATCGCGTCGGGAAGATTCCCCTGTTGGCTGATTCCCAGCAGCAAACCCTCGGAAATCTCGCGCTCCGGCGGCAGGCCCTTGAGCGCGCGCTCCACCATTTCCTCTTCGTTGAGGCCCTCCTGAAAGAACGCCGGATCGCGGGCGTTCATCGTCTTGGTCAGTTCGTCGACGAACTCGCCATATTCGGCGGCCGCCGGCTCGCCAGGAGGTTTCGGCGGCTGCGGCTCGCGGGCCAGGCTTGCCGCTGTGCAATACCCCAGGTAAATCACCGCGTGCAAGGCAATTCGCCGCATGACAGCTACCACCCCTTCGGAAAGAAATGACCACAGGGAAGAGAATCGAGTGCGAGACGGTCGAATTATCGCCCGGCCGGCTGCGCGCTTCAAGCAAGTCGGCCGTGACTTTCGCCGGAATTGCAACGCTGGCGATCGCCAGCAAACACACAAAGGCAGACCGTCCAAACGCCGCAGTCGATCGCGCTGGACATCAACCGCGGACAACTAGCCCCGATCTAGTTGCAGCACTCGTAGACCAAAAGCCCTTGGGCTTCGCGCACCTTGACCATGGCAATTTCCCAACCGACCACGGCGCTGATCAGGTCGGCGCGTGACTGTTGCTCGACCAACACCGCGCGCAGCACGTCGAAGTACGTCGCTTCGGCGTGTTCGTGCTGCGAACGAGTTTGCCGTACCGTTTCGCTCGCTTCCTCGAGCTTCTCCTTGGCCAGGGCTACCTGTCGCAGGCGGGCTTCAACGAGGATCACCGCCTGGCGGATCTCTTCGGCCACGGCCTGCTCGCGCTCGGCCAGGTGCCGCATGATTTGCGCTCGGCGCTCGGCAAGCTCATCCCCAATGGCTCCCGAACAGAGCGCGTAGAGCTTCGACAACATCTTGCACGGCCCATCGGGCGCGTCGTTGCCCATCAGCGGGCTCACGGTCTTGAGAAAGTCGCGCACCGCCGGCAACGTGCTGCGATCGAGATTGCTCCCCACCACACGGATCGCATTGAGCTCGGGACGCATCGCCAGGCCGTTGGCCACCAGGGCCTCGACGTCGAGCGGCTCGGCCGTCACCCGCAACTCGACCACCGGCCAGAATCGAAACGGATAACTATCCTGTCGAAAGCCAAGCTGTCGTCGCAGTTGGGCGTTGAGCTGATCGATCGCCAAATCGACGGCCACCATCGCGTCGACCGACTGCGTACGCTGCGGAAACAACCGGTCGCGGGCCTCGGCCGCTTCGATCCCTTGCTCGACGGTCGCCGCCAGGCGCTCCTCGCCCGCCAGGATCTCGCTCAGACTCTCCTCGAGGATGTCGCGCTTGGCCTCGGCCTCGGCCAGGCGGAAATACAGTTCCATTCCCACGCCACCCGACTGATTGCGGGCCTCGGCCGAAGCGTAGGCCAGCACACGTCGCTTGACCTCGGCCACGCGGTCGGGGTGGCAGATTTCGGCCTTCTCGCGCATGGCGCGACGCTCGCCCGACAGCATGTTGCCCAGTGCCGAGTGCATCACGGCCAAGCACTGACATTCGATGGGGGTCAGGCCGCGATACTCGGGCTGCTCTTCCCATCCGTCGATGCCCAACGGGTTCAGCGGCGGCAATTCGTCGACCGCCGGGTCGAGTTGTCCTCGCTCCACCAGCGGCAACATCTCCGCGTCGGGGCAGCCGCAACTGACGGGGGGCGCAGCCATGCCTGGCACCACCGTCGCCAGGCAGCCGACTAGCAGCCCCGCAGTCGCCAGATTCCGTCGCCAGCTTGCGCGCATTGAGCACATTCCAAATAATCGATAGGAAGCGTCCCTCCATTCATCGCGTAACGAACGCGTCGGCTGTAACTTATTTGTTGATTGAGACTAAGGTGCGGTAGGCTAGGCCAAGCGTGCCGAACGTTCCCCGCGGAGCGGTTGGGCAAACTTTGCCGACGGCAGCCCGACGGGCCCACTCGATCGGGACCGCTGGCATCGGGTTGCTGTCGCGGCCCTAAGCCGTTGCCCGGGTGACCACTTTCGCGGTTGCCAAACGGGTGGCCCCCCCGCAAGAATCAAGACAAGTCGCGGCCACGGGGGTGGCACCTTCGACCGCTGGCTCGTCTAGAATGACGGCCGGCGCGGCTTTGCAATAGCAAGTGAACTCGGGAGCCTGATTGGTGGACCTTCCTCGCAATCCCACACGCAGCGTTCGCATCGGCAGCCACTCGATCGGGCACGAACATCCGATTTCGGTGCAAAGTATGACGGCCACCCACACGCAGGACGTGGCCGCCACGGTCGCCCAGGTGAACGACCTGGCTGCCGCCGGCGCCGATCTGGTGCGAATTGCCGTCGACAGCGCCAAGGATGCCCAGGCTCTGGCCGAAATCCGCCAACAAACCACGGCGAATCTCTCCGTCGATCTGCAGGAAAATTATCGCCTGGCGGTGCAGGTAGCTCCGCACGTCGACGAGGTGCGTTACAACCCCGGGCATCTCTATCACCACGAGCGCCAAAAGCCCTGGCAAGACAAAGTAAAATTCCTGGCCGAGGTGGCCGTGGCCAACGATTGCGCGATGCGCGTCGGCGTCAATTGCGGCTCGGTCGATCCCGCGGCCGCCGAGCGGTTTGCCGAAGACGATTCGATCGGCCCGATGCTGGCCAGCGCCCTGGAACACTGCGAATTGTTGGACAACCTCGGCTACACGCGCTACTGCGTCTCGCTCAAGGATTCCGATCCGCAGAAAGTGATCGAGGTCAATCGCCGCTTCGCCGCCGAGCGGCCCGACGTGCCACTGCACCTGGGCGTGACCGAAGCAGGCTTGCCGCCCGATGGCGTCATCAAAACACGAATCGCGTTCGAGCAGTTGATCAGCCGCGGCATCGGCGACACGATTCGCGTTTCGCTCACCGTCCCCAACAATCGCAAGCCCGAGGAGATCGACGCCGGGCGGCAGATTCTGGCCGACATCGCGGCCGGTCGCGTCCGCACGGTCGTCGACTTCGGCCGCAACTCGATGAACATCATCAGCTGCCCGAGCTGCTCGCGGGTGGAGAACGAGGCCTTCATCGAGCTGGCGCAGCAGGTCAAGGAGATGACGCGCTACGCCGAGCAATTCGCGATCACAATCGCCGTGATGGGTTGCCGCGTGAACGGTCCGGGCGAAACCGACGATGCCGACCTGGGGCTGTGGTGCGGGCCGAACTTCGTGAACCTCAAGCGCGGCAGCGAAGAGCTCGGCGCGTATCCCTACGACGCCATCTTGCCGCGATTGAAGCAAGAGCTCGACGCCGTGATCGCCGACCGGCAACTGGCTACGCCGTAGCGCTACCATGCAATCGCTCAAGATCATGGCGCTGTGCATCGGCGCGGCGATCTGCTACGGCATCGCGCACGACCAGGTGACGGCGCGCGTCTCGGTCGAATATTTCACGATCGGACATCCGCCGATCTTCGACACAGAGTCGCCGACGCTGTTGGCCCTCGGCTGGGGGATCATCGCCACCTGGTGGGTCGGCGCGATGTTGTCGGTGCCGGCAGTCCTCACTTCGCGCGTGGGAAGCTGGCCGAAGCTCTCGGCCGCCGACCTGCGCCGGCCGGTCTTGATGCTCTTGGCGGCGATGGCCGTCGGCTCATTGGCCGCTGGCATCGCCGGATACTTCGCCGCCGAAGCCGGGTACGTTTGGCTCGTCGAACCGTTGGCCAGCGAAGTGCCGCGCGACAAGCAGGTACGGTTTCTGGCCGACTTGTGGGCGCACAACGCCGCGTACGGCGTGGGTTTCGTCGGCGGAATCACGATCTGCATTTGGGCGCTCGTGCGCCGTGCCCGGCTGGCGAGACACGCAATAGCTTCTTAGAGACCAAGCCCAGCGGAAGCCCGTATACGGCACTCGCCACAAGCAAGGTCGCTGGCCGGCTTCCCTGGGCTTAGACGCGACCCATTTGTGCGCGCAGCGCAGCGGGCCACACAATCCGGCGCTATTCATTCACGTACGTTTCCAAGAACCGCGCCAGGCGATGGAAATCGCTCCCCGGCACCACGTACCGCACGTGTGTTACCAGCGTTTCGCCATCAATCAGCTCGCTGAAGTTCACGTAGTTCAGTTCGAGCTGCCCCATCACCGAGACCATCACGCCGTCGAGCTGCTTCTCGACCAGCGCCCGGTACGCCCCCACCCCCAACTGGCTACCGAGCATTACGTCGAAGGCGTGCGGCCGGGCACACCTTGACTCATAGCCCAGTTGCAAGCCGGTCACGCGGCGCGTGCGACCGGTTTGTCGCTTATATTCGTCGGCCACGAGCTTCGAGAAGATTCTGCAGAGGTTCACTTTCGAGATCGAAATGTGGCCATGCTCGTCGCGTCCCACCCCCTTGAGATACTCTGCGGGGAGATACTCGGCCAGGCCTTCGGCCAGAATGATCACGCCGAATTCTTTTCCCTCCATCTCGTCGCGGGCCCGCATCGTGGCCACGATCCGCTTGACCACTTGCTCGATGACCATCACCCGCCGGGTCACCGTTTCGCCGGTGTCGGAATCGGTCGAGGTTTCTTCGGTGACGTACTTGCCGGTGATGTCTTCGACACTGATCACCAGGCTTGCTTCGCCGGCGATCGAGGCCCCATAGGCCAGCCAGCCGGCGCTGCGCCCCATGGTCTCGGTCAAGAAGTAGCTGCGGTTCGACTCGGCGTCGGCCAGCAGATTGCGGATTTCGCTGGCCAGGGTTTCCACGGCCGTGAAGTAGCCGAAGGTGAAATCGATCCCCATGTAGTCATTGTCGATCGTCTTGGGGATATGGACCACGGGGATCCGCTTCGAGCCCTCGGGCAGATAGTCCTGAAAGCCGCGAAACTTGTTGGCGGTCTTCAAGGTATCGTCGCCGCCGATCGAAACGAGCGCGTCGACGTTAATCGAGCAGAGCGCCGCGTGTACGGCGCGCAGCTCGGCCGTTCGCTCGGGATCGGCCAGGTGCTCGCGCTGACTTACCAACTTGCCGGGATTGGTGCGCGCCGTGCCGATCAAGATCCCCTGCGTGTTGCGGGTCCGCTTGAGCGTGCGCGGCGTGATGTTGATGAAGTCGCGCCCTTCCTGCAGCGGACGATCGGGGCCGAAGTTCACCAACTGCGAGTAGCCATACAGCGCGCCGACCACCTCGATGTTGTTGCGCAAAAACGACGAGGCGGCGGTCGAGATCACCGCGTTGGCGGCCGGGGCCGGTCCGCCGGCGAACAAGATCGCGACTTTATGAATGTTGGACTTGGTTAGCGGCGGCCGCGACAGCGTCGAGCTTGACATCAATTATTCGCGCACCTGTTCGAAATAGTGGGCGCCCTTCTTGTTCCCGGTGGCCACGTCCAGCAGCCCGTCGCCGTTGATGTCGGCGACCTCGAACTGGGTGCCGACACCGCTGTCGTGGTCGAACTCGTGCGGCGTCCAGGTCGGCTTGCCCCCCGCGCGCGAGAACTCGAACCAGTACATCACCGCCGGCTGATCGCTGCCGGGGTCTCCTTTCGCTCCGTGGGCCCACCAACGCTTGCCGGTCACCAGGTCGGGGAGCCCGTCGCTGTTGATGTCGGCGAAGCACAGGCTGTGGGTCTGCGAGAAGCTGGAGTCGATCTCGTGGAGTTTCCAGCCGTCGGACGTTTGCTCGTGCCACCAAATGCCCGACTGGTGCGCGCTGCTGCTGACGATATCGTTATCGCCGTCGCCGTCGAAATCGTACGCGTACATATTCGCGCACAACGGCCCCAACTCGCCGGCATGGAACTTCCATTCGCCGGCCGAGGCGTCTTGCTCGGGCTGCTCCCACCAGCCGCCAATGCTGATCACGTCGTTGCGGCCATCGCCGTTGACGTCGCCGACCCCCAGCCCGTGCGAAAACTTGTCGGTCCCCGGCGCCTTGGGCACCGAGATCGCCTGGATGTTCCATTTGTCGGCCGGCTGCTTGCCGGGGCGGGCCAAGGCCATGCGATGCTCGCCATCGGCGAACACCAACTCCCGGCGGCCGTCGCCGTCGACATCCAGGAACGTCGGGCTTTCGTTATTGGTCACCGGCACGCATTCGTGCCGCTTCCAAGGACCGCCAGAAGTTTGCGGGTTCTCGAACCACCAGGTCTGCTGACCGGGGAAATCGACCACGATCAGGTCCGTCCAGCCGTCGCCGTTGAGGTCCTGCGCGAAGTTGCAGAACGAATGGCTATACGCCGCGGGGTCGAATTCCTCGGGTGGGTCGATGATCAAGTTTGGCTTCCAATCGGGCGCCGCGTAGTAGACGCTGCCGGCCGCGATATCAAGCTTGCCGTCGTTATTGAAGTCGCCGACGCAGCAACCTTCGCTGCGGAACTTGTTGTCGAGATGCACCTTCTTGAAGGTGATCTTCGAGGCCTTCTTTTCCGCGGCGTCGGTCGGGCCGGCAACCAGCGCGACCAGGGCCGCGACCAGCGCGACTGCGACAGCTCGTGCGTGCATCTGAATGCTCCTCGAAAACTACCTGGTAGTTTTGGGCCTGGTTGTGATTTGGGGGGCGAATATCGAGCCCGATATTCGCCCGAACGCGTCCACCCCCAGCAGGCGGACCCACGCCTGTCCCCCCGTTTGGCAGACAATCGTTTCCCCGTCCCACGGCCGCTTAGTGTAATCCGGCAGACGAGCGGTCGTAAATCACCTGCGAGGGCCCGCGGCCGCTTACTACGGATTTCACGGCTACTTACCAGAAGTGCCACTCGCCGGTGGCCACCACGTAAATGCCCAACAGCAGGTTGGTCACCCCGTGGGCCACGACGCAGTCCCATAGGTTGCGCGTGCGCAGCATCAAGAGGGTCACCGACGAAAACCAGATCAGCTCGGCGAACAGTTCGGCCGGGTGCATCGCCATGGCCAGTGCCGTCGTGATGGCGATGGCCGTCGGGGTGACGGCCCCCAGCGATACCTTCCACCAATCGGGGTCGGTCAAATAACGCATCACGAAGCCGCGCAGGAATAGCTCCTCGATGACCGGTACGACCAACGCCAGGCCGATGAACCGAATCGCCAGGAAGCCGTACGCAAGTGCCCCGTTCGCGCCAAGTTCGGTAAGGGGATCGAAGGCCGTGCGGGCACCCAGCCCCAGCAGCTTGCCGAGCCCCAGAGGACCGAGCAGCCGGTCTTCGAGTCCAAGCTTGCAGACCCCCACCCAAATGGCCGTTCCCACCGCACCGACCAGCCAAGCCCAAGGACTGATGCGGCCGCCGATCTGCCGATAGACCGGCCAGAACGGCGCCAGGCTGGCCGTTACCAGCCCAATCTTGAGGATGTAGATTAGCGGGTAATGTCGTCGCTCCAGCCCGAGCCAATTCGCGGCCGCCGTGTCTTGACCTTCAGCGGCAGTGGCGGCGTCGGTTGGCGGATTGGCGGGCGCCGTGGCGGCCGGCTCGAGCGAATTGAGCGCCATGTAGAGCGCAAACGGCAACAAGAAGGCCAGCCAGGTGCGTAGCGGTGTGGAAGCCTCGCCCGACGCTTTGGGGAGCGAACCTTCGCCGGCAGCGTCGCCCGGCGGCCCCGGTTTTGCACCGCTGCCGGCGTCGCTGTCGCCGGCAGCCGGCGAGCTGCGGTTGGGGTCGGGATTGGTTGGGTCCGCCTGCATGGCGCCCAAGGCTAATCGGGCGATCCAGCGAGCGTCAACAAGCAACTTCTAACAGGAGAGCGAATGGAAACTGGCCTGCCTGGCTAAGAGTGGGGGATCGTGAAGCTGGCATGAATTCGACCGTTTCTGTCGGGTAGACTGAATTTGCTCTTCGCCGGCGGACGAATTTGAGTAGGATATAGCCAGTACGGTCCTACCTAGACAGGCGGCGCCCCAGCCCCGGGGCGTGTCGGCAGGCCCGGCGGATCTCACCGCCGCGGGCTTTCCAACGAACAAGAGGCGCGCCGGCACGCAACGCCGGCAGCCAGCGCCAGCACCCTAGCAAGACCTGGAGCCTAGCCGGTTAGCGCCATCGTGTTGCGCCGGCGGAACAAGAGACTGAACCATGGACCTCGCCAAACTACGCAACATCGGCATCTCGGCTCACATCGACTCGGGCAAGACGACCTTGAGCGAGCGGATTCTGTTCTATGCCGGCCGCATTCACCGCATTCAGGAGGTGAAGGGCGAGGGGGCGACCATGGACCACATGGACCTCGAGCGCGAGCGCGGCATTACGATCACCAGCGCCGCCACGACGGTCGAGTGGCAAGACCACCAGATCAACCTGATCGACACTCCCGGTCACGTCGACTTCACCGTCGAGGTCGAGCGCAGCCTGCGCGTGCTCGACGGCGCCGTGCTCGTGCTGTGCGCCGTCGGCGGCGTGCAATCGCAGTCGATCACCGTCGATCGCCAGATGAAGCGCTACCACGTGCCACGGCTGGCGTTCGTCAACAAAATGGACCGCACCGGGGCCGACCCACACCGCTGCGTGCGCGAGCTCAAGGAAAAGCTCGACGCCGACGCCATCCTCATGCAGTTGCCGATCGGCAAGGAAGACAAGCTCAAAGGCGTGGTCGACCTCGTCCGCCAGAAGGCCCTCTACTTCGACGGCCGCAACGGCGAAAAGGTGCGCGAAGAAGACGTGCCTGCCGAGATGCAGTCCGAAGTCGCCACGGCCCGGCAGCAGATGCTCGAAGCGCTGTCGATGTACTCCGACGAATTGATGGAATTGCTGCTGGCCGAAGAGCCAGTCGGCGAAGACCTGATTCATGCGGTCGTCAAGGCGGCCGTGCAAGAGCAGGAGATGACGCCGGTCTTCGTCGGCTCGGCGTACAAGAACACCGGCGTGCAGCCGCTGCTGGATGCCATCGTGCGCTATCTGCCGTCGCCGCTGGAACGCACGATCAAGGCCCGCTCGCTCGACGGCACCGACTTCCCGCTCGAGCCGAACCCCGATAAGCCGTTCGTCGGCATGGCCTTCAAGATCGTCGACGATCCGTACGGCCAGTTGACGTTCATGCGCATTTACCAGGGCCGCCTCGCCAAAGGGGAAAACTATTTCAACCAGCGAACCGGACGCAAGGAGCGCATCGGCCGCCTGGTACGCATCCACGCCGACAAGAAAGAGGAAATTGCCGGCGCCGAGGCGGGCGACATCATCGCCGTAATGGGGATCGACAGCGCCAGCGGCGATACCTACGCCAGCGAAAACAAATACTGCGCGCTCGAACGGATGTTTGTTCCCGAGCCGGTCATCAAGATGGCCGTGACCACCTCGAATCGCGAGACCGCCGATCGCCTGAGCAAGGCGCTGGTGCGCTTCACCAAGGAAGACCCGACGTTCCGCGCCAACACCGATGAAGAGACCGGGGACACGCTGATCGCCGGCATGGGCGAACTGCATCTCGAAATCTACGTCGAGCGGATGCGCCGCGAGTACGGCGTCGAAGTCGAAGTCGGCGCCCCCAAGGTCAGCTACCGCGAAGCTCCCACGCAAACGGCCACGTACGACTACCGTCACAAAAAGCAAACCGGCGGTTCGGGCCAGTTCGCGCATATCAAAGGCAAGCTCGAAGTGCTGCCCGAGGATGCCCCCGAACCGTTCGAATTCGAGTCGACGGTCGTGGGCGGGCGCGTGCCGCGGGAGTACATCCCCTCGGTCGAAAAGGGCTTCCGCGATTCGCTCCATAAGGGGCCGGTCGCCGGCTTCCCGATTGTCGGCGTCAAAGGGATCCTCGAAGACGGCTCCTACCACGAGGTCGATAGCTCGGATATGGCGTTCCAGACGTGCGCTCGCAACTGCTTCCGCGAGACGTTCTTGAACACCAAGCCGGTGCTGCTCGAGCCGATCATGAAGATCGAGATTGAAGTCCCCACGAATTTTCAGGGGAGCGTGGTGGGCGACTTGACGAGCCGCCGCGGCATGATCGTAGCCACGGAGATGAAGGGGAACACGGCCACGATCGAGGGCGAAATCCCGCTGGCCGAAACCTTCGGCTATTCGACCGACCTGCGCAGCATGACGCAGGGGCAAGGGACGTTTACGATGGAGTTCGCCAAGTACCGTCGCGTGCCGGCGAGCATCCAGCAGGAAGTCATCGCCGAGCGCAAAGCGCAGTTGATTGGCGCCAAGTAGCGTCTGTTGCCGCCCACCGCTCCGGGGGCGGCCGGCGAGCCAACCGCATCGGAGCGGCTTTGCGCGGCGGCTAGGATGAGCGTGCTATCGGCCAGCGACATCCTCGGCCCCCAGGGGCGCATCGCGGCCCGGTTGCCGCACTACGAGCATCGGCCGCAGCAACTCGCAATGGCCGAAGGCGTCGCGGCGGCGATTCGCGCCGGCCGGCACCTGGTGGTCGAAGCAGGGACCGGCGTCGGCAAGAGCTTCGCCTATCTGGTGCCGCTGATTCTGGCCACCGCGCAAGACGGGTTTGTCCCCAACTCGGCCCGGCAACGCCCGCGCGACGACGACGGCGACGATGATGCTCCAGCCCTGCGGGCCGTCGTGTCGACGCACACGATCAGCTTGCAGGAGCAGTTGATCGCCAAGGACATTCCTTTTCTCAACGCGGTGATCCCGCTGGAATTCTCGGCCGTGCTGGTCAAGGGGCGCGGCAACTACGTCAGCTTGCGGCGGCTCGACAACGCCGTGAAGCGCAGCCAAGGCTTGTTCGAGCGCCAGGATCAGCAAGCGTTGCGGCAAGTGGCCGCCTGGGCCAACAAAACGCACGACGGCTCTCTGGCTGATCTGCCGCGCCGTCCGCCCGGCGAAGTCTGGGACGAGGTCCGCAGCGATCACGGCAATTGTCTGGGGCGGCAATGCCCTTCGTATGGCGACTGCTTTTATTACCAGGCGCGGACGCGCAGCCAGCACGCCCAGATTCTGATCGTCAATCACGCCCTGTTCTTCAGCGACCTGGCACTGCGCCGGTTGGGCGTGAACCTGCTGCCCGACTACGACATCGTCGTCTTCGACGAAGCCCACACGCTCGAGCACGTGGCCAGCGAGCACTTGGGATTAAACCTCACCTCGAGCCAGGTGCACTACCTGCTCAACAAATTGTTCAACGATCGCGGTCGCGGACTGCTGGCGTCGGGCAATCTGCTCAACTTGCAAAACCAGGTCGCCGGTTGTCGGAATCTCTGCGATGATTTCTTCGCCGACGTGCGTTACTGGGCGCAATCGTACGCGCCGCGCAATGGCCGCATCGAGCAACCGCAGATCGTCCAAAACGATCTATCACCGGCGCTCGTCGATCTGGCCGAGGGTGTCCGCCATGTGGGCCGAAACCTCCGCCCGGAGGAAAAGCAGGACTTCACCGCGGCCGCCGATCGGCTCGATGCGCTGGCCGGCCAGCTCAATGCCTGGCTCGACCACAGCTTGCACGAATCGGTCTATTGGCTCGAAACGATCGCTGGCCGCAACCCGCGCACGGTGCTGGCCGCAGCCCCCTTGGATGTGGGGCCAGCTCTGCGTGAACACCTCTTCGATCAGGTTCCGTCGGTGATCCTGACCAGCGCCACGCTGGCCGTCGGGCGTTCGCGATCGTTCGATTTTCTGACATCGCGGCTGGGGCTCGACGAGACCGACGAACTTCAGCTCGGTAGCCCGTTCGACTATCGCGAGCAAGCGACGCTCGTTTTGCTCGACGGCATGCCCGACCCGACGGCCGACGCCGCCGGCTACGAGCGCTGCGTGCTCAGGCTGATTCGCCGCTACGTCGCCCAGACCGACGGCCACGCCTTTGTGCTGTTCACCAGCTATGACATGTTGCGTCGCGCGGCCGCGGATCTCGCCGGCTGGCTCAGCCAGCGCGGCTTGAAGCTCTATTCGCAGGCCGAAGGGACGCCGCGCAATCAACTGCTCGAACAATTCAAGGCCGAGCCGCGCGGCGTGCTCCTGGGAACCGATAGCTTCTGGCAAGGCGTCGACGTGCCGGGCGAGGCGCTTGTGAACGTGATCATCACCCGGCTGCCGTTCAGCGTGCCCGACCGCCCGCTCTTGGAAGCCCGGCTCGAAGCCATCCGGGCGCGCGGCGGCAATCCGTTCGCCGAGTATCAACTCCCCGAGTCGGTCATCAAGCTCAAGCAAGGCTTCGGGCGGTTGATCCGCACGCGCCGCGACCGCGGCATGGTGGTGATCCTCGACCCGCGCGTGCGCACCAAGCACTATGGACGCACGTTTCTCGAATCGCTCCCCGACTGCCGGCGGCTGATCGAGCGGGCCGACGACGAGGGATCGGTTGGCGAAGCGACGCCTCGCAGGGGCGCGCGTGGTTGAACGCGGCTGCCAGCCCATGCTTTCATGCCGACGGCGTGGCACACCAGTTGCGTGAAACCCCGTCGCCTGAGAGGGATCAGCCGCCGCGAAACGCCCGTTAGTTCAAACGCCAGCCTAACTTAGCGGTGTTGATCTGCAACTTGTCCCGGTTGTCGGGCCGCGCGCCGTCGCTACGCCGCCGGTGTGGGTGCCTTTGGTCAACGCATCGCTTGCCTGTACATTAAGCCGGAAATCGGGCGTGCAACTTTTTTGCGTGCCCCTACAATTCGCTGTCATTTCGCCCGGCGGCCTTATCGCCATGTCGACGATAGAATCCTCGCGATCGACGCACGCCTCGCCACTGGCTGGCGAAGGTTTGTTCAGTCATTACACGCTCGGGGAAGCCTACGACGAGATGTTCGACCGCGACCTCTCGCCGCGGCGACACTACGAGCCCTTGTTCCGCCGGCTGGCCTCGGTCGATCCCGACGAGTTCCGCCGCCGCAAAACCATGACCGACCTGTCGATGCGACAGGACGGGGTCGGCTTCACCGTCTATCGGGCCGAGGAAGGGATCGAACGCGTCTGGCCGATGGATCCGGTGCCGCGCATCATCTCGGCCCCGGAGTGGAAGCAGATCGAGAAGGGGCTCACCCAGCGTCTGGCCGCGCTGAATCTGTTTCTGCACGACGTCTATCACGACCAGCACATTTTGCGCGACCGCGTCGTCGATCCACACCTGGTCTACGGCGGCGCTTATTTCCGGCGCGAATTTGTCAACGCCGCGGTTCCCAAGAATATCTACATCCACGTCTGCGGCTCCGACCTGATCCGCGACGCCGAAGGCCGATACCTGGTGCTCGAAGACAACGGCCGCACGCCCTCGGGCGTCAGCTACATGCTGCAGAACCGGCAGGTGCTCAAGCGGGTCTTTCCGCAGATTTTCGATCACTACGACGTCCGCCTGACCGACGACTATCCCGCCATCCTGCTCGACGTGCTCAAGTACATCGCGCCGGCGGCAGCCGCGACCGACCCCACGGTCGTGTTGCTCAGCCCCGGCATGTACAACTCGGCCTACTTCGAGCACAGCTTCCTGGCTCAGCGGATGGGGATCGAACTGGTCGAAGGCCGGGACCTCGTCGTCGATCAAAATCGGGTCTGGATGCGCACCACGCGGGGGCTGCGCCGCGTCGATGTCATCTATCGCCGCATCGACGACGACTTTCTCGATCCGCTCACGTTCCGGCCCGACAGCATTCTCGGCGTGCCCGGACTGGTGAACGCCTACCGGGCTGGAAATGTCTCGCTGGCCAACAGCATCGGCGTCGGCATCGCCGACGACAAAGGGATCTATCCCTACGTGCCCGACATGATTCGTTACTACCTCAAGCAAGACCCCATCTTGCCGAATGTCGAGACCTTCCGGCCGCTGGTCCCCAGCCATTTGAGCCACGTGCTGGCCAATCTCGACAAGCTGGTCGTCAAAACGGTCAACGAATCGGGCGGCTACGGCATGTTGATTGGGCCGGCCTCAACGAACGAACAGCGAGCGGAGTTCGCCCGACTGCTGCGCAGCAAACCGCGCGACTTCATCGCTCAGCCGACAATTCAGCTCTCGACGCACCCCACGTTCGTCGACGGCCGCCTCGAAGGGCGACACGTCGATTTGCGGCCCTTTATCCTTTGTGGCGAGCGCACCACGGTTGTGCCTGGCGGGCTGACCCGCGTCGCTCTGCCGCGCGGCAGCCTGGTGGTCAACAGCTCGCAAGGGGGCGGCAGCAAGGATACCTGGGTGCTGGCCGAAAACGATGGCGATTGACGGCAGATTCCCGGCCGATCAAGTCGGCCGGCGGCCTTCGATGTTTCCACTCCTCAACTATCAAGCGTACGCAATACGATGCTCAGTCGCGTAGCCGACGCCATGTTCTGGATGAGCCGCTACGTCGAGCGGGCCGACCACGTCGCGCGGCTGCTGGAAGTCAGTTTTCACCTTGAGCTCGATCTGCACGGCGTCGTGGCCGGCGCGCAAGAATTACAATGGGCCGCCGTGCTGGCGATCTTGCAGCAACCGGCGCCGGGCGAAGCCGATGGTCCGCTGTCGGCCGCCGTCAGCGAAGCGCTCACCTTCTCGAGCGCGAACCCCACCAGCATCATGACCTGCATCAACCGCGCGCGCAACAACGCGCGCAGCATTCGCGGGTCGATCAGCTCCGATATGTGGCGCGAGCTGAACAAGCTGTATTGGCAGTTGACCGACCCGGAGTTTCGCCGCCGCGCGCAAGATTCGCCGCACGAGCTCTATCAGTCGGTCCAAACCGGCAACCAGATGTTTCAAGGCGTTTGCGACGCCACGATGATCCACGACGAGAGCTGGCGGTTCATTCAGCTCGCCAAGTACCTCGAACGCGCCGACAAGACGCTGCGAATCCTCAACACCCGCTACCGGCAACTGCGGGCGCTGGCCGACACCATGGAGCTCTCGCTGGCCAACCTTCACTGGGCCAGCGTATTGGAATGTTGCCAGGCCTATCATCCCTATCAGCGGCTCTACATCAGCCGCGTCGAGCCCGAACGGGTGTTGGAATTCTTGCTCTTCAATCCCGACTTTCCCTACTCGGTGCGGTTTTGTCTGAAGGCTGCGGCCGAGAATTTGGCGGCCATCGGAGGCGACGATCCCGGGCAACCGGGGGGCCGCGCGGGCCGCATTCTCGGGCGGGCCATCGTCGATCTCGAATACGCCGAGCCGCACGAGGTACTCGATGACGCCTTGCACTCGTTCCTCGAAACAACCGGTCAACGCTGCGCACGCGCGACGGTGGCAGTGCAAGAACAGTACTCACTCGTCTAGCGACCACTCGACCGCCGACCCACTGGCCGACTGCCCATGATCATCGAGATTCAACACGAGACGCGGCTCGAATACTCCGAAACCGTCTCCGAATGGTTGGCCGAGCTGCGGATGCAGCCCGTTACCGACGAGCAGCAAAGCTGCCATTCGTTTCATTTGGCTGTCAGCCAGCCGACGAACGTGTTTTGGTACCTCGACGGTTTCGGCAACCGCGTGCATCACTTCAATCTGTTGGCGCCGCATCAACAGATTCGCGTGTTGGCGGCCAGCGTGGTCGAAACCGGTCTGCCGCAACGCCGCCTGGCCGATAGCACGGCGACCTTCCCGCTGACCGACGCCACGAACACCTGCGACGTGCTCGACTTCCTGCCCTACCGCGGCCCTGTCCACGACTCGCCTCGCCTGCAGACCATCCGCGGACAACTGGCGCCCCCCGAAGGCTGCCGCGTGGGGGACTGGATCGAACAAGTCGGTCGGTTCTTCCGCGACCGGTTCGAGTACGAGCGCGGCGTCACCGACAGCACGTCGACCATCGATCATTTGCTCGAGACCGGCAAGGGCGTCTGCCAGGACTTCGCGCACTTGATGATCGCCGTGCTGCGTTCTTACGGTGTGCCGGCGCGCTACGTCAGCGGCTACATCCACCGTCCCGACAAAGACTCGCAAAGCCACGCCTGGTGCGAGGTCTGGCTGCCCGACGTGGGCTGGCTCGGCTACGACCCGACGAATTGCTGCGAGGCGACCGACTGGTTCGTGCGCGTAGCGATTGGTCGCGATTACACCGACGTGCCGCCGAATCGGGGCACGCATCGCGGTGAAGCCGACGAAAAGATCTGCGTCCGCGTGGCCACCCGCGAATTGCCCCGGCTACCCTCGCTCGCCTGGCACGAGCATTTGCAACCGCTCGACGTGCCGACGATTTCGATGCTCCGCCCGCGACACGGCACGCTGGCCGACGAGCAACATCAGCAGCAACAACAGCAGCAATAGCGGTCGCTGATTCGGATCCGGCAGAGCGATCGCCAGCCGGCGCTTAGACGGTTTCGGGCGGATCGAGCCGACGCGATTGCCCACGCGACTTGCGACCCGACTTCGACGCCACCCAGTCTTTCGTCAGCGACTCGAAGACGTCGGGCGACTCGTAGCGTATGACGTTCGAGCCCTCGGGCATCGGACCGATCAGGCCGCGAAACACCGGCAGCCCGCGCAGGCTCAAGTCGGTGCTGCAGTCGTCGATGCCAATCTGGGTATGGACCTTCTGGACGGCGTCTTGCTTGGGGTAGTCCTTGACGCGAAGTTTGCCGTCGGCGCCGCGGGTGACGACGCGGAAGATCTCTTTGGTCATCGGTGTGGGACTCCCAGAACTGAATGCTGGAGAAGAGGATTTTTGAACCTGAGGGGTATCGGCGGTCTCCCCCCGCGGCATCGCGGAGTTTTGTTGGCCCCGACACAAGAGGGAGCCGCGCCAGAACCGGCAGGTTCGTGTCGCCGTTCACCTTCGTTACGAGCCCCACGTGTCGCTCGTCGCTCGCCGCCACGCGAAGCGAATATGCGGGGCGTGCGGCCGTTGACCTTCGGGCTGCTGCCGAACCGGCGATGCCTTGCGCGTGTCTTGCCGACTGTGCCGGCCGCACCCACGGCGCCGATCGAGCCCCGTCGGACCAATGCCATCCGCCCGGCGAATGGCCCGAAAAACTCCGCCGCGGCGGTTTGACCGGCCGGCAGGCTCGCTTGTCCGAGTCTGCCTGGCCCAGTAAATTCTGGGAGTGCCAGCCGTGACGGCCGCCCGGAGAACTGCCCTCGGTTTGCGGCGCCACGGTGCTCCCTCGGAGGGTAAGCGAATGGCTAGCGGTCTGACTCGAAATCAGATGCCGGGCAACCGGTTGCGGGTTCGACTCCCGTGCCCTCCGCTCTTCGGACAAGCTTTTCTCTAAGGGTCATCGAGGCCCTCACTTGCGACACACCGGTCACGGCACGCTCAGCGATTGTGCTGGAAATGTACGCCTGGCAGGATTTGAACCTGCGACCTACGGTTTAGGAAACCGTTGCTCTATCCCCTGAGCTACAGGCGCTAAGATATTTGTGCATAGTGCCTTGTTGACTATGTCACCAAGGGCAAGTATATCGGGATGACACCCATTCTGACACCTGCAATGGTCCGGACCCGAGCCACCTCATGCCTAAATTGACTTGCCGGCCTAGCGTCAAAAGACCCACAAAGCCATACCCAGGTTTTCCTCTATTTCCACATGCGACCAGAAGGTGGGCCAAGAAGATTCGCGGAAAGCTCGTTTACTTTGGCCCCTGGACGGAACCCGACGCAGCTCTCCAATTGTACCTGGACCAGCGAGACGACCTATACGCGGGACGACAGCCGCGGACCTCGCCCGATGGTGCAACCGTTCGAGACTTGTGCAACCGATTCTTGACCGCCAAACGCACCCTGGCTGACACCGGCGAAATCACCGAGCGGACCTTTGCTGACTACATAGCTGTCTGTACTCGCATCGTCGATGCATTTGGCCGGACACGTCAAGTACCGGACCTCCGTGCGGAAGACTTCGACAGGCTGCGTGTCATGCTCGCTAAAACGCGGGGCCCTGTGGCGCTCGGCAATGAAATCCAACGCGTGCGCAGTGTGTTCAAGTTCGCCTACGACGTGGAACTGATCGATCGACCGGTCCGATTCGGTCCGACGTTTAAGCGACCGAGCAAGAAAACCCTACGCAAAGTTCGCAACGAGAAAGGCCCCCGGCTGTTCGAGGCTAAAGAGATTCGTGCCATGCTTGAGGGCGCCGGAACACAGCTGAAGGCAATGATCCTGCTGGGGATAAACTGCGGGTTCGGCAACAGTGACGTCGCGAATTTGCCCAGATCTGCTCTCAGCCTGACCAATGGTTGGATCGACTATCCTCGTCCCAAAACTGGGGTTCAGCGGCGTTGTCCGTTATGGCCGGAGACAGTTGCCGCCCTGCAGGTTGTAGCTAAGAAACGACCAAAGCCGAAGGACCTTGGCTACGATCGGTTGGTGTTCGTCACTAAATACGGGCAACCCTGGGCGAAGGTTACTTGTGACAACCCCGTGACCAAGGAAATGACGAAGCTCCTGAAGTCCCTCAGACTGCACCGCCCAGGCCTGAACTTCTACGCGCTTCGCCACACCTTCGAGACGGTCGCTGGCGAAGCCAAGGACCAGGTCGCGGTTGACCACATTATGGGCCATGCCCGCGACGACATGGCCAGCGTCTACCGCGAGCGAATCAGCGATGAGCGGCTGCTAACAGTGACAAAACATGTACGAGGATGGCTGTTTCGTTTGTGAGACGCAAGTCGCGCGTTGTTGTTAGGAATACCGGTCGCCAAACTCAACCACGACTTGGACGGCGGATCTTGACGGGCCAGGGCTAATTCTAATAATAGGGAAAGTCAAGCCTCGAAAGTCCATTCGGGGATGGCGACTCCCCCGTAAAGATGTCGCTAGAAGAATTTCGGCGTTCCGGGACGCAACCCGGTGTCGTCTCTGGTGCTCTCCAGAGATCGCTATTGTCAATGATGACAGACGCTTTTGCACCTGCGTGCTCGCAGGTGTAAGAAAGCCGTTAGTAAACGCTCGGGCGACCAAGGTTTGGCCGCAGTAGAGCGCTTTCGAGGCTTTAGGTTGCTAGGCAATCTGTAGCCCGACAATAGCGATTACATGAGCATTGAGTTTTCTGTATGCGCCGCTGCGCGCGTCTACAACTGCCAGTCTGCGCCAACTCTAAGGGCAGACCCGTCTAGTCCAAGGTGCACCTTGTATCGCGAGGTGCACCATGAGTGAGAATCTTCTGCAAAAGCAAACGCCACCGCAAATCGCCAAGCGGTGGGGAGTCAGTACCGACAAGGTGCTGGCCTGGATCCGGAGCGGCGAGTTGCCGGCGATCGATGCCTCAACTCGCCGCGGCGGCCGGCCAAGATACCTCGTCGATGTCAGCGACCTGGCTGAGTTCGAGTCGCGGCGTGCCGTCGTGCCCCGAAAGCCGCAACCTGCGAGACGTCAGTGCACGCCAGTCGGCGTGCGGAACTACTTCTAGAGTTGTTGAAAAAAACAGAACCAAATCACCCACAAGAGGAGACACATGACTTACCCACCGCAGGGAACCATGCCATCGCAGTCGCTCGGCGATTGCAGGCAATCGACACAGGTCCCAGAATCTGACATCGATCGTAAGACTCCACTCGATTTAGTGCTTAGTCGGCTAACCGCTGCGAGTCACTGCGGTGACGGCTTTTTAGCGCGCTGCCCGGCACACGACGATCACGCCCCTAGCCTCACCGTAGCGCAGGCATCCGACGGGCGAGTGTTGCTGCACTGTCATGCAGGTTGCGCCCCGGAAACCGTCGTCGCGCGGCTCGGTCTCCGCATGGCGGATCTTTTCCCCGTGGCGAGGACAAAGGCCAGCCGGCTGCAAGTGACATTGCCAGGCGCACCGGCCGCTGAACCACCCGACCCGATCTGGCGACAGCGCACTCTACAATATATGGATGCACTCACGACCGAACTGGCCTCGGAGTTGGCGACTCAACTCGGTCTGTCCGTTGGGTCCTTGACCGCGTTGTCGGTAGGCTGGGACACCCACACCAAGCAGTGGGCATTCCCGGAGCGAGATGCACAAGGTCACGAAATCGGCATCCTGCTACGCTCGCGCGACGGCGCAAAGCGACTCTGCGGCGGAGGGCGCCGCGGGCTTTACCTACCATTTGAGTGGTACTTGCGGCCCGGCCCGATCTACATCGTCGAGGGAGCTAGCGACACGGCTGCTCTAGTAGAGCTTGGGCTATGTGGACTGGGACGGCCTTCTGCCAGAGGTGGCATCAACCTGCTGGTCGCGTCGCTGAGTTGGATGCCGGCCGATAGGACCATCAACGTGATGGGCGAGCACGATGCGAGGTCCGATGGCACGTGGCCTGGCCGAGAGGGGGCCCAAGAGGTGGCTCGACGGCTCGGAGGTGCGTTGCGAAACGAGGTGAGTTGGGCTTTGCCGCCGGACGGGGCAAAGGACCTGCGCGAGTGGGTGGTCCGACAACCTGGGCTAGGGAGGTGATCTCTTGAGTAGTGTGCCCCCTCACCTGTCTGAGGTATTCGCGACGCAGGTCGCTCAACAGGCTTACACGATCCAAAGGTATACACCGGGATTTATCAATTCGGCGGAGTTCGCATCAGCCACCTATCCGCGCGAATGGTTAGTGCGCCAGGTTCTGCTGCGACATGAAATTGGGGTACTCGGAGCTCCCAAGAAGTCGATGAAGACGTCGATTGTGGTCGACATGGCGCTCAGTTTGGGCCTCGGATCAAACTTCCTTGGCGATTTCGCGGTGCCGAACATCGTCCCCACAGCATTGCTGTCCGGGGAGTCAGGACCAGCTACCCTGCAGGAGACCGCGATGCGAATTTGCGCGGCTAAGGGCAGGAGCTTACACGAGGCCCATGTCTACTGGTCGTTCGACTTGCCGCAACTGAGCAATCCGATAGATGTCGATGTGCTGATCGAGGAATTGCAAGCGCGGAGCGTTGGGGTCGCGTTCATCGACCCGCTGTACCTCTGCCTGTTAGCAGGCGCAAATGACCGGCAGGCCCAGAACCTCTACGACATGGGGCCGCTGCTGCGTGATATCAGCCGGGCGTGTCTTGAGATTGGAGTCACACCTGTGCTCGTCCATCACACCACGAAGGGCTCTGGATCTAGGCGCAAGGCGTTGGATTTGGACGACTTGGCCTACTCGGGCGTTGCCGAGATTGCCAGGCAGTGGATTCTGCTGAATCGCCGGCAAGCGTACCAACCCGGCTCTGGCGAGCATCGGCTCCTAATGTCCGTCGGCGGTTCGGCTGGCTTCTCGGGGCAGTGGGAGGTCGACATCGACGAGCGGCAGCTGCTGGACGACTTTGGTGGCCGAACGTGGCAAACGGCGGTCCGTCGCGCACAAGATGGCGATTCAACCATTTATATGGGCAACAGTGGTACTAGCTTCCCGGCTGCTACCCCTCGAGAGCGGGTGCAGAATGCGCTCCGGCGGTATCCCAACGGTGCCACGGCCACCCAGGTTAGTGACGACGTCGGTATGAACCATAGCGCGGGCCGGTCGCTGCTCGAAGTCCTTGTCGTCGAAGGCTTAGCCGAGTGTGTCAGCGTGACTCGGCCTTCCGGCCGCGGTAGCCAAGATCACGAAGGCTATCGTTGGATAGGGCCAGACGACGCTGGCGATGATCAGGACGGCGCCGGTTCACACGATGACCTTGCAGCGCAGATGGCGGAGTTACGTGACTGGTAGCGGGACGGACACCCGGACGGACTAACCAGGACACCATCGTCTCACTCGGACGGACCGGGGGCCCTATATAGAGGGCCCCGTCCGTCCGGGCGTGTATAGACATTTGATGTAACATTTTTACACCACAATCACACACTACACCACTCCACCCACACACCCAAACACCACCCTCGCGAAATGCAGTCAGTTCCGCCACTCCGTGTATCCGTCGGTCCGAACGGCAGCGGCGGATACCAGCCAACAGAGAATCTCCAACCGCGGCACCACTACCTTGCCAGAATTAACACATTGTGGTTAGTTAGTCCGGCGTCGTACTTGTCACCACTGAAATTCCCCCTTCAGGTACAGCTTATGCATCCAGAGCGTTCGGTGGCCTTGAGCTACCACTTAGACCCCCAGCCGGCCAGTCGATACGTCCCACCTTCCACGCGTCTGGTGGCTATGGGTATAAACGCCGGAGAACGCAACGATGTAGTCACGCACGACTTCGCAGCGGCGCTGGCACGGTACGTAGATCACAGGCGTCTCTACTTGGATGCCGTGATCGGGCTCCAAGTCGAGCGACACCTCGGCGTGCCACAGCCCCGGCAGCTGGAAGATCTTCGATCGCGAGCTTTCCTCGAGTCGGGAGGCGGTCATTGGCATAACATTACCGACGCAATGTCCCGCAGCATAGATCCCGCCAAAGAGGCACGCGCCATATACGACGTCTTGTCCAGTCCCTGGCACTTGGAGAACCAGTACCCCCAATTGAGCTTCCTTTACCGAGGAATCGAGTTGCCGCTGTTTGAGCCTACCGTGGCCATGATGGAGCTCGGAGTACAAGTCGATTGCCAGGTGGTGGAGCGACTGAGAGAGGAAGCGAACCAGCAAGTCATGCTCTCACAACTAGCTCCTGGTTCGTCGGCACCTTGCTACAACGTTCCGGAGGGACAGAGGCAACTTCACCACAATCAGGCAGTGGTTGCGCACGCACAGGCCCTTCTCAGGAACATTGACCAGGCAGGCCGAGTGCACCCATCCTTGGACTCACTGGGGGCGGACACCGGCCGCTTCAGTTGCGACTCCCCCCCATTGCAGGGGTTGAGTCGTGAATTGCGACCCGGCATCATCGCCACGCCGGGGTACCAGTTTGTTGTCGCCGACTGGAAGCAAATCGAGCTACAAGTTCTCGGATTCCTATCACAAGATCCAGTCCTACTAGCAGCTCTGGACAGCGATATCGACATGCATAACCACACAGCCGCATGGGTGCACGGGGTTGCCGTGAGGGAGGTGACGGATACTCAGCGGCGAATTGGTAAGGCGCTTAATTTTGCAATCATTTACGGCAAGACGCGCTATGGCCTTGCCGCCGACTTGCAGGTCAGCACGGCTGAAGCCGAATTGCTGCTGCAAGCATACTTCGCCCGCTTCCCGACACTATACAACTGGCTAGCAAAAACACGCGAATTCGCCGCACACCACGGATACGTCACAACATATCATGGTCGGCACCGGCGTCTGCCGGACATTCGGTCGAGCGATCACAGGGCTATGGCCAAGGCGCAGCGGCAAGCGGTCAATACCACGGTTCAAGGGACGGCGGCTGACTTGCACAAGTTGTCGCTGATACGCGTATTCCACGAGCACGCAAGAAAGTGTCGACTGGTATTGCCACTTCACGACGGCGTGCTGGTGGAGGCCCCCATTGAACGAGTACACGAGTGCGCAGCTACCCTGAAGATCCTGCTCGAGGCTCCGCTGCCTGGGTTTCCAAGGCGATTGCCTGTGGCGGTCCAGGCAGGACATTCCTGGGGATCCATGCGGCCAATTTGCGTGTAGCCAAGGGCACTGAGGAACTGGATGTGTATGGCTCCTCTCGAATGATGGTTATCTTCCCTCTAGGAGATCGGGACGCGGCGAGGTGGTGGTGTTGTTATAAAAAACAACTCCATCGCATTGAACCGTCGTAATTCGTGAAGTTCCGGTTGCTGTCGCTCTCCTGGCGCCGGTAAACTGCACGTACAGCAAAGTGGTTACCAAGGATGGTAGCCCCCGTAGCCGCCGGTACTGGCGGCCGAATCGACGGCAATGGATGCCATGCACGCCCCTCCTGCTCCCACTCACACGCCACCGCGGACCGACTCTGAGGTCCGCGAGTTTCTTGACGACGTGCGGCGCCAGATCGCAGCCGACGTGCCTCGCTACAACAGCCACCACGAAGCAATCGTCGAAGCTGAACGTCGACGTGACGCCTGGGAAAGCGGCTTGGGCCCCATCGAGCGATGGGTCTGCATCACCGAGAGGTTTCAGAGGTTTTCGCGCGAGCTGCTGCTCCAGCACGGGTTCCACGAGTGGATGCGTTTTGGCGGGAGACTCGGCAACGATGGACGGCCAACGCTGGGCAAGGGGTCAATGCCGGCCCGCGAGATCTTGACTGAAGTTATCTCGCAGCTTGGACATTTCTCCTATCTGGATCGATACGGGTGGGTACGCGCCGTTTTCATCACCGGCGACACCGGTGGACAACGTGGTCAATGGCACGGCCTGTCGCTAGGTGGGCCACATTCCGGGTTTCTGTTTAGCCGTTCAGCGCGTGCAGCAGCTGGTCCGTGGCGCAGCGTCCTCGTCCCGGCTGGAGGCGACTCGTCAGCGTTCCGGTTTGTCGATCGAACCTACGACTCGAACCGTACGGGATACGCACCCAAGCGAGGCGAGGTCTTCGAACTCGCCAGCCGGCTCGTCCCTCTGTTGTGGCAGGCCGCCGATCAACAAAACTCCGGACGCGTCAAATTGGAAGTCAATCACTTGGCAGAGATCCTCTGGAGCTCCTCGCCAATGGGATGGCCCAACGACTGCACAAACCTCATAGTTGGTGGCCTCGACATCATCGCCGGCCTCTTGCTCCAGTCGATGACTTTCTACAAGTGCGGTTGGTGCCCTCGAGTTGAAAGTAGCCGACCGACGATTCTGCACTGGCGCGCCAAAGTAAACCGCCAACTACAAGTACATCTGTCGCGCGAGTTCCGCGAGTTCGGCAATTCCTGGGCTGCCATGATGGCTGGCCGAGCCGACCGAGTGACGTCGGGAATTGCACCTGGAGATTGACAATGACTCTGCCTGCTCCCACGACCGTCGCCTCAAAGACGGAACTGGAATCTGCCGCTACCTCTACCGAGAACTTCCAGTCTACGAAGCGCGTCGACTCGACAAACATTCTTTCCCTTCCAGCAGAAGACTATGCCGAGGGCGTGCTAGGAAACGTCGTGCCACTCACGGTATTTCGAGAGCTGATGTCGCCCCTCGGCGATAACTTTCGGTTGGATGGCGTCCAAGCATATCGAAAGCAACTGCGGGCTGAACTCGCACGGCCGGGGAACCAACTTGATTCGATGCTTGTAGATCAGCTTGCTTGGTGTCACGTCGAGAGCGGACATCTACTGGCGAAATCTGCACACGCGACTGATCCAAAGGAGAAGGAAGTACTCAGCGGTTCCGCTGTCAAACTCATGGCGGAGGTCCGTCGCACAGCCCAGGCACTGCGCGAACTACAAACTCCACGGGAAGCCAAGCAGGTGACCGTCGTCAAACAACAAAACGTTGCTGCGGGTGATCAACAGGTCGCCTATGTAGAGACACGTCCAAATGGCCAAAGCCACAAGGCCAGGAACTCAGACACCAAACTAGTAAGTAACGGGGGGCTCGAGGACCATGAACGACTCATCGCCGTTGACTCCACGGCAACTGGCTGGACGACGGAACCGTCAAAAGCGGAAGCCGCTGTCGCCTGCAGCGATTGAACGACTCCGGCAGGCTGCATTCCGAAATCGGCCCTGGGAGCGCTCTACAGGCCCTCGCACTGCTCACGGGAAGCGGAAGACCTCCCAGAACGGTAAGCGCCGGCAGACTGGCAAGCTGTCGGTGCGAGAGCTGCGAGCTGTCGCAGCCATAGCCACTTCGGAGGCGTCAACGCTAGCAAAGTTGCGTCACGAGGCTTTCGAAGCGGCAAATTCGAGCTGATCAGAGAAACCCAGAGGTTGTTGTAAAAAACAAAGAAGGCACAATTGAGGCCCTCCGATGGGGGAAAGCAGCCTTGGTTGAGAATGGAGATCGACGCGGCCAGGAGCGATCCAACCATGGACTAGAGATCGCGCGGCAGGCCGGACGATCGAGGTGAGTCAAAACATCCGTTTTATGCAAGGAGGCACTCCAATGACAATAAAAAGGCGTCCCACCGCAACAGCTACTATGCTGCTGTCTCGTGCTGCTAGAACCACACGCGCCTCGCGATCGAACAATGCCAGGCACGCCACAGAATCCCCCAAGCCGTCGGCCGAGGAAATCCACCGTTGGGTAGAAGAGGCGAGACGTGAAGTTGCATCCCACCTTGATTGCATCTCTGCTGCAGTGCTCTTGCTCCTGGAAATACAACGGCAGCCTGGCCGTCTTGCGAGATCTTTTGAGGATCGGCTAATCGACTGGATACGGGCGTTCTGCGCCATCCCCACGCCGCTAACGCAACCGAGCCACGCTTGCGATTAATGAACCGCGGTATGAATATCGAGCGAGTCCGCTCGCTCGCCGACACTCCGGCGACCTTCTATCGGGCGGTGCCGTGGGGTGCCTGACGACTCAGACCCGATCCTGGTTTAAGGTAGCAAAGGTAGATTTGCACTTCGTGCCTGCCAGGATCGCTGACATACGAAGGGCTGCCGTGCACACAGATTGCACGCCGAGCATCCGGGCACCTACCGCCTGGCTTCAGCGTCAAAGTGTCCTTGCCAGGAATCGAACCTGGTCCTCGACCTTCGCAGGGTCGTATGCGAATCCGGCACACCCCAAGGACGTGTTGTTCTCCAGTACCCTGCCGAGGAGTCGAACCTCGTCTTGCAGCTTCGAACACTGCCGTGCGATCCGGCACACTCGCGGGGCAAACTGTCTTGCAGTATCCCGACCTGGATTCGAACCAGGGCCTGGACCTTCGGAGGGTCCAATGCAATCCGCTACACCATCGGGATAAGCAGGCGAGAGGCCAGAGACCACAGGCCAGAGGATTACGACGTGGCGCGTTTGCGTTTTCGTCCTCCTCAGGTCTGCGGTCTCAAGCCTCATTCAAAGAGCCGACGACTGGATTCGCACCAGCATCAACCTGTTTACAAGACAGGCGCCTTTCTCAGTCGAGCCACGTCGGCTTTTCCTGGTGCCGACGCCATCGCCTCGATCGCTTCAGGCCCGATCCGCCGTGGCGAACAATGCGTCGGCGTGACACACAGAGCACGAGTGCGAGGAGTCGAACCCCGTCCGCCAGCTTTGGAGACTGGCTGCTCTCCCAGGAGCACACTCGTGTGAAGCCCGCAGGGACATGCCCTGCGGGCAAATCATCGCTACTTCTCAAGCGGGACGTTCCAGTACGTCTCGCTGATGAACTTCGACCAACTGGCCACCCGCACCTCGTGCCGGGCGTACAGCGGCTTCCAGGTCGGCTTGATCGGCGCCTTGCGGAGCTTCATGCCTGCCTGCTGCGGTGTGCGATCCGCCTTCCGCTTGTTGCAGTCCATGCACGCCAGCACGCAGTTGTCCCAACTCGAGACACCGCCCTGCGACCGCGGCACAACGTGGTCGATCGAGAGTTCCTCGCCGCCCGGCTGCACACCGCAGTACTGGCAAGCCCAGTGGTCCCGCTTGAATACGTTGCGGCGGCTGAAGCTCACGGCAGCGGCCGGCAGCCGGTCGTACGCGGCCAGCACGATCACCTCCGGCACGCGCACCCGCAGCCGCACGGCCTGGATGAACTGCTCGCCGTCACGCGGGCAGAGCTTCGACCAGTCCTCCCAGGTGTAGAGCTGGAAGTCGGCCGGATCGACCACGCGGGCCGACTCGTTCCACACCAGCGTCAACGCACGGCCGACCGTGGCCACGTTCACCGGCTGCCAGTTGCGGTTGAGAACGAGCGTCGGGTTGTCGAGCACCTTGGCTACCATCGTTCCGTTCCTCACCAGATGCGATCCTCGATGAGTGGGCCGACACTGTCGCGGCGATATGCACAGAGCACGTGTTAGTCCGCGACGGCGTCCAGATTCGATTCGCTCACGAATCGCTGTTTGACTACGTATTCGCACGTCGCTTCTGCTCACAACGGAAGAGCTTAAGCGAACTTCTGCGATCAGGGGAGCAGCATCTGTTTCGCCGCAGCCAGGTTCGACAAATCCTGACTTTTCAGCGCCGGTTCAATCGCGCAGCGTACCTCGCGGATTTGCGGCATCTGCTGTCTGGCGAAGGGGTGCGATTCCATATCCGACGATTAGCGATCGCCTGTCGAACAAGACAAAATCGACAAGCCGGCGGAGAAGGATAAGTAGCCTCCAGGAGGCTCTTGGTTGGCACCGAGGCGCACATGCTTATTGCTCCGACCGGACAGTAAGTTCCGACGCTTGGCCTAGCCATGCGCTGCAGCAGGCCGCGGTGGGGAAATCTTCGAGGTTGTAGCTGGCCGAGTTCCCGCGGACCCTAGACTGGGTTGTTACGATCAGTCGCCAGTCGGATCTGGGACGAGAATTCGCTTGACGTTAAGTCGCATTGGCAGCCGATAACTAACGAAAGAGGCGTGTTGCCTGTCGGTAATTGATCCGGTGCAGGCAATCGCGTCCCCAATCGCCAAAGCTCCCCGTCCCGGGGAGTTGTTTGACTTGACACAGGGTGCCCGCGATGATTACTGATGTAATCTTGCGAAAGCGAGGAAATCGCGTGCATTCGTGGCTGTCAATTACCACCGCTGGCTTGCTGGCATTTCATGCCGCCGTGGGATGTTGCGCCCATCACATCCATGATTGCCAGACCGGTGCGCGAAACACGCAAATCGCGCTAGTGGACCTGGCTGGCCCTTGCCATCACGGTCACGGTGATCATCACGGTTGTCCGACAGAGTCGGACGACCAGGACGCGCCCGGCCATCACGGCTGTAATGGGGTGCGCTGCGTGTTTGTTTCATCGAGTGGCTCACAGCAAGTCCAGCCACTAATGGCGACGGCCTGGATTGGCGCGCCGCATTTCGAACTGGATCAAAATCTGCAGCCCACGCAGATGACTCGCGACAATGTCGCCCTATTCTCGCCCGCAGCCACGCTCTCTGTCAGGCTGCATCTGCTACACGAACTGTTCTTGATCTAAACAGCTAGCATGCATTGCCGGCAGTCGCCGGCGTTGCGCTTCTCATCGTAACATCGGATTTGGCGTGTATTCCACGCTTATTCCGCAGTTTGTTTTGTTCAAGGTAGCAGTCATGGCAAACATCGATTCCACGCAAGCGCATGCGCCTGCGTCAAAGTTGGGTTGGGTTGGTCGCTTTATCCGTTATGCGGCCGTTGCGTTGCTCGCGGTCGGAGCGTTCCTCGCTGGCACGAGTTGGCGCACTTGGAAGGCGGACCGCATTGCACCAACGCCACAGGTCAAGCACGGCGATTCAGCGGAATCTGACGAGGGACATGGTCATGCTCACGAACACGCAGACGACGGCCATGATCATTCGCATGAAGATAACTTGTCGCTGGTCGAATTGTCGAAGCAGGCCCGAGGCAATATCGGACTGAAGGTCGGAGAGATCGCTTTTTCGAGCTTCACGCGGAGTATCACGGTTCCTGCCATTGTTGCCGAGAGGCCGGGCCAAACGCAGATTGCTGCAATTGCCCCGCTCTCCGGTGTCGTGACCAAGATCTATATCGTCCCAGGACAAACCGTTGACCCCGGCCAGGCGCTCTTCGATATGCGGCTGACGCACGAAGAGTTGGTTCAGGGGCAAAGCGATTTCCTCAGCACGCTCGAACAAGTCGACGTCGTCAATAAGGAAATTACCCGGCTGGAAGCCATTGCCCGAGATGGGGCGATTCCAGGAAAAGTCGTCCTGGAGCGACAGTACGAACGCCAGAAGCTTGAAGCCATTCTACGCGCTCAAGAGCAATCGATCGTGTTGCACGGCTTGTCGCCTGATCAGGTTGCCACCATTCGCGCCGAACGCAAGCTTTTCGGCACGCTCACGGTGAAAGCTCCCACGTCAGTAGTGCCTGCAAACGGGACCAATGCGCATTTATTGCATGTCGAAGAACTCAACGTCGAGCAAGGCCAGAATGTCACAGCAGGAGACACACTTTGCAAGCTGGCGGATCATTCCGAACTTTACGTCGAAGGCAAAGCGTTCCAACAAGACGCTGACTTGTTGAACCGTGCGGCCAAAGAAGGCTCCGCAGTTTGTGCGCTTGTCGACACGGGCGACTCCAAGCCCGAGGAGGTTTGCAATCTGCGCATCCTCTATCTGTCAAATAAGGTCGACGTCGAGTCTAGACTGTTTCCGTTCTATGCACTCTTGCCGAACGAGCTTGTCCGCGACGACCGCGCACCGGATGGTCGTCGTTACATGGGCTGGCGGTTTCGGCCGGGCGAGCGGTTACAGCTCAAAGTGCCCGTCGAAGCCTGGCAGGATCGCATCGTGTTGCCAGCCGAAGCGGTGGTCGAGGATGGTCTCGAGTGCTACGTGTTCCGGGAGGATGGCGATCATTTTCATCGCTGCCCCGTGCATGTCGAGTATCGCGACCAATTCAATGTGGTGTTGGCCGAAGGCAATGACATCTGGCCCGGCGATCGTGTGGCGATGAACGGTGCTCAGCAACTGCAAGTGGCTCTCAAGAACAAATTGGGCGGTGGCATCGACCCCCATGCCGGTCACAACCATTAAGCGAACACCGCCGCCAGAAAGTCATCCATGTTGAACGCTGTTATCAGATTGGCATTGCGTTACCGCCTAGTAACTATTACCGGCGCGCTAGTCGTGCTGGTGTATGGAAGTTGGACACTCTGGAACCTGCCCATTGACGTGTTCCCTGACCTGAATCGACCCCGGGTCACGATCATGACCGAGGCGCCCGGCTTAGCACCAGAAGAGGTGGAAACGCTGATCACCTTTCCGCTCGAAACAGTGCTGAACGGGGCTACGGGCGTGCAGGCTGTACGCAGTTCGTCGGGCATCGGCTTGTCCGTGATTTATGTCGAGTTCGCCTGGGGCACTGACATCTTCATTGATCGCCAGATTGTCAACGAGAAGATTGCCCTGGCGAGCGGCCGGCTTCCGGTGGGCGTCAGCCCGCAGTTGGCGCCAATTTCCTCGATCATGGGGCAAATCTTGCAGGTGGGCATGTACAGCGAAGGAGGAAAAACCAATCCGATCGAACTGCGCACCCTAGCTGACTGGGTCGTGCGGCAGCGGCTGCTGACAATCCCTGGCGTGGCCCAAGTGATCACCATGGGTGGAGGCCGCAAACAGTATCAGGTGCTAGTGGATCCAGAGAATCTGCTCAAGTTCGATCTGACACTTGAGGATGTTGAGCAGGCTGTTGGCGCCAGCAACGCGAACGCGACCGGGGGCTACCTGGACGAAGGCGGCAACGAATTGTTGGTTCGCTCGCTCGGCCGCATTCAGAACATTCGCGAACTGGAGAACGTGGTCATTAAGCCATCGACCGATCGGCCGGTGCTACTCAGCCAGGTCGCGCGCGTTGTCGAGCGCGAGCAAATTAAGCGCGGCGACGCCGCGGTCGACGGCTCACCCGCCGTGATGCTGACGATCTCAAAGCAACCTGGGTCGGATACACGGCTGCTGACAGATAATATCATTGCCGCACTGAAGGCCCTGAAGCCGACGTTGCCGGCCGACGTCCGCTTGAATACCGAGGTCTATCAACAAAAGGAGTTTATCGACCTCAGCATCGAAAACGTCATCGAAGCGCTGCGGGACGGCGGAATCTTGGTCATCGTAATCCTGTTCTTGTTCCTGCTCAACTTCCGCACGACGTTCATTACGCTCACCGCTATTCCGCTATCAATCGTCGTGACCGGTCTGGTTTTTAAGTGGCTGGGCATGTCGATCAATACGATGACGCTTGGCGGGCTGGCGGTAGCCATTGGCGAACTGGTCGATGACGCCATCGTTGACGTGGAGAACATCTTCCGGCGGCTGCGCGAGAACATGCACGCCGAGCACCCCAGGTCAGCCCTGCGCGTGGTCTACGAGGCGAGTAGCGAAGTGCGCAATTCGATCGTCTTCAGCACGATTCTCGTGGTGCTTGTCTTTGTGCCGCTGTTTGCCATGGGTGGTATGGAAGGACGGTTGTTCTCACCTCTCGGTGTGGCCTACATCGTCTCGATTTTGGCCTCGCTGGGCGTTTCCTTGACGGTGACTCCCGTGCTGTCGTATTGGCTGTTGCCGCAAGCCCGCTTCATGGCGCACGACAAGGATGGTCGATTGTTGCGTTTCCTCAAGTGGATCGCTGGCTTCGCCATTCGCTTGAGTGTTCGTCACCCATGGCCGATTTTGGGCGGAGTCGCTGCCGCGGTTGTGTTAAGTGTTTTCACCGTGACTCAGCTAGGTCGCGACTTCTTGCCGCCTTTCAATGAAGGAACCGTTCAAGTCAATGTGCTGCTGCCACCCGGTACTTCGCTGGCTGCGTCGAACCGGATCGCGTCGATGGTCGATCAGCGCATTAAGGCGGTGCCTGGCGTGGTCGCGTTTGGCCGCCGCACGGGCCGCGCCGAACTCGATGAACACGCGGAAGGCGTGAATGTCTCGGAGATCATCATCAGCTTCGACCCTAATTCGGGGCGCTCCCGCGAGGAGGTTCTTGCTGAGTTGCGCGAAGAATTGACTCAAGTCCCCGGCGTGATGATTACCGCGGAGCAGCCGCTAGCCCATCTCATCTCCCACATGCTCTCCGGCGTCAAGGCGCAGGTGGGGATCAAGCTATATGGTGACGATCTTACGGTCTTGCGAAACAAGGCCAACGAAATCAAATCCGCGATCGCGGACGTCCCCGGTGTCCGCGACCTGCTCGTTGAACAGCAAACGGAAATTCCGCAATTGCAGATCAAACTGAATCGGCAACGCTTGGCGCAATACGGCCTGACTTCGGACGACGTCAATGAGTACATCCAAACGGCGATGTACGGTCGCGTCGTCTCCGAGGTGCTAGAAGGACAGCGCAAATTCGATCTTTTGGTGCGGCTGGACGACGAGTATCGCGAAAACCCCGTCAAGTTGCGGCGGCTGGCCATCAATCTGCCAGACGGCGGGCGCGTGCCGTTGGAGTCCGTAGCGGAAATCGCGGAGTCCAGCGGCCCCAATACGATCAACCGCGAGAATGTGCGCCGCCGCATCATCATTCAGTGCAACACGGCCGGACGTGATCTCAATAGCGTCGTCACCGACATTCAAGTGCGCATCGCGCCCATTCAGGCGTCGTTACCAGTTGGATACTTCCTGGAATATGGCGGCCAGTTTGAGAGCCAACGCACGGCCACACGGATGATCGGCGTGCTGAGTCTCTTCTCCTTGGCCGGCATGTTCCTGGCCCTTTATACGTTGTTTCGTTCCGTGAACATGTCGCTACAGGTGTTGTCGGCCTTGCCGATGGCAGCGATCGGCGCAGTTGCCGCGCTCGTGGTCACGCGGCAGTCGCTGACTGTGGCCAGCATGGTTGGCTTCATTTCGCTGGCCGGCATTGCCTCCAGGAATGGCATCTTGCTCATTGCCCATTACTTGCACCTTGTGCATTACGAAGGCGAAGGCTTCACGCCGCAGATGATCGAACGGGCAGGTAAGGAGCGGCTTGCTCCTATGCTCATGACCGCGTTGACGGCGGGGATCGCGCTCGTGCCGTTGGTACTCGCCGCGGGCGAGCCTGGCAAGGAAATCCTGTATCCGGTGGCGACGGTCATTCTCGGTGGCCTGATCAGCTCCACGCTCCTGGACTTCTTTGTTCATCCGGCCTTGTTCTGGTGCTTCGGTCGCAAGGATGCCGAGCGACTGGCCGCGGACCACGAAGATGACCTGTTAGATCCAGGCCAAACGGAGGAACGGTCCCTATCGTCGCACGGAAAAGCCGTTTTACCTCAGCCGATGCCGCATGAGACTCGTACGGAATCACCGCTGCCTGTGGGAACACTCTGAATTCCGCGCTCAGCAAAAGGGAGTTGCAAATGTGCGAATGCCTGCCAGTGAATTCGTTTTTGATCGTACTCGACGTCATCACCATGGTGAGCTGCGTCGTCACGCTCGTCTTATTGCCTGCCACAGCGTCTCGCTCCGTTTCTCATCCACCAACGTCGGAGTCAGGTGCCGAGGCGCAGATTTCGCGGAGATGGATGTAGCTTGCGATCAACAAATGACTAAGGAATGCAACTCATTGCATCGCTGAGATGCAATTCTCAAACAAGAAGGAACAATCCAGATGCGAGCCGACATTTTTCGACTGGGAATAGCAGTAACCCTGCTCTTGGGGATTGGCGTACTTGCAGGTTGTAACTCGAAGCCAGCCAGTGGCCCAACAACCGACGAACATCACGAAGGCGACGGTCATGACCACGGCACGAGCGCGGCCGCCGACGGGGCGCACGGCCATGCCGACCACGATCACGAGCACTTGACCGAAGCCGACTTCGATTTACCTAAGGATTTCGGTGGTGCGGTCGCTCGCATCAAAGCCTGTAGCGTCGATGTGGGAGAAGCGTTGACGAAGGGTGACGCGCACGGGGCTCACAGACCCGCCGACGAGTTGGTGGTTCTGGCTGGCAAACTGATGCCTCTGGCTCGAGACGGGGGAGTACCCAAGGCGCGCTGGAAAGAGATCAACCTGCTGGCTAAGGAGCTCGAAAGCCAACTTGACAAACTGCACGATGCTATCGATGCCGACACGGCAGCCGGCAATGCGTCAATCCTAGCGGCCATTGATGCCACGGTCGCGGAATTGGAAAAAGTGTCGGCGCGCCCATAATGAACCCGTTGCATTCAGCGCCGTCGATTGAGTGGCAGATCAAATCGAGTGCCACGAAGAGAAAGTAAATTGCACATCGTTCGCTCGACGGATCGGGCGAAGCATTGAAAGGTTTTCGAAGAAAGGATTCGCCATGAATCGGTATTGGGTTGTACTAACAGTAGCACTGCTGGCGACTACGCGCCAGGTTTCTGCCGCGGATGACGCCGCTGGTTCACTCTCGGCGCAGCAAGTCGTCGAAACCAGTGCAGCGGAGAATAAGTACACCTTCATTGTCTTTTACAAGCAGGACGATGCCGCAACTCGGGCCATTGTGAAGACAATTGAGAAAGGCCTCGTCGGGCATGAGGATCAGTCATCGCTGGCTTATGCACAGGCGACCAATCCCGCCGATCAAGCGATCGTTAAGAAGTATGGAATGGCGCGTGCTCCACTTCCCATGGTTCTGGCCATTGCCCCCAATGGGGCGGTGACGGGTGTCTTTGATCGAAAGCTCACGGCCGACCTGGTGTCTGAGGCGTTCGTGACGCCAACCATGGCCCACTGCATGAAATCGATGCAAGAGTCAAAGGTCGTCCTCGTTTGCTTGCATCGTTCGGCCAAGCCATCGATCCCCGCCGGCGTGCGCGACCTCGAAAACGATCCGCTCTTCGCTGATCATGTCGCGATCATTCCCCTGCGCCTGAATGAGCCTGGTGAAGAATCGTTCCTGGAACAGATGCAAGTTGAACCAGCGAAGACTCAAGATCTGGTCGTGATGATGGCTCCGCCAGGTGTGCTGGTCGGAAAGTTCGCGACTTCAACCACCAAGGACGAGATGGCTGAAGCACTCCACAAGGCCGGCAAATGCTGTGACGATCCGAATTGCAAGCACGGCAAGCCAAGCTCCGCGGCAAAGGCAACACCTAAAAAGATCAACCGCTAAGTCAAGGATGATGTCGATGAACCTTAAAGTACTGGTCTGGAGGGAAATTCGCGAGCGGCCTGCCGCGCTCGTTACGACCGGCGCGGCGATCGTGCTTGGAGTCGCTGCGCTTGTCGCCATGCGACATATCACGTTCTTCTCAGAACGTGAAGTTGGCCGTCAACTTTCGGCGCTGGGTGCCAACGTGCTTGTGCTGCCGAGCGAAGCGCTCCTGCAAAGCTATTACGCGGCCGACCAAGCCGCGGGCACGATTCCCGAGGAGTACGCTGCCCAAATCCTGTTGGCAAACCTGCCTGGAGTCGAACGGCTCTCGCCCAAGCTTTCAATGCCGATCTCGATCAGCGATTGTCAGGTCACGTTGACCGGCATTCTGCCGCAGAGCGAGTTTGAGGCGAAGTCTGCCTGGCAGACCGCCACAATGTTCAAGAAGCAGCACGTGGGCTGCAAACGAGCCGCGTGCGGGCCTAAAACCGAAATTGCAGGGCCCGAGGCAATCGCCACGCAGCGCACGATCGACAAGCTGGCGGACTTTGATGTCGTTGCCGGGGTTGATGCGGCCGAAGCACTGCAACTCGAAGCCGGCGATTCAGTTACGCTCTTGGGCGAGTCTTTCAACGTCATCGCCGTGCTGCCGTCGACGGGCACAATCGATGATGGCAGGTTATTCGCTCACCTCCACACGGTGCAGCGACTAGCCAAAGCAGGCGAGGTCGTTAGTGCGATCGAAGTAATGGGTTGTTGCGAAGACGCTGCCGGCGACCTCGTCCCTGAGCTCCGTAAGCTGCTTCCCGATACCAAGGTCGTAACCGTTTCTCAGGTGGTCGAGACCCAGATGGGCGTTAATCGCTTGCTGAGTCGGCTATCGCTGCTGGTCGTCGCGGTCTTCATGCTGGTGGGAGGCGCCAGCGTCGCCGGTACGATCACCGCCAACGTACGGGAGCGTCGTCGCGAAATTGGCACGTGGATGGCGTTGGGCGCGTCACCTGGACTGGTCGCGCGGATGTTTCTGATGAAAGCCTTGTGGTTAGGACTCGCCGGGTCCATTCTTGGCGCTATGGCAGGCATGCTCTTAGCGCTAGTGCTAGGTCCCCGCTGGGCCGGCGTCAGTATTGAGCCGTTGTATGGCCTGATCGTTTTGGCAGTCGCGATCACGATGGTCCTCACAGTCGTGGCCGCCTATTGGCCGGCACGCCAAGCGGCAAAACTCGATCCCTGTCTCTGCTTTCGGGAGAGCTGAACGATGTACACCGTGCAAAATGTAACCATGATTTATCGACGACGTGGACAGGAACTGACGGCATTGCGGCTGCCAGCACTGACCATTGCGAAAGGCGAATACGTCGCGATGGTCGGACCAAGCGGTAGTGGAAAAACAACGCTGCTTTCGCTCCTAGGTGGAATGCTCTCGCCCACGACAGGCCACGTCATGCTCGATAATGTGTCTCTCTACGATTTGTCGCCAGCAGATCGAGCCAAGGTACGACGTCACAAACTCGGCTTCGTGTTTCAGACCTTCAACCTAGTTCCTTATCTGAGCGCTTTAGAAAACGTGCAATTGGCGCTCTATCTCGCTGGCGTCTCCGCTGCTGAGCAACGAAAGCAGGCTTCAAGCCTGCTAGATCGCATGGGGCTGGCGGATCGCCTGCACCACAAGCCCAGTGAACTGAGCGTTGGCCAACAGCAGCGCGTTGCGCTGGCCCGGACGGTCGCCAATCAGCCCGCCATTATTCTGGCCGATGAACCAACCGGCAACCTGGACCCGGACAGTCGCCGCGTGGTGCTGGATTTCTTCGACGAACTGCATGGCGACGGTCGCACGATCGTCATGGTCACACACGACGCGGTTGCCGCGCAGCGGGCGAGCAAATGGTTGCACCTTCGCGACGGCGCGATAACACCGGCCGCGGCAACGCTGGCTGCGGAAGCAGCGTAGCCGGAATCGTAATTCGAGAGTTTGCTAGAGCGAACGCGAGCCATGCAGCAAGCTGAATTCAAAATTCGAGGTATGGACTGCGCCGACGAAGTGTCGATGCTCAGGGCGGAGCTTGCGCCGATCGCCGGTATCCAAGATCTGAAGTTTGACATTCTCAACCGTAAAATGACCGTCGTGTACTCGGAGTCCGAGGTTTCACCGGAGACATTTCGCGCCGCAGTCGCCAAGACGGGGATGCGGGCCAAATCTTGGCAGGAATCCGTATCTTCGGCCGCTACGGGCTGGGAACTCTGGGGTCGCAGAGTAATGACCATCGCAAGTGGTTCATTGCTGGTACTAGGACTCTTGTTCCACGTGGCCAACGGCGGGTGGCAAGCGGCATTTGGAGGCACGGAAGGGGTCGCGACGCCATGGGCAGCGCGAGCTTTCTACTTCGCAGCCGCGGTTTGTGGTGCGTGGTACGTTGCGCCGAAGGGTTGGCGGGCTCTTTTGCAGCTGCGACCCGACATGAATCTGCTCATGGTTGTTGCTATTTCTGGGGCATTCGTGATCGACGAATTCCTGGAAGCGGCAACCGTGGCGTTTCTATTTGCCGTTTCGCTCGCATTGGAATCGTGGAGTGTCGGCCGAGCTCGGCGCGCCATCGCCGCGCTGATGTCAATTAGCCCCAATACGGCACGCGTAATCGATGCCGATGGAACGGAAACCAAAGTCGACGTCCAGCGCGTTCCTGTCGGCACGACTATTGTGGCGCGTCCCGGCGAAAAGTTTTCCCTCGACGGGAAGATCGTCAAGGGTGAGACCACTGTAAACCAGGCGCCGATTACCGGTGAGTCAGCACCTGTGCCCAAGGCGACGGGTGATGACGTGTTCGCCGGCACCATCAATGGTGACGGCGCGGTGGAGTTGGTCACGACCAAGCCAGCCGAGGATACCACCCTCAGCCGAATTATTCGTATGGTCGGTGATGCTCAAAGCAAGCGCTCGCCAAGTGAACAATGGGTCGAGCAGTTTGCACGATACTACACGCCGGCCGTCATGTTATTGGCGCTTACAGTCATCGTGGTCCCGCCACTAGTGGCAGGTGGCTCGTGGTCGCGCTGGTTCTACGAAGGGCTCGTGCTCCTGGTGATCGCTTGCCCTTGCGCGCTGGTGATTTCCACTCCGGTGACCATCGTCGCGTCGCTCGCTGCGTCGGCCCGACACGGTGTACTCGTCAAGGGTGGCCTTTATATGGAAATACCCGGCACACTCAAAGCCATCGCCATGGACAAGACGGGCACGTTGACCGAGGGGCGTCCAGAAGTCCGCGAGGTCGTCCCACTTTCTGGTCACACGAAAGCCGAGGTACTGGAGATTGCTGCCGCAGTGGAGGCACGGTCGGAACATCCCCTCGCCAGGGCTATCCTTCGCGCCGCAGAAGAACAGGGAATCAATCGAGTCGCCGCCGAGGCCTTTCAAGCGATTAAAGGAAAGGGGGCCACGGCTTCGATCAACGGCAAGCCCATCTGGTTAGGCTCACACCGGATGCTCGAAGAACGCGGACAAGAGAGCCCTCAGATGCACGAGCAATTGGCGCGTATGGAAGCCGATGGTTCCAGTGTCGTAGTCATAGGAAAGGACGAACACGTCTGTGGATTCATCGCCTTGGCCGATCGTATCAGGCCTGATGCGAGAAGGGCGATCGAGCAGATTCGTGCTGCCGGAATTGAGCGAATCGTCATGCTCACCGGCGACAATCAAGGTACGGCGAATACGATAGCCCGTGAGTCAGGCGTAGATGAAGTGCAAGCGGAGCTTCTGCCAGAAGACAAATTACTTGCGATTGAGAAGCTTGTGCGGCAGTTTGGTTTGATAGCAATGATCGGCGACGGTGTGAATGACGCACCGGCAATGGCACGAGCGACATTGGGCATCGCCATGGGAGCCGCCGGCACCGATGCAGCACTGGAAACTGCCGACATCGCGTTGATGGGCGACGACTTGATGGGCGTGCCCTGGTTGATCCACCACAGCCGTCGCTGCTTGCGGGTAATTCGACAAAACATCGCCCTGTCACTGGGCGTGAAGGCAGCATTCGTGGTACTGACGCTAATGGGCTCGGCGAGCCTGTGGGCGGCTATTGCCGCCGACACGGGCGCGTCCCTCATCGTGGTCTTTAACGGGCTGCGAATGCTGAGCGTTGGAAGGTCAGCGGAACAACGTAGCGGCAAGGACGCCGCGATCTCGCCTTAATTGCGCAGCGGTCGGCCAAGGAGGGCCAAACCATGTTTACGACCATCCGCTACACTATCCTCAGTCAAATCGTGATGGCCGCGGTGCTCTTCGCTGGCGCGCGCGTTCATGGCCAGATCAGTTTGGTCGACGATATCATTATTGTCTCGCAGGGTCAGCGTCAGCAGGATCGCGCTCGTACCGACAATCACTTGGGAATTGGCGCAGGGCAGTCCGGCTCGTTATTGGGTCCGAGTCCTGGCAGTGGGGAAACCGTGTGGCGCGAGCATTCTGGGCCCGCCAATAGTCAGCCCACCTTTTCGCCACAAGACGTGGCCACCGCTGCAAGTGCCCCGCCTGGCAGAGCGACTGCCATGCGGCAACGGGGCATGCAGGCGCCCACAGCACTACCATCAGTTCAAGCACTTCCCGTTTACGGACCACTCGAGATCCCGGCTCTCGACGAGCTCGGACCCGCGTATGGCCTGAGTCTCGACGCCGCGATCAACCAGTTACTCAGTGCCAACTACGAATTGCGCGCGAAGTACCAGGAGATTCCGAAGGCGCAGTCCGACCTGCTGTCCGCAGGCCTGCGCAACAACCCACTCCTGTTCGCAAGCGCCGACAACGTTCCCTATGGGAGCTATTCCCAGGCACGCCCGGGCGAAAACAGTTACGGCGTCACCGTGATCCAGCCGTTCGACCTTAATCACAAGCGCGGGGCGCGAGTGGCTGTTGCGACCCGTGCGAGACGAGTGATCGAAGCCCAGTATCAGGATGCCTGCCGTCAAGAAATCGACAGCCTCTACACCGCGTTCGTAGACATGCTGGCGGCACGCGAGGCGGTGCGGTATGCGCAAGCCGGACTCGTGGGGTTCGATGCCGTCGTGGCAACGACTCAGAGCCTTGTGCACGGGCAGGAGGAATCGAGAACTGAGCTCGAACGCATGGAAGTGCAACGAGAGGCCGCAAGCATCGCGTTAGATCAAGCCCAGCTCGCATTTGAGCAGGCAAAGCAAAATGTTGCACTGCTCTTGAATATTCCCGACGCCGCAGCGCAGCAGCTCGAAATCTACGGGACGATTCGTCAAACCGCAATCGATGTGCCGCCAGTCGATGATGCGATCGGACTGGCCATGCAGTTGCGGCCAGATTTAGCAGCGTTCCGCTTAGGTGTCGGACGTGCTCAAGCCGAGGTGCAATTGGCGCAACGCGAGGCGGTCCCGGACTTCTTCGTGCTCTACACGCCCTACAGCGAACGAATCAATTCGCCGCTAGGTGCGCAAAACGCTACCTCTTGGGGAATCGGCGGCTTCACCAGCATTCCGTTGTTGAATCGCAACCAAGGCAACATAGCGAGGGCAAGACAAACTGTTTCGCAAACACGTATCGAGACGGCTGGAGTGGAACGGCGAATTGCCACCGAAGTACGCCAAGCGCACCTCAACTATCAGAATGCCAAATCGGCTGTCGAACGGTTTGAAGAGTCGGTCCTGCCCAAGGCGCGACGCATCCGTGACGCCAAGTATGGCCTGCTGACCAAAGGTCAAGAACAAGCCCTGGTCTTTCTGGATGCACAACGTGAATACAACGAGATCGTCCGACAGTACCGGGACACGCTGGTACGTCGTCGCCGTGCAATCCTGAAACTCAACACGGTCGTGGGCCAGCGGCTCTTTCCGTAAAGAAGATCCCCAAAGGGCCCTTTTCTGGTGGTCCAATCCCGCGACGCATCAACTGCTACGCTGACAGCGCGACGCTGCCTTCGCGCGATCCTGGCACTCCACGAGAGTCAAGCCGACCGTCCACTTATGACGAGCGAGATTGCCGCAGAACTCGGCATCAGTGGATCGTCCGTGACCAGCATGTTGAAAAAACTCGCCGATGCGCCTGCCGTTCAGGTCGCCCGTGAATCAGCGCATTGCATTCAGTGCTGTGCCAACCTGAAGAACCTTGTTCTCGCGCACCAGCTATACCATGACGCGCACAACCGCTTTCCGTCCGAATGGGCGCGCAGCATGAAGCCGCGTGAAGGCGCCGCGGGCACGATTTCAGGAGCGACACCGACGGAGTTCCAGTGCCCGTCCAACGTCAATGAAGTCGACTCGGCCGGCGCCGGCTTGACGCCATATGGCTTTAACGTATTCCTTGTAGGCGAACCGATCTCCAAGATCACGGACGGCACCTCAAATACCGTCCTCCACGGCGAGTTCATCGCGCAGGAGGGAACCGCGTGGTTTAGTTCGCCCGGATTGTCATCGGTCAACTGCGCGAGTGCTCATTTGCACGGCGCTCATTATGGGATGGCCGATGGCAGCGTAAAGTTTCTAAACCACGAATTGGCAGAAGACGTCCGGGTCTATTTGATTCTGCCAGATGATGGTGAAGTCGTCACCTTACCGTATTAGCCTGTTGGCGCGGAACAATGCTAGGGCCGCGTTGGGCTGGAATCACCGCTGCCAGCGGAAGCCTTCGCCGGCAGAGCGAGCTGGTCGCGAGCTTCGTCCAAGGCGGCCCGCACGTCGTGGTCATCGACGGAGCGCTTGCGGAAGGTGACCGTAACGACTGCGCTGCTAGTCGTAAACCGTCGGAAGCTCGTCCCCGCTCCGCGGCGCCGATCGCCCGATGCCCTTGGCTTCCTCCGCTGCAGGAGCTTTTCGGTCTTATCCGCTTTGAGGCTGCTACGGTTAACCCTGATCCTTAGTAACCGTTCGGCAAACCCCGTTCCCCGTCAGGTGGCGCGATTTGAGTTAAAGCGGGCGTCGGGGTGGGTTTGAATCCAGCGATCGGGCAAGAGGTCGCTGACGTCCGGCGGGGTGGGCTGTGCTGCGACGAGCGCGGGCAACTGTGTCAGCACGTCGCGGAGCCAGGCGAACGGATCGGCGCCACAGCTTTTGGCGCTGGCCATCATGGTGAAGAGCACCGCGGCTGTGCGGCCGCCTTGATCATTCCCCACAAAGAGCCAATTCTTACGGCCGATCGCCGCCGGGCGCAGCGTCCGTTCGGCCAGGTTGTTGTCGATCGCCAAGTAGCCTTGCTCGGGGTAGCGCGCGAGCGCATCCCAGTTCGAGAGTGCGTACGCGATCGCCTGGCCGATCGGGCTCTTGGGCAAGGCCAATGGCTGCTGTGCGTCGAGCCAGGTGCGCAACGCCGTCAACAGCGGCGCCGCGCGCTGTTGTCGCGCCGAGGCGATCCGATCGTACCGCTCCTCAAGCGCCAGTTCGCTCCAAGTGCCGGCGCACGACTCACTCAACTCGCGTTCGAGCGCATAGAGCTGACCGATGCGGGCCAGCGCCTCGTGCGCGACGCGGCCTGCGGTCCGCTGCGCCTCGTGAAACTTGCGGCGCGCGTGGGCCCAACAGGCGACCTCGATGATCTGGCCCTTCGAGCCCGCGTAAATCCCGTCGTAGCCGCCGAAGGCGTCCGCCTGCAAGTAGCCGGTAAAGTTCTTCAAGAATTCGGCGGGACCGTCGCGTTTGCGGCTGGGTGTGTAGTCGTAGACCGAGTAAGGATGCTGCCGATCGCCGCAATAAGCCCAGAAACGGCCGGTGCGGGTCCGCGGCAGCGCCCGATCTTGCACCGGTACGGGCGTGTCGTCGGTATGGATCACTTTCGAGCGCAGCACTTCGTGGGCCATCCGCTGGTAAAGCGGCTCCAGCAACTCGGCACACTGCCGCATCCAGCCGCAGGTGGTCGACCGCGGGATCTCGACGCCGCTGCGCGCGAGGATCTCTTCCAGCCGATAGAGGGGCAGGTGATCGCCATACTTGCTGACCGCCGTGAAGGCCAGCAGGCCGGGCCCCGGCAACCCTTTATCGATCGGCTGAGGCGGCTTGTCGGCCACCGCCACGTGCTCCTGGCAACCGCGGCAGGCGTATTTGAAACGCACGTGCTCGACCACATAGAGACTGGCCGGCTCGTATTCGAGTTGCTCGCTCGTCTCGGTGCCGATCTTGATGCGCACTTGTCCACAACCGGGGCAAGGCAAAGACTCGGCCGGCAGCTCGTGCTCGAGCCGCCGCCGCGGCTCGATCGACTTTTTTTCGCGGACCGCCAAGCATGGCCATGCGGCCGAGGACGACGCCGAGCCGATGGCCTTTGACCAAACGCTCGACGCGACTGGGACCATCGCCCGCCTGAAGGAAGCCGACCTCTGGAATCCTGAGAAGCTGACCATCACGCTACGACCACTGACGCCCGTGGCGGCCTCGGACGACCAGGAGAAGCAACTCGCCGAAGAGCTGAGGGCGTCGGCCGAGAAAGCTGGCGTGGGCTACAAACGCGTCGTGCTACAAGTCGCGGAGTAAACCACATCGGCCGCCTCCTGCTGGAGACTGTGTATGGGCCTTGGTGACCTGCTCGGCAGTTTGACAACCGTAATGGGGAGTCGAGCTCCCGCGCTGTCAGCCTCCTTGGAGCAGCGGTACCGCTCGCTGGGCAACCGTCTTATCCAGCGCGCGGACAAAAGGATTGACTGGGCTGCTCAGGAGGTGGATCAGTTGCTGGATGGCCTGCCGGCAGAAGATGCGGAGAGGTTGCGGGCACGGTTGCCGCTGGGTAGCGCACCGAGGCCCAGCGAGCCTCTCCCCGGTTCCGCCCATGCCGTCGCGTCTGGGAGCGATGGGGTGGTCGCTCTCGACTCACTTCCCCCCGTGGAACGCCAGAAGCGCGGCATGGTGCTGGAGCATGTTCTCGGCACCAACGACTTGATGCCGATTTTTTATCTGGTGCTCGGGGCGGTCCGGCAAGCGGCCGTCTGTCGTCTGCGCGCCACACAGACCTTTACGACCGCGGAAAACAAAGTGATTCATCCCGGCATGGGGTGGGGCACTGGCTTTCTGGTCAGCCCGACCTGGCTGCTCACCAACAACCACGTCATACCTAGTGCGGAGTTTGCGGCCGGTAAGCTGAAAGCTCAGTTCAACTTTCAGCTGGACGCTGAAGGGCAACTGCTGGCCGTCGACGAGTACGAGTTCAACGGGGGCGCCTTTTATACCAATACGCAATTGGACTTTAGTTTCATCCGCCTCCGCCCCAAGATCGTAGATGGCGCCGATGTCACGCCGGGTTCCAGGTGGGGGACGATCCCGTTGTCATCCGAGGTCGAGGTCGCGGAGGGACAGTTCGTCAATATCGTTCAGCATCCGGAGGGACAATGGAAGCAGGTCGCCATCTACAACAGCCAGCTGGTCGCCGTGACTACTAACGCTTTGAAGTACACGGCCGACACGGCCGGCGGGTCCTCCGGTTCGCCAGTGTTTGACAACTCTTGGCGGCTGATCGGACTTCATCGCCGTGCGGGCGATGTTGCCGCCGAGGGCGTGATCAATAATGAGGGGGTCCGCATTCAAAGGATTATTGAAAACGTCCGGCAGGATGCTCCACAGTTAGCAGCGGAGCTGCAAATCTAACCTTGCTGACAGCATCCCATCCTGAACCAGAAAGCCAAGCATGGTCGACCTGCGAGAATAGTAGCGCGGCTGGAGGCGTCCTTCGGCGCCACCGAAACCTGCGGCAACCCACACAGCACGCCAGACAGCGACAAGCATTGCCCTCAGCTTGCAGCGCCGCTGCAGCGCCGATGAATTTGCGATTCTCGCAAACCAGCGGACAACCGTCGGTTAAGGTAAGCACGGCAGCGGGTTCAAATCCCGCCTCCACTCAATTAATAATAAGACAAACGCGGTGGACGTTGCGATGCGTAGGCAGGAAGATCGTCTGCTGACGGGGCATTTCTACCGGCGACCGACCCATTCCTGGCGGTCCACTGCGGTCGTTTTGATCTCCTCTGAGACGCCGCTTCTATGCTGGCCTTTCGAAATGCGGTTTTCCTTAGGCTCGCCCACGCAGAGCGACGAATGCTTCAACTTTTAACTTGCGTCGCGATTCTGCAGGTACCTAGAATGTGGCGGCTTGGCTGGGGAGTGGGCAAATGGGGAGGGAACGCTAAATGCGTTGCGCAGTTCTGGCAGTCGTGTTCGTGCTGGCCGCACTCGTCAACCATAGCGCTCGCGCTTCCACGATCCAATTCCTGTCGCCCTTTGGTTTGAATACCGGCGTCGCCTACGGCGTTGACGGTCTCAAAGTCGTCGGCGAAAGCAACATTGGCTGGCTCTATGATGGGAACAGTTACCAGGTAATTCAAGTTCCCTGGGGGGGGACGACGATCCCCCTCGACGTTTCGGGCACCAATATTGTCGGTTCATCGGGAGTATCGAGCTTTCTTTTTGACGGTTTGAACTACACAAAGCTTACGCATCCGCTCGGGATCAATGGCACCGTAGCTTGGGGAATCGATGGCAGCAACATTGTCGGCGAGTACATAGACGCGTCCAGTATTACTCATGGCTTTCTGTACGATGGCACGTCCTATACGACGGTCGATGTTCCTGCCGCCAAGCACACTTTTCTGCGCGGAATCTCCGGGGCTGATTTGGTTGGCTACTATACGGACGCCAAGAATCTCATTCACGGTTTTCGATTTAATGGCACGACTTATACAACGTTCGACGACCCACTATTTCTAGGTGCTGGTATCAGCGCCGCGCAAGGCATCGATGGAAATACGATCGTCGGAAATAATTCGAGCACTCCGTTCGCGGCTGCCTATTATTACGATGGCGCTACATTCAACCATCCGTTTGGTATTGAGGCACCGCTCTCCGGTGATCATCGCTTCTATGGCGTCTCGGGGAACAGGATCGTCGGTGAGTTCAACAACCGTCCGTTCATCTATGTGATCCCCGAGCCGTCGTCGATTCTTATGGCAATACTGGCAGGCTTCGGTCTGTTCGGCGTCGCCCACAGAAAACGCAACCGTGCCTCGCCGCGACGTTAGCGTGATCCTTCCGGCGGACACTGACTCCCACCTTTTCGCGCATTAGCTTCGCGTGCTTCGTCACCCTGCGATCGACAAAGGGGTATCCATGTCCCGCACCCGCCCGCGGCGCAGCCGCAACTTGTTTGCGCCAGCCCGTCGCCTGCGAATCGAGTCGCTCGAAGCGCGGCAGTTGCTCACGGTCACGGTCAATTCAGATCTCGACTACGCGCAGGTCGCCAGCCCAATGTTCGCCGGCGAGACCGGCCAGTTCGACGACACGACTCCGATCATCACGCTCCGCTCGGCAATCGAAGCGGTCAACGCCGGTTTGGACGACGAGATTCAATTCAGCACTTCGCTGGTGATCGAACCTGGCGCGTCGCTGCCGACGGTCACCCACGATGGCGTCACCATCGACGGCGGTAGTGTAGTCACACTCGACGGCACGACGGCCGGCGGCGCCGGCCTGGTCATCAATGCTTCTGAATGCATTATCGTCGGGCTCACGATTCGAGATTTCTCCGGCTACGGAATCCTAATTGCGAGCACCAGCAGCACGGTCGCCAACGACAATAGAGTCGAAAACAATGTCCTTACCGCTAACGGCGTGGGCATCGCGATCGACGACACGGCCTCTGCGGACCTCGACCACCTCTTCTTCGCAGATTTTGAACTGGACCCCGGCGAAACAGACAACGCCAGTGGTGCCACCGGCAATCAACTGCTCGGCAACACCATCACTAGCAACACGACTCTCGGCGTGCTGATCGCGCACGCCTCGCTGAACCTTGTTGACGGCAACACGATCAGCGGCACCACAGCCGGACCCGGTGTCGAAATCCAGGGTCTGGGCGACGCCCTGATCGAGCACGAGTTAGTCAACGGTTCTCTCAAGGAAAAGATCACTATCGACAACGACGCTACTCGCAACGAGATTACGGCAAATGTTATTGGGGACAACCACGGCGATGGTGTCTTGGTTAACGGCGGCAGCCACAACTTCATTGGGCTCCCGGGGCAGGGGAATGTGATCTCCGGTAACGTCGGTAACGGCACCACGACGGGCAACGGAATCGTCATCACTGGCGCGGCAACCCTCGGCGCCGGCACCAGCAGCGAACCGGAGAGCTTCGCTCCCCTGTCCTCCGGTTCGGCCGCCGAAAAATCGTTCGCCGAGTTGGCGCAAACCTGGACGCTTCAGACCTACGATCCGCAAGAGTTTCAATCTGCCGGTTTGCCCCCCATCGTGTACAACGTGCAGTGGGTCGGCGATCTGGTTAGCGGCGTGCCGATCCTCAATGGGATTCAGGGGAACTTCATCGGCACTGACGCTGCCGGCCGCGTCGCCAATGGCAACGCGCTCGATGGCATCCTGATCGACACGGCCGCGCGAGTGACGCTCATTGGCGACCCCGACCTCGACACTCTGCAAGCCAACCCCGGCGAGTTGACCACGGCGGCCAACGTCATTGGCGGCAACCGCAACGGGATCACCATTTGCGGCGCGGCGCTGTATGAGGACGCTATCGACCATGCGCAAGCCGAGGACGACACCGTCGGCGGTCCGTATTACGGCAATCACCGCATGGATATCGACGGCGCGCCGGCCACCTTCACGATGGACAACCAGGACTTCCAAAACAATGCCACGATCTTTGAACTCGTCCCCACAATTGTCGCGGGCAACGCGATTGGCGCCTTCAGCGACTCCGAAGGAGTCTACGCGATTGGCAATACCGACGACGGCCTATTGATCGATCACTCACGGGCGTTCGTCTACTTCAACACGATTTCGGCCAACGGCGCGAACGGCATCCATATCACCGGCACGCCACAATCAGCCTTGATTGTTGATGACATGGAAGCGACGCTCTATTCGCGGTCATATGTTGATTCTGTCGTCTCGGGGAACAAGATCGGCACCGATATCATGGGGCTGATCCTCGAAGATGGGAATGAGGACAGTCTTGGCAACACTGGCCATGGCGTGTTCATCGAAAACGGTGGTCAGTACAACATAGTCGGCCCCACGACTCAGGATGAGGTCGATCCGTACATCACTGCGCAAGCGCAGCGCAATGTCATTGCAAACAACGGCGGTTGGGGCGTCTACGTGCACGGCATGGGGGCCTACCACTTCGAGGGTACGCCGTCCGTGAATTTCAGCGACCCCTTTGCCTATCCCGAGTTCGATGATCCCGAAGAGTTCCTCTATCAGCCCTATGGCACGAACGCCAACACCATCGCCGGGAACTTTGTTGGCGTGGATTCGAGCGGTTCAGGTGCCGCCGGCAACGGAATGGGGGGCGTGCTGATCGACAACGCGGCCGCCTACACCATTGTCGGGAGCATTGCCACGCCGCTGGAGCAGCAATGGTGGGGGAACGTGATCTCCGCCAACGACGGACCGGGGATCGAGATTACCGGAAAGGGAACCGCCGTTAGTGTCGTCGGCGGAAATCTCATCGGCCTCAGCGCCGACGGCGAAACCGGGCTGGGGAACGCTAGCGCGGGCGTCTGGATTCACGACCAGCCGGTGGCGACTAACATCGGCGGCGATGTCTTCAACGCCAATCTCGGCAGCCGCAACTACATCGCTGACAGCAACGGGCCCGGGATTTTGATCGAGAATGTTTACGACTTGCCAAGGGCAATCGTAGCGAACCCACCTGAAGGACAAGCCATCGGTGATCCCAAATCCCCACTCAACAATCTCGCCGACGAGGAAGTCTGGCTCGCGGCACTCAACAGTGGCACCAACTACTACGAGACCGTCATCGCCAGCAACTGGATCGGGCTGGGGGTCGAGTTCGAGACCGGCACCGACCCCTCTACAGGGTTCGTCACTCGCGTCGGCTTTACCCCCATTCCATTGGGCAATCACGGGGATGGCATCAAGATCGTCGATAGCTCCAACACCGACATTGGTGGCGCGCATCCTGGCTGGACCAAAAACACCATCTCGGCCAACGACGGTCATGGCGTGCACATTTCCGGTGACAGGTCGTTTCTCAATTTCATCAAGCAGGCCCATATCGGCACCGATCCGACCGGAGTCAGCGCAGCGAATACGTATGGATCATTCGCCAACGGTGGCGATGGGGTGCGGATCGACGGTGATGCCCACCACAATCTGATCCAGGGCACGGGGATGGGCAGGGACTTCTTTAGCGTGCAACTCCTCCCCTCGATCGAGAATGGCGGCAATGGCACCGTCATCCTCGAAGCGCTCCGCGCCAGTTTTGATGTCGCCGAAAATGGGGTAGTGATTTCCAATAACGGCGGCAACGGCGTCGTGATCGACAGCGCCCAATGGAACCAAATCGGCGGCGGAACGTACATCGGCACAAACCTCGGCGGAACTGCGGCACTGGGCAATGTCGAGGATGGCATCTTGATCACAGGCGGCAGCGCTTCCAATCAAATTGCCCCGCGCGGCGCCCGCGTCGAGCAGCGCATCACTTACGATAGCGGTACGGTCACCGAGCAGGGCGCGACCTGGGGCGATGTTATTACCCCACTTATCATTTCCGCGAACGGCGGTGCCGGCATTACGGTCGAAGGAACTGACACCGATAACAATACAGTTATCGGCGCCATGATCGGCGCGGGTTTCAACTCGGGCGCCATGATCGGGATGGGTAATACTGGCCCAGGGGTCCTGATCCGCGACAGCGCGAGCGAGAACCTGCTCGACGAAGTATTGCTGGGGGTCTTGCATGAACCGGAAGACATTGAAGACCCGCCCCAGTTTGCTACGGTCACGCTCAAGAACGTCATCGTCGCCAACGGCACCACCAGCGCTCCCCGTGCGGGGATCGAGATTATTGGCGCTGACACCACCGGCAACCAAGTCTTGAGCTCGCTCATCGGTACCAATGAGTTGGGCGCGCTGGACTTGGGCAACACGGGCGACGGGGTACTGATTACCGCCAGCGCTAGCGGCAATCTGATTGGCGAGGTAGGCGGCGGCAACACGATCGCCCGCAATGGCACGGCCTCAACGGCTACCTATGCCGGAGTGGCGATCAAGGGAACCGCCACGACCGACAACGTCGTCGCGGCCAATGCAATCGAACTCAACCATGGCGACGGGGTGTTCATCAATGAGGCGTTCGGTAATCAGGTTTTGGCCAACACCATCGACCAGAACGCCAGTCACGGCGTCGAAATCGTCGGCACCGCGCACGACAACACGATTGGCGACGTGGGTTCCAGTGACGGCAACACGATCACCCTGAGCGGCGGCAACGGCGTCTACCTGCACGGCAATAGCCTGGCGATCACCGGCTGGGGGATTGACGAATTTGGCGATCTCACCCTGGAACTGGACCAGCTCGACGGTGTTTACGTCGGTCAGGAGCTGACGATCAGCGGGTTCGGCCTGCTAGATGGCGACTTGACCCCGATCATTATCACGACCGCGACCGTGGTTTCGATCAACGTGTCGACTAGCACCATTGTCACGGACGTCGAAGTGCCACTGGATGCCGAAGGCGACGCCGCCGGCGTAGTGCTGGTCGATTCCCCGAAGAACAACACGGTGCGCGGCAATTGGATCGGCACGGACGCCGGCGAAAGCGATCTGGGCAATGCTGACAACGGCGTGCTGCTTTCGGCTGCTCAATTCATCACCGTTGCCGGCAACCACATCCGCGACAACGAGCACCACGGAGTCAAGCTCGATCAAGGCGCTGCAAGCAACGTGATCGGCGGGACCAGTGCCAGTGATGAAAACGAAATCATGCACAACGGCGCGGCGGGTGGCTCAGGCTGGGCGGGCGTGCTGATTGAGCAGGCGGCCCAGTCGAACCAGGTCCAGGACAACACCATTGCCGAAAACACCGGTGATGGGGTGCGAATCACGGGCGCCGGCGCGAACACAATTGTCGGCGCCGATATCTTGGACAACACCGGCAGCGGCGTCGTCATCGGCGGCAGCGGGAGCCGATTAAACGTCGTCGACACCGCGACCATCGACGGGAACGACGCCAACGGAGTCCTCTTCACCGACGGCGCCGAAGGCAACGCCGTCGTCGGCAGCGACATTCTGAACAACAAAGCCCACGGCGTGCTCATCACCAACGGCGCGGAAGGCAACGGCGTCGGCGTCTCAATCAACCTCGACGGTGCCGAAGGCGTGCCAATTGCTACCGATCCAACTGCGGCCAACTCCATTCGCGGAAACGAAGGAAACCAAGTGCGAATGTCGAGCGCCAACACAAAATTCAACTTCGTCGCTGGCTATAACGACATCGAAGCGGTTGCAAACCAGGATGCCATCGTCATCGACGGTGCCGTGGCCAACGTGATCGGCAACGGGGGCGAGGGGCAGGATCCGGAGGGCGTATACGTTGTCGGCTCGAACACGCCCGCATATCAGAACGGCAATCGAATTGACTATGGCGCCGGCGACTATGGTGTCGCCATCTACGAGGGGTCCAACGGTGCCGAGGGGAACGCGATCTTGGGGAACGCCTTTGTCGGCGACCCGAACAACGCCATCTTCATCGACGGCTACTCAGGCGTCGTGCCGCCGACAATCGACGATGTGAGCGTCACCGGCAGCGGCCCTTTCGACCTTGAAGTGGAGACGACGGTTGCAGGCGCCAGCAGCACGAACCACGTCCGCGTCGATTACTACCTGGTCAACCCAAGCAATCCGCTGGAGACGCATGTGTTGGGCTCAATGATCTTCACTAGCAGCGCGGCTGACACATTCACGGTGACAGGGGTAGATGCAGACGATACCGACTTAGACGGCTGGTATGTGACCGCCACGGCGACCTACGATATCCAGGGGGACGATCAGTTGCGCATCGGTTCGGTGAGCTCGACCATGGACGTTTACGAGATCACTACTTGAGTGAGTGAAGCCACTTGCTGCTAGCACTCGATCAATGTCACGATGGAGTGCCGAATTTGCTTCGAGAGCCCTGCCCACGATTTGATGACTTGCTGCAACTCGTTGTCATTCAACGCCGCGTCGAGCCACTTCAGGTCACTCGGATGCAGCGCATTTGCAGCACGACACAGATCGCAATCAAGGCAACCACCGTCATGGCCAGTAGTTGCAGTGATTTCCCGCTCGGGTTCGACTCCCGCGACCGCCAGGCCATTTCACGTCGAGGTCGCGTACAGAGCGATTCGCCTCCATAATGTGGGCGGCAGGCATCGCTAAAAAACGCGACAAGCCCGCGTCATGATTAGTTGAATCGCCAAACCCATTGGCGACACTTCAAGAGCCGGTTCTTGGCTCAACGCGGCATCACTTTGGTGCCCGGTACGGCGATGCGATTCGCACACAAGATCTCGACGTTGTGTCGCATTTCCCACCTCAAAGGAGTTCCCATTTGCATGTAGAAACCCTCGTCATCGGTAGCCTGTCGCTGGTGCTCTTGGCCGTCGTGCTGGCGCTGGTGCGTGAAGTGCGCTTGCGGCGAGCCTTGCAGGAGCTACTGCGGCGGCTGCTGGCCCTCTGGAGAAAACACTCCCATGAACTGCCCGAAGCCCCGCCGGTGCACGCCGACGTTCCTGGCTCTAAACCTGATAGCACTGGCCGGCTGCACCCGTGACGTGCAGGACGCCCGGTTGTCTCGGGTCACCGAACAAGCCCTCGAGCAGCAGTCGCGGCAAAACGAGGCCATGGCCGACCTGCAAAAAAACCTCCAACAGGAGCGGTCCCACTTGGACGAGCAGCGAGCTCAGCTCGAGGAAGAGCGAAGGAGTATCGCTGCGGCCCGGCATCGTGATCCGCTGATCGCCAATGCCATCATCGCCGCCGTGGGCCTGCTGGTTGCCGTACTCCCCTTGGGCCTCTGTTGGCACTTGCTGCGTGGCCTGTACCGCCCAGGCGACGACAGCGAAGCGCTTGGCGAACTCTTGGTGCAAGAGATGACCAGCGATCGCCCACTGATCTTGCCACCCGCGAGCACCCTGCCGGCACTCGATGACGGCTCGCGGCCGTTCCTGCCACCGGCCGAACCGCCAGCCGAGTTGCCTTCTCCCGACAGGCCGCCGGCCTAGCGGGCCTATCTCGCATTCAAACCCCAGGAGACACCGCGTGAGTCACATCGTCACGATCGAAACCCAGGTGCGCGACGCCGCGGCGGTGCAAGCCGCCTGTCAGCGTCTGACGCTTCCCCCGCCACGGCAAGAAACCGTGGAGCTGTTTAGCGGCCAGGCAACCGGCCTGGCGGTCCGGCTGCCCGACTGGCACTACCCGGTCGTCTGCGACCTGGACAGCGGCCGGTTGCAATACGACAACTTCGGCGGCCGCTGGGGCAAGCAGCAACATCTCGATCGCTTCCTGCAAGCCTACGCCGTCGAGCGGGCGCGCAGCGAAGCCCGTCGCCAGGGGCACTCCGTCACCGAGCAGACCTTGTCCGACGGCTCGATCAAGCTGGTCGTACAGGTGGGAGGTGGCGCATGACGACGGCCACCTCGAAGACCATCGAAATCATCGTTAGTCCCACCGGCCAGACCCGACTCGAAACGAAGGGATTTGCTGGGAACAGTTGCCGCGACGCCAGCCGCCCATTCGAGGCCGCGCTCGGGCTGTCTCAGGCCGAGCAGCTGACGGCCGAATTTCACCAGGCAGCGAACACCGACCAGCAACTGCGGCAGTCGGGCTAGTCTCTGCCCATCGACCAGCTCGTCGGCGTCGCGGTCATTCGTCTCAGTCTCTCTTCCTAGGAGTCTTCCCTATGTCGCTCTCTGAGCGGCTGGCGGAGCACGTGCGCGCTTGCTTCGCCGGCCTCTGGATCCAGTCGTCGGAACATGAAGACGCGCTGGCTGAAATTGCCCAGCTTTGCCGGCGCGAGAATTGGCGCCTGGCCATCTGGGATATTGAACAGAGTTTGCAGGTCGCCGGCGAAGACGACAGCGCGGCCACGGCCGGTGCCGATCCCCTGGCGGCCATCCGCTCGCTAGGCGCTCTGGCCTCTCCCGACACGGCAGCCTTGCTGGTGCTGGTAAATTTCCACCGGTACTTGAACTCGGCGGATATTGTCCAGGCACTGGCTCGCCAGATCACCTTGGGCAAACAGCAGCGGACGTTCACCGTGATTCTCTCCCCGGTGGTGCAACTGCCCGTGGAACTAGAAAAGCAGTTCGTGGTCCTGGATCACGAACTGCCCGGTCGCGAGCAATTGGCCGAGATCGCCCGCGGCGTAGCCACCGAAGAGGGCGAACTTCCCGCCGACAGCGACCTCGAGACCGTCCTCGACGCGGCGGCCGGCCTGACACGCTACGAGGCCGAAGGCGCCTTCAGCCTGGCGCTGGTCCGCCACGGCCGACTCACGGCCGAAACGATCTGGGAGCTCAAGAGCCAGGCACTCACCAAGAGCGGCCTCTTGCAACTGCACCGTGGCAGCCAGGATTTTGCCAGCTTGGGAGGCCTGGCGTCCCTCAAGGCGTTTTGCAAACGGTCGCTGTTGGGCAGCCGCCGTGAAGCGCATCGACGCGCCCGTGGCGTGTTGCTGCTGGGTGTCCCCGGTACCGGCAAGAGCGCCTTCGCCAAGGCACTGGGCCGAGAAACCGGCCGCCCCACTTTGGTGCTCGACGTCGGCGCCCTCTTGGGCTCGCTAGTCGGCCAATCCGAAGAGAACGTCCGCCGCGCGCTCAAGATCGCCGACGCCATGGCGCCGTGCATTCTGTTTTGCGACGAGGTCGAGAAGGCGCTCAGTGGCGCAGCCAGTTCCGGCCAGTCCGACTCCGGCGTCTCGGCACGCTTGTTCGGGTCGCTACTCACGTGGATGAACGACCACGAGTCGGACGTTTATCTTGTGGCCACGTCGAACGACATCACCCGTCTGCCGCCCGAGTTCTCACGGGCCGAGCGGTTCGATGGAGTGGTCTTTCTCGACTTGCCAGGACGGGAAGAGAAAGACGCCATCTGGCAGCTTTACCTGACTGAGTACCAGCTCGACACACGGCAGCGTAAGCCGGCCGACGAGAACTGGACCGGTGCCGAGATCCGCGCATGTTGCCGCCTGGCGGCGCTCTTGGACCTGCCGCTAGTCCAGGCCGCCCAGAACGTGGTCCCCGTGGCGGTCACCGCGGCCGAGTCGGTGGAACGACTGCGCACCTGGGCCAGCGGCCGCTGCCTGAGCGCCGACAAGCCGGGCATCTACCGCCGGGCGACCGCACCGGCGTCCCGCTCGGCGCGCAAGATCAGCCGCGACCCGTCGGCCAACTGAGTCCTGCGACCTCTCTCGTCTCTTCGCAGCCGCCGTCTCGTGGACGGTCTGCGCGCTACTTCCAACTCTCGTCCCAGGAGGGCCGCCATGGCTGACATCCCGAATGGCGGGTCGGTCGAGATTCAAGGCTCGGCTGCCCGACCTTACGTGCTCAAGAACATCGGCGGCGTGTACTCGTGCAGTTGCCCCGCCTGGCGCAACCAGTCTCTGGCAATCGAGCGCCGCACCTGCAAGCACTTGCGCAGCTATCGCGGCGAGGCGGCCGAGAGCTCCCGGCTTGGCGCTTTGCCGGCGGCGGCTCCCACCAAGTCCACTCGATCCCGCGCTCCGGCCCTCTTGTTGGCTCAGAACTGGTCGGGCGACGTCGACCTGGCCGACTGGTGGCTGAGCGAAAAGCTCGACGGCGTGCGCGCTTATTGGGACGGCCGGCGGTTCCTGTCACGGCAAGGCAACCGCTTCCATGCACCCAATTGGTTCGTGCAGGGGTTCCCCAGCCAGCCTTTGGATGGCGAACTGTGGATTGGCCGCCGTCGCTTCCAGCGGACCGTAAGCATCGTCCGCCGCCAGGACCACAGCGATCTGTGGCGCGAATTGCGGTACCTGGTGTTCGACGCTCCGGCTGTCGCCGGCCCCTTCGAAGCACGGTTGGAGTTCGCTCGCCAGTCGCTCGCTCAGAAGCAGCCGCTGTTTGCCAAAGTGCTCGAGCAGCAGCGCTGCCAGGGAGTCGATCACCTACAGCGCGAGCTGGCACGCATCGAGCTACTGGGAGGCGAAGGGCTGATGCTGCGCGAACCCGGCTCGCACTACGTCGCCGGCCGCTCGACCAGCTTGCTGAAGGTCAAAACGTTTCACGATGCCGAAGCCCGGGTGATCGGCCACCAGCCGGGCAATGGACGACACCAGGGACGCCTGGGCGCTTTGCTCGTGGAACTGGCCGACGGCACCCAGTTCGCCGTGGGCACCGGCTTCACCGACCGGCAGCGTGAGCAGCCTCCCGCCATCGGCTCCCTGATCACGTTTCGCTACCAGGAGCTGACCGACGGCGGCGTCCCCCGGTTTCCCTCGTTCGTGCGAGCAGTTGAGCCGGAGGCCGCCGCGACGGTGAAGTGAACTGCGGCGGGCGAGGAACTCTTCTCGCTCGAGCCATGCTCGTTTTTCTGACAGAACCCAAGACCCAAGGAGACTTCTATGTCCGCATCAACTGCAGCTTCGAGCGACGCGTCGGCATCAAACCGCCCGTCGAGCGGTAGTACCCGCCGCTTCGCCTTTGTGAGGGGCACTTCCGCCAAGTTCTGGGAGGTCTCAGTCACCGGCGCGACGGTGCACGTTCGCTACGGGCGAATCGGCAGCGCTGGGCAGCGCCAAGCCAAGGAGCTTGCCGATGCGAAGGCCGCCGCTGCCCACGCCGAGCGGCTGATCGCCCAGAAGCTGGCCAAGGGTTATCTGGAGGACCCTGTCGAGGGATGAACTGCAAGTCCGTCCAACTCCGACCTGGTGCGACCCCCGGCCCGTTACTAATCGTCTGCGTCCGCGTGGTCCAGGATGTCTTCGGTCCGGCGGACTCAAGCGTGGTGGTCATCGACTGGGACGAGTTCCCAGTGGCCGTTGCCCCACACGAGCCACAGTCGCTTGAGCAGTTGCCGGAGGAGATCGCCAGCCTTCTGGATCGTGCGGGAGTCCGCTATGCCCAAGCTCAAGACGTTTGACTCGTATCAGTTCTCGACGCGGGGAACGCTCACCCCGGGCGATCGCTTCCGAGTGAGCGGCGGGCCAGTCTACCAGTGCGCCGACGGCACCAAGCTGCGCATGTACGAACGGGGTGAGTTCGTGTTCGTACGCTACTGCGAGCGCGGGGCCTCCAAGTGGCTCGAAGCCCACCGACATCCTGATGGGGCGTTCGTGGTGCTCTGGGTCGGCCGCTCGATCGCCAGCCCGTTGATCCCCAATCTCAGGCGGCGGCCGTACCGCGTCACGGTCAGCTTGCGGCATAAGATTGGCACGATACCGAGGAAAGCTACAACGTAGACGCCTTTCGTTCCGATTGAAATTAGATCCGGATCGAGTCATTAGGGCGCGTTACCGATCACCTTCAGTCGATTCAGGACCGCCTGTTTTAAATCGGCAGGCCAGTTCCGTTTGGCCTCGATCGCCGCCCGTGCCTTGTCGAGCGAGTCGTGATCAACCAGGGCCTCACGTGCCAGGACTCGCGCGTACCGGGCTAATTCGTCGAGTGGTTCGGCGTCCCACAGTTTCAGCGTGTTATCGGCGCTTCCCGAGATAATGCGCCCGCCGTCAGGGCTAAAGGCGACGCTAGTAACAGTCATCGCGTGCCCCCGAAGTGTGCGGATTTCTTGGCCGCTCTCGGCATCCCACAGCTTAAGCGTTTGGTCTTCACTTCCGGAGACAATGCGGCGGCCGTCCGGGCTGAAGGCGACGCTAGTAACCGGGTTGGAGTGCCCCTTGAGCGTGCGGATTTCCTGACCGCGCTCGGCGTCCCACAGCTTCAGCGTGCGGTCCATGCTACCAGAGGCGATGCGGCGGCCATCCGGACTGAAGGCGACGCTAAGAACAGACATCACGTGCCCTCTAAGAGTGCGGATTTCTTGGCCGCTTTCGGCGTCCCAGAGTTTCAGCATGTTACGGGCGCTTCCGGAGATGATGCGGCGGCCGTCCGGGCTGAAGGCGACTTCGTTAACCGAGCCAGTAGGTCCCTTGAACGTACGGATTTCGTGGCCACTCTTCGTGTCCCACAGCTTGAGCGAATCGGAGAATATGCGCTGGCCATCAGGACTGAAGGCAACACTATGAATGCTAGACCCTCCCTTGAGTGTGCGTATCTCTTGGCCGCTCTCGGCGTCCCACAGCTTCAGCGTGCAATCCGGGCTACCGGAGGCGATGCGGCGGCCATCGGGGCTGAAGGCGACGCTAGTAACCGGGTTGGAGTGCCCCTTGAGCGTGCGCATTTCCAAGGCACTCACAGTCCCCCACACCTTGACTGTGTTGTCGTAGCTTCCGGAGATAATCCGGCGGCCGTCCGGGCTGAAGGCGACGCTCGTCACCCATTCAGTGTGCCCCTTGAGCGTGCGGATTTCTTGGCCGCTCTCGGCATCCCACAGCTTTAGCGTGTCGTCTATGCTACCGGAGGCGATGCGGCGACCGTCGGGGCTGAACGCGACACTCAACACCCCTCTGGAGTGCCCCTTGAGCGTGCGGATTTCTTGGCCGCTCTCGGCGTCCCAAAGTGTTAGCAGCGTATTGTCGAAGGTTCCCGAGACTATGCGGCGGCCGTCCGGACTGAAGTCAACGCTCCAAACGAAGTGAGTGTAGGGCGTGAGGGTCCGAATCTCATGCCCGCTGTCGGCGTCCCATAGCTTCAGCGTGCGGTCTATGCTACCGGAGGCGATGCGGCGACCGTCGGGGCTGAAGGCGACACTCGTCACCCCTTCAGTGTGCCCCGTGAGCCTGCGGATTTCTTGGCCGCTCTCGGCATCCCACAGTGTTAGCGTGTTATCAAAGCTTCCGGAGACAATGCGACGGCCGTCCGGGCTGAAGGCGACGCTCGTCACCCCTTCAGTGTGCCCTGTGAGCGTGTGGATTTGCTGGCCGCTCTCGGCATCCCACAGCTTCACCCTGCGGTCCTTGCTACCAGAGGCGATGCGGCGGCCATCCGGACTGAAGGCGACGCTAAGAACGGACTCCACGTGCCCCCTAAGCGTGCGGATTTCTTGGCCGCTTTCGGCGTTCCACAGTTTCAGCGTGTTATCGGCGCTTCCCGAGACAATGCGCCCGCCGTCAGGGCTGAAGGCGACGCTCAACACCCCTTCAGTGTGCCCTGTGAGCGTGCGGGTCTCTTGGCCGCTTTCGGCATCCCACAGCTTGAGCGTCCGGTCTTCACTTCCGGAGATAATGCGGCGGCCATCCGGACTGAATGCTACGCTCGATACCGAACTCGCGTGTCCCATGAGCGTGCGGATCTCCTGGGACAACTCGCTAACTGCGAAGTTCCATTCTCAGCCGCGATATGCCAATGGCGCCGTCTCGATGGCATCGCGGGCATTGGAAATCTCCCCCGTGTGTATCGCCCGCTCGACCAAGCGCATCTGTGCGACGTACTGGTTCCGTTCGGCCTCAGCGAGAGCTTTTTTCGCGTGCTCTTTCTCGCGCCTTTGAGCGGCCGCAATGGCCAGCGCCTCCGTGCGGGCCGCATGTTCCTGCTGGGCGCTCCGCGTCGCCGCGATGGCAAAATAGGCCGAGACCGCGGTGCCAGCGACGAGCACCATGGCAACTACCGCCGTAAGTCCCGCGACGGCCCGGTTGCGCTTCACCCAGCGCCAGCTGCGATCGATGCTTCCAATCGGTCGCGCGTGAATCGGCAATCCACGCAGCCAGCGGCGCAAATCGTCCGCCAGGTCAACCGCCTTCTGGTAACGCTTGGCAGGCTCCTTTTGCAGACACTTGAGCGCGATCGTCTCCAGGTCGCGGGGAATCTTGTTGTTGAGCTTACGTGGTTGCGGCGGTTCGTCCCTCCTGATTTGCACGAGAATCATGCTTCGCTCGCCACGGAACGGCAGCTCACCTGTCAACAGTTCGAACAGCACCACGCCCAAAGAATAGACATCGCTGCGGGCGTCGGCGTGATGGCCACGGCCTCCTGCTTGCTCGGGCGACATGTAGGCAGGCGTGCCCAGGATCTGACCGTCGAGGGTCATCGTGATCTCACCGGTATCGCGTTTTGCCAGGCCGAAGTCCGTCAGATGGGGCTCGCCGGAAAGCTCCATCAGAATGTTGCCTGGTTTGAGATCGCGGTGAATAACTCCTTGAGAATGTGCGTGCTGCACGGCGTCGGCCACCTTAGCAATGAGTTCGGCCGACTCACGAAACGACAGCTGTTGACCCGAAAGCCATTCCTTGAGATTGGCGCCCTCGATGTAATCGCTGGCGATGTAAAGGCTATCGCCGTCGCGGCCGGCTTCCCGAAGGTGCACGATATTGGCGTGTCGAAGCTGAGCGGCCGCGCGGGCTTCGCGAAAGAACTGCTCGGCTTGCGCGGCGTCGAGCTGTTCGAGGCGAGGAATCTTAATTGCCACCTGGCAATCGAGTTGCTGATCGTGGGCGAGCCAGACGGCGCCGAAAGCGCCAGTTCCCAACAGTCGGATCAGCCGAAAATGGGCGATCGTCTGCTGTCCGGCAGGGCCGTAGACATCAGTGCTCGACGTGCCGCTGATCAGACTGAAGTGACTGCCGCACGATGGGCATTCGATGTCCGCTAGTGGCGCGGCATCGACCAGCTCGATCCCATTGTGGCAATGCGGACAACGAACTTGCATGGTGCCCTCGCTGCAAATGTCGTCAACGTCGCTGGAATTATCACGAACTGCGGACACGACTGCCAGAGTGCTCGCGTCTAGGTGACGGCGAACTACACGGACACGTATTGTTAACAGCAATCCCTACACACACGGAGAAACCCACCCATGACGAGCAGTCTGCTCGATCCCCCGGAGACCTCATCCCGCAGCCAGGCTCGCTCCCGGTCGCAAAGTCGTAGTGACAACACCGCCACGGCAGCCGCGGCCGAGCGCCTGCGGACCACCATGGCCGCGGTGCGCGTGAGCCTGAGCTGGTTCGGCGTCCGCAAGTCGCTGACCCCAGATCAGAAAGCCCAGGCGGCCGAGTCGTTTGGTGCCGAAGGTGCCTTTCTGTCGGCCGGCAAGAAGCTCCTCGATACGCGGCACCCGGCCTATCGCGCTGTGGCCGCCGTGCGGCACCAGGCGATCGCCTACTGGCGGGGGATTTCGCTCCCTTATCCCGAGCCTGGCATCCGCCTGATTCGCCAGAGCGACATCGCCGCCTTGGACGTGCAGTTGACCAGCTTGCGGGCTGATCTCAACGACAAAGTCCGCGAGCTCGATCAGCAGTACAGCGAACTTCGCTCCGCTGCCCGGGAGCGACTCGGCAGCCTCTACAATGAAGCCGACTATCCCCCTGCGCTGGTCGATCAGTTCGCCATCGAGTGGGACTTTCCGTCGGTCGAGCCGCCCCCTTACCTCCGCGAACTGAGCCCCGAGCTCTTTCGCCAGGAGTCCGCCCGGGTTGCCGCCCGCTTCGACGAAGCGGTCCGCATGGCCGAGGAAGCCTTCTTGGCCGAGTTGCAGCGGCTGGTCTCGCACTTGATCGAACGGCTCACCGGCCAGGAAGATGGCCGCCCCAAGATCTTCCGCGACTCGGCAGTCACCAACCTTACCGAGTTCTTTGAGCGGTTCCGCACGCTCAACGTACGCTCCAGCGCCGAGCTCGATGAACTGGTCGCACAGGCCCAGCGCGTGATTGGCGGCGCCGAGCCCCAGCAATTGCGGGACAACACCGTGATCCGCGGCCAGGTCGCCCGCGAACTGGCGCAGGTCGAGACGGTGGTCGACCGGTTGTTGGTCGATCGTCCAAGACGGAACCTGCTGCGGCCGGCCCGCTCGCGCGAGGTCGCCTGATGCGGTTGTTTTTTACAACAACCGGCCGTGTCTGCTACCTGTACGACGAGACGCTCGATCTCTCGGCACTTGGCCAGCCACGGATCCGCCGGGCCAGTCACGTCGAACCCGACGAAGCAGGCCAGTGGTGGGCCGACCTGGCGCCGGTCGGTGGTCCTAAGCTGGGGCCGTTTGTGCGCCGCAGCGATGCGCTCGACGCCGAAGCGGACTGGCTTGTCGAGCGGTTGAGCAGTCTGGCGCTCGACTGACGGCAGCTGGTGCTCAGCTCGGCTCTCTTCATCCTGCAAGTTCCGCTTCCTCAAGCCGGTCTCTCTCTGCCGGGAGGGCCGGCCCTTTTGTTGCGCGGTTGGTGCTGCGCTTTGTGCCTGGCACCAGCGCAACGCTTTGTCATCTCCACCTCTTCAGACCCAGGAGTGTTTGTAGCTATGACCCACGCCCAACTCGTTCGCGACGTCGCCCGCGCCACCGGTGAGTCTCCGTGCACGATCGCCAACCGCGGTTTCAACCTGGTGGCCGAGCAACCAAAGTTCGATCCCGAACCGGCGCTGCGCAAACCGCTGATCGTCGACTGGGACGAGCTCGATGCCCGGCGGACGGCGTTTTTCCCGCAGCGGGGCCGGCGGCCCGTCCAGGTCGCCTAGCCGCTACGACCGGACCCATCAGCCGCGGGGAGCGGTTCCCCGCGGCTTCCTCCTTATATAAGGGCGCAGTTTGGAGCCAAAACCTTGGTGACAATTACCCGAAATGAGGCCCGCCAGCTCCGTAACCTGTTGCGGCGGGCGGGCTTATTGGGCCGTAACGCCGACCTCCAGCGGCCTCTTGAAGTGCTGGCGGGCCCCGAAGGGCTCTCTGTCCGCTGTCAGAACCACCAGACGGCCGTCGCCTACCACCGACCGGGCAGTTGGGCCGAAGCCCGACTCGTCCTGCCGGCCAAAGTGCTCGAGGACTGTTGGGGCCGGGACGATTCTCCGGTCACCCTCGAAACCGCTGTCTCCAACGTGATGGCCGCGCGGTGGATCGAAAACGGCATTCCCCAATGCCGGTCCTACGACGAAGTAACCGACCCACCATCGCAAACCTTTCCCGCCTTGCCGGAGGAGTTCGCCGAGAACTCGCCCGGTACGCTCAGAAGGCTCGATGATGCCGGCCAGATCTGCGCGGATGCGTCGGCCCGCTTCACCTTGACCAACCTGCAACTGCGCAGCAAGCAGGGCCAGGTCGTAACCACCGACGGGCGCCACGCGCTTCAGCAGTCGGGGTTCTCCTTTCCTTGGCACGGCGATCTGCTGGTACCGCGCAACCGCATCTTCGGCAGCAAGGAGCTCGACGCCAGTAGCTCCGTGCAAATCGGTCGCGTCGAGAACTGGGTCGTGTTCCAGGTCGCGCCCTGGACGATCTGGCTGGCGATCGACAGCGAGTCACGGTTTCCGCGCACCGACGATCTCTGGCCGATCCATGACCGTGCGACGTCTCGCGTCGAGCTCACCGAGGAAGACGGACGGTTCCTGGCCGCTCGTATCGGCTGCCTGCCCGGCGACCAGGCAGTGAACTTCCCGGTCACGCTCGACCTCAACGGCGAAGTGATTGTCCGCGGCAAGTCGATCGAGCAACCCCAACCGACCGACCTGGTGCTCTGCGGCTCGCACTGCACCGGCCTGGCTCGACGGGTCAACACCAGCCGCATGTTCGTGGCCAGAGCGCTCGAGCTGGGCTTCCGCGAGTTCCTGTTTTTCGGGGACTCGTCCCCGGTGTTGGCCATCGACGGCCAGCGCCAGTACCTCTGGATGCCGCTGGTCGGCGCGGACGCCATAGCGCCCAGTGCCGACGCCATCCGGATCGTCTCAAGCAACGTCGGCCCACCTGGGAACGGTTCCCAGCGCAGCGGCCGACTCGGTAAGCCCCGCGGAGCCACCAACCGCATGAAGAACGAGACCAACGCAACCCATGGCAACGGTCACACCAACGGCCACGTCACGGGCCACGACCGGAGTGCAGACCACAGCCAGTCCGGTACCACCGTGGCCGCCAACGGTTCCACGGCCGAGGCCAGCGCCTCGGTCCTGGAGCAGGTCCATGCGCTGCGGGGCGTGCTCCGTGACGCCCTGAGCAAGTCCAACGACCTGATTCGTTCCCTGAAGCGTCAGAAGCGCCAGAGCCGGCTGGTGGAAAGCACCTTGGCCTCCTTGCGGCAGTTGCAGTCGATCGACGACTGAGCGCTCCGACGCTGCACACCTGGTTCTGCCGCGACTTAGCGCACACGTCCTTCTATCGAAAGGCTGACATGCCACTCAAACTCTCGCTCGGGCTCTCCAAAAAGATCGGTCAGCCCGATTACGGCTCGCTGGGCGCGAGCTGTCACGTCGAGGTCGAACTCGACGCTGGCCTGTTGGACAGCGACCTGGAACGCCTGCACCAGCACGCGCGGCGGGCCTACGTGGCCTGCGCCCAGGCGGTCAACGACGAATTGGCCCGCCACCAACAGGCCGCCCACGCCGGAGGCAGTAACTCGGCGTCCAACGAAGCCGGGTCCCACGCAGGTGCCCACTCGAACGGGCACGGCAACGGTCATCGCAACGGCGCGCAGCGGGCCACCGGCAAACAGCTCGAATACGCCCGGCAATTGGCCGGCCAGATCCGCGGCGTCGGGGTCCGGCGCCTCGAAACCTTGGCGCAGCGGATGTTCGCCAAGCCGCTGGCCGATCTCTCGAGTCTCGATGCCAGCGGCCTGATCGACGTCCTCAAGGACATCAAGGCCGGGCGGATCGAACTGGAAGCCGCTCTCCAGGGAGCGTCGTCGTGAGCCCCGAATTGTTCACACGTCAGCAGGCGACGGACCGCCCGGCTGGCGTCTGGGACTACGTCAGCGCCAGCCGCCTGAACCTGTGGCTCAAGTGCCCGTTGGCCTTTCGTCTGCGCTACGTCGACGGTGTCGAGTCACCGGTCAGCCCAGCCCAGTTCGTCGGCAAGCGGGTGCACGCGGCGCTGGAGTGCTATTACCGCCACCGGCAACTTGGGCTGACGATCGAACCGGACCAGGTGGCTTTGCGCATCAGCGATGACTGGGGGGACGCCTTGCACGAAGAGCGGGTGGAGTTCGCCGACACGGCCGAGGAGGAGACCGCCTTCGAGCAGACCCAGAGGCTCGTGGCAGCGTACCTGGCACAAGTTCCCGCCGCCGAACCGCAGCCGCTGGCGGTCGAAGCCGCGATCGAAGCGCCGCTGGTCGACCCGCAAACCAGTGAGGATCTGGGGCTGCCGCTGGTTGGGATCATCGACCTGGTGCTACCCGAGGCCGACGGTCCCACGATCGCCGACTTCAAGACGTCGGCCCGTGGCGGCCAGCCGCTGGAGGTCACGCACGAAGTGCAGCTATCCAGCTACAGCTACCTGTATCGCTATCACGCCGCTGAGCCGGAAGGGGCCCTGGAGATCCGCAGCCTCGCCAAGACCAAGACACCCAGAATCGAGTGTTACCGCTATGCGCCCCGCGAAGCGCGGCACGTGCGCAGACTGTTTGCCGTGATCCGGGCCTATCTCGATGCGCTCGACTCGGGGCGGTTCGTGTTCCGTCCAGGGTGGGGCTGCTCGAAGTGCGAGTTTCGCGGCCTGCCTTGCTCCAGTTGGTGCGGCTAGCGTCGCGTGGTATGTGCAGTACCGCTTCACCGCGGCAAGTCTCGCGGCACGATCGGCAAGAGGATGTGCGAAGGGTGATCCGCGTCGTGGTAGACGGAGTTCGTAGCCACCAGGCGCCGTCGGTTGTCGTTCAGGGGCTCGCCCGTATTAGGATTCACATCGAACCGCGGAAAATTGCTGCTGGAGATATCGACGCGGATGCGATGCCCTTGCTTGAAGACGTTCGAGGTGGGGTAGAGTCGGATCGTCAGCGGATAGATGGTTCCCGGCTGCATCAGTACTTCGCGCTTCAGCGATTCACGAAACCGGGCCCGCAGGATTCCGTCGCCGATGTTGAGGTCGAATCCCCCTGGGAAATCCGGACTGGCTAGGTAGACGTCGATGAGCTTGGCCGTGAAGTCGGTGTCAACCGCCGACGAAGCAATCCACAGTTTGACCGTGATCTCGCCGGTAACTTCGACGTCTTCGGCCAGCGGCTCGGACTGAAACACCAGGACATCGTTGCGGGCCGACAGGGGGATCGGCTGGGGCATGTTCCAGATGTGCGGTCCGCCGCGCTGGTCCCAGGCACCTTGCAACAAGATCCCGTCTCCCGATGAAATGTTTCCTCCCACAGTGGGTACGGGATTGGCCGGATCGAAGCGGAAGCTGGTACTGCCCGAGGCGGTCGAGGGTTTTGTTTTCGAGAGTTTGCCATCGTGTTCGAGGTAGAAGGCCGTAGGTACCGCGCGGATCAGGGGCCAATCGTCCTCGTCGCGCCAGGTGCCACCGTGGTTGAGCAGCCCTTCGGCGGTTTTGCTGCCGTCGCCAGTCCCCATTACGAAGATGCGGACGCGCTTGGCAAATGGGGCCTGCTTGCCGATTGAGTTGTCGATTCCCTTGAGCCAGTGGTCGTACCACTCCAACCGCCAGGCCAAGGGGTCAGCGATGGCCGCAGCAGGTCCGAAATCGACCTGACCATGCTTCGAGGCGCCCTGTCCGCCGTGAATCCACGGTCCCATGACGAGGTAGACGGGCCCTTGGATCTGCCGCGATAAGGCCACGAAGTTGGCAGCCGTGTTACTAGCCCACGAGTCGTACCAGCCTCCGACCAGGTACACGGGAATATCTTTGTAGGCAGTCGTGTAGTCCAGGACGTTGTTCTGTTTCCAGAATTCGTCATTGGCACCGTGCGCCAGTGCTGAGATGAGCCAGTCCTCGTATTCCGGAAGGAGTTTCAGGGGTGTTGTCCCCCGGCGCAAGGGCAGCTGCGCGAGGTAGTCTCGGCGGTGGTCCTTCATCTCCTGCAAGATGGCAGCGGTGGCTGGGTCGCGTGATTGGCGACTCCCTTGCGGACCGGTGATCGAGAAGATCCAGTTCCAGAAGCGCAACTCGAACGCGCCGCCGTTACGCATGCTGGCGTAACCCAGGTTCGACATGGCGTCGACCGGAATGGCGGTCACGAGTTGTTCGGGCCGCTCCATCGCCAAGGCGTGTTGGGTGCCGCCGACGTATGAGGTACCGATCGTACCCAGTTTGCCATTCGACCAGGGCTGACCGCCGATCCAGCTACAAGTGTCGTAGCCATCGCGACCATCGTCGGTGAGCATTTGCCACACGCCCTCCGACCGATACCGGCCACGTGTGTCTTGCGCCACGAAGGCGTAGCCTTGGCTGGCGAAATACTCCCCGTGCTGTTTGGCACCCGACTTGTTGTAGGGTGTGCGCATCAGAATTGCGGGGAGTCTTTCGCTGAGTGGCTTGCCGTCTCGGGCCGGCAGGTAGACGTCGGTGGCCAGCGACACGTTGTCTCGCATCGGGACCATCAGGTCGGTCTGCAAGACCACCTCGTAGAGGTCGTCGCCTGAGCGCACCCCACTGGATACGACGACAACCAGGAGCGCGGCCAACGTGATACGTACGACGCGTGGTCGTGCACTGTTCATGATCGACCTGAGTGCTTTTCGAGTGTGAGCCGGGACCGGACTTGAGGCGGCTGACAACGCTTGATTCTAGCGAGGGAGATTCTGCATGTCGGATTTTCGTTTTGAAGTGCCGGTCTGTCCCCAGTGCGGCGCCGAAGTGCGTTCCATCGTCGAGCGGCTGGTGTGCTATGCCCTGCTGAGACCGGCCAGCGAGGGCGGGCACGAGTACGCCGAGGACACCCGGATCGACTGGGACTCGCAACAGGTGGAACTCTCCCCCGACGGCGAATGCCTGCTCCTGGGCGAGTGTGATCACGTCTGGCAGACCGCGTTCGAGGTGCCGCCGGTCAACGAGAACCACGCGGCCAGTCCCGCCCCAGGAGTCCCTGATGGCTGAGAACTACCTGCAGTTTGCCGAGTCGCTTCGCGGCTTGACCAGCTCGGAAGAAGCGTGGCTGGCCGACCGGCTGACCAACCACGACGTGCAACTTTACGACGAGGAGCTAGACGACGAAGAGCATTCTGGCGAGTTCGACTTCGAGTTCTTTGACGACTCGTCCAGTGGTCGCTGCCTGAAGCTTTTCGCGGTTGAGGCTGGTGACCCCGAGGCCGTGGCGCGGCTCGTTCAGGAGTTCTTGCGGCGCTTTCGGCCACAGGCCAGCTTCGGCCTCTCGTGGTGCGCGTCGTGCTCCAAAATGCGGGACGGTGAGTTTGGGGGCGGGGCGGTCTTCGTCACGGCCGAACGCATTGAGGCCTGGTCGAGTGACCAGTGGCTTGCGGAGCGCGTCTGAAGATTGAAATGCCAGCCAGCTCACTTCTCGATGCAGAGATCGTCGCAACGATCGGTTCGCGGTCGGAACAACGCAAAATACCCCGGTTCGTGTCGTCCTGTGGCCGACGCTTCCTGCTCGGCAGGGAGCGAAACCAAGCTGCTCCGGCAGCCAACCTCCGCCAAGGGGGCTGCAGGGCGGCACGGCCGGGTGACAATCAACTGAATCGATGCTCATATATGGACAAAGCATCCTCGTCAGGAGTGAGCTTGCTGACTGGCGCGAGGGCGTCGTTGAGCTGTTTGATCGCCTCAGGAATGGCAATTTGCTGCACCCCGGGGACGGCGCATTGGTGCTCGCCGACAACCTTTCTCTCGGAAGCGTGTCGATCGAAGCCGTTTGAGTAAACCAACCATACTCTGACTCTTGAACTGAAAAGGCCGCGATGGGACTTACGATCCACTATTCACTTCAAAGCGATGCTGGAACACCCTGCGAGGCTCGCGCGATTATCACAAAGCTACGACAGCGTGCCGTCGACTTGCGGTTCCAACATGTCAGCGAGCTGATCGAGGAAAACAGTGAATGCACACCCGAAGCCATGGACCGAGACGATCCCAAGCGTTGGATGCTTGTGCAGGCCCAACGCGTGGTCAAATATGAAGGCGAGTATTTTAGGGTTTCACCCGAAAGAGTGATCGCTTTTCACAGTTTGCCGGGCAACGGCTGCGAAGAAGCCTGTTTTGGCTTGGCACTGTATCCGGCAACCACGAGCAGTATCGGTGCAATCCACAGTCATCGTCCAATGCGAACTGGCATCAATGGCTGGTCCTGGTCGAGTTTCTGCAAAACTCAATACTCCAGCAACCCGAGCGACGGTGGGATAGAGCATTTTCTGCGGTGCCACCTGAGCGTCATCATGTTGCTCGACTTCGCGAGAGAAGTGTGTATCCTGAAATCCGTCCAAGATGAGAGTGGCTATTGGGAAAGGCGAGACGTGGAGGCCCTCGTCAAAAAAGTGGGGGCCTGGAACTCGATGATCGCCGGATGGGCGGGACGTCTCAAGGACGCCCTCGGCAGTGGCGTAGTGACCGAGATCGGCAAGTTCTCCAACTTCGAGCATCTGGAAGCAAAGGGCCGCGAGCAAGAACAATAGGTCCTAGCGGATTCGAGTGGCACGTATTTTGGAAGGACTGAGTCTCGAATCGCCGCTTGAGGTTAGTCGAACAACTTTGCAGACCGACTCGCATAGTCCAACACACAACCGCTCCCGTGCTCGCCCGCCTTCGTGCGGGCAACCGAAGCGGTTTTGTTTAGCTACTGGTACGGCCGCCAGCTATCGTCATTCGACGTGCTTGTAAGGGAACCGCGTGTTCGCGGGCACTGGCAGCTGGTTTTGGCATTCGACGTCATGCATTCAGGCTCGACATGGGGTCGCACATTCAGCAGCTGAAAAGAGGCTCCGTCTACCAGCGAGATTTGCAACGAATGGACGGATCAGTCCAGCGAGCAAAGCCGAGGAGAGAATCGTGACGCGGCGAGCCCTATCCGAAGACGTCATATCAGTTAAATCACCGTGGACCCCGCTACTTTCGTCCTGCACGATACAGCGCAACAATCCGCGTTTTACAAGATGCAACTGACTGCTCGATCTGGTGCTCCCAAATCCGAATAACCTTCCAATTCATTCGCCTCAGCTTGCGAAAATTCCGTTGGTCTCGTCGCCGATTACCTTCGATTTTTTCGCGCCATTTCGGCGTAAGCTTGTGCCGCCAGAGCGGGAACCGCCAGCCGTGCCAAAAATCGCCATCCACGAAGACCGCAATCATCCTTTCCCGGAAAACGAAGTCTGGACGACCTGGCAGGCCCCGGGGATGCTGTTCAAAAGAAAGCCCAGCGGTACGTAATGCGTCGGCAAGCAGACGCTCCGGGCGAGTATTACTTCCCCGAATGCGAGCCATCAAAGCGCTTCGTTTGGCGGCGCTCATTATGTCACCTTGATTGCCGCCCGGAACCGGCGCACTACGAGCAACCCATGATCGGTGGCCCGCTTTTTTGCGCGACGGAATGTTGTTGCAAGCAGGCATTTCAGGACGACTTTATGAGCTGTTGCACGATCGCCTTGATTACCGGTGGGCTGACGGCATTGCCGACCAGTTTGATTCGGCACCTGCGCGGAACCGCAGGCCATTGATAATCGCAGGGGAACCCCATCGCGGCGGCAAGCTCCGAGGGCTGCAACATCCGAAGAAGATGACCAGAATCGTTCGGTTTGACCAGGGCGAAACGATCCAGGGTCGTGATTGTCCGCAACGGTCGATCTAGTGATTGCCAGCCGCCCGCGCCGTCGCTGCCGTAGTAGACGATCAGGAATGGCTTTTTCCGCCCGAGGTGCTGGATTGCGCGGTTCGCTCGTTCTAGCGTAGGTTTGGCTCTGTTCGGCGAATTCAACCGCGAAAAAACCCAGGGGGTGCCGTCAGTATCACTGGTAGTCAGGATTGCTTTGACTGTAGCCTTCGGATTTCGAAATGGTAATGGCGCGCATGGCACCTTCTTATTATCACCGATCACGAAGAGCCGCTTTCGTCGCTGCGAGACTCCAAAGCCGTGGGAGTCGAGAACGGCTTCGATGAGATTGTAGCCAAGCGTTTCAAGTCGTTCGCGCCATTCCCGGTAGGAATGCCAGCGGCGCATCGCAACGACATTCTCGACGATCAACCACCGTGGTTGCAGGGCTTTTGCGAAGCGAATAACCTCGAATGCGGTCCTACGGCTATATTCGCAGCGTGGCGCATTTCCCTTAGCTACGCTGTGATTCGTGCATTCGGGTGAAGCCAATAAAAGATCGATCTTGCCGACCGCGCGGGCGACCTGCTTTGCCGAAAGGCGCTCGATGCGCCGACGCCAAGTTTTCGCGCCAGGAAAGTTCAGTCCGTAGGTCTCGATGGCCGTCGGCCACAAATCGATGCCACCCACCGGCGTTGCGCCGGCCATCCGAGCGCCGCACGAACTTCCGCCCGCGCCGCAAAACAAATCGAATGCTCGGATTTCCGTCCGTCGTGCCATCGCGAAGTCCTTTCGCACGTTCTACCAGGTCAAGCCAAGCTGCACCAGGTGTGCTTGAAGTTCGCGTCAAAACCTGCTTTGGGGAAAAAGCTTCGACTGCAAAAGCAGCCTGAAGCTGTTGAATTCCGCTCCAGCAGGCGGCTCCGGCTATTCCAAACGACGCGAGGGCCGAGATGTGGCGTTCGCTACACCGAAAAAACTGGCTCAAACCGTAGTTCGGGATTCTTGACCACACGCGATGGCCATTGTCCGAAAATCACCGAATAAGACGAAATTTGAGTACTTGTACCGCTTGGTGAGTCTTAGTCAAAAACGTAGGCCTGCTCAAGCATCGACGCCAAGAATCCCGGTTCTCGGTTTTCCGGCGTACCAACGACCATGGCGCGATCGAGACCTTGGTTTATGGTTTCGCATGACGTCTCCGGTAGCAGAACGCAGGCATGGCAAGCAGCAAGGTTGGCAAGTTTCGATCCCTGCCCACCGAGTTGTTCTGAGCAAACCGGATCCGCCGAGCACCAAGAGGCCCGGCCCAAGGCACGTTGAACGACCGGTCCGAGTCGTTCTGGCCGCCCAAGCCGAACTAGTCCCCCCAAGGTACCTTCTGAGTCACCGGCGGCAGTGTAGATCAGGAAAGCGGCCATCGGAGCTGCAGGGTCCGCCGAGATGTATAGCCGTTCTCGAAGTGACGCCGTGTTGTAGCCGCATTCAAAGACGAGCTGGTTGATCAGAATGTGCGCAAGACTGTGGACCATCAGGTAGCGTGACGCCCAATTCCGGTTCACAGCAGTGGAGGGAGGCAGCGTTTGAGAGACGCCAGCCAGGCGCGCGAGAAAACCATCATCTATGCGTTCGGCAATCCAGTCGGCGTGGTCATTCTGCCATCCAAGAAGGCGTTGCTCGTGCAGCTCGATATAGATTCCCTCTCCGAAGACCTCCACCGCCGGTAGCCAGCGGTCTTGGGGTTGGGCAGGAGGCTGACGGAACAACTGTCGCATAGCCGTATCCGGCATCCCTGCCAGCGAGGTGTTGTTCTGCTCTAAGCGGTCGAAGCCGTAAAATACCCTTGTCTCCTTGAGTCTCTCGACGAGATTAACTCGTGCAAACCATTGCGACAAGGCGGATGGAACGTTTGTTAGTATGACACACAGATTCGGCATATGTTCGGGATCGTCGACTTGATTCCGGATGATATTGAACTCCGCACGCCGGAAGGCCAGAAGCTCTGACTCGGGATCGGCGGGGGGCTGGGCGCCAGCAGGCAGGGTTGCTGCTGCCAGATCGAATAGATTTGCTAGGACTTCCTCCACCTGCGCCGGGTCGCTCTGAATGCCACGTTCGTCTAGTGACGCCCCAACTGCAGCGACGGCAAGTTTACGCCTGCCCATCTTCCAGTAGGTCATTGCGACACCAGCCCCAGCAGGGTCACTTTCGATAGCGTTACGAAGTGTAGCGATTGTTGCCGATCGAGGTTTCAGATCAGGCAGCGCGATGGCGGATATTGTGCGCGGGAAGTAGAGATTGGTCTGGTTAATTAGCGCGCCGATCAAGGGATGCGCACACCCCAGCTCGTTTGCGCCCTCGCCAAGCCATGGACGGTCGCCAGGACACGTGATGCCGGCTCTCTGAAATGCGCTTTGCTCGCCCTGATCAATATCCGGTTTGATGGTGGTTCCAGCCAGAGTCCGGCCCTTGCGTCCGGAGGAATCAGGAGGACAAGATTTGCATTCAATCCGGATGCTGGAGAGTTCAGAGCCGCCCCGGTCCGTCAGACTCAGGTTCCCGTCGCCGCTGCACTGACAACCGATCCATTCCTTCCATGGGAACTCGCACAAGTGGCCGCCCGCGCAGACGGATACAAAACGGACTGGCTGCCACCGCCCACCGCTGACTGGATTCTCAATTCGCGACGTATGGAGGTTAAAACGCCGCATCTCGCCGCTCCGCGTATGGCGATACCAGCAGGGGAATCTCAGCGCCGGCACATTGAGCATGGCGTTCGGCGGAGCGGTCATACCGCGGCGAACATACCGGTAATCCGGCGGCATGCAGAAGCGGTCTACGTGTAGTAGGGCTGACAAGCGGGGCTCAATTCGCTCGAATTCTGCCCGGTTTTCACAGGGCACTAGCCCGAGCGCCTGATCCCACCTAAGGAACCAGTGATCAAGGCCGCACACGATGTGCGGCGTACCACGTCGGTCCGTGTAGAGGCTTCCTGGCCCGAAAGGAGCGATCAACTGACCTATGCGAACCTGTTTATTTCCCATAGTTAATCGCCTTTCAAGGGTTGGCTAGCCGGCACTACCGGTGCAGCTACAGGTATGTATCCCTGGTCGATGCCAAGTTCGGCACTGCCGTCCACCTGGCGCATGCTGCTGGGGACAACCATACCGCGCTGCCGCTGTGGCAGCGTCGCAAACTGTCCCGGCCAGAGCATCAGGTATTCCCCGTTGACAGCCGGTGGAAACTCCTCCCATGCCTGTGGGTTCTGGCCCCACTTGTACGCTAGTTCATTTCGTACGCGAGCCATTTCATCCAGCGACCGCTGCATATCCTCGGGGATCTGAACGGCTTGGCACCTTTCCCGCAGCAGTTGATAGGCTGTATCCACCGCACCGGCGTAAGCCGCCACGTTCTGGACAGATGCGTCGCACTGTTGTCTCGCCCAAGTGATCAAAGCTCCGGGAAGAGCACGCTGGATGGCCGAAAGCGCAAAAGGAGTTGCCGATGTGGGCTCGACGCGCTCGTACAACCTTCGGTGGTAGCTGTGAAACTGCTCAAAGTGAGAGCGGTCTCGGCTCTTTGCCGGACTGTATAGCATTAGAATCAGACCTGCACGCTCCCACCAGCGACGGCCCACGCGGCCGGTTACCTGGATGTACGTCGCCGTGGTTTTGGGCTGCCCGACGACTCCCATAAGAGATAGTCGATCAATATCAACGCCGACCTCGATAATGTTCGAAGCAAGGCAGGCATCAATCACCTGTGAATTGTCGACGGCCGAATACGGCGCGGAGAGCCGGTCCATCATGCTCACAATCTCGGATTGCGAAAGCCTGCTGGTGAGTTCCTGTACGATTCGCACGTTGCGCCGCTTATCGTGCGCAAAGCCTTCGCGGTTGAACATGAATTTCAGTCGTGAGCGGATATCCGAATCAAAAAGCGTCTTGGCCCCACCGAGTTCTCGAAGGCTGTTGTAGAACACGAGCAGCGTCCACCACGGGTCGCGGCGATTCGCGGCGAAGGCGTAGGGGCGAAATAGTGCTGCTGAAAATGACCGGACTTGCGCCGTCAGGACAGAGCCGTATTCGCTGGCATGAATTCCCACGTAGAGTCGCCCGTCGCGGAGGCGTCCAGAATCATCGCGGGCATATTTACCGAAGAAGGAATCGCCCATCAACAAACCGGGCGAAGGGAACAGGCTCGTCTTCGGACGGGCGTAGAGCGCCTTTATTTGATCTGCCGCACCGCGAATAGTTGCTGTCGATGCGATGAGCTTCGGCTTAATCCATTTGCCGTCTTTCTCGTATGAGCACAGCCGCTCGAAGATGCCCTCATATAGAGCGTACACGGTACCAAGGGGGCCTGAAATCAGGTGCAATTCATCTTGGATGAACATTCCCGGAGGAAACGCATGCTGATGCGGCCGTCCCCCTGTGATCCTTCGGCCGAACAAGGCACCCGCGTCCGGCCGATAGGCAATTATCGCAAGTTTGTCGGCCGTCCCGATGACCAAGGATGGGGGCCGTCGGTAAATCCGTTCGTCAATGACTTCGATCGGTAGCCATTGCTGCGAGCTTTCCTGCCCAAAGGAGCAGTCTACATCAGTGCAGTGCAGCAACGGCCCTTCATCGCGCACATCCGAAATGCCCCTCGTCCGAGTGGCGTTCCATTCACGATCCTTCCTAAAGAATGCTCTTGGCCGTGTTCCATCGAAGCGGCCGATCTGCGCCCGGCACCATGGGCATTCGGTTAGAACGAGTGGGTTACCATCGATGTCGCCTTTGCGATATGCGTTCAGTTCCGTTATTGCTCCATCGATCTTATTGGGCGAACCGTCGCCGCCGATCCAAAGGCCGAGCGAGAACCGCTGGCCAGGGATGGGCGCGGCGATTCCATTCTTAGCGGGATTGCGCCGCAGGAATTCCATCGCACAAATTAGGCTCGCGGCACGCTGGAACTGCTGCGTTGTCAGCATTCTGAGCGTGTACCGCATCAGGACATTCGTGCCATCTCGCTGTGGCCCTTCGTTGTCGTCGGCCATGAGCAGGCGTTCATGAAGCATGTAGAACGCCATCACGGCCAGATAGGCCTCAGTCTTACCGCCGCCAGTTGGAAACCAGATCAGATCCACGATTTCACGGTCCGGCGAGTGACCGTCGCGAACCCCGTCGATTGAGATCAGTAGGAACGCGATCTGGAATGCCCGCCAAGCCCCCACGCGGTTGTCCTCCTCCGCAGCGGCGAAGATGTCCCAAGGCGAATGGTGTGGTTTTTGCGGGCGAACCAGACGGCTGGGCTCGTCCCAATAGAAGGGGCGTCTTTCCAGCTGCTTGGTCGCGATCTGCTGAAGCAACATGGCGAGATTCGCCAGACGGAAGGCTTGGCGGACCCGCAGGTTCTGCCGAAGCAAGGCTATGCCAGATTTGATCCGTCCAAGGCATATCTCACAATCATCAAGGTGTCGCGTGGCCACAGATTGGAACGGCAAGTCGGGCATTACAACGACCTGCTTGCGTCCCCGCTGAATCCATGCGGCATACTCGGAGGCAAGTCCATCAAGGGACTGCCACGCCGGTCCGAGGCCATCGTCAGGCAATGCCGCGAGTGCTCGCATGGAGAGTTGAAGCCGATTTCCCTGCGAGTCTGTGATGTCAGGAGTCATGCTTGGGAGCTGCACCGCAGGCAGAATATCCGCGAAAAGGAACGTGGGTGCCTGACCCGGTTCAGCATCCCATCCGGCTGCGCAGCCGTGACCAATCCCCCACGTCGCAGATTCGCGATACAGCAGGACCAGGGACTGTTCCTCCGCATCGAGCTGATCAAAAGGCCGCTGACTCTCTGGATATTTCTGGATATGTCCGCCGCGAGCCAGAACCTCGAAGAAGCTCTGGTACAAAACGCTCTCGTGGGGTTCTTGCACAGCCGTGGCGGCGGTCGAGTTGCGCAACACCACGGTCAGCAGCCAGATATCCTCGACCTCGCGGTATCGCGGGAACACCTCGATACGGAGCTCAAGGGGAGAGCCTTCCGGCATCACCAAATCCCGGCGAATCGGCCTTCCGGGCGTCAATTCGCTTCGTCCGATGACGATCTCACAGTCAGGCAGGACTGCTGGGTGTCGCCGCCACATGGGCCCCTCCTGTGGTCGCCCCATCTCATCTGTCCATCGACGCTTGCAGGACTCGTACCTGCCGTTCAGGGGGAACGGCGGACTGGACTCTTCCTGCCAGACGAATCGGCGGGCGCGCGGCAATCGGATGATGACGCACCCATCGGCATCCAGCTGGACACAGAAAGAAATGCCGATTGTCGAGGGATGACGGACATCCGGGCTGGTGACCTCAAAGTCTTCTGAAGTGTCAGAGGCACTCGTGTCGGTATTCGCGGCATCGTCCTCGCCATTTTCCGTTATGGCCTCCACCTCGTCCTGTTGAATCTCGGCACCGATTGTGTCCGTGGACTTGAGAGCAACGGTGTCCGGCGGCGCGGCCGCAACTGTGGCGGCGAGGACCGCGATCCCGGGATGCAGAAGGCCCGTACCGTACTTGCGGTGAGGAGATTCGCGGTCGTAATACAAGACCTCTTCAAGGTCAGTCTGCGGGTCTGGGCGCCAAGCTAGAGGCCCACGGCGGGCAGCGGTGGCGTCGGCGAACTCGCCATTGATGAATTTCGCAATAGCTGGCTCTGAAAGCCGCCTAGCCGGGCCAATCATCTCGCCACGGAGCCACTCCACCAGGTCAGATCGTTCGCTCATGCTTCCACCTTTCCGTCAAGCCACCTGCAGAGGACCGCCTCAGAACTCTTGTCGCAAAGGACTCGAATGCATTCAGTAGCTCGGGTCATACCGGTATAGAACAGGTCCCGTCGAAAGTCCTGATCTGTGAGCATAACATCAGTCAGGATAACGATCTTGTTTTCCATGCCCTTGAAAGCATGTACGCTGGCGTATTCCGTTTCCACTCCAGACTGCCATGCCGGGCGCAACTTGTATCCGGCATGTTTCAGGCTGGCCGCCGCACTGGACTCATCAGTTCGGAATGAAAGCAGAGTAATCTCCGATGCCTTGTAGCCGCGCGTCTTGAAGTCACGGAGCCATTGTCGCAATTGCGTTAGTTGTTGCTCGCTGCTCTCATAGAAAGAGATGTCGTAGTTCTGCAACCCGCCGCCAACGCGGAGATAGCATGAATAGACGGAAGCCGGTACCCCACCGAGCCGCAGGGCAGTTTCGCCGACAATCCGGTAGTTGCGGCAGTTTTCCGAGAGATGCCACCGCGCGGGATGGGCAGATACTTCGATTGCCGCGAGTGCCATCCGCATCGGCTCGCGGTCTTGAAGCACCTGATGATCGAAGTCGCCGAGTAATGCGAATGCTCCATTGTCGACACCGCCGCGCAGAAACTGCATGAGGCAATGCCAGAGACGCGGTCGGGCCAGTAGATCCTGCGCCTCGTCCAGAACCAGATAGTCGAATGCCGCGGTGGCCTCCAGATCGGGGTCGGTGAGTCGGTCCTCAAGTTGGTGGGGCAGGTCGATTTGCCAGAACGTCGGCGTAGGTGAATCCGAGATCGAAACCTCGGTCATCTCCGCCATGACACGGATGGCGCGCCCAATCACCAAATTCGGAGGTATCGGGCCCGTCTTCGCGATTTGTTGCCGCATCCATTCCCCAACAAGTTGATTGAAGCACAATAACGCTACGCGGCGGCCTCTGTCTGCCGCCCGCCGTGCAATCTCCATGGCGATCAGTGTCTTGCCAGTCCCGGCACCGCCGGAGACGATAAGGCGATCGTTGAGTTCCGAAAGCCGCAAAACCGGCTTCTGTTGTACACGCAGGATACTGGCAGCCTGCTCTTCACGGCGCACAACCTCCTGGCGCATATCGGGACGGCGTTTCTGCACTGGTACACACGCCTCCACCATTCTGGCCACTTCGTTTGTTGACAACGCGGCCGACAGTGGGTGCAGATTAGCATCCGCCTCAATGCTGTTATTGAGCCGTGACTTGAGATTCGCGCAAAACGCCTCTGAGCTGCTCAGTGCCCGAAAGGCGCGGATATCCATCAACTCCCACGGAGCGACGGACAGATTGGGCATCAGGTCGAAGGTCGCCCGCGGGAATATGCAGCAGTGTACGACTGGAACACAACCAAACCGCGGGGCCAGTGCCCGCATCCGCCGGTAAAACGTGAACCTCCCATCTGCAGCTTGCTTAAATGGAGATCGCTTGATCTCCGGGGGATGCCAGCGCTGCCCGTCGAAAGTGATGTTCTCATGGGACTTTACCTCTATACAGAGGATGCCGCTATCCGGAACGATGACGACAAAATCGACCTCCGTGCGCAGACCCCGATTCCAAGGTGCCAGATCGAGAGAATGCAAAGCCACCCAATCCTCCGGACCGCCAGCCAGCATGTTGAAAACATCACGCTCGCCGGGAGGCGTGTGCTCATCGAAGAAGCATGGAATCATACGCGCCATTGGTCGATCCTTCTGAGCTCACAGAGCATCTTGAGTTCTACCGGAGGAGCTTGAAACCCATCTTCGACCGCAAGCACTTTGTAGAATTTGAAAACACCACGGAGCGTCTGACCGGGATGAAACGCCAGCTGGAACGTCTGCTGGCCGGTGTTGGCCCGGATTTGTGCATCAAGTGCGCTGAGCGCCGCAAGCACTTGTTCGTCGACAAACTGCTGTTCATGAAATCCAGCCTGGATTGCTTCACCTCGTGCACGCCGGATTTCGTTCCACGCACACTGCCACCAAGCACCCCGGCGTCTCTGTGCGGGTTCTTTGGGATTAAAATCGAGTCCTAGCACTTTGATCAGGATCTCGAAATGGCGCATTGACTGAGGAGCATGAATGACAGTTGAGGGCGGCTTGCACCAGTACGCGAGGCGTTCTTGCAAATGGAGAAGCTCCAGTCCGGCGTCCCACAGGCGGTTTGTAAGCGTGTCCGGGCTTTTCCGGTACTCCGCATTCAACTTGTCTTTCCAGATCCTGCTGAAGTGACCATCCTCAGCCTGCAACTCGTCGAGTTGGGCATCATTCACTAAGGGAAGAATCAGGTACATTCCTTCCAGCAAGGTCTCTCCTGGCAGGCAATAGTCGACGGAATTCCTAACAGTATCCAATCCGAGAACTCGTGAATGAGGCGGGTAGAGGATGCCATGGCCTTCGTCCACCTGGACCAACGTCGCTCGCTGAAAGTCGGCCTGCTGGCGCAGCTTGGCAAAGACCGCAAATTCGTCGATATCCGGAAGATCATCGTGTCGCCCAATCGAGTTGTCCCTTGAACGGATTACTTTCTCTTTCCATTTGACTTGTAGGATACGACGCATGCATTGGTCCGTAACCGCGCCGGTATCGGCTTCATGAAGCGTCGCGACGATAGGATCGTATCCGAAGCTCGGCTCATCGGCGCAGCCCGACCACACTACTTGAACAAGTGAATCGAAACGAGGTGCCGTAAGAAGAGCATCCGGTGCTGCCCCCCAACCCCGGGAACGAAGAGGGCCAACTTTTAGCAAAACGTCAAATGGTTCCACCTCTCGGTATTCGGCCACAGAGTGTATGAAGGCATTGTCAGAGAAAGCCGCGGTGTTAGCTTCTTCGCATAGTGACTTAAAGTGTTCACGCGACCGTCGGTGGCAAAAGACATGGAAAGACCGACCATTCTTCTGTAAAGCTTGGAGAATATTTACTAGTGTGGAGCGAACTGGATTCTCCAACACAAGGAGTTCCTGGGCGGTGTGACAGGCATCATCATATTGGCTGCGGAAATCGCGGCCCCAACGCGCTTCGACGGTCGCAGGTTCCCCGAGTGCCCTTAAAGCAAGCAATACTGTGCCGTCAAAATGCACTGGGACGGTGAGCCATTCTGAGAGTACCGATCGAAGACGGTCTGAGATCTCTGTGGCGCCCCACTCTCCAATCTGCGAAAGACTTACAATCATCGATCGAAGACTGCGGCGAAGATCACTAAACGCCGCTGAGGCGATCACATAGCGCTCAACTGAAAATGACGACCGTTCCTCAAGGTAGTCAAAGAGCTTCGACGCGGTCACTGGCATGTTTGCTTCCTTTTCAGTACAGAAAAGCCTATGCCGCGAGGCGCTTGCGGCAACCCGTCAAGTACTGAATGGTCGTACCACTGCCGCAGGTTCTCCAACTTGGCGCCGATAGCTTCAAGCTTGTCACGTTCCATTGTTCTGTGGATTACTCCAATCACGTCGCTGTGCTCAAACTCTTTGCCGTCGACCACTGTCAAGAACGAAGTGTCCCCATCGGCGATCACGACCTGTGGTTTGACTTGCTGGCGGTCAAATTCTCTCGTCCTTGCGTTATAGAACATGACCCGCGAGACGGTCCCGGGCATCCAGCGTTGGACAGTGAGCAATTGGCTGAGGTCCGCTTCGCAGCCCTCACTTTCGAAGTGAATATTCGTTATGCAGTCTCGAGTACGGGCTTCGCCGACTCCACGCCCGGCGAGGCAGATCTGTGAATGTGATTGTGAGAGATTCGACGGTTTGATTTCCCCACCGTGTTTTACCAAGCAAGAGTAAATCTGCGAATAAAGAACTTGTCGCCCGTTGAGAAGAGTGACCGGGGCTTCTCCAGAGACTCGCCAGCTCATTGCCCCTGAGCGAGTAATGGTGCGTCGCTGTGTCCACGGTACGGTCATATTTTTGACGATTGGATTATCGTGTTCGTCAAATCCGACGAATTTGAATCGGTCTCGCTTGTTCGCGAAACGCAGGAAAACCCCCTTTGGGCGTGCTCGGGCTATGTCGATCAGCCGCCGATAGTGTGAATCGACATCGTTGGCGTCATCGAGTTCTAGGCACTTGCGCATCGCTCCGAGAGCAATCAGACCTGCCGCAGCGGAATCAAAGGGCATCGAGACGACAGCAATCCTGCGAACAACGACAGTCGGTACCAGCCAAGCAAAGCCGAACTCAATCAAAAAGGACGCCCATTCAGGAACGTTTCGCCACGGATCGTGTGCCTCTGAAAACTTCATTCGTCACCATGCCCTTGGAGAGCGTACCGGCGCATCCGGAAATTGATTGCCCAGTCAGGTTGATATAAGAGGCTGACAAAAAAGCTCGGCTGGCAGGCCGTTTCCACTGATTGATCCCGCCGTAGCTATCGGCAATCGTTGTCGTGTCGCTCGCCTCGCGCGGGCGAAAGGGGCACCGGCGGCTCGAGCTCCCGAAATTGCGATACATCGTCGTGATCTTAGCGTTTACAGCGGTCGGCAACAGAAGGACTAACATCAGCGCCAGCAAAAGTACGATCATTCGCATCTTAGGCTCCTTCTTAGCCAAGGTTCGTCCTAGGTCTGATGTTGATCCGGTTGCGCGAAGAGTGCATCTCTTGGCGACACTTTACCGCGGGCGTATTCGCTGGCGAGAATCGCTGTTGGTGGCGCCGGCGGCCACGGGCCAATCTCGCCGTGTCTCCGCGCGCACGACGAGTTCTTTGTCGCCGTCCCCACCATTGTTGAGTTCGAGCGCCGCGCGCAACTGCTCCTGCACCATCTCTCGCAACTCGATCGGCTTCACGACCCTCGCTCGCCCAGCCCAGCCCAAAAACCACCACAGGATCTCGTCGAGTCCGTCGACCCGGAACGACAGCGTCACACTGCCGTCGGCGTGCTTCTTGGTTCGCTGCGTGCTGTGCCAACGCGTCTCGATTACAAGCGGGGCCGCCTCGGGTGTGACCAGGATCTCGACATCGTAGGTCTCGCCACCCCGAAAAACGCCCCAGGCGTTCCCGAGATACGCTTGCAGGTCGAAGCCGTCGATCGGCTCGGCCGTTGCATCCAGTTCCACCAGCGACGAGAACCTGGCCACACGGTAGATGTGCGGCGCATCGAGCCCCTGCTCGCGGGCGATCAAGTACCAGGCCTGCTGTGCCAGGCACAATCGATACGGGTGCAGGGTCAGCGCAAGCGGTTTCTTCTTGTAGGGACTGGCATAGAGTCCGCGTAGCTGCTTGCGCTGGAGCAACGCCCGCTGCACCGTCTGCACGACCTCCTGATGCCGGCTGTGATCGGCCAGCTTCAAGTCGAGCACGGCCAAGAGCTGCTCAGCGTCGTCAATCAGCCGACCGACCTCGGCTGACGAGGTGGCCGCAAGTTTGCGGGTTACCGGTTTGCTCCCCACATTGATCCGCAGCCCAGGCGAGGCGGCGACTAAACCTGCAGTCGCCAGTCCGACCACTTCCTCTGCGGTCGGGTTCAGCACGGGGAACTGCCAACCCGGCCGCACGCGGTAACAGGCTTCCTGGTCATCGAAGTACCAGGGTATGCCGGCCACTTCGAGCACTTGCAAGTCGCGGTAGACGGTGCGCTCCGAGCAGCCCAGTTCTGTCGCCAAGTCACGGGCAGTCCAGTGTCCGCGTCCCTGCACCAGCTGCAGGACTCGCAGCACCCGGGCCAGGCGATCGTTTTGCCGCACGCGGCGATCCGCATCAGTGCGAGGGCCGCAGCGCGATTGCTTCGGTTCTGCAGGCTTCACCGAGCGCGAGTTGCTCGTGGAGTCCAGGTCAATGGCCATGAGTTTGCCCCTTCGACTCGACGACGGCGCGCTCCGTCGGCCGTCGCCAAGCGATCTCGGGTCCCTGCTCCGCCCGCACTAGATTAGCCGCAGGCACTGACAACGGTGGGTCAGTCTGCTGTCGGGCTTACTTGACGGCACGAACTAAATTAACCGCCGGCAAAGCCGAAGTCACGCAGCCGCTGCGGTTTTCCTTAGGCCAGGGTTCGTGCGACTTAACCAGCTTTCATGCGAGGTCGTTCGGACTCATGGCCGTCAGTCGCCAACCCTTGCGTACTCGGTAGCAACGGTCGCGCTCATCGAAGTACACGGGCACTCCGGCTGTGGTCAGGACTTGCAGGTCGCGATAGACGGTCCGCTCAGAGCAGCCCAGCTTCTCGGCAAGCTCGCGTGCGTCGCGACGGCGTGGGCTTTGAATCAACAGCAGAAGCCTGAGCACACGAGCAAATCGTTCGGCCTGTCGAGATCTGCGTTCTGCGTCAGCGCGCTGTCGACCGTTGTCTGATGGTCTCTGCGACCGCATGCACTGCCCTCCGCTGTTTCGAGACACGAGACAAGCGGCGGGAGTCTATCGCGCGCCACTGACAACATTGGGTCAGTTGCTTCAACTTTTTTGGAGCCTCGCTCTCCGAGTCCGCGCAGCTCGGCGCGGACGAACATTTTTAGTTCTTCACTGACCCACTGCTGTCGCGACCGCTTAGTAGCGTTGTCTTCGGTTCTTTGACGAGCGGCCGCAGTACTGCGGCCAGGCGTTCGCACACCACCTAGGTGCGCGAATGCGGGGTAGGGGCAATCGGGCCACTCTCGGCCGTCGTCGGAATCGCCACATCACAGGGGAACAGAGATGGTGCGCGCGCATGTTTTCATCGGCGTTTGGCTGACTCTTGCCAATGCTGCTTTTGCTGGGAGCCTCAACATCGTGGGCACCGGCGACTCGAATGGCACCGGCTACGCGCCGGTCAGGCTCACGCTGGCGATGCAGGCTCAAGGCATCTCGGGCACCGGCTACTCGATCGCCAGCGGCGGTGCCACCGCACCGCTCTATGTCGGCGATCAGCTTGATACGAACCACAAGCCGGAGCCGGCCTTCCACAACCAGGCCCAAGAGGCGATCAACGGCCCGGTGTATGGCTTCGGGCCACCTTGGACCTACGGCTCGGTGATCGAAGAGCACCCCGAGCCCGACGCGGTGATCGTGATGCTAGGGACCAATGACGCCATCCAGGCGGCGGGAGGTAACTACCTGGCGTGGCCGACCTATCAGGCGGACATGGCCGGCGTTTACCAGTTTCTGACGACCGCGGTAACGGCAGGCGGCAAGCGGCCTGACATCTTCATCGCGACGCCGATCCCGATCCTGGCTCCGCAGTACGCCGCCGCCGAGGACTTGCTCACGTCAACCATGATCCCCTGGATCAAGAACCAGGTAACCGAACTACAGGCTCAAGGCTTACCCGTGCACCTGCTGGACCTGAACGCCGACATCCGCCAACAGCCCGACTGGCAGAGCTGGTACAGCGACGGCATCCATCTTTATGGCGCCAACCAGGCTGGTTACGTCTGGCTGGCCGGCGAGGTGCTGAACGCTGTGCTCGACCTGCACGTCGGAGACGCCAACCTCGATGGAATGGTCGACGGCCTCGACTACACCGTTTGGGCCGATCGGTTTGGAAGGCCAGGCACCTGGTCCCAGGGCGACTTCAACCACGACGGAATGGTGGACGGCCTCGACTACGGGCTCTGGGCAGACGGCTTTGGGCCGGGCGCCGAGGCGTATCCCAACTTGGCGCTGGTGCCAGAGCCCTCGGGACTTGGCTTGCTGAGTGTGGGCATGTTTCTAGCCGCAGTGTTACAAGTTCGTCGGCGTGGCAGAGCTTGGTGATTGGTTTGTAGCACTAGTTGAGAAGCACGAAAGAATGCTTGCGGGCTACGCAGGCGGGTGTGGTTGTTTGCAGGTGCGCGTGCCACCGTGCACGCGCATCGGGCTGGCCGGTCTCTGCCCCGCCGACCAGCCTCTTTTTTTTTTTGCGCCGAGACCACGCACATTGGCGAGATTCGTTGGAGAAGGCCCATACGCGGTCGCGATGCTGACGGAATTGCAATAAGAATTGACGCGATTGTTGGCACTGGATATTCTCACTGGCGTTGCCCGCCGCCCTGCGGGTGACGCTAGCCGCATCGATCCCTGCCCCGTCGATGCGGCTCTTTTTTTGCGCTCCTAGGAACGCCGCCACGCGTTGCACGAACTTCTCTCCATCGAGAGTGTCTAGTTGCCCCGGGCATCTAGCAGGCCAGTGTGACAGACGTGTGTCATACGGGGCTGAATTCCTTCTTACGGTTTTCGCACTGGGACCCCATGCTGGTTTAACGGCGCGTTGACCGCCCGATTAGCGGCGGGCTATGCTCGATGGCTGACTCGGAATGAGGCAAGACATTGCTTACATAACTGGAGAAGATCACTCGCAATCGCGGCCCGCACTTAGCCGCGCCAAAAACTTGAATTGACGCGCGAGCGTCAAGTTACTGCCTTCGAGAAAACCGCCAACTTGGGTCTTCGGACCCACGCAGAAGAAGCAGTACTTGGACCGCGCTCCCGAAAGGGAGCGTCGGCCATGTGCTGTTCTTCTGGCCCCTTGGCGGGGGTTCTCGGAGCGGCCTTGGTCCGGCGCTCCTTTTTGTTTTGGGGATCAATGCAAATGGCAGGTACACCGAAGATCAGGCACAGCGATACATGGCGATGCCTCGCGCTTGGTGGATTGATGGTCGTGTGGGCTGGCTGCAGTCAACCGCAAGACCAAATAAGCAAAGAACACGAGGTGCTAGTTGAGCATTTGGTCAACGAGCTGCGGCACATCAGCTCTGACGAGAAGAACCGAGCCGCGGAAGAGGCGAGGAAACTCCTAGAGATGGCGGATAAACAAACGGCGGCCAAGCAGTTTGTGAAAGCTCAGGATTCGGTCCTTGCCGCCTTGCGACTGGATCCCACGAACCCTGCAGTCTTCAAGGGAGCCTTGAACGTCATTCAGAGCGTCGCGACCGCCACAGAACCGGAAGGGATTGAAACAGCGAACGATTTATTCTCGCAGTTGGGCGGCGCCATTCCGTTTCAGCCGGTGACGGAACTAGAGGCTGCCCGACAGGAATACAGCCGCGCGGGCGAGCAACTTGCGGAGAAACTCGCGGTGCCCGACAAGCCGGACCTATTCAATGAGTTTCATTCGCTGTTTAGCGCGGCTAGGCAAGCGGGCATTCCGACTACTGTTCGTCTGCAGCTTCTGCAATTGACACGAAGCGAGCTCGAGTCCGTTGCAACCTCGCTGGCCGTGGAGTCGGCGACCGCAACTAGCGGGCATTCGTGGGACGATTGGAATACGGCAATGGAAGAACTGGAGAGGGCGGAAACCGACGCACTCGTGCAGCACTATAAGGAGACCTTGCAGGGACCATTGACTTCCTGGCGAGATGTGGACGCAAAGAGTTTGGCGAAGGAAGCAAAGAAACATCCCCCAGATCCTGTGCAGTTCTTAAAGAAACTCGAAGAGTCCCTGGCAAAGGGCTATCGACTTCGCGCCGATGCCACTCCTTACCTGGAGGCGAAGATCGCCGAGGCGGTCAGTGACGTGAAGTCTTCTCTTCCGTCGCTTGACACGCGATTAGCTGATCTTGAAGCCTGCCGCCTTTGGCGACAAAACAATGACGCCCTGGACGTCATCACGAAAGTGGCCGCCTCGAATAAGCCACCGTTGGAAAAATGTAGACAGTTGGCGAAGGTGCATGAGGAAGTGCTCGAGCCTTGGGTTCGGCAGCGCCTGCAGGTGGAATGGGACAAAGCGTTTAATGAACTTGATGAGAATGGCAAGGTCACAGCCGTGCAGCTACGGGTTACCAGAGGGTTGCAACCATGACATATCGAGCGAGGGTCACCATTGCGTTGTTCGTGGTTCTCGGACTTCGTGCTAGTTGGTGCAGCGCGCGAACTGCCCTTTCACAAACGCTGTTCGGGCCGGGGCCTATCCCCCATCCAGTCGCGCTACCCTTGGAGGGACGGTCGCCGAGCGTCTGGAGACACACCCTGGGCGACCACGGCGAGTACCTTGTCAAGCAGTCACTTCGGAGCCAAGGCTACGAGCTATTGGACCCAAAATCGGGCGGGAACCGGGGCATCGACTGGATCGCCGTGAGGAGAAACGGTGCGGGCGAGCTAATCGACGCAAAGTTTATCGAGGTCAAAACGCACTACGGAAGTGGACCACGGCTGGGCCGCACCCGCAGCGGTCAGCAGATGTCGCGGCAATGGCTTGCCGAACATTTCCGAGATATGCGTCGCAGTCCCGATCCAAATGTGCGCCACCTGACGCGTGAGATAGCTCAGCTTAGAAAGGCGCGAGGTGTGCCCATCGAGAGCTTCGGAGAGCTGCATGATGTGAATTATGCCCTGCAGCGCTATTCCGTTCAGAGGACTCTTACCGGCACGACATTGTCAACCGAACCTTTGGACAAGGTATTCGCGCGGATCAGGCAGCAATCTCCTGATCGAGCGGTCCGTCGTTTTGCCCGGAACCACCGTCGAAAACTCTCGCAGATCTCAGCAACGAGTATGTCCGGCTGGCTATCCCAACGCAATGTCACCTTGCGGTTCCCCTCGCGATCCGCCCGAGCTCTAGCGGCCGCTGCCAAGAGTGCGGCTGCTAGCCAGGCAACACGTCGCATTATTCGGCTCGCAGGTCCCGTCGGAGCGGCGCTCGCAATAGCCATCGATGTTTCTGATGCCTATCGTCAATTCGCAGGCTATCGTGCAGGTCACGTGAACTTTCGAGAGTTTACAGTCGGGCTCTCTAGTACCGTAGGCGGCGTTGCCGGTGCCTGGGCCGGTGCGTGGGGTGGCGTCGCGTTTGGGACTTGGGTAGGGTCTTTTGGCGGACCGCTCGCTTGGATCACGGTGCCCGGAGGTGCCATTATTGGCGGCGTCGTGGGCGGGATTGGTGGTTATGTCGGCGGATCGGCCGGAGGCGCGGTACTTGCGGAGCGTTGGTTTCAGAAGATAGACGATCGCGTCAAGTCAAGAGTTGATCTGTGGATTCTCTCGTCAGGAGTACCCGCGGAGCTACTTTCCCCTTCGTAAATCGGAACGCGTGGTCACCATTGGTCGCCGTTGATCTGCGCTCGGGTAGTTAAAAATGTGAAGGGCACGGCATGGCGCCGCTCGGGCACTGAGACGCACTACGATGCGTGAGGCTTGACGAGAGCCGAGCTATGCGCCTCGTGGTTGCCGCCTGCGAAAGTACTTGCCTGAGCAACTCAACTAACGCGAAAGAAACGTCGCGTCCTCCAGGTAAACACAACCTGTAATCCGTGCCACGGCAATTCGGCTAGTTTTCGTGATAGCGGCTCCGTACTCGAGCAGAAGGTTGCCCGCAGCAGGCACTTGCAGTCGGCAAGGCTGCTGGCCACCGAGACTGCTTTTGCACCTATTCCGATACTAGGCCACTCGGCGCCGTCTGAGCTTGGCTATGTCACTCGCGTCGACGTAGCGAAACACTTGCGGCGGGTGGAAGCCCTTCCAGGCGGCTCGCATGTCGGCAAGCGGGATCGGCTCGCGGAACTCGGCCACGTCGGCGATTCGGATTACCACACCGGTTTGCCGACCGTCGAAATACGAATCGAATTCTCGGCGCGTCACGCCCGCGACCTGGCGGACCGACTGCCAGAGCAACCCGAGCGGCGAGCGCACCACGGACGCGATTCGGAAATTTGCCACGAGTTCCATGCGGGGCGACGACGCGTAGATGAGCCCGTGGTGTTGGCTCAGCATGCGCAGGGTAGTTTTCAACGCACGGTGCGCTTGTAGTCGCGCGCTCCAGATTCAAGTCGCTTCGTCACTTTCGCTGCCCGGTACCTTCGAGCCATCTGTCGCTTCGGTCGATTTCACCGAAGCAGCCTTGTAATACAGGCTCGGTGCGTCGTGGGGCCCGGCGACCGCCGAGTTCGAGAAGCTGCTGCGGGCTGGCCGCTTGCGTCACAATGGCAACCCGATCCTGACCTGGATGGCCGGCCGCTATGCAGTGCGGCAAGACCACAACGAGAATATCGTACCGACAAATGAAGTACAGCGCCGGCCGGATCGACGACACTACCAGGCTAGCGGTTGAGACTCGAACTCGCTTCAGCCTGGCTCTCTGGCTCAGGACTCGCCTGGTTCTCGGCGAAAAAGTTCATAGTAGTTGCACAGTGAGTGGTAGTTGCTGGATAGGAGATATGAGGCGGTCTAGCGGCAAAAGCCCTTACTCCGCAGTGCGCCGCCCGGCGCTAAAGAAGCGGCGGCGATGGGCGGCGAAAACCAAGACAGCGCCGGATAGCATAAGGGAGATGGAGGTTGGCTCCGGCACGCTCGCCACAAAGATGCCCTGCTGGCCATTGTCCAGGCGAGCCCAGAAGGCGACGTCGCCATGATCATTGAAGCCCCTCCGGCCGAAGGCAAGCTGCATTACAGTTGCACCCAACAGCGTGTCGCCGGTGGCGATAACCTTGTCGGCAACAGGATCGGGCCCGCGGTAGATGCCGTGTTCACCAGTCGGACGCAGGGCATCGAATACCAGGTCGTTGAGATTGTTTAGCGATAGTGTTCGAAAATGCGAGAATTCGGATGACGCGGCGAGGACGGTTGAGAAGGATCCGCCATTCCCCATCTGTATCTGGGACCCCGATGACGCTGCCACGTAGCCAAGATCGTTGACCGCCAAAAAGGTAAAGAATCCGAAGTTGGTGGACCCGATCGGTGTGGTGATGCCGTTGTGTAACAGGTAGAGATTATCAGCCACCGGGGCGCCTGTTGGTCCAAGCGTGGTCCATTCATACGCGACGGTCCCATTGTTGCTGATAGCAGGATCAATCGGATATCGGGTTTCTGTGTTGGTCTGAATGATAGGTGTGAGTGGTCCGCCATCACCTGTGAACACACCGGCGCCGGGAAACCCGCCAAAGCGATTTGCGGTAAAAGCCACGGTACCGCTATTGCTGATCTGCGGAGCGCCGCTGTATGCACTTCCGCCCATCGCGCCGACTGGGGCTGCCCCCGTCACAATCGTGGTGAGGCTCCCGACCTGAGCCTTTAGTATCCCTGGCGCGCTAATGGATCCAGTGGTATTGGCCCAAAACGCAATCTCGCCGAGATCATTAATCACGGGTCCCGCGTCAGGACTCAGCGTTGTACCCCCACCGGCACCATATTGGTTGAACAGCGTCCCGGAAGTAGCGACCGTGGTTAAGGGACCACCGGCTCCCACGTAGATACCGTTGGTGCCAGGCGATGTGTCGATGAAGGCCACTTGACCGTTGTTGTTGATGGACGGGATCGTCATCCCCAGTCCGCCCTGGGCGCTGGTGGTTGCGATCGTTGTTATGACTTGCGCCGCGGACGCGACCGTGATGGACGCCAAGTGGCCGCCAACCGACAGGATGGCCGCGAGGACTAAGGAGTGTCGCATTAAGGGATTCTCCGGGGGCTGGCGACAGTCGGACCAGGAATGATCGACTGACGCCGGAAGGAACGAGACGGAAGGTTGCCGTCGGATTTGGAAGAGAAGCCCGCGCAGCGAGCTTCCTTATGAACGACGAGCCGCAGGGCGGCAACGAGCGTTCACGAGCGAGGCGGCGTCAAGATGGGAGAAGGCATTAGCGGTCGTATGAAGCCTGATCCGGAACGCACCTGGTTTCTTCTGCTTGATTGGCCTCTGAGTTTTGAGGGATCGCCGAATCCCCGAGCGAGTGCCATCACCTAATACATGCGCGACTTCGACAAAGCGGTCACATAATAACCGTGAGCAGCGATCTTATTCCGTGCGCACGGCCTGTGCCCAACACCGTCGATGATCGCGTTCGCTATTTCAGCCGCTGCGAGCTTCTATCAGCGGAAGACCGTCTCACCGAGTCGCGTTAGTCGTCATTTTCACCGAGCGACGACGGCGGAGGACCAGTCCGGCCAGTCCCATGGCGCCTGCTGACAGGAGCGCCAGTGACGACGCCTCGGGGGTTGGAATCGGGATCGTGGCGGCTGCTTCGAGCGGGCCAGCGGGTGAGAAATAAAAGGTCGGAGGAGCGTTGGAGGTGATCCCCCACAGTCCCGACATTTGGCCAGGATAAATCAGCGAGTCGAACAAGCCGCCAAAGGAGGTTGGAGTCGCGACGAACGTCGCCCCGATCAAGGAACCGGTTTCGCCCACCGCGGAAACGTGCGGGTCGGAGACGCCAAGATTGGCGGGCGCGAGCGGCGAAAAGGCGATTCCATCGACGCCAAAATCATTGACGGGCGAGACGTTGCCTGAGTTATCCGCCAGAAACAGGCTCCACTGTTGATACGATGTGATGGGCAATGGAACGCCGGTTACCCCAGCGCGAAACATGAACCAGTCGCTGGGCGACTCCGTGCTCATCACGAACTGGTAGAGGTACAGGTAGCGGGCTTGTGTGTCGAAGCTCGCTGAGCCGCCGCCCGTCACGGCCAGGCTGTCGAAATCCGCTAGTCCGGTGCCAAACACGTCACCGGCAGTTGATGGCCCAGTCAGACGGTCCAATACGGCAAAAGTCACAATCCTGCGGCCATTAGTAGGGTCGGTGTCCCCCCTGGAATTGCCCGAGTAATCCGGCAGATAATCGGCGTGCGACGGGGCGCCCTGAAGGGACAAAAATACGAACAGTGCGATGGCGGACATTCGGCAAGTCATGAGGTGCAATACCCGAAGGGGGGCGGTGAGGAACGCATGATGTCGCTATCGCATACATGCGCCACTGGGCCAAACCGGTCTTAAAATCTCGCGATCAAGGAAGAATCGCTGCAGTTGGGCGGCGCCAACGCACAGGTATGCGCAACCCATGAAAAGCGGTCAACCGCATCAACGATTTTGGGCCCGGACGGCAACCCACGTTGTAGGGGGCTGACCGGCAGGCGATATTAGAACCCCAGAACTGGGTGGCAATTCGTTCCACAGGTTCATTGGCCTTGGGGTGCAGGCGGGGTAACGCTTATGGAGTCAGGCGGTTCGGGAGAGGCTGATGTGCTGATTGCCGAAGCGAGAGCCGGATCAACCGCCGCCCTGGATCGGCTGATTGAACTGCTGGCCGACCATCTCTGGTCGGAATTGGCTGGCCGCCGGAAACCGCGCGGTCTCGGCCCATCGCACGGTCTTTCGGACCTCGTTCAAGACACGCTCCTTCGCGTGCGAGAAAAATTCGACCGCTTTAGCCGCGACACGTTTACTGACTTTAAACAGTGGGCGCGGACGATTCTGCACCGCCGCCGCCAGGAGTGGGCGCGCAATTACCGGGCGCGCAATCGCGAGGAACTGCGGCGGAAGATCAAGCTGGCTTTCGAGGCGCGGCTGCTCTGCGAACCCGCCGCGAAGGGACAGGACGAGTTGGCTTCCTTGCGTCAGGAGGCTGAACGCGCGGTTGCGGCGTTCAGCCGTTTGAAGCCACACGAACAAACCATCCTCAAGCTGCGGATTCAGGAGAAACTTAGCTATCCGCAAATTGAGGCAGTGACCTGCCTTTCGTCTGAAGCCGCACGGACGGCATGTCGCCGAGCCCTCGCATCACTCAAGAAGCTGTTTCACGACGATGCACCGACCAACGAATGACAAGCTGAACATGACGGCGGCTGACACGTCGTTGGATGCTCTGGAAGCGGAGGTTGCTCGCCGCGGTTCGGAATCTGTCGCCACATTGGTGTGGCTGGCCAAGCTCTTGCGGGAAAGCTTGAAAGAGCCGTGCGACGTTGACGAGACGTTGCTGGCCTTGCCTAGGATGATTGGACGCTTTCGTTTAGAAGCATTATTGGGAAGCGGGGCATATGGTGTCGTCTTCCGAGCGTTCGATGTGCAACTGGCCAGGTATGTGGCGCTGAAGCTGGCGTGGCCGCGTGTTCTGGTTGACCCAACGGGAAGTCAGCGATTCGCCGAGGAGCCGCGAGCCATGGCTGCGGCTGTGCATCCGGGGATCGTGGAGGTCTACGATTCGGGAGAGATCGACATGGCGAGCTTCATCACTATGGAGCTCATTGACGGTCCGACTCTGGCGGATTGGAGCGAGCGCCAGTCGGATATATCAGAGCGCACAGCAGCGAGAATCATTCGTGATGTTGCCGAGGCAATCGGCTGCGCGCACGCAAGCGGCATTGTGCATCGAGATCTCAAACCGAGCAACGTGCTATTGCGATCGGCGAGCAAGCCTGAGGAGAACTTTGCTTTTCAGCCCGTCGTGACCGATTTCGGGTTGGCACGGCGAGCGGGCGGTGCGGATGTATCTCTGCTAACGGCCACGTGCGACGTCATTGGCACGGATCACTATATGTCGCCGGAACAGGCGGCTGGTGCCAATCGCGAAGTGTGCCCAGCGTCGGACGTGTTTTCGCTGGGTGTGATGTTGTACGAATTATTGGCGGGCCGGCGACCTTTCGATGGGGAGAGCGCCGAACAGGTCCGCCAACAGATTCAAGCCGTCGACTTTACGTCACTCCGACTCCTGCGGCCAGGCCTGGCGCGCGACCTGGCAACGATTGTGGCCAAGTGCCTGGAGCCGACGCCGGAGCAGCGGTATCGCTCGGCTTGTGAGCTGGCGGACGATTTGACGCGATTCTTGCGCCACGAGCCGATTCATGCCCGGCCCGTCACACCTTGGCGCCGACTGCTGAAGTTCGCACGACGAAGGCCGCATGTCGTAGCTTTAGCCGCACTGGTGATTTGCAGCGTAATAGCCGTCGGGGGATTTGCTGCTGCTTGGTTCAATGAACGCATTCGCGGCGCACAACGAGTTGCGGCGGCGGAAGCAGCCGCCGCAGTATCCGAGGAAGGCGAGCGTGAGCATCGCTACGTTGCTTCGATACGCCACGCGGCAGAGGCCCTTCGCAGCGGTTCGCGACAGAATGTTCTGGAACTACTGCGAAAGTGCGACGATCACGTGCGGCCCCCTGTGCGATGCGGGATTGAGTGGGGCTATCTTTGGTCGCGCGTCAACAACTTCGACGCCACCATCGAAGCGAGCCGTCAATCCATTCATTCCGTGCGGTTCTCTCCCGCTGGTGACGTATTAGTCTCCGGCGGCGAGGACGGACACGTGGTCTTTTGGAATCTGGGGACTTGGACGAAGCGATTGGAGCTGAACGATAACGTCGGTGAAGTTTGCGTGGCCGAACCTTCCCCGGACGGCTCGCTGCTGGCCGTCGCCGGATGGGACGGGCGCGTCGTAGTACATCAACTGACGGATGGTGCAATTGTCTTCGATGAAAAGATTGTCGAGGGTCGAGTCTTTGCTGCGATTTGGCTCGGTTCGAACCAACGGTTGGCCTTGGGTGGCGAAGACGCCGTATTGACGGTGCTCAATCCCGCGACGGGACATCGGATCAGCACACCGCCGCTCGAAAGTTCGCCACCGCGCAACATGGTTGATCCCAATCACCCGGTCGAGATTGCAGGTCTCGCTTTCATTCCCGATCAGGATGCTGTCGCTGTCGCGATGAAACCGAGCGGGCTGCGGGTCTTAGACATTGCGACACTCGCTCCGACCGATTTCCAAGTCTCGCAATCGTTGGAATTCAACCCAGTATGCTTCCTGCCCCTGCCGCCGGGCTACTTGGCAATTCGGCCGAACAATGACAGTTTACGAATCAAGACTTTTGCCGATGGCCGGACAGTCGCAGACATTGAAAGAGTCGGATTCATTCGCGCGTTGCGGTATTGTCCTGGATCGAACACGCTCGCGGCGGCGCGACGCGACGGCACCGTCGAGACTTGGGACGCACTCAACCTGGTAAACGGAATCGGAAGCCCACCGCGAAGATCGGTCGCACACGAAGGACGGGCCACGACTGTGGACTTTTCTCCGGACGGTCGCTGGCTGGCTTCGGGCGGTCAAGATGGGCGAATTCGGATTTGGGAACTTCCTGCGATGCAGAAAGATTTCGACATAGCGATGGAAGAGGCGCCATGGAAGATCACGGTTTCACCATGTGGACGTTGGCTTGCCGTGCCAATCGGGGAGTATGGGCAAGCAGGGAGCGTGGTCATGATGGATGCCCGCAGCGGTAAAGAGCTGTGGAGGACGAGTGCGGCGCAACCGAGCAAGCCAGACACTGGGAGTAGGTTTCCGTGGTTGCCGGGCATGGTAGTCGCGTTTGATCCCGCAGGTAACGAAGTCGTACTGCTGCATACAGATTTTTCAATTCGTGGACACGACTCGCGCACAGGCGCTTTAACAAAATACTATTCGTCCGCCACCGATAAACCGCCACGCGCGCTGCAAATGGCTCCGGACGGCCGTTCGTTGATTGTCTCATGCCCTGATGACGTGGCGGTCATCAATCGAGGGTCGACTGCGGTTACGCACTCACCGATACGGTCAGCGCCTTCGCCGATCGGACTCTTTCGAACAACGCTGGGCGATGCGTGGCTTCGCTGCATGTTGCCCGACAAGCGTTTAGTTCTATGCGATGAAATCGATGGCGATCACAGCCGTACACTTGCGGGATTCTCTGAATCTGTCAGCAGCGCAACCGTCTCTGGGGATGGCCGACTGTTGGCGGTCGCCGGATTCGATCGAGTGATTTACATCTGGGACCTTAAAGGTAATTCCATGCCGATCAAATGCATCGGCCACGATGCGGCGTGCACGTCGATGGCATTTTCGCCGGACGGACGCACAATCGTCAGTCACGCCTACAGCGACGGCACGGATGGCACTGTGCGGTTCTGGCATGTGCCCACGGGCGCCGAGTTGTTAAGACTTGGTTCGCGTGAAGCGCCCATCATCAGCATGAGTTTGAGTCCCGCGGGTGACGCGCTGGCAGTGGGTATTAACCATAATGGCAACTACGGAGTGCGAATCCACCGCCTCGAGCGGCATCGCGAGTCGCCGCCGTAGGTTGCATTGCCAATGCATATATAGTCGGAGTCTGCTGGACTATGCCTCGCCTTGTGCAATTCGGCGCCAGCGGTTTTCGGCCGCTCGCGGCCGAGGCTGTGCTTAAGCAGGCCGCCGCTGGCAGCGATTAGCGCATACTTGCCGTCGCCGAGCTTCGTCGGACGCCTCGTCCCGCCTAGCTTGCCTCCGTGAAGGGTCGTCGGCAGCAAGGACAATGGCCGTTATGGCCGCGAAGGAGAGCCATAAAAGCCGAAGGCTGTGGGAGCGTCATAATTGCCTTGAACGCTAGTGGAGCGCGATGTGCGTAGTGCCGATACGTGATTCCACCGACCGAATGTCCCAGGATCTCTATTGATGATTCGGGCACGTGCTCATCGTAGTACGTAGCGCAAGTCTTCCGAAGATCTTTCAGTTCCCAGCATTCGTCCTCTCCGGTCTCCACGTTTTTTCTAGGTTGAATGCCAGCAAGGGCGCAGAGTTGCTGGAATCGAACGTTCGGTCGCGATCCACTCCCATGGAAGACCGGACTGTCATCGCGTGGTTGTGCTATGGCTAGCCTCTTCAGATGCGCATATACCACGCGATTCATGGGTCGATAGAATGCCTTGCCGGTCTTCACTCGCCGGTAATAGAGCCATCCCCACGGCGACTGTTCCTTTGACTGACCATCCGGCGACTGTCGCCCCCAGAACACTTGCCGCCAAAGAATTGGTTCGTGGTCAGGCATCGATTTCCACACCGTTCCAGTGTCGAGCCCATAGCAGCACCGGCCGGATCGATGCCATCGTGGCGTCGATCATCGGGCTGAGCCGGGTTCTCGATGACGGCGGCCGGTCGATCTACGAGACGCGGGGGCTGTTGGTGCTGTAGGTCGCTCTCCGAACGAGGCGCGCCCGTGGCGAGCGGTCGAGACTCGAATTCACTTCTGCCTGGCTCTCTGGCCTAGCTCTCGCGCGGCTCTCGGCGAAGAAGCTCGAAATGGTTTTGGCATAGGGAGATCTGGCGGCCGGGGCGGTGTGTCAGCAACTTTGTCTGACAAAAGGCGAACTGCTTGGCGCGTAGAAGGTTGGAATAACCTGTGCCGTCGTTCGCGACGATGCCGCATCAACTTAACCATTGCAAACGGCGCGGGCGGAAGCCGAACGTGGCTTTTGCTTTCGCGTTCGATGAACCGCGCAATTTCGTGTAGTAGTACACGGCGTCTTCGCCAATCGACTCGAGCGCTGCTTCTTCCGTGAGGTGGGGGGGCGCCTCGGCACCCACCCAACGTGCAAAATCCGGTAGCCAGCGACTGACTGGGGACGGATCGTCGTCGACGATATTATAGATACCGGGTGGAGCTATCAGTGCCGCAACCGTAGCCCGAGCTGCGTCCTCGATGTGAACGAAGGACCAAACGGCCTGGCCTTGTCCAATGATGGGAATCTCACGACGCCGAACCTGATCGGCGACCGCACCATTCGGCCAGTACCAAGTACTAGGGCCGTAGAAGAAGCCGTAGCGCAGGGCAACGCCATCGATCTTCGGATCGTTCAGTACTCGCGATTCGAGCTCGACGTAGATGCGCGCACTAGCACTTACACCGGGGCTGGCGTCGATCGCCAGACTCTGAGTTTCGTCCGCGAGTCCGCTACCAGGCTGATGAAAGAAACCGCTCACCTGCTGCAGGTATCGCCGGATGCCCAGCGCCTTGGCCGCGCGAAACAGATTGCCACCTCCTTCCAAGCGAAGCTTGCGGTCCCCGGGCGCGGCGGCCGCCATCTCGGCGGGGGTTTTCGGCAACGAGGTTAGTTCGTCGATTACGGCCTCGGCACGCGATTGCCGCAGTGCTTCTTCGACGCCCGAGGCGTCAAAAGCGCTGAGCTCAGCGACGGACGCGCCCGCATCCACGAGCCACTGCGCGCCGCGACCGGAGCGGGTCATGCCGGTGACCCTATGTCCCTGTCGAACCAATTCGGCGATCAATGGCTGTCCGATCGCACCTGTCGCCCCAGCGACGAAGACTATCATGCCAGCCAATCCCATGATTTGCCCGTTTTGATCTCCATCTTTCGGTCTTCTCGGGGCAATAGCGAACTGTCCAACGTAAGCGTGCGGCGATCGCGCGTGAAATCATGCATTGAATCCGCCGTCGATCGTCAAACTGGCACCTGTGATAAAGCCGGCTTCAGGACCGGCAAGGTAAGCGACGAATGCCGCAATCTCTTCGACAGTGCCATACCGAGGCACGGCCATGAATGTTCGCAGCATATCGGCAAATTCGCCGGTTGCTGGATTCATGTCGGTGTCGACCGGTCCCGGCTGAACGTTGTTAACGGTGATCCCGCGCGGTCCAAGATCGCGTGCCAGTCCTTTAACTAACCCGATAAGTGCCGATTTGCTCATGGCGTAAACGGCGCCGCCTGCAAAGGGCATTCGTTCGGCATTGCAGCTACCGATCGTAATGATCCGCCCGCCCGACGGCATGTGCTTTGCTGCCGCCTGTGAGGCTACAAACGCCGCCCGAACGTTCACTGCTACGGTGCGATCAAAATCTTCCAGGCGACAGTCTTCAAGCGGCGCCATCTTGGCGATTCCGGCGCTGCTGACGAGAATATCGATGCCACCCAATTCCGCAATCGTTCGTTCCACAGCCGCAACCATCGCTCGGGCGTCGGCACTGTCGGCTTGCATGGGGACAGCCCGCACACCAAAGGCTTGAGCAGCCTCGGCCGTTTCTTGCGCTTCGGCGAGCTTACTGAAGTAGGTGAACGCAACGTCGGCACCCTCAAGCGCTAAGCGCTTGACGATCGCGGCACCAATGCCTCGGCTGCCTCCGGTCACCAATGCCCGCTTAGCTTCCAGTTGACGTGTCACAGTGTTCCTCATAATTCGGTGTATGGTCCGCCGCGCGTGGCGCCAGGCGGCGGCTTCTCTGGCACCAGTATTTCATTTAGTACTGAATTTGGCGGTGTTCAACCTCCAAGACAAGCGCATGCGCTTGAGTGCTGGTTGAATTCGCAACGGACTTTCTTGTTCCATGTACGAAGTTTCACGGACCGCATTCTCAGCCGCGAACGGTCAAACGCCGATAATAGGAATGTCTTCCAGTCCAGTACACCTGTAGCGCGCAGGATGCGCCGGATTGGGCTGCGTGAGCGGAAAGGAGCCTGCCCCCTTGCAGGCTTCTTTCTTTTCTTGGCTTCGCTCAGTGCTCTGCTGCTGGGTATGGCCGCGACTCCTCGGTTTCGCTGGTTGCGCTTCAGGCTGTCGACGTCCTGGTGCTGACTGCTGTTGCGGCGTGGGCGATGGTCGCTCGGTCTCGCCGGCGCGCTACTTTGCAGGTTCAGAACGACCGTCGGTCAGCGCTCATTCACGTCAAGGGGGCAATGCTAGCCACGGTCGATCGCACTTCACTCTGCCTCGCGGAGTTTCAACCATCTCGCGCGTCGAACCCAATAAAAGCGCACCGGTAGAAACAGATCGACCACTTCGTCAGAGATCAGCAGACCGCCCAGCACGGGAAGGGCCATCGGCGCGAGGATCTCTCCGCCGACTCCATTGGCGAAAACCATCGGGAAGATCGCAATAATGGCCACGCCTTCAGTTAGGAGCTTCGGACGCAGGCGATGCACGGCCCCTTCGATTACCGCCTGTCGCAGCTCTTCAAGGGACTGGATCTTCTCTAGGCCACCGCGCTTTTCGATTGCCTCGCGCAGATAGACCAGCATGATGATCCCGGTTTCGGTGGCCATGCCGAAGCAAGCAATGAATCCCACCCATACGGCAACGCTGAAATCCAGCGGCGGCGCGCTCCAATCCCAGGCCGTGATCTTGGGAAACAGAAACAAAAAGAACGCGCCGCCGGCCAAAGCCTCGGGCACGGCCAGCATCATCAGGGCGGCATCGGCCAGATCGTGATACGTGAGATACAGAATGATAAAGATCAGCAGAATGACGATTGGAAATACGAACAGCAGCGTGCGTGCCGCACGCACCTGGTGCTCGAACTCGCCACTCCACTCAAGATGGACGCCTTCGGGCAGATGCACTTTCTCGGCAACGACGCGCTGCGCTTCGTCGACAAAACCAACGATGTCACGCCCCCGAACGTTGAGCGTGACGTAATTCAACAATTGTCCATTCTCGCTGCGGATCATCGCCGGCCCTTCGACGACGCGCACATCCGCCAATGCCGCTAGAGGTATGAGGGCTGGGCCGCGTGCTGCATGTGGCGGAGTGGCCGCATGGCCGTCATTCGATTGCCGCGGCGCTAGCATTGAACCGGGGCCGGGAACCCGCGGAGCAAGCGAGGTGCTCTCCCCATCGGCCATCGTCACATTGCTAGCGGTCATTTCCGATGGACTCACTAGCAAGCGACCAATGCTTTCTTCGTCCTGGCGCTCAGCACGCGCATAACGCAATCGCACGGGGAACCGTTCGCGGCTTTCGACGGTATAGGTGACCGCTCGTCCGCCGAGCGCTACCTCGATTTCCTCCTGAATATCGTCGACGGCGATGCCGTAACGCGCCGCTCTTTCGCGATCAACATCGATCTCTAAATAGCCCTTGCCCGTAATGGGAGCAGCGATCACGTCGCGCGCTCCGTTCAGGGGCTTGAGGGCGGCTTCGACCTGTTTCGACACCCGATCGACGACGTCCAGATCCGGACCAAAGACCTTGACGCCGATATCGGTCCGTACCCCTGTTGAAAGCATCTCGATGCGATTGATAATCGGTTGCGTAAAGATATTGCTCCAGCCTGGGACTTGTAAAACGCGGCCCATTTCGTCGTCCACCAAATCCCCTTTGGGGCCAGTTTGGCGCGGCCAGAACAGCACCCAGCTGGCGAATTCGCTTTCCAAATCGATGCGAGCTTCGATGAACGGCTTCAAGACTTTGGGATCTACCTCGCGACCAAGTTGCTCTTGCACGGCGGCATCAGCAAATAGCCTGGCTGCCTTACCGTGCGCTGCAGTCTCAAGTAGGTCGGCAGATCTTGCAGCCAGAACGAGTTCTTCCAGCACGACCCACGTAAAGGCCTGAACGCCGTAATCAAAAAGTTCCCAATTGAGGGCATCGACGCGAGCTTCCCAGAGCCTTTGACGTTCGCTCTCGATGTCATGCAGCAGTTCACTAGCGCTCGTCTTGCGAGTTGCTCCGAAAAACTCTGAGATCGCATATGCTGATTGGCTAGCCCAAGTGTGGTGCAGATTCAGAGCTTCCGCCACGTTGTCAATTACCCCGTCAGACTCGAGCTTTCGCGCGACGATCTGGGTTATCCTCGTGGCATCTTCCAAGGCTGGTTGCCGTGCGAGCGCGTTGCCGAATTCGGGTGCAAGGTCAGTCGTGAGTTCCTCGACCATGCGCTTCTCGCTGTCCGCACCACCACGTTGAGCGTCGGGCCACTTCAATTGATCAGCCTCGCGAAACCAGCCCATAAGCTCGGTCACGGCAAAACGTGTGAGTTCTGGTCCAAGCGTTTTTTCGTACTCTTGGTATCGGGTCGAGGCCAACTCTCGCAACACTTCGTCGAAGCGTTCAATGGCCTTCTGTGCCGCCTCGTTAACCAGGGAGTCCCGGTCTGCAGGCAAACGAGCGACAAAGCCTCCCGCAATCAGCCGATCGAGCGCGGCCTGCGTTTGCCGCACTGCATCGGGGTATTTCAGTACGCGTTTCGGCCACAACTTCTTGGGGCGGAAGTTGACGAACGTTTCCACCATGTCCAGCGGGGCAGGATCGGTAGGAGTGTCGGCGCGGCCTGCCTTACCTACGACGGACTCGACCTCTGGGAAGCCGCGCAACAGGGCATCACGTGCCTTCAGATCGTCGGCCACTTGCGTCACGCTCGCGCGCGGCACCGTGATCGGCATGTCGAGCGTTGTCCCCTCATCAAGGGCTGGCATGAAAGCCACCCCGATCTTCGTAAAGTGATACGACCACAGGCCAATGACGACCAGGCTGAACAGCGAAAGGAATTGCCAGAACGCGCCGCGCGTGGATATTACTGTCAGTGCCGTGACTATGGCGAACGTGGCCAGAAAGGCCTTTTGCCACGCTGCGGTGGAAGCTCCCTGTCCGATCACAGCTTGAAGCGGAAAAATGCCAGCCGCGAGGATCAACAGCACCGCGAACAACCACATCACCAGGTTGCGGCGAGGCAGGGCCCAAGTCAGCAATGGCTTATAGATGTTGATGAAGCTACGGACGATCGGGTTCTCTTCTTCGCTGCGCAGTCGCCCTTTGAGGAATGTTGGAATCAGAGCCGGGACGAGCGTTACGGAAATGATTGCCACGCCCAATAGCGCAAATGTCTTGGTGAACGCTAGCGGATGGAAATACTTCCCTTCGCGGCCAGAGAGCATGAAGACGGGAATAAACGACAACAACATGATCATTACGGAAAAGAAGATCGGTCGCCCCACGGTGCGACAGGCGGGGAGTACAAACTCGCGAATATCGCCTGTAACTTTCTGGTCGCCGAACTTCTCCTTCAACGCATGGGTCGCGTTCTCCGTCATGACGATCGCTTGATCTACGAGAATGCCGATCGAAATCGTAATTCCAGCCAGCGACATGATGTTGGCCTGGATATCGACGATCCCTAGCACGCGCAACAGCCACATCATCAAGAATGCACTTAGCACAGCCAACGGCAAGGTGACGCAAATAACGAACACGCTGCGGACGTGCGTAAGAATCAATAAGATTGCCACCGCGGCAATGACCATTTCGTGCCACATGACCTCGGTCAGTGTGTGGATCGCGCCGTGGATCAATCGAGTGCGATCGTAGGCCGCGATCAATCGCACTCCGGGCGGTAGTCCCGGTTGCAGTTGCTGAATCTTGCGCTTCAAGTTTTCGGTTACCACCAAGGGATTCTGGCCGTGTCGCATGAGAACGACACCCCCGACCACTTCGTTTCCGTCCTTCTCGAAAACGCCGCGTCGAAATTGCATGCCGAGCTGTACGGTGGCGACCGACCGAACATAAACGGGCGTTCCCTTGATTTCTCTTATGACGGTGTTTTCGATGTCGTGCTTGTCCGTAATCCAACCGACTCCGCGTACGATGTACTCGGCGTTATTCTTCTGCACGACGCCACCGCCGGCTGGCCGATTGCTTTTAGCGATCGCGGTGTAGAGTTCACCTAGGCTGATGCCGTAAGCGCGTAGGTCTTCCGGCCGCACATCCACCTGGTACTCCAGCGGCGCCCCACCAATCGTCGCCACGTCGGCCACGCCTGCCGCGGCGGTCAATTGCGGGACGATATAGAATTTATTGAGGGCCCATAGCTTGCCTGGCTCGAGCGGGTTCTCAGGGCTGGGCTCGACGGTGTACCAGTAGATCTGTCCCAGGGCGGTTGCGTCGGGTGCCAGGTAGGGAACCACGCCCGGCGGGAGGAACGTAACGGCCTGGTCGAGTTTTTCGGTGACGCGCTGGCGGGCAAAGTAGAAATCGACACTGTCCTCGAAGATGATCGTGATCATCGAGAAGTTGAATTCGGACGAAGATCGCACCGTGCGTACGCCTGCTAGCCCCTGCAATTCCAGGGAAAGGGGATAGGTAATCTGGTCCTCAATCTCGCGCGGGCTGCGTCCCAGCCAGTCGGTAAAGACGATGACCTGGTTCTCGCTAAGATCGGGGATCGCATCGACAGGCGTGTGCACAGTGGCATAGATGCCTGCCACAGTTAATCCCGCAGCCACCGCCAGCACCAAGAAGCGGTTGCGAATTGAGAATTCGATTAGTCGTTCGATCATGGCGTCGAGTCCTGATTGGCCGCAATCAGTTCGGCCACACGAGCAATCGTTTTCTGAGGATCCGCCAGGGCACTTGTCTTACAGGCGCCACAACAGACGAACACGGTCTGATCGCCGATCGAGAGCTTGACCGGCGGTCCCATCGAACCCAGCAGACTATTGGCCAATATGGGACAAGAGCGCTGGGCTGCGGCTGCCGCCCGGTCCGCCGGCGCTAATGAGGCCAATGCAGCTTCAATCTTGGCTCGCGTGTTCTCAGGGGTTGAAGGTCGGATGATGGAGGTTGACTCGGTGTTCGAACCACCGCTACCTCCGAAATAGATCGAGCCAGCAGCGGGGTTCAGTCGAGTTTCAGCGTCGATCAGGAAGGAACCGGCCGTGACGACCTGATCGCCCTGCTTCAAGCCATCCAACACTGGGTAGAAAACGCCGCCGTGCTGGTCAGACATTTTGGGGCCGAGCGTAACCGCCACGCCGTCGAACGTATCGGGGAGTGTCTGTCGATAGACGAGTGTTTGAGAGCCCGTGTCGATCACGGCGCCTTCGGGCACGGCAAGCAGATCACTGGCGACGGCTGACCCCATACTTGTCGCGTCATGACTGGCGCGGTCGGCCGAAACCATGAAGCGCTCCGGCGGAACCTGAATCGTGATTGTGGCCGTGCTGCCGGGCCGCAATTTGTGCCCGGGATTTGGTAGCTCGCAACGGACCGTGATCGTGCGTGTCGCCTGATCAACGTGGGGATAGATGAACGTCAGCACACCGTGGAAATCCTCATTGGGAAGCGAGGGCGTCGTCGCCACTACGGGTAACCCCATCGTCGAGTCGCTTGCTTCGTGCCGCTGCTCGAGTGGAAGGAACGCCATGTCGTCTTCGTACACCTGGGCCAGAATCCAGACTGTCGACAAATCGGCGATGTCGTATAGCGGGCTTCCTTCATTGACGTAGTCTCCTTCGCGCACGTACTTCCGAATTACGTGCCCACTGATCGGAGAGCGGATCGTCAGATGCCGGCTTGCCTGACCGGAACTCAATATTTCTTCAATCTGCCTGTTGTCGATCCCGAGCAATTCCAGCCGCGTGCGGGCGCTGCGTTGGAATTCAGCGTTGTCGATGTTGCGGGCGTCGAGCAAGTTCTGGACCGTCACCTGCAATTCAGGGCTATAAAGCAACGCCAATCGGTCGCCGGCCGCGACCATTTGGCCGGTCTCATTGACAAAGAGTTCGTCGATACGGGCGCTGACTCGTGCTGAAACGTTTCGCTGATCGCGCTCGTTGAACTCAACGTAGCCGACGGCATGGATTCTCTTGGTCAGCGGCACGCGAGTGATGCTCCAGGTCTTCACACCCGCTAGCACAATGCGATAGGGCGAAAGCTGGACGCGATTGACGACGCCCGCTGGCAGGGCTTCAACGTGCGCGTCTCCCTTCTTGCGCTTCGAAAGCGGCATGAAGCAGATCGGACATTTCTCCTTCGAATTGTCCCGAATGACCGAGGGATGCATCGGGCAAAAATACTCGATTCCGGATTGAGAAGCAGTTTGATCGGACGCCGGCCGCGTCCATTTCTCGTAACGGGCAACCAAAGCGTCCCATTGCGTGATGATCAGTCCGATCGCGATGAGCACTGCTATGAATCGCAAACGCGCGAGCTTGACCAGCACGAGAAAGTGAAACCACCACCATGCTTTCCGCCAGCCCGTCAGATCAGGCGGCGCACGCAATCCGCCCTCGTCATCGCTCGGGCTGTCGGCGATAGACGCGGATGCTCGCGATTTTTGGATTTCTTCGCTTCGCCGATTCAACCCATCCGACGACATGTTTTTTCTCCAGTTTGGAAGGTCGTGCCCAGGACGGGGCAGCCGCGGCGCAAAGCCAGCTTTTTGGTGCTAACCCGCCAGCCATGACGCGGCTACCCCGTCGCAGGCACGAACCCAAGTCCGGATTGTGGTGCTGCATCGTCGCCAAGCGGGGCATGGCGACGTACGGAACGTTCAACGAAGACCGTGACGACGCAGAAAGCGCATCACTAGAGGCGCCGCGTCAAATCAAGAACGCGCGCAAGCGCACAACGAGATCGGCGCCCGGCCCCACGTGACAGTGGCCGGATTCCATCGCCACTGATGAATGGAACGTTGGCGGAAGTTCGACGGCCACACCTGCGATGTCTGCACGCAAGATAGACGTGTTCGGCATCGTTACCGACGCCGAGACAACGCACGGGTCGGCAGCCACTTCGACACAACAGCGAGAAGTCGCGTCGTTGGGCCCCACTACCGCCGGCAAACAGCATGCAGATCGCGGTGCAGATGACGGCTGCTGCGCAGGACTCCTTTTCGACGCATCGCCGCCGCGCCGAACACAGCACGATCGACAGCCACAGCAGCATTCCGAGCGTGATGCTCCGTCTGCGATAGGTTTGCCGGAGCAACACCTACACTGGCAAGCCGCAGGTCGCTCGCCTGCGGCACACAAACACCGCGACGTTGGAACGCCGGCGAAAACCGCCAAGGGCACCATCGCCCAGACGATACCTCGCCGCCACATCGCTCGAAAACGTGTCATCATGGAAGTCGCTGACCGGCAAAGACTACCCAAACTATCAGTTCTCGAACAGCGCCAGTCAATAGCACTGCTGAAGCGTCCTTTTTAGGCTTGCGCAATCAGCAGCTTGTGGATCTGTGAGTCTGCCGATTGAGTCGAGTCTATGGTCCATTCGGGCAACAAGTGCCGCGGATGCAGAAATCGGCCGATTGTATCGATACGGTCGACGAAGCCTGCCAAGCCCGTCGATTGATTTGCTAACCCGCCGGCCCGCGCATACGACGGAAGACGACGCACGGAGGCGTTATGTCGCCGGTCCGCCGGGTTGTAGTTGTGTGCGCCGTCGTCGCCTTGGGTAACCTTCTGGATCCCATAGTCCGGGCGCAATTGCCATCATCGCAGGATCTGTCACCTGGTCTGCGCGCGCTCCAAACGCAAGCAACTTCAACGACACAGGCGCCCGCCGGCACGCCCCAGGAATCGTTACCATCGCCGACTTCCTCGGGCTCGAGCGTTACGGGTTCGCTAGAGCATCTTCCCGTCGTCGTAGAAGCGTTTAGCGATGATTTTTTCGCGGGGTATCGCGAACTACCGCTGCCAGTATTGGTGAACTCGGTACTGGCCCGGCATCCCTCGGTCTCGTCGGCAGTGGCAGCTTGGCGCGCGGCGGTGGCTCGCTATCCACAGGCTGTTTCATTGGCCGACCCAATGCTCGATACGATGATGGCTCCGGGCTCGCTAGGCTCGCCGCACGTCGATCAATTCGCCTGGGTGTTGCAGGGCCGGCAGACGATTCCCTGGCGAGGTAAGCGCCAATTGCGCGGCAATGTTGTCCAGCATGAAGCTCGCGCGGCAATGGACCAGGTGGGTGACGCCCGCTTGCAATTGGCGCAAATCACAAAGCAGGCCTATTACGAGTATTATCTCGCGCACCGGCAGCTCGAACTGAATAGCGCCAATCGACTGGCGCTTAGTACCTTTCGCGCCAATGCGCTAGACCGATACGAAGCGAATCTCGTTACTCAGCAGGACGTGCTCCAAGCGGACGTCGAGCTGGCAGATCTTGAACGTCAGCAAATCGAATTCGATCGTCTCGAACGCGTTGCCACGGCCCGGATCAACACGCTCTTGTTGCGGTATCCTGCCACCCCGTTGCCGCCTCCACCGGCTCGCTTGGGAGCACCAGTCGAACCACCCGACCCGAACGAACTGCTCGGGATCGCCCAAGCGAGTCGCCCTGATCTGGCCGCAGCCGTCAGCAAGCTCCGCGCCGAGCAAGCGAGCGTGTCGTTGGCCCAGCGCGAATTCAAGCCCGATGTTGAATTGGTTGGTCGCTATGACACTTTTTGGCAGGGCGCCAGCGGTCGACCTTTGCAGGGGCAGATCGGATTGAATATGAACGTGCCTGTGCAAGTGGAACGACGTCGAGCTGCCGTGCGCGAGGCTGCGGCGCGTACTAGCCAACAACGGGCGGAAGTCGAACAGCTCTCCGCTCAGATCCAATACGAAGTACAAGTGGCGTACGAGCGCATACGTCAAGCGTACCGAGAAGTCGAGGTCTTCGAGAAACGGCTCATTCCGGCGGCGAACTCGAACGTCAATGCCGCTCAGGCCGCCTATATCACGGGAAAGCTGGATTTCCTTCGTCTGGTTGAGGCTCAGCGAGAGCGAATCGAGCTCTTGAACGAACAGGCTGTCGCTGTAGCTGCATATTACGTTGGCCTCGCGGAACTGGAACGCGTGGTCGGTGGTGTGCTCCCAACCGCACCCCGCGGTACACGATCGGCACGTCAATAACCACAACTCCTGGAGCGGATGGATCGTTTCGACGACTGCTCGAGTTGTGAAGCAGTGTTCTAGCCGCCGTGGGCGGCCCCAAACCGGAGAGCCGGCCACTCAAAGTCGTTTCCCGGCCTAGCGATGGAACGTCGAACGCACTTCTGTCTGGCTCACGCGCAGCTCTTGGCGAAAGAGCTCGAAATGGGTTCTGCATAGGGAGATCTGGCGGCCGGCGCAAAAAAACCCGGTGAGCGTCGGGGCAGGAACACTCACCGGGTCGTACCGGCCTGCATCGGTCTCAACGGCGGACCAGAGTTCAAGCACAACGAGGCGTTTTCGTTTCAGGTCGCCACCGTCGACCAGGCCGAGACGGATCGCTACTGGAACGCCATCATCGGCAATGGCGGCCAGGAGAGCATGTGCGGTTGGTGCAAGGATAAGTGGGGCGTGTCGTGGCAAATCACGCCGGTCGTTTTGACGCAAGCGACCTTGGGCGCCGATCCGGCGGTCGCCGTCCGCGCTTTCGACGAGATGATGCAGATGAAGAAGATCGATGTGGCGGCCATCGAAGCTTCGTGCCGCGGATGACGGCGCCAAACAGTTTCAAGCAGTTTTATTCCACGAGCCAGATTCTCACCACACCATCCCGTCCGCCCGAGGCCAGTCGCGAGCCCTCGGGGCTAAACGCGATGGTATGAATACCGGTCTTGTGGCCGAGATAATTGGCGAGCAGTTCACCGGTTTTGGCGTCCCACATCTTGGCGGCGCCGTCGGTGCCGCCGGTGGCCACCTTCGCGCCGTCGGGGGAGTAAGCAATCGACCAGATATCACCGTCGTGTCCGGGCCACGACTTGACTGCCGCGCCGCTGGCGACGTCCCAGATGTGGACGGTCTTGTCCCAGCCGGCAGAAGCCAATCGCGTGCCATCTCGTGAGAACGACACCCCATAGACCGGACCGGCATGACCTTCGAGCGGCAGCTTTTGCGTTAGCGTCTTGGAGTTCCACAGCCGAACAACCTTGTCGCTGCCGCCGGTGGCCACGGTTTGCCCGTCGGGCGAAATCGCCACAGCATAGATGGCGCTCGGTTGTTGCGCTGCCGCGACCGGCTCGTCGGCGCCCAACGACCAGACGCGCAACCCTCCATCGCGGTCGCCGGCAATGACCGTGCGGCCGTCGGCAGCGAACGCCAGCCCGCGTACGGCGTTCCGGTGCTGAAAGGTCTTGAGCGGTGCGGAATTGCCGAGCTGCCAGAGCTTGATCAATCCGTCATCGCCGGCCGTGGCCAGCAGTTGGCCGTCGGGCGAGTAGCACACCGACCAGATATTGCCGCGATGCGCGTCGAGTGTGGCCTCGATGCTCTTGGTGTGCAGATCCCACAGGCGGACGGCGCCGTCTTCAACCGCCATGGCCACGGTGTTGTTGTCCGAACTGAAGGCGACCGACCAGACCGCCCCGGCGTTGGCAGCCAACACGGCGACCGGTTCGGACGTAGATACCGCGGAGGCCGGGGGACGATTCCCGCTGGTCAGCAACATCCCGGCCAGCAAGCCGAACCCCAGAAACGATGCACCGACCAGGGCGACGAACCAGGTCGTGCGGCGCGCGCGGCGCTTCCGTTCGATCTCGCAGAGTTGTGGGACGTCTTCCGACGACGTCTTCATCAATGCCCATTCGAATTCGAACAACTCCGCGAGTTGTTCGGCCGTTTGCAGGCGATCCGCGGGCCGCTTGGCCAGCATGCGATCGATGGTGTCGGAGAACCACTGGGGGATTTCGGGATTCAGCTCGCGGAGCGGTCGATGCCGGGCCTCGAGAACCTGCTTCAAGATGGCCAGCGACGAGTTGCCGGGAAACGGCGGCCGGCCGGCGGCCATCTCGTAGAGCGCCGCCCCCAGGCTGAAAATGTCGGAGCGTTGGTCGGTCGCTTCGCCCATGGCCTGCTCGGGCGACATGTAAAGAGGGGTGCCGGGCACGAATCCTGTCCGTGTTAGTTTCAGATCCTCGGCCGCCCGGGCCAGGCCAAAGTCGGTGAGCTTCACGCGCCCGCTGGGCGTTTCGAGCAGGATATTGCCGGGCTTGATATCGCGGTGAATCAGCCCTTGCGCGTGCGCGGCCGCCAGGCCGTGGGCCGCTTGCATGCCGATACGGACGACTTCGCGAAACGGCTGCCGACCATCGCGGGCCAGCCGCTGCTCGAGCGATTCACCGGTGATGAGCTGCATGACGAGATAAGGCAATTCGTGCTCGCCGGCTTTTTCCACCTGGTGCACGGCGACGACGTTCTCGTGCGTGATTGAGGCAGCAGCGCGAGCCTCGCGGCAGAATCGCTGCCGCGCGGTTTCGTCGTCGCGCAACTCGGGGTCGAGCACCTTGACGGCCACGTTGCGCTGCAGGCGCGAGTCGAAAGCTTCGAGCACCAACCCCATGCCGCCGCGTCCGATCACGCGCATCACGTCGAAGTGCGCCAGCCGACCAAGATACGCCGCGTCGCTGGCTGGCAGCAGGAATTCCAGCGACAAATCGCGGGAGCGCGCGCCGGGCGCGGGGGTTTGCACGGCGGTGCGGGCAGCGTGGCTCTGCAGAGAGCTTAGGGCGGGCCAATAGGCCGACGTCGCCGGAGGCTCGTCACGGTGCATCTCTTTGACGAGCTCGCACAGGTTCGAGCTGCCCGTCGCCAGGCCCTCGAGCTTCGCCTGGCAACAACTGCATTGATCGAGGTGCTCGGTGCACTCGTGCTCTCGTTGGCCGGAGAGCGAGCCTTCGAGCAATTGATGGAGCTCCCCCTCTGGAGGACAGGCATCGCGCGGGTTCATGTCATTCGTCCTCTTGCCGGCGCATCTCTTCGACTTCGTCTTTGAGGCGCGCGAGCACCCTGCTCTTGGCTACGTAGATGGCCCCGGCCGACATTCCCAACTGCCGCGCGACTTCGGCGACGGCGACACCATCGACGGCCACGAGCGAGAACGCTTGCCAGGTCTGCGACTGGAATTCTCCCTGGATGCGCGCCATGGCCAGCCCGGCCAGGCGCCTTTGATACTCGATCTCCCATACGTCCGAGCCATCGGCGTCGTCGGGTTGCGAACCGAGCAGCCGGTTGGTCGTGGTATCGCCCGAGCCTTGTGGGCGAATGCGGCGGGCCGACAGAAAGTTGTAGATCTTGTTGCGGGTAATCGTGAACAGCCAGCCTCGAAAGGTCCCTTGCTGCCGATCGTAGTCGAGTCGCCCGATGGCCGACGATACCGAGCGCAACACGTCCTGCATCAAGTCGGCCGCGTCGGCGTCTTGCAAGCCGCGCTTGCGAGCGAAGCCGTAAATCACCGGCCCATACATGGCGGTGAACTCGCGCCAAGCGCCGTCGTTGGCGCCATCGCGAAGCTGCACCAGCAGGCTTGCGCGAGTGAGCGGTGAGTCGTCCGCAGACATGCTGGCACCTGAAAGGTCGGCCGGCCGGCGTGCTACCGTCGGTCGCGGATCTGAAGATCGTCGCTTGTCGGTGGCCCGCCAATTCCACGCCGCCAGACATGATACGCCCGCACCGCTATCGCGACGAGGGCCAGCCGCGCGGCGCCGCGCCAGATGCCAGGTCGGTGAACCACTTGGGTTGCCGTGCGGCGGAGCGGTCGGGGTAACATTGTTGGACACTCCGGGCCTCTGGACGCCAGGTACCGATCTTCTCGCCGGGTAGTCGATTTTGCATCAGCGCCGCGCGAGCCCCGGGACAATGCCCTGCGGCTCGCTGACCTGCACCCTGTCTCCGCGCTGCAGATCATCGCTGGGGTTGATCACGAGCCGTTCGTGCCCCTCGATGCCGGCCGTGGCCACGATCTGGCTCCCCAAGTCGCGCCCCAGGACAACCGGCTTGGCGTCGATTTCGTCGTGGTCGTTCACCGTTACCACGTAGGGCCCGTCGACCCGCATGTGCACGGTGTTGCTGGGAATGGTCCAGGCGGCCGTGCTTGGCGTGGTGAGAGTCACTTGCGCGTAGCTGCCCGGCTGATACTCGTGGGCCGAGTTATCGAGCTCGATTTCGGCCAGCATGGTCCGGCTGACAGGATCGACCGCGTCAGCCAGACGAGTGACCACCGCGTCGATTCCCGATTGTGGCGACTCGGGCAAAGACACGCGGGCGGCCGCGCCCACCGCCGTTTGCCTGGCATAGGTCTGCGGAACCTGGAGCTGCACTCGCACCCGGGTCATATCTTCGACGACGTATAACGGTTCTTGACCGGCCGTGATCAAGGCGCCGACTTCGGCGGCACGTCGCGTGATGATACCGTCGAACGGGGCGATGATGAGTTTGAATCGCTCGAGCTCCTCGAGCCGGTCGACGTTCGACTGGCGACTTTTGGCGGTTGCCTCGCGGGCGGCGATCACAGCCGCGCGAGTCGCCAGATTGGTGCGGCGGCGCACGACGTCGGCTTCGGTGGCCTCGACGTCGGCGGTCCGCACGGCGACATCGCGCTGAAACGTCTCGAACTCCTCTTGCGAAATCGCGCGGCGCTCGAGTAGCTGGGCGCGGCGCGACAGTTGCGTGCGGGCCAGTTCGGCTTCGGCCTGCACGCGCTCGAGCTGCGCTGCGGCGACCTTGAGATCGGCCTGGGCCTCGGCGCGTTCGGCGCGAGCTTGCGCCGCCGCGGCGTCGGCCTCACGCGCCAAGGCAATCGCTTCGGCCAGTTCCTGATCCAGCTCCGGAGTGTCGAGTTCGGCCAGCACTTCACCGGTCTTCACTGGCGTGCCGAGATCGGGGAACCAGGCGCGGACATAACCGCTGACTCTTGCGTGCAACGTGGCCTGCTGCCAAGGCTGGACGGTCGCTGGCAGCACGACGCTCCCCGCTGCGGCCATCGTCGGCCGCTCGACGTTGACGGTTCGCAACACCGGCGGCGATTGCTCGCCCGCGGAGATCGCAGGTTGATTAGCCAACGCTTTCCACGGCTGCCAGTAAGCCGCGCCGGCGAATGCCGACAGAAGCGCCACGAGCAACCACCGCGCCGCGGATCGCGATCGTTGTGGCGCCGGCTTGGGCGGCCGAGGCGTTGGCGACTGCAATCTCGCCCGCACGAAGCTGGAGGTTTTTTGGCCCGCCGCGGGTATGCGAGCACGGTCGAAGTTGTAGGGCGCAAATGCGAAGGCGTCCGAGGACATGGTTGCGATTCCTTTATGCGACGCGGGAGAACTGCCGCCTGTATCAAGGATTACCGGCCGCCGGCTCCGGTCTTACAGGCGATTGGCCGGGTTTCAGGGGGTTGCCGAAAGCCCATCCGCGGCCACGGGTTGCGGCTTCGCGCGGCGCAGCCGGCTGTAGACGACGGGAACGAAGAGCAACGTGGTCGCCGTGGCCAACAGTAGTCCGCCGATCACGGCCCGACCCAGCGGAGCATTCTGTTCGCCCCCTTCGCCGAGCCCCAGCGACATCGGCAACATTCCGATGATCATGGCCGCCGCAGTCATCAGCACCGGTCGCATGCGGGTGCGGCCGGTTTCGATCGCGGCTTCCAGGGGAGATCGTCCCTCGTCGAGCTGTCCGTTGGCGAACGTGACCATCAAAATGCTGTTGGCCGTGGCGACGCCGACCGACATGATGGCCCCCATCAGCGCCGGCACGCTGAAGGTGGTGTTCCACAGCCACAGCGACCAGACAATGCCCACCAGGGCGCCTGGAAGCGCCGTAATGATGATCAGCGGGTCGAGCCAGCTTTGAAAGTTGACGACCATCAGCAGATAGACCAGCACCGCGGCGAAGGCCAGGCCCAGGCCCAGCCGCAAAAACGCCGACTCCATGCTTTCGACCTGCCCACGCATGGTAATCGTGTTGCCGGGGGTGAGCTTGGCCCGATATTCAGTGAGCAGGCGATTAATTTCGCTAGCGACGCTCCCCAAGTCGCGCCCTTGCACGTTGGCGTAGACGTCGAAACTCGGCTGCACGTTGGTGTGATTGGCCACCTCGGGCGTCACGCTCCGCTGCACTTGGGCCACGTTGGCCAGCAATTGCACGCCGGGTCGCGCCGGCGACGTCAGCGGCAGCGCGCTAATGGCGTCGACATTGTCCAGCTTGTAGGTCGGGGTGCGCGTCTCGACGAGGTACGAGATGCCCATCACGGGATCGACCCAGTAGTTCGGCTGCACTTGGCCGCTGCCTGAAAGTGACACCAGCACGCTGTTGGCCACGTCTTGCTGTGTCAGGCCCAGCTCGCGAGCCCGCGTCTGATCGACTTCGAGGTGCAGCTTAGGAACGTTCATCACCTGGTGCAGATGTACGTCTTGTACGCCGTCGATGAGTTTGATGCGGGCGGCGAGTTCGCTGGCCATTTCGTAGTTCTGCTGGCGATTCAAACCCGCAATCTGCACGTCAATCGGCGCGGGCAAGCCAAAGTTCAAGATCTGGCTGACGATGTCGGCTGGTTGAAAGAAGAACGTCAAATTCGGAAAACGGCCCGGCAAGTCGCGGCGCAATTGGGCGATGTAGTCGTGCGTCGAATGCGAGCGATCGTGTGCCAGTGCGACGAGGATTTCGCCGTCGGCCATGCCGGTCGTGGCGCTATCGCCGAACGCCATCGCGTAGGTGCGGTTCGGCAAGCCGATGTTGTCCAGCACCAGTTCGACTTCGTGCGCGGGGATGATCTCGCGGATCGCGGCTTCAACCTGGCTGAAGTAGCGCTCGGTTTGTTCGACGCGGGTGCCGGCCGGCGCCCGCACATGCAAGCGGAATTGCCCGGTGTCGACGGTCGGAAAGAAATCGCGGCCGACCCAGGGGAGCAAAACAAACCCGCTGCCGGCCAGCAGGGCGAACGCCGCCAGCACCGCGCGGCGATGGCCCAGGTTCCACGCCAGCACGGCGACGTAGGCATCGCGGAACTGCTCGAAGCGGCGCTCGAACCCCGCGTGCAGCCGGGCAAACCATCCGCTCGGCGCGCGAGCGTGCCCGTGGGCCACTTCGGCTGGCAGCAGGTAATCGACCATCGTCGGCACCACCGTGCGCGACAATAAGTACGACGCCAGCATGGCGAAGGCCACGGCCAGCGCCAGCGGCGTGAACAAGTACTTCGGGGGGCCGTCGAGAAACAGCACCGACACGAACACGATGCTGATGGTCAGTGTCGACACGAACGTCGGCCCGGCGATTTGCATCGCGCCGTCGAGGATGGCCTGCCGCAGCGGTTTGCCCATCGCCAAATTGCGGTGAATGTTCTCGATCTCGACCGTGGCGTCGTCCACCAAGATGCCGACCGCCAAGGCCAGCCCTCCCAGCGTCATCACGTTGAGCGAATGCCCGAGCAGAAACAGCACCGCGAGCGAGCTGAGAATCGCCAGCGGAATCGACACGGCGACAATTAGCGTGCTCCGCCAACTTCCCAGAAAGAGCAGGATCATCGTGGCCGTGAGCAGCCCGGCGATCACGCTCTCGGTGACGACGCCACCGATGGCCGCCGTGACAAACAGCGACTGATCGAAGAGCAATTCGATCCGCAGATCGGCGGGGGCTGCCGCCTGGATCGACGGCATCAACGCCTTGACCTGGTCGACGATGTCGAGCGTCGAAGCGTTGCCGTTCTTCAGCAGCGTGACCAGAGCGCCGCGACTGCCGTTGCGACGGACCACCGTGGTTTGCGTCGTGCTCCCATCGCGCACCTGCGCCACGTCGCGCATGTAAACCGTGGCCCCCGCGACGACCTTGATCGGGATGTCGTTGAACTGCGCGGGCGTCGGCGGCGTGTTGTTCAGCGTCACCGGATACTCGTGCGTGTCGATTCTCGCCACGCCGGTCGGGTAGGCGAGATTATAGGCGTTGATCGCGTCGGCCACTTCCTTGGGAGAGATGCCCTTGGCTTGCAGCAGTTGCGGCTCGATATCGACCATCACCTGGCGTTCGCGTCCGCCGTACGGCGTCGGCATCGTCAGCCCCTGTACGGTCGCCAGCTGTGTGCGGAGGATGTACAGGCCGTAGTCGTAGACCTGTTCTTCCGACATGCGGTCGCTGCTCAAGCCGATTTGCAGGATCGGCACGCTCGAGGCATTAAACCGCACGATCACCGGCGGCTGAATGCCTGGAGGCATCAGAGCGCGGATCGACTGCGTGGTTGAAGTGACCTGCGACAGCGCCGTCCCGATGTTGACGCCGGGATGAAAGTGAATGCGGATCACCGACACGCCGTTGAGGGTCTGCGATTCGATCCGCTTGATGTCGTTGACGTTTGAAGTTATCGCGTATTCCGAGTACGTCGTGATCCGTCGTTCGACTTCGCTCGTTTCCATCCCTTTGTACGTCCAGATCACCGTCACGACCGGTATGTCAATCTCCGGGAAAATGTCGGTGCGCATCTGCGTGATCGCCGTCGCGCCTAACACGACGATCAAGATCGCTAGAACGGCGAAGGTGTAACGATGCTTGAGGGCCAACTCGACGATCCACATGGCAGGAACTCCGCGTTAAGTCAAATTGCTCGTGGCAAAGCGGAATACCGGGCTGCTGCTGGCACCTTACATAATGACGGGCAGTTCTCCGTTTCGCCCAGCGAACTGACAGCAGCGGGGCCGGCGAGCAATGCACCGACGAATGCGAGCCAAAGAATTTCGGCGGTTCTGCTGTAAGACCTCGCCGGCCGGCCGGTAATCCCAGCAAAGGGGTCGCACGGGCCAGACCGAAACCGTGGAGGCCAGCGCGACCTAACTGTAAATCCATTCGTCAGTTGCAGAGCAGAGACCAGATTCGGCCATGGCCGAGCCAACCAAGGAGAAACAACATGGGTCGCTTAAACGGAAAAGTCGCGGTCGTCACGGGAGCTTCGAAAGGGATCGGCGCGGCGATCGCCAAGCAATTGGCCGATGCCGGCGCGGCGGTAGTCGTCAACTATGCCTCGAGCAAATCGGGAGCCGACCGTGTCGTGGCAGCAATTGCCGATAACGGCGGGAAAGCGCTGGCCGTGCAGGCCGACCTGTCGAACGAGGGGGACGTGCGCCAATTGTTCGCCGAAACCCGGCGGGCGTTCGGCCGGCTCGACGTGCTGGTCAACAACGCCGGCATTTACGAATTCGCGCCGCTCGAAACCGTGACCACCGAACACTTCCATAAACAATTCAACCTGAACGTGCTGGGCTTGGTGCTCGCCTCGCAAGAAGCCGTCAAACTGTTCGGCCCCGAGGGGGGGAGCATCGTCAACATCAGCTCGGTCGTCTCCAAGTCTGCCGTCCCAAATGCGTCGGTCTATAGCGGCACCAAGGGAGCCGTCGACGCGATTACGCGGTCGCTCGCCAGCGAGCTCGGTCCGCGAAGAATTCGCGTTAATGCCATCAACCCCGGCATGGTCGACACCGAGGGGACGACCAACACCGGCATTACGGCTAGCGACTTCCGCAAAGAGACGGAAGCCGGCACGCCACTGGGTCGCATCGGCGTGCCAGGCGATATCGCGCCGGCCGTCGTCTTGCTCGCCTCCGACGATGCCAGTTGGATCACCGGTGAAACGTGGGTGATCTCGGGCGGAAACCGTTGATTGCACTTCGCTCCAAGACGATTGGCCTGCTACGCGCCGCGCGGCCGACTTCGTTGCCGGCCGCGGCGGCGCTCGCGGGTTGCGTCGTGCGACGTAATTCGAGGAAAGGAATGGCGCTCCATGGAACCCGTCAGCCGTTCGGCAACCGCGAAGCTTTATCTCGAAGACCTGCAAGTCGGACAGCGGTTCGTGAGCGGCTCACTTCAAATCGACGAACAGCAAATCAGGGCGTTCGCGACGCAGTTCGATCCGCAACCATTTCATCTCGACGATCGGGCGGCCAGCAGCACGCTGTTCGCCGGACTGGTCGCCAGTGGCTGGCACACCGCGGCGATCACAATGCGACTCATGGTTGAAGGTGGCCTGCCGATCGCCGGCGGGCTCGTGGGGGCCGGGGGCGAAATCTCCTGGCCGAGACCGACGCGTCCTGGCGCCGTGCTTCAGGTCGAAAGCGAAGTCGTCGAGCTCAAGCCGTCGCGCTCTCGACCGGATCGCGGTGTGGCGACCGTGCGTAGCGAAACGCGCACTCAACTCGGAGAGATCGTGCAGGTACTCGTCGCCAAACTTATTATTCCGACACGTAGCTCGATTCTCGCCAAGCAGCACGTTGACGAACAGCCTGCGAGTTGACAACGGCCGAGCAGTCAGAAGTTTGCTAGTCGGCCCCCATCGACAAACAACTTTGTGGACACAGAGCGTAGTCAAGAGCGGTCAATTAACAGGAAAGGTCACACCCCATGTCAACAACCACACTCGAACGAGCGCTCGTCAGGCAACATCTGGAGCGGCGAACCACCACAGCGACTGGGCGCTGGACGCAGGCCCTGGAAGTCGTGGGGCGAGGGAGCCTTCGCTATGGCCTGGTCGTGGTGCTGCTCTGGATCGGGGGCATGAAGTTCACGGCCTACGAGGCCGACGGAATCTCGGTCTTCGTCTCGCACAGTCCGCTGTTGAGTTGGGCGTATTCTTTGTTCAGCATTCGCGCCTTCTCCGCGCTGCTGGGCGTGATCGAAGTCGCCTCCGCGATGCTGATTGCCGCCCGTCCGGTTTCGGTTCGCGCCTCGTTGGTCGGCAGCGCACTGGCCGTCGGGATGTTCATGACGACTTTGAGCTTTCTCTTCACCACTCCTGGCATTTGGGAAGCGTCGGCCGGCGGATTCCCGGCTCTATCGGTGGTACCTGGACAGTTCCTCCTCAAGGATTGCGTTTTGTTTGGCGCGGCGCTTTGGCTCGTTGGCCAGGACCTGCGCGCGACGTCAAGAAAGTGACGAACTCGGAGCACGATGAGCACAAAAATCGTTTCGGCGACCGCTCGACGACTGCCGCGAAACAGCCTTGCACAAGCACCGGCGGTTTTAGGAGTCGGACCCTAGCTGCGTCGGTGTTCACGACCGAGGCGCTGATACGGAAGACACCCGCCCGCTCGGTCGACCCTCCCGAATGTTCGGGAACTATGGGTACTTGCCCGCGCCGGACTTTGTAGGGAAGCGAGGTGACGTGGACCAAATGCCAGGCTCACGAAATAGGAGACAGCCCGGCACGACCGTCTATCCCAGCTTCGCCAGCACGCCCACCGCCGATTGCGCCGCCTCGACCGAGCCCAGCTGCTCGACCAGTCGCTTCGCCGCCTGCAGATCGGCCAGCGAAAGCAGGTCACCCTTGCTCTTGGCCGCCTTACGGCCAGCCTTCCGACCGTTTGTTCCCTGCTTGGCGTAGGCCTTGACGTTGCTGACTTGGGCCGCCGAGACCTTGATGCCCTTACCCTTCAAGGCGGCGACTACGGCCGAGGGTGACGCGTCCTGGCCTCCCATCGTCTCGAGCATCTCGCGAATCTTCTGCGACTTATTGACCTTCTTGCGCGCCATGGCTTTGCGTCTCCTGTGGATTCGCCCCACAATTCTAGGTTGCCTAGCGGCGAGTGGCACCCAGCTTTCAAAGGAAAAGAACCCCAAGACTGGTACCGAGTACCGTCGCAACCGTGCTACGACGCGTTTCATCAAGTCGATTCGGCGGGCCGGTCCGGCGTTGGTGGAGGTGAGCCGGCAATTCTGCATCGCGCTGCGACCGCGTGCTCCTTCGCGGCCCGCCAGCTATCGAACTGTTGAAGAACCAAGAGATTCAGGCAAACTGACTGGATCTTCAAAGGAGAAGGCAATGCAAAAGCGCAAGCTCGGTAGCAGCGGCCTGGAAGTGTCGGCCATTGGGCTCGGCTGTATGGGAATGAGCTTCGGTTACGGACCAGCTGGTGACGAGCAAGAGATGATCTCCGTGATTCGGTCCGCCGTTGACCTGGGGATCACCTTCTTCGACACCGCCGAAGTCTACGGACCGTTCACGAATGAGGTGTTGGTAGGCAAGGCGCTCTCGCCGATCCGCCAGCAGGTCGTGATCGCCACCAAGTTCGGATTCAATATCGACGTCGACGGAAAGCAGGCGGGCTTGAATAGCCGCCCCGAGCACATCAAAGAGGTTGCGGAGGCATCGCTCAAGCGGCTCAACATCGATTGCATCGACTTGTTCTACCAGCACCGAGTCGACCCGAACGTGCCTATCGAGGATGTCGCGGGGACAGTGCAGGAACTGATCCAGGTAGGCAAGGTCCGGCACTTCGGACTTTCAGAGGCGGGCGTACAGGTCATCCGCCGCGCGCATGCTGTCCAGCCTGTCACGGCCCTGCAAAGCGAGTACTCGCTTTGGTGGAGGGAACCTGAAGCGGAGATCATCCCAACCCTCGAAGAACTTGGAATCGGCTTCGTTCCCTTTAGCCCACTGGGGAAGGGCTATCTCACCGGCAAGATGGACGAGAACACGACCTTCGCCAGCACGGACTTCCGTAACACTGTCCCACGCTTTGCACCGGAGGCCCGTAAGGCGAACCGGGCCTTTGTTGACCTGCTCGGCAGCATCGCCGAGCGCAAGAGCGCGACGCCGGCCCAGATCGCTCTGGCCTGGATTCTTGCTCAAAAGCCCTGGGCCGTGCCGATTCCAGGCACGACAAAGCTCGATCGCTTGCAGGAGAACGCGGCGGCGGCCGCCATAGAGCTTACCGAGGAGGATCTCCGGGAGATCGAGAGTGGCTCCTCTCGGATTAAAGTGGAAGGGGCTCGGTATTCCGAGGCTGCCCAGCGCTTGATCAACCGCTGAGTCGTTATGCGCGCGGTGGTCGCGGCAGAATCGGCTACCAGCTACTGACTGAACTTCGAGCCCACCATGCTGCAACGCGTCCGTTACCAGCTGCACTTTGGACCGTACCGCACACCGACCTACCGATACGGCAAGCAGGTGATGGACGACGTCCGTGGCAAGGTTAGGATCGTCGGTACCAGCGGAGGTCGGTTTGCCTGGCCGGTCGGCCAATTGGGCCGCTGCCGCTCGCTGGTCGTCTACCGCGGGCTCGCCAAGGCGATTCGGCGGGAGGCAGTGCAGGCAGTCGCCTACTGGTGGGGCGTGACACCGCAGACGGTTACCAAATGGCGTCGGCGGCTGGGGATCACGAAGCAGCTTCCGCAGGGGACTCGGCGACTTCAGCAAGCCTATTCCCACGAGCCGTTCTTTAAGCGGGCCAGGCGGCTAGCCCATGCCAAGGCTCGAGATCCCGAACGCTGTGCCAAGATCGCGGCGGCCAGACGCGGCAAGCCACGACCCCCGCACGTGGTCGAGGCGATCCGCCAAGCCCACCTGGGTATGCGACACACCCCTGAGGCTCGCCGTAAGATGAGCGAGGCCCAGCGCCGCCGCGGTGCCTGGCCGCCCAAAGCTGGCAAGCCCTGGTCGGCAAAAGAGGATGCCCTGCTACGCAAGCTCCCCACCGAGGAGGTGGCCAAACGGACGGGTCGCACCTTGCCTGCGATCTACTGCCGGCGGCGCGTCTTGGGGCTGGCCAAGCGAATCAGTTAAAGGAGGGCTAGGCTGCCATGCCAGAGAGCTGCGAACGGAGTGTCGACGAGTGCGCGGCCGCCTTGCATTCCCTGGGCTGGAGTTGCGGTGAGCTCGCTTATAGCCAAGGCGACCAGGTCGTGTGGCAACTCTACGGAGTACGCGGCGTGCAGCGGATCGTCGTGCGAGGACACGGGCAGACAGAGGTTTGGGCCGCAGCGTTGCGCCAGGCTCGAGCCTCAGCAACCGGTTTGTTGTAAAAAACAAAAACCGCAGCGCGTAGCGCCCAGACAGGAGCCGTCCCCGATGGTCTCGTTCAACTGGCACCAGTCGGAGCTGCTCGAGCGAATCGCCAAGCTCGAAGAGAAAGTAGCAGCCCTGCAGCGCCACGAAGAACGCACGACGATCGCGCTAGCCCAATCGAGCGTCGGCATCTTCGACTGGCAACTGTCGAACAGCACGATCTACGTCTCGCCGATCCTGCAAGACATGCTGGGCTACGAGGGCCAGGGCATGCCGGAGCAACTCGACGCCTGGCTAGATCACCTGCACGCTGAGGATCGCTTCAGGGCCGAGCGAGAGGTCCGTGAAGCCCTTATGGACAGCGGGCACGCGTTTCGAGGTACCTATCGAATCCGCCGCCGCGACGGGCAGCTGAGGCGGTTCCTGTTTCAGGCGGCGATCTTTCGCAATGAGCGGGGGGATGGTAGCGGTGCGGTGCGGGCGCTGGGGACGGCGATCGATGTGACGGAGGCCTTGGGATCGATTACTAGCTACCAAGCACGTTAGAGCAGTTTGAGTGCCTGCAAGAATTGAGCTTGCTCGCAGGTGGCGTGGATTCTGCTAGGACCTCCCGAGTGCGGTGCCAGCGCGGCGATGCCGACTAGTGGCCCAATGGCCAGCTTGCCGCAACCCTGTCCTCGATCGCTCTTCTTTTGCTATTGAAGGTCTTCGGGGGTGCATGTTCTCCAGGATGTCGTTGAACACCTGCAGAATGCCCTGACACCCGTTTGACACCTGCTCGGACTCAAAAACCGCAGGGACCGGAGCAAGAAATGGCTGCTCAAAAACCGGGTGTCAGTGACACCCGTAAGTACGGTTTTTGGAGGTCAAGTAGCGTCTTGTTGACTTGTGGCGGTCGGGTCAGAAGTCTTAGCTAGTCAGGGGTTTAGCCGCGGTTTTTCGGGCGCCTTACATGGCGGGTGCTTTTCAATTAGGAAACCGTTGCTCTATCCCCTGAGCTACAGGCGCGCGGTCGAGCGCTGACGTGCGTTATAGCCGAGCGCCCCGTGATCGGGCGACACCCGCAAGCGCCAGGTGGTTCGCGTGACGGAGTCGATCGGGCGGAGTGGCGAGGTTTGCGCTAGAAAAGCCTGTGACCGGAAGAATACCTGTTCCGACGGCGGCCAGTTCTTCGGCGCGAAGGCCCCGGCCTCGATTAGGCCGGCTACAAGTCGAGAAGGCCCCGGCCTCGAAGAGGCCGGCTACAGCGATGATTCCGGCTTGGCCTCTTCGGGTTTCGCCTCCTCGGGCTTGGACTCTTCCGGCTTCGCCTCTTCGGGCTTCGCTTCGTCGGCTGGCTTTTCTGCTGGTTTTGCCTCGTCCGGTTTCGGCTCTTCCGGCTTGGTTTCTTCCGGCTTAGGTTCGTCAGCCGGTTTGTCCTCGGGTTTTGTTTCCTCGGGCTTGGCTTCTTCCGGCTTTTCCTCGGCCGGTTTCTCTTCGGCGGGCTTTTCTTCCGCGGGTTTCTCTTCGGCGGCTTCCTCGGCCGGCTTCTCTTCCGCTTCGGCGTCTTCAGGCTTGGCGGCTTCGGCTGCTTTCTCTTCGGCGTAGAGGGGCTTGTAGATCGTCACCTCGGCGAAGAGCCGCAACGACTCGCGCTGGCTGCCGACGGCCAGCCGCTTGCCGTCGGGTGAATAGGCCACGCTCCAGATCGTGCTGTCGAAGCCGTCGAGCGTCGAGAGTGGCGCGTTGTTCGACAGGTCCCAAAGCACGACCTGCTTGTCGTAACCGGCCGAAGCCAACTGCGAGCCGCTGGGCGAGAAGGCGATCGACGAAATCCAGTTGCCGTGCTTTTCGAGCGACCCCTTGGCGGCCCCGTCGGCCACGTTCCAGAGCCGCACCACGCGATCGACGCCGGCCGAGGCCAGCGTTTGCCCGTCGGGAGAGAAGGCGACGCACCAGACCGGCTCGGTATGCCCTTCGAGCTTGAGCTTTTCGGCGTTGTTGTTGGCGATGTCCCAAACCTTGACCAGCTTGTCGGAGCTGGCGCTGGCCAACAGCGTGCCATCGGGGGACCAGGCGATGCCGCGAACCATGCCGGCGTGCCCTCCTTCGATTGCCGATTTGGGCTGAGCCGACGCGACATCCCACAACCGGATCGTGCCGTCTTCGCTGGCCGAGGCGAGCGTCGCGCTATCGGGCGAGAAGACGACCGACGTGACCCAGTTCTTATGACCCGAGAGGGTCGCCTGCTCTTTGCCGGCGGCCAGATCCCAGAGCTTCAGCTGGCGGTCGTAGCTCGACGTGGCGAGCCATTTGCCGTCGGGGGAGAAGGCGACCGACCAGACGCAGGCGGTGTGCCCCTCGAGGTTGGCTTTCTCCTGACCGGTGGCAAGGTCCCACAGTTTGACGTAACCGGGACGGTAGAGGAGGGTCTCGCCGCCGACGGTCGCCAGCGTCTGTCCGTCGGGCGAGAAGGCCACGGCCGTGACCCAGTCGGCATGCTTGGCGATCGGCGGCAATTCGTCGGCCGCGAGCCGCGCGGCGCCGAGCGCCAACAAACCTACGACCAAGGCCAACGACGAAGAGCGGCGAAACATAGCGTGGTTCCTCAAGAGGCGTGCGAAGCCAGGCGGGCACGGGTGTGGCGAGATCACTGGCAACCATCGTAAATTCCCCGGCGGCCCGATGCCAGCGCCGCGGAAATCACCACCAAAAAACCGTCAAATCACTGGTCGGATGCCACTTGTGGCGGCGTGCCGAGCGCTCGATTGGGTTCAAGCCGTGGGCCAAGTAACGTACGATTGTTACACAGCCGGCGGCGGCGCGCGGGTCGGCGCGGCGGCCGCACCCAAATGAGGCTCCAAGAACAGGGGAAACGAGACGATGTCGACTGCCGAAGCGAGGCCACGACGCACGGCTTTGATCGTCGTATTGATTGTCGGTTTGGTGATGTTGCTGTTTCTGGCGTGCGCCGGCGGGATCGGCGCCATCGCTTACCTGGGTTTTCGCAGCGGTGGTGAGGAAGCTTCGACGCTCGTCGACGACTTGTTCCGCTCGATCGATGCCGGCAACGACGAAACCTATTACCATCGCCAAACGTCCGACGGCTTTCGGGCCAATGTCACGCTCGAAGCGTATGAGCAACTGTGCAACGTGTTCCGCGCGCGGCTGGGCAAGCTCGAAGGTCACAAGCAAGAATCGCTGATGCTCCGGCAGAACAACCTCGATCAGTTCATCGAGGCCAAGTACGCGGCGACCTTTGCAAAAGGGGAAGGGACGGTCGACGTCATCTGGCAGCGGCAAAGCGGCGAACCGTGGCGGCTGCACAACCTCGTTGTCAAATCGCCGCTCCTGGTGGGGGCGCTGGCCGGGCACCCCTGCCCGCACTGCGGAGAGCTTGCGCCGACCGACGCGCGGTTCTGCCCTCACTGCGGTGAGGAGATCCCTGCCGGCGCGGCGGAAAAAGAGGAAGTCGCCGAACAGCCGCCGGCGCCCACTGGCAGCGCAGCGACGCCCGACGAGAACAACGAGTGAGCCGCGAATGAGTCGCCGGCGTCGTCAGCCGAAGTACCGCACGGCGTTGCGAAACACGGCCAGCCCGGCACCCGGATCTTGTCCGCCGCGGCGGCTCCAGTGCGGATGCTGCAGTCGATCGACGTACCGCTCGGGATGGGGCATCAGGCCGCAAACGCGCCCCGTGGCGTCGCAGATGCCGGCGATGTCGCCGTGCGAGCCGTTGGGATTGTCGGGATAGGGGACGCGCGGCGGCAGGCGCGACTCGCTGGCCCTCGCGTCAGCAGTCTGGCCCTTTTCGCGCGCTTGATAGCGCAGCACGATCTGCCCTTGGGCTTCGAGACGTTCGAGGACCGATGCGTCGCGCAGCACGAAGCGACCTTCGGCGTGGGCCACGGGCAGATCGAGCGAGTCGATGCCGGCGAAAAAGACCGACTTCGACGGCACGGCTTGCAGCTTGACCCAGCGCGCCTCGAAGTGCCGCGATTCGTTCCAGGTGAGTGTGGCCGGCGGCCCGTGCGGTGGTTCGTCTTCGAGCAAGAGCCCCGAGCGCATCAATATCTGAAAGCCGTTGCAGATGCCCAGGATGAGTTTCTCGGCCGCCTTGAACTCGGCCAGCGCGCCGGCCAGATGATGTTTGAGCTGCGTGCCGAGGATGCGGCCGGCGGCGATGTCGTCGCCATAGCTGAAACCGCCAGGCAGACAGAGAATCTGGTAATCGGTCAGGCGAAACGAATTGTCGAGCAGACGATTGACGTGCACGCGCTCGGCGCGTCCGCCCGCCAGCGCGAAGGCGTGGGCAGTTTCCTCGTCGCAATTCGTGCCCGGGGCACGCAGCACGAGCACGCGCGGTAGCGGCATCGGGTTTACCCTTTCCCGGCCGGCGTTTGCCAGGCCCGTTTGAGTGCGCTGACTTCGACGTCGATCACTTTAGGCGCTCGGATCGTGGGCGAATCGCCCGGCTCGATTCCGGGTACGACCATCGGCAGCCCGATGATCTCCAGGCAACCGCTGTCGGTCACTTCGCCGACCAGCGCGTGCGGCACCGCGGCCAGGACCGCTTCGAACTCGCTGCTATTGGCCGGTTCGACCTCGCACAAGAAGCGCGAATTCGATTCGGCAAACAGCAGATAGGCCGTGGCGTCGGGGACGAAGGCTACGGCAGGCAGATTGGCGTCGCCGGACGCCGCGACCGCTTCGGCATGTGCCGCGCGTGCTTGTTCGTCGATCGGCAGCGCTTGCGGAACCTGTGCCAGGAAGAGTCGCGCGCCAAGCGCCCCGGCCAGCGCCATTTCGGCCGCGGCGACGGCCAGTCCCCCTTCGCTGGGATCGTGACATGCTCGCACGAGCCCGCCGGCGATCGCCGCGTGCACGGCCTCGAAGGTGGCCCGCGCCAGTTGGGGGTCGACTTCGGGGACGTTTCCGCCCTCTGCGGCGCCGATCCGCGCCAGGTGCGAGCCGCCGAGTTCGGCCCGCGTCAGTCCGACTTGATAGAGCAGGTTGCCGGGCTGCTTCAGATCCATCGTCACGGCCCGCGAGGCATCGTCGATTTGGCCCAGCGCGCTAATCAACAGCGATGGCGGAATCGCGATCGAGTTGGTTTGCCCGTCGGCGGCGACGTAATTGAATTCGTTGTTGAGGCTGTCCTTGCCGCTGATGAACGGCGTTCCCAGCACGGGGGCCAGATCGCGGCAAGCCAGCGCCGCGCGCACCAACGAGCCCAGCGTTTCCGGTCGATCGGTGTTGCCCCAACAGAAGTTGTCGAGAATGGCGATGCGGCGCGGGTCGGCGCCGACCGCCACGCAGTTGCGCACCGCCTCGTCGATGGCGCTGGCGGCCATGTGATAGGTGTCGAAGTCGCCAAAGCAAGGGTTCATGCCGCAAGCGACTACCAGCGCGCGCTGGCTGCCAAGTACGGGGCGAACCACGGCGGCGTCGCTCGGTCCGTCGCCGGCGGCCCCCACCAGCGGCTTCACGACGCTGCCCCCCTGCACCTCGTGATCGTATTGGCGGATGATCCATTCCTTGCTGGCGACATTGGGCGATGCCAGGATCGCCAGCAGTTCGTCGTTGAAATCGAGCGTGTGCTTGTCGCGCAGCTTGAGCGGCACCGCGGCCGGCGGTCGGTAACTCGCTTCGCGCACGATCGGCGGGCGACCGTCGTGCAGAAACTCCATCGTCAAGTCGCCGACGAGCACGCCCTGGTAGCGCAGCGCAAGGCGGCCGGTCGGCACGAACGTGCCCAGGGCCGTGGCCTCGACCCCTTCGGAGGCGGCCAGCGACTGGAACTCGGACCAGCAATCGGGCGGAACGGCCAGCACCATCCGCTCTTGCGCTTCGGAGATCCACATTTCGGCGTACGACAGGCCTTCGTACTTGAGCGGGATGCGCTCGAGCTCGACCTCGGCGCCGATCTCGGCCCCCATCTCGCCAACGGCGCTCGAGAAGCCCCCCGCGCCGCAATCGGTGATCGCGCGAAACAGTCCGCGATCGCGGGCGGCCAGCACGACGTCGAGCACTTTTTTCTCTTCGATGGCGTTGCCGATCTGGACGGCGCCGCCGGAGAGCCCTTCGCTTTCGTGCGTGAGCTCGGCCGAGCTGAACGTGGCGCCGTGAATGCCGTCGCGGCCGGTGCGCCCCCCCAGGGCGACGATCAAGTCGCCGGCTTCAACTTGCTTTTTTCGGCGATCGGTCGGCAACACGCCCACGGTGCCGCAAAAGACCAGCGGATTGGCCAGGTAGCGGCGATCGAAGTAGACCGCGCCGTTGACCGTGGGAATGCCCATGCGGTTGCCGTAATCGCGCACGCCGGCCACGACCCCCGCGATGATCCGCCGGGGATGCAGTACACCGGGGGGGAGCGACCGCGGGTCGATGTTCGGCTCGGCAAAACAGAAGATGTCGGTATTGCAGACCGGCTTGGCCCCCAGCCCGGTGCCGAGCGCGTCGCGAATCACGCCCCCCAGGCCGGTGTTCGCGCCGCCGTAGGGCTCGAGCGCCGACGGGTGGTTGTGCGTTTCGACCTTGAAGACCAGGTCATAGTGGTCGTCGAAGCGGACGATGCCGGCGTTGTCTTCGAAAACGCTCACGCACCAGTCGTCGGGGCCCAGGTTGCGCCGCACGGCTTGCGTGGCGGCGAAAACCGTTTCTTTGAGCAGGTTGGCGAACTGCTGCTGGCCGTGTTCGTCGCTGTAGCGGATCGACCCCTTGAGCGTCTTGTGGCTGCAATGCTCGCTCCAGGTTTGCGCGATGGTCTCGAGCTCAACGTCGCTCGGTTCGCGGCCGAGTTGCCGGAAGTGGGCTTGGATCGTGCGCATCTCGGCCAACGTCAGGTACAACTGCCCCGCCCGGCTCAGCTCGGTCAGCATCTCGTCGGACAAGTCGCGCAGCGGCACGTCGACGCGGCGAAAATCGCACGACGTACCGACGTCGAGCCGGCTGATGCCCAGCGGTCCCCAGACCGATTGATCGACGGCGTCGTTGGCCAGGGCTTTGGCCGCGAGCAGTTGCAGGGCCGATTCGCCCGCTCCGCCGATCCAGTATTTGCGAAGGGTGCGCACGGCCGTGATCGGCAGCCCTAAATCGGCCAGCGCCGTGGCCGCGCTTTGCGCCACCGGGTCCATCACGCCCGGGCGCGGCAGGACGTGCAACAAGCTGCCAGCAAAGCCCGCCGGGGGCGCGGCCAAGCGCGGATCGTTGGCCGGGCAGATCACGGTGCGCTCGACGATCGCATCGGCCAACAGGCCACCGGCGGCTTCGCGCGCCTGATGCTCGTCGATTTCTCCTTCGAGCAGATAGCCGTAACAGGTGGCGACTTGCAGATCGTTGCCAAGGCCGAGCATGGCGGCTGCCGCGGCGACCGACTCGGCGGCGCGATCGGGACAACCCTCGGCCGGGTAGATGTCAACTTCCCAGAGCATCGCGCTTCCGTTTCGCTTGGGTGAGGATTCGCTTGAGTTGTCGTCGATCGCCGGCGGCCAGCGCTTGACGCAGCTCGGTCACGGCGGCATCGAAACGCTCCAGGGCCTGGGAGACGTTCTCGCGGTTATCCAGCAGTATCTGTGTCCAGATTTCGACGTCGCCGGCGGCGATGCGGGTGGTGTCGCGAAGACCGCCGGCCGCCAACGCCAGATCGGCCGCCGGCACCGTCTGCGCCAGCGCGACTGCCACGGCATGCGGCAGGTGGCTCGTGAACGCCAGGGCCTGATCGTGGTGCGCCGGAGTCATTTCGACGACGCGGGCACCGAGCGATTGCCAGAACGCCGTGGCAGTTCGACGAGTCGCGGGGCTAGTCGCGCGAACCGGGGTGAGCACCACGACACGGCCCTCGAGCAGGTCGGCGCTGGCTTCGGTCACGCCGCGCTTTTCGCTGCCGGCCAGCGGATGGCTGCCGACGAAGCAAACGCCTGGCGGCAGGCCGCCGTCGAGTTGGCTGACGATCCGCTGTTTGGTGCTACCGACGTCGGTAATCAAGCAACCGGCCGAGCAGTGCGAGGCGGCCGCCTGAACGTACTGGGGTATCTGCTCGACGGGCGTACAAACGACGACAATGTCGGCGTCTTGCACCCCGCGTTCGAGGTTCGTCGTCGAGGCGGTGATCGCCCCCACGCGGCGGGCGATTTCGAGCGAGGGGCGACGGCGCCCGATCCCCACGATCCGTTTGGCCACTCCGCGCTGCCGCAAGCCGAGGCCGATCGAGCCCCCCAAAAGACCTACGCCGACGATGGCTACCGTGTTCCAGCGAGGCATGCAACGCGGCGGTCGCCGGGCGATTGGAGCGGCCGGGTAACGCCCTAAAAAGAAGATGTTCGATAGGGGTGTGGACGATTGCTCATCGGATTCTAGCAAACGTCTGCTAGCGCGAAAGCGGTCGGCGCTGCGGTCATTATCAGGCGGGTTCGCGAGACGATAATATCGACCCTAAGTTGTGCTCTGGAAGGTAAATGCGAGTTCGTTCGTGTACCAATTTAATAACCTGCGAAAAATACGGCTTTTTCGTTGACTTTGCAGAAGTGCTCGCTTAGTCTAGCCACGAATGTGTGGGCTCCCCAATTTGGGGGTCGGTCCGCGCAAGCTTCCGCCCACGGTTCGGCACAAGGCTAGATTCAACTACCGCAGGGGTTCGCATCCATGGTTCGAGGAAAGCTGTGGTTCTTGGCCCTGGTGGCCACGGTCGTGTTGGTTAGCGCGACGTCCACCGAGCGTGCTTTCGGCGGCATCGTAGTCGAAACAGTCAATTTCTCGTTCCCGCTGTCACCGGGGAGCCAGCCGCTCTCGATCCCGATGTTCGACACGTTGGGAGGCACCCGCACCCTGACGCAGGTCGACCTGAAGATCTTCGGCGACATCGAGGCCATGGTCACCGCCGAGAATGACTCGTCGATCGCTGGCAGCATGGGGGTCGACTTGATCGGCTTGCTGAAAGCGACGATTCCCGGTCCGCTCAGCACTTCGGCGGCCATTCTGCAGTCGGCTGGACCGGTTTCGGTTGCCGCGACGGATGGAACACCGGGCAGCGGTCCGGACTTCGTCGACTTTGGCTTGATCACCGGCTCGGGCTCGAATTCGACGTCGACCACCACCGGTTTGGCGGCCTACATTGGCCCCGGTTTTCTGGCTGGCACCGCGTCGGGCAATGGCGGCTTCGCGGTTACCGGCGTGACCGACAGCACGAGCAAGATCACGGACTTTCAGGCGTCGGGCACCGTCGAGGTGACCTATACCTACACCGACAACTCGGGCGTCGTTCCTGAACCCTCGAGTGTGATTATCTGGTCGGTGCTCGGTTTGTCGGTCGTCGGCGCCGGCTGGGTTCGCCGCCGGATTCGCGGCCGCTGATTCGGCTTTCCGCGCCATCAAAACGATTCAAACGCCCTCGCCCACTCTGGCGGGGGCTTTTTTTTGCGCCCCCTCGGCGACCCAGCCCAATCGATTCAATCGCCAGGCGCGAACCCTCGATGGCTACGCTTCGTCGTAACAGTAGCGGCGATGTAGCAACTGTCGCCTGTCGACGCTTAGCAGAGAGTAACGGCGGCCGGCCAGCACGTCTGTCAAAGGGGTGCAGGGGCCAAGGCAGCCGTTCGTACTACTTTCCTGGCATCGACAAGATCGCCCAACCGAGGAGAGGCGCCATGCAACCCGTGCGACGAGAGCGGCGGTTCGATCGAGTCCCCAGCGAAGCTCCCGCCCTGGTCGAGCCAGCGCCTGAGGTTGCCTTCGAGGAGTTCTCGCGCTGGATGGACCACGAGTTGGCGAAGCTCGAGTTCACCTGGCGCAAATGGTCGACACCCGGTTACGCCTATTGGCGGTCGTCGCTGGCCGACGAATCGAAGCCCGGCCGTTGAGCCATTTCTGCTAACCGGCGCCCGCCGCCGTGCAGTCGACATACAGGCGAATATCTATTGGCCGCCCAGCGCGTCTCCCTGCGGCAAGTCGCCGGCGGCCCTGGTTGCCAGGGCCTGATAGGCGGGTAGCGAAATCGACTCGACGACGAAATGGACCGAGCCATCGGCCAGCAGAAAGTGGCAACCTCCTTCGTGAGCGCTGCCGAAATCGTCGAAATGGCCACTGGGATGATTCGGCACGTGATCGGTCGTGCCGAGAATTCGCGTGATGGCGTCTTCGGCCCCGGCGACGACCCCCGCCCAGGTCGAATGCCCCAGTCGCGACGAGCGCTCGCCGACGGCGAACGTCTGGCTCAGGCCGTCGCGAATATCGCGGAACTTGACCCCGCTGTTGTGAAACAACACGCCGTTCCCCGAGCAGCGGCTGCCCGGGGGCAAGTGTTCGCAGGGGTGGAAATCGACCGTGCCAAAGCTGCCGACGTAGTTGGCCGTGGCCATTTCCGAGAGCACGTGCGCCGGTTCGGCGTGTTCGTCCTCGGCATGGGCTTCCTCTTCGTGGTCGCCGTCGTGGTCGTCCTCGTCATGTTCGTCTTCTTCGTGTTCGTGGCCGTCTCCTTCGACCAGGTCGAAGGTCGGGTCGGCACTGTCGGCCGGGCAGCGAAAGATCGCCAGCGCCACGTTGCGCGCGTCGGCATGGATCGGGTCGATCAGCGGACGCTCGAAGCAGATGCTGGAAGAAAGTAGGCCTCCCTGTTCGAGTTGAGGCAACAACATCGCCCCCCATCCCCAACCGCTGCCCCCCAGCGGCGCCGGGCGGCGGGTGGCCGGGTCGACGCCGATCCAGCCGGGGGGCAAACTCCCCTGCGAATCATGATAGACGTGCAGCGCGACCCCAATTTGGTGCAGGTTGTTGCGGCAACTCAAGCGTCGCCCGCTGGCCCGCGCGGCTTGCACGGCCGGCAATAGCAGGGCCAGCAACAGTCCGATGATGGCAATAACGACCAGTAGTTCGACGAGCGTAAACGCGCGATGGTTGCGCGACATGGCGGCGATCCTCTGTTAGCGACGGGGCGTCGACGCGTGTCAACCGTCGGCGTGATTTCGGCCGACTTTTGCTGGCGCGCGTGCGGCCCCCTGTGTGTGGGGCTCTCGGCACAGGCATTGCCGCCGTGACCGTGCCCGATACAACGCAGCGCTCAACGACGAAACTCGTTCGTCAATGCGCGCGCCAATCGCCGGCCAAGCGGCTAGGCCACCAAGTATGGTGGCGCCCGAGAAGAGTAGGATCGCGCCTTGTCGGCAGGCGCTTGCAGGGGTTCGCCATCGTCGGCCATCCAGACCACGCCGGTGCAGGCGGGCGCCGGCAACATGTCCGCCGCATGGGCCGGGTCGGCGAGGTATTGGCAGACGACGCAGCGATGCTCGCCATTGGTCGGAGCGTCGTGCGTGGGAATGCCGGGCGGCGAGTGGCGATCGCCAGCGTGCGGCGCACCAGGGTTGTGCGGATGGGCATGCCGGCAGCCGTGCGGCTGGGCCGACGAATCGGCATCGTGACCGCAAGCGATCGCCGCCGCCGTGCCATGTGCGCAACACCCCGAGCCGTGTGCGAGGGGATCGTGCGCCAAATGGCACAGCAAGCTCGTCGCCAGGTAGAGGAGCACGAGGCTCCAGCCAATGCGTGTGCGGTCGAAAAGGGACATTGCGGCCCATCAGACAAACGGGTGGCTCGTCTGGCGAGCCTAATCGACGGCCGAAGTCGCTGTCAACCGAGCATCCCCCGGACCGGCGAATTTCGGCCAGCCGCCTGTTGCGCCGCCTTGAAGAGATTCAAGGTGATGTGGGCTTGCCCCTGATGATGCCCCTCGTGCCAGGCAATGATGTGCAGCACGTCGAGCACCGTCAGTTTGCGCGCGGCCATCGCCGGCGGAATCTCCTGCAGGCGATCGTCGCCGTAGGCCCGCAGCGTGTCGAGCAATCGCGACCGCGAGGCGGCCAATAGGTCGCGAATTTCGTCCAGCGAGGGGACGTTGTCGTCGGGCGTGCTGCCGCCGCGGAAACGGGGCCACAGCTCGGTCCACTGAGGCGGCTTTTCGGGATTCAGCCGTTCGGTCGCCATGATCTCTTCGGTGATGGCGATGTGCGTCAATTGCCAGCCGATGTGGGCTCGTCCGGGTCCGGGGCGCCACGCCAAGGCGGCGGCCGGGTCGCCGAGCGCTTCCAGCGAAGTGATCAAAGCGAGCGTGCGGTCGCGGTTGAATTGATAAGCGCGCTCGAGTGTCTCGACGGTAGTCATGGGTCGGGCTCCCAGGTTCGAAAGCGGGGGTGGCAAACGGCAGGGCCCGTGCGCCGAAGATTCGCCGCGTAGTATAACCGCTTCGCCAATTGGCACGACCGGCCCCGGCTGGCTATGCTGCTCGCACGGGAAGCACAAATTCGATTGGCGAACCACTCGCGACCAGCCAGCGGGGGAGCCCGATTATGAAGTTTGCAACACGTGCCTCGATCGGTTGTGCCATGCTCCTCGGGCTGTGCGCCCCGCTGGCGACGCCAGCGGCGAGCGACGAGCCCGCTGGGCCGGGCATGCCCATCTTCGACGGCAAGTCGCTCGATGGTTGGGAGGGGAGCGCCGACTGGTTCCGTGTCGAAGAGGGAGCGATTGTCGCCGGCAGTCTCGAGAAGCGCATCCCGCGCAACGAGTTTCTTTGCACGACGAAGGAATACGGCGATTTCGAGCTGCGACTGAAGTTCAAGCTGATTGGTCGCGGCGCCAACGCCGGCGTTCAACTGCGCAGCCGGCGGATTCCCAACCATCACGAAATGCGCGGCTACCAGGCCGACATGGGGCAAGGCTGGTGGGGCTGTCTGTACGACGAGTCGCGCCGCAACCGCGTGCTGGCCAGCCCCGACAAGGCCGAGTTGGCCAAGATTCTTAAGCCCGACGATTGGAACGACTACCGCATTCGCTGCCAGGGACGCCGCATTCAACTCTGGATTAACGGACTGCAAACGGTCGATTACACCGAAAGCGATGAGCAACTCGAACAGCGCGGGCTGATCGGCCTGCAGATTCACGGCGGCCCCCCCAGCGAGGCCTGGTACAAAGAGCTGGTCCTCGAAGAGTTATAGAAGGCAGCGATCCGTCGTCGCCCCGCCGCTTGCCATTCGCTCCGCGCAACCGCAAAGTGCCATGCCCCCCAAGTTCATCTATTTCGATCTGGGCAATGTGTTGCTCAACTTCAGCCACCCGCGGATGTGCCGGCAAATGGCCGAGGTGGCCGGGCTGAGCGAAGAGGCCGTCTGGCAAGTGCTCTTCACCAGCGGATTGGAATTGGACTACGAGCGCGGGCAGATCGACACCGCGACGTTCTACGAGCGGTTTTGCCAAGCTGCCGGCACGCGCCCCGACTTTGATCGCCTGGCGCTGGCGGCCAGCGATATCTTTGCGGTGAACGTCGGCAGCAAGCGAGTGCTCTCGCAGTTGCTGGCCGCCGGCTACCGGCTTGGTCTGCTGTCGAACACCAACGAGATGCACTGGAACTATTTCGCGCGCGGCCGGTTCGCCTTGATTCCCACGGCGTTCGAACAAGTGGTGCTGAGCTTCGAGGTGGGGGCGATCAAGCCCGAGGCCGCCATCTTCACGGCAGCCATCGAGCGGAGCGGGGTGTCGCCCGGCGAGATTTTTTTCACCGACGACGTCGCCGGACATGTCGACGCGGCCCGCGAAGCGGGGATCGACGCCGTGCAATTCACCACGCCGGCGGTGTTGCTCGACGAGCTGACGTCGCGGGGCGTGCGCGTCAGCGCTTAGCTGTGGTCGAGTGGCGCCACGCCGGCCGGCGCGCATGGCGGATCAATCAGTCGGCTTAAAGAATGCCCGCCCCGAACGAGTCGTGATGTGGACCGGCCCGCTCCTCGGTGGGGGCCGAGGTGGGGCGTTTGTGAGGCCCGGCCGGTGGCTGGGCGGGCTGCACGCGGGTGTGAGACCCGTTTTCGCTGTGGCCGAGATCGGTGGTGCGCTGCACAGCCCCTGGCGACGTCGCAGCCGGTTCACTCGGTTGGCTGTAATCCCCTTCGAGGTCGAAATCGTCGTAGCTGGGAACGTAGCCCGGCAGTTTGGATCGTTCGAGTTCGGCGTGAAACTCGCGGATGATCCGCTCCTGCAGCATCTCGCGACAGGCCGAATTGATCGGGTGGGCGATGTCGGCGTAGAGCTTCGCGCGGCCGTTGTCGTCTTTGGGTGTGCGATCGCCGCGCAGCGTGCCGCCGCACTGGTTGCAATAGGCGGCTCGCAAGTGGTTCTTGTAGCCGCAGCCGGGGCAACGCGTGGTCAGCTTGCGGCTGGGCATAGCCACGAACGGACCGTGGGTGCCTTCGATGATCTTCAGATCGCGGACGACAAACGAGTGGTCGAGCGTGATCGAACAGAAGGCTTGCAGCCGGTCCCCGGCGTCTTCTGTCAGCTTGATGCGAACCTCGGTGATTTCCACGACCGCACTCCCTGGAGGATCATTCCTCGGCAACCTTCCACGGCGAACACTTGGCCAACTCCTCGACCGCGCAGCACCGCCGCCAAGGCTCGGGCCTGGCGAAGGTGCCGACAAAGACCGAAGTAGCTGGTACCGCTGCCACTCATCTGGTGTCCGTCGAAGTTCAACCGCGAGAACTCCTGTCGAAGCTTCTGAATCCAAGGACTAAGCGATTCGGCCGCCGCTTGCAGCCGGTTGCACAGGCCTTCGGCCACGGCCCGCGGGTGCCCGCCGCTCCAGGCATCCAGCAGTTGCTGCGCGCTTTGGGGCTCGGCGGCCGGACGGCAAGCACGGTAAACGTCGGCCGTGGCGAGCCCCGCGGGAGGGCGGACCACGACGGCGGCCAACTCGCCAAATTCCGGCACGCGCGTGACTTGCTCGCCGCGACCACGGCAAACGGCCGCGCCGCCGGCCAGAAAGAACGGCACGTCGCTACCGAGTTGGGCGGCCAGTTCCGACAACTCCGCGGCGCTGCGCCCGAGTTGCCAGACCACATTGGCCGCCACGAGAGCCGCAGCGGCGTCGCTCGAACCACCGGCCAGACCCGCCGCGGAAGGAATTCGCTTCACCAACCGGAGCTGCGCTCCGCGGGTGACGGCGAACGTTCGCCTCAAAAGCTCGACCGCGCGAACGACCAGATTCGTGGCGTCGCTCGGCACGTCTGCCTTCGGGGCGTGTCCCTGCCTCGTGGGGTCGACGGCGAACTCACACGCGAACGTAATGCTTCCTTTCGGTTCGTCCCTGAAAACCAACGTGTCGTACAAGTTGATCGGGCACATGAGCGTTTCGATCTCATGGAACCCGTCGCTACGCTTCGACAGAATCTCCAAGAACAGATTCAACTTGGCAGGGGCATGAATCACGACCCCGCCGTCCGCTGGCTGGCGCATCGACGTTCGGTTCTCAAACGCGCCCGCCCGTCGCTCGGGCAACGCGATACTCCAGAAGGCGGAAGTTCACCGGGATTGCTTGAACCTGGTCGCGCACGGATGAAATTACGAAGACATGGTCCTGCGCTAAGGTCCGATCCTTGCTCGGGATACTAACAATCGCACCCGCAATGGTCAACGCGAGTTTCCAAGTGTTACAGCGCGGTTGCCGGCTCGATGCCGCTGGCGGTCGTCCATCGCAATCGACATGTGGAGGATCGCGAAAGCCGATTGCCCCTCGATTGGCGACACATTCGGCGTGCTCCGCGCTCGAGCGGGGCGCGCAACCGAGGAGCGCGGCCCCGCGGTTGCGGAATCCCTTATGCGACGCCGCGCCCGGGGGTCGCTCACTCGGCCGCCAGGCTCGCCGCGACCAGTTCGACGTCGCTCCGCGCGAAGACGTGCCGATTGGCGTAAGCCGGGTGCGCCCAGCAGACCCCCTGGTCGCCGCGACGGCGCAATTGATCGGTCGTCGGCTCGATCAACTTGGCGCGGCTCAGTTCTTCGTAGCCGGCGGGAGACAACCGGCTGATGATCAACTCGCCCAACTCGTTGAACATCCAGGTGCGGTCGCCGTTGTTGACGAAGTGGATCGTCCCCCAGCGCACGTTGGGCGTGGCGGTCAGATTCTCCCAGACGCGGTCCCCGTTCTGGGCATCCAGGCAGCGCAACTGACCGTAGCTATCGACGCCGTAGACGTGGTCTCCTTTCCACATGGGCGTGGCGATGATCGGCTGAATGGCGTCGGTCTTGATCTCGTTGGCCCCCACGCGGTGCCAGAGCTTGGACGCCGCCAATCGATCGGAGGCCAGTTCCAGCAACATGGCACCGTCGTAGAACGAGGCGACGAACAACCGGTTCCGCGACACGATCGGTGTCGCCACGCCAATCACCATCCGCTGCGGAGGAAAGGGCTCCTCCCAGTGAACTTTGCCGGACGCGGGATCGAGCCCCACCACGTGCTCGCCGGTCCAGACGACGAGCACGCGCTGCCCCGCTTGTTCGACGATAATCGGCGCCGAGTAGCTGACCTTGTCGTCGAGCGCTCGCCAACGCTCTAGGCCAGTCGCCTTGTCGAGCCCGACGACGCACGCCTTGTCGGCCCCGCCAATGTGCAGAATGAGCAGGTCCTCCTCGACCAGCGGGCTGGCGGTCAGGCCCCAACCCGGGATGTCGATGTCGTATTCGTCCTTGAGCTGCCGGCTCCAAAGCACTTTTCCTCCGGCGGCGTCAAAGCAGAACAGGTGCCCCATCGTCCCCAGCGAGTACGCGCGGCCGTCGTCGATCGTGACCGACGCCCGCGGGCCAGCTTCGTAGCCGACGCCCGAGTAAAGGCAGTCGTAAGTGTGCGACCAGAGCGCCTCGCCGGTCTGCTCGTCGAAGCACCAGACGCGCTCTTGCTGCTTGGGCTCGACCAGGCGATCGGTCACGTAGACTCGGCCCTCGGCCACGGTCGGGCCGCTGTAACCGCTGCTGATCGGAGCGCGCCATTTGATTACCAATTGCGGGCCGGCGAATTTGTCGACAACGCCCTTCTCGTTCCAGACGCCGTCTCGATTCGGGCCGCGCCACTGGGGCCAATCTTCGGCGCGGCCTGACTGCGGTGCCGCGAGCATCCAGTTCAGAGCCAGGCTGGCGAACAGGACTAATATCATGCGGCGGACGAGCATTCGTGGGCTCCTAAAGGAGATTCGATTAAGGATGATAACCCGCCTGCCAGGTAAACGAGCCGACATTATAGGCAAAACACGAGGCTCGGCGCGACTTGGACTTCGTGAAGAGCCTTTCGCGAGCGATGGGGCCGATCGCGGAACGCGCGGTGCGTCGTCCGTTCGGCATGGTCGTTGCTTTTTCTTTAAGCCTGGACAGGACGAGTGCGAAATGGTTGGACGCCGGCGGCCTTAGTTGCAGCCGAGGCTCAATCTTACGACCAGTCGACGTCGGCCGAAGCTGGCAGGCAGTTTGACAACCAATCTGATCGTGCGGAGTTCAGGCGACCCGCATATGCCGGCAAGGAAAACAAGGAGGAATCGTAGTGTGTTTGCGTCGGGCTCGTCTTCAACTTCGCTCTGATGTTCGGAAAACTAGGTCCGCGCGCGCAGTTGTTGCCTGCCGCACCAGCCGGCAATGGCATCCAGCTCAATACTGGATACTGGCACGGTTTGGCGTCCTCGTGGCTGCGTTGGGCTTTCGGCTCTATTTGCCGAGTGCGGCTTGGGGACAAACCCCACCGGCCGCCGGCTCGGAAGCCACGACTCCGGCCGCGTCGACGGCGCCGGCCACTCCCAAACCAGTCGACGTCGAACCGCTGGCGCTCGACAGCGACATTTCCGCGCGGCTGACGCGCATTCTCGAATCGACCGAGTGGTTCAACACGCCGCGGGTGGAAGTCGAAAACGGCGTCGTCTTTCTGACCGGCACGACGACCAAGGAAGAATACAAGCAATGGGCCACCTCGCTGGCCGAGCGGACGCAAGACGTCGTCGCGGTGGTCAATCGTATCAAGATCCCCAATCAGCCGATCTGGGATTTTTCGCCAGCCTTCGCGCAGTTGCAGGATTTGGCACGGCGCACGGTGCGTTCGATCCCCACCTGGATCGTGGCCCTGATCTCGCTGGTGGTCGTCTGGTATGCGATGCGGCTTGCGTCGTGGGGCGCGCGGCGCATTTGGCGTCGTCGCTTGGGGAATTCACTGCTGCTGGACATCGTCGGCGTATCGGCCGCGACGCCCGTGTTGCTGATCGGCATATACGTCATGCTCCGCGTCTCCGGGCTCACGCAGTTGGCCCTCACGGTCCTGGGAGGCACGGGGTTGGCCGGCTTGGTCATTGGTATCGCCTTTCGCGATATCGCCGAGAATTTTCTGGCCAGCGTGCTGCTGAGCGTGCAGCAACCGTTCCATGCCGGCGACATGATCCAGGTCGACGTGCACCAGGGAATAGTGCAAAAGGTAACCGCGCGGGGGACGCTGCTGATGGCGCAAAATGGCGCGTACATCCAGATTCCCAACGCCACGGTTTACAAGAGTGTGATTCGCAATATCACGGCCAATCCGCAACAGCGCTGCGACTTCGTGGTGACGATCGGCAGCGCCAACTCGGTCGACGAGGCGCAGGACATCGCCATGGACGTATTGCACAAACACTCGGCCGTGTTACCAGACCCCGAGCCGATGGTGCTCGTCGAGCAATTGGCCGGGGCCAGCGTGCGGCTGCGCGTCTACTTCTGGATCGACCTGCGCGAGTACTCGAACCTGCGCGTGCAATCGGCGCTGCAGCGACAGTTGCGCGCGGCGTTTCGCGCCGAAGGGATCGCTCCCTTTGGCACCACTTCCGAGGCGAAGTCGACCCGCGCCCCGCGCCGGGCGGGCGAAAAACAGCGCTCAAGCGACGCCACGGCTGCCGAAGGCAAACTGCGGTCGGAAAAGTCGGAGATCGACGCCCAGGCGGCTAAGTCTCCGGCTCCCGAGATGGGCGAAGACCTGTTGGCCACGCCGGTCGCGTCGGCCTCGCGCAACGAAACCAATGGGCACAGCGAAGCGGCCGGCGCCGAATTGTCGGAGCGTCGCGATGAACGATAAGACCTCCGCTGGAATTCGCAAGGCAGCGGCCGCGGCCGTTTACCTCGCGAATGCCGGCGATTCTTTACAGCACGCGTGAGCGGCGGGCAGCCGCAGCTCACACGACCGCCGTGCGAATTGCCGTGGCTAGCAGCTCTTCGCGCCGGTTGCGATAGGTCGCGAAGCTCTCTTCGAGGACTTCGCGCGCTTCGGCCAGCGAACGCAGCCCGGCGACTTCGACCGACTTGCGCTCGAGCGTCTTGTAGTCGAGAAAGAACCTCTGCACCATCGCCATGCGATGCGGCGGCAAGTCGCTGGCCTCGACGATGCCATCGTATTCCGGATCGTCGACCGCCACCGACAGAATCTTGTGATCGCGGTCGCCGCTGTCGATCATCGTCATCATGCCGATCGGCCGCGCGCGCATCAGCGTCAAGGGCGCCACCGGTTGCTGGCAGAGCACCAGCACATCGAGCGGATCGTGGTCGTCGGTGAAAGTTTGCGGAATCAGCCCATAGTTGGCCGGATAGTAGACGGCTGAATAGAGCACGCGATCGACGCGCAGCAGTCCCGTCGCTTTGTCGAGCTCGTACTTGACGTTCGAGCCCATGGGGATTTCGATCACGGCCGTGAATTCTTCGACCGTTCCAGGCGGCACATCGTGCCAGGGATGCGTCATAACCAACATTACTCCGGATGGCCGCGATCGATTTCAGGAGGGGCGGGAGCTGTTCGCGGCGCTAAGGCAGGGGTGCCAGCGGCGGTCGTGCGTGCGGTGTCTTGCTACAATAGCCGCCGACGGCTGACAGCCCTAGGGGTGGTGCGGCAAATCGGCGCCGCGAGCAGCTACATTTTTTTCTTTGCGCCGCGTTGAAATTGGCTTCGCGATCAGGCCATGCGGATCACGCACCTCGAAACCTATCCGGTTCGCGTCCCTTTACGGCCCGAGCGACGGATGGTGTCGGCGCTGGGGCGACACGACGTTTCCGACTATGTGCTGGTTCGCCTGCTTACCGACGCGGGCATCGAGGGGGCCGGCGAGGCGACCGTCATGCCGCGCTGGAGCGGTGAGACGATATGGGGGGCCGCCGCGCTGATCGGCCACGTCTTTGCGCCGGCGTTGATCGGCTGCGATCCGTGCGACATCGCCGATATCGATCGCCGTCTCGACGCCGTGGCGGTCGGCAACCCGTTCGCCAAGTCGGCCGTGGAAATGGCCTGCTGGGATATCCGCGGGCGGGCCGCGGGAAAGCCCCTGTACGAATTGCTCGGCGGAGCCGGTCGCGACTTGAAGTTCCGTTGCCGATTCTCGTTGGGCGCGTATCTGCCCGAGCGCGCGGCCGAGCTGGCCGCGGGGCGCGTGGCTGACGGTTTCACGTTCATCAAAGTTAAGGTCGGTGGATCGCCCCGCGACGACGTCGCGCGCGTGCGCGCGGTGCGGGCCGCCATCGGTTCGCAGGTCGAGCTGATGGTCGACGCCAACGGCGGTTGGGACGCCGACACCGCCCTGCAGGCACTGGCCGGCATGGCCGATTGCCAGCTCTGTTGGGTAGAACAACCGACGCCGCGCGAAGACTACACCGGTTTGGCCCACGTGCGGCGGCAATGCGGCTTGCCGATCCTGGCCGACGAAAGTTGCTTCGAACTGGGGCATGCCCGCGAACTGGTCGCGCGCGGCGCTTGCGACGCGATCACGGTCTACCCGGGCAAGAACGCCGGGCTGAACAAATCGCGGGCGATCGTCGACTTCGCGGCAGCACACGGCATCCCGTGCACGATCGGATCGAACTTGGAGCTCGACGTGGCCACCGCCGCCATGGCCCACCAGGTGGTCGCCAGCACGAACATCGCGGTCGAGCGTTTGCCCGGCGATGTGTTGGGGCCGGCGTATCACGAGTTCTCGGTGGTCAAGAATCCGGTGGCGATCGACGGCCCCTGGGTCACGGCGCCGACGGGCCCGGGGCTGGGCGTCGACGTCGATTGGCAGCTCGTGCGGCGGCACGCGCCGGCTTGATGCGCGCTGCGCTGCATCGCGCCATCCGATTTCAGAGGCAGGTCGCGGCAGGCCTCGTTAGACAACCGGTGCTCCATTAAACTGCAGTCTTGCGCGCGGCGCAAGCTGCCGTTGGCCAGCTCCGCTGTGTTGCCGCGCCAACCGGAGTCGTCTTCGTGTCGCTTCCTCTCGCCGGCGTTCGCGTGCTCGATTTGTCCCGCGTGCTCGCCGGGCCGGTTTGCTGTCAATTGCTGGCCGACCTGGGGGCCGACGTCGTCAAGGTCGAACGACCCGGCACGGGGGACGACACCCGGCAATGGGGACCGCCGTTCGTCGACGACGACGGGCCGAGCGCCTACTACCTGGCGGCCAATCGTGGCAAACGATCGCTCGCCTTGGATCTCGACCAGCCGCGCGGTCGGGAGGTGCTCGCACAGTTATTGCAGCACGCCGACGTGATGGTCGAGAATTTCTTACCCGCCGCGCGCGCGAAGTTCGGTCTGGCGCCCGAGCGATTGGCGGCGATCAATCCGCGGTTGGTCAGTGCGTCGATTTCGGGATTCGGCCGCACGGGGCCTTTTGCCGACCAACCGGGATACGACCTGGTGATCCAGGCCACGAGCGGGCTGATGTCGATCACCGGCGAGCCCGACGGCGCGCCGATGAAGGTCGGCGTCGCACTCAGCGACATCATCGCGGGGCTCTACACGGCGGCCAGCGTGTTGGCGGGGCTCGTGGGGCGGGATGCCGGCCAAGGGGGACGGGCGTTCGATCTGGCGTTGGCCGATTGCACGTTGGCGAGCCTGGTCAACGTGGCGCAGGCGGCGCTGGTCACCGGGCAGCGCCCCAGGCGCTATGGCAACGCGCACGCGCAAATTGTCCCCTACGAGGTCTTCGCCACGGCAGACGGGCACCTGGTGTTGGCGGTCGGCAACGATCGGCAATGGCAACGGTTTTGTGCCGCGATCGGGCAACAGGCGTGGGGGACCGATCCGCGCTATGCGACAAATCCCGAGCGCGTTCGGCATCGAGAGACGCTGGTGCCGTCGCTCGCCACGATCATCGCCGCTCAATCGACCGCCGCGTGGCTCGAGTTGCTCGACCAGGCCGAGGTGCCGCACGCCCCCGTGCTGCCGCTTGACAAAGTGCTGGCGGGCCCGCAAGCCAAGGCTCGCGATATGGTCGCGCAAGTCACCGATCGTGCGGGGCGGAGTTATCGCTTGTTGAAGAGCCCCGTTCATTGGGAAGGGGAAACGCGCACCGCGCCGGCGGCGCCGCCGGAGTTGGGCCAGCATAGCGAAGAAGTTCTGCGCGACTGGCTGGCCCTCGCCGACCACGAACTGGCGGAGTTGCGCGCGGCGCGAATCATCGAGCAGGGAAACCGTGACTGATCACAACCACACCCGCCCCATGGCGCACGACTCCGACGAAGACCAGGACGACGACGATCTGCCCGCGGACGCTCCCCGTTACTCGGGGCGCTGGGCGATCATCGCCGTGACGCTGGTCGCCACGCTGATGGCCTCCTACGCCTGGTGGCATCACCGCGACGCGGGGCAGCGCGCCCTGGCATTCTGGACGCCCGAGACGGCGCTGTTGATCTCGCGGGCGCCGACGATCGAAATCATCGAGCTCGGGCCGCTGAACGCCGAGCAGGCGACCGACGAGGAAAGCGCCCCGCGGCGCTTTGGCGATCTGCCGCTGATGGCCCGGCGCAGCAAGCTTGCCGAGCGAGCGGCGAACGTGCCGGGGCTCGGCAAAGCCTGCACGATCCTGCTGCAAGACAACGCCTTCGCGTGGCTTGAGCCGGTCGACGCGTGCCAGCCGGTCTGGCAATATGCGATCGAGTTTCGCGAGGACGCTCGCACGGCGACCGTGTTGATTTCGTTGGACTGTCCGCGCGTGAAGTTGCTGGGACGCGACGATGCGGTTTCGATCCGGCCCATCGCCGAGCCGCTTCGCGAGTTTCTGGTTTCGCAACTGCCGAGCGCGGCGACCGATGCTACAACGCCTGTGGAAGTCGATACCTCGGCGAAGTAGCGGTTGTCGTGTCGCACATCGCGCGAGCTTCGCTCCGTCGAGCAATACAGCCTTCGTGGGATAATACCGAATCGATGCCGCGTAAACGTCGTCGAAACAGCAGCGAAGTTCCCCAGGGCGTCCGCAGCGATGCTGCGCGGAGCGCGACGACTCCGTACCCCGCCGCCCCGACGCGGCGAACGATCGGCTGGGCGCTGGTTGCACCGCTGCTGGCGATCGTCGTCTTCGGGCAGGTTGCCGGCTTTGAACTGCTGCAATACGACGATCGCACGAACGTCACCGAGAATCCTTACCTCAATCCGGTCACGTTCTCGGGAGTGATGCAATTCTGGCGCGAACCGTACGCAGGTTTGTACGTGCCGTTGACTTACACGTTTTTCAGCGCCGAAGCCGTCGTGGCCCGGCAGCCGGCGACCGAGAGTGAGCCGGCGCGGCTCGATCCGCGCGTCTTTCATATCGGCAACCTGCTGCTGCACGTCGGCTGTGTGCTGCTGGTGTTCGGGCTATTGCGGCAGTTGATTGCCAGCGAAGCGGCGGCCTGCGCCGGAGCCTGTTTGTTTGCCCTGCATCCGCTGCAAGTCGAATCGGTGGCCTGGGTGACCGAAACCAAGGGGCTGCTGGCGGCGTTCTGGTCGCTGGCCGCGCTGGGGCTATACGATTGCTTTGCCCAGGCGAGTCCAGCGAACGGCGCCGCAGCGGCCAACGTTGCCGGCGGATCGGGGAAGCGAAAAACGGGGGCCGAACCATCCACCGCTCGGACGGTCTCGCGCGTGGCGATCTGGTACTACGTCGCGGCGACCGGAGCATTTGCCCTGGCGCTGTTGTCCAAGCCGTCGGCCGTCTCCGTGCCGGCAATGGCGCTGGTGCTCGACGTAGGACTGGTTCGGCGAACGTGGCGCGCCGCGTTGCTGGCGATTGCTCCTTGGCTGGCGCTAGCCGGCATTCTGGTGCTGGTAACGCGGTACGCGCAACCGGCCCAGGAGCTGGCCATCGATCGAGTGCAATTGTGGCAACGCCCTGTGGTGGCAGCCGATGCGATCGCGTTTTATCTGCGCAAGCTCGTCTGGCCTTGGCCACTGGGGCCCGATTACGGTCGCACGCCTCCGGTGGTGCTAGGTTCGCTCGTCGGCAAGCTTGCCTGGCTGTTGCTGGTCGCGCTCGTCGTGGCGATTTACCGGCTGCCCAGGCGGCGGTTGTTGTGGACGGCGCTGGCGCTCTTCGCGGCGGCCTTAGCGCCGGTGTCGGGGTTGCTCCCCTTTGGATTCCAGGGGATGTCGACCGTCGCAGATCGGTACGCGTATGTGGCGATGCTCGCTCCGGCCTTGCTGCTGGCCGCGATTCTCGCGCGCGGCGCGCCGCGACTGGCGTGGGGCGCCGTCGCGCTAGCGATCGCCGGCCTGGCGGTGCTGAGCGGATGGCAAGCGTCGCTGTGGCGCGACGACGGCACGTTGTTCACGCACAACATCGAGCGCATCGACGCCGACAGCCACGTCTCGCACAACAACCTGGGGGTGTCGCTCGAGCGGCAGGCGCGGCGGGCGAAGTCGCCGCCGGAGCAACAGGCCCTGCTGCAAAGCGCGGCCAAACATTACGATCGCGCTCGGCGGCTCCGTCCCGAAATGGACGAAGCCTGGCAACACCTGGCCTACGTGCAAGGGTTGCTTGGCCAGACGGCCGAGGCCGAAGACACGTTTCGGCAATTCGTAGCGCAGCGCCCCGAGTCGCCGACGGGACATTACAACTTGGGGACCCTGCTGGTGAAGCAGAATCGAAGGGCCGAAGCGGTCGACGAGTTTCGCACCGCGCTAAAGCTGCGACCGGAATACGCCAATGCCTGGCTATCGCTGGGCGTGCAGTTGGCACATCTGGGAGACCCCACCGGGGCGATCGACGCGCTGCAACGCGCGCTGGCCGCCGGGCAAAACTCGCGCGCCCTGCAACTCGCCGGTCAGCTAAATCTGGCGAGAATTCACTTGGCGCAAGGCGATCGCGCCGCGGCACTGGAAGCGGCGCAAGCCGCCGCGCGCCTGGCGCCGAACAGTCCAGAGGCCGTCGAACTGCTGCGCCGCTTGAACGCCCAGTGATTCTCGGCGCCGACGAATCGCTCCGCTGAGCCATAGCTGCTGCGACAAGTCACTTGCCCGGTGCGACGAGGCCGCGGGCAACGACCGCTTCTGGCAATAAAAAAGGGACCGTGCAATAGCCGCCTACCACGGCACGGTCCCACGCTAGCTCACTGCCTACAGCGTCTGTTATCGGTCTGGAGCGCGCGGCAAACCGCGAAATTCTTCTCGCCGAGGGGGGAGCGCTTTCGTCGCGGCAACCGCCGGCATTTCCGCGGTCGGCCGATTTGTGCAGGCAAGGTTGCGAGAACCCGGCTGCCGCGGGGGTATGCCGTGTCGGCCTGCCCATCCGCGCGACGAGTCCTGCATGACTTCAAGGCAATGGGACTCGGAGGGTTGCGTGCCCGAAGCGAAGACGGCGGCCGGGTCGCGACCCTAAAGGTGTTGCCAGATAACGCACTTCGCTCAATTCACCGCGTCCGGTAAGTGCTTGGCACGGCTGTTGCAATCTCCCCACGCTAGCGGCAGCCTCGGCATCGATAGTGGATTCCGGCGGCCCGCGATGGCGACAAAATCATGATCCACTCAAGCCTGCTGCTGTTGATGCCGACGTTGGCGATTTTCGTTGCGCTGCTGTCGGCTGGCTGCTACCGCCAACATGCACCAGCGCGGGTGAGAATGCATCGCCGACCCCGCTCGGGTTAGCGAACGCAACTGGCAAACAATTGGCGGCGGCGCTGGAAAGAAAGACTAGCTTGGTCTGCGGATTGGCGATTCGCCCGCGCGAACTCGTTGATCGAGCAGACAGAAGATCGAGCCACGTGTGTAGCGTTTGCAAAGGGTTGGCAAGCGTGTACAGAGGATGTCACAGGCGTTAGTTGGCTGCTCGGACTTGGCGGCGGGTTGTGTGTGCGGAGCGAAGCCGTAGTAGTTCAGCTCGCCTGTGGCATCCTCATCCTCTTTGTTCATCGCTGCGCTGGATATGAACCGGCCGACCAGCGGAAGGCCGGACGTCCCGGTCCGAAGCGTTCAATTCGGGTCAATTGCCGCGCAGCCACCAACAACTCCTTCGGTTGGTTTGCCCACCAGCAGTCGCGCGCAAGGCGGAGGGCGGCGAACGGCTGGCCAGACCTTCTTGATCCACCGTCCATCTTCCGGCTCTTCACCGAGTCAGAAGGATGCTCCTCGGCTTGGGTGAGTGCTCCGCCTGCCTCATCCAAGTCGGGGCATTTTTCTTGGTCCGTCGCGTCCGCGTGAGCGCCGATGGGTCAGTCGGGCGGTGCTACTAGTGTCGCACTGCCGGGTGATCTGCCGACGGCCAACCCAGACGCGCTCTCGCGCAACGACATTCGCTATCGCGTTTCGGTTAGAATGATTGGCATGAGCGGAAGAGACCAACCGTTATGCCCAGGCTGCCTTAAAGCGCTGCCTGCGGGTGCGGATTTTTGCCCGCGCTGCCAGACGCCCTCGACGGTCAAGGCGACAACCGATCCGTATCTTAGTCTGCTCGCCGAAGCGAGCGCGTACCGCAAAGCGTCGCAGGTCCCGCACAAGCCAATTGTTTTGATTGGCATGTGGCTGTTGTGGGGGCCAACTTTGGCGCTGTGCGCCCTTGGAGTTATCTGGTTTTGCGCGGTAGCGTCTCTCGGACTGCTAGACGAGTTGTTTCAGAACGAGTTCTCGGTTGTCCGCCTGTTCAAGTTCCTGGCTTGTGTGGCACTTCTGGCGGTAGTGCTCGTTTACGGATTGCTCGTTTCTGGCACGCTGGTCTATCGAACTACGCAGAACTACTTCAAGCGTCACCGCAACGCCAACAAGTTTCGAACTTCAGGCCAGCATGGGTGGACGTCGGGCAGCGGCAATCGGATCGATTAACCACAGTCTGGCTCCCTTGAGCCCGCGCGCCTGGCGGGTTACGATCTACGCGCACCTATCCGGGGGGAGTCGCCCAACGATGAAGCTGATCGTCGCCATCATTCAGCCCAGCCGCCTGGAGGCGGTCAAGGCCGCCCTGACCGAGGTCGAGGTCTTCCGCCTGACCGTGATGGATTGCCAGGGGTTCGGCCGCCAGAAAGGGCAGACCGAGATCTACCGCGGCCACGAATTCACGGTCAACCTGCTGCGCAAAGTGCAGTTGCAGATTGCCGTCAACGAGGATTTCGTCGAGCCGACGGTCAACGCCATCATCAAGGGGGGGCGGACCGGCGAAAAAGGGGAGATCGGCGACGGCAAAATCTTCATCCTGCCGTTGGACGATTGCGTCCGTATTCGCACCGGCGAACGTGGCGGCGAAGCGATCTAGCCGAGCAGACTGCAGGCTTTTTCAGGCTGCAGATCTTTAGATCTCGTCGGCTGGTTCAATCCCAGCGCAGCGAACGTAGGCACTTCTCGTCGCGGATGATTAGCTAACTGAAACGAGTGCCGTCGAGTGTCTATTCGGGTTTTTTCAGAAAATGTGGCAATCCAAAACGGGCTTGCCTGCGGATGAGATTGCAGCGTTCCACCGCGTTTCTGTAGTGGCGCGGTTGCGTAACGCCTCGGCGCTACTCTTTAGCGCCGCGGTGCAAATCCGTGCAAATCCGTCTGCCAAAGGCCTGCTAATCCGCTAGCTCGACGATTTCAGCATCGCTCGTGGCGCTTCTTGCAGGTGTCGCGCTTTGGGTGGGCGGCTTCCGACAATTCTCGCAGGCCGCCGATTGGCGCGGCCGCGCCTTGTTTGTCGCCATCCCGAGTGCGGTCTGCGCTTGCAGTTACGTCGCCTGCCGATTCGTCGAGCTAACAAGGGAGGAACCCGTGATGACCTGTCGAAAACTGCCAGCTTCTCTGAATTCTTTGAGTCTGCTTTGTGTCATGCTGTTGTCGGTCGCGTCGGCGCGAGGGGCGGTGATCTGGGACGAGAGCAGCGACGGCGACTTGTCGAACGTGCAGGCGTCGCCGACGAAGCTCGCGCTGGGCTTCGGCACCAACTCGATCAAGGGGAGCGTCGTTTCGACCACCGATCTGCGCGACTGGGTCACGTTGACGGTGCCGGCCGGCATGAAGCTCAAACAGATCATCCTGGCGTCGTATACTTCGGCCGATGCGCAAGGTTTCACCGGCTTCGCGACCGGCACGGCTTTCGCCGGCGATCCACTCACGGCGGGCGCCTACACCGGTTACGCCCACTTCGGCACCGGCGCGACGAATCCGTCGATCCCGACCAATCTGGTGGGGGCCGACATCCTGCCGATCATGGCCGATCCGGTGGCCAGCCCTGGCGACACTGGATTCGCCATTCCGCTTGGCCCGGGGGACTATGCCTTCTTGATCCAGCAGTTTGGGGCCACGACCGCCTACCAGTTCGACTACATCGTGGTACCCGAGCCGGCAGCGATGATCCTCGCCGGCCTGGGGGCGTTGGTGCTAGTACCGGTAATACGCCGACGGCGACAAGAACGGTAGAACGACGTAGCAGCGACGTCATCGGGTCGTCTTGTCTCGCGCTATTTTTCCGCCAATTTCGCGCCCTCTTGCAGGCAGTACACCCGGGCGCTCGTACGCACCACCAGCTTGTCTCCCAGCACAATCGGCGTCGCCATGCACATGTCGTCGTCGGCCAGCGAGTTGGTATATAGCACCTCGAACTCGCTCCCCGGCTTGATGACGAACGTCACCCCGTCTTCGTTCAAGCAGAAGACGTTCTCGCCATCGGTCCAGGGGCTCGACGTGAACGCCCGACCGTTGGGAATCCGCTTGCGGGGGTAAATCTCGGCACCGCTGCGGGCGTCGAGCGACAGCATCATGCCGCGATCGAGCAGGATGTAGATCTGTTCGCCCAGGATCAGCGGCGTGGGATGATACGGACCGGCCTTGGGCTGATACCAGGCCAGATACTCGCCCAGCGGACCCTTGCCGTCTTCGCCGGGCGAAATGTCGCCGGTCGCACCCGGCTTGATGCAGTAGAAGGGGTTCTCCCCCCAGGCCACGTGTCCGCTGGTGAGATACAGGTTGCCGAACCGCTCGAACGGCGTGGGGATCGCCAGAATCGATCGCCCCTTGAGCTGCCAGAGCAGTTTGCCGTCGAGATCGTACGAGCGGGCGTAACCGATGGCCGAGATCACCAGCTCGGTGCGTTCGGAGTTCTCCCACACGTAGGGGGTCGAGTAATTGGTCTTCTCTTCACGCGACACACGCCATAGCTCTTGGCCAGTGGCCGCGTCGAGGGCCAGCAAATGACTGTCCTCTTCGTTGTCGTTGAGGATGTAAACGCGGTCCTGGTAGACGACCGGCGAGCTCGAGGTGCCCCAACCGAGGTTGGTTTCGTGGGCCTCGAACATTCGCTTCCAGAGCAGTTTGCCGTCGAGGTCGTAGCAGAACATGCCGACGTTGCCGAAGTAGGCGTACAAGCGACGGCCGTCGGTCGTGGGCGTTTCGCTGGCCAGCGTGTTCTTGATGTGGTGCGGCTTGGCCGGCACGCCGCGGTGGGCCAGTTGCTGCCAGAGAATCTGCCCGCTCTTCAGGTCCAGGCAGTAAACGCGCCACTCGTGCTCGGCACTGTCGGGCTTGTACTTGCGGGCGTCGAGGTCTTCGAGGTAGAGCCCCTTGCGCGGCTTAAGCTCTTCGCCGGCGCTCACGCAAGTGGTGATGAACAGCCGATCTCCCCAAGTGATGGGCGATCCCCAGCCGAGCCCCGGCAAGTCGCTCTTCCAAAGCACGTTGTCGGTGGCGCTCCACCGCGCCGGCGGGTGGAGACTGGAACCGGCGACCGGCTCCCGCGAGCAGAGGAATCTGGGGGCGTTGATGGCGGCGCTGGCCGACCCCGCCGCCGCTGCCGGCGCTTCGGCCCGCGAAGGCGCAACCGCCACGACCGTAGCGACAAACGCGGAGCCAAGGAACGCCGCAAATTTAGTATCCAGGCTCATCGGTTCGGTTCCGATCATGATTGGGCTCAAAGCAATCCCGGCGGCGCGTCGCCACAAAGTCAACCGCACTTTAGAACATTGTCCCCTTAGGGACAAATCCCCGAGGAATTGCTGTAATTTCCGACCGTCCGCCACTCGCCCTGGGCGCCAAGGTTGGCTCTACTTACGGCCTTCCACGCTCTCGCCAGCAGGGCGAGCCGCTTCGACCATCAGCCGCGCCGCCTGGTTGCACTTCGTCCCCTCGTTGCCCGGGCTGGCGTCGTGATCGTCGATCGGCGAGTCGTTCCACGACACGATCAAATCGAGCGACGGCACGATGAACAGCATCCGCATGCCGCCGTGCCCCGCCGCCACGTACGTATCCGGCGGCGCGTCGACGTACAATCGCCGCCCCTGGCCGTCGACACGGTTCAGCCACCAGTTGAAGCTGTAAAAGCCCGGCCCCGCCGGCGTGATGTTCTTGCCGCCGCCGATCGAGCGCTGCCCGGGCAGCATCGGCGCGTCGTTGCCGGCGGTCCGCGGCATGTCGGCCGCAATCGGCGAGGTCAGCAGCAGGCTGACCATCTTCGGCTCGACAATCACCCGCTCGCGCCACCGCCCGCCGCGCAGATAGAGCAGGCCGAAGCGGGCGAAGTCGCGGACCGAAGTCGAGAGCCGCCCCGGCCGGTTCTTGGTGATCGAATACGAGTCTTCGAACTCCAGCGGTTCGGCCAGCCGGGTGCGCAGCACTTCGTCGTCGTTTGCCTGGTAGACTTTGTCCATCAGCGTGTCGAAGTAGAGCGCCAGGGCGAAGTCGTTGTAGCCATACGCGGCGCCGGGCGGCTCGGTCAAACCGTAGCCCGACGTTTGCGATGCCAGGTGCCGCCAGGTGATGCCGGCGTTCTTGCCCCCTTTGAGATCACCGTCGAGCGAGGCCAGCTCGGGAAGCACATCGGCCAGGCGGTCGTCGACGCTCTTGAGCTTCCCTTCCTGCACAGCGATTGCCAGCAACGTGCTGATCACCGGCTTGACGGCCGAAGCCACGTCGCGGCTCTTGGCTTCATCCCCCCAGCCATAGACCAGGTAGCCATGCCGCACGACGCAGCCGCGCCCCTCGACCAGCCGCGCGAGCTCGTCGAGCTTCGTGGCGTCGAGCCCGACTTCGGCCGGCGTGCGCCGCTCCCAGGTCAGGCCGGGAAAGACGATCTGCCCGTCGTCGGCCGCCGCGCGCGTTTGGGCGGCGCCGATCGCGATGCCCAGCGAAGCCACGAGCAGAAGTTGCCCGGCCCGGGTTGGACGGCACGCTCGACTGGCCCAGATTGCCACGCAGTGAAAAGCGCTGCGCGGCTTGCCAGGTGGTGCGGGGAGCATCACAACCGCACGGCGCCGGCCGTGGTGGAGCATTGGCGAGTTACTCATTAGTAGACCTCAGGCGCGTTGGCATGCGCACCTCCGGTAATGAAATCAATGTCCCCGGCAACTGGTTTTGCTCTGCCGCTGTTGGCTCGCGCATGTCAGCCATCGGGTGTCCCGGCGTGAGCGACCTTCTGTGGCCAGAGCCGTTTGTATTCGCCGGCGCGCCACCTTGGGATGTCGTTGATGTAATAGCCCGAAAAGCGATGCTCGCTCGGGCCGCCGGGCAGGTTCGTCCAGGCTTCGTCGGTTCCCAGGTCGGCGGTGAAGTGATAACTGGGGGCGAACGTCGCTTCGCGCGTCGCCACGCGCAGCAAATGCCCTTGAAACGGCGTGGCGTGGCAGCCGGGCATCGGAACTTTCTCGGTGTGAAAGCCGAGCGCGCGGCCGACGAAGCGCCCCTCGAAAAACCGATTCGTGAACTGAAAGGCGTTGGTCTGCGACCACGGCTGCGAGTCTTCGGGCCCGAGATTGGCCGCCGCCTTGCGAATCAACTCTCCCTTGTCGCGCCCTTGCCACCACAGCGATTCGTCTTTTTGCAGCAGGCGATCGATCGTGGTCACCACCATCAGCGAAAAGCCGGAGCGCGTCGACAAATAGAGCATTCGTCGCCAGCCGATGCCCCCCGGCAGATGTCCGAAGATCTCCAGCAGCACGTTGCGGTACAAGCGCGTGAACAGCGTCGCCTCGCTGCTGGTGATGTCGAAGCGGCAGTCCCATTGTTCCAGCCGCGTGCGAACTTCCCCCTCGGGCAGATGGGGCAAGAAGACCGCCAGCAGGTCGCGGGCTTGCACGCTGAGCACGTCGTATTGCAGGCACTGCATGTCGAGCAGCGTCGCGCGGTCGATCTGCTGGAGCCGCTCGACGATGCGCCGCTTGCGATAGTCGGGCACCGGTTGCGTGACCAGCATTGGTCCGCCGGGAGGATTGACGCTTTCGTTGGCCGTGGCGACAAAGCCCTCGGGCGGATCGTAGCTGCGCGGCAAGAGCGTGGTGTCGAGCCATCCTTGCCAGTGATTGCGCGTTTCCCAGGCCGGCACGGGAATCAAACCGCTGTGCGGGCGGCCGTCGGCGTCGTGTCCGCGCAGCGGAAACATGCCGCTCGCCTGGCAGCCGATGTGTCCGCCGGCGTCGGCGAATACCCAGCAGAGCGTGGGGTGCGGGTTCTCGCGCGCCAGGTCCATCCCTTCGAGCACCGACCGGCAGTGCGACATCTCTAACCAGGAGATGACCGAACGCTGCACGCCGCCGTGATCTCCGGTCCAAGCGACCGACAGATAGTAGCCCGGGCCGGTCACGTCGGGATCGCCGTCGAGCGTCCCCTGCTCGTTAAAGAGCACTTCGAGCCGTTCGCTGGCGCCACCTTTGTGGGCGAGCAGTTCTTCGCGAATCTGGAACTCGTGCCAGTCGTCGCCCCGGCGATATTCCCAACCGCGCTCGCCGCGACGCACTTCTTCGACGAAGTAGTCGCTGGTATCTCCCTTGAGGTAGGTCACCCCCCAGGCGAGATCACGATTGCGCGCGATCGCGAACATCGGGCAGCCGGGCAACGTCGCCCCGAGCACGTAGTTGCCGTCCCACTCGACGACCGCCTCGTACCAGATGGCCGGCAAGCGGTTGACTTCTAAGTGCGGGTCCGAGGCCAGCAATGCCGTTCCCGTCGCGCTGCGCGCGGGACCGACCGCCCAGGCGTTGCTGCCGGCCAGGCGGGGCAAATCGCCGATCAGCTCCATCGCCTCGCTCGACAGCCGGCTCGACATCTTGAGTTGGCGATAGAGCTCGAAGTCGGCGTGATCCAACAGCGGCGAGAAGAGCTCGCGCAGCAAGTCGTCGCGCACGCCCGCCTTGATCAGCTCGAGAATGATCCGCTCGTTCTGCTGCTGGCCGACGGCCAAGCCGCCGAAGTTCAGCAGGTTGCCGATCAACAGCACCGAGTGCTGGTTCCAGGGCTGGGGCTGAAACCCCGTGGCCCACATCGGCAGCGAGCGGCCACCTTGCTTCATGCCGTCGTTGACCCCCTCGCAGTAGGCGGTCAGGTGGCCGAACGACTCGTCGTCCAATGCGGCCACTTCGCGTTCGAGGTGCTGGTCGAGGCCGACCTTGCGGAAGAAGCGGTCTGTCTCGAAAAGTTCGGGCGTATCGCTGATCTGCTCGGCCGAGCGACCGCTCGCCACGGCCCGCGCGAAGAGCATTTGCGTCGGCCGGTCGACGGCGTGCATGAAGCCCAGCCCGTAGAGGGCGTCGCGCCAGGCCTGGGCCGTGATGTGCGGCACCCCCTGGTCGTCGCGGGCGACTTCGAATTTGCGTCGGGCCCCTTTCGTGCGAAGCTGCTTCATGGTGTCGGGGGCCAGCAGGGGGTGTCTCGATGGGGGGAATCGCCTGCCAGTGCTGCGGAGCTGGGGCTTTGCAAGTGTAGCACGGTCAACAGGTTGGGAAAGGCGGAACCCGCCCGCTGGCAAGGCCCCGGCTGAACTTGACCCCGGCTGCAAGGCGACGATACGATTGGCCCCCCGCAGGGCCCGGCGATTGCCGGCGCCCACGGGCCAAGGGCCGTTGGCCGCGATGGCCGCGGTCGCAGTTCTCACGGTTAGTTCCTCGATGCCACACGCCGCCGTCCGGCTCGTCGCGCTCTGCTCGCTGGCATTGTTGGCCAGCAACACCGGTTGTGCCGTCGGCATGGCCTACAAGCTGCCACCGAAGCGCGATCTTTCGGTGCTCGCCCAAGGAACGCCGCGCACGCACGTGATTGCCGAGCTCGGTAATCCTGTCTGGAGCGGAGTGCAGGCAGGCCAGGCGACCGATGTGTATGCCTTTCGTCAGGGGGTGACCAAACCGGTCAAGGCGGGGCGCATGGTCGGTCACGCGGCCGCCGATTTCTTTACCTTCGGGCTTTGGGAAGTCGTCGGCACGCCGGCCGAGATGTTGCTCGACGGCCAGCAGGTCAAAGTCGAGGTGCAATACGACGACCAGCAGCAGATCGCCATGACGCGGGTGATCGAAGGGCAGACAGCGTTCGACGATCGGCGTTGGTGGTCGCGCTCGCGCGAAGCGCCGGCGACACCAAACCATCAAACCGAGGCAGGCGAGCTCGCACAGCCCGAGGCGCCCTTGCCCGACGAGGGAGAACCGTCGATAGCGCGCGATCCTGAGCCGACGCCGACCAAGCGGCGCTGAGCTGCCGCCAGCGACCTTGTCCTCTACGCGCTCCGCGCCCGTGGTCCGCGGATTTGAATCTCCTTCTAGTTTCTATTCATCCAGACCCCTTCTCTCTCTCTCCATGTGCTGTAATTTTGCGTCCGGCGCGTCCGGGTTTTTTGATATTGCACCCGAACTCGATTAGCGGGCACAGTTTGGGGCGTGTAACACGTCGACATTTTGCGTCCGGGTTTGCGTCCGGTTTGCGTCCGGCGCAGGCGTTTTGCGTCCGGGTTGTTACTGCGAAGGAAGTGGTCAGGGGCCAGGGTACCGGCGTGCGATCTCGACGCGCGAACGACCATGGATCGCGCGCAAAGGCGCTAAGGCGCAAAGCAATGCAGGTTCGTGGTCCGCAGATTTCGCCGATTTACACAGATTGGGAAAGCGGTCAGTTCCCCGAGCTCTTGGTCTGTGTCATCCGTGATATCCGTGGTTGACGAGTTCCCGCGTTATCTCTCTCTCCATGTCCGGAATTTTGCGTCCAAACCGTCCAAAGCCGTGTTACAGGCGGCTAAGTCCTCTGAGCCACTCGATTTATTCTTGGACGCAAATCAAAGGGCTTTGCGTCCAACTTGCGTCCAAAGCTCCGATTTGCGTCCAAAGACGATTGATTTCGCGCAAAGGCGCAAAGCCATGTTGCTTTGTTGCCCGCTGATGTCGCAGCGCACAACAACAACAACAACAACACGCAGCGCAAGCAAGGGTTCTGGTCCGCAGATTTCGCCGATTAGGGCAGATTGGGAACGCGGCCGAGTCCGCGAGCAGCTCATCTGCGTAAGCTGTGAAATCTGTGGATAGGAAATTCTCTGACGAACGATCGCGCGTGACCGCGAAGCTCTGGAGGAGAGTTCGTCTGCGCGGCGGCAGGCAATCCGCGTGCAAAGCCAGCGACGCTCTGTTGTGGACCGGGCGCGAGTCGCCATTATTTGTACATAGTTATGACCATTTTGTCAAGGCCGCTCTTGCCGCTGAGCAAGGAACCGGACCTGGGGAATCGGCCGTCCACCATTGCCGAGCCTGGCACTGCGACGATTACATCTGCTACGACCGCCGTCCGTACTCAGCATCTCAAGTCGTAGCGTTAAGACTTGCGACTGATCAGATCACTGTTGCTGTGGTTGCTCGACGTCTAACCAGTGAGTGTCTGGGCATCGAGTGTAGATCTGGACCACTCGAAGCTAGCGACTCCCGACAGGTATTCCCTTTCAAAAGAACTTACTTGATTGCAATGTGCGCATTTCACTGCAGCACTACACTGCGGCTGGCTGTCACCATCAGGGCAATCGCATCTTAATCTCCGGAAAAACCGCACAGAATGCGTTCCAAGAAGTCTTCGTTCCAGCCGGCTTGGAGTCGTTTGCCTCGGATGCTTCCTTTTGAGGAAGTGTCGCGCTGCAAAA